>NZ_BAAAYR010000013.1:0-514 GCF_039536445.1 Microlunatus spumicola | reverse complement strand
CGGCGCGGAATCACTTGACCAGTGAGCTATTACGCACTCTTTCAAGGGTGGCTGCTTCCAAGCCAACCTCCTGGTTGTCTCCGCAACTCCACATCCTTTTCCACTTAGCAATCGCTTAGGGGCCTTAGCTGGTGTTCTGGGCTGTTTCCCTCTCGACTACGAACCTTATCGCCCGCAGTCTCACTGCCGCGCTTGGCTTACCGGCATTCGGAGTTTGGCTAATTTCGGTAAGCTTGTGGGCCCCCTAGACTATCCAGTGCTCTACCTCCGGCAAGAAACACGCGACGCTGCACCTATATGCATTTCGGGGAGAACCAGCTATCACGGAGTTTGATTGGCCTTTCACCCCTATCCACAGCTCATCCCCCAGGTTTTCAACCCTGGTGGGTTCGGGCCTCCACGACGTCTTACCGTCGCTTCACCCTGGCCATGGATAGATCACTCCGCTTCGGGTCTAGAGCATGCGACTCGACGCCCTATTCGGACTTGCTTTCGCTACGGCTTCCCCACACGG
>NZ_BAAAYR010000012.1:0-935 GCF_039536445.1 Microlunatus spumicola | reverse complement strand
TTCCGAACGTAGCCAACCAGCCGTGCTCTTGGCAGAACAACTGGCACACCAGAGGTTCGTCCGTCCCGGTCCTCTCGTACTAAGGACAGCCCTCCTCAAGACTCCTACGCGCGCAGCGGATAGGGACCGAACTGTCTCACGACGTTCTAAACCCAGCTCGCGTGCCGCTTTAATGGGCGAACAGCCCAACCCTTGGGACCGACTCCAGCCCCAGGATGCGACGAGCCGACATCGAGGTGCCAAACCATGCCGTCGCTATGGACGCTCGGGCAAGATCAGCCTGTTATCCCCGGGGTACCTTTTATCCGTTGAGTGACGGCGCTTCCACATGCCACCGTCAGATCACTAGTCCCGACTTTCGTCCCTGCTCGAGGTGTCCCTCTCACAGTCAAGCTCCCTTGTGCACTTACACTCGAAACCTGATTGCCAACCAGGCTGAGGGAACCTTTGGGCGCCTCCGTTACCTTTTGGGAGGCGACCGCCCCAGTCAAACTACCCATCAGGCACTGTTCCTGATCCAGATAATGGACCTAGGTTAGATATCCAGAACAACCAGAGTGGTATTTCAACGTTGACTCCACGACAACTGGCGTCGCCGCTTCACAGTCTCCCACCTATCCTACACAAGCTGTACCGAACACCAATACCAAACTATAGTGAAGGTCCCGGGGTCTTTCCGTCCTGCTGCGCGTAACGAGCATCTTTACTCGTAGTGCAATTTCGCCGAGTCCGTGGTCGAGACAGCGCCCAAGTCGTTACGCCATTCGTGCAGGTCGGAACTTACCCGACAAGGAATTTCGCTACCTTAGGATGGTTATAGTTACCACCGCCGTTTACTGGCGCTTAAGTTCACCGCTTCGCCTTGCGGCTAACAGTTCCCCTTAACGTTCCAGCACCGGGCAGGCGTCAGTCCGTATACATCGTCTTACGACTTG
>NZ_BAAAYR010000011.1:0-553 GCF_039536445.1 Microlunatus spumicola | reverse complement strand
GAGTTCCTTAACCACGGTTATCTCGATCACCTTGGTATTCTCTACCTGACCACCTGTGTCGGTTTAGGGTACGGGCGGCTCTAGAACTCGCTCACGAAGATTTTCTAGGCAGCATAGGATCACTCACTCGCCGGTCCGTAGACCGACCAGCCGTCATGTCTCAGGCTATGTGAGCCGCGGATTTACCTACGACTCGCCCTACACACTTAGCCCGGGATCACCTTGCGGATACCATCGCCCGGGTTGAGCTACCTTCCTGCGTCCCTCCGCAGCTTGCCTAATACAAGTCTGGTTCGCAGACTCATCGACACTTCACCCGAAGGCTCCATGCGACTTGCGTGCTTAGCATCGCTCGCCTCGGCAGGATCGTGCTAGCGCCGGTACGGGAATATCAACCCGTTGTCCATCGACTACGCCTGTCGGCCTCGCCTTAGGTCCCGACTCACCCAGGGCAGATTAGCTTGACCCTGGAACCCTTGGTCTTTCGGTGGAGGAGTTTCTCACTCCTCATTCGCTACTCATGCCTGCATTCTCACTCGTGTGCTCTCCACGG
>NZ_BAAAYR010000010.1:0-1443 GCF_039536445.1 Microlunatus spumicola | reverse complement strand
CCTTGTTACGACTTAGTCCTAATCGCCAGTCCCACCTTAGACGGCTCCCTCCACAAGGGTTGGGCCACCGGCTTCGGGTGTTACCGACTTTCATGACTTGACGGGCGGTGTGTACAAGGCCCGGGAACGTATTCACCGCAGCGTTGCTGATCTGCGATTACTAGCGACTCCGACTTCATGGGGTCGAGTTGCAGACCCCAATCCGAACTGAGACCGGCTTTTTGGGATTCGCTCCACCTTGCGGTATCGCAGCCCTTTGTACCGGCCATTGTAGCATGCGTGAAGCCCTGGACTTAAGGGGCATGATGACTTGACGTCATCCCCACCTTCCTCCGAGTTGACCCCGGCAGTCTCCTATGAGTCCCCACCATAACGTGCTGGCAACATAGAACGAGGGTTGCGCTCGTTGCGGGACTTAACCCAACATCTCACGACACGAGCTGACGACAGCCATGCACCACCTGTACACCGACCTTGCGGGGGCTACATCTCTGCAGCTTTCCGGTGTATGTCAAACCCAGGTAAGGTTCTTCGCGTTGCATCGAATTAATCCGCATGCTCCGCCGCTTGTGCGGGCCCCCGTCAATTCCTTTGAGTTTTAGCCTTGCGGCCGTACTCCCCAGGCGGGGCACTTAATGCGTTAGCTTCGGCACGGAGAACGTGGAATGTCCCCCACACCTAGTGCCCACCGTTTACGGCGTGGACTACCAGGGTATCTAAGCCTGTTTGCTCCCCACGCTTTCGCTTCTCAGCGTCAGGTGATGCCCAGAGAACCGCCTTCGCCACCGGTGTTCCTCCTGATATCTGCGCATTCCACCGCTCCACCAGGAATTCCGTTCTCCCCTGCATCCCTCTAGTCCGCCCGTATCAAAAGCAGGCTCGGGGTTAAGCCCCGAGTTTTCACTCCTGACGCGACGGACCGCCTACAAGCCCTTTACGCCCAATAATTCCGGACAACGCTCGGACCCTACGTATCACCGCGGCTGCTGGCACGTAGTTAGCCGGTCCTTCTTCTGTAGGTACCGTCACGTTAGCTTCGTCCCTACTGAAAGCGGTTTACAACCCGAAGGCCGTCATCCCGCACGCGGCGTTGCTGCATCAGGCTTGCGCCCATTGTGCAATATTCCCCACTGCTGCCTCCCGTAGGAGTCTGGGCCGTATCTCAGTCCCAGTGTGGCCGGTCGCCCTCTCAGGCCGGCTACCCGTCGAAGCCTTGGTGAGCCATTACCTCACCAACAAGCTGATAGGCCGCGAGCCCATCCTTGACCGCCGGAGCTTTCCACCCCAACCCATGAGGGCCGAGGTCATATCCGGTATTAGCAGCTGTTTCCAGCTGGTATTCCGAAGTCAAGGGCAGGTTGCTCACGTGTTACTCACCCGTTCGCCACTCGTGTACCCCCGAAGGGGCCTTACCGTTCGACTTGCATGTGTTAAGCACGCCGC
>NZ_BAAAYR010000009.1:0-587 GCF_039536445.1 Microlunatus spumicola | reverse complement strand
CCGGGGTACTTTTCACCTTTCCCTCACGGTACTAGTCCGCTATCGGTCACCAAGGAGTATTTAGGCTTAGCGGGTGGTCCCGCCGGATTCACAGCCAATTTCAGGGGTTGGCTGCTACTTGGGGTGACACTCAGCAGTGACACACTTACGTCTACAGGGGTGTTACCTGCTATGCCGCGTCTTCCCAGAGCGCTTCGACTTCATGTGTCATTTTTGACTGCTCGACCGTTCGACAGCACGGTCAGAATGGCCCCACAACACCGCACATGCAACGCCTGTCAGCTATCACACACGTACGGTTTGGCCTCTTCCGCGTTCGCTCGCCACTACTGACGGAATCACTGTTGTTTTCTTTTCCTGTGGGTACTGAGATGTTTCACTTCCCCACGTTCCCTCCAACCGCCCTATATATTCAGGCGGAGGTCGCCGGACATTACTCCGGTTTCTTTCGAGGTTTCCCTATTCGGAGATCCCCGGATCGAAGCTCGTTTACCAGCTCCCCGGGGCTTATCGCAGGTTACGACGTCCTTCATCGGCTCTTGGTGCCTAGGCATCCACCGATTGCCCTTAGTAGCTTGTTGTTACTA
>NZ_BAAAYR010000008.1:59619-65012 GCF_039536445.1 Microlunatus spumicola | reverse complement strand
TGAGACCCAACTGGGTCAATCAATTTCAATCTCAAAGGAACCACACCCGACCAGAACAACCCTCCGAAAGGAGAGCAGCCTCGCCGAGCACGGGTTCGATAGTGCTATTTGGCATTGACTTTTAAGCACGCTGTTGAGTTCTCAAACTTCGCTCGCACACTGCACGGACCGTTTCCAGGCCGCTTGGGGCAACTCGATAAACACTACCCGGTCTTTCCCAGCGGATCAAATCCGCCTTTCCAGACCCCCACCGGAGACATCCCAGCACCGGATCACAGTGGGCTCGACAAGAGCGCGCACCAATCCGGTCCATCCTTGGCCCAGTGGGTCCCACCCGGTTCCGGCCGAGTCATCCGGCTGGCCCGAAGGCCACCCTCTTGCTCGTCCGCTGCCCCGGGGGGCGAAAAAGAACATTACGCCCAGGTGACAGCCTGGTCAACTCGGGGGGACGTGCCCGTCCTCACACCCGTCCTCCGGGCCCTCGGCCTTCGGTCCGGGGACCAGTGCTGGTAGAGCAACGCAGGTCAGTCCGCACAGGCTACGAGCTCCCACCTCAGCACTCCCGCACTCCGGCACTCCGGCACTCCCGCACTCCGTCACTCCCGCACTCCGTCACCTCATCCGAGCCTGGGCGAGGCGGGGCCGGCGATGCTGCGACCCACCTCACTCACGCGCACCCCAGGCTCAGCAACGACCGCCGTTGCCCTGGGGAGCTCGTCTGCTTACCGAGTCGCCGTCCCCCGAGGGCGGGTACGGGCGCTTCGTGCTCCCCCGCCCGGCCGACCGACGCTGCCCTCGCGCGCCAGGAGCCGTCGGACTTCCGCTGGTCGCCTCGCGGGGACCGATGCCCCCGGAGGTGGCGAAGGGACCGGTGCAGACGTGCTCGCGTCAGCGATAGGGCGTCGCGGATCGCTGGTGGTACCGATGTCTCGGAAGGACCGCGCGATCACGGGCGTGGGCAACGGTGGCCAGCGACGGGATGGGTCAGAGAACCAGGGACCGCCTGACGCAGTGCGCACCGCACGAGCTGCCGCATCACGGGGTGCGGCGCCTTGGCCCTGCGGCGCACGCGGGCGTACCCGGGTGACGTCGCAGGCGTGACCACGTCACCACGCTCGGACCTCATCGTGGAGAGCAGCGGCGGAGAGGGCCGCGCCTCAAGTGAGGGAGTGCGGGAGTGACGGAGTGCGGGAGTGCGGGAGTGACGGAGTGCGGGAGTGACGGAGTGCGGGAGTGACGGAGTGCGGGAGTGACGGAGTGCGGGAGTGACGGAGTGACGGGACCTTCGCCACCCGGCTCAGCGGCAGACAGGCCTCGGCGATAGAAGGCGCTCAGGCGTGCGCGGGAGGACGAGCCGACCTCGGACTCGCGTCTGCCGGTGCGGCGGTCCGCACGACACCACGCAGAGGCGTGGACGGCACTTCCACGCCTGCGGCGTCGACTCCTCGGCAGCTTGCGAAGACGGCCGGGGCCATGCCTTCCCCTCGGTGCGCTCGCTGTTCAACACCTGCGGCGTACAAAGGTCCGCCAAGCCGGTCAGACGGTGCGGCTGACCACCGTGTCGCAGAGCTCCTCGAGGGAGGTACGGGCCGGGCCGCTGGGGAGGCCTTCGAGCAGGAGACGAGCGGCTTCCGCGCGACGCCGGACGTCGGCGCGGGCCTCCTCGATGCTGCGGTGCCGGCGCAGGAGGCTGAGCGCCTCGGAGAGGTCGGCGTCAGACGTCAGGTCGGAGTCGAGCAGGGTCAGGAGCCTCGCGTCCGCCGGGTCCGTCGACGTACGGGCGAGCAGGGTGGGCAGGGTCGGGATGCCTTCGCGCAGGTCGGTGCCCGGCGTCTTGCCCGTCTCGTCGCTCGTGATGTCGATGATGTCGTCGCTCAGCTGGAAGATCACGCCGATCTGCTCACCGAACTCGGCCATGATCTGCTGCTGGGCCGGTGTGGCCCCCGCGAGCTTGGCCCCGAACAGCGCGGACGTCGCGATCAGCGAGCCCGTCTTGTCGGCGACCACCTTCAGGTAGTGGCTCAACCGGTCCTGCCCGGCGGCGGGGCCGACGGTCTCGGCGATCTGGCCCTGGACGAGCCGCGCGAAGGTGCGCGCCTGGAGGCGTACGAACTCGGGACCCAGGTCGGCGACGAGGTCGGACGCGCGGGCGAAGAGCAGGTCACCGACGAGGATGGCGACGGTGTTGCCCCAGCGGGCGTTCGGGCTCACCGTCCCCCGCCGCAGGCCGGCCTCGTCCATGACGTCGTCGTGGTAGAGGCTCGCGACGTGGGTCAGCTCGACGACCACGGCCGCCCGCTCGACGTCGGCGTCGACCGCGGCGGGCCCGAGGTGCGAGCCGAGCACGACGAGCAGCGGGCGGAAGCGCTTGCCCCCGGCGAGGATCACGTGCTGGGCGGCCTCGCGGACCATCGCGGTGTCGGCGTCGGCGGCCTGGAGCAGCGCCACCTCGACGCGGTCGAGCTGGTCACGGACGCTCGCCTCGAAGACCGGGTCAAGCGTCTGACTGGCGAGCACGTCACTCCTTCACGGGCCCCACGTCATCTACGGGCGCAACCCAAGGGTATCGGCTGACCCAACGCCGATCAGCGGACGAATTCGCCCGCCTGCTGCGCCAGGGTCAGCAGCGGTCCGGGGTAGATGCCGAACACCACCGTGGCGGCCACACCGACGCCCACGGCGAGCAGCGTCGTCCAGCCGGGCCGGACGACCACCGTCGAGCTCGTGGTGCCGACCTCCGGGTCGGTGAAGAACATCATGACGATCACGCGGATGTAGAAGAAGGCCGCGACGACGCTGATCACGACGGCGACGACGACGAGCCAGTGCAGCCCGCCGCTCCACGCCGCGGCGAACACGGACCACTTGCCGATGAACCCGCTGGTGAGCGGGATCCCGGCGAAGCTCAGCAGGAACACCGAGAAGACGACGGCCGCCAGGGGCGAGCGCCGACCGAGACCGACCCAGCTCGTGAGCTGCGTCGCCTCACCGGTGGAGTCGCGCACCATCGTGACGAGCGCGAAGGCGCCGATCGTGGCGGCGCCGTACGCGACCAGGTAGAACATCACGGACGAGACGCTGGTCAGCGAACCTTCGCGGGCGCCGGTCACGGCCTGCGAGGCCCCCACGAACGCGGTCAGGATGAAGCCCGCGTGGGCGATCGAGCTGTACGCGAGCATCCGCTTCACGTCGGTCTGGGTGATCGCGAGGATCGAGCCGACGGCCATGGTCGCGACGGCCACGACGGCCATCAGCGGCTGCCAGTCCCAGCGGTCCGCACCGAGACCCACGTAGAAGACGCGCATCAGCGCGCCGATCGCCGCGATCTTGGTGCACGAGGCCATGAAGGCCGTGACCGGCGTGGGCGCGCCCGTGTAGACGTCCGGCGTCCAGGAGTGGAACGGCACCGCCCCGAACTTGAAGAGCAGGCCCACGGCGATCAGGCCCATGCCGGCCAGCAGCAGCCCGGTCCCCTGCGGGCCGGCTCCGGTGACGCCGTTGCGGATCGCGTCGTCGATCCCCGACAGCAGGAACGAGCCCGAGTAGCCGTAGAGCAGCGCCATCCCGTAGAGGAAGAAGGCCGACGACAGCGCGCCGAGCAGGAAGTACTTGAGGGCCGCCTCCTGGGAGAGCAGCCGGCGCCGACGGGCCAGCCCGCACAGCAGGTAGAGAGGCAGCGACAGGATCTCCAGCGCCACGAACATGGTGATCAGGTCGTTCGCGGCGGGGAAGAGCATCATCCCGGACAGCGCGAAGAGGGCCAGCGGGAGCACCTCGGTGTGCTCGCGGCGGTCCTCGATCGCCTCACGCTCGTCGGCGGTGCCGGGCACGGCCGCGGCCATCGGCGCGAAGGCGCTGACGCCCGCGGTCACCTTGCGCTCGGCGAACATGCCGAACGAGACCGCGCCGAACACCAGCAGGATCGTCCAGATGAACGACGTCGGCCCGTCAACGGCGACCGACGCGACGCCGACGACCACGTCGCCCCCGGCCGACCAGTTGAGCAGCGTGACGACGAGGGCCACGGCCACCGCCAGGAACGCGATCAGGATCTGGGCCGACCGGCGCAGGTCGCGCGGGACGACGGCCTCGGCGAGCACGCCGACGCACGCGGCGGCGAAGATGACGATGAACGGCAGCAGCAGCGCGTAGCCGATCGTCGGTGCGGCGATGGTGCCCATCAGTGGTCATCTCCAGGAGTTGGTCGACGATCTGCGCCGTTCAGGTGCGTACCTGTCGGCGCGGTGCGACGCCCGGTACCGCCGGGCAGAGCACAGGGTGAAGGGATTGCCCTACCGGGCGTACCACGACCGAGGAGAACGCCGCGAGGTGCGTGCCTGGGCGGAGCAGATCCCGACCAGCTCCTGGAGGTGGCCACTATCGAGCTCCTTCCACGAGGGGGGCGGGGTCGCTGACGCCCACCGAGGTCTGGAGCAGGGCGGTCGACGGCTCGATGAGCGCGAGCACCGGCTTCGGGTAGACGCCGAGCACGAGGATGAGCAGGACGAGCGGTGCGATGGCGAGGCGTTCGCGGGCGGTGACGTCGGTGACCGTTGCGGCCACGGCCGGGGTGACCGGCCCGGTCATCGTCCGCTGGTACGTCACGAGGATGTAGAGCGCCGCCAGCACGATGGCCAGGGTCGCGGCGCCCGCGTACACGGGGTGCTTGCCGAAGGTGCCGGCCAGCACCATGAACTCCGAGACGAAGCTCGAGAGGCCCGGCAGGGACAGCGTCGACAGGCCGGAGAAGAGGAGCAGGCCGGCGGCGACGGGTGCCACCTTCTGGACCCCGCCGAAGTCGGCGATGTCGGCCGAGCCCCGGCGCTTGACCAGGTAGCCCGCGACGAGGAACAGCGCCGCGGTCGAGAGCCCGTGGTTGAGCATGTAGAACGTCGAGCCGGTCAGCGTCTGCCGGGTGAGGACGAAGATGCCGAGCACGATGAAGCCGAAGTGGCTGATCGACGTGTAGGCGACGAAGCGCATCAGGTTCTTGGAGCCGATGGCCAGGATCGCGCCGTAGATGATCGACAGCACCGCGAGCACGATCACCACCGGGGTGGCCCACTGGCTCGCCTCCGGGAACAGGCCGAGGCAGAACCGGATCATCCCGAAGGTGCCGATCTTGTCCATGACCCCGACCATCATCGTGGCGCCGCCGGGGCTGGACTGCTCGGCCGCGTCGGGCAGCCAGGTGTGCAGCGGGACGAGCGGCGCCTTGATCGCGAAGGCGAACATGAACCCGATGAACAGCCAGCGCTCCTCCCCGGTGCCGAGGGTGAGCCCGCTCAGGTCGGACAGCAGGTAGCTCGGCGTGCCGGCGTCGGCCGAGGCCACGTAGAGGCCGATGACCGAGGCGAGCATGACGAACCCGCCGAGAAGCCCGAAGATCAGGA
>NZ_BAAAYR010000008.1:0-59572 GCF_039536445.1 Microlunatus spumicola | reverse complement strand
GAGGAAGTACATCGGGACGAGGATGACCTCGAAGAAGACGTAGAACAGGAAGACGTCGGTGGCGAGGAAGAGGTAGAGCGCGCAGGTCTGCACCGCCAGCACGAGGGCGTAGAAGACCTTGCTGTCGTAGCGCGCCGGCTCGCCGACCGGCCGTGCGGGAGCGTCGGCCGCGCCGCCCTCGGTGACGGCGACGCGGTCGTAGTCGCCCCAGGTCGCCAGCACGACGACCGGGGTGACGATCGAGACGAGCAGCACGAGGGTCGCGCCGATGCCGTCGAGCCCGAGCGCGTAGTGCGCCCCGAGCGGGCGGATCCAGACCGCGTCCTCGCCGAGCTGCAGGCCGCCGCCGGCGCGCAGCCCGACGGTGAGCACGACGGCGAGGACCACGGTGACCAGGGAGGTCGCGAGCGCGACGACCTTGGCGGTGGCGCTGCGACCGAGCAGGACGACGACCGCACCGATCGTCGGCAGCAGGGCCAGGACGGTGAGCCAGGGGACTCCGGAGGTGGTGTTCATGTCGCGTCCTTCCTCAGCCCAGCCGGCCGAGCAGGATGATGGCGCCGACCACGGCCGCGCCGGCGGTCATGGTGAGCGCGTACGAGCGGACGAAGCCGTTCTGCACCCGACGGAGGCGGCTCGAGAAGTTGCTGATCACGGCGCCCGTCCCGTTGGCGACGCCGTCGACCACGCCGGCGTCGAACCGGGCGACGTCCTGCGTCATCCGGATGCCCGGCCGCATGAACACCGCCTCGTTGAAGGCGTCCCCGTACAGGTCCCGACGGCCGGCCCGCACGAAGGGCGAGCGGGTGGCCGGCTGGACGTCGGCGATGGTCTTCCGCGGGCCGAAGAAGAGGAAGCTCACCGCGATGCCGGCCAGCACGACGAGCATCGTCACGGCTCCGATCGCCGTGAAGTGGATCAGGCCCTCGGTCTCGGCCTCGCCCTGCACCGCCGGGTTGAGCCACTCGGCGATCCAGCCGTTGAGGAGCACACCGCCGAGGACCGACGCGGCCCCGAGCACGATCAGCGGGATGGTCATCACCAGAGGGGACTCGTGCGGGTGCACGCCCTCGCGCCAGCGCTTGTCGCCGGCGAAGGTCATGAGCATCAGCCGCGTCATGTAGAACGCGGTGACCCCGGCGCCGATCAACGCGCAGGTGCCGGCGACCGGGCTGGCGTGGAACGCCGCCTCGATGATGTGGTCCTTGGAGTAGAAGCCGGCGAAGAACGGGAAGCCGATGATCGCCAGGTAGCCGGCGGCGAAGGTCACGAAGGTGATCGGCAGCGCCCGGGCCAGGGCGCCGTAGTGGCGCATGTCGACGTCGTCGTCCATCGCGTGCATGACCGAGCCGGCCCCCAGGAACATGTTGGCCTTGAAGAAGCCGTGGGTCAGCAGGTGGAAGATCGCGAAGGCGTACCCGGCCGGGCCGATGCCGGCGGCCAGCATCATGTAGCCGATCTGGCTCATCGTGGAGCCGGCCAGGACCTTCTTGATGTCGTCCTTCGCGCAGCCGATCCACGCGCCGAAGAGCAGCGTCACGGTGCCGACGATCACGACCACCTCGCTCGCGGCGGGGGCGTGGATGAAGATCGCGTGGCTGCGGACGACCAGGTAGACGCCGGCGGTGACCATCGTCGCGGCGTGGATGAGGGCCGAGACCGGGGTCGGGCCCTCCATGGCGTCGAGCAGCCAGGACTGCAGCGGCACCTGCGCCGACTTGCCGCAGGCCCCCAGCAGGAGGAGCAGGCCGAGGGTGGTGGCCAGCGGCACGCTGAGCTCGTTCACCCCGGCGTTCACGTCGACGAAGGCCGACGAGCCGAAGGCCGCGAGCATCAGCATCACGGCGAGGGACATGCCGAGGTCGCCGACGCGGTTGACCACGAACGCCTTCTTGGCCGCCGTCGCCGCGCTCGGCCGCTCCTGCCAGAAGCCGATGAGGAGGTAGGACGCGAGGCCCACGCCCTCCCACCCGACGAACAGCACGAGGTAGTTGTCGGCCAGGACGAGCAGCAGCATCGAGGCGACGAAGAGGTTCAGGAAGCCGAAGAACCGGCGCCGGCGCGGGTCGTGCGCCATGTAGCCGATCGAGTAGACGTGGATCAGGCTGCCGACGCCCGTGATCAGCAGCACGAAGACGATCGACAGCTGGTCGAGCTGGAGCCCGACCCGGATGTTCCAGTCGCCCGAGGTGATCCAGTCGTAGAGCGGGACGCTCACCGAGCGCTGCGCCTCGTCACGCCCGAGCAGCGAGGCGAAGTAGACGACGCCCAGCACGAAGGAGACGATCGGCGCGAGCGTGCCGAGGTAGTGGCCCCAGCGGTCGCCGGCCCGGCCGACCAGCAGCAGGACCGCGGCGCTCGCGGCGGGCACGGCGATGAGCAGCCAGGCCAGGGTGAAGAGGCCCGTCCCCAGGACGGGCGTCACTGATTCCATGTCTTCCTCGACTCAGAACTTCAGCAGGTTGGCGTCGTCGATGGAGGCCGACCGCCGGGTCCGGAAGATCGTGACGATGATCGCCAGCCCCACCACGACCTCGGCGGCGGCCACCACCATGACGAAGAAGGCGGCGATCTGCCCGTCCAACGCGCCGGTCTTGTGCGAGAAGGCGACCAGGGCCAGGTTCGAGGCGTTGAGCATCAGCTCCACGCACATGAACGCGACGATCGCGTTGCGCCGCGTCATGAAGCCGATCGTCCCGATCGCGAACAGCACCGCGGACAGGACGATGTAGTGGTCGGTCATGCCGTCCCTCCGTCGGGCTCGGCCCCGGGGCCGGGGGTGTCGCCGTGGTGCTTCCGGTCCTCCGGGGGCAGCAGGTCGGCCCGCCGGGTCAGCGCCGCGCCGGGCTTCGTCACCTGCGGCAGCTCGCCGTCGGCCTGGAGCTCGGCGATCGTGCGCTGGATCGGGCGTACGAGGTCGCGCCGGTCCGGCTGGCCGCTGCGGTTGCGCAGCGTGGCCGAGACCGAGAGCTCGCTGAGGGTGCCGTCGGGCAGCAGGGCCGGGGTGTCGACCGCGTTGTGCCGGGCGTACACGCCGGGCGTGGGCAGCGGGCCCGGGTGCTGCCCGGTCTCCGCGTAGCGCTTCATGCGCTCCCCCACCAGGTCGCCCTGGGTCTTGCGCTTGGTCAGACGCTCGCGGTGCGCGAGCACCATCGCACCGACCGCGGCGGTGATCAGCAGCGCCGACGTGGCCTCGAAGGCGATCACGTACTTGGTGAAGATCAGGTTCGCGAGGCCCTGGACGTTGCCGCCGTACGCCTGGTTGTCGGCGACGAGGCCGATGTCGGGACCGACGACCGCCCGGCCCACCGCGAGCACGAGCAGGAGGCCGAAGCCCACGCCGGCCAGGATGGCCAGCGGCCGCTGCCCGCGGATGGTCTCCACCAGCGAGTCGGCCGCGTCGACGCCGACGAGCATCAGCACGAAGAGGAACAGCATGAGGATCGCGCCGGTGTAGACGATGATCTGCACGGCGAAGAGGAACGGGGCGTCCAGCGCGGCGTACTGCACCGCGAGCGAGATCATCACCGCCGCCAGGCACAGCGCGGAGTGGACCGGCTTGCGGGCCAGGATCATCCCGAGCGCGCCCAGGATCATCACCGGCGCCAGCAGCCAGAAGGCGATCTGCGCGCCCATCAGAAGATGCCCCCGTTGCTGGTGTTCGGCTGGACGGAGCTGGTCCGGTCCTGCGGGTTCGGACGACCGCCCTGGTGCTTGCGCCGGTTCTCGTAGCCGGCGTTGACCGGTTCCGGGACGAAGCCGCTGATGTCGCCCGCGCGGTCGTCCGGCGTGCCCATGGCGGGCAGGCCGAGGAAGTAGACCTGCTCGTCGTCGCCGAGGCGCCGCGGGTGCGGCGGCTGCTCCATGCCCGGCAGCAGCGGGCCGAGGAGGTCGTCCTTGTCGTAGATCAGCGCGGAGCGACTGTCGTCGGCCAGCTCGAACTCGTTGGTCATCGTCAGGGCCCGGGTGGGGCACGCCTCGATGCACAGCCCGCAGAGGATGCAGCGCAGGTAGTTGATCTGGTAGACGCGGCCGTAGCGCTCGCCCGGGGAGAAGCGCTCCTCCTCGGTGTTCTGCGCGCCCTCGACGTAGATCGCGTCCGCGGGGCAGGCCCACGCGCACAGCTCGCAGCCGACGCACTTCTCGAGCCCGTCGGGCCAGCGGTTCAGCTGGTGACGCCCGTGGAACCGTGGGGCGGTCACCTTGGGCTTGTTCGGGTACTCCTCGGTGAACGTCTTGCGGAACATGGTCTTGAACGTGACGCCGAACCCCGCCACGGGGTCGAAGAGGCCCATCAGGACCGCCCTTCCTCTTCTGCTCGGGAGCCTTGCGGCTCGTCCGCCGGGGGCGCACCCGCACCGGTCGGCCCGGACGGGACGAGCTGCGCCAGCTCGGGCAGCACCTCGTCACCCTGCGGCGGGACGGGGAAGCCGCCGGCGAACGCGTCGAACTCCTCCGGCGCCTCCGGGGCCTCCTTCTCCTCGCCCTTGCTGAAGAACGTCGCCACCAGCAGCACCGCGACGACGACCCCGAGGCCGCCGAGCAGGAAGGTGCGGTTCACGCGCAGCGCCGCGATCAGGACGATCCAGACCAGCGAGACCGGGATGAGCCACTTCCACCCGAACCGCATGAACTGGTCGTAGCGCAGCCGCGGCAGGGTGCCGCGCAGCCAGACGAAGACGAACAGCAGCACGAGCATCTTGATCAGGAACCACACGATGCCGAGGTAGCCGGCGTCCGCGCCCGGGATCAGGTTGAACGGGAAGATCGCGTGCCAGCCGCCGAGGAACAGCGTCGTGGCCAGGGCCGAGACCGTGATCATGTTCATGTACTCGGCCATGAAGAACATGGCGAAGCGCATCGAGGAGTACTCGGTGTGGAAGCCGCCGACCAGCTCGCCCTCGGCCTCGGGGAGGTCGAAGGGGGCGCGGTTCGTCTCGCCGACCATCGAGATCAGGTAGATCGCGAAGGACGGCAGCAGCTGCAGGCAGAACCAGATCGGGTACTCGTGGCCGAAGAGCGACACCCGCGGCACCGCCTGCGCGGCGACGATCTCCGAGGTCGACAGCGAGCCGGCGTAGAGGAACACCCCGACCAGCGCGAGGCCCATCGCGACCTCGTAGCTGATCACCTGGGCGCTCGAGCGCAGCGAGCCGAGCAGCGCGTACGTGGAGCCGGAGGACCAGCCCGCCAGCACGATCCCGTAGACGCCGATCGAGGCCAGCGCCACGATGAAGAGCACCGAGACCGGGAGGTCCGTGACCTGCAGCGGCGTCCGGATGTCGGTGAAGGGGACGCGGACCTCGCCGGCGATCGGGATCACCGAGATCGCCACGACGGCGGGGATGGCCGAGACGAACGGCGCCAGCGTGAAGACGACCTTCTCGGCGGCCTTCGGGGTGAAGTCCTCCTTGAACATCAGCTTCATGCCGTCGGCCAGAGACTGCAGCGAGCCGAAGGGGCCGTTCATCGTCGGGCCCTTGCGGTGCTGCATCAGGCCGACGACCTTGCGCTCGTACACGATCGTGAAGAGCGTCAGCACCATCAGCAGGACGAAGGCGAAGAGCGCCTTGATCAGCACGACCCACCAGAGGTCGTTGAAGAAGGGCGTGAGGTCGAGCGGGGTCATGCGGTGGCCTCTGCTTCCTGCGTCGGCGTGTCCGGGGCCTGCCGTCGGGGCCTGCTCTCGACCCCGACCTGCACGAGGTCACCGGGCAGGAGAGCGAGGTTCTCCGAGACCGCGAGCCCGGCGGACCGGGCCGGCACCCAGACGACCCCGTCGACCATCCCGGGCTCCACGACCAGCGGCAGCGTGAGGTCGCCGCGGTCGTTCGTCAGGACGGCGTCGATCCCGGTCGTCCCGTCGGGCCCGGGGCGCACACCGAGCGACGTCGCCGTGCGCGGGCTGACCCGAGCCACCGGCGGGCGCGCGGTGGCGGCCAGGTAGGGCTCGCCGGCCAGCGCGCGGCTGTCGTCGAGGTGCAGGCGCCAGGTGGCCAGGACGAGCTGGTCGCCGTGACCCGTGGCGGCCGCGCCGGCGCCGAAGGCGGGCACCGGGGCCGGGCTGCCGTCCCACGGTCCGAGCTCGTCGAGCTCCGCGAGCGCGGCGGCCGGGCTCCGGAACCCCAGCGGCCTGCCCATCGCGTCGGCGAGGGCGGCGAGCACGCGCAGGTCGGACATCGCGTTGGGGGCGTCGAGCACGACCGGGAACGGCCGTCGACGGCCCTCCCAGTCCACGAAGGTCCCGGACCGCTCGGCCATCAGCGAGACGGGCAGCACCACGTCGGCCCGCTCGGTGACGAGCGAGGCCCGCGTCTCCAGGCTGACGACGAAGCCGACGCGCTCGAGCCCGTCGACCGCGGCGGCCGGGTCGGCCAGGTCGTTCGGGTCGACCCCGCCGACGACGAGCGCGGCGAGCGCGCCCTGCGCGGCGCCGACGAGCATCTCGTCCCCGTCGCCGCCCTCGGCGCGCGGCAGGGACCCGATCCCCCAGGTGGAGGCGACGTCGACGCGGGCCGAGGGGTCGGCGACCGGACGGCCGCCGGGCAGCAGGGTGGGCAGGCAGCCCGCCTCGACCGCGCCCCGGTCACCCGCGCGGCGCGGCACCCAGGCGAGCCTGGCGCCGGTGCGCTCCGCGAGCCGCAGGACGGCGCTCAGGGTGCCCGAGAGGGCGGCGGCGCGCTCGCCGACGAGGATCACCGAACCCGAGTCCAGCGGCACGCCCGTCGCGGAGGACCAGCCGTCCAGCCACGCCGCCTCGGCACCGGGCACGGTCGGCACGAGCGTCGAGCCCGCCTTCGCCGCACCGCGGGTGAGGTAGGGCGCGAGGGTCGCCGAGACGAGGCCGCGCCTGCGCCACGCCTTGCGCAGGCGCAGGAAGATCGCGCCGGCCTCCTCCTCGGGCTCGAGGCTGACCAGCAGCACCGACGAGGCGGTCTCGAGGTCGCCGTACGTGACGCCGCGGCCCGAGCCGGCGACGACGGCGGCCAGGAAGTCGGCCTCCTCCGCGCTGTGCGGGCGGGACCGGAAGTCGATCGTGTTCGTGCCGAGGACGCCGCGCGCGAACTTGCTGTAGGCGTACGCGTCCTCGAGCGTCAGCCGGCCGCCGGTCAGCACGCCGATCCGGTGCCCGTGTGACCCGGCACCGGCGGCGAGGAGCCCGTCGACCGCGGCGTCGAGCGCCTCGGGCCACGAGGCGGGCCGCAGCACGCCGTCCTCACGGACCAGCGGCCTCGTGAGCCGGTCGTCGCCCCGCCCGTACGCGAAGGCGAAGCGGTCCTTGTCGGTGATCCACTCCTCGTTGACCTCGGGGTCGTCCCCGGCCAGGCGGCGCATGACGCGGCCGCGGCGGTGGTCGACGCGGATCGCGGAGCCGCACGCGTCGTGCTCGCCGACGGACGGCGTGGAGACGAGGTCGAACGGGCGCGAGCGGAACCGGTACTCGGCGCTGGTGAGGGCGCCGACCGGGCAGATCTGGATGGTGTTGCCGGAGAAGTAGGACTGGAACGGCTCGCGCTCGTAGATGCCGACCTGCTGCAGCGCGCCGCGCTCGATCAGCGAGATGAACGGGTCGCCCGCCACCTGCTCGGAGAAGCGGGTGCAGCGCGCGCAGAGGACGCAGCGCTCGCGGTCGAGCAGCACGTTCGGCGAGATCGCGACGGGCTTGGGGTAGGTCCGCTTCACGTCGGTGAAGCGGCTCTCGCCGTAGCCGTTCGACATCGACTGGTTCTGCAGCGGGCACTCGCCGCCCTTGTCGCAGATCGGGCAGTCGAGCGGGTGGTTGACGAGCAGGAACTCCATGTTCCCGTGCTGCGCCTTGTCGGCCACCGGCGACGTCACCTGGGTCTTGACGACCATGCCCGCCGCGACCTCGAGGGTGCAGGAGGCCTGCGGCTTGGGGATCCCGCGGCCGTTCCCGGCGTCCGGCACCTCGACGAGGCACTGGCGGCAGGCGCCGACCGGGTCGAGCAGCGGGTGGTCGCAGAAGCGCGGGATGGCCACGCCGATGAGCTCGGCGGCGCGGATCACGAGCGTGCCCTTGGGCACCGACACCTCGACGTCGTCGATGGTCAGCGTGACGAGGTCCTCGCGCTGGGCGAGCTCTCCCCCGCCCCCGGAACCGGTCGTGGGCTTGGCGGTGACGGTCACGCCTGCGCTCCTGCCGGCTCGCGGACGAAGGTGGTGCTGGCCTCGTACGGGAAGAGCTCCCAGGCCGGGGTGTGCATGCCGGCCTCGAACTCGGGACGGAAGAACTTGATCGCCGAGCTGATCGGCGAGGTCGCGCCGTCGCCGAGGGCGCAGAAGGAGCGGCCGAGGATGTTCTCGCAGAGGTCGAGCAGCTTCTCGATGTCGCCCTCCTCGCCGTGGCCCGCCTCGAGGCGGTGCAGGATCTGGACGAGCCACCAGGTGCCCTCGCGGCACGGCGTGCACTTGCCGCAGGACTCGTGCTTGTAGAACTCGGTCCAGCGCAGCACCACGCGGACGACCGAGGTCGTCTCGTCGAAGCACTGCAGCGCCTTGGTGCCGAGCATCGACTTCTGCGCCGCCACGCCCTCGTAGTCGAGGGGCACGTCGAGGTGCTCGGGCGTCAGCATCGGCGTCGAGGACCCGCCGGGCGTCCAGAACTTCAGCTCGTGGCCCGCGCGGATCCCCCCGGCGAGGTCGAGCAGCTCGCGCAGCGTGATGCCGAGCGGCGCCTCGAACTGCCCGGCGTTGGTGACGTGGCCCGAGAGCGAGTAGATCGTCATGCCCTTGGACTTCTCGGTGCCCATCGAGGAGAACCAGGCCGCGCCGTTGCGGATGATGCTCGGCACCGACGCGATCGACTCGACGTTGTTGATCACGGTCGGGCTCGCGTACAGGCCGGCGACCGCGGGGAAGGGCGGGCGCAGCCGCGGCTGGCCCCGGCGGCCCTCGAGCGAGTCGAGCAGCGCCGTCTCCTCGCCGCAGATGTAGGCACCGGCCCCGGCGTGCACGATGATCTCGAGGTCGTAGCCGGTGCCCAGCACGTTGGTGCCGCAGTAGCCCGCCGAGTACGCCTCGCGCACCGCCTGCTGCAGGCGGCGGACGACGTGCAGGACCTCGCCGCGGACGTAGATGAAGGCGGTGTTCGCGCGGATCGCGTACGCGGAGATGATCACGCCCTCGACCAGGGTGTGGGGCGAGGCCATCATCAGCGGGATGTCCTTGCAGGTGCCCGGCTCGGACTCGTCGGCGTTGACCACGAGGTACTTGGGCTTGGGGTTGTCCTGCGGGATGAAGGACCACTTCATGCCGGTCGGGAAGCCCGCGCCGCCGCGGCCGCGCAGGCCCGAGTCCTTGACCACCGAGACGACATCGGCGGGTTCCATGGTGAGCGCGGTGCGCAGCGCCTCGTAGCCTCCGCGGCGCTCGTAGTTGCCGATCTTCCAGGCGCGGTCGTCGCCCCAGTTCGCCGTCAGGACGGGGGTCAGCACGTCGGTCACCGGGTCTCCTCGGTCTCGTCGCTGGTCGGGAGGTTCGCGGGGTCGGGTGCGCTCCAGCCGCGTTCGGCGGCGATGCGCAGGCCCAGCCGCGACGTCGGGCCGGAGGTGGGTCCCTCGTCGGCACGGCCGTCGGGGAAGCCGGCGAGCACCCGCTCGGCCTGCTGCCAGGTCACGACGCGCGCCCCGCGGGTCGGGGTGACCTCCTCGCCGGCGCGCAGGGCGTCGACGACCTCGCAGGCGCGCTGCGGGGTGGTGCCGTCGAAGAACTCCCAGTTGACCATCATCACCGGGGCCATGTCGCAGGCCGCGTTGCACTCGAGGTGCTCGAGCGTGACCATCCCGTCCTCGGTGGTCTCGTCGTTGCCGATCCCGAGGTGGCTCTGCAGCCGGGAGTAGACCTCGTCGCCGCCGAGCACCGCGCACAGGGCGGTCGTGCAGACCCCGACGTGGTACTTCCCGACCGGCTTGCGCTTGTACATCGTGTAGAAGGTCGCGACGCCGGACACGTCCGCGGTCGACAGCCCGAGGATCTCGGCGCACGCCTCGATCCCGGCCGGGGTCACCCGCCCCTCGACGCTCTGCACGAGGTGCAGCATCGGCAGCAGCGCCGACCGCGCCTGCGGGTAGCGCGCGGCGATCTGCGCGAGCTCCGCGCGCACGCCGTCGTCGATGAGGGTCTGCGTGACCTCGTAGTCGAGGCTCGGCTCGTCGAAGTAGCTCTTCATCTCGCCGTGGCCCATCGGCTCCTCGGTGTTCCCACCGACGTGCCGACCGGCGGCGCCCGGCCGCGGTTCCAGGAGCTCGGCCACTATCGGTCCACCCCTCCCATGACGGGGTCGAGGCTGGCGACAGCCACCACGACGTCGGACACCATCGCGCCCTCGCAGAGGGCGGGCATGGCCTGCAGGTTGGAGAAGCTCGGGTCGCGGAAGTGCGCCCGGAACGGCTTCGTGCTGCCGTCGCTCACGACGTGCGCGCCGAGCTCGCCGCGGGGCGACTCGACCGGGACGTACGCCTGCCCCGGCGGCACCCGGAACCCCTCGGTCACCAGCTTGAAGTGGTGGATCAGGGCCTCCATGGACTGCCCCATGATGTGGCGGATGTGCTCGTTCGAGTTGCCCATGCCGTCGCTGCCGACGGCGAGCTGCGCGGGCCACGCGATCTTGGCGTCGGCCACCATCACGGGCTGGCCCTCGGTGCGCTCGAGGCGCTCGACGCACTGCTCGACGATCTTGAGGCTCTCCCACATCTCGTTGACGCGGATCCGGAACCGTCCGTACGCGTCCTTGGTGTCCCAGGTCTGCACGTCGAAGTCGTAGGTCTCGTAGCCGCAGTAGGGCTGCTTCTTGCGCAGGTCCCAGTCGTAGCCGGTGGCGCGCAGCGGCGGGCCGGTGACGCCGAGGGCGAGGCAGCCGGCGAGGTCGAGCTCGCCGACGCCGGAGAGGCGCCCCTTGAAGATCGGGTTCTCGTTGCAGAAGGCCGCGTACTCGGGCAGGTGCTTGCGCATCCAGGCGACGAGGTCGCGGACCTTGTCGAGCCCGCCCTTCGGCAGGTCCTGCGCGACGCCGCCGGGACGGATGTACGCGTGGTTCATGCGCAGGCCGGTGATCGCCTCGAAGACGTCGAGGACCATCTCGCGCTCGCGGAAGCCGATCGTCATGACCGTCAGGGCACCGATCTCCATCCCGCCGGTGGCGAGGCAGACCAGGTGCGAGGAGATGCGGTTGAGCTCCAGCATCATCACGCGGATGATGCTCGCCCGCTCGGGGATCTGGTCCTCGATGTCGAGCAGCCGCTCGACGCCCAGGCAGTAGCTCGTCTCCTGGCTGAACGGGGAGAGGTAGTCCATCCGCGTGCAGAAGGTGACGCCCTGCGTCCAGGAGCGGAACTCCATGTTCTTCTCGATGCCGGTGTGCAGGTAGCCGATGCCGCAGCGGGCCTCGGTGACCGACTCACCCTCCATCTCGAGGATCAGGCGGAGCACGCCGTGCGTCGACGGGTGCTGCGGGCCCATGTTGACGACGATCCGCTCGTCGCCGCGCTCGGCCTGGTCGTCGGCGATCGTGTCCCAGTCCTGGCCGGTCACGGTGTAGACGTGGCCCTCGGCCGTTCCGGGCTCCTCGGCGGGCCCGGTGGCGAAGGGGTCCTCGCGGGCCGCGTCGGGATCGACGGTCGCCTTGCCCTGCGCGAACGGGCCGGTGGTCGTGGTGCTCATCAGGTGTAGCTCCTGCGCTGGTCCGGCGGCGGGACGGTCGCACCGTGGTACTCCACCTCGATGCCACCGAGCGGGTAGTCCTTGCGCTGCGGGTGGCCCGGCCAGTCGTCGGGCATCAGGATGCGCGTCAGAGCGGGATGGCCGTCGAAGACGATCCCGAACATGTCGTACGTCTCCCGCTCGTGCCAGTCCGCGGCCGGGTAGGTCGGGACGACCGAGGGGATGTGCGGGTCCGCGTCCGGGGCGCTGACCTCGAGCCGGATCCGCCGGTTGTAGGTCATCGACTGCAGGTGGTAGACCGCGTGCAGCTCGCGCCCGGAGTCGGCCGGGTAGTGCACGCCGGACACGCTGCTGCAGAGCTCGAAGCGCAGGTGCGGGTCGTCGCGCAGGTGCCGGGCCAGCGTCGCGAGCTGGCCGCGGACGACGTGGAAGGTGATCTCGCCGCGGTGGACGACGACCTTCTCGATGACGTCGGAGCTGTTGGGGGCCAGGGCGCCCATCCGGTCGTAGACCTCGTCCCACCAGCCGCCGAAGGGCTGCTGCCCGGCGGAGGGGAAGTCGATGGCCCGCGAGAGCCCGCCGTAGCCGGAGGTGTCGCCGGTGCCCTTGACCCCGAACATGCCGTGCTGCACGCGCAGCACCTCGGACTCGGGCTCGACGGCCGCGACGGCCTGCTCGGTCTCGGCGACGTCCTCCGCCGCGTCGGTGGAGGCGGTGCTCACGGCGGCGCCCGCGCCGGTCTTCGAGCCGGCCTCCGTGCCCGCGTCGGGGCGGGACTCGCCCTCGGCGACGGCGCCCTTGACCGGCGCGTTCGCGTCGGACTCGCCCGTCATGCGCTCGGCCTGGGCGGCGTCCGCCTCGGCCTTGGCGTTGTCGGCGTTCTGACCCGTCGTCACCGCAGCAGGCCCTTGCGCTCGCTGTTCGCCGGGGTCTCCAGCGCCAGCTGCTCGGCCTCCTGCGCGGCGAGCGTGGCGTGGTAGCCGATCGGGGTGTTCCGCACCTTGTCGCGCAGCTTGAACATCGCGTCGATGAGCATCTCGGGCCGCGGCGGGCAGCCGGGCAGGTACATGTCGACGGGCACGACGTGGTCGACGCCCTGGACGATCGCGTAGTTGTTGAACATGCCGCCGGTGCTGGCGCAGACGCCCATGGCGAGCACCCACTTCGGGTTCGGCATCTGGTCGTAGATCTGGCGCAGGACCGGCGCCATCTTCTGGCTCACGCGCCCGGCGACGATCATCAGGTCGGCCTGGCGCGGCGAGGCGCGGAAGACCTCCTGCCCCCAGCGGCCCGAGTCGTAGCGGGGCGCGCCGTAGGTCATCATCTCGATCGCGCAGCAGGCGAGGCCGAACGTCGCCGGCCAGAACGAGGCGCTCCGCATGTAGCCGAAGATGTTCTCGACGCTGGTCAGCAGGACCCCGGTCGGCAGCTGCTCTTCTACGCCCATGTCAGGCCTCTCTCGAACGAGCGGGGGGTTTTCCGAGCGCTAGCGAGGAATTCCCATCGGGGGGTGTGGGGGGTCGTCCCCCCACATGACGCAGCCCGGGTTTCGCGAGCGCCAGCGAGCGATACCCACCGGGGGGTGTGGGGGGTCGTCCCCCCACATGACAGAGCGTCAGTCCCATTCCAGGCCCCCGCGCCTCAGCACGTAGAAGTACGCGACGAAGACGGTGACGATGAACAGCACCATCTCGACGAGCGCGAAGGTGCCCATGAGGTCGAAGCTGACGGCCCACGGGTAGAGGAAGACGATCTCGATGTCGAAGACGATGAAGAGCATCGCGGTGATGTAGTACTTCACCGGGAAGCGGCCGCCGCCGACGGGCTGGGGCGTGGGCTCGATGCCGCACTCGTACGAGTCGTACTTGGCCCGGTTGTAGCGGCTGGGGCCGACCAGCAGGCTCGTCACGACGGTGACGGCCACGAAGCCCGTGGCGATGATCAGCAGGATGACGATTCCCAGGTAGCCGCTCATCGGGGCACCCCGGAACCCGGGCACGGCGCGGCCACGCCGGTGACGGCGGACAGAACGGTCATCGTTCTCCTCCTGCGCTGGAGCCTGCTGCGGTCCTGGGACGGCGACGCCTCCCACACCCCCGACGCGGTTCCGGAGGCGCTCGTGAATTCCTTCACGAAGTACCGCGGCTCACTGTACGACTCCCCGCGCGGGAGGCGAACAGCGCCACGACAAGGAGAAACGCAGAGAATTACGCAACGTCCGCGCTGCGAAAAATCAGCGAGGTCGGGCGGGCGCCTGGGAGCGGCTGGCAGAATCGGGGCGTGGTCCGACCGTGAGCAACCGTCTCGAGCACGCCGAGGTGCTCGTCGTGGGCGCCGGTCCGGCCGGGTCCGCCGCGGCGGCGTGGGCCGCCCGTGCCGGCCTCGACGTGCTGCTGGCCGACGCCGCGCACTTCCCCCGCGACAAGGCCTGCGGCGACGGCCTCACCCCGCGCGCCATGGCCGAGCTGGACCGGCTCGGGCTCGCGGCGTGGGCGCGCGGCCGGGTGACGAACCGCGGCCTCCGCGCGCACGGCTTCGGGCAGGTCCTCGAGCTGCCCTGGCCCGGCGGCCACCTGCCGGACCACGGTTCCGCCGTGCCCCGCACCGAGCTCGACGACCGGATCCGCCGGGTCGCGGAGGAGTCGGGCGCGCGGATGCTCCTCGGCGCCCGCGCCGTCGACGTGGTGCGTGACGGGGACCGCGTCCGGTCCGTCCTCCTCGACACCGCAGAGGGGCGCGTCGAGGTCACCTGCCGCCACCTGGTCGTGGCCGACGGCGTGCGGTCCCCGCTCGGCCGGCTGCTCGGCCGGACCTGGCACCGCGAGACCGCGTACGGCGTCGCGGCCCGTGGTTACGCCGAGACCGGGCACGACGACGAGTGGATCTCCAGCCACCTCGAGCTGCGCGGCGAGCAGGGCGAGCTGCTGTCCGGCTACGGCTGGATCTTCCCGCTCGGCGGAGGCCGCGTGAACGTGGGCGTCGGGACGCTCGCGACCGCGAAGCGCCCCGCGAACGTGTCGCTGAAGCCGCTGATGCGCTACTACGCCGACGGGCAGCGCGACCGTTTCGCCCTCGGCCCCGAGGTCCGCGACCCCTCCTCCGCCCTGCTGCCCATGGGCGGTGCGGTCAGCGGCGTCGCCGGGGCCAACTGGGTCCTGGTCGGCGACGCCGCCGCTTGCGTGAACCCGCTGAACGGCGAGGGCATCGACTACGGGCTCGAGACCGGGCGGTTCGCGGCCGACCTGATCGCGAGCGGCGCGGACCCGACGCAGGCCTGGCCGGCGCTGCTGCGCGAGCACTACGGCACGTCGTTCAGCATCGCGCGGCGGCTGGCCGGGCTGATCACGGTCCCCGGGCTGCTGGCTCGGCTCGGACCGGTCGGCATGCGCTCGCGGGTGCTGATGACCGTCGCCCTGCGCGTCATGGGCAACCTCGTCACCGAGGAGGACCGCGACGTGGTCGCCCGCGCCTGGCGCCTCGCCGGCCGTGCGAGCGTCGCCGTGGAGAGCCGCCCGCCCTTCGCCTGAGGGCGTCCCCGATCTTCCGACGGTTGCACGACGGCCGACTACTCGTGCGAGACTAGTCCCGTGTCGTCCATCCGCCTCTACATCCTCGACGCGCTCGCGCGCCGTGGGGAGATGCACGGCCACCAGCTCCGGCTGCTGGCCGAGCAGGAGCACGTGCACCTCTGGACCGACTTCAGCGTCGGGGCCCTCTACGGCGCGCTGAAGCGGCTGGCGGCCGAGGGGCTGCTCGCGGAGGTCCGGACCGAGCGCGAGGGCAGCTACCCCGAGCGGCAGGTCTACGGCATCACCCCGGCCGGCCGCGAGGTCCTCGACGGGCTGCACCGCCAGCACCTGGAGCAGGTCGCCTTCCGGCCGGACCCCTTCGACCTGGCGCTGAGCCGTCCCGACCCCACCCGGCTCGACGACCTGCCCGGGGCGCTCGAGGTCCGCCTGGCCGCGCTGCGGGCCCTGCTCGAGGACACCGAGCGGCAGAACGAGCGCGCCCGCCCCTACCTCTCCCTCAGCGAGACCCACGCCCTGCTGCACCGCGAGCACCGGCTCCGCGCCGAGATCGCGTGGCACACCGACCTGGTCGCCGCACTTCCCGCCGTCGTCGCCGACGAGCGGCTCCGGGCGCAGACGCCCGAGCCGCTCCCCACCGCAGCACCCGCACACCCGAGCACCACGAAGGACACCGACCGATGACCGAACAGACCACCACCCCGGCCGCGCCGCCCGCGTACGGGGGCCCACCCGCCACCGAGGTCCCCAAGCGTTCCTGGCAGGCCCTCGTCGTGCTGCTGGCCGGCATGTTCATCGCCCTGCTGGACACGACGATCGTCAACGTGGCCCTGCCCACGATCCGCACCAGCCTGGACGCGTCCGAGGCCACGCTGAGCTGGATCATCTCCGGCTACGCGCTCGCCTTCGGCCTCGCCCTGATCCCCGCCGGTCGCGTCGGCGACCGGATCGGGCACAAGTGGGTCTTCTTCACCGGCATCGCGCTCTTCACCCTCGCGAGCGCGGCCTGCGGTCTCGCGCAGTCCGACACCCAGCTCGTCGTGTTCCGCGTGGTCCAGGGCCTGGCCGGCGGCATCTTCGTGCCCGCCGTCACCGCCTTCATCCAGCTGCTCTTCCCGGGCCGGGTCCGCGGTAAGGCGTTCGCGATCATGGGCGCCGTCATCGGCGTCTCCTCTGCGCTCGGCCCCATCGCCGGCGGCCTGATCATCCAGGCCTTCGGCGAGACGAGCGGCTGGCGGCTCGTCTTCGGCGTGAACCTGCCGATCGGCGTCGCCACCCTGGTCGCGGCGGCCCTGCTGCTGCCGACGAAGCACGCGACCGACGCCACCGCGAAGGCGGGCATCGACTGGGTCGGCCTGCTGCTGCTCACCGTCGGCCTCGTCGCCCTGCTCGTCCCCCTCATCGAGGGCCAGGACAAGGGCTGGCCGACCTGGACGTACGTCACGCTGGTCGCCGGCGTCGCGCTGCTGGTCGTGTTCGCGCTCTGGGAGGTCGCCTACACGAAGCGCGGGGCGAGCCCGCTCGTGCCGCCGCACCTCTTCAGCCACGCCTCGTTCACCGGCGGCGTCGTGCTGGCGCTCGTCTACTTCGCCGCGTTCACCAGCATCTTCTTCACGCTGTCGATCCTGTGGCAGACCGGCCTCGGGAACAGCGCGCTGGCGTCCGGCGTCGTCTCCATCCCGTTCGCGATCGGCAGCATCATCGCCTCGTCGCAGAGCAACAAGCTGGCCCAGAAGCTCGGCCGGACGGTGCTCGTCATCGGCGCCGGCCTGCTGAGCGTCGGGCTGGTCTGGCTGTGGCTGCTGCTGCGCAGCAGCGACGGCGCCGGCCTGACGCACTGGGACCTGCTCCCGCCGCTGCTGATCGCCGGGCTCGGGAACGGGGCGTTCATCGCGCCGAACGCGCAGTTCATCATCGCCACGGTCGACCGCGCCGAGGCCGGAGCGGCCAGCGGCGTGGTCTCCACCGTGCAGCGGGTCGGCAGCGCCGTGGGTATCGCGATCATCGGCAGCGTCCTCTTCGGGTCGCTGCTGATCACCGGGCCGGACACGGTCGCCTCGGGCTTCACGCACGCGGCCTCGAACGCCATGGCCGTCAGCGCCGCCTTCAGCGTGGCCGCGCTGCTGCTGGTCTTCGCCCTGCCGAAGCGCACCGGCGGGCACGCGCCCGCCGCGCCCCGGCGGGCGACGGAGGAGCTGGCGACGCCGACCGCCTGACGGACGCCTGACTGCGGACCCCGGGGCGGGTCCGGCCGCGACTACGCGGTCGGGCCCGCCCCGATCCGGTTCAGGTCGGCCGGGGTGTCGACGTCGTGCAGCGCCGCGGTGGGCAGGACGACCCTGCGCGGCGGCGGGTCCAGCGCCTCGAGCAGGCGACGGACGGACGCACCCGCCCCGCGGCTCGGGCCAGCGCCGTCGAGGACGCGTCGGGCACCGGCCGCCGTGCAGGCCACCTGGAGCGGGAAGACCTGCCCGTCGTCACCGACGGCCATGACGAGGTCAGCGTCGTCGAGCGCCGCCAGCAGCAGCGGCACCGCGGTCCCGGCGGCCGGGGCGTCGCCCGGGAGCGTGCTGATCGCCTCGGCCCCGCCGTCGAGCGCTGCGGTCAGGCCCGCGACCAGGGCGGCGGCCGGACCGCCGCCGGGCGGGTCCTCGCGCACGAAGCGGACGGGCCGACGCACCGCCCGCTCAGGACCGACGACCAGGACCGGCAGGGCCTCGGGGACCGAGCCGAGGGTGGCGTCGAGGAGCGGTCGTCCGTCGAGGTCGGCCTCGAGCTTGTCGCTGCCGAACCGTCGGGACGCGCCGCCGGCCAGCACGACGACCCAGGTCCCGGGCACGCTCAGACGGGGTCGGGCGAGGCGGTCGGCGAGGCCGACCGGCCGAGGTCGGGCTTGGCGAGGGCGGGCTTGACCAGAGCACTGATCATCGGCGCCAGCTTGGACTGGGCCTCGGCCCACTCGGCCTCGGGGTCGGAGCCCGCCACGATCCCGCAGCCCGCGAACAGCCGGATGCGGCGCGGGTCGGTCTCGTCGAGGATCCCGCAGCGCAGGGCGATGGCCCACTCCCCCGCACCGCTGGCGTCCGTCCAGCCCACCGGACCGGCGTAGCGCTCGCGGTCGAGGTGCTCGAGGCCCGCGATGAGCTCGCGCGCCGAGTCGGTCGGCGTGCCGCAGACCGCGGCGCTCGGGTGCAGCGCGGCGGCCAGGCCGAGCGCGGTGACGCCCGGCGCGACGGCGGCGGTCACGTCGCTGGCCAGGTGCAGCACGTTGGGCAGCTCGAGGACGTACGGGTGCTCGGGGACGTTGAGCGCCGTGCAGAAGGGTTCGAGGGCGGCCGCCACGGACGCCACGGCGTACTCGTGCTCCTCGAGGTCCTTGCTCGACCGGGACAGGGCGTCGGCGCGTGCCAGGTCCGTGCGCCCGTCGCCCGTCCGCTGGATGGTGCCCGCGAGCACCCGGGAGGTGGCGAGGCCGGCCTCGAGCCGGATCAGCATCTCCGGGGTCGAGCCGACCAGGCCGTCGACGAGGTAGGTCCAGCACCGCGGATAGGTCTCGCTGAGCCGTCCGACGAGCCAGCGCGGGTCGAGGTCCTCCTGCGCGACGGCGACCAGGTCGCGGGCCAGCACCACCTTGTCGAGCAGACCGCCCGCGATGCCGTGGACCGCGCGCGACACGGCCGTGCGCCACTGCTCGGGCGTCAGCGAACCGCCCTCGAACCGCACGCCCTCCGGCCCGACGGGCGGGGTGGACGCGACGGGCGCGGGACGTTCCTCGTCGGCCTCGAGGCCGATCTGGGTGAGCCAGGCCCGTCCGCCCCGGCGTCCGAGGACGGTGCGGGGCACGACCATGCCCGACGACGCGGCGGTGTTGTCGGGGTCGAAGACGAAGCTGCCGAAGGCGACGAGTCCGCTGCCCGGCAGGGTCACGTCCAGGTCGGACTCGACGTCGCTCTCGGCGACCAGCCCGGTCCACCACTCCTCGGCGTCGCCCGGCCCGGCGGCCTTGTGCCGCACGACCTCGCCGAAGGCGACCATCCCGTCGCCGCCACGGAGCCAGGCCACCGCGTCGGTCTCGGGGAGTAGCGCGACGAGCGGTCCGGGGTCGGGCACCGCGACGGTGCGGACCCGCAGCCGCGGGGGGACCGGGGTCGCCCCTGCCGGACTGCTCACGTCTCCAGGGTAGTGCGCTCCTAGGGTGGTGGATCATGACGAGCAACCCGGCCTTCCGTGACGTCCGACGCACCGCAGGGTCCGGGCGGTGACGCTCGCCACGACGGCCGACCTGCTGGCCGACGCGTACGCGCGCGGCACCGGTCTCGCCGCCCTCAACGTGATCACCCTCGAGCAGGCCGAGGGCACCGTGCTCGGCGCCGAGCAGGCGGGCCTGCCGATCGTGCTGCAGGTCAGCCAGAACGCGGCGAAGTTCCACCTCGACGACCCGGCCCCGCTCACGGCCGCGCTCCTCGCGCTGGCCCGGACCAGCCAGGTCGACGTCGCGCTGCACCTCGACCACGTCACGCAGGTGGACCTCCTCCACCGCACGGCCGAGTGCGGCTTCAGCTCCGTGATGTTCGACGCCGGGCCGCTGCCGTACGAGGAGAACGTCGCGGCCACGCTCGACGCCACGCGGTGGGCGCACGAGCACGGCCTGCTCATCGAGGCCGAGCTCGGCTACGTCGGCGGCAAGGCCAGCCAGGTCGAGAGCGCCCACGGGACCGGCGTCCGCACCGACCCGGAGCAGGCCGCCGCGTACGTGGCCGCCACCGGGGTCGACGCGCTCGCGGTCGCCGTCGGCAGCCGGCACGCCATGACCACCGCCGACGCCGAGCTGGACCTCGACCTCGTCGCCCGGCTCCGTGCCGCCGTCGACGTGCCGCTGGTCCTGCACGGGTCGTCTGGGGTGCCCCAGCCCACCATCGCCGCCGCCGTCGTCGCGGGGATGACCAAGGTCAACATCGGCACGATCACGACGGTCGCCTTCACGCAGGCCATCCGGCAGCACCTGGCGGACGTGCCGAAGGTGACCGACCCCCGGCAGTACCTGACGCCGGCCCGCAAGGCCGTCAGCGGGGTGGTCGCCGAGCTCGTCTCGACGGTCGCCCTCGCGGGCACCCGCTCCTCCTGACCAGCACCACCCTCAGCAGAACCCGGACCACACCTACAGAGAAGAGGCTCGTCCCGTGCGCGGTGTCTACCTGCCCGGCCACTCCGACGTCGACATCAAGGACGTGCCCGACCCGGTCCCCGGACCCGGCCAGGTGCTGCTCGCGATGAAGGCGTCGACCATCTGCGGTTCCGACATCCGCGCCATCTACCGCGAGCACCTGCAGGGCGACCCCGCGGAGATGTACCAGGACGTCGTCGCCGGGCACGAGCCCGCGGGCGAGGTCGTCGCCGTCGGCCCGGACGCGGTCCGGCTCAAGGTCGGCGACCGCGTCTGCGTCTACCACATCAGCGGTTGCGGCCAGTGCGACGACTGCGTCCGCGGCTACCAGATCAGCTGCTCGTCGCCGCGCCGCGCGGCGTACGGGTGGCAGCGCGACGGCGGCCACGCCGACCTCATCCTGACCGAGGAGCGCGACTGCGTCGTGCTGCCCGACTTCGTGACGTTCCTGGACGGGGCCTGCGTCGCCTGCGGCTTCGGCACCGCGTACGAGGGTCTGCTGCGGGCCAACGTCAGCGGCCGCGACAGCCTCGCCGTCGTGGGCCTCGGCCCGGTCGGCCTCGCCGCCGGCCTGCTCGGCGGCAAGCTCGGGGCCGTCCCACGGATCGGGGTCGACCCGAGCCCGGAGCGCCGCGCGCTGGCCCTGGAGCTGGGGGCCGTCGACGCCGCCTACGCGCCCGATCGGGCCGCCGACGCCCTCGACGTCCTCGGGGCCGGCGCGCACGTCGCCATCGACTGCTCCGGCAGCGCCCCGGGACGCGCGACGGCGATCAGCCTGCTCCGCGCCCGCGGCCGCATGGTGCTGGTCGGCGAGGGCAACGGGCTCACGGTCGACGAGGTCAGCCCGACCCTGATCCACCCGTCGATCACGATCATCGGGTCCTGGGTCACGAGCCTCGAGCACATGCGCGAGCTGGTCGAGCGCCTGCCCGTGTGGGACCTGCACCCCGAGGTGATCGTCACCGACACCTTCGGCATCGACGAGGCCGACGCGGCGTACAAGCTCGCCGCCGAGGGCCGCGCCGGCAAGGTCGCGCTCGTCCCCTGACCGGTGGGCCGTCGGCCCGGGGCCTCGTGGTCCCGGGCCGGACGGCTCGTCCGACCGGTCCGGGTGGCCCCGGCTCCGGCCTCAGTTCTGGCAGGGCTGGTTGGCCATGCCCTTGGCGCCCTTGCTGTTGTTGCAGCCGACGACGTTCCCGTCGTTCACGAACGGCAGGTGCACCACGTAGCCGGGGGGCGGCTCGACGACGGAGTTGTCGTAGACGATGTTGCCCACGCCGTAGCTGCCGTCGTCGGTGTTCCAGATCTGGATGGCGTCCTCGGGGCTGCGGGGAGCCGTGTTGCCGGAGATCACCCACCCGCTGCCCATCACCTGGATCAGCGAGTCCGCGTCGTCGGCGGTGATGGCGCCGCCGTCGAGGGTGTTCTTCCACATGGTGCCGTCGTTGGTGCCGGCCTTGGCCTCGATCGACTCCGCCGTGTTGTTGCGGATGTCGTTGAACGCGACGACGTTGCGGTCGCTCGTGTCGGGCTGGCAGTCGTTGTAGAGGCACCAGTTGCCCTGTGCGGTGCCGATGTAGACGCCCTCGCCGTAGTTCTTGGCGTTCAGCCCGGTGGTGTCGATCGAGTTGCCGATCACCGTGCTGTCCCGGGTCTGGTTCTTGAGGTGGATCGCCTCGTCGCCGATCTGCTCCACCCGGAGGTCGGCGATCGTGACGTTCTTGGCGTACTGGACGGACACGCCCTTCTGCACGTTCCGCACGGTCATGCCGGCGAGGACGAGGTTGTTCGCCCCGTTCACCCGGATCCCGTAGCCCTTCGTGAAGTCGCCGTTGTCGATCACGGCGGTGCGGGGCCCGCAGATCCACATCGGCTTGTCGGCCGTGGCCTTGGTGCTGATCACGACGTTCGCCGCGTACGTCCCGGGCGCGAGCTGGATCACCGTGCCCGACGTGCCGGCCGCGACGGCCGCTGTGAGCTCCTTGCTGTTGGTCACCTTCTTCGTCGCCGCCGGGCAGGTGCTGTAGCGGAGGGGGTAGGCGAGGTACGGGTCTGCCCCCGTGGTCAGCACGGCGGCGACCGAGGCGCGCGAGTCGTTCCCGGTGGTGTCGCGGGCCACGACCGTCCAGGAGTAGCTGGCGGCGTCCGCCAGACCGACGTCGGTGAAGGTCGTCGTCGCCGGGTCGGTCGTGCCGACGAGGACGTCGGCGGTCGAGCCGGCGGCCCGGCGCAGCAGGCGGTAGGTCGCGACGTCGCGGTCCGGGCTCTTCGTCCAGGCCAGCGTCGCGCCGGTCCGCGTCGGCGTGGCCGTCAGGGTCGCGGGCGACGCCGGGGCGTAGATGTCGGGCGCGACCAGGGAGTCGAGGGTGATCCGGCTGCCCGTGGACGCCGCGTTCCGCTTGCCGGTCCACACGATCCGCAGGGTGTGCCCGGTCTCGGGCAGGCCCTTGACCTCGTAGACGTTCTGCCCGGTCCTCGTGGCCGCGGAGTAGAGGTCGACCGTGGTCGTCTTCTTCCCGTCGAGGTAGACGTCCGCCGTCCCCGAGTAGCTGTTGGTCCGCGCGATCCAGCGGATGCCGCTGGTCGCGAAGGACAGCTCGGTGTAGCCCGCGCTGTTCAGGAACGAGGACGAGCCGCCGCTGTCGTTGCTCGACTCCACCCGCTCCCAGGCGCCCGTCTTGGTCACGCTGGCGTCGTCGTCCTGGTAGGTCCCGGCCGGCAGCGCGGCCATCGGGACCGTCCCGCTGACGACGGCCGAGCGCGCCGACTCGTTGCCGCTGCTGTCCACGGCGGTGACCTGGTAGCGGAAGGTGGCCCCCGGCTGCAGCCCCTCGTCCACCGCGTCGCTGTCGTCCGCGGTCTGGGTCGAGAGCAGGGTCAGCGTCCCGGACGCCGTGCCCCGGTAGACGCGGTAGGCGCTGACGTCGGTCTCGGGGCTGGGGGTCCAGCGCAGGTCCATGCCGCCGGGCTTCGGCGCCACGGCCAGGTCGCGCGGGGCGGACGGCGGGTAGACGTCGGTGGCGACGAAGGCGTCGAGCATGATCCCGGAACCGCGCGAGGCGGCGTTCTTCGCGCCCGTCCGGACGATCCGGAGCGTGTGCGGCGTCTCGGGCAGGCCCTTGGCCTCGTAGACGACCTGCTGGAACCTCGTGGTCGACGAGTAGAGGTCGACCGTGGCCGTCTTCACGCCGTCGAGGTAGACGTCGGCGGTGCCGGAGTAGTTGTTCAGGCGGCTGATCCAGCGGACCCCGCTCGTGTCGAACGACACCTGCGCGTAGCCGTCGGTGGTGAGGGCGCCGTACGACCCGCCGGACTCGAGGGTGGAGGGGATGACGGACCAGTCGCCGACGAGGGTGACGGCGGGGTCGTCGTTCTCGTAGCGCCCGGCGCCCTTCGGCTGGACGGGGATCGTCACGGACGCCGTGCGCGAGGAGGCGGACGCGTTGCCGGAGGTGTCGACCGCGACGACGTCGTAGACGAGCGTGTCACCCTGCGTGCGGGCCGGCACGGTGAGCGTGGTGGTTCCGGCGGCCGGGCTGCCCACCAGCGTGCGGGCACCGTTCGCGCCGACGCGCTCGTAGACCCGGTAGCCCTGGAGGTCGGCCTCGCCGCTGGCGGACCACGTGACCACGGCGTCGGTGCCCGAGGCCACGGCCTTGACGCCGGCCGGCGCCGCGGGTGCGGTGACGTCGGGGACGACGAAGGCGTCGAGGGTGATCGCCGCGGTGCGCGCGGCCGCGTTCCTGTTCCCGGTCCAGACCACCCGCACCGTGTGCGGCGCCTCGGGCAGGCCCTTGGCCTCCCAGACGACCTGCTGCGGCTTCGTGGTGGCCGAGTAGAGGTCGACGCTGGCCTGCTTGACCCCGTCGAGGTAGACGTCGGCGATGCCCGAGGCGGCGTCGGTGCGGGTGACCCAGCGGACCCCGGAGGTCCGGAAGGAGAGCTGGGCGTAGCCGGCCGACGGGAGCGACGCGTACGAGCCGCCCAGGTCCGCGCTCGAGGTGACCTTCGTCCAGGCGCCGCGGAGCCCGACGGCCGCGTTCGTGTCGTCGTACGTGCCCGCGTCGCGCGGGGAGAGCGGCAGGGTCACCGAGGTGCTCGCCGAGGGGGCGGAGACGTTGCCGGAGGTGTCCACCGCCACGACGTCGTAGACGTCGGTCTCGCCCGGCTGCCGGCCGGGGTCCGTCGCGCTCCGGGTCTTCGCCGTGGTGGTAGCGAGGAGCGTGCGGTCACCGCCCGCCCCCACCCGCCGGTAGACGCGGTAGGCGCTGACGTCGCTCTCGGCGTTCGCCGCCCAGGTGAGCGTCACGTCGTCGCCCGAGACCTTCGTCGCGAGGCCGGTCGGGGCGGCCGGCGCCTGGACGTCGGGGGCGACGAAGGCGTCGAGCTGGATGTTCTTGCCGCTGGACCTCGCGTTCTTCCTGCCGGTCCGGACGACCTTGATCGTGTGGGTCTTCTCGGGCAGGCCGGCCACCTCGTAGACGACCTGCTGGGTCTTCGTCGTCGGCGAGTAGAGGTCGACGGTGGCCTTCTTGACGTCGTCGACGTAGACGTCGGCGATCCCCGAGGCGCTGCTGGTCCGCGAGACCCAGCGGACGCCGGAGGTCGTGAACGACAGCTTGGCGTAGCCGGAGGAGCTCAGCGTCCGGATCGAGCCGCCCGAGTACGTGCTCGACTTCGAGGTCTTCCAGGTGCCCTTGTAGGAGATCTTGGAGGAGGAGTTCTCCCACGTCCCCGGGCCGACGACGCCCGCCGCCTGCGCCGGGGCGGCGGGGACGAGCACGGCGCCGATCACGGCGAGCGCGGTCACCGCACCCGTACCGGCGAAGCGCTTCGCGCGCACGGGTCTGGACGGCAGGGCGGGGGTGGGACGCATGCGGGGGGCCTCCGAGGACGAGCCGCCCCCGCGACTGCTGGTTCACACTTCACTGCGCTGCCGGCTGGACGTGGCGGGCGCGGACGAAGCGTAGGAAGCGGGTCGTCCGGAAGGTGCCGCTGCTGACGAGAACTCAGTCCTGAGAGGTCTCTCAGGCGAGCGGAACTGTCGCTCCCAAAGCCTGGAGTCCTATCAGGACGAAGAAGTGCACAGCGGTGCACTGCTCGATGCTCGTCCTTCTTCTTAGGTTCACTTCGCCGACGACGAGGGGTCGAGCAGGGTCGCCGTGGGACCCGTCAGCGCTTGCGCTGCTTGGCGATCGTGTTCTGGGCCTCGCGCTCGCGCTTCTGCAGCTCGACCTGGCGCTGCGCGTCCTGCTGGCGGGCGCGCATCGAGTCGGCGTCGAACGAGTTGAACAGCACGAGCGCGGTGATCGCCTCGATGGCCAGCGACCACAGGGGCGAGAAGCCGAGCAGCATCGGCGCGGTCGCCAGCAGGCAGACGTCGAAGCCGCGGAAGAGGTTCGTGACGAGGCCCGGGGGCAGCGCGCCGGCCTGCGTCGACACCATCGGCTTGCTGAAGTCGACGCCCTTGGCCTGGGTCCAGCGGATGGCCGCGAGCAGCCCGGCACCCGCGGTCGCCACGGCCATCAGCGAGGCGGTCCCGAAGGGCCGGTCCACCCCTCCCGCGACGCCGACGAACGCGGGCGCCACGAGCACGGCCCAGACGGCCGCGAGGATCGCCGGGACCGTGACCATCGACATCTTGATCTGGGCCATGGAGAAGGGCAGGCAGCGCGCGAGCCCGCCGGAGCGGGTCAGGACGCGGAGCCCGTTGAGCATCGGCACGGTCGCGCCGAACAGCGCCAGCGCGCCGAACACGGCGGTGACGGCGCTCAGCCCGAGCGCCTCGGAGGCGTAGGGGACGACGAGCGTCCCGGCCCAGCCGACGAGCGGCTGCGGGAAGCGGCGGAGGCGCTGCCACTCGCGCCAGGTGAGCGCCTGCAGGCCCTCGCCGTGGCCGCGCCGGGGCGTGACGTGGCCGATCTCCATCGTCCGGCGCTGCACGACGATGTCGCGCGCCAGCCCGATGTCGAGGGCGAAGAACGCACCGGAGATGCCGCGCACGAGCGACCCGCCGCTGACCAGCCGCGTCCGCCGGATGGAGGCGAGCCGGCGTACGGCGAGCACACCGGCCACGAGCAGGACCACCACCGCGAGCGCGGCGACGGCGCCGCCGATCTCCGTGCCCAGCGTCGAGTCCAGCGCGAGGGTGAGCCGGTCGGCCGCCACGCCGACCACCCCGAGGAGCACGACCACGGCGAGGAGCCCGAAGACGAACGACGCCGCGCGGCTCAGCTTGTGCCGTTCACGGCCCTGCTGCGCGGCGGCCGCGGCGACGGAGGCGGACGCGGCGACGCCGGTGGCGACCGCCCACACCGCGGCCTCGAGCCCGCCGGAGCCGGTGAGCAGGGAGACGAGCCCCCCGATGAGACCCCCGCCCACGAACGCGACCAGCAGGGCGGCGACGAGGCGCGAGCGCAGCAGCTTGGAGCGCGAGATCGGGGCGTCGAGCAGCCAGAAGCCCTCGGCGGCCGAGGCGAGCACCGGACCGAACAACCGGGCGACGGCCAGCGCGGTCGCGACGGCCGCGAGCACCGCGGCCCAGGGCAGCAGGGCGCGTGCGGAGAGGCAGGAGGCGGTGTCGCAGCCCGCCACCACGCGCTGCGCCTTGAGGATGACGTTCACCGTCATCGCGCCGATCATCAGGGCGGCGATCACGGCGACGTACGCGTCGCTCAGCGCCTGACCCAGGTTGCGGGTGGCACGGCCGCGGCGCCAGTCCTTCATCAGCCCGCGCAGCTCGCGGGTCGAGGCGGGCGTCAGGACGGGCGGCGCGGGCGGCTCGGGCCCGTCGACCTCGTCGACGTCGGTGGCACTCATCCGCGCGGCGCCCCGAGCGTCACGGTGCGGGTCGCGACGCTCTCGACGAGGGTCGGCTCGTGGCTCGCGAAGACGATGGCCAGGCCCTGCTGACGCTCGGCCTGCAGCCGGCGCGACAGCCAGCCGATGCCCTCGACGTCCAGGCGCTGCTCGGGCTCGTCGAGGATCAGCAGCCGGCGCGGCCGGACGAAGGCGGTGGCGAGCGCGAGGCGGCGGCGCTGGCCGGAGGACAGGGTGCCGGGGAGCTGGCCGGACTGCGGCACCAGCTGCACCTCCTCGAGGACCTCGTCGACCTGGGCGTCCGGGTCGGTGATGCCGTGCGCGCGGGCCAGCAGGTCGAGGTGCTCCACGACGGAGAGGTCGGGGAAGAAGTCGAGGTCGTCGATCACGGTGGCCACGTCGCGGCGCACCTGCGGGTCCGTCTCCGACATCGGGTTGCCGCAGACCTCGATCGTCCCCTCGTCGGGGCGGTCGGCCCCGACGAGGCAGCGGAGCAGCGTCGACTTGCCGGCGCCGTTGCGTCCGGTGAGCGCGATCGCCTCGCCCGCCCGCACCTCGAGGTTGAACTTGTCGAAGATCGTGTTGGGTCCGAAGGCACGGCGCAGGCCGGTCACCTTGAGCACGGTCGCGCGTTTGGCCACCGGAGAAGTGTGCCTCAGCCGTGGTCGACCAATCCCTGACGACGCGGTCACCGAACCATCCCCGACGCGCACGGACGACCGTCCTGCCGTTCGAGCTCCAGGGGGGAGGGTCACGGTGTCCGCACAGCTGCTGGAGGCGCCGTTCCGCCTCCCGACCACCGGTCCGGGGTACGGTCGCCGCGTGAACCTGCGCGTCGTCGCCGACGGACCGGAGCCCTCCGGCCCGTCCGACGACGCTGCCGCCGCGAGCGCCAGGGCCGACCGAGTGCAGGAGGCGGCCGAGCTGGCCGACCTCCTCCGGCGCGTGGCCCGCGGCGACGCCGACGCCTTCGCGCTCCTCTACGACGCCACCTCGACCCGCACGTACGGGGTCGTCTGGCGCGTGCTCCGCTCCGCCGACCACGCCGCCGAGGTGACCCAGGAGGTCTACACGGAGGTCTGGCGGCAGGCGGCACGCTTCGAGGAGTCGAAGGGTTCCGTGACCGCGTGGATCACGACGATGGCCCATCGCCGGGCGATCGACCGCGTACGTTCGGTGACGAGCGAGGTCGCGCGGGACGAGCACTACGCACGGGCCGAGCCCGGTCGCGAGATCGACCACGTGTGGGAGGGCGTCTCCGAGCGGCTCGACGCGGACCGCGTCCGCAAGGGCCTGGAGTCGCTGACGCCGATCCAGCGCGAGGCGCTGACGCTGGCCTACTTCGGCGGCTACACGCAGAGCCAGGTGGCCGAACGGCTCAAGGTCCCGCTGGGGACCGTCAAGACCCGCATCCGCGACGGTCTGATCAGTCTGCGCAACACGTTGGGGGTGGAGTCGTGAACGAGATCCACGACCTCGCCGCCGCGTACGCCCTCGACGCCCTGGACCCGACGGAGCAGCAGGAGTTCGAGCTGCACCTCGCCGGCTGCGCGGACTGCCGCGCTGAGGTCGCCGAGTTCGGCGAGGTCGCCTCCGACCTCGTCCTGACCGCGTCGGCGCCGCCGCCCCCGCCCGAGCTGCGCGCGGCGATCCTCGCCGCCGTCGTCGGCGTCGAGCAGCTGCCCCCGGCCCCCGGCCGGCCCCGACGGGCGATGCCCGCGAGCGCGCAGGAGGAGTCCGAGGACGGGCCGGACGCCGTGCCGGTCCCGGCCCTCTCCCCCGCACGCGCCACCGCCGACCCCGTCGACGAGCTGGCGGTGCGACGCGCCAACCGCCGGGCACGCGTGCTGTCGGTCCTCGTCGCGGCCGTGTCGGTCCTCGCCCTCGCACTGGGTGGCGTCGTCTACTCCCTCGCCCGCCAGCCGGAGGCGCCGGTCGCCGGGCCCCCGGCCACGCAGGCACCCGAGGTGGACCCGTCCCTGCTCGCGGCGCCGGACGCCGAGATCCTGCCGACGACCCTGTCGAACGGCGCCCAGGTCTCCTTCGTCGTCTCCAAGAGCCAGAACCGTGCGGCCTTCGTCAGCACCGACCTGCCGCTGCCCGGCGCCGGGAACGAGTACCACCTGTGGACGCTCAAGGGCGACACGGTGGTCCGGCCCGACAGCACCCTGCCGGGCGGGGCGAACCAGACACAGCTGTTCACGGGGCCGGTCGCCGACTCGACCGCGCTCGCCGTGAACATCGAGCCGGCCGGGTCCGACCCGGCCGCGCCGACCACGCCGGTCCTCGGCGCCGTCAAGATCTGACGCCGGTCCCGCCCACCGCTCCGGCGCGGGACCGTTCCTGTCGGTGGTCCGTGCCAGAGTTCCTCCCATGGTCGACGACGTAGCCGGAACCCCTGGTCGGGCGGGTGCCCGGGCCACCCTGGCCAAGCGCCGCTCCGACGTCGCGTCGATGTTCGACGGGGTGGCCGCGCGCTACGACCTCGCCAACGACGTGCTGTCCCTCGGGCAGGACCGCGCCTGGCGCCGGGCGGTGCTCGAGGCGGTCGACGCCCGGCCGGGCGAGCGGGTGCTCGACCTCGCTGCCGGCACCGGCACCTCGAGCGAGCCCTTCGCCCTCGCCGGCGCCACCGTCGTCCCCACCGACCTCTCCCTCGGCATGCTGCGCGTCGGCAAGCAGCGGCGCCCGGCGCTCTCCTTCGTGGCGGCCGACGCGCTCCAGCTGCCGTACGCCGACGGCGCCTTCGACGCGGTCACCATCTCCTTCGGGCTGCGCAACGTCGAGGACACGGCCGCCGCGCTGACCGAGATGCGCCGGGTGACCCGCCCGGGCGGCCGGCTCGTGGTCTGCGAGTTCTCCTCGCCGACCTGGGCGCCGTTCCGCCGGGTCTACAGCGAGTACCTCGTGGGCGCGCTGCCCCGCATCGCGCAGCTGGTGTCGTCCAACCCGGCGGCCTACCAGTACCTGGCCGAGTCCATCCGGGCCTGGCCCGACCAGGCCGGCCTGGCCGCCCGGCTCACGGACGCCGGCTGGCGCGGGGTCGAGTGGCGCAACCTCTCCGGCGGCGTGGTCGCGCTGCACCGGGCGTCGCGGTGACCGTGGACGCGGCGCTGCCGCCCGCTCCCGTCCGCACCGCCGACCGTCCGGTCCTGCTCGACGCGTGGGCCGCCCGCAGCTGCCCGGTCAAGACCCAGCACCGCTTCGACCCCCGCGACACGCCCCGGCCCGTCCGTCCCGCCGCGGCCGACGACCCGCTGGCCCTGCGGGCCGAGGCCGCCCGCCGGCACGAGGCCGTCGTGCTCGAGCAGCTCATCGACCGGTGCCGCGGACGCGTCGTCGACCTGCGGCTGCTCGCCGCCGACGGGGCAGACGTGCAGGCCGCGGCGACGCGGCGCGCGCTGCTCGACGGCGTGGACGCGGTCGTCGGCGGCGTCCTGCCGCTCGACGTGGACGGCCACCGCAGCGGCGCACCCGACCTGCTCGTCCGCGGCGCGGACACGGCGGACGGCCGACCGACCTACCACCCCGTGCTCGTCGTCTGGCACAAGGTGCTGGCCCCCGCGCCGACGGGCAGGGCTGCAGCCGCCGAGGCGCAGGACCGCGCCGACACCGCGAGCGAGGGCGGGCCCACCCTGCCCTGGACCACCTTCGGCCAGCCCTCACCGGTCCACCTGCGACGGCGCCCGGGCCTGGTGCTGCGGCTCCGGTCCGAGGAGCGCGACCTGCGCCAGCTCGCCCACCACCACCGGCTCCTGCAGGCCGCCGGCTTCGGCGCGGCGACCCCGTGGGGCGGGCTGGTGGGCACCGACCCCGTGGCCGACGGCGACGAGGTCGGGCTGACCTGGTGCGACCTCGGCGAGCCCCTGCTGCGCACGTTCGACCCCGCGGTCGAGGGCGGCTACCGGCTGGAGACCGCGCTCGAGCGCTACGACGGCGCCTTCGCCCGCCGCGTCGCCGTCGCCGAGGCCGCCCGTCGGGGCGAGCCGCTGCTGGAACCGGTCGTCGTGCGCGAGTGCGCCTCCTGCCCGTGGTGGGAGGGCTGCCGGTCGCGGCTCGACGACGACGACGTGAGCCTGCGCATCGACCGCGGCGCGCTCGACCGCACCGAGGTGGAGGCGCTCCGCGACCTCGGCGCGGGCACCGTCCACGCGCTCGCCGCCGCCGACCTCGACGTCCTGCTCCCCCGCTACCTGGAGCGCGTGCCCCGGCGCAGCCACGCCGAGTCCCGGCTCCGCACGGCGGCCCGGCGGGCCCGGCTCCTCGAGGGCGGCGTGCCCTTCGTCCGCGAGACCAGCGGCCCGATCGCCGTGCGCGGCGCCGAGGTCGAGGTCGACCTGGACATCGAGAGCTCGGCCGAGGGCCGCGTCTACCTGTGGGGCTTCTGGGTCGAGCGCCCCGACCGGGGCGAGGGTCCGGGCACGTACGTCGCCTTCGCCGGGTTCCGCGACCTGGACGACGACGCGGAGACGGCGCTCGCCGTGGAGGCCTTCACCTGGCTGCGCGGGCTGGTCGAGGAGGGCGCCTCGGTGGCGGTCTACCACTACAGCTCGTACGAGCCCAACCAGATCGACGCCCTCGCCCGCCGGTCCGGGCACCCCGTGCTCGCGTGGGCGTCGGCGTACGCGCGGGAGGGGTTCGTGGACCTCTTCGAGGTCGTCAAGGAGCACTGGTTCGGGGTCAGCGGCCTCGGGCTCAAGCTGGTCGCGGCGCACGCCGGCTTCGCCTGGCGCGACGACGACCCGGGCGGCCTCAACTCCCAGGGCTGGTTCGCGGACGCCGTGCACGGCCCCAGCCCGGAGGCGCGCGCGAGCGCCGAGGCGCGGGTGCTCGCCTACAACGAGGACGACGTGCTCGCCACCCGGCACGTGCGCGCCTGGCTGCGCGAGCAGACCTGACGCACTGCGGCGGAGGTCGGCCTCCGCCGGCCGCTCAGCCCGTCCAGGGCGGGGCGACGCCCCAGCCCCAGCGCGGCACGGGCGCGTGCTCGGCGACGTCCGCCCCGGGCTGGGAGTTGGCCATCGCGAGCCGCGTGCCCCACTCGACGTAGGCGAGCAGCGCCGAGCGGAACTCGGGGTCCGCCGGCAGACGGGCGTCGTCCGCCGCCCGGCTCATCAGCGAGACGAAGCGGTGCCGCTGGTCCGGGGTGATGCCGAGGCCGCGGTGGTGGGCGAGCATCACCTCGTAGCCGCCGTGCCGCTCGGTGTAGGTCGCGGGGCCGCCGAAGACCTCGGTCCACCAGTCGGCCACGTGCTCACGGTGCTCGGTGCCGACCCCGCCGGGGAAGAAGGGCGCGAGCAGGTCGTCGGTCTCGACCCGGTCGTAGAAGGCGTCGATCAGGGCACGCAGCGCCGTCGGGCCCCCGGCCCAGTCGACGAGCGCCGGATCCTCGGACATCTCGTCATGATTACACCGTTGCAGCGCCTGCGCCAGGGTCAGCCGGCCAGCTCCCGCAGCGCCTCGTCGAGGGCACGGCGGCGGGTCCGGTCGAGGCGCACCTCGACCAGCTCGAGCCCGCTCGGCGGACGTCTCAGCGCTGCCCGCAGACCGGCGACGTCGTCCACCTGCGCGTACGCGAGGCCTGCGGCGTGGGCCAGGCCCTCGACGCGCACGCCCTGCGGGGTGCCGAAGACGCGCTCGAACGAGCGGGCGTGGTCGGACGCGCCCTGCTCGAGGGTGGTGAAGATGCTGCCGCCGTCGTCGTTGACGACCACGAACCGCACGTCGGGCCGCGGCTCGAGCGGACCGACGACGAGCCCCGACGCGTCGTGGAGCAGCGTGAGGTCGCCGAGGAGCGCGGTCACCGGCGACCCGGTCCCCCACGCGACGCCCACCGCCGTCGACACCAGGCCGTCGATGCCGGCGAGGCCGCGGTTCGCGTAGACGGCGGGCGGCCGGTCGCCGACCGGGGCGAGGTCCAGGTCGCGCACCGGGTTCGACGAGCCGACGAGCAGCACGTCGGTGGGCCGCTGGGCCTCGAGCACGGTCCGGGCGACCTCCGGGCCGGTCAGGCCGGGCCAGCCCTCGAGCAGCGCGTCGACCCGTCCGCGCAGCTCGTCCTCGGCGGCGCGCCACCCACGGAACCAGGCGTGCTCGGCCTCCCCCGGCGCGGCCAGCACGACGTCGTCGACGACGCGCGTCGCGGCACGTCCCGGGTCGGGCCAGTCGGCGTACGGGGTGGTCACGACCAGCTCGACGTCGGTGCGCGCCAGCAGCCGGCTGACCGGGCGCGTGAGGGTCGGGTGCCCGACGACCACCACGCGTTCGACCTCGGCCGCCAGCCCGGTCAGCAGCAGGCGGTAGGTGCTCAGGGCGGCCGGCCCGGAGCGGGCGTTGCTCGACGCCTCGGCCAGCAGCGGCACGGACGCCGCGGCCGCACGCTCCGCCCACGCCCGCCCGAGCGCCGGCGGCGCGTCGCCGGCGACGACGACGGTCCGTACGCCCGGCTCGAGCACCAGGGGGTCGGCCGGGGGCGCGGACGCGAAGGTGGTGAGCGCGACCGCGGGCAGGTCCTGGTCCGGCTCCCCCGCGGTGGGCACGAGCGGGTCGGCCAGCTCGACGTCGAGGTGCACCGGTCCCGGGAGCCGGGACCGCACCCCGGTCGCCGCGGCGAGCAGCCGGCCGACCTCGTACGGCACGCCCCCGGCGGCGGTCACCGTCGCCGACGCCCGGACGTGCGTCGCGAAGAGGCCCTCCTGGTGCGTGGTCTGGTTGGCGCCGGTCCAGCGCAGCGCGGCGGGCCGGTCCGCGCTGACCACGACCAGGGGGACGTGGCTGTGCCACGCCTCGAGGACCGCCGGGTGCAGGTTGGCGACGGCCGTCCCCGACGTGGTGACGACCGGGACGGGCCGGCCGGACGCCTTGGCCAGGCCCAGCGCGAGGAACCCGGCGCCGCGCTCGTCCACCCGGACGTGCAGCCGCAGCCGGCCGTCGCGGTCGGCCGCCCACAGCACGAGGGCGAGGGGCGCGCTGCGCGAGCCGGGGGCCAGCACGACCTCGCGCACCCCGCCGGCCAGCAGGGACGCCACCAACGTCCGGGCGAGCTCCGCCGCGTCAGCCACGGGCGCCCCGTCCGGCGTCCAGGGACCGGGTGACGGCCAGCCGCTCGCGCCAGCGGCCCTCGTCGGCGTCGCTCATGCGGTGCCGGGCGAGGCGCTCCTCGTCGACGGCGACCGGGCGGACCGGCAGCATCCCGTCGACCGCCCGCAGGGGCTCGGTCGCGACGTCGTCGGCGAGCAGCCCGAGGGTCGCGAGGCCGCAGGCGTACGGCAGCTCGGGCAGCGCGGCGGCCAGCGCCACGCCGGCCGCGAGGCCGACCGAGGTCTCCAGGGCGCTCGACACGACCACCGGCAGCCCGATGCGCTCGGCCACCTCCAGGGCCGCGCGCACCCCGCCGAGCGGCGCCACCTTCAGCACGGCGACGTCGGCGGCGTCGAGGGCGACGACGCGGTAGGGGTCCTCGGCCCGACGGATCGACTCGTCCGCGGCGACCGGGACCGGCCGGCCGGCGTGCGCCAGGCGCACCCGCAGCGCGGCCAGGTCCTCGACGGCCGCGCAGGGCTGCTCGACGTACTCGAGGTCGAAGCGGTCGAGGGCGCGGACGGCGCGCTCGGCGGCGTCGAGGTCCCAGGCCCCGTTCGCGTCGACCCGCAGCCGGCCGTCGGGGCCGAGGGCGTCGCGCACCGCCTCGCAGCGGGCCAGGTCGTCGGCGAGCGTCTGGCCCGGGTCGGCGACCTTGACCTTCGCCGTGCGGCAGCCGGAGGCCGTCACGATCGCGTGAGCCTGCTCGGGCCCGACGGCCGGCACGGTGCAGTTGACCGGGACGTGGGTGCGCACCGGCGCCGGCCAGCCCACCTCGGCGGCCTCGTCCGCGGCGCGCAGCCAGGGCACGAGCTCGGCGCCCGAGTAGTCGAGGAACGGGCTCCACTCGGCCCAGCCGGCCGGACCCCGCCAGAGCAGGCCCTGGCGCGCCGTCAGCCCCCGGAACCGCACGGGCACCGCCACGGAGTAGCCGCGCACCGCGTACGCCGGCTCGCTCGTCATGACGTGGAGTCTCCCCCATGGCTCCGCGCCTAGGCTGGTTCGGTGACCGCGGGCAGCACGACGACGCTGCTCCGCCCCGTCGAGGAGGCGGACCTGCCGGCGGCGCTGGCGGCCGCGCTCGACGGCGGCGCCCCCGTCGCCCCGTTGCCCACCGCACCCGTCGAGCGCACCCGCGCCCTGCGCGCCCTCCGCCTGGAGGAACCGGCCGACCCCGACGCCGCGGTGGTCGTGCTCAGCTCGGGTTCGACGGGCGAGCCCAAGGCCGTGGTGCTCTCGGCCGCCGCGATCCGTGCGGGCGCCGAGGCCACGCACGCGCGGCTCGGGGGGCCCGGCCACTGGCTGCTGCCCCTGCCCCGCCACTACGTCGCGGGACTCATGGTCCTGGCCCGTGCGCACCTGGCCGGGACGTCCGTGGTCCCGCTGGCCCGGGACCTCGCCGACCTGCCGGGCCTGTCCCTACCCGCCGGGCGCCGCTACCTCTCCGTCGTCCCGACCCAGCTCGTCCGGGCGCTCGAGCGCCCCGACCTGGTCGACGCGCTCGCCTGCCTGGACGCGGTCCTCGTCGGCGGCGGCGCGACCGACCCGGCGCTGCTGGCCCTCGCGCGGGCGGCCGGCGTCCCCTGCGTGACGACCTACGGCATGAGCGAGACCTGCGGCGGCTGCGTCTACGACGGCGTGCCGCTGGACGGCGTGGACGTGCGGGTGGCGCCGGAGGACGGCCGCGTCAGCGTCGCCGGCCCGGTGCTCTTCTCCGGCTACCGCGGTCGCCCCGACCTCACCGCCGAGACCCTGGTCGACGGCCGGCTGCGGACGGCCGACCGGGCGCGCTGGGACACCTCCGGTCCGGTCCCGCGGCTGCAGGTCCTCGGCCGGACCGACGACGTCGTGGTGAGCGGCGGCCTCAACGTCGACCTCGCGGCCGTCGAGGCCCGGGCCCGCTCCTGGGCGCCGTGCACGACCGCCGACGTCGCGGTCGTGGGCGTGCCCCACCGCCACTGGGGCGTCGAGGTGGTGGCCGTCACCGACGCGGCACCGCACGAGGACCTGGCGCTCGCGGCCCTGCAGGCGTGGGTCCGTGCCGAGCTGCCCCCGTACGCCGCCCCGCGCCGGCTGGTCGTCCTCGACCGCCTGCCCCGTACGAGCAGCGGCAAGGTCGACCGCCGCCGGCTCCAGACCGACCTGACCGACCCGGAGGACGAACGATGACCGCGCACGCAGACCAGGCCCCGGCCGCCCGCGCCACCGCGGCGCAGTGGCTGGAGGGCGCGCGGCCCCGGACGCTGCCCGCCGCGATCACGCCCGTCGTCGCCGCGACCGGCCTCGTGGGGTTCGAGGGGCGGGTCGCCCCCGTCGCCGCGCTCCTCGCCCTGCTCGTCAGCCTCGCGCTGCAGGTCGGCGTGAACTTCGCCAACGACTACTCCGACGGCATCCGCGGCACCGACGCCGACCGGGTCGGGCCGCTGCGTCTCGTCGGGTCCGGCCTCGCGCGGCCCGCCGCGGTCCGGGCGGCGGCCTTCGCGTCCTTCGGCGTCGCCGCCGTGGCCGGGGTCGTGCTGGTCCTGCTCACCGGCCACTGGTGGCTGCTGGCCGTCGGCGCCGCGTCGGTGCTGGCCGCCTGGTACTACACGGGCGGACGTCGCCCGTACGGCTACCGCGGGCTCGGCGAGGCGTTCGTCTTCGTCTTCTTCGGCCTCGTCGCCGTGTGCGGCACCGGCTACGTGCAGACCGGCCGCGTCACCCTCGCCCTCGTGCTCACCGGCGTGTGGGTCGGGGCGCTCACCACGGCGGTCCTGGTCGCCAACAACCTGCGCGACCTCCGGGGCGACGCGGCGTCCGGGAAGCTGACGCTGGCGACCCGGCTCGGCGACCGTCGTACGCGGTCCTTCTACGTCGCCCTGGTCGCGGTCGCGGCCCTCGGGCTCGCGGCGGTGGCCGCCCTGACGACGGTCTGGGCGCTGCTCGGGCTGCTCCCGCTGCTGCTGCTCGTGAGGCCCTGCCGGGCCGTCCTCTCAGGTTCCGTCGGCCGCGACCTCATCGCCGTCCTCAAGGCCACCGGCCTCGCCGGGCTCCTCGCGTCCGTCGTCAGCGCGGTCGCCCTGCTGCTCGCCTGAGCCGCCTGTACGCCTGGGAAGGCCCGTGATACCGGTGTCAAGACGATCCTGAGACGTTCCTGCGGAACCTCAGGGACGGCGGCGCAACCTCAGGGACCCTCCTTCTGACGGCACCCGAAGTTGAGGGAAGGCTGGGAGGGAGCCGCGATTCTCTGAGCGCTTCCTGAAGGTTGACCTCTCAACCTTGTGGATGTCAGCACACCGCTGGCAGACACGAGGAGAACCCCCGATGAGCACCTTCTTCGAGCTTCCGCCGGCCGCCGACCAGGACGACGAGACCGCCGAGGTCGCGGCCCCGCAGGCCGAGCAGACCGAGCAGGACACCGCCACGGACGCCTCGCTCTCCCGCTACCTCCACCAGCACCTGGCCGACATCGAGGCCCTCCCGACCTACCGCCCGCGGATCGGCGTCATCATCCCGGCGTACAACGAGGCCGAGTCGATCGAGGACGTGCTGCGCGGCCTGCTGGCCCAGACCCGGCTCCCCGACGAGATCCACCTGATCGTCAACAACACCAAGGACGACACCTTCGCGCTGGCCGCGCCCTTCGCCGGCCTGCACAAGGGCCCGAAGGTCGCCAAGGGCCAGAAGCGCCAGCGCACCGAGGTCTTCGTGCACGACATCGGCCAGAACCCGGACAAGAAGGTCGGCGCGCTCAACTACGGCTTCACCCTCATCCAGGACGCGGACTACCTGCTCGGCGTCGACGGCGACACGGTGCTCGCGCCGAACGCGGTCGAGAAGCTCGAGCTCGAGATCGTCTCCGACACCCGCATCGGCGGGATCTCCGCGATCTACTCGATCGACGACACCAAGATCAAGGGCGTCGTCGCCAAGCTGCTCATCGCCGGCCAGCGCACCCAGTTCGCGGCCTTCAACATGCAGAACATGCTCCGCGGCCGGAACATGGCGGTCCTCGGCGGCCAGTGCTCGATCTTCTCGATGAAGGCCCTCCGCGCCGTCATGGCCGAGAACCACCAGCAGACCCCGTGGGTGAACGACTCGGAGGTCGAGGACTCGCTGCTCAGCCTGCAGATCAAGTCGGCCGGCTACCTCACCAAGATCTCCGCGCAGGCCCGCGCCGACGTCGGCGGGATGACCACGGTCCGCTCGCTCGACGGCCAGCAGGTCAAGTGGAACTACGGCGCCATCGACCTGATGTGGCCGGGCCAGCGGGGCGACACGAAGGGCCAGCCCTTCCACCCGAACCTGCGGCTGCGCTGGGCCGAGAACTTCGGCATGGCGACGAACATCTTCACCCGCATCGCCTTCCTCGTCCTGCTCGTCTTCTCGCTCAGCATCCACGCCTTCGTCTTCTCGCCGGTCTGGCTGATCCCGCCGGTGGTCGCGATCCTGCTGAACGTCCGCATCGCCTTCTCGATGAAGAACCGGAACGCCCGCGACGTCCTGTTCGCCGCGACCGGCATCCCCGCCGAGATCTACATGTGGCTGCGCGCCGGCCACTTCGTCCGCGCCTGGGCCAAGTTCCTCTCCCGCGTGAAGGTCGACAACTGGGCCGAGCAGGCCAAGGCCGAGCGCGGCTCCGGCAACTCGCACCTGATGCCGCTGATCGTCCTCGCCGTCTCCTTCCTGGTCCTCGGCTACACCTGGTTCCAGCTGCCCGTCCTGATCCAGACCTCGATCCTCTGGCTCGGCTGGCCCCTCCTCTACGTCGTCACGATCGCCCAGACGGTGGTCATGCTCGGCAAGCTGTTCCGCCGCGAGCGCGGATACAAGGTCTGAGCCCCCCCTCCCTGGGCTCAGAGAAGAGCCGCCCGCATCTCCGCAATCTCCTGCGTCGAGATGCGGGCGGTGTCAGACTCCGGCACGTCGGGACCACCGTCGGCCACCACCTCCCGCGAACTCCCCCGAACCCCCGAAACGAGCTTCCTGATGAAGATCCGCCGCCCGCTCTCGGCCGCCGCCGCTGCCGCCGCCCTCCTCGTCGCCGCCGGCTGCAGCACCCCGCCCTGGGAGGCCGCGAGCACCACCGCCACCCCGGTCGCCGCGCCGACGCCCGTCGAGGTCGTCACCCCCGCCCCGGCCCCGGTGCGCGCGAAGGTCAAGAACGACCTGAGCCGCGGCGTCGCGAAGCACACGCTCGACGCGGGCGCGATCGAGCTCAAGACCGTCTACTACTCGACCATGCCGATGGCGCAGTGGACGCCCGAGGCGAACAAGCCCCTGACGCTGTCGCTCACGGCCGACTTCCCCGAGGGCTACAAGCAGGACATCTACCTCGCCGAGGTCGACGTGCGGATCGACGTCACCGGCCCGGACGGGCCCCTCGAGTCCCCGGCCCCGATCGTCGACCAGGCCACCGTCTCCCCGGGCTACCTGGTCAAGAAGCCCAACTCGTACGGCAACGTCTTCACCGTCCCGGCCGTGCCGGAGGGCGCGCAGTCGGTCACGCTGACCTTCACCTACCAGCTCCTGGCGCCGTCGAAGCCGAAGTCGAAGACCTACTCCAAGCAGGTCACCACGGACACGGTCACGGTCGCCATCAGCAGCGGGCTCCCGACGACCGCGAAGACGCCAGCCGCCACCCCGACCGCGGCGCCCACGCCCGCGCCCGCCACGACCCCCTGAACCTGACGCCCGCGCCCCGGACGCAGAACGCAGAACGCCCCCTGAGCCTGTCGAAGGGCCTCGAAGAGGTCGGCGTTCCTGCCCGGGGACCGGCGGCGACGCCGGGTGCGGGCCGACGACCTCGTACGAGCCCGTAGCCCCGCTCAGGAGCCCTGGGCCTCGTCCCACGTGCCGGTGGCGAGGAAGTGGTCGAGGACCCGGGTCGGGCCGCCGAGGTCCCAGCCCCGGGCGGCGACCCAGTCGTCGTCGTAGTAGCTGTGCGCGTAGCGCCGGCCGTCGTCGCAGAGCAGGGTCACGACGCTGCCGTGCCGGCCCTGCGCGACGAGCTCGGCGACGAGCTGGCAGGCGCCCCAGAGGTTCGTGCCCGTCGAACCGCCGGCCACGCGCCCCATCCGGGCGCTGCCCCAGCGCATCGCGGCGACCGAGGCCGCGTCGGGCACCTCGATCATCCGGTCCACGACCTCGGGCACGAAGCTCGGCTCGACCCGCGGCCGGCCGATCCCCTCGATCCGCGAACCCGCCGCGGTCACCCCCGCGTCGCCGCTGGTCCAGGACCGGGCGAAGGCCGAGCCCTCCGGGTCGACCACGCACAGCGAGGTCGGCAGCTGGTTGTAGCGCAGGTAGCGCCCGATCGTGGCGCTCGTGCCGCCGGTGCCGGCGCCGACCACGACCCAGTCGGGCACCGGGTGCGGCTCGCGCCCCAGCTGGGCGAACATCGACTCCGCGATGTTGTTGTTCCCGCGCCAGTCGGTCGCGCGCTCGGCGTACGTGAACTGGTCGAGGTAGTGCCCGTCGCACTCCGCGGCCAGCCGCTCGGCCTCGGCGTAGATCGCCCCGGGCGAGTCCACGAGGTGGCAGCGGCCCCCGTAGAACTCGATCAGCTCGCACTTCTCGCGCACGGTCGTCGCCGGCATCACCGCGACGAACGGCAGCCCGAGGAGACGGGCGAAGTAGGCCTCGCTGACCGCGGTCGAGCCGGACGAGGCCTCCACGAGCGTGGTGCCCTTCTCGATCCAGCCGCTGCACAGCCCGTAGAGCACGAGCGAGCGCGCCAGCCGGTGCTTGAGGCTGCCGGTCGGGTGGACCGACTCGTCCTTGACGTAGAGCGAGACGCCCCACTCCGGCGGCAGCGGGAAGACGTGCAGGTGGGTGTCGGCGCTCCGGTTGGCGTCGGCCTCCACCTGCCCGAGCGCCCACTCCAGCCAGGAGCGGTCGTGGGCCCGCCCCTGCTCACCGCGCACGGCGGGCCGCCTCCGGGGTCCCCTGGTGGAAGCGCTGGCGCCAGCGCCCGCCGGAGCGGACCCAGACCGAGCTGCGCAGCGACGAGCCGGCGTCGGTCAGGCTGCGCCACAGCAGCAGCACCACGTCCGGGGCGAGCTCCTCGACCGACAGCACCTCGAGGTCCGGGTCGCCGACGGGCGCGATCACGGCCAGCATCTCCGCCCGGCTCCAGCGCCGGCCGGAGGCGCCGAACTCGGTCCACGCCGGGTCGAGCAGGGCCCCCACCAGCTCCGGGTCCGCGCGCACGGCGTCGCTGAGGAGCGCGCGTTCGAGGTCGACGACCTCGTGGAGCACCCCCTCGCCGGCGGACCGGGGCGCGGCGACGGCGGCCGCAGGAGCAGTGCCGGCGGCTGCGCTGACAGGGGCCGCGCTGACGGCGGGCGCGGGGTCGGTGAAGGACAGCAGGTCCTCGTCCGGCTCGACCGGCTCCACGGGCACGGTCGGGGCAGCGCCGGGGTAGCCGGGCCCGGGGTCGTGCGGCCGGCGGGCCTGGAACGCGGTCGACGCGGCGACCGCACGCTTGTCGGCCTCCTCGTTGAGCGGGTGGCCGGCGTGGCCCTTGACCCACTCGAACTGCACCCGGCGGCCCTTGATGGCGACGTCGATGGCCTGGATGATGTCGACGTTCATGACCGGCTTGCCGTCCCCCTTGCGCCAGCCCTTGCGCTTCCAGCCCGCCATCCACTTCGTCACGACGTTGATCACGTACGTGCTGTCGCAGTAGACGAGCAGGTCGTCGTCGACGTGCGCGGTCTGGCGCAGCAGGTCGAGGACGGCCATCAGCTCGCCCATGTTGTTGGTGCCGCGGGGCCACCCGCCGCTGGCCCAGCAGCCCTCGTCGACGTACCAGGCCCACCCGGCCGGACCGGGGTTGCCGAGAGCCGAGCCGTCTGCGGCCGCCACGATCGTCACGGGGCCCAGTCTCTCGTGACCCGCCGTCCCCGACGACCGCGCCCGCCCGCCTGGGCGCCGCGGCCCGGGTCCGGACAGACGAAGAGGCGACCCCCGCACCCCCCCGGGTACGAAGGCCGCCTCCCGCGGCTCACCTGTCCTGGTCCCCTACGGTCAGGTGAGCTGGAGGATGACGATCACCAGGACGATGATCACCAGGATGCCGATGATGGTTCCGATCAGGCCACGGTTCATGTGCTTCTTCTTCCTGCTGGTGGGACGGGCGGACGGGTCAGAGAGCGGTGCGGGTGCGCGACCGGCTGGTGACCGCGGAGGCGATCACGACCAGGACGGCGGCGACCACGATCGCGACGATCCAGCGGACCCAGTCGATGCCGGGGCTGCCGTTGCCGCCGAAGGCGGTGTAGACGTACCAGCCGATGACGACCCCACCGATCCCGCACAGGATCGTGAGCCACAGCGGGATGTTGTCCCGGTTGGACGGGGCGACGAACTTCCCCAGCAGACCGATGATGATGCCGGCCACGATGACGCCGATGATCTCCACGACTTCCTCCTACGAACGTGAGACTTGCCGTTTCTGAGCGGCCAGGGCCGGAGAACTTCCGGACCCTTCGAGATTCATTCCATCACCCACGAGCAGGCCCTGGTACATCCGAAAGGATGTACGAACCGGCCTCCGGGCGGCTAGGGTGAGGCCGTGGCCACGCCGGAGTCCCGCCCCATCACCGTCGCTCTCGTCGACGACTACGACGTGGTCGTGATCGGGGTGGCGAACATCCTCGGGCAGTACCCGGAGCGCGTCGTCATCGCCGAGATCGACACCAACCAGCCGCTGTCCGACGAGGTCGACGTCGTGCTCTACGACTCCTTCGCGCAGCCGGAGTCCGACCACGACGAGATCAAGGTGCTGGTGGAGAACCCGCGCGCGCGGCGCGTGGTCGTCTACACCTGGAACTTCCACCCCGACCTGGTCGAGGAGGCCCGCAAGCAGGGCGTCCACGGCTACATCTCCAAGTCGCTGCCCGGCTCCGACCTGGTCGCCGCCCTCGAGGCGGTGCACGCGGGCGAGGTCGTGGTGAGCGAGCCGCCGCCGCGCGCCCGCCCGGCCAGCGGGTCGGACTGGCCCGGGCGCGGCAAGGGGCTGAGCGACCGCGAGTCGGAGGTCCTCGCCCTGATCACCCAGGGCAAGAGCAACGCCGAGATCGCCGCGCTCTGCTACCTGAGCATCAACACGGTCAAGTCGTACGTGCGCTCCGTCTACCGCAAGATCGACGTGGAGAGCCGGACGAAGGCCGTGCTGTGGGGCGTCGAGAACGGCTTCACCCCCGACCACCGACGCATCGACCACTGGCGCGGCGGCCCGTAGCGGGAGCCGCGGGCTAGAGCAGCGGCGGGTGGCCGGCCCTGGCCATCCGCCACACGGTCCGCCAGCTCATGGGGCGACGCTCGCCGCCGTCCTCGAGCAGCCCGATGCGGTAGCCGCGGAGCGTCTCGCGTACCGCCTCGCCGGTGCGGAGCCGGATCCCGCCGACCGCGGCCCACGCGGCGACGTACGCGGCCCCCACCGGGAGCGGCAGGTTCCGGCGCGCGAGCCAGACCCGGTTGCGGGCCTGGTAGCGGTAGAACTCCGCGTGCCTCGTGGGCTGGATCGCCGGGTGGTGGACGACGATCCCGCCGTCGTAGCGGACGTGGAAGCCCGCGTCCCAGACCCGCCAGGCCAGCTCGACCCCCTCGTGGGCGTACCAGAAGGGTTCCGGCCAGCCGCCGGCGTAGTCGAAGGCCGTGCGGCGCATGGCGACCGCACCCTCCCAGACGTTCATCGCGGCGCTGCTGCGGCCGGGGTCGCCGACCCGGACGCGCGGCGTCCAGCGGCGCGGCGCCTCGCGCCCCTCGGGGTCGACCACCCTCGGCTGGATCAGCCCGAGCGTCGGGTCGGCGGCGAACTGCGCGGCCATCCGGGACAGCACGTCGTCGCTCGGGAGCAGGGCGTCGTCGTCGAGGAAGAACAGCAGGTCGCCCTCGACCTCGCTCACGCCGGCGTTCCGACCGGCGGGGATCCCGCGGTTCACCGGCAGCCCCAGCGCGCGTACGCCCTCGGGCAGCCCCGTCGGCTGCCAGCCGTTGCCCACGACGACCACGTCGAGGACGACGTCACGCTGGGCCAGGAGCGAGTCGAGCGCGATCCGCAGGTCGGCCGGCCGGTTGCCCATGGTCAGCACGACGACCGCGAACGGGGTCGGGCCGCCCGGCGCGACGGTGTCCGGGCGGACCGGCTCCACGGCGCTCACCGGAGCCGCGAGGAGCCGAGGACGGCGGCCAGGTGGCCGACGACCGTGACGACGGCCGAGGCGAGCATGGCCAGCAGCAGCACCTTGGTCGCGGTGCCGTGCACGAAGAGGTCCACGACGGCCGCGAGCAGGATCAGCAGCGACATCTCGATCGAGTGGAAGACCCGGTGGAACGGCACCAGCCGGGCGGCCCGGCGGGCGGCGCGCAGCATGCCGGCCTTCGGCACCCGGACGCCCTCGGAGTCGGTCATCTGGCTCATGCCTGCGTAGTGGCGCGCGACGTGGACGAGGTCGTTCTCCACCTTGTTCAGGCAGACGAGCAGGCCCAGGGCCAGCCCCGCGCTGATCCACACGCTGCTGACGCCGAGCCCGCCGTTGGCCCGGAACCCGAGGGCGACCGCGATGCCGCACTCGGCGGTGTAGTGCCCGATCCGGTCGAGGTAGACCCCGCGCGGCGAGGAGGTCTGCCGCCAGCGCGCGACCTCGCCGTCGCAGCAGTCGACGAGCTGCTGCAGCTGGGCCAGCACGGCCACGCCGATCGCTCCCGCCAGCGTCGGCCAGCCGGTCGACACCGCGGCCAGCGCCGCGCACAGGATCATCAGCCACGTCACGGCGTCGGCGGAGAAGCCGAGCCGGAGCAGCACGCGGGTGAGGTAGGGCGACAGGTCGCGCAGGTAGAGGTGCGCCACCCAGTGCTCCGCGCCGGCACGGGTGCGCACGCTCGGCGGCTGCGTCACCTCGCGCAGCTGCGCGATCGTCGGGTGCGCGGGGCGCTCGGTGAGCATCGGGTCAGCCTAGGCCGACCTCGGGGCGGGCCCGGGCAGGCGAGGCCGTCGGGGTGCGGGACACCTCGCGCAGGTGGAGCGAGGAGGAGTCCGACGACTCTTGCCCGGCCTCTCGGGCGCCCGCATACTCTGGGTGCATGGGGCGCTTCCTCCCGCTGGTGATCGTGGCTCTGCTCACGATCTACTGCGTGGTGGAGGTCGCCCAGGCCCGGCCGTACGCCGTCCGCCGCGCTCCGCGCTGGCTCTGGGCGGTCGCCGTGATCTGCCTCCCGCTCGCCGGCTCGCTGGGCTGGCTGTTCTTCGGCCGCCCGACGGCCGAGTCCCGCGGGGAGCCCGGCCGCACCGCCGGCCGGCCCAAGGCCCCCGACGACGACGTGGACTTCCTGCGCGGGCTCTGAGCCCGGTTCAGCCCGCCGAGGCGAGCGTCCAGGCCGCCTCCACGGCGGCCTCGAAGCGACGGGTGCTCGCGCCGTCGGCCGTCTCGCCGAAGTAGTGGCGCGACAGGTCGGCCAGCAACGGGTCCGTCTCCACGCCGGCGCCGCCCAGGCCGCGGGCCCGCAGCACCTCCAGCGCCGACCCGGCCGCCGGGGCCGGGAGCAGCGGCAGCTCGTCGAGCAGCCGTGACGCGGGCCGGTAGGCCTCCGCCGCCACCGGTTCGGTGACGACGAGCGGCTTGCCCGTGGCCAGCCAGTCGTAGGCGACCGACGACAGGTCGGTGACGCAGGCGTCCGCGAAGGCCCACTGCCACCCGTAGGGCCCGGTGTCGACCAGGTGCCGGTCCCCGTCACGGGCCAGCACCGCGCGCACCGCCCGGTCAGCCTCCGCGTGCCGGGCCGAGCTGAGCCCCGTACGCGGGTGCGGCCGGTAGATCACGCGGACCTCCGGCTCCGCGACCAGCGCCTCGACGACCGCGACCCCGTGGCTGACCAGCGACCCGTAGGCGACGCTCGGCCGGTCACCCTCCCAGGTCGGCGCGTAGAGGACGCGGAGCCCGCTCGCGCGGGACCAGTCCGGCGCACCCGGGTAGGCGTGGTCGAGCTGGGGACGCCCCACCTGCACGGTCCGCACGTCGGCGTCGAAGCCCCGCAGCGCCGCGCCCAGCCGGTCCCGCCCGGCCGGTCCGCCCACGAAGGTCAGGTCGTACGCCTTGTGCTGGTTGGAGACGCTGTAGGCCTTGTCGCTCTCGCCGTGCCCCAGCTGGACGTGCACCGGTCCCGCGAACCGCAGCATGCGGAAGTTCCGCTCGACCTGGTTGACGTAGAGCACCACCCGCACGTCCCGCTCCGCGACGAGGCGCTCCAGGGCCCCGCTGCCCGGGGCGAAGGCGACCGGGAGCGTGCCGGCGTCGAGCACGGCCTGGCCGGTGTCGGGCTGGTCGACGACGACGAAGACCGGCCGGGTCGCGGCGAGGTGCTCCAGAGGACGGCGCCACTGCTCGAGCTGGAACAGGTTCTCGGGGCCGGTGCAGAAGAAGACCGCGACGGCGGCGTTCGGGACGAGCCCGTTCCGCTCGGCCCGCTCCGCGAACCGGCCCGCGTCGGCGACGTTGCGGGCACGGCGAACGGCCTCGGCGCCGAGGCCGGCCGCGCGCCGCAGGCCACCGACGCCGGGCACGGGCAGGTTCGGGAGCCTCACGAGATCGGCTGGTCGACCTTCTTCTCGTCGGTGTGGGCGCTCTTGTCCTCCTTGAAGCCCCCGCCCACCGCGGTCTCGGAGCGGTCGCCGCCCCACTCGGTGTGGAACGTGCCGTCCTTGTCGACCCGGCGGTAGGTGTGCGCGCCGAAGAGGTCGCGCAGCCCCTGGATCAGGGCGGCCGGCAGCCGGTCGGCGCGGACGCCGTCGTAGTAGGCCAGCGAGGACGAGAACGCGGGCGTCGGGATGCCGTTCTGGGCGGCCCCCGCGACCACGCGGCGCCACGCCTCGAGGCACTCGGTGATCACACCGGCGAAGAAGTCGTCGGCGATGAGCAGCGGCAGCTTCTCGTCGCGCTCGTAGGCCTCGGTGATGCGGTTCAGGAAGCGGGCGCGGATGATGCAGCCGCCGCGCCAGATCCGGGCCATCGCGCCGCGGTCGATGTCCCAGCCGTACTCGTCGCTGGCCGCGGCGATCTGGTCGAAGCCCTGCGAGTAGGCGACGACCTTCGAGGCGTAGAGCGCGCGCCGGACGTCCTCGACGAAGGCGTCGGGGTCCTCGACGTGCCACTCGACCGTCCCGGCCGGCAGGATGTCGCGGGCGGCCTCGCGCTGCGGCACGGAGCCGGACAGCGCGCGGGCGAACGTCGCCTCGGCGATCCCGGTGATGGGCACGCCGAGGTCGAGCGCGTTCTGCACCGTCCAGCGGCCGGTGCCCTTCTGCTCGGCCTGGTCGAGGATGACGTCGACGAGGGCCTCGCCGCTCTCCGCGTCGACCTGACGCAGGACCTCGGCGGTGATCTCGATGAGGAACGACTCGAGCTCGCCGGAGTTCCACTCGGTGAAGATGTCGGCGATCTCGGCCGGGCTCTTGCCGGTGCCGCGGCGGATGAGGTCGTACGCCTCGGCGATCAGCTGCATGTCGGCGTACTCGATGCCGTTGTGCACCATCTTGACGAAGTGGCCGGCGCCGTCGGGGCCGATGTAGGTGCAGCACGGGGTGCCGTCGACCTTGGCCGAGATGTCCTCGAGCAGCGGGCCGAGGGACTCGTACGACTTCCGTGAACCGCCCGGCATGATCGACGGCCCGTTGAGCGCGCCCTCCTCGCCGCCGGAGACGCCGCTGCCCACGAAGTGCAGCCCGTGCTCGGCCAGCTGCTGCTCGCGGCGGATGGTGTCGGGGAAGTGCGCGTTGCCCGCGTCGACGACGATGTCGCCCTCCTCGAGCAGCGGCACGAGCTCGTCGATCACGGCGTCGGTGCCCGGCCCGGCCTTGACCATGATGATGATCTTGCGCGGGCGGGCCAGCGACGCGACGAAGTCCTCGAGGCTCTCCGAGGCGACGAACGTGCCCTCCGAGCCCGCCTCGTCGATCAGCGCCTGGGTCTTGGCGAAGGTGCGGTTGTGGATGGCCACGACGTGGCCGTGCCGGGCGAAGTTGCGGGCCAGGTTCCGTCCCATGACGGCCAGCCCCGTGACACCGATCTCCGCTTGCTGGCTCATGCCCTGCTCCTTGTCCTCTTTATGACATCATCGGGCGGGAGCGGGTACGTCGCTGGCGCCTCGGCGAGCGTATCGGTTCGGGTTGGTCGGCCAGGCTCCTCCCCCGGGGGTCTGATCAACGACACCGGAGGGCAGAGGGTTGCTGGAGCCGCTGGGCATACCGGCTGACGCCGAGGCGCTCTACGTCGTCCTCGCGTCGCTGGACGGCGCGACCGTCGACGAGCTGGCGCAGCGCGCACGGACACCGTCGACGCAGGTCGGCCCGCACCTGGACACCCTTGCCGACCTCGGCCTGGCGGTCGCCATGGGCGAGGGCGAGTGGCGCGCGCTGCCGCTCGCGGACGTGGTCAAGGGCCTCAAGGCGCGACGGATGGCCGAGATCGAGGCGGCCGCGATCGCCGCGGACACCCTCCAGAACCAGCTCCTCGCCGCGTCCCACAGCTCCGAGGACGACGTCCAGGTCTTCGTCGGCCAGACGTCCTGGGCCGAGTACGAGCGCCTCTGCGACGAGACGACGACCGAGATCTGCCTCTTCGACAAGCCTCCGTACGTGGGCGGCCCGGCGATGCTCTCCCCCGACGAGCTGCGCGAGGCGTCCGGCGAGTGGCGTGCCCTGGAGCGCGGGGTCTCGCAGCGCAGCGTCTACCACCCCGGCTTCGACCCCGAACGGCTCGAGGAGATGGCCCTCTTCGCCGACATGGGCGAGAAGTCGCGGACGGCACCGGTGCCCATGAAGCTGGTGCTCTTCGACGCCAAGATCGCCTGGATCCCGTCGATGCCGTCCTACATGCCGGGCCACGAGCGCCGCGCGAGCTTCGTGCGGCACCCGCTGATCGTCGAGTCCCTGGTGTGGCTGTTCAACGCGGTCTGGGACACGGCCATCCCGATCACCGCCGGCACCTACCTCAACGGTGACCCGCGCCGGCAGATGCTGATCTCGCTGATGATGAGCGGCTCCACCGACGACGCCATCGCCAACCAGCTGGGGATCAACGTTCGCTCGGTCCGGCGCTGGATCGCGGAGCTGATGGACGAGCTGGGCGTCACCACCCGCCTGCAGCTCGGGGCGGCGCTGGTGCGGGCCGACTCCATGAAGTCGGGCGGCTGAGCCGGGTCGTCGCCAGGGACCACCACCCGGGCACCACCGGCGAGGACCTCACCGCCCCGGCCCCAGGAAGGACCCGGGAACGCGAAGAAGGGTGCCTCCGGGAGGAGGCACCCTTCACGCGAGCTGGTGCTGCGGGGGTCGGCCGCGTCGCGGCCCTACGTGGCTCAGTAGCCGCGACCCGCCTTGACGACGTAGCCGGCCACGGTGGCGGCGTCGGCGGGCCCGCCGAGGAAGACGAGGGCCAGGGTGCCGCCGGCGACGACGGAGGTGGCGGAGACGCGGACGACCTTGCGGAGGTTGAGCGAGGAGAACATGAATGTTCCTTTCGATTTCGACCCTCGGTACGAGAAGTTTTTGCACCGAGAGCCGCGTTGGGGGGTCGTTCGGAACATTAAGCGAGTGCAGCAGGCGCGTCACGCTGAGGCGATGTCAGGTTCAGGACATTTCCGGTCCCGGACACGACAAAATCGCGTTAGGTGCGCTAGACACCTCAACGCGTGTGCAGCGGATGCTGCGCGTACGACGCGACGATCCTGGGTGCGGCCCCTCTTCTCCCGCTGGACAACTCTGCCGAACCGGGTGCCCTGGGCTCGGGCGAGCTCGACGATGGCGCAGCCGTGCGGCACCAGAGGGACGTCCTGACACGTCCCCCGTTGTCGTGTGACACACTTCACCCGTTGATCTCCGAGGTCAAGCGCACCACGGCGGCACGACCCGCACGGCGTTCGTCGCTGTCCCGCCCGGACCCGCCCCCGGTCCGCCTCCGGACCGTCGGGCGCCGTCCTCCGGCACTGTCAGCGGCAGGTGCCATCGTAGAGACATGACGCGCACCACCACCGAGACGTCCGAGGTCCACGACCTGCAGCGCTGCAGTTTCGTCCCGCCCTACCTCCTGCAGCGGGTCACCGAGACCGCGAAGGGGCGGCGGCTCCTGGCCGACGGCCGGGACACGCTCGCCGTCGACGAGCGGATGCGGGCCCGCCGGGAGACGGCCACCGCCACCACCCCGCCGCTGGCGGCCGACACGGGCGGCAACCGGGTCGTCTACGACGCGGGCGGCTCCGAGGATCTCCCCGGCACGCGGGCCCGGGACGCGGACGACCCCGCCACCGGCGACGTGGCCGTCGACGAGGCGCACGAGTACTCCGGGGTCGCGTGGGACCTCTTCGCGGAGGTCTACGACCGCCGGTCCGTCGACGGGGCCGGCACGCCGCTCACCGTCACGGTGCACTACGGGCGGGACTACGACAACGCCTTCTGGGACGGCACCCAGCTGGTCTTCGGCGACGGCGACGGCGAGGTCTTCGACCGCTTCACCAAGCCGCTCGACGTGATGGCGCACGAGTTCACCCACGGGGTCACGCAGTTCACGGCGGGGCTGACCTACCAGGGCCAGTCCGGCGCGCTGAACGAGAGCGTGAGCGACGTCTTCGCCTCGATCGCCAAGCAGCGCACGCTCGGCCAGGACGCCGCTGCGGCCGACTGGCTGATCGGTGTCGGGCTCTTCCTGCCCGACGTGAAGGCGACCGCCCTGCGGTCGATGCTCGAGCCCGGCACGGCCTACGACGACCCGCGCCTCGGCAAGGACCCGCAGGTCGGCAGCATGGACGCGTACGTGGAGACCGACGAGGACAGCGGCGGCGTGCACATCAACTCGGGGATCCCGAACCGGGCGTTCGCGCTCGCGGCCCGCGCGATCGGCGGCAACAGCTGGGAGCGGCCCGGGCAGGTCTGGTACGCGGCGCTGACCGACGGTTCGGTGACGGCGTCGACCGACTTCGCCGGGTTCGCGCAGGCCACCGTGGACGCGGCGACCCGGCTCTTCCCGGACGACCCGTCGGTCGCGACGCACGTGACCGGGGCGTGGCAGCAGGTCGGCCTCCTGACGGGGACCGGGGCGGCGGCTTCCGCCGACGCAGCCGTCGCGTCCGGCACCGCGCGCAGCGGTGCGGGTGGCGCGGCGGGAGGGGCGGGAGCACCGGACGAGGACGGCGACGAGATCGTCGCGGTGCGGCGTACGGGCGGTTTCACCGGGGTCACCCGATCGGCGGAGCTCAACCTCGGCAACGACCCCTCCGGCGGGGAGCTGCGCCGTCTGCTCAACCAGATCAGCGTCTCCGGCCTGGCCCCTTCGGACCCGCAGCCGGACCGCTTCACCTACACGGTCGCGTGCCGGTCGTGGGAGCTGACGGTCCCGGAGCAGGACCTCACGCCGGAGCTCACCCGGGTCGTCCAGATCGTGCTGGACCAGCAGGGCCGCTGAGCGGCTCGCCTCCCCGTCCCCGGCCCGGGACGGACGGGTCCTCGCGTCGACGGGCGACGCAGGCGCCCGGCACCGCAGGTGCGGTGCCGCGCGTCGGCCTCCGGTGGCTGCACGTCGTCGGGCAGCCCGCCGAGGACGGGGAGGAAGCGGCCTAGGTCAGCTGCAGGATCACGATCACCAGGATGATGATCACGAGGATGCCGATGATCGTGCCGATGAGACCTCTGTTCATGACTGCTCCTTCGTTCGGTTGTTCTGGTCCAGAAAACCTAGACCACCAGGGGCAGTGGTCTACCACATCGGGGCCCTTCGCGCGTGTCGAGGTCTCGCCCCGTCAGGCCCTCCGACCGCGTCCGGATTCGGTCGGGACCCGGCTCAGGTGATGAGCTCGGAGAGCACGGGGTAGATCAGGAAGCCGACGAAGAAGCCGACGCTGCCGATGCTCGTCCCGCCCTTCGCGTGGGCCTCGACGAGCAGCTCCTCCCTCGCGAGGTACATGAAGGCGACGGCACCGGAGAGCGCGGCCGCGAGGACCGGCACCAGCCCGAGCAGCAACGCGGCACCCACCCGTGGAGGTCAGGGCGTGATCGGCCGCAGCAGGTCGGCGGTCACGGGTGCGCAGCCCCACTCCGCCCACCCGAGGGGCGTCGCGGCGTGGTCGTCGTCCAGGACCTGCGGGTCGGCGCCGACCTCGAGCAGCGCGGCGACGAGCTCGACGTCGCCGAGCCAGGCCGCGTGGTGCAGCAGGGTCCGGCCGTGCACCTTCGCGTCGAGGTCGCCACCCGCGGCCGCGAAGGCGCGGACGCCGACCGGCGTGCCCACCCGCGCGACCGCCGGCACGTCGCCGCGCAGCCGCCAGGGCGACGGCCGCTCGTCCGGGGCGCCCTCGGTGAAGCCGTGCGCGGCCAGCAGCGCCGCCCGGTCGGTCAGGCCGTGGTCGCGGGCCCAGTCGACCTGGAGCGCGACCATCCGGGCGGGGGTGTCCTGCCGCTCGCCGAGTCGACGGCGCCACACCCCGCCGTCACCGCGGCCGAGCCCGTGCGCCAGCAGCAGCCGGAGGTGGCTGTCGTCGCGGGAGAACATCCGGTCGTAGAGCGTCTGGCCGTCGGCGGGCTCCGCCCCACGCTCGAGGAGGAGCGCGGCGAGCGCCTCGCCCTGCGGGTGCCGCGGCTGCCTCCCCGGGCCCTGCTCGCCCTCGCCGAAGCACCCGGTGAGGACGGTGAAGGGCGGCGCCTGGCCACCGAGCAGGACACCCGCGTCCGGGTCGGCGCCCGCGTCGAGCAGCAGCCGTGCGGAGCCGTACGGGTCGTCCTGCGGGACGCGGGCATAGGCCAGGCACATCAGCGGCGTACGCCCGTCCGGCCGACGCGCGTCCGCGAGGCCCGGGTCGGCCCTCAGCAGCGCCCTCAGGCTGGTGAGGTCCCCGACGGCCGCCGCGACGTGCACGTCCCGGGTCGGCAGGTCGGGGTGCGCGACCAGGAGGGCGGCCGCCTCCGCCCAGCGCTCGGGACCGTCGTCGGCGTAGGTCAGGCAGGCCAGGTCGAGGAAGGCGCCGACCTCGTCGGCCGCTCCCCCGCCGCTCCGGCCCTCGTCGTCCACGGGCCTGCCCGGTCAGGCCTTGACGGCGAGGACGGCGTGGTGGGCGGTCAGCAGGATCCGGCTGGCGGCGCTGCCGAGGATGAGCTTGCCGACCGGGGACCGCCGGCGCAGGCCGATGACGATCAGGTCCGCCCCGACCTCGTCGGCGATCGCGTCGAGGTCGTCGGCGACGTCGTCGTAGGTCTCGGGCTGCCGCAGCTCGGCCTCGACGTCGAGGGCGTCGAGCTCGGCCCGCAGCTCGGCGAGGCCGCTCCCGGCGAGGTAGCGGTCGTCGACCAGGGCGTCGCCGCGGGTCGTGTTCACCACGACCAGCCGGGCGCCGCGCAGCCGCGCCTCGGCGATGCCCGTCGTGAGGGCCGCCCGGCCCTCCGGGCTCGGGACGTATCCGACCACCACCGCGCTCATGCGGGCACTGCCTCTCGACGACGGAACCGGCGCAGCAGGGGCGGACCGATCACCGCGAGGAGCGCGACGACCAGCACCACGACGCTGAAGGGCGAGGAGACGAGCACCGACACGTCCCCGTCGCTGATGGCGAGGGCGCGGCGCAGATTCGTCTCCGCGACCGGTCCGAGGATGAGCCCGATGACCGCCGGGGCGACGGGCCAGCCGAAGCGCCGCATGGCGAAGCCGAGCAGCCCGATGACGAGCAGCAGCACGAGGTCCAGCGGGTCGGCGTTGACCGCGTACGAGCCGAGCGAGGCGAACATGAGGATGCCGGCGTAGAGGTAGGGCCGCGGGATCTTCAGCAGCTTCACCCACACGCCGACGAGCGGCAGGTTCAGCACGAGCAGCATCGTGTTGCCGATGAACAGCGACGCGATGAGCGTCCACACCAGCGACGACTCGGTGGTGAGCAGCGTCGGCCCGGGCTGGATGCCGTAGCCCTGGAAGGCCGCGAGCAGGATCGCCGCGGTCGCCGAGGTCGGCAGCCCGAGGGTCAGCAGCGGCACCAGCACGCCGGCGGCGGCCGCGTTGTTCGCCGCCTCCGGACCGGCGACGCCCTCGATCGCGCCCCTGCCGAACTCGTCGTGCTTGGACAGGCGGCGCTCGGTCGCGTACGAGAGAAAGGTCGGTATCTCCGCCCCGCCGGCGGGCAGCGCGCCGAAGGGGAAGCCGAACGCGGTGCCGCGCAGCCACGGCTTCCACGAACGCTTGAGGTCCTCGCGGGTCATGAAGCTGCCGCTGCTGCTCATCACCTCGACGGGCCCGTGCCGCAGCCGCGAGGCGACGTGCAGGGCCTCGCCGACCGCGAACAGCGCGACGGCCACGACGACCACGTCGATGCCGTCGGCCAGCTGCGGGATCGCGAAGGTGAAGCGCTGCTGCCCGGTCAGCAGGTCGGTCCCGACCAGCCCGAGGAACAGCCCGATGCAGAGCGACGCCAGGCCGCGCAGCGGGGACGCGCCCAGCACGGTCGAGACGGCGACGAAGGCCAGCAGCGCGAGCGCGAAGTAGTCGGCGGGGCCGATGGCGACGGCGAGCGTGACGACGGCCGGCGCGACGAGCGCCAGCAGCAGCGTCCCGATGGTGCCGGCGACGAACGAGCCGATCGCCGCCGTGCCGAGAGCGGCAGCACCCCGGCCGGCCTTGGCCATGAGGTTGCCCTCGAGCGCGGTCATGATCGAGCTGGACTCACCCGGGGTGTTGAGCAGGATCGACGTGGTCGAGCCGCCGTACATGCCGCCGTAGTAGATGCCGGCGAACATGATGAACGCCCCGGTCGGCTCGAGGACGTAGGTGATGGGCAGCAGGAGCGCGACGGTCATGGCCGGGCCGATGCCGGGCAGCACGCCGACGGCGGTCCCCAGCAGCGTGCCGATCAGCGCGAACAGCAGGTTGATCGGCGTCACCGCGTCGGCGAAGCCCTGCGCCAGCTGGACGAAGGCGTCCATCAGATCCACCCGGTGGCGAGCTCGAGCAGGATCCCGCCGGGGAGCAGCACCCCGAGCGCCTTGACGAAGACCAGCCAGACCACGACCGAGACGATGCCGCCGGCCAGCAGCGGACGGATGATCCCGCGCGAGCCGAGCGCCCAGGCCACGACGCCGAACATCAGCGTCACCGACAGCGGCCACCCGATCACGTTGATCAGCAGCGCGTGCGCGACGAAGGCCAGCGCGATGATGCCGACCGCGCGCCAGGAGGTCTTCGCGTCGGGGTCGACGTCCTCGCCGGCCTCCTCCGGACCCTGGTCGCCGCGGAGCACGCGGAGCGCGAGCACGCCGCCGACGACGATGGTCGCGCCGCCGACGAGGTAGGGGAAGAAGCGCGGGCCGACGGTGTTCGACGAGCCCGGGACCGCGATGCCGCCCGCGCCGATCACCAGGTAGACGCCGAGCAGCAGGAGCAGCGTGCTGAGCGCGAGCTCGCCCCAGTTCCGGGGGCGGCGCGGGACGCCGGCCTCCTCGACCTCCCAGGGCTCGGGCGTCCGGGTCCGGGGTGCCGCCGGCGCGGGTTCGGCGGTGCTCACACGAGACCGATCTGTCGCAGGATCGTGGACACGCGCTGCTCCTCGTCGGCCAGGAACCGGCCGTAGTCGGCCCCGGCCAGGAACTCGTCGTCCCAGCCCTGCTTCGCGAGCACGTCGCGCCACTCGGGGGTGTCGTGCGCCCGCTGGACCAGCTCGATGAGGTCGGCCAGCGGCTGCTCGCCGATGCCCGGGTGCGTCATCAGGCCGCGCCAGTTCGACACGACGACGTCGAACCCGGCCTCCTTGATGGTCGGGACGTCGGGCACCTGGGCCGACCGCTCCTCGCTGGACACCGCCCAGCCCTTGAGGTCGCCCGAGAGCACCTGGGGCCCGTACTCGCCGATGCCCGAGATGCCGGCGGCGACCTGGTTGCCGAGCAGCGCGGCGAGCGACTGCCCGCCGCCGGAGTAGGCGATGTAGTTGATCTGCTTGGGGTCGACCCCGCCGGCCGTGCCGAGCAGCCCGGCGAGGACCTGGTCGGTGCCCCCCGCGGAACCTCCGGCGATCGGCAGCCCCCGGGGGTCGTCCTTCCACGCCCGTACGAAGTCGCCGAGCGAGTCGTACGGGGAGGCGGCCGGCGCGACGATGATCTCCGGCTCGCCGAGCAGCCGGGCGACGGGCGTGACGTCGGTCAGCCCGACCGAGGACTTGTTGGTCTCGATGGCCCCGACCATGACGAGGCCCATCATCATCAGCAGCGCGTCGTCGGTCTCGCGGGACAGCTGGCCGAGCCCGATCGTCCCGCCGGCGCCCTCGACGTTGAACACCTGCACGTTGCGCGCGATGGCCGTGGACCGGATGACCCGCTGCAGCAGCCGGGCGGTGGTGTCCCAGCCGCCGCCCGGGCTGGCGGGCGCCATCACCCGCAGCCGCGAGAGGTCGCCGGGCTTGGCGACCGTACCGGCGCAGCCGGTCGCCGCGAGGGCCGTCGTGCTCAACGCCCCCGCCAGGAATCTCCGGCGGCTCAGGCCCACGCGTGCTCTCCTCGACGTCGTCGTCTGGATGGGGATGCTGTGTCTGGGTTGGGATGTGCAGCGGACGATACGCGGTCGGGGCGCCCGTGACGACGGGCAGGGCAGGAGCAGGGCCACCTAAACTGGAGGTTCTCGCCCGTTCCCGACGACGAAAGCGCCCCGAATGGACGTCACACCCCTCGCCTGGATCCTGACCATCGTCTTCGTGGTCGGCCTCCTGGTCTTCGACTTCGTGTTCCACGTGCGCAAGGCGCACACCCCCTCCCTCTCCGAGGCCGCCCGCTGGTCGGCGGTGTACGTCGGCATCGCCCTGCTCTTCGGGGTCGGCGTGCTCGTCCTCGGCGGCGCGGAGGCCGGCGGCGAGTACTTCGCGGGCTACATCACCGAGAAGGCGTTGTCGGTCGACAACCTGTTCGTCTTCCTGATCATCATGACGAGCTTCAAGGTGCCCCGCGCCGACCAGCAGAAGGTGCTGCTCTTCGGCATCGTGTTCTCGCTGATCGCCCGGACCGGCTTCATCTTCCTGGGCGCGGCGCTGATCAACAGCTTCGCCTGGGTCTTCTACCTCTTCGGCCTGATCCTGCTGGTCACCGCCGGCAACCTGCTCAAGCCCGAGGGCGAGGACAGCCACGGCGCCGACAACATCATGATCAGGATCGCCCGCCGGCTGTTCAGCACGTCCGAGCACTACGACGGCGACAAGCTGTTCACGGTGGAGGGCGGCAAGCGCGTGATGACGCCGATGCTGCTCGTGATGACCGCCATCGGCGGGACGGACATCCTCTTCGCGCTCGACTCGATCCCGGCGATCTTCGGCCTCACGCAGAACGTCTTCATCGTCTTCACCGCGACGGCCTTCTCGCTGCTGGGCCTGCGCCAGCTCTACTTCCTCATCGACGGCCTGCTCGACCGCCTGATCTACCTCACGTTCGGCCTCGCCGCGATCCTGGCGTTCATCGGCGTGAAGCTGATCCTGCACGCGCTGCACGAGAACACCGTGCCGTTCATCAACGACGGCGAGCACGTGAACGTCTTCGAGATCAGCACCGGGCTCTCGCTCTCGGTCATCCTCGGCGTCCTCGCGATCACCGTCGTCGCGTCGCTGGTCAGCCCGAAGGGCCGCGCCCAGAACGCCGTCTCGAACGCCCGCCGGCACGCCTCGCAGTACATCGACACGAACTTCGAGGCCGACCCGCAGCTGCGCTCGAAGATCTGGGACAAGCTCGTCGGCGAGGAGGAGACGATGCGCGGCCTGCCCGAGAAGTACCGCGCCCGGATCCGCGAGGAGGACAAGCTGATGCGCCTCCTCGAGCAGGCCCACGCCGAGCACGACGCCTACTTGGAGCAGGTGCGCTGACGCCGACCCGGCGGGCGCGGCACCGCCCGCCGGGCACGCCGGTCCGAGGAGCACGATGGGGCGCATGGAGCGCCCCACCTCGGCCAACCCGCTGCTGATCCTCGCGATGGACCAGCGGGACTCGTTCGCGAAGCTCTTCGGGACCGAGGAGGCCGACGCCACGACCGCGCAGGTCCAGCAGATGCGGACGGCCAAGTCGCTGGTCTACCGCGGGGTGGCGGCGGTGGCCGACCAGGTCGAGGGTGCCCAGATCGGGGTGCTGACCGACGAGGAGTACGGCCCGGACGTGCTCACCCAGGCGAAGGCGGACGGGCGGGTGCTCGCGTACCCGGTGGAGAAGAGCGGGCAGAAGCTCTTCGACCTCGAGTACGGCGACCAGACCCCGGAGCACGTCGCGCGGTGGGGCCCCGACTACGTCAAGGTGCTCGTCCGGATGAACCCGGAGGACGACCCCGCCGGCACGCAGGACCAGCTCGACAGGCTGAAGGCCCTCTCGGCGCTGCTGCACGAGCAGTCTTTGCCGTTCCTCTTCGAGCTCCTCGTCCCGGCCTCGGACGCGCAGCTCGCCTCGGTCGGCGGGGACAGCACCGCGTACGACCGGGACGTCCGCCCCGGCCTGGTCGTGCAGGTGATCGAGGCCGTCCAGGCCGCCGGCGTCGAGCCCACGCTGTGGAAGATCGAGGGCCTCGAGACCACGGAGGCCGCGCAGCAGATCGTCGCCGCCGCCCACGCCGGCGGTCGTGACGCGGACTGCATCGTGCTCGGACGCGACGCCCCGCAGGCCACGCTCGACCACTGGCTGCAGGTCGCGGCCGGCGTCGATGGGTTCGTCGGCTTCGCCATCGGCCGCTCGATCTGGAAGGAACCCCTCGAGCAGTACCTCGAGGACGGCGACGAGCCCACCTTCCTCCGGACCGTCGGGCAGAACTACCTGCACTACGTCCGCACGTACCTCGCCGCCCGCTGACCCTCTCGGGGTCCGCCCCTTCGCCCCTCCGCGCCTCGAGTCCCAGGACTTTCACGTAAACGTGCCCAGATTCAGTCTGTGGTTGCAACGCCTGCGGTTTGTTGGTCCTGGTCGAGTATCGCGGTGAGGACCTCGTTGGGGTTGAGGAAGCCGTGTCGTTGGCGGGGTCGGTTGTTGAGCTGGTCGACGGCGGCTTGAAGCTCGCCGGCGGTGGCGGTGGCGAGGTCCCGTCCTCGAGGGAAGTATTCGCGGAGCAGGCCGTTGGTGTTCTCGTTGCTGCCGCGTTGCCAGGGTGCGTGGGGGTCGGCGAAGTAGACCTGGATCCCGGTGGCGATGGTGAACTGGGCGTGCCGCGCCATCTCGTGGCCGCGGTCCCAGGTCAGGGTCCGCATCGGCCAGCCGGTCTGGGTGACCGCGGTCAGGAGTCCGGCGAGGGTGGCGTCTGCGGTGTGGCGTTCGGGGAGCAGGAACGCGGTGAGGTGGCCGCTGGTCCGT
>NZ_BAAAYR010000007.1:0-273951 GCF_039536445.1 Microlunatus spumicola | reverse complement strand
AATCAATTTCAATCTCAAAGGAACCACACCCGACCAGAACAACCCCACAGATGTGGAGACGTCTCGCCGAGCACGGGTTCGATAGTGCTATTTGGCATTGACTTTTAAGCACGCTGTTGAGTTCTCAAACTTCGCTCGCACACCGCACGGACCGTTTCCAGGCCGCTTGGGGCAACTCGACAAACACTACCCGGTCTTTCCCAGCAGATCAAATCCGCCAATCCAGACCCCCACCAGAGACATCCCAGCACCGGATCTCGTGGGCTCGACAAGAGCGCGCACCAATCCGGTCCATCCTTGGCCCAGTGGGTCCCACCCGGTTCCGGCCGAGTCATCCGCTGGCCCGAAGGCCCTCGTCTTGCTCGTCCGCGTCCCCGGGGGGCGAGAAAGAACATTACGCCCGTGTGTCACCGCGGTCAACCTGGGGGCCGGTGCGCGTTCTCACACCGCTCCCCCGCTGCTCGGCCTTCGGTTCAAGCGCCCGTGATGGTAATGGCGCCGACTGTCCTCTTGCCGCGCCTGACGATGACCCAGCGACCGTGCAGCAGGTCGTCGGGCGCCAGGGTCGCATCGCCGTCCGTGGCTCGACGGTTGTTGAGGTAGGCGCCCCCCTCCGAGGCGGCCCGACGGCCGGCGGACCGGCTCGCCACGACGCCGGCGGTCTGCAGCACCTCCGCGACGGTGGGCCACCCCGTGTCGACGTCGATGTCTCCACCACCCAGCTCCGCCACCACTCCGGCCAGCACCGGTTCGGGGAGCTCGGCGAGGTCGTGCTGACCGAACACCGCCTGCCCGGCCGCCACGGCCGCGTCCCTCTCGGCCTCCCCGTGGACGAGAGCGGTCACGTCGTCGGCCAACGCCTTCTGGGCCGCCCGCCGGTACGGCTCCTCACGGGTCAGCCGCTCGAGCTCCTCGATCTCCTCCCGCCCCCGAGGGGAGAAGACCTTGAGGTAGTCGATGACCTTCTCGTCCTCCGCCTGCAGGAAGAACTGGTGGAAGGCGTACGGGGACGTCATGGCGGGGTCGAGCCACACCGTGCCGCTCTCCGTCTTGCCGAACTTCGTGCCGTCCGCCTTCGTCAGCAACGGCGTGGCGACGGCGTGGACCCTGGCGCCCTCCGCCCGCCGGATGAGCTCGACGCCGGCGGTGATGTTCCCCCACTGGTCGCTCCCCCCGAACTGCAGCGAGCACCCGTGGGTCCGGAAGAGCTCCAGGTAGTCCATCGACTGCAGCAGGACGTAGGAGAACTCCGTGTAGGAGATCCCGTCCTCGAGCCGGTTTCGTACGACGTCGCGCGCCAGCATCCGGTTCACCGGGAAGTGCTTGCCGATGTCGCGCAGGAAGGTCAGCACCGACATCGGGCCGGTCCAGTCGAGGTTGTTCACCAACTTCGCCGGGTTGGCACCCTCCAGGTCGATGAACCGCGCCACCTGGTCACGGATCCGCTCCACCCGCGCGGCGACGACCTCGGGGCTGCTCAGCACGCGTTCACCCGACTCCTTGGGGTCGCCGATCATCCCGGTCGACCCACCGACGAGGAGAAGTGGCCGGTGTCTCGCCCGCTGGAAGATCCGCGCGACCACCAGCTGCACCAGGTTGCCGAAGTGCAGGCTCGGCGCCGTCGGGTCGAAGCCCACGTAGAACGTCACCGGCCCCGCGTCGAGGTGCGCCGCCAGCGCCTCCTCGTCGGTCGAGTTGGCAAGGAGACCTCGCCACCTCAGCTCGTCCAGGACCTCCGACACGTTCACGTCCTCTCGCTGCCGACGAGCGCCCGGCGCCCCCGTCCCGGCCGCTCATCATCCTCCTTCGGCGCCCAAGGACGCGCGCACGGCTGCGAGGGTCGCCTCGTTGAACAACCTGTTCCGCTCCTCCGGGGTGGGCTCGGGCGACAGCCACGGCAGCCTCTCGGCCGCGTCGAGGCCCAGCTCCCAGGGCGACGGGTCACCTCCCAGGAGCATCTCTACCCGCACCCGGCCGTGATCCACCCTCAGCAGGAACAGCCCTCGTTCACCGTCCTCGCAGGCGATCACCCCGTTCGTGTCGTGGTCGAACGTCAAGCCGGGGAGCTCCGGGTCATCCAGAGAGTCGATCGGGGCGCCCCGGTCGTCGGGCGACAGGAAGCGGTCGATGAGCAGCTGCAGGCCTTCGGCCCCGGTGCCGTGGCTGTCGCTCCCGGACCATCGCAGACAGCACCCGTGCGCGCACGGCTCCCACGGGCACCACGGCTCGAGCTCGTCGGGGCCCACGAGGGGTACCTCGCCCCGCGACACCGCACGCAGATGGTCGTACTCCGCCTGGTCGAGACGCGGCGTGATGGTGACGTGGCCCAGGTAGCGGGTGGTGACGCCCATGGTGGTGATCCTCTCGGTCGGGTGTGACCGGAAGGATGAGGACGAAAGGGCCGATCGTGCCGGTCGCTCCGCCTCCTGTGGACGACGCTCAGTGCACCCTGTGGACAGCCCAGGCCGCGGCCGCGTCGAGTGCGGTCGCCACCTCGTCGAGCTGCTCACGCACCCGGACGGTCGCCGTCCCGCCTCGGCCGTCGCGGCTGTCGATCGACCCGGAGACGGTCAGGACGTCGAGCACCTCCGGCCGCAGCAGCGGGGAGATCTCCGCCAGCCGGTCCGGCGTCAGCTCCGAGAGCTCGAGCCCCCGCGCCTCGCAGTAGCGCACGGCGGCACCGGCCACGTCGTGCGCTACCGCGAACGGCACCCGCTCACGGACGAGCCAGTCGGCCAGGTCGGTGGCCAGCGAGAAGCCGCGCGGCGCGAGGCTGGCCAGGCGCTCCGCGTCGAAGGTCAGCGTGCCGACCATCCCGGCGACGGCCGGCAGCAGCACCAGCAGCTGGTCCACGGAGTCGAAGAGCGGCTCCTTGTCCTCCTGCAGGTCGCGGGCGTACGCCAGCGGCAGGCCCTTCAGCGTCGTGAGGAGGCCGGCGAGGTTGCCGACCAGCCGCCCGGCCTTGCCGCGGGCGAGCTCGGCCACGTCGGGGTTCTTCTTCTGCGGCATGATGCTCGACCCGGTCGACCAGGCGTCGTCGAGCCGGGCGAACCCGAACTCGTAGGTGCACCAGAGGATGACGTCCTCCGACAGCCGCGAGAGGTCGATCCCCACCTGGGCGAGCACGTACGCCGCCTCGGCCGCCAGGTCGCGGGCGGACGTGCCGTCGATCGAGTTCGCCACGGCGTCGGCGAAGCCGAGCTCGTGGGCCACGAAGGTCGGGTCGAGCCCGAGGGAGGTACCGGCGAGCGCGCCCGACCCGTACGGGCTGAGCGCGAGCCGGGCGTCCAGGTCGCGCATCCGGTCAACGTCGCGCAGCAGCGGCCAGGCGTGCGCGAGCAGGTGGTGCGACAGCAGGACGGGCTGCGCGTGCTGCAGGTGCGTGCGGCCGGGCATCGGGACGCCGAGGTGCGCGGTCGCCTGGTCGTGCAGCGCGACGACCACCTCGGAGACCGCGCCGGCGACCAGCCGGAGGTGGTCGCGCAGCCAGAGCCGCAGCAGGGTGGCGATCTGGTCGTTGCGCGAGCGTCCGGCCCGCAGGCGACCGCCCAGCTCGGGGCCGACGACCTCGGTCAGCCGACGCTCCAGGGCGCCGTGCACGTCCTCGTCGGCGGGCGAGGGCCGGAAGGCGCCGGAGGCGACCTCGCCGCTCAGCGTCTCGAGCCCGTCGAGCATCCCGGCCAGCTCGTCGTCGGTCAGCAGCCCCGCGCGGTGCAGGGCCCGGGCGTGCGCGACGGAACCGGCGAGGTCGTACGGTGCGAGGCGCCAGTCGAACTGCGTGGAACGGCTCAGCGTGGCCATCGCGGGTGCGCTGCCGCCGGCGAAGCGGCCTCCCCAGAGGCGCCCGGCGTGCCCTTCGGGCTCGGGGAGCGCTGTCTCGTGCTCGGTCACTCGACTCTTCCTGTCAGGGGCTTGCCGGTCTCGCTCATCCGCATCAGGTCGCGGGCGAGCTGCTCGCCGCCGCCCGGGCTGCGGGTGATCAGCAGGATGGTGTCGTCACCGGCGATCGTGCCGAGGACGGAGTCCCAGCCGACCCGGTCGATGGCGGAGCCGAAGTACTGGGCCGCGCCCGGCGGGGTGCGCAGGACGACCAGGTTGGCCGACGACTCCGCGGAGACGAGCACCTCCTGGCAGAGCCGGGCCAGGCGGTTCTCGAACGTGGCGAACTCGCCCACCAGCGGGGTGCGGTCCCCGCCGTCGCCGGGCACGGCGTAGACGAGGTGCCCGGAGGCGCCCCGCACGCGGGAGGCGCCGAGCTCGACGAGGTCGCGCGAGAGCGTGCCCTGGGTGACGTGCAGGCCCTCGGCGGCCAGCAGCTCCGCGAGCTCGGTCTGCGAGCGGACCTGGTGGGTGCGCAGCAGCCCGACCACCCGGGCGTGCCGGGCGGCCTTCGTGGGCGGGGCCGCGTGCGTCACCGTCGTCAGCCCGGTCACGCCGTCTGTCCGGCGGCCGGGAGCAGGCCGGAGAGTTCGACGAGCCCGGACCGCTCGAGCAGGAACGTGAGCACGGCCTTCTGGGCGTGGCGGCGGTTCTCCGCCTCGTCCCAGACCACGGAGCTCGGGCCCTCGAGGACCGCCGCGCTGACCTCCTTGCCGCGGTAGGCGGGCAGGCAGTGCAGGAACAGCGCGTCGGCGTCGGCGCGGGCCAGGAGCGCCTCGTCGACCTGGAAGGGCGCGAAGGCCCCTTCGCGGTCGAGCCCGTCCTCCTCCTGGCCCATCGACACCCAGGTGTCCGTGGCCACGGCGTCCGCGCCGGCGACGGCCTCGGAGGGAGAGTCGGTGACGCTCACGCTCCCGCCCGTGGACGCCGCGATGCCCTCGGCGCGGGCGACGAGCTCGGCCGTGGGGTGGAACCCCTCCGGCGCCCCGACGCGCACGTGCATCCCCGCCGTCACGCCGCCCAGGACGTAGGAGGCGGCCATGTTGTTCGCGCCGTCGCCGACGTAGGCCAGCGTCAGCCCGGGCAGCGACCGGCCGTGCTGGCGCAGCGTCTGCAGGTCGGCCAGGATCTGGCACGGGTGGTAGTCGTCGGTCAGCGCGTTGACCACGGGGACGCCCGCGTACGCGGCCATGGTCGCGAGGTCGTCCTGGGCGAAGGTGCGCCAGACGATCGCCGACGCCTGCCGTCCGATGACCCGGGCCACGTCGGGGATCGACTCGCGCTTGCCGATCGCGGCGAGCCGCCCGTCGACCATCATCGGGAACCCGCCGAGCTCGGCGATGCCGGCGCTGAACGAGGCCTGGGTGCGCAGCGTCGGCTTGTCGAAGATCACCGCGACGCTCCGCGGACCGGCGAGCGGGCGGGCGGCGTACGGGTCCTCGCGCAGCCGGGCGGCGAGGTCGAGGACGACCGTCTGCTCGGCGGGGCTCAGGTCGTCGTCGGCCAGGAGGTGGCGGACCGCGGTGGCGCTCACGCCGCGGCCGTCCGGGCGGCGGTGTCGAGGAAGCCCGGCAGCGCCTCGGTGAACGTGTCGAGCTGGGCCGCCGTGATGATCAGCGGCGGCGCGATGCGCAGCACGTGCGGGCGCGGGGCGTTCACCACGAAGCCGGCCTCGAGGGCGAGGTCGGCGACCGCGGGCGCGACGTCGGCGTTCAGCACGATCCCGCGCAGCAGCCCGCGTCCGCGGACGTGGTCCACGAGCGGGTGGCCGAGACCCTCCACGGTCGCCACGAGGTGCTCGCCCATGGCCGTGGCGTTCTCGAGCAGGCCGTCGCGCTCGATCACGTTGATCACGGCCAGGCCGGCGATCGAGGCCACGGGGTTGCCGCCGAAGGTCGTGCCGTGGCTGCCCGGCCCGAGCAGCGTGGCGGCGCGACCGGTGGCGAGGCAGGCGCCGACCGGGAACCCGTTGCCGAGCCCCTTCGCCAGGGTCACCACGTCGGCGGTCACGCCCTGGGCGGTGTGCACGAGCCACGAGCCGGTCCGGCCCATGCCGGTCTGCACCTCGTCGATCCACAGCAGCGCCCCGGCGGCGTCGCACAGCTCGCGGGCCCGCGCCAGGTAGCCCGGCGGGGGCACGACCACGCCGTTCTCGCCCTGGATGGGTTCGAGGACGACGGCGGCGACGGTCTCGTCGACCACGGCCGCCAGGGCCTCGGCGTCCCCGTACGGGACGAACGTGACGTCCCCGGGCAGCGGCTCGAAGGGCGCGCGGTACTTCGGGTTGTGGGTGATCGCGAGCGCACCCATCGACCGCCCGTGGAAGGCGCCCTCGGTGGAGATGATCTTCGTCCGGCCCGTCATCCGGGTGATCTTGAACGCCGCCTCGTTGGCCTCGGTGCCCGAGTTGGTGAAGAACACCTTGGCGTCCGGGTCGCCGGTGAGCCCGGCCAGGCGGCCGGCCAGGGCGACCTGCGCCGGCGTGGCGAAAAAGTTCGAGACGTGGCCGAGCGTCGAGATCTGCCCGGTCACGGCCGCGAGGACCGTCGGGTGGGCGTGGCCGAGGGCGTTCACCGCGATACCGGCCAGCAGGTCGAGGTGCCGGCGCCCGTCGGCGTCCCAGACGTAGCAGCCCTCGCCGCGCACGAAGACGCGCTTGGGCGGGCCGAAGGTGTTCATCACCGAGCGCTGGTACGCGTCGAGGACGCCCGCGGAACCGTGCGGCGCCGGCCCGGCCAGCTCCGCGCTGAGCGTCACGTCGGTCGTGGTGGCGGTGGTCATGACAGTCCTGCCGTGTCGTCGAGCGCAGAAGGCTCGGGGTCGTGGGGTGCCGGCTGCGGCGACGCCTCCGTACGGACGAACTCGCCGTTGCCGTACTCGTGCTCCGGGATGCCGTCGGCGGCCGAGAACACCCGGCTGCCGAGCCGCACGAGCCCGTCCTGGGTGACCATCGTGCCGATCCCGGCGTTGGTGAAGATCTCGAGCAGCAGGGCGTGCGGGACGCGGCCGTCGGTGACGGTGGCCCGGGTCAGGCCGCCCTCCACGGCGCGCAGGCAGGCCTCCATCTTGGGCACCATCCCCGACTGCAGCGCCGGCATCAGCTCGCGCAGCTCCGAGGCGCTCAGCTCCTCGATGACCTCGGTCGAGCTCGGCCAGTCGCGGTAGAGGCCCTCGACGTCGGTGAGGACGACGAGACGTTCGGCGCCGAGCGCGACGGCGAGCGCGGCGGCGGCGGTGTCGGCGTTGACGTTGTGCACGACGCCGTCGGCGTCCGGCGCGATGCTGGCGACGACCGGGACGCTGCCGGCGTCGATGAGCCCACGGATCGCCTCGGTGCGGACGGAGACGACGTCGCCGACCAGGCCCAGGTCGATCTCCTCGCCGTCGACGACGGTCCCCCGGCGGACGGCCGTGAACAGGCCGCCGTCCTCGCCGGACAGCCCCACGGCCAGCGTGCTGTGCCGGTTGATCAACCCGACGAGGTCGCGCCCGACCTGGCCCACCAGGACCATGCGGACGACCTCCATCGCCTCGGGCGTGGTGACGCGCAGCCCGCCGCGGAACTCCGAGGCGATGCCGAGCCGGCCGAGCATGGACGAGATCTGCGGGCCGCCGCCATGGACGACCACGGGGTGCACGCCGCAGCGCTTCATGAAGACGATGTCGGAGGCGAAGGCGCGCTTGAGCTCCTCGTCGACCATCGCGTTGCCGCCGTACTTGATCACGACGGTCTTGCCGACGTACGTCTCCAGCCAGGGCAGCGCCTCGGTGAGGATCGACGCCTTCTCGATCAGCGAGAGCCGTTCGAGGGCCCGGGGTGCCGCGTTGCTCACGTGCTGTACTCCGCGTTCTCCTTGACGTAGTCGTACGTCAGGTCGTTGGTCCAGACGGTCGCCCTGCCGCGACCGTTCCGCAGGTTGATCGACACGCGCACGTCTCGGCCGGACAGGTCCACGAGGCTGCGGTCCTCCCCGATGGCGCCGTCCCGGCACACCTCGACGCCGTTGAACCCGACGTCGATCCGGTCCGGCTCGAAGTCCGCGCCGGTGGTGCCGATCGCGGCCAGGACGCGACCCCAGTTGGGGTCGCCGCCGAACACGGCGCACTTGAAGAGGTTGCTGCGGGCGACCGCGCGGGCCACCTCGAGGGCGTCCGCCTCGCTCGCCGCGTGCTGCACCTCGACGGCGATGTCGTGGGCCGAGCCCTCGGCGTCGCGCAGCAGCTGCATGGCCAGGTCGTGGCAGGTCTCGTCGAGCGCCGCCTGGAAGTCCTGCGTGGCCGGCCGGACGCCGGAGGCGCCGCTGCTCATCAGCACGACCGTGTCGTTGGTCGACATGCAGCCGTCGCTGTCGACCCGCTCGAAGCTCGCGGCGCAGGCCTTGCGGAGGTGCGCGTCGGCGGCCTCGGCGTCGAGCACGGCGTCGGTCGTGATCACCACGAGCATCGTGGCCAGGCCGGGCGCGAGCATGCCCGCGCCCTTCGCCATGCCGCCGACCGACCAGCCCTCGTCGGCGTAGGCCGCCGTCTTGGGCACGGTGTCGGTGGTCATGATCGCCCGGGCCGCGTCGGCGCCGCCGTCCTCGTCCAGCGAGCCCGCCGCGGCCGTCACGCCCGCGGTCAGGAGGTCCATCGGGAGCCGCGTGCCGATGAGACCGGTCGAGCAGACGGCGACGTCGCCCGCCCCGACCTCCGCGCCGGCCGCGGACAAGACCTCGGCCACGTGCTCGGCCGTCCGGTGCGTGTCGGCGAACCCGGCCGGGCCGGTGCAGGCGTTGGCGCCGCCGGAGTTGAGCACGACCGCCTGCAGGCGGCCGTCGGCCACGGCCTGCTGCGACCACAGCACGGGGGCGGCCTTGACGCGGTTCGTGGTGAACACCGCCGCGGCGACGTGGTCCGGGCCGGTGTTGACGACGAGCGCCAGGTCCGGACGCCCGCTCGGCTTGAGGCCGGCGGTGACGCCGGACGCGGTGAAGCCGGCGGCTCTCGTGACGCTCACGCGTTCCTCCAGGTCATGGGGCTACTCCTACCCGGGGCAGCCCGGTGGTCTCGGGCAGGCCGAGGGCGAGGTTCATGCACTGGACCGCGCCCCCCGCCGTGCCCTTGGTGAGGTTGTCGATGGCGGCGACGGCGACGAGCCGGCCGGCGGCCCGGTCCACGGTCACCTGGACCTGGGCGACGTTGGAGCCGAGCACCGACTGCGTCTGCGGCCAGGTGCCGCTCGGCAGCAGCTGCACGAAGGGCTCGTCGACCAGGGCCTCGGCGTAGACCGCGTACGCGGCCTCGGGCGTGACGTCCGGGTCGGTGAGCGGCGCGGTGCAGGTCGCGAGGATGCCGCGCGACATCGGCACCAGGACCGGGGTGAAGGAGATCGTCGGTGCGGCCGTCGCGCCCGCGGCGCGCAGGTTCTGGGCGATCTCGGGGGTGTGCCGGTGGCCGCCGCCGACCCCGTACGCGCTGGCGGAGCCCATCAGCTCGGCGCCGAGCAGGTGCGGCTTGAGCGACTTCCCCGCGCCGGACGGCCCGCTGGCCGCGACGACGACGACGTCGTGCCCGTCGACGAGGCCGGCGGCCACGGCCGGCATCAGGGCCAGGGTGGTCGCGGTCGGGTAGCAGCCGGGCACGGCCACGCGGCGCGTGCCGGCGAGGACCTCGCGCTGGCCGGGCAGCTCGGGCAGCCCGTAGGGCCAGGAGCCCGCGTGCGGCGACCCGTAGAACTGCTCCCAGGCCTCCGGGTCGGTCAGCCGGAAGTCCGCCCCGCAGTCGACCACGAGCACCTCGTCGCCGAGGGCCTCGGCCACGGCGGCCGACGTCCCGTGCGGCAGCGCGAGGAAGACGACGTCGTGGCCGGCCAGCGTCTCGGGCGTGGTCTTCTCGATCACCCGGCCGGCGAGCGGCGTGAGGTGCGGTGCCACGTCGCCCAGGCGCGACCCGGCGCTGCTCGCGGCCGTCAGCGCACCGATCTCGACGTGCGGGTGGGACAGGAGCAGCCGGAGCAGCTCACCCCCCGCGTAGCCGGTCGCACCCGCGACCGCGACCCGAAGAACCATGTGCATGACTATGCCAAGGCCTGCAACTTCTTGCAAACGGGTCCCAGAGGTCGGGACGCGCTCCGGCAGCACCGGAGCACGCCTCCCTCACTCGGTCCGCTGAACCGCTCCCAGCTCGGCGGTGGCCGCGACGGCCGCGTCCCGGGCGGCGGCGACCTCGGCGGTCGTCAGGGTGCGCCCGAACGCGCGGAACCGCAGCGCGTACGCCAGCGACTTCCGGCCCTCGCCGATCTGCGGCCCGCGGAACACGTCGAACAGCTCGAGCGACTCCAGCAGCGCCCCGCCTCCTCGGCGGAGCGCCTCGGCGACGTCCTCGGCCGCGACCGCCTCGTCCACGACGAGGGCCACGTCCTCCTTGGCCACCGGGTAGGAGGACAGCGGAGCGACCTCGCCGCGGTCGGGCGCGCCGGCCAGCAGCACGTCCAGCTCGAGCTCGAGCGCGCTCGTGCGCGGCGGCAGGCCGAAGGCGACGCACACCTGCGGGTGCAGCTCGCCGGCGTACCCGACGACCACGTCCGTCTGCGTCAGGCGCAGCTCCGCGCAGCGCCCGGGGTGCCAGGGGGCGTGCTCGACCGGTCGCCGGTCGAGGGTGGTGCCGACGGCGGCGGCCGCCTCCTCGGCGAGCGCGACGGCCTGGGTCCAGCCGGCCGGCTGGGCCGGACCACGCCAGCCTGCGCGCAGCCAGTCCCCGGTGAGCACCGCGGCCAGCATCCGGGGCTGGTCACCGAGCGCGTCGTCCATGCGCTCGAGCTCGGCCTCGTCCGGGCGGCGGTCCACCGGCGGCCGGGGTGCGGCGACCGGCGGGACGGCCGCGAAGAACACCGAGCCGGTCTCGAAGACGGCGAGGTCGTCGAGCCCGCGGCTGGTGTTCCGGGCGACCGCGCCGAACAGGCCGGGCAGCAGCGTGGTGCGCAGCGCCGGCTGGGTGTCCGACAGGGGGTTCACCAGCGTGTTCAGCGAACGGCGCCGGTCGTCGGCGGGCAGGCCGAGCCGGTCGAGCTCGGTGACGGAGAGGAACGGGAAGTTGAGCACCTCGACGGCACCGACCGTCGCGAGGCGGGCGGTCACCGCACGGCGGTCCCGCTGGGAGCGCGTCAGGCCGCGACCGGGCGGCGCGAGCGGCACGACGGGGGTGATGTTCTCGAAGCCGACGAGCCGGCCGACCTCCTCGACGAAGTCGTACGGGTCGCGCAGGTCCGGCCGCCACGTCGGCGGCAGCACCGTGAGGACGTCGCTGCCGTCATCGCGCACGGCGGCGCCGACCGCGACCAGCAGCTCCTCCACCCGCGCTCGGTCGACAGGCGTGCCGAGGATCCGCTCCGGCAGCGTGGCGGGGAGCGCCGTGGTGGGCGGCACCGGCACGGAACCGACGACCGTCTCCTGCGGGGACAGGGTGCCGCCCCCGAGCGCGACGAGCAGGGCGGCGGCCCGGTGCGCGGCGGCGTAGCCCGCGGCCGGGTCGACGCCGCGCTCGTACCGCCGCGACGCCTCCGAGGACAGCTTGTGCCGGCGCGACGTGCGCGCCAGGGTCAGCGCGTCGAAGGCGGCCGCCTCGATGACGACCGACGTCGTCGTCGCGCGCACCTCGGTCGCCGCGCCGCCCATCACGCCGGCCAGGCCGATCGGGCCGGAGTCGTCGGCGATCACGAGGTCGGCGGGGTCGAGCGCCCGGACGGTGTCGTCCAGGGTCCGCAGCTTCTCCCCGCGCTCGGCCTGCCGCGAAGCGACGGTGCCGGTGAGCGTGGCGGCGTCGTACGTGTGCAGCGGCTGGCCGGTCAGGAGCATGACGTAGTTGGCGACGTCGACCACGAGCGAGATCGGCCGCATCCCGGCGAGCTGCACGCGGCGCGTCAGCCAGCGCGGGCTCGGCCGCGAGGGGTCGAGCCCCTCCACGGTGAGCGCCGTGAAGACGGTGCAGGCGTCGGACGCGAGCGCGACGGGATACCCGTCCACGCGCTCCGCCGGCACCGGACGGTCCACGGGGTCGGTGAACACCGTGCCGGTCGCCTGGGCTGCCTCGCGGGCGAGCCCGCGGACGGACAGGCAGTAGCCGCGGTCGGGCGTGACGGCGATGTCGAGGACCTCGTCGTCCAGGTGCAGGACCGGGCGCGCGTCCTGCCCGGGGACCGGTTCGGGCTCGCCGGGGCTCGCGCGCAGCACGATGATCCCGGCGTGGTCGTCGCCCAGCCCGAGCTCCTTCGCGGAGCAGATCATGCCGTCGGACACGTGCCCGTACGTCTTGCGCGCGGCGATGTCGAAGTCTCCGGGCAGGCGGGCGCCGGGCAGCGCGACGACGACGAGGTCGCCGGCTACGAAGTTGTGGGCGCCGCAGACGATGCCGCGGGGCTCGGGCTCGCCGACGTCCACCGAGCACCAGTTGATCGTCTTGCCGTTGCTGTGCTCCTCGGGCGTGAGCGCGAGGACGCGGCCGACCACGACGGGGCCCTGGACGTCGCCCCCGACCTCGTCGACGGCCTCGACCTCGAGGCCGGCGCGCACCAGCGCGTCGGAGAGCTGCCGACCGGTGAGGTCGGTGGGCAGCGCGGCCTGCTCGCGCAGCCAGGAGACCGGGGCCCTCATCGGGCCGTCCCCACGAGAGAGCGGGAGAACCGCACGTCACCCTCGACCATGTCGCGCATGTCCTCCGCCGCGTTCCGGAACATCAGGGTCCGCTCGACGCCCATGCCGAAGGCGAAGCCGGAGTAGACCTCGGGGTCGATGCCGCAGGCCCGCAGCACGCGGGGGTTCACCACGCCGCAGCCGCCCCACTCGATCCAGCCCTCGCCACGGCAGGTCTTGCAGGGGCGGTCGGGGTTGCCGACCGAGTCGCCGTGGCAGACGAAGCAGAGCAGGTCCACCTCGGCCGACGGCTCGGTGAAGGGGAAGTAGTTCGGGCGCATGCGCGTCCGGGTGTCGCCGAACATCGCCTTCGCGAAGTGGTCGAGCGTGCCGCGCAGGTGGGCCAGCGTGATCCCGCGGTCGACGACCAGGCCCTCGATCTGGTGGAACACCGGGGTGTGCGTCGCGTCGTACTCGTCGGCCCGGTAGACCTTGCCCGGGCACACCACGTAGATCGGTGGCTCGCGGGTCAGCATCGTGCGCGCCTGCACCGGCGAGGTGTGGGTGCGGAGCACGAGGTTGCTCTCCTCGGACCCGACGAACAGCGTGTCCTGCATCGTCCGGGCCGGGTGGTCGGGGACGAAGTTCAGGGCGTCGAAGTTGAGCCACTCGGCCTCGAGCTCGGGCCCCTCGGCGACCTCCCAGCCCATGGCGACGAACACGTCCTCCATGAGGTTCATGAGCGCCGTGATGGGGTGCACCGCGCCGACCGGGCCCAGCGCGACGGGCAGGGTGACGTCGACCCGCTCCTCGCGCAGGCGGCGCTCGAGCTCGGCCGCGCCGATCTCGGCCTCGCGTGCCTTGAGCGCCGTGTTGATCGTGCCCCGGGCCCGGCCGACGCGGGCGCCGGCGTCCTTGCGGGCCTGCGGCGGCAGCGCGCCGATCTCGCGGTTGGCCAGCGCGATCGGCGACCGGTCCCCCGCGTGGCCGAGGCGGGCGGCCTTCAGCTCCTCGGTGCTGGTCGCGGCCGCGAACGCGGCGAGCGCGTCGGCGACCATCGCGTCGACGTGCTCGGCGTCCAACGGGGTCACCTGGACCGGGTCGTAGACCTTGTTCGGGCCCGACATCGCGCGCTCGACCTCCTAGAAGCGGTGCTCGTCACAAACCCCGTCAGTCTAGGAAGGTTCCGGGAGGGCGCGCGACCACGTTCCGCCGCGGCCCGCCACGGCACCGGGAGCAGCGACCCCCGCGACCCCTACGCTGCCGGCGTGCGCAGCCCCGTCCTGCTCCTCTGCCTCGCGCTCGTGGGCGGAGGCGCCGCGACCGGCTGCGCGCTGGTCGGCGACCCGTGCGACGCACCGCTGACCGGCACCGCCACCTACGTCTCGGGCTCCACCCCGCCGCCCTACCACCACGAGTGGACCGTGCGGCTGGACGCCACGTCCGGGACCGTCACCTGGTCACCGGGCTACGGGTCGACCGAGGCGTGGTCGGCGACGTTCGTGCCGGACCCCGACCGGTTCGCGCGGGCCTGCCGCGACCTGCGCGACCGTGCGGACGAGGAGACGGCGGCGGGTGGCGGCACCCTGACCGTGGCGTGGACGGGCGACTCCGGCCGCCGGACACGTCTGACGACGTCGGACGCGCAGGCGGCGGAGGTCGTCCGGGCGGCCGTGCCCGCGCCGGCGTGGGCCGAGGCGCAGGGGGCGTACGAGCGTTGGCAGCAGGCGCAGCGGCGCTGAGCCCCGGACGCGGGCGGGCGAGTCCGACGCCGACCCGATGACTTCGACGACCGAGCCGGGTCGGAGGCCCATGACCACCGACTGCCACGTCTCGATCTCCCTCGACGGCTACCTCGCCGGACCCGACCAGAGCCTCGACGCCCCGCTCGGGGTGGGCGGGCAGCGGATGCACGCCTGGCACTGGCCCGGCACGGAGCCGGCGAACGAGGCCGACGCCGCGGCGACCGCGGACCTGATGACGCCGCGCGGCGCCTACGTGATGGGCCGGAACATGTTCGGACCGGTCCGCGGGCCGTGGGCCTCGTACGACGGGGAGTGGCGGGGCTGGTGGGGCGAGGAACCGCCCTACCGCGCCCCCGTCTTCGTGCTCACCCACCACGCGCACGAGCCGCTCGTGATGGCGGGCGGGACGACGTTCCACTTCGTGACCGACGGCTTCGACGCCGCGTACGCCCGGGCCCGCGAGGCGGCGGGCGACGGCGACGTCCGGGTCACCGGCGGCGCGGCCACCGTCCGGCAGGCCTTCGCCGCGGGGGTCCTTGACGAGATCACCCTGGACGTCACGCCGGTCCTGCTCGGCGCCGGGGAGCGCCTGCTGGACGGGGTCGCCGACCCCGGGCTGCGGCTCGTCGACGTCACCTGGTCCCCGGCGGCCACGCACCTGCGCTACCGCGTCGGGCGCTGAGCCGTCGGCCTCGCCGTCGAGCCCCGGACGCGCCCGAGCCTGCCGGAGGAGGTCTCCGGCAGGCTCGGGTGACGTGCGTGCGGCTCGACGGGCGAGCCGCGGTCGGGCTCAGCCCTTCTTGGCCGTGCCCACCTGCGGGTTGTTCGCCACGCCGACGTCGACGGCGCTCGGCTTGGCGCCGGTGATCGCGGCGTAGCTGGCGCCGGCGATGGCGGCACCGACGATCGGCGCGACGATGAACAGCCACACCTGGGACAGCGCGGCGGGTCCGGCGAAGATGGCCACGGCGATCGAGCGGGCCGGGTTCACCGAGGTGTTGGTGACCGGGATGCTGATCAGGTGGATCAGGGTCAGCGCGAGGCCGATGGCGATCGGGGCGAAGCCCTTGGGTGCCCGGTCGTCGGTGGCGCCGAGGATGACGTAGAGGAACGCCGCCGTCAGGACGATCTCGGTCAGCAGCGCCGCACCGAGGCCGTAGCCGCCGGGTGAGTGCGCGCCGTAGCCGTTGGAGGCGAAGCCGCTCTCGCTGGCGCTGAAGCCGGACTTGCCGCTCGCGATGATGTAGAGCACGAGCGCGGCGAGCGCACCGGCGACGATCTGCGTGACGATGTAGGGCAGGACGCCCTTCCACTCGAAGCGCTTCGCGACCGCGAGGCCGATGGTGACGGCCGGGTTGAAGTGGCCGCCGGAGACGTGGCCGAAGGCGTACGCGCCGGTCAGCACGGTGAGGCCGAACGCGAGCGCGACGCCGACGAAGCCGATGCCGAGCTGGACGCCGTCGTCGGTGAGGAACTTGGCGGCGAGCACGGCGCTGCCGCAGCCGCCGAACACGAGGCCGAAGGTGCCGAGGGCCTCGGCCCCGAGCTTGGCTCCCAGGGAGGGTTCGTTCATGGGGTGGTCCTTCTGTGGTGTGGGTGGAGCAGGTGCGGTGGAGTGTGTGAGGGACGCCGTAGGCCGTCGTGGCCATCCTGGTGCACGGCGGCGGAAGGGTGGGTCAGGCTCGCTCGGCGGCTCCTGACGTGGCCCGCCGGGAAGCGGTGTCCTCGGTCTGGGCGCGGGCGGCGTCGACCGCCTCCTTGCGCTGGTCGATCTCCTGGCCCAGCTCGCGCGCGAGCCGGTTGTCCTGGCGCACGAGGTCGGTGAGGACGTCGTAGGGGACGACCAGGACCGTCACCTCCGAGACCGCGGTGAGCGACCACGGCGTGCCGGTGCGGGTGAGGGCCGTCTGGCCGATCAGGTCGCCCGTTCCCAGGTTCAGCACGGCGAGCTCCCCGCCGAGCGGGGCGGGCACCCGGAGCGAGACGACGCCCCCGCTGACCCAGCGCATCGCGGTCGGGACCTGGCCGACGCGCTGCAGCACCTCGCCGGGCGCCCAGCGCTCGAGGTCCATCCGGGCCGCGAGCCCCTCCAGCCCGTCGGGGTCCAGCCGGAGCCGCGAGGCGGCCCGCCGCAGGAGCACCTCCACGTCGGCGGTGCTCTCGCCCTGCCAGATGTCGGCCCCGTTCAGGGCGAGGTTCGCGCGCCGGGCGGCGTACCAGAGCCGCGTCAGCAGCTCGGCGTTCGCCTCCCCGCTGTCCGCGAAGGTGACGAGCGGGACCGACGTGGCGTACGTGCCGGCGCCGGTCCGCACCGTGCTCGGCTCGTGCCCGGGGGCCAGCCGCGGCAGGCCGCGGGCCACCTCGTTGCACAGGTCGATCACGTCGCGCGGCGGGTCGTTCTCGGTGAACGTCACCGCGACCGTCTCCACGTAGTGCGTCGTCGGACGGCTCAGGTTGGTGAACGCCCCCTCGGCGAGCGAGGAGTTCGGGACGATCTGGATGCCGTTGTCGACCTCGATGTGCACGGCGCGCCAGTTGACCCCGACGATGCGGCCGCGGACCTTGCCGTACTCGATCCAGTCGCCGAGCTGGAAGGGCTGCTCGAACAGCAGCAGCAGTCCCCCGACGATCGAGCCGAGGGCGTTCTGCAGGATCAGGCCGAGGACGATCGAGGTCACGCCGAGGGCGGCGAACAGACCGCCGACGTCGGCGCCCCAGACCACGGACAGCAGCACCGCCAGCCCGACGCCGATGATGATGATGCGGACGATGTCGATGAAGATCGACGGCATCCGGCCGCGCCACGACGCCGCCGAGGCGTTCAGGAACAGCGCGGTGTTGAGCCCCGACAGCACGAACACGAGCACCATCAGCCCGAGCACGGTCGCGGTGATCTTGACGACCCCGCCCTCGTTGGAGACGACCGTGTTGGGGATCTGGGTGAGCAGCACCAGCAGCGCGCCCACGGGCAGGATGAACGCCCGGAGCAGGCGTACGGGCCGGGCCATCGAGCTGCGCCGACGGACCAGCCGGGCCTCGACCTCGGTCAGGACGATGGTCAGCACGGGCAGGCCGACGACGACCAGGACCGCCCAGGCGAACCAGGGCTGCTGCGTCAGGTCAGACACGGGCACCCACCTCCAGGCGCCAGACGCCCTCGCTGCCGGACTTCGTCGACACGTCTCCGGCCGGGGTGAAGGCGTACGCGTCGCGCACGCGCTGGTGCACCGCCTCGGTGAGGTAGATGCCGGGCTCGCTGTTCGCGGACTGCGCCCGGAAGGCGAGGTTCACGCTGTCGCCCCACAGGTCGTAGATGGCCGCGCCGCCGACGAGGCCGCTGGTCACCGACCCGGAGTCGATCCCGACGCGCAGGCCGAGCTGCACGCCGTGCTGGGCGCCGAAGAGCTGGACGGCCGACCACATCTCCTGCGCGAAGTCGACCGAGCGGAGCGCGTGGTCCACCCGTGGCACCACGAGCCCGCAGCTCGCGATGTAGCCCGAGCGGAGCACCCGGACCTTCTCGACGCCGGTGCGTTCCGCCGCGCGGTCGAAGCTGGCGACGAGCTCGTTCAGCAGGCCGACGCCGGCCTCGACGTCGCGGCCCCGGCCCAGGTCGTCGAGGTTGTCGATGGTGGCGTAGAGCACCGACACGTCGGTGTGCTCCTGGGCGATGTTCGTCTCGCCGGTGCGGTAGCGCTCGGCCACGGCGGCCGGCATCAGGGTGGACAGCAGCCGGTCGTTCTCGGCCATCTCGGCGTCGAGCAGCTCCTGCTTGGTGCTGAGGCTGGAACCCATGTCGTTGAACGCCGTCGCGAGGTCGGCGAACTCGTCGGTTCCCCGCGTCTCGACCCGGGCGTCCAGGTCGCCGCCGGCCACCTTGCGCACCCCGGCCAGCAGCCGGTCGACCGGGCGGGTGAACACGCGGGCCAGCACGAGCGACGCGAGGGTGATCACCAGGACGATGCCCAGCGTGGTCAGCCCCAGCGTCCGCAGCAGGTTGCTGACGGGTCGCAGCGCCTCCTCCTCGTCGATCTGGGAGACCACGGCCCAGTTGATGCCGTTGACCGCGACCGGGGCGTACGAGGTCAGCACCCGCCGGCCCAGGTAGTCGGTCTCGACCGAGGTCCCGGTCTGCCCGCGCAGCGCGGCCTGCGCGCCCGGGGAGTCGACGCTCTGGCGCAGCACCGGGTTCTTGTCGGCGACGATGCGGTCGGCGAGCTCGGGCGGGGTGCCCTGGTCGACCACGGCCGCCCGGTAGGCCGCGGGGTCCTCCTCCAGCAGCCGCGAGGTGGACCGGAGCGTGCCGTCGGGACCGACGAGGTAGCTCTCCCCGGTCCGTCCGAGGCCGGTCTGGGCCCACTGCCCGTTCGACGTCATGACGTTGTTGATGTTCTCGCCGGGCAGCTGGACGACGAGGACCCCGGTGAGCCGGCCGTCCACCCCGATCGGCGAGAGCCCGAAGCCGACCGGTGCGTCGTACGAGGGCGCGTACGGCTCGAAGTCGACCAGGTTGATGGCGTTGACCGTGTTCGAGCGCAGCACCTCGCGGTACGCGTCCTCCAGCCCGGAGCCCTTGTAGGGCCCGGTCAGCAGGTTCGTGCCGAGGTCGGTCCCCTTGTAGGCGGTGTAGACGACGTTGCCCTCGGTGTCGACGAGCATCGCGTCGTCGAAGCCGTTCTGCTCGACCACCTGGCGGAAGAAGCCGTGGTAGCGCGCGTGGTCGGCCGACCAGGCCGACCCGTCGCCCGCGTCGTCGACCTTGATCGCCGCGTCGAAGTCGCCCTTGGCGGGGACGGTGTAGCGCGACTGGAGGTAGCGCGCGGCGTCGTCGGTGGGCTCGAAGCTCTGCGCGGTCACCTCGCCGTCGGTGTTCTTCTGCAGCTCGGGCAGGAAGGTGTCGGCGTAGTAGGCGTCGAGCGCGGCCTGCTCCGACGCCGAGGTCGTGCGGCCCCGCAGGGCGGCGAAGTCCCGGGTGAAGGCCGTCATCGCCGAGGTGGCGGTCAGGTTGCCGCTGTTCAGCACCGACGAGCGGCTGAGCCCCGCGAAGGTGGACTGGATCTGCCGCGTCCGCGCGTCGCGGATCGACGTGAGCTGCTGCGTCGCCTGGTCGGTGAGGGCGCGGCTCGAGGAGCGGTAGGCGAAGTAGCTCGCGGCGAGGATCGACAGGATGCTGACCACGAGCAGCATCGCCAGCAGCTTGGAGCGGATGCTCATCCGGCCCCACAGGAACGTGCGCCGCCGCCGGGGCGGACGGGCGGACAGGGCGGGGGTGGGGGCGTTCTCGCTGGACACGGGGGCTCCGGTTCGGTGGTGGCGTGCGGCCGGGTGCGGGGGCAGGCGGCGGGGGGTCGACCGGGCTCAGCCGGACGCCGGGTCCGTCGGGGGTGGACCGACCGGCAGGGCCCGCCGCTCGTGGACGACCAGCCGCTGGTCGTGGAACGGGCGGGCGACGAGGCGGACGGACAACCGCTCGAAGGCGGCCGCGCCCCGGCGGAGCGCCTCCGGCCCGCAGAGCTCGAACGCCGTCACCGCCAGCTCTCCCGAGCGGTGGCCCAGGTCGATCAGGTCGGCGTGGGTCGACACCCCGTGCACCGCGCGGTCGAGCGCGTAGACGACGAGCGTCGCCGGGGTCGCCGTCCCCAGGTCGACGCCGAGGATGATCCAGGTGGCCGGGTCCAGCCCGGCGGCCTCGTAGAGGCTGGGTCCGGTGGCGTCGGGACCCGACTCGTCGGCCGCCGCGGTGCCGACGAAGTCGTTCCACGACGCCAGCGCAGGGCCGAGCTCCCCGACGGATGTCGCCACGGCTCCTCCTGGTCCCGGTCCTGCTCCCCCGGACGTGCCGGCCGACCCCGTCCGGGACCAGAAGTTAGGGCCGGCGGACGTGCAGTCCCGCTCGGCGCACCGTCGTGCGGGGACGTGCGGAAGTTCAGGCGGGTTCCGTACGGATAACGTGCGGGTTCGGGTGCTGCCCTGCATCCGGACGAGGCGCCTCGTCCGAAGGGGATCCAGGCGCAGGTGGTCCGAGGAGGCGCATGGTCGGGGGCGGGGGCAGCACCGGCGTGTTCGTGGGCCGGTCCGACGAGCTGGCGCGGGTGCGCGAGGTCGCGCGTGGGCGGGGCGCCGTCGGGCGCACGCTCGTCGTCGCGGGCGCCCCGGGTGCCGGCCGGACGACCCTGCTGCGGGAGGCCTTCCGGGCCTTCGAGGGCGACCTCATCTGGGTCACGGGGAGCAGCAGCAGCGGCGCCGAGCCCTGGGCCGCGGCGCGCAACGCCGGGGCCGCGGTCCGGTCCGTCGAGGACTTCGCCCGGTCGGGCAGCACGGAGATCGTGACCCGGGGGGTGCAGGACGGGGTCGCTCCGAACGAGCTCGGGCGCCAGATGACCGAGCGCTACCGGGCGATGCCCCACCGGGACCGTCCCGTGGTCGTCGTCGCGGACGACTTCCACCGCTGCGACCCGTTCTCGCTCGAGCTGCTGGTCTTCCTCGCGCACCGCAACCACACGTTCGACGTCTCCTACGTCCTCGCCTGCCCGGACCACGCCCTGCCCGACGACGCCCGCGACCTCGACCGGCTCGACCTGGACGGGCTGGGCTCCGAGCAGACCCGGGTCGCGCTGGGCGCCTGGACCGGGTTCGCGGTGCCGGCTCCCGTCGCCGGCGACCTGCGGCACCGCACGGACGGCAACCCGCTCGTGCTGCGCGAGGCCGCCGAGCACCTCGACCGCGAGCAGCTCGAGGGGCGCCGGGCCCTGCCGGTGCGGCTGACGGCGACGGCAGCGAGCCTCGGCGCCGTCGCTCCCGTCCTGGGTCGGCTCGAGCCCGAGGAGCTGCGCACCCTGGCCTGCTTCGGCCTCGGCGGGCCGATGCCGACCGTCGTGCTGGACCGCGTGGGCGGGCCGGGCCCCGTGGGGTCGCTGCTCGACCGGCACCTCCTCGAGGCCGTGCCCGGCGGCTACCGCCCGAGCCGCACCTCCCTCGGCTGGCTGGCCGAGGCCGCGCTGCCCCCGGCGGTGCGCCGCAGCCTCGCGACGACGCTCGCCGACGCTTGGTCCGCCGTGGCCCCCATACGGTCCGCGCTGCACGCCGCCGACGGGGACGCGACCAGCGACGAGGTCGTCACCACGGGTCGCCGCGCGCTGGCCGGCGCCGCCCCGGGGTCGGACGACGGCCAGGCCGAGGCGCTCGCCTGGGCCGTCGTCGGGCACGCCGACCCGCCCACGACCCACGACTGGCTGGAGCTCACCGCCCGGGCCGAGCGCGCCGGGCACCTGCTCGACGCCCGCGACGCCTTCGAGCAGGCCGTGCGCGCCCTGGGCGTCGACGAGCCCGACCTGTCGGACCTGACCCGCTGGCGGGGGTTCCTGAGCCAGGTGGCCGACGACCGCACGCTCGCCGTCCCCTCGACCAAGCTCCTCTCCGCGCTCGAGCTCGTCTCCCCCGCGGTCGTCTTCGAGACGATGACCCGGACGGCGTGGAACAGCCTGCTGGTCGGTGCCCACGCGCAGGCGCGGACCTACCTCGACCGGGCGCGGCAGGCCAGCCGGGCGGCCCGGGCCGGCGACCGGGCCCTGTGGCGGCTGGTCGAGGTGGGCTGGCAGCGCACGAGCGGGGCGGCGCGGGCGGAGACGCTGCGCGAGGCGGCGCTGCGCTGGCGCGACTCGTCGGTGGACCGCAGCTGGTACGACGACTTCCTGCTCGTGACCGTCCTGCTCGAGGCGGGCGCCCACGCGGAGGCGCGCCAGCAGCTCTTCGAGGCGGCGAGCACCCACCGCGACGCCGGCCGGCACGCCGCCTACTTCCTCGCCGCCGCGCGGCTCCAGCTCGAGGTGGCCACCTGGCAGGTACGGACCGCGCTGCGCAGCGCCGTCGAGCTCGAGGCGCTCGCGCTGCCGGGACCGCTGCACGTACGCGGCCTGGACCCCGCCCTCGTCCGGCTCGAGACCCTCGCCGGGCTGCCCGACGGCACCCTCCATGACGGGGAGGACGTGCACGGGTCGGAGGTGCCCGCGCTGGAGCGCGCCCACGCGGAGCGCCGTCTCGTCGAGGGCCGCTACGCGGAGGCCGTGGTCGGGCTGGAGTCGCTGGTGCGCCGGCAGCCCCCGCTGCCGCCCGAGCAGCGCTGGCTCGTGCTCGCCGACCTCGTGGAGGCGCAGGTCGCGCAGGGCGACCTGGCGTCCGCCCAGCAGGCGCACGCCGCGGCCGGCCTGCCGGAACCCACCGGACCCGCGACGAGCGCGGCGGCGGCCCGGGCGGCCGGACTGGTGGCCTCCTCGCTGGAGGCGCGGCCGGCCTTCGCCCGCGCGCTCGCGGCCTCGGGTTCCGAGGACGGCCTGGTCGAGCGCGCCCGGACCCTCCTGGCCCTCGCGCGCCGGCTGGGGCCGACCTCCGCCGGACCGGAGGCGGAGCAGGTCCGCCACGACGCGGCGCTGCACTTCGCGCACCTGGGCCTGGAGGGTTGGCACCGCCACGCGCTGGCGCTGGAGTGGATCACGCCGCCCGCCGACGCGCAGGGCCAGCTGCTGAGCAGCGTGCTGGACGACCACGAGGCACGGATCGTCTCGCTGCTGCTGCTCGGGAAGAAGAACCGCGAGGTCGCCGACCGTCTCTACGTCTCCCTGCGGAGCCTGGAGAAGTCCCTCACCCGGATCTACGCGACGCTCGGCGTCACGTCCAAGGCGCAGATGCTCGCCCTCGTCCGCGCGGGCGGGACGCCGGGCACGTCGCGGCCGGCCGCCGCGGCCCGCACCGGAGAGGAGCAGCCGGCCGAGGAGCAGGCCGGCTGACGGTCAGGCCTCGTGCTGGGCCGTGGCCGTCGTGTAGAGGCAGACGGCGGCGGCCGTCGCGAGGTTCAGGCTCTCGGCCGCCCCGTAGAGCGGGACCCGGACGACGCGGTCGGCCAGGGCGCGGTCCTGCTCGGGCATCCCCCACGCCTCGTTCCCGAACAGCCACAGCGTGGGTCGGGCGAGGTCGCCGGTACGGGCCAGGGTCGAGAGCTCGACGTCGCCGGAACCGTCGGCGGCGAGGACCTGGAGGCCGGCGTCGTGCGCGGCCCCGACGACGGCGGCCAGGTCGGCGCCGACGGTGACGGGCAGGTGGAAGAGGCTGCCGACGCTCGCGCGGACGGTCTTGGGGTTGGTGAGCTCCACGGAACCTGCGCTCAGGACCACGCCGTCCGCCCCGAAGGCGTCGGCGCAGCGGACGACCGTCCCGGCGTTGCCGGGGTCCCGGACCTGCACGCAGCAGACGAGCAGTCGGGCGCCCGCCCGGACGACGTCGGCCAGGGCCACGTCGACCCGGCGGCAGACCGCGACCACCCCCTGCGGGGTGACGGTGTCGGTGAGGGCGGCGAGGTCGCGCCCCTCGAGCTCGCGGGGGGCCAGGCCCAGGCTGGTCGCCAGCCCGACGAGCTCGGTGAGCCGGTCGGCGGCCGAAGGGTCGACGTAGAGGTCGGTGACGACCCCGGCGTGCAGGGCCTCGCGAACCGCCTGCGGTCCCTCGGCGAGGAACAACCCGGCCGTCTCACGGTCCTTGCGGCGACGGAGACGACCGGGTTGCGGACGTGCTGGAGGCAGGGTGTGCCTCAGGCCGCGGTGGTGGCGGCCGGGGTCTCGGCGGGCGCAGCCGCCTTGGCCACGGCGACCAGCGCGGCGAACGCCGGGGCGTCCGACACGGCCAGCTCGGCGAGCATCTTGCGGTCGACCTCGACACCGGCGGTCTTCAGACCGGCGATGAAGCGGTTGTAGGTCATGCCCTCCGCGCGGGCCGCAGCGTTGATGCGCTGGATCCAGAGCTTGCGGAAGTCGCCCTTGCGGGCGCGGCGGTCGCGGTACGCGTAGACGAGGGAGTGGGTGACCTGCTCCTTCGCCTTGCGGTAGAGCCGCGAGCGCTGACCGCGGTAGCCGGACGCCTGCTCGAGGACCTCACGGCGCTTCTTGTGCGCGTTGACTGCGCGCTTGACGCGTGCCATCGGTGTTCCTTACTGAAGTGGGGCCGGGCCTCGAGGTCTCGGGCGTCCGGCGGGAGGTGGGAAGAGGGGCAGCGTCAGCTGCGGCGACCGAGCATCTTGCGCACGCGGGCGGCGTCACCCGGGGCCAGCTCCGCGTCGCCGGTCAGGCGGCGGGTCTGCGAGGTCGGCTTGTGCTCGTTGAGGTGCATCTTGCCGGCCTTGCGGTGCATGACCTTGCCGGTGCCCGTGAACCGGAACCGCTTCTTGGCACCGGAGTGCGTCTTCATCTTCGGCATCTGCCGCTCCATCTCTTCCCTCACCCGCCGGGGCGGGCGTGTCACGTCCCGCCGGGGGGCTGCCCCCGGCGGGTCCTGCTGGTGGTGCTCGTCGTGCGTCGGGCTCGGGGCCTGACTCAGACGTCGATGTCGGGGTCCATGTTGTCGGCGGGACCACGACGGCGCGGGGCCGACGGCTGCGCGGCGTGCTGCGCACGCTGCTCGGCCGCGGCCTGCTCGTCGGCCGCGGCGTTCTCGGCACGCGCCGCCATGCGGGCCTCGCGCTCGGCCGCGATGTCGACCTTGGCCTCGGTCTTCTTCTTGTGCGGACCCAGCACCATGATCATGTTGCGCCCGTCCTGCTTGGGCGAGGACTCCACGAAACCGAACTCGTCGACGTCGGCGGAGAGCTTCTTGAGCAGGTTGTAGCCCAGCTCGGGACGGGACTGCTCACGACCGCGGAACATGATCGTGATCTTGACCTTGTCCCCACCCTTGAGGAACCGCACGACGTGACCCTTCTTGGTCTCGTAGTCGTGCACGTCGATCTTCGGGCGGAGCTTCATCTCCTTGATGATCGTATTCGTCTGGTTGCGACGGCTGTCCCGCGCCTTCTGCGCGTTCTCGTACTTGAACTTGCCGTAGTCCATGAGCTTCGCGACCGGCGGGCGGGCCATCGGCGCGACCTCGACCAGGTCGAGCTCGGAGTCGGTGGCCAGCTGCAGCGCAGTCTCGATCTTCACGATCCCGACCTGCTCACCCGCGGGTCCGACGAGGCGGACCTCGGGGACGCGGATGCGGTCGTTGATTCGCGGTTCGGTGCTGATATGTCCTCCAGTTGTGGTGGTGCTCTGGTCTTCGTCCGAGGCGGTCGATCGTCCGTGCTGGCGCCGACCCGGGCCCTGGACGGATCCGCAGAGACGAGAAAAGGGTCCTCGCCCGTGAGCGAAGACCCTGAACACCACAGCGACCGGCGGGTACGCCGGCGGCGATGGACCGACCCGACCACCACGCTCTCGGCAGGGCCCAGAGGGGTCGTACGGGTGGGAGATCAGGTCTCCGCTTGCGGATCCGACGCGTACGCCAGATCGGTCGGCACCGATGCTATCACCGGCGACGGCGTCCGGGCACGTTCGTCCCGGGGCCTCCGACGCAGGGTTCAACGCCTGCGGGGCGGCGCGCTATTCCGCGGCGGGACCGGGACCGGGGCCGGGCGCCTCGACCGACGGGTCGTCCACGGGCACGGCCCAGCCGAACTCCTCCGGCTCCAGCTCCACCAGGCGGTGGCCGGCGGCGAGCGCCGCCAGCACCTCGCCCTCGATGGCGAGCGGGTGGGGACCGGCGACGTCGACGAGCACCGTGCCCACCTGCTCGGCCCGGGCCGTCTGCGCGGCGAGGTCGAGGGTGACCGGCACCGGCCGTGCGTCGGCCCGCCAGGCCTTGAGCGCGTCCAGCCCGGTGAAGCCGAGCATCGCCCGCCGGCCGTCGCCGGACTCGAGCATGACCACGGCCATGTCCGCCTCCTTGTCGGAGGAGAGCCCGCCGGTGGTGGTGCCCACCCGGGTCGCCGTCGCGACGACGGGGACGAGGACACGGGTCGTGCACAGCGCCGCCACGGCGCGCAGGTAGGTGGTCGTCCCGGGTTCGCGGACCGCCGCGGCGAGGGCGCGGCGGGTGGCCGGGTCGGCCAGCCCGTCGTCGCCGGGGAAGGGCGAGGGGGCCAGGGTGCGCTCGAGGTGCGGCGGGTGCTGGGCGTCGGGCATGCGGGCCACCGTACGTGGGCCGGCGGGTGCGTCCCAGGGTCCGGCCCGTGCTGTCCCCGATGCCTCCGGCCCCTCCCGGTGGCAGGCTGGGAGGATGCCCGCCGCGGACGTCGTCCTCCTGCCCCTCTGCATCGGCCTCGGCCTCGTGGGGGTGGTGGTCGCCCTGATCGCCTTCACCCGCGGCCGGCGCGGACGCGCGCTCCAGGGCCTCGCGTTCGCCGTCGGGGTGGTGGCCCTCTACCTGACGGGCCTGCTGCGCCTCGTCTGGGACGCCGTCGTCGCGGTCGTGCGCTGGGCGACCGGCAACGTCTTCGACCTCACGGCGTGGATCGGGTTCGGCGCGCTCGCGCTGGCCGTCGTGCTCTGGGTCGTCGGCGGGATCGTGGCCCGGCGGACCCGGCGTCGCACCAAGGCCGAGGCGGCCGACGCGAAGGGCCAGCCCCGCGTCGGGACCGGCCCGGCCGCTCCCGCCGGTCGGGCACCGGCCAAGGCTCAGCCCGCCGGTCGGGCCCCCGCCCAGAAGCCGGCGCAGGACGACGACATGGCCGAGATCGAGGCCCTGCTCAAGTCGCGCGGGATCCAGTAGCGCGGGCCGCGGCCAGGCGGCGGCGCAGCTCGTCGACCGCCTGCTGCGCGTACGCGCCGTCGCCGGCCTGGATGCCGACGAGGAAGCGCTTCTGCGTGTCGAGGTCTGCGGTGAACTCCTCGTCCGGCGCGTCGGCCGGCCGCAGCAGCGCGAAGGCCCAGGCGTCGCCGGGACGCAGCACGATGCGGTGGACCTGCGACCACGGGTGACGGTGGACCCGGAGCCCGTTGCGGACGCGGAGGCCGTCGGCGTCCGCGCGGACGGAGCTCGCCGCCACGCCGAGGACGACGAGCACCAGCACCCCGAGGAACCCGAGCAGCGTGAGCAGCTGCGAGACGGTGAACAGCACCCGGATCTCGCGCGGCAGCGCGAACCACCCGTAGAAGGTCAGCGCGACGAGCGCGACCGCCACCACGGCCCCGACGACCCGCAGCCGCCGCGGCTTGAACACGACGGGCCGGACCGGCACGGGCGTGGGCACGGGGCTCAGAACCGGCAGGCGGCGATGTCGGTGACGAGGATGGCGCGGGCGCCGATGCCCCACAGGTCGTCCATCACCTGCTGCGCGTCGCGCCGCGGGACCAGGGCCCGGACGGCCTTCCAGCCCTCGCGGGCCAGCGGCGAGACCGTCGGGCCCTCGAAGCCCGGGGTGATCGCGCAGGCGTCGTCGATCACGGTGTCGGAGACGTCGTAGTCCATCATCACGTAGTTCCGCGCGATGAGGACGCCGTTGAGGCGGCGCTCCAGCCCCTCGAGCCCGTCGGGCACCGGTGCCTCACGCCGGCGGATGAGGACCGCCTCGCTGAGCAGCAGCGGTTCGCCGAACAGCTCGAGCCCGGCCTGGCGGAGCGTCGTCCCGGTCTCGACCACGTCGGCCACGACGTCGGCGACCCCGAGCCGGATCGCGGTCTCGACCGCGCCGTCCAGCGAGATCAGCCGGGCGGTCACGCCGCGCTCGGCGAGGTAGCCGCCGACGAGGCCCGCGTACGAGGTGGCGATGCGGAGGCCCTGCAGCGACGGCACGTCGAGCCCGCTGCCAGCGGGGGCGGCGAAGCGGAAGCGGCTGCGGCCGAAGCCGAGCGGCAGCACCTCGGTGACGGGGGCCTGGGAGTCGAGGAGCATGTCGCGGCCGGTGATGCCGACGTCGAGGGTGCCCTCCCCCACGTAGACGGCGATGTCGCGCGGGCGGAGGTAGAAGAACTCGACGCCGTTCGCCTCGTCCAGCAGGACGAGCTCCTTGGTGTCCGTCCGCTGCCGGTAGCCGGCCTCGCGCAGCATGGCCGACGCGGACTCCGACAGGGCGCCCTTGTTGGGGACCGCCACGCGGATCAGGCGGCGTGCACCGTCGGTCCCGCCGTCGGCTCCACGGTCTGCCGCTCGTTCCGGGGTGCCCAGGCTCGTCACGGCGTCATCCTAGGTGGGCGCCCGGGAGCGGGCCCCGGCTTCTCAGGGCGGTCAGAGGTGCGAGTAGACGTCCTCGAGCGAGAGGTCGAGGGCGATCATCATGACCTGCAGGTGGTAGAGCAGCTGGCTGATCTCCGTCGCCGCCTCGTCGCGCGACTGGTGCTCGGCCGCCATCCAGACCTCGGCGGCCTCCTCGACGACCTTCTTGCCGATCTCGTGCACCCCGGCGTCGAGCCGGGCCACGGTCGACGAGCCGGGCTCGCGCGCAGCCGCCTTGGCCTGCAGCTCGGCGAACAGGGCATCGAAGGTCTTCGTCACGGTGGGCAACCCTAGTGGCGCACGCCGCCCGCTCGAACTCCTGACGCGGGAACCGCACCAGAGGTGGTTCCCGCGTCAGAAGTTCTGCAGAGGGTTCAGCCGACCGTCTCGATGACCGGGTCGGCGACGCCGGCCTCGTCGGCGCGGCGGCCCTCCCGCTCCAGGCGGAGCCAGGAGACGAAGCCGACGATGCAGAAGGCCCCGTAGACGACGTACATGATCGCGGAGGGGTAGTAGCCGGCGACCAGGAGCAGCGGCACGCCGACCACGTCGACGGCGACCCACACCAGCCAGAACTCGACCCAGCCGCGCGCCATGCCGTAGGTCGCGAGGATCGAGCCCGTCAGGATCCAGGCGTCGGCCGGGGCGTTGTAGGAGTGCAGCGCGCCGAGGATGAAGTAGAAGGCCACCCACAGCACGACCGCGCCGACCAGCAGCTCGAGGCGGCCGCGCATCCCGGCCCAGCGCGGGCGGACGCCGGCGCCGCCGGCCCCGCTCTGCCGCCGGAACTGCGCCCAGCGCACCCAGCCGTAGATGCTCACGATGACGAAGAACACCTGGCGGCCGGCCTGGCCCCAGAGGTCCTCCTTGCCGGCCTCGTCGAACGGCCCGCCGAGGGCGCCGCCGACGAAGACGGTGAACAGCAGGATGTTGCCGACGATGCCCACCGGCCAGGCGGACACGCGGCGGCGCATGCCCAGGAGGGCGCTCGCGAGGCCGAACACGTTCCCGACGATCTCGCGCCAGTAGACGCCGGGCCCCCAGTCGAGCTTGGCTTCCAGCAGCCGGTTCAGCAGGTCCATCTTCGTGCTCCGCTCCGTACGCCGCGGGCGTCCGGGGTGCACAGGCACGCCCAAGCGTTCGCTCGGCTCCGAGCGGGCGCGTGGACAGGCTGCGGCGTGGTCCTCCCATCCGGACTTTCACCGTCGGTCGTGGAGTTTCACCACATCAACCGGACACGGCTCCCGGGTGGGAGCTGCGTACGGGTCGCGGACTGTCACCGCCGGCTCGGACTTTCACCGACCCCGGAACACGCGCGAGCTAGTTCAACTCGTTGCGTCAAAGCGTACGAGGTCCACGGGAACTTTCCGCCATCTGACCACCACAGAGGTGGTCAGCCGGCGGACATCTCGGCCGGAGGGCTAGAGGGTGACGCCGAGCAGCGCCTCGACGGTCTGCGCGACCAGCGCGGGTGCGTAGGCGTCGTCGTCGTCGACCGCGAGCGAGGCGTCCGCCCAGGCGTCCACGGCCGCCAGTGCCCGCGGGGCGTCGAGGTCGTCGGCGAGCGCGGCGCGCACCTCGGCCAGGACGCCGTCGGCGTTGAGGCCGCTGTCTAGGCGGACCGCCTCGCGCCAGGCCGCCAGCCGCTCCTGCGCCGCCACGAGCAGGTCCGCCGTCCACATCCAGTCGGTGCGGTAGTGCTGCGACAGCAGCGCGAGCCGGATCGCCATCGGGTCCACGCCCTCGCGCCGCAGCGCCGAGACGAACACGAGGTTGCCGCGGGACTTGCTCATCTTCTCGCCGTCCAGGCCGACCATCCCGCTGTGCAGGTAGGCGCGGGCGAACACCTCGTCCGTCGTCACCTGGCCGTCGGTCGCGCACATCTCGTGGTGCGGGAAGACCAGGTCGCTGCCGCCGGCCTGCACGTCGAAGGCCGGGCCGAGCCGGTCGAGCGCGATCGCCGTGCACTCGACGTGCCAGCCGGGCCGCCCGCGGCCGAACGGGGAGTCCCACGCGGGCTCGCCCGGCCGCTCGAGGCGCCAGACGAGGGCGTCGAGCGGGTCGCGCTTGCCGGGGCGGTCGGGGTCTCCCCCGCGCTCCGCGAAGACCGGGCGGGCCTCCTCGGGCGTCAGGTGCGACAGCGACAGGAACGTCGGGTCCGCGGCCTGCTGGAAGTAGAGGTCGGGGTGCTCGGGGTCGGTCGGGTCCTCGACGGGGTAGACGATCCCCTCGCGCTGGTGGCGCTCGATGAGGTCGACGATGAGCGGGATGGCCTCGACCGCGCCGACGTAGCTGGCCGGGGAGAGCACGTTCAGCGCCTCCATGTCCTCACGGAACAGGGCGATCTGCTCGTCGGCCAGCTCGCGCCAGCCCACCCCGTCCCGGTCGGCCCGCTCGATCAGCGGGTCGTCGACGTCGGTGACGTTCTGCACGTAGTTCACGAGCAGCCCCGCGTCGCGCCAGGCGCGGTTCAGGAGGTCGAAGGCCACGTAGGTGTTCGCGTGCCCCAGGTGGGTCGCGTCGTACGGGGTGATCCCGCAGACGTACATGCGGGCGGTGCCGTCGGTCGGCCCGACCTCGACCAGCCCCTGCACCTTCGAGTCGTACGCCCGCACGCGCACCGGGGCCTTTGCGGCGGGGAGCTCGGGAACGGGACGGGAACGCCAGGCCTGCACCCCGGCACCCTACCGGCGGGCGCGGTCCCCGCCGCGTGCGTGGACGCTCAGAAGGGCGGCCACGGGATGGAGGGCCACTGGCCGCGCGGCGGGCGCGGGAGGCGGTTCCGGTCGAGGAGCCGGTCGGCGCGACGGGTGAACACGTCGACCTCCTCGTCGTCCAGCAGCCCGACGAGCACGGCGGGCGCCTCGTCGCGGGCGCGGCGGACGAGGTCGCGCTCGGTCTCGGTCAGCTCGGTGCCGCCCCAGCCCCACAGCAGGGTGCGCAGCTTGTTCTCGACGTTGAACGTCACGCCGTGGTCGATGCCGAAGACGTGGCCCTCGCTGGAGAGGATGTGGCCGCCCTTGCGGTCGGCGTTGTTGACCAGCACGTCGAAGACGGCGAGCCGGCGCAGGGCCGGGTCGTCGGCGTGGATGACGGCGACGGCCGAGTCGTCGGCGTCGAGGCCCTCGACGCAGCGGAACCAGCCGTGCTTGGGCACCTTCCGGCTCGGCACGAGGTCGACCAGCTGCGCGACGGCGTCCTCCTCGGAGTCCACCCAGACCTGCAGCGACCCCGGGCCGAACGGGCCGTCGATGAACACCGTCACGGGCACGCAGTCGAAGCCGGCGGCGCGCGAGACCTCGTACGCGGCCACCTCGCGCCGTCCGAGCGTGTCGGTCGGGAAGTCCCACAGCGGCCGCTCGCCCTGCGTCGGCTTGTAGACGCAGAGCAGGTCGAGGCCGTCGGTGCGCAGCTGGCCGAGGAACGTGGCGTTCGACGCGGACAGCAGGCGGCCGGTGATCTCGAGCTGCTCGCGGTCCAGCCGGCCGCTCTGCAGGGGCGCGGTCAGCGCAGGGTGCCGGACGTCGGGCGTCCGCGCGGCGGTCACGGGGTCGGTCGTCTGCGGGACGTGACGCGGGCGTTCAGGAGAACAGCGCCCGGCGGTAGCCGTTGGCCCGCGGGCAGATGTGGCCCGTCGGCTCGATCGGCTGCAGGCAGAACGGGCACGGCGGCCGGCCGGCGGCCACCAGCGCCTGCGCCCGGGTCACGAACTCCCGCGCGTACGAGGCGGTGATCTTGACGACGAAGACCTCGTCGGCCTCGACCTCGTCCTCCGCGTCGGGGGTGCTCGCCGCCTCCGCCTCGGGCTCCTCGGCCTCGCGGTCGACGTTGGAGAAGAGCTCGATCACGATGCGGTCGATGCTCGGGTCCCACGCGATCGTCATCGTGCCGACGCGGAACTCCTCCGCGATCGGCGCGTCGAGGGGGTCCACGTCCTTCGCCCGGCCGGTGCTCACCGAGGAGCCGGAACCAGCCGCGCCGCGGCGCACGATCTCGTCGAGGACGCGGTCGAGGTGCTCGGCGAGCACGGAGACCTGCTGCTTCTCGCACGCCACGCTCGTGATGCGGTTGCCCTCGCGGGCCTGGAGGAAGAAGGTGCGCTCGCCCGGGGTGCCGACGGTGCCGGCGACGAACCGGTCCGGCGCGTCGTAGCGGTGCACGAGAATCGCCATGGGTCCAGCCTAGTGCGCCGCCGTCCGGCGTCCGGGCTGTCCGGCAGGCGTCGTCGGCCTGCTAGGCCTCGGCGTGCCCGCCGGCGCCGAGCCCGCCCCCGACGGCGGCGTCGTCGGCCGGGGCCGCGTCGTCCGTCGCCTTCTTGGGCGGCGGGGCGAGCAGCTTGGCCAGGTCGGCGTTCGTCGAGTTCGTCGTGACGACGTACGGGCGGGTGGCGGTGTAGCGGATGATCGACAGCGAGGCGGGGTCGACCATGATCCGCTGGAACGAGTCGAGGTGCAGGCCGAGCGCGTCGGCCAGGATCGCCTTGATCGGGTCGCCGTGCGAGACGGCCGCCCAGACGGCGTCGTCCCCGTGCTCGGCGGCGATCTGCGCGTCCCAGCGCCGGATGGTCTGCACGACCCGCGCGGACATCTCGGTCATCGACTCCCCGCCGGGGAAGCGGACCGCGGACGGCTGCGTCTGGACCGTCTTCCAGAGGTCCTCCTTGGCCAGGTCGCGCAGGGACTTCCCCGTCCAGTCGCCGTAGCCGCACTCGGTCAGGCCCTGGTCGACGGTGAGGTCGAGGCCGTCGGAGCGCGCGCCCAGCAGGGCCTGGCTGGTCTGCCTGCAGCGCCGCAGCGGCGAGCTGACGAGGGCGGCGAGCGGGACACCGGCGATCCGTTCGCCGAGCGCGCGCACCTGCGTACGGCCCAGGTCGTCGAGCTCGACGCCGGAGGAGCGGCCGGCGAGGACGCCGGCGGTGTTGGCGGACGTACGTCCGTGCCGGATGAGCAGGACAGTCGTCACGGCCTGAAGGCTAGCCGGACGGCAGCACGGCGACCGCGTCGATCGAGATCAGCAGGCCGCGGGGCAGCCGGACGTTCGCGGGCGCGGACCGGGCGGGCGGCGGGTCGGGCATGTGGCGGGCGTACACGGCGTTCAGCGCGGCGAAGTCCTCGACGTCGGCGTAGAAGATCGTCGTGCGCACGAGGTCGTCCATCGAGGCACCCGCCGCCTCGAGCACGGCGGCGAGGTTGACGAGGGCCTGCTCGGTCTGGGCCTCGATCCCCTCCGGGGCGGTGCCGGTCGCCGGGTCGATGCCGGCCGTGCCGGAGCAGAAGACGAAGCCGCCCGCCACGATCGCCTGGCTGTAGGGCCCGAGCGCCGCCGGCGCACGGGGGCTGCTGACGGCCCGCCTGGTCATGGTCGACGGTCCCGCCCCGGCGCCCCGGCGTCAAGGGTCGGCGGCGCCCGGGAGCGAGAGCGATGCGTCAGTCGGTCTCGACGGCGCGGTAGCGGCCGCGGGCGTGCGCCAGCAGGCCGGCGTCGCCGACCTCGCCGAGCTCGACGTGCTCGACCGTCGCGCGGACGAGCAGCCCCCAGCCCGCGTGGTCGGGGGCCCGGGCCACGAGCCGTGCGCCGATCCAGCCCGCGGAACCGAGCAGCACCGGTCCCCACTCCGACTCGGTCCACTCCCCCAGCCGGAAGACGCCGCCCGGCGCCGGGGCCTGCCCGGCGAAGGCGTCGGCGAGGCTGCGCTGCTCCCAGGACAGGAGGTTGACGACGACGGCGGGCTGCGCCTGCGGGTGGGTCAGCAGGTCGGCCAGGTCGCTGTCCTCGTCGACGACCCCGACGACCTCGCCGGGCTCGCCGTCGGCCACGAGGAACGACGAGACCGTCCAGCCGGCGCGGTGGCCGCGACCGAGCGCCGTCCACACGCTGACCGGCGACACCATCCGCCCGCGGAACCTGCGCAGCGGGCTGCGCCCGTCGGGCGCGTCGGCGAAGGGGTGCTCGCTGTGGATCGTCACGTGACCAGTGTCAGGGCTTCGGCGGCGACGGTGAGCGCGGCCTCGCGCTCGGCGTGGGTCGCCCCGTGCGGCGCGAGCGCGCAGGTGGTGACGCCGGCGTCCGCGAGCCGGGCGAGCCCGTCGGCGACCCGGGCACGGTCGCCGAGGAGCGAGGTGCGGTCGACGAGCGCGAACGGCACCGCGGCCGCCGCATCGCGCGGCCGTCCCGACAGGTAGAGGTCCTGCACGCGCGCGGCGGCCTCGGCGTGGCCCATCCGGACGGCGAGCGAGAAGTAGAAGTTCTGCTGGAGGCTGCCCATCCCGCCGACGTAGAGCGCGACGTACGGGCGGACGAGGTCGGCGCAGGCCTGCGGGTCGGAACCCACGGACAGCGGCACGGTCGGCACCACGTCGAAGCCGTCGAGACCGAGCCCCGCCCGTTCCCGTCCGGCGCGGACGTGCGCGAGCTGCTCGGCCGCGAAGGCGGGGTCGAAGAGCACGGCGAGCCAGCCGTCGGCGACCTCGCCGGCCAGCTCCAGGTTCTTCGGCCCGACGGCGGCGAGGTAGAGCGGCACGTGGTCGCGCACCGGCCGCAGCCCGAGGCGCAGCGCCTTGCCCGGGCCGTCGGGCAGCGGCAGCGGGTGGTGCGGCCCGGCGTGCTCCACGGTCTCGCGGGCGAGTGCGGACCGGACCACCTCGACGTACGCCCGGGTGCGGGCCAGCGGTTCCGCGAACCGGACCCCGTGCCAGCCCTCCGACACCTGCGGCCCGGAGACGCCGAGCCCGAGCCGGAACCGGCCGCCGCTCAGCAGGTCGATCGTCGCTGCGGTCATCGCCGTCATCGCCGGGCTGCGGCCCGGGATCTGCATCACGGCCGAGCCGAGGTCGATCGAGGTCGTCTGCCCCGCCAGCCAGGCCAGGACGCTCGGGCTGTCCGACGAGTACGCCTCGGCCGCCCAGACGACCGCGAAGCCGAGACGTTCCGCGTGCTGCGTCAGCGCCAGCACCTCGGCCGGATCGGCACGGCCGCTCAGGTAGCCAAGGTTGAGAGCGAGCCGCATGAGCCGAACGGTGTCATGAGGAGGGACGACCCCCCACACCCCCCGCCGACGTTCCACTCGCTGGCGCTCCCGGAACGTGAGTGCCGGCCATGAGGGGGGACGACCCCCCACACCCCCCGCCTACGTTCCACTCGCTGGCGCTCCCGGAACGTGAGTGCCGGGGGTCGTTCCCCTAGGGTCGGGCCCGTGGAGTCACGACGCGTCGGCGACAGCGGGCTCGTCGTCTCCCGCCTCGGGCTGGGGACGCTGACCTGGGGCCGCGACACGACCGAGGAGGCCGCGCGCGGGCTGCTCGAGACGTTCTGCGAGGCCGGCGGGACGCTGATCGACACGGCGGCCGCGTACGGGGCCGGCGACGCCGAGCGCCTGGTCGGACGCCTCGTCGACGAGGTGGCGAGCCGCGACGAGGTGGTCATCGCGAGCAAGGCCGGGTTCGTCGTCAGGCGGGGCGAACGGGTCGTCGACACGTCCCGCCGCGCGCTGCTGCGCGACCTCGACGCCTCGCTCGCCCGCCTCGGCACCGACCACCTGGACCTGTGGCAGGTGCACGCGTGGGGCGACGCGCCGCTGGAGGAGTCGCTCAGCGCGATCGACCAGGCGGTCAGCAGCGGGCGGGTGCGCTACGCCGGGGTGTCGAACTTCGTCGGCTGGCAGACCGCCCAGGCCGCGACCTGGCAGCGGGCCGTGCCGGGCCGCAGCCCGCTGGTCAGTGCCCAGGTCGAGTACTCGCTGCTCGCCCGGCGCGCCGAGGTGGAGGTGCTGCCCGCGCTGCACGCGTTCGGCATGGGCTGCTTCCCGTGGTCGCCGCTCGGTCGGGGCGTGCTCACCGGCCAGTACCGCGTCGGCACGCCGCGCGGGTCGCGCGCCGCGACCGACCACTTCGCGTGGTTCGTGGAGCCCTACCTGGAGCCGCGCAGCCGTGGCGTCGTCGAGGCCGTCGTCCGCGCCGCCGAGGGGCTCGACCTCACCCCGCTGCAGGTCGCCCTGCTCTGGGTCCGTGACGCCCCCGGCGTCACCGCCCCCCTGCTCGGCGCCCGGACGGCCGGCCAGCTCGCCCCGGCCCTGGCGACCGAGGCGCTCAGCCTGCCCCCGGAGATCGCCTCGGCCCTGGACGACGTGTCCGGCGGGCCGAACGCCCTCCGCGCGCACGCCTGAGTCTCCGGACCGCTGACCTCTTCGAGGCCCTTCGACAGGCTCAGGGAGCGTCCGCGGGGCTCAGGGAGCGCCGCCGGGTTGCGCGAGTGGCGCCACCGGGCACGCTCGTCCGGCGTGTCGCGTACCCGTTGGCGCCACTCGCGCGCAGACCGGCGGGTTCCGCGAGCGCCGGCGAGTGGAACCCATCGGGGGGTGCGGGGGTCGTCCCCCCGCACGGCAGAGCCTCAGACGGTCAGGCGGGCGCGGATGATCTTGCGGCGTACCCAGACGTCGCGGGTGCCGTCGCGGTAGCGCCGCAGGCGGGTCAGCTCCCAGCCGCCGTGCTCGCAGCGTTCCGTGAGGAGCTGGCGGACCGCGTTGCGCGACAGGTCCCGGGAGAGGCGGACCTTCTGGACCTCGTAGTCGACCGACCGTGCGTCGGCGTAGCTCGTGATCATCGAGGTCGAGGGTAGTGCGGACTCCCCGCCGGTCGCGGGTGCTGTGCGCGGTGTCTCAGGCCACGGAACCGTCCGGGCTCACGCCTGGTCGAGGAACCGGTCGAGCACCCGCGCGCCGAACTCGAGGGACTCGGTCGGGACCCGCTCGTCGACGCCGTGGAACATGCCGACGAAGTCGAGGTCGGCGGGGAGCCGGAGCGGCGCGAAGCCGAAGCAGCGCACGCCGAGGGCGTCCCAGGCCTTGGCATCCGTGCCGCCGCTCATCAGGAACGGCACGGCCTTGGCGGCCGGGTCCTCGGCGACGAGGCAGGACTGCATGGCCTCGACGAGGGCGCCTGAGAACTCCGTCTCGACCGCGGGCTGCACGTTCTCGATCTCGTAGCGGACCTTGTCGCCGAGCAGCTCGGTGATCGTCTCGAAGAACGCGTCCTGCCCGCCCGGCACGAAGCGGCCGTCGACCGACGCGGTCGCCCGGCCGGGGATGACGTTGTGCTTGTAGCCGGCCTTGAGCATCGTCGGGTTGGCCGTGTTGCCCATGGTCGCGCCGACCATCCGGGCGATGCTGCCGAGCTTGGCCAGCGTGGGCTCGACGTCGTTCGGGTCGAGCTCGACGCCGAGCGCCTCCGAGACCGCCTCGAGGAACGCCTGCTGCGACGCGGTGATGCGGTTGGGCCACTCGTACGTGCCGATGCGCCCGACCGCGGCCGCGAGCTCGGTGACGGCGTTGTCGTCGTTGCGGAACGACCCGTGCCCGGCCCGGCCGTCGGCGATGAGGTTCAGCCAGGCCAGCCCCTTCTCGGCGGTCTGGACCAGGTAGAGCCGCAGGTCGTCGCGGACCGTGAGCGAGAAGCCCCCGACCTCCCCGATCGCCTCGGTGCACCCCTCGACGACCTCGGGGTGGTTCTCGACGAGCCAGCGCCCGCCCAGACCGCTGCCGGCCTCCTCGTCGGCGGTGAAGATCAGCCGGATCGGCCGGCGCGGCGCGCGCCCCGTGCGGACGCGGTCGCGTACGACGCTCAGCACCATCGCGTCGAAGTCCTTCATGTCGACCGCACCGCGGCCCCAGACGCAGCCGTCCTGGACCTCGCCGGAGAACGGGTCGACGCTCCAGTCGTCCGCGTTCGCGGGCACGACGTCGAGGTGGCCGTGCACCAGCAGCGGCGGCAGGCTCTCGTCGGTGCCCTCCGGCGACCAGTGCGCGACCAGCGAGGTGCGGCGGTGCTCGGGCTCGTAGAGCTCGCTCGCGATGCCGACCTCGTCGAGCCACCCGGCCACCCGTTCGGCGGCGTCGCGCTCCCCCGGACCGGGCTCGGAGCCGTAGTTCGTGGTGTCGATCCGGATGAGCTCGCGGCAGAGCTCGACGACCTCCCCGTCGGGCCGCGCGCCCGCCGACCCGCCCGGGTGCTGCTCCTGCGTACGCCTCGACTCGTCGCTCACCCGCTCATTGTTCGTCACGGCGCTCGGCGGGTCCCGCCCGGAGGGGTGAGAATGCGGTACGTGCGCTTCCCCTCCCGAGCCTGGCTGGTGTGGGGGGTGGGCGTCTTCGCGTACGGGCTGGCGGTGTTCCAGCGGTCCTCGCTGAGCGTCGCCGCCGAGTACGCGACCGCCCGGTTCGGGATCGGCGCGTCGGTCTTCTCCGTCTTCGCCGTGCTGCAGCTCGTGATGTACGCGGTCATGCAGGTCCCCGTCGGGGTGCTCGTCGACCGCATCGGGTCGCGCCGGATGATCGCCCTCGGGGCGCTGGTGATGGCCGGCGGCCAGGTCTACATGGCCCTGACCACGTCGGCGGGCGGCGCCATCGTGGCCCGGATGCTCGTCGGTACCGGCGACGCCATGACCTTCGTCAGCGTGCTGCGGCTGATCCCGTCGTGGTTCCCGGCCAAGCGGGTCCCGATCCTCACCCAGGTCACCGGCCTGCTCGGGCAGCTGGGCCAGGTCGCCGCCACGATCCCGCTGGTGTTCGTGCTGCACACGTACGGCTGGACGTCGGCGTACGTGGGGGCGGCGGCGATCGGCCTCCTGGTCGGCGTCGGGGTCCTCGCGGGCGTGCGGGACTCCCCGATCGGGGCGCAGGCCTCGCCGCCCATCACCTGGCGGGAGGCGATCGGCCAGCTGCGGCTCTCCTTCGCCGAGCCGGGCACCCGCCTGGGCCTGTGGTCGCACTTCACGTCGCAGTTCTCCCAGATGGTCTTCGCGCTCATCTGGGGCTTCCCGTTCCTCACCCTGGGGCTGGGGTACAGCGCGACCCTGGCCGGCTCGCTGCTGAGCCTGATGGTGCTGGCCGGGCTGGTCGTCGCGCCGATCACCGGCACGCTGACCGCGGCCTACCCCCGCCGCCGCTCCAACCTGGTCCTGGCCGTGCTCGTCGCCACCGTCGTGATCTGGACGGTGGTGCTGCTGTGGCCCGGCCCCGCCCCGCTGCCCGTGGTCGTCGTGCTGATGCTCGTGCTGTCGGCCAACGGCCCGGCGTCGGCGGTCGGGTTCGACTTCGCCCGGTCGTTCAACCCGTCGCCCCGGCTCGGGGTGGCCTCCGGCATCGTCAACGTCGGGGGGTTCACGGCGTCGCTGACGACGATCCTGGTGATCGGGATCGTGCTGGACGCCCTCGCGCCGAGCGGGGCGTACACGCTGAACGAGTTCAAGCTGGGCTTCTGCTTCCAGTACCTGCCCTGGGCCTTCGGCTTCCTGGCCGTCATCCGCAGCCGGCGCCTCACCCGCGCCGGCATGGCCGAGCAGGGCGACGTGGTCGACCCGCTCCCGCAGGCCATCGCGCGGCACTGGCACGACCGCCGGCCCTGACCCTCCGTCCCCGCCGACCTCACGACACGACGCGCGTCCACGTGGACGACCGTGCGTGGACACCTCCTCCGGGCAGGTATAGTCATCCCTCGGTCCGGGAACGGGCCGCACCGGGTCCGGGTGGCGGAATAGGTAGACGCGCTAGCTTGAGGTGCTAGTTCCCTTTACGGGGAATGGGGGTTCAAGTCCCCCCTCGGACACAGCACGGGTCGTGGGCACCACGGCCACGAACGACGAAGGTCCTGCGGGCGAGCCCGCAGGACCTTTCTCGTTCTTCGGGCCAGGGTCCGGGCCGGGCGGCCCTAGCCGGCCGGAGGCGGGTCGAGCCAGCCGTCCGGGGCCGGCGTCGCCGCCCGCAGCTCCGCCCACACCTCGTCCGCGATCGGCGTCGTGGCGAGCTCGAGGGTCTGGTCGAGCCGTTCCGGGCGCGTGATCCCCACGATGGTCGAGCTGATCCGCGGGTCGCGCAGCGAGACCTGCAGGGCCGCGGCCGCGAGCGGCACGCCGGCCGCCTCGCAGATCTCCTTCAGGCGGGCCGCCCCGGCGAGGACCGCGTCCGAGGCCTGGCGGTAGGCGTAGCGCGGGTTGTCGGCCGGACCCTTGACGAGGATGCCGCCGCCGAAGGGCGCCCCGTTCACCACGGCCACGCCGACCTCCGCGCAGCGGTCGAGCAGCGGCTCGGCCGAGCGGTCGAGCAGGGTGAAGCGGTTGTGGGTGACGACGACCTCGAACAGCCCGGTGTCCACGAACTCCCGCAGCATGCCCGCAGGTCCGCCCGCGACACCGAGGTGCCCGACCAGGCCCTCGTCGCGCAGCGCGACGAGCGCCTCGACCGGACCGCCGGCCGCCATCGACGCCTCGAAGCCGATCTTCTCCGGGTCGTGCAGGTGGACGAGCGGCAGCACGTCCAGCCCGAGGCGCTCGCGGCTCTCGTCGAGCGAGCGGCGTACGCGCTCCCCGGAGAAGTCGCCGGTCTCGTCGGGGTCGACCTTGGTGCTGAGCAGGAACTCCGGCGGCAGCCCGCCGATCTCGCGCAGCACGGTGCCGATGCGGCGCTCGCTCTCCCCGCCGCCGTAGCTGTTCGAGGTGTCGACGAAGGGCACCGGCCCCGCGAACACCGCGCGCAGGGTCTCGAGCGCCTGCTCGGTCGCGACCTCGTAGCCGTAGATGCCCGGGATGCTGCCGATCGCGCTCGTGCCGATGCACAGCGCGGGGGCCAGCAGGCCCGTACGGCCGAGCGGTCGGCGCTCGAGCCAGCGGCCCGCGTCCACGGCGGTCACCGGGGCGTCCGTCCGTGGTCGTGCCGGTGGTGCTCGTGGGTGCTCATGCTGCTCCTCCGAAGCCGTCGAGGACGTGGGCCTGCAGGTGGTCCAGGTCGAACGTGATGCCGAGGCCCGGGCCGGTCGGGAGCCGCAGGCGCCCGCCCGTGCCGTCCAGCGGCTCCTCGAGCAGCGTGTTGTACGTGCCGAGGTCGAAGCTGCTGGACTCGAGCCGGTAGAAGTTCGGCGTGGTGGCCATGACGTGCGCGCCGGCCACGAGGTTGACCGGACCGGCCGCGTCGTGCGGCGACACGGGTACGTAGTAGGCCTCGGCCATCGTCGCGATCTTCTTGAGCTCGCTGATGCCGCCGGTCCAGGTCACGTCCGGCATCACGAAGTCGGCGAGGCCGCCCTCGAGCACCGGCACGAAGTCCCAGCGCGTGTGGAGCCGCTCCCCCACCGACAGCGGCACCGTCGTCCGGTCCCGGACCTGGCGCAGCGCGTGGGTGCTCTCCGGCGGGACCGGCTCCTCGAACCAGTGCAGGTCGACCGCCTCGTGGAGCGAGTCCGCGAGCCGGATCGCGGTGGGGACGTCGAACCGGCCGTGCGCGTCCACCAACAGCTCGACGTCGGGCCCGGCCGCGGCCCGGATCTGCTCGGACAGCTCGATCGCCCGGCGCTCGTCACGGCGCGACAGACGGCCGTCGAGGTAGCGGTCGTTGGCCTCCGGGACGTCCTCGGCGTGCGGGAACGGGTCGAACTTGATGGCGCTGCAGCCCGCCCCGACGATGCGGCCGATCTCCTCCGCCACGCCCTCGGGCGTCGCGAACCGGCTCTGGTCGGGGTGCGTGTAGAGCAGCAGGTCCGGCCGTACGCGGCCGCCGAGCAGGTCGGCGACCGGCAGGCCGAGCGCCTTGCCGCGCAGGTCCCACAGGGCGATGTCGAGGGCGCTCGCGACCGTGCACGCCAGACCGCGGCTGCCGGTGTAGGTGAAGGCCCGGAAGACCTGGTGCCAGATCCGCTCGATCTCGGCCGGGTCCGCGCCCGTGACCAGCTCGCTCACCTGGCGCACGGTCGCGGCGACCGCCCGGTTGGCCGTCCGCGTGGTGCTGGTGACCTCGCCCCAGCCCGTGAGGCCCTCGTCGGTGCGGACCTCGACGAAGAGGAACTCCCCCCAGAAGGACGCCTCGGACGCGACCAGCCAGGGCACGACGCCGGTGATCCTCATCCGCGCACCCCCGGGGCCGCCCCGTCGAGCACGCCGTTCTGCGCCGCGCGCCAGGCCTCGTACTCGGGCCGCGCCTGCTCCGAGAGCGGGTAGTAGAGCCGCAGGTCGCCGCCCTGGGACAGCCGGAGCCGGGCGAAGTCCTCCCACTCGGCGTGCTCGCTCGCCGCCGCGAGCAGTGCCGGGGCCAGCGCGATCGGCACGACGACCGCGCCGTCGTCGTCGGCCACGATGATGTCGCCCGGCACGACCACGGTCCCGCCGCAGGCGACCGGGACGTTCACGGCGTGCGGGAAGATCGCGGTCTGGGAGTGGAAGTTCGGCGTCGTGCCGCTCAGCCACAGGCCGACGCCGAGGTCCTTGGCCTGGCCGAAGTCGCGGATGCACCCGTCGACCACCACGCCCACCCCGCCGCGGCCGGCGAAGTAGGTCAGCATCATCTCGCCGAACACGCCGCTGCCGAGGTCCCCGCGGGCGTCGACGACGATCACGTCGCCCGGCTGGGTGTGGTACATGACGTGGCGGTGCAGCTGCTTCTCCGGCTCCGCGTACTCGTCGACCTGGTAGAGGTCCTCGCGCTTGGGCAGGAACTGCAGGGTCAGGGCCGGCCCGGCGATGCTCGCGCCCGGCGTCCGGGCGACCGGCCCCTGGATGTGGGCGCTGCGCACCCCCAGCTTGTTCAGCTCTCCGCTCGCGGTCGCGCTGCCGATCTCGGCGAGGGCGCGCACGAGGGCGGGATCCGGCCGCTCGATGTCCGACGTCTGAACCATGGGCTGTCCTTCTTCCTGAGGGTGAACGTCCGTCCCGATCCCGGTTCCCGACGCAGGGTGCAGCGAACCGGACAACGCGGAGTTTCGATCAGTTTCGGTCTCCGCGCGGAGTGCTGGGAGGGTCCGAGCCGCGACGTCGCCCGGACCTCGGAACCGCGACGCCGACCCACCGTACGCCCGGCGATCCCGTGTGTCACGGGGGGATCGCCGGACGTCTCGGACGAGCCTGGAAGCTCCGACCCGCCCGCGACCACCCCATCCTTGACGCCTCCCGGACGGAACCGTACGGTTGAAGAAGATCGAAAGAAGGACGGCTGTTTCGGTTCTCGTCGTCCTTGTTTCGCCCACGGTCGAGGCTCCTCCCCCGGAGGTCCGCCACGGTCCCGACGGCGCCTGGTCCCCGACGCGACGTCGCAGGGGGCCGGAGGCGACGGACGGCCCGGGCGAGTCGCGACGGACACCCCGTTCCTGAAGCAAAGGTGCATTCATGAAGCGCACGTCCTTGTCCGCCGCCGCCGCGGTGGCGCTCATCACCGGCCTCGCGGCCTGCGGCGGAGGCGGTGGCGGCGGAGCGGCCGCCCAGGGCGCCCCGCAGGTCGACGGGACCTTCACCATGAACCTGGGCAGCGACCCGGGCAGCGTGAACCCCTACAAGAGCACCGGCGGCTTCAACCGCCAGGTGTACGCGTTCGCCTACGACACGCTGGTCGGTCGCGGCGCGGACGGCAAGGCCGTCCCCCAGCTCGCGGAGAGCTGGAAGGTCACCGACAACACGGTCACCTACACGATCGGCAAGAGCGCCACCTGCGACGACGGGCAGGTGCTCAAGCCCAGCGACATCGCGGCCGACTTCAACTACATCAAGGACCCGAAGACGCTGTCGCCGTGGGTCGCGCTCTCCGTCCCCGTCGACTACACGGTCGCCGCCGACGACGCCGCGGGCACCTTCACGATCACCTCGAAGAACCCCTTCGGGTCGCTGCTGCAGGGCGCCGGCGCCGTGCCGATCGTCTGCCCGGCCGGCCTCAAGGACCCGGACTCGATCGAGCACGCCTCCGCCGGCACCGGGCCGTTCAAGATCACGAACTACGTCTCGGGCGACCACTACGACTTCGAGCGCCGTGACGGCTACACCTGGGGCCCCGCGGGCGCCTCGACCGCCACCCCGGGCACGCCCAAGAAGGTGACCATCGCCTTCGTGGCCAACGAGTCCACGATGGCCAACCAGCTCGTCTCCGGCCAGATCAACGCGGCCCAGATCACCGGTCCCGACCGTGCTCGCCTCGACAAGACCCCGGGCGTCCAGCGCTTCGACGTCCCGGTGATCGTCGGCGAGATCAACTTCAACGAGGCCTCCGGGCGGCTGTTCAACGACACCCAGCTGCGGCTGGCCGCCGCGTCCGCCGTCAACCGCGAGGACCTCGCGCCGGTGAGCACGGCCAACCAGGGCACCCTCGCCACCAACCTCATCGCGGAGGCGCCCGTCGCCTGCCCCGGGGACGAGACCACCGGGGCGCTGCCCACGTTCGACGTCGCCAAGGCGAACCAGACCCTGGACGCGGCCGGCTGGGCCATGGGGGCCGACGGCGTCCGCGCCAAGGCCGGCAAGCCGCTGAAGGTCAAGATCATCTACCAGACCGGCGCCCCGCAGACCGCGTCCGCCGTGGAGCTCCTCGGCCAGCAGCTCAAGGCCGCGGGCATCGGTGCCGACCTCGTCGGGCTGACCAACGCCGCCTTCCTCGAGTCGCTCTACACGACCGCGGACTTCGACATCTACTACAGCGCGATCAACGTCGAGTTCCCGTACATGGCCACCACCTTCTTCGGCGGGGCGACCCCGGCGAACGGCGGCCGCAACGCGGGCGACATCGACAACACCGCGTTCGAGAAGCTCTCGGCCCAGGCGGCCGCCGCCCCCGTCGAGGAGGCCTGCCCCCTGTGGACCCAGGCCCACCAGGAGCTCTTCAAGCGGGCCGACGTGATCCCGGTGTCGAACGGCGACCGCCCGTTCTACACCGCCAAGGCGACGCTGCAGACCGTCGGGCTGTTCGCGGTGCCGACCAGCATCCGCCTCACCTCCTAGGAGCAGGGTCACCCCGATGGCGAGCGGACGGAGCAGGGCATGACGAGCGCGACGACCGAGACGAGACCCGAGCCGCAGCCGGCGGTCCTGGTCCGGGAACCGACGCGGTCCCGGCGGGTCGGCCCCTGGGTCTGGTTCGTGGGCAGCCGGTTGCTCCGGCTGGTCGTCTCGCTCCTGGTCCTGGTGACCGCGACCTTCGTGATGGTCCACCTGATCCCGGGTGACCCCGTGCAGGCCGCGCTGGGCGAGCAGGCCACGCCCCAGCTGGTGGAGCTCCGGCGCCACGAGCTGGGGCTGGACCTGCCGCTCCCGACGCAGTACGCCCACTACCTGCGCGGGGTGCTCTCCGGCGACCTCGGGTCGTCGATCGTCACCGAGGCCCCGGTCTCGGACCTGCTCGGCACCCGGTTCCCGAACACGCTGCGGCTGGCCGTGCCGGCGTTCCTGCTCGTCATCCTCATCGCCCTGCCCGTGGGCCTGCTGACCGCCGTCCGGACCCGCGGCGGTCGCGGGCGGGTCACGCGGGGGGTCTTCGTGAACCTGACCGGCCTGTTCAACTCCATCCCCGACTACGTGATGGCGACGATCCTCAGCGTGATCTTCGTCGTCGGGCTGGGGCTGTTCCCCGCCGCCGGGCTCTCGGGACCACGCTCGTACGTGCTCCCGGTGGCGGCGCTGGTCGTCGGCCCGGCGGCGTCGCTCGCCCGGATCGTCCGCGTCGAGGCGCTGAAGGTCCTCGACACGGAGTACGTGCGGGCGGCCAAGTCGCGGCGGCTGCCGCCGATGCTGCGCTACCTGCGCCACGTCCTGCCGAACATGATGACGGCCTCCCTGACCTTCGGGACGATGATCCTGTCCGGCCTGATCGCCGGCACGGTGCTCGTCGAGAACGTCTTCGGCTGGCCCGGCGTCGGCACCGTGATCTCCCAGGCGGTCGTCCAGAAGGACTTCCCGCTCGTGCAGGGCGTGCTGCTGGTCCTCGGCACCGCCGTCCTGCTGCTGAACATGGTCGTGGACGTCCTGCTGGGCGTCCTCGACCCGCGCTCGCGGATCGGAGGCTCCCGATGAGCACCACGCTCACCGACCTGGCCGCGGCGGCGGCCGGACCCGCCGTGCGTCGGCGCCGGCGGCCGCGCGTCCCCGGCGGCGTCGCGCTCGGGCTGCTGGCCCTGTTCGTGCTGCTCAGCATCTTCGGCCCGTGGATCTGGGGCGGGGCGGCCGGCGCGACGAACATCCCCGACGCCAACCAGTCGTCCAGCGCCGAGCACTGGCTCGGCACCGACGACCTCGGGCGCGACCTCCTGGCCCGCACCCTGTACGCCACCCGCAGCTCGCTGGTCCTGGCCGTGCTCGCGACCGTGGTGGGCGGCATCGTCGGGGTCGCCCTCGGCCTGCTGTCCGGGGTGTCGCAGCGGCTCGGGCGCGTCCTCGGCGCCGTCATCAACCTGCTCATGGCCTTCCCGGCCCTGCTGCTGTCGATCTTCTTCGCCGTGCTGTTCGGCATCGGTTCCGTCGGCAGCGTGCTGGCGGTCGGGGCCGCGTTCGCCCCCGGCTTCGCGCGCATCACGCAGACCCTCACGGCCTCGGCGGTCAGCCGCGACTACGTCGAGGCCTCGAAGGTGCTGGGCAAGAGCCCGCTCTACGTCGTGCTCCGCCACATCCTGCCGAACATCGCCGAGCCGGTGATCCTCTACACGACCATCCACATCGGCACCGCGATCCTCGCGCTCTCCGGCCTGAGCTTCCTCGGGCTCGGCGTGCAGCCGCCGGCGTACGACTGGGGCCGGCTCCTCAGCGACGGCCTCACCCGGGTCTACATCTCCCCGCTGGCGGCCATCGGGCCGTCGGTGGCGATCGTGCTGGCCGGGCTGACGTTCAACCTCGCGGGCGAGCACCTCTCCGACCTCGTCGGCGGCCGTCGCTCGGCCCCGGGCACCGTCACCGACCCGGTCCCCGTGGCCGCAGGTCCGGCCGTCGGCGCGCCGCGGGACGCCGTGGTCCCCGGCGACGACACCCCCGCACGGTCGTCGGCACCGGCCGTCCCGGTGGTGGCCCCGCTGCTCGAGGTCCGTGGGCTGCGGGTGCTCTACCCCGGCGCCGACGGCGGCACCGTCACCCCGGTGCGCGACGTGTCCTTCAGCCTCGCCCCCGGCGAGACCGTCGGCATCGTCGGTGAGTCCGGCTCGGGCAAGAGCATGGCGACGTCGGCGATCGCCCAGCTCGTCGAGGCACCCGGGAGCGTCCGGGCGGAGGTCCTCACCTTCGACGGCATCGACCTCGCGGAGCGGTCCCGGGCCAACGAGTCCGTCCTCGGCCGGTCGATGGCGATGATCTTCCAGGACCCCGGCGAGGCGCTGAACCCGGCCATCAAGATCGGCACGCACCTCATCGAGCCGGCCGTCGTCCACCTGCACCAGTCCAAGCCGGTGGCCCGGGGCCGCGCGGTCGAGGCGCTGCGCGCGGTGGCCATCAACGACCCCGAACGCCGTTACGACCAGCACCAGCACGAGCTGTCCGGCGGCATGAAGCAGCGCGCCTGCATCGCGGTCGGCCTGATGGGCGAGCCCAAGCTGCTCATCGCCGACGAGCCGACCACCGCGCTCGACGTGACGGTGCAGCGGCAGATCCTCCGCCTCATCGCCGACGTCCGGGCGGAGAGCGGTGCCAGCGTGCTGTTCATCTCGCACGACATCGCCGTGGTCGCCGAGATCAGCGACCGGATCCTCGTGATGTACGCGGGGTTCGTGGTCGAGGAGGCGACGGCCGACGAGCTGCTCGCCCGGCCGGCCCACCCGTACACGAGCCTGCTGCTGGCCGCGAGCCCCGACATGGGCGTCGACCGGAGCGCGCCGCTGCCGATGCTGGACGGCCGGATGCCCGGCCCCGACGTCGACCTGCCCGGCTGCTACTTCGCCGCACGCTGCCCGCGCGCCGACCAGACCTGCGTGGACCGGCGCCCGCCGCTGCTCCAGATCGGCGCCCCCGCGCACCGCGCCGCCTGCTGGCACCCCCTCGCGGGCACCGCCCCGACCCCGACCGAGGAGGTCGCCCGATGACCGCCGCCCTCACCGTCGCGGACCTCGACGTCCGCTACGGCCCCGTGCACGCCGTCCGCTCGGTCTCCTTCGAGCTGGCCGCGGGCTCGGTGCTGGGCCTGGTCGGCGAGTCCGGCTCGGGCAAGAGCACCACGGCGCGCGCCGTCGTCGGGCTCGCACCCTCCACGGGAACCATCCGGATCGGCGACCAGGACGCGTCCTCGGCCGGCGGTCGAGCGGCCCGGCAGGCCCGGCGCCGGGTGCAGATGATCTTCCAGGACTCGCGCAGCTCGCTCGACCCGCGCTTCACCGTGGGTCAGTGCGTCGCCGAGGGCCTCGCCGCCGGCGACCGGGCCCGCACGGGCGACCGGGTCCGTGAGCTGCTGGAGCTCGTCAGCCTCGACCCGGCCCTCGTCCGGTCCCGGCCCGGCCAGCTCTCCGGCGGCCAGCGCCAGCGGGTCGCGATCGCGCGGGCGCTCGCGGCCCGTCCCGACGTCCTCATCGCCGACGAGGTCACCGCCTCGCTCGACGTGTCCGTGCAGGCCGTCGTGCTCAACCTGCTGCGTCGGCTGCAGGCCGACCTCGGGCTGTCCATGCTCTTCATCAGCCACAACCTGGCCGTCGTGCGCTACATGTGCGACGACATGGCGGTCATGTTCAACGGGCGGGTGGTCGAGCAGGGTCCGGTCGGCGACGTCATCGCCCGCACCGAGCACCCGTACACCCGGTCCCTGCTCGCCGCGGTGCCCGAGGTCGGCCAGCACCGCCTGCTGTCCGACGCGGCCATCGAGGCGTCGGCGGCGTCGAGCCCCGCACCCGGCCCGGGCTGCGACTACCGCCTGCGCTGCCCCGTCGGGCCCGCGGTCGACCCGGAGCGCGAGATCTGCGTGACCACCGACCCCGGGCCGGGCTCCGCCGACCGGGTGCACGGCGCGGTCTGCCACTTCGCCGCCGCGCGGCTCAGCCCCCTGCCCGACCCGGTCCCCGCCGCGCGTCGCTAGGGGTCGGCCGGGCTCAGCGACCCGCGGGCGGCGGGCCGGTGCTGGCGCGGACCACGAGGGTGGTCGGCAGCTCGATGCGGCCCAGCAGCGGGACCCGCTCGCCGTCGGCCAGGCCGAGGAGCGAGCGGGTCGCGAGCTGGGCCAGCTCGCGGATCGGCTGGTGGACCGTCGTGAGCGGCGGCAGGACCCACTGCGACAGGGGCACGTCGTCGAAGCCGACGACGCTCAGGTCCTCGGGGACCCGCAGCCCCTTCCCCATGGCCGTGGCGTAGACGCCCAGCGCCTGCTCGTCGTTGGCCGCCACGACGGCGGTCGGGGGTTCGGGGAGCTCGAGCAGGGCGGCCGCCCCGACGACGCCGGACCCGTAGTGGAAGTCGCCCTGGCGCACGAGCTCGGGCCGCACCGGGATCCCCGACCGTTCCAGGGCGGCGCGGTAGCCGGCCAGGCGGGCCTGGCTGGCGAGGTAGCGCATCGGCCCGGTGACCGTGGCGATGGCGCGGTGCCCGAGGTCGATCAGGTGCTGGGTCGCAGCGACCGCGCCCCCGAAGTTGCCGGAGCCCAGCGCCGGGAGCACCGACTCGAAGTCGCCGACCGGGTCCATGAGCACGGCGGGGACGCCGAGCTGGCCGACCGCGCGCTGCTCGTCGACGGAGAGGTTCGACACGGCCAGGATGACCCCGAGCGACCCGCGCGCGACCATGTCGTCCAGCCAGCGCTGGTGGCCGCTCGGACCGGGCTCGAGGGCCGTGACCACGATGGAGGCGCGGACCGCCCGGGCCGCCGCCTCCGCCCCGCGGATCATCTCGGCCGCCCAGGGCGAGCCCGGGTCGTTGAAGACGATGTCGATCAGCCCGCCGCGCTTCGGCAGCCGCGCCTTCGCGTTGTTCCGGGTGCGGGTCGACGGCACGTAGTGCTGCTCCGCGAGCACGGCCTTGACCCGGGCCCGGGTCTCGGGCGCGACGTCGGAGCGCTGGTTGAGCACCTTCGAGACCGTCGCGACGGACACCCCGGCGCTCGACGCGATCTCGGCGACGGTGACCCGTCCGGTCGACGGTCGGGGGTTGCTGGGCACGGGGCACCCCTCTCGGCGTGGCGGACGTCCCGCCCATCCTGGCACGTCGTCACCCGCGGGCGAAACTCCTCGAAACTCACGGTCGACCGTGCGGCTCGGCGACCTCGGCCGCCGCGCCGTAGGATGCGGTCGGAGGACGCGGCACCCGCCCCGTCCGTCGGTGCAGCGCCGCGGCGCCCGGCTGCGCACCCCGGGGACCCACGACCGTGCGCAGGAGAGCTGTGCGTGCGCCCGTGGTCCTCGACGCGCACGACGCCCCTCCGGTCGAGCTCGGGACCGGCGTCCGCGCGTACGGGCGGCTCTTGCGGCACGGCCCGGCGTCGAGGCCCTTCCTCTTCGCGGCCCTCGCCCGGCTGACCCTGGCGATGATCCCGCTCGGCATCCTGATCCTCGTCGAGGAGCAGCGCGGCACGTACGCGCTCGCCGGCCTGGTCAGCGGGGTCTACGCCGTCGGCGCCGCGGTCGGCACCCCGCTGTGGGGCCGGCTCATGGACCGCTTCGGCCAGCTCCGGGTGCTGCTGCCGACCGCGCTCACCAGCACGGGCCTGCTCGTGGCCCTCGCCCTGGCCACGACGCACGGCGCCTCCGACCACGCGCTGCTGGCGATCGCCGTCGGCGTCGGGCTCAGCTATCCCGCCATCGGCCCCGCGCTCCGGTCGAGCTTCCGCATCGTGCTGCCCGACCCCGCCGGGCGGCGCGTCGCCTTCGCGCTCGACGCCACCTCGGTCGAGCTGGCCTTCGTCTGCGGGCCGCTGCTGCTGTCCGCCCTCCTGCTGCCCGGGGTCGCGGCGGTGCCGCTGCTCGTCACCGCCGGCCTGCTGGCCGTCGGCGGCGTCGGCTACTGCCTGACCGGCGTCGCCCGCCGGGCCACCGCCGCGTCCCAGCAGGCCGCCGCCGGCCACGACGCCTCCGCCGCGCCGAGCGGGCCGCGCAGCGCGCTGACCGCGGCCGGCGTCCCCGTCGTCCTCGCGGTGATGCTCGTGATCAGCATCGGGTTCGGCCAGCTCGACACGTCGATGGCCGGGACGGCCGACCTCGCGCTCGGCAGCACCGAGCGCGTCGGGATCCTCTTCGCCGCCATCGCCGGGGGCAGCACCCTCGGCGGCCTGGCCTACGGCTCGCGGACCTGGTCGCTCAGCGAGCGGCGGGCCGTCCCGCGCCTGCTCGCCGTCTTCGCCCTGCTGCTGACCGTCCTCGCGGTGCTGCTCGCGACCGGCACCTCGAACCTCCCGGTGCTGCTGCCGGTGCTGTTCCTCACCGGCCTGACCATCGCGCCGACGCTGATCATGCAGCAGGCGCTGCTCGACCAGCTCGTGCCGCCGGCCCGGCTGAACGAGGCCCAGGCGTTCCTGTCCGCGTCGAACACCGCGGGCGCGGCGCTGGGGACGGCGGTCGCCGGCGTGGTGATCGACGTGGCCGGCCTGCCCTGGTCCTTCGGTGGGGCCGCGCTCGGCGTCGGCGCCGCCGCCCTCGTCGCCCGGCTCAGCCGGCGCGGCCGCGGTCGCTGACGAGACCCGGCACGCTCACCTCGCGGGCCCGTGCCACCCTTCTCCAGGCTCTCGCCCCGCCGCACCGTCGCCGCGCGCTGATCCGGTCCGACCCACCCACATCCGCACGAAGCGAGCCGACATGCCCACCACCCCCGCGCCGCCCTCCGACGCCCGGCTCCACGCCCGCCTGGGTGCCGAGGCCCTCGGCACCTTCGGCCTCGTCTTCGGCGGCTGCGGCAGCGCCGTGCTCGCCGCCAAGTTCCTCACCGACGACGGCGTCCAGCTCGGCATCGGCTTCGTCGGCGTCGCGCTCGCGTTCGGCCTCACGGTCCTGACCGGCGCGTACGCCTTCGGCCACGTCTCGGGCGGCCACTTCAACCCGGCCGTCACGGTCGGCCTCGCCGTCGCCCGGCGCTTCCGCTGGTCGGAGGTGCTGCCGTACGTCGTCACCCAGATCGTCGCCGCGAGCCTGGCCGGCGGCGTGCTGTTCGTCATCGCGACCGGGAGCCCGAGCACCACCGCCGCCCAGCTGCGGGCGACCGGCTTCGCCACCAACGGCTACGGCGCGCACTCCCCCGGCGGCTACGGCCTCGGCGCCGCGCTCCTGACCGAGGTCGTCCTGACGGCCGCGTTCCTCTACGTGATCCTCGGGGCCACCGACGACCGCACGAACAAGGCGTTCGCGCCCGTCGCGATCGGGCTCGCTCTGACCCTGATCCACCTGATCAGCATCCCGGTCACCAACACCTCGGTGAACCCCGCCCGCTCGCTCGGCGTCGCCTGGTACGTCGGCGGCCCGGCGCTGGCCCAGGTGTGGCTCTTCCTGCTGGCCCCCCTGGTCGGCGCCGCGATCGCCGGTGCGACGTACGCCCGCATCACCGGCGCCCGTCCGGAGGCCCCGTCCGTGCTGATCGCGGACGACGAGGAGACCGTGGCGCACGCCCGCCGGCCGTAGCCGTCGTCGCCTAGCTGGGCAGCCAGACCGTGGCCCGGACCATGTTGTGGTCCGAGGGGATGGTGCCGACGTACCGGCCCTTCTTGTCGAGCCGGGCCACGGTCTCCCACTCGCTGACCCGCATCTTCGTGGTCAGGACGTAGTCGATGTAGCTGCCGAGGCCCCAGCTCTTGTGGCCGGGTGCCTTGCGCGCCCAGCCGCCGTTGGAGCTGTTCAGCCAGGTGTGGATCTTGTGCTCGACGGTCGCGCCCTTGGGCTTGTGGGTCTTGTACCTCCCGCCGAGCGGGTCGACGAAGCCCGCCTTGACGTACACGTCGTACGGGCCGTTGCTCGGCTTCTCGAAGCGGCTCGAGTTCCAGTCGCCGACGGCGATCATGGGCAGGTCGTCCGGGTTGTGGTCCTTGAGCTCGGCGAGCGCGACCCGGGCCTGCTCGTTCTTGATCTTGTAGTCCTTGTCGGTCCCCACCGTGTGCAGGTTCGAGAAGAGGAACCGCTTGCCGGTGCTGCGCTGACGCAGCTCGGCCCAGGTCATGTAGTTGTCGCCCTTGCCCTTCGGCACGGGCAGCAGCCTCGAGCCCTGCGCCACCAGCTCCACCCGGGCGGCGTCGTAGAGGATCCGCTGACCCTCGGAGGCGCCCTTCTCCACGTACCGGCAGCTGTTCGGGGAGGTGTCCTTCTCGCAGTTGTAGCGGGTGGCGTTGGTGATCGCCCAGGTGCCCCCGAGCCGGGCGAGGAGGTCGTCGTACTGGTTGATCTTCTTCGGCTCGGACTCGCCGTCGTGCAGCAGGCCCTGGGTCGCTTCCTGGACCGCCAGCACGTCGAGGTCCTGGCCCAGGATCGTGTCGACCACCGCACCCCGGCGGTCCTCCCACCGCTTCTCGTTCTTGCGTCCCTCGTAGGAGTTGGCGTTGCGGATGTTGTAGCTCGCGACCCGGAGCGGGGCCGACAGGGTGGCGGTGGTGACCGTGGTGGCCTGCGTCGTGGTCGTCGGGGTGGCCTGGGCCGTGGTCGTCGGCAGCAGGCCAGTCGGGACGGCCACGGACAGCGCCAGGGTGACGAGCGCCGCGGCACCGGCGAGCCGGGGGCGGCCGTAGCGACGGGCGGGGCCCGCGAGGACCTCGCGGGCGGTCAGGGGCAGAGAGGTCACGAGGGGCTCCTTCGAGGACCGGGCCGCCTCGGTGCGGCCCGTTCGGCAGCCGTGCCCCCGCACACCGCGACGGTGCGTCGCCACCGTCTGCCCGTGTCCTCGCTCGTCGGGGCCCGCTCGTTACCAAGAATCCGGCGGCCCGTCCTCAGGGTCGCCCCGGGCACACTGGAGGTCCGCCCGGCCCGCGGGCGGACCTGGAGGGATGTCCCGTGACCTACCCCGTGACGTACGGGCCGCCGCCCGTGCTCGCGCTGCGCGACCCGATGCCGGTCGAGCCCGTCGCCTACCCGCAGATGCTGCGCACCCCGCGCGCCACCCGCGGCCGCGGCGTGCTCATGATCGTCTGCTTCGTGCTGTCCTACCTGCTCGTCAGCACCGTCCTGCAGGGCGCGGCGATCGGCTGGGACGTCTACCGCGGGCGGGTCGCCGTCGACGACCTGATGCAGATGAGGCTGAGCCTGACGCCCGCGCTGCTCGTGGCCGTGAACCTCTCGAACGCCGCCTGCATCCCGCTGAGCATGGTGCTGCAGCGGGCGTTCTTCGGCCAGCGCGGCCGCTGGCTGCACTCGGTCACCGGGCGGTTCCGCTGGGGCCTCCTGGGCCGCGGTGCCCTGGTGGTGCTGCCGTTCTGGGCGGCCTACCTCGCGATCACCCTGTACTACGCCCCGGAGACGGTGAAGACGCCGAGCGGCACGTACGTCGCGCTGCTCGTGATCGTCGTGCTGACCACGCCGTTCCAGGCCGCGGGCGAGGAGTACGGGGCCCGAGGGCTGATCACCCGGGGCGCCGGCTCGTGGTTCGCCTCGCCGCGGACGGCGCTGCTGGTGGGCACGGTCCTGTCGGGCGGCGTCTTCACGCTCGCCCACGGCGCCGGGGACCCGTGGCTGATCGGCTTCTACTTCGCCTTCGCCGTGGTGCTCTCGCTCGTCACCTGGCGTTCCGGGGGGCTCGAGCTGGCGGTGCTGCTGCACACCGCGAACAACCTCGTCGCGTTCGGCAGCCTGGTGCTGCTGCAGCAGGACACCTCGACCGTGTTCGACCGCGGTGCGGGCAGCGCGGGCCCGTCGGTCCTGCTGCCGGCCGTCATCCTCCTGCTGAGCACCGCGGCGCTCTGGCTGTGGGCCTCCCGCGCCAAGCCGCAGCGCGCGTACGTTCCGGAGGCTCCGCCGGCTCCGGCCCTCGACCCGGCGTCGACCTACGTCGGCCCGTGGGACCGGCCGGCGGGCTGAGGCTCGGCCTCGACGGCGCCGGCGGCGCCGGCGGCGCCGACGAAGACGAAGAGCCCGGCCGACCGAGGTCGGACCGGGCTCTCCGGGCCGCACCCCCGCCCGTGGGCTGCGGTGACGCGGGGACGCACCTCAGCCCGCGTGTTGGGGAGAGGGCAGGGGGCGGCGGTCAGTAGGCCCCGCGACGGGCGGCCACGGTCGTGAACGTACGGGCCAGGATCGTCACGTCGAGCAGGGTGCTCCAGTTCTCGGCGTAGAAGACGTCGAGCTTGACGCGCTGGTCGTAGCCGACGTCGCTGCGCCCCGAGACCTGCCACAGGCCGGTGATGCCCGGCTTGAGCGCCAGGAAGCTCTTGCGGTGCTCGCCGTAGCGCTCGAGCTCCATGGGGGTGATCGGCCGCGGACCGACGAGGGACAGGTGGCCCAGCAGCGAGTTCAGCAGCTGCGGGAGCTCGTCCAGGCTCGTCCGGCGCAGGAACGACCCGAGCCGCGACACCCGCGGGTCCTCCGCGACCTTCTGCGTGAGCGCGAACTCCTCGATCAGGTCCTGACGGCCCATGGCGACGAACGCCTCCTCGGCCGTCTTGTACGGACGGTCGGGCCCGGTGGAGTACTCCCACAGCATCGAGCGGAACTTGAAGACGCCGATGGCACGCCCACCGCGGCCGAGCCGCTGCTGGCGGTAGAGCACGGGGCCCGCAGGGTCGGTGACCTTGACGAGCAGCGCGACCGTGAGGAACAGCGGCGCAAGCAGGAACAGGCCGACCAGCGACCCCGCGACGTCGACGATCCGCTTGCCGACCGTGGCCCAGCCGTCGAGCGAGGTCAGCCGCACCTCCATCAGCGGGACGCCGTCGACGGCCGCCATGGTCGCGCTGGCGGCGAACACGCCGTAGAGGTCGGGCACGAAGCGGTAGCCCATGCCCAGGTCGTTCGCCAGGGCCATCAGCCGTGTCGACTCCTCGCGGCTGAGCGTGGTGTCGGTCTGGACGATCTCGTCGATCCGTACGCGGTGCGACGCCAGGGCCTGCTCGATGGTCGCGTAGACCGGCCGGTCACCGAGGAAGACCCCACCCGCGTCGGTGGGCGAGACGGCGGCGACGACGGACTGGCCGCGCCCGGAGCCGACCAGGCTGCCCGCGACCCGCTCGGCGAGCGGGCCGGTGCCGACGACCACGATGTTGTGCAGCGCCCGCTCGCGGCGGTGCAGCGCGCGCAGCACCCAGCGGAGGACCTGACGGCCGGCGAGCACCAGCGACACCCCGAGGACGAAGGCGTACGCCGGTACGGCCCGGCCCGGGAAGAGCGGCAGCTCGAAGGAGAAGAAGTCCAGGACGATCAGGGCCATGACGCCCAGCCCGACGGCGACCAGCACGCGGCCGACCTCGCTGACGCGCCCGTAGCTCTGCCGCGTCGCGTAGAGGCCGCAGGCCGCGAAGGTCAGGACCCAGGCCGGCGTCGCGACGGCGAGGTAGCCGGCGTACGCCGGGAAGCTCACGTACGCGACAAGCCGCTTGGGGTCGAGGAGCCGTAGCTCGTAGGCGACGGAGAAGGCGACGAACAGGGCGGCGACGTCGAGCGCCGCGGTGGCCACGGCCAGCCTCATCTGTCGATGGGCGCGTGTGGACGCGAAAGAACCGATCACGAAAATCTCCCCCGAGATTTTGCTGCCGAGCAGCGGCTACCAACGCAACGACGTTGATGCGAGAAGTCCCGGCCCCCCGGGTCTGTTGAAAACTTTAGCAACGGTTTCCGTCGAGCGCAGGGGCGCGCCAGGGTTTTGACAACGTTGCCCTGGTGACGTCCGCCACCGCCGACGCCGGAATAACGCCATGGTCGCCAGCGTCTCAAACACCTCGATGCTGAGGATCCCATTAATCTTTTGCCGAACAGAATCGGCTGACGAGCCGTCCTGCCTAGCCTCCTGCGGTGGACGGACGGCGACGCGTGCTGACCTCGGCCCTCGCCCGGCTGGAGGTCCCAGACGACGACGAGGGACGCGAGCAGCTCGTCTCGGACTACTTCCACGACTACGTCGAGAGCAGCCGCACGGGCGGTGCGTTCGTCCTGCACGAGCCCCGCCGCAGCATCGCCGTGATGGCGGCCGCCCTGCTGCTGCCTCACCTGCAGGCCCGGCTGGACGACTCCCCGGAGGGCCGGGAGATCCGCGACGCCCTCACCCACAAGCGCGGGCCGGGCCGCCTGCCGGTGCACGAGCTGTCCTCGGTGCTGACGGTCCCGGACGAGCCGGGCACGTACGCGCTCGGGCCGGACCGGCAGACGTTGCGGCGCCAGGCCCGCAAGGCCGAGCGGGCGGGCGTGACCTGGTCCCCGGTGGACGAGGCGGACCGGGAGGCCCTGCTGGCGCAGGCGACGGACCGGGAGCGCCACCACCCGTCCGAGGTCTACCGGACGACGGGTGAGGGGCTGCGGCGCCTGCTGGAGTACCGGCTCTGGCTCGTCGCCCGCGACGCCGACGGTGGCCCGCTGCTGCTCTCGGTGACCCCGACGAGCGGGAGCTGGGCGGCGCTGACGTACTTCCGCACCCTGGTCGACGACCCGGCCGCGACCGCCGCCCGCTACCTCATGACCCGGGTGCTGGCCGACGAGCTCGCCGCCCGCGGCGTGCGCCACCTGGCGGACTCGAGCAGCCCGATCGGCCTGCCCAACGGCCTGCGGCACTTCCAGCGGATGCTCGGCTACCGGATCCACCGCGTCACCGAGGCGCCGTCCGCCTCCACCCGCTGAACCGGTCCGGACGTCCCGCGCGACCCGGAGCGCGTTGCTAGGGTCGTGCGCCGGGGGGTGGGCAGGCGACGGCGGCTGCCCAGACGTCGTCCATGGTCCCCGCCCGGGGACCCGCACCGGCAGGTCGTGATGATTCCGCAGCCCCTCCCCTCCCCCGCGTCGGCCTCCGCCGCCCCTCCCCACCGTCGTCGGGCCCGCCTCGTCGGCGCGGCCCTCGCGGCCCTGCTCCCGGCGTCGGCGGTGCTCGCGCCCCAGCCGGCGGCGGCCGCCCCCTGGCGGCCGTTCGCCTCCAGCAGCCCGTACAACGTGCCGATCGGCGCCCGGCCCGAGGTGGACCCGGGGTCCGCGGCGATGGTCGCGCGGGCCGCCCGGGAGGACCAGGCGTACGCCGGCCTCTACGAGTTCGGCATCCCGATCTACACCGCCGACGCGTCCACGCCCCGCGTCGACGTGACCTGCACGATGGAGGGCGCCTGGGGCGACTGCCCGCTGAGCGGGCAGAAGATGCCGGTCCCGGCCGGTGCCGTCCCGCAGCTCGGCAGCGACGGCGCGATGGTCGTCATCGACAGCACCGACCACACGATCGGTGAGTACTGGCAGGCCGAGCGCACGGGCTCCGGCTGGCGCGCCTCCTTCGGCGCGGTCAACTCACTCAAGGGGTCGGGCTGGGGCGGCAGCAGCACCGGCTCGGGCGCGTCCCGGCTCGGTGGGGTCGTCCGGGTCTCCGAGATCGCGGCCGGCGACATCGACCACGCGCTCGTGGTGCAGTCCGACAACGTCTGCGCCAGGGTCTACCGCGCACCGGCGATCAAGACCGACGGGACGTCCTACCGCACCGACTGCCTGACCGAGGGCGCCCGGCTGCAGCTCGACCCGTCGATCGACCTGGACGGGGTCGTCGGGCTGACCCGGGGCGAGCGGACGGTGGCGGAGGCGCTGCAGACCTACGGCGCCTACGTCATCGACCAGGGCGGCGCCCCGCTGAGCGTGAGCTTCCAGCGAGCGGCCGACGCGACGGCGACGAGCCCGGGCGCGGTCTACACCTCGGCGGGCTTCGCCTGGGACTACTACGGGATGCCGCACGTCCCGTGGGACCGGCTGCGCGTCCTCGCCTGAGGACGCGCGTCCTCCCGGCTCAGCGGCCGGCGGACCCGGCCAGCGTGTCGCGGTAGGCGGCCACGGCCTTGTCGGCCACGCCCGACCAGGTGGAGCTGCGCTCGGCGTGCTCCCGGGCACCCGCGCCGAGGGCGTCGGCGCGGTCGGGGTCGCCGAGCACCGCGAGCATCGCGTCGGCCACGGCCCGTGGCGTCGGCTCCGCCAGCAGCCCGGTGACCCCGTCCTCGACGGCGTCCTCCATCGCACCCACGCGGGTCGCGACGACGGGCCGGCCGAAGGTGTAGGCCATGTGCACGCTGCCGCTGATGTTGACGGTGGCGTAGGTGAACATCACGGCGCGGTGCTGCGCGAACAGCCCGGGCAGGTCCTCGATCGCCACGTAGCCCGGGCGCAGGTCGACCCCGCCGATCGGTTCCGCGCGCCGCCGCACCTCCTCGAGGTCGACGTCGGGCATCACCGGCCCGGCCAGCGTCAGCGTCGCCTCCGGCAGCTGCTCGCGGACGAGGGCGAAGCCGTCGAGCAGGAGGGGGATGTCCTTGTACTTGGTCCACGCGCCGAAGAACAGGGCCGCGGGCGGGGCGGCCGACGGCAGCACGTCGACGGCCTCCTGGCGCACGAGCGCGGAGTAGTCGCCGTGCCCGCAGACCGCGGTGCGCCGGACGCCCGGGAAGGCACGGAGCAGCTCGGTGCGTGGGCCCTCGCCGAGCACGAGCACGAGGTCGGCGGCGGCGTACGCACGGGCCAGCAGCGCTCGCGTCAGCCGGCCGGACTTCTCCACGGAGTCGGACGACCCCGTGACGTCGTACGGGACCGGGTTGTGCGCCACGTCCACGACCGCGCGGGCCCCGCCGAAGCGGGCGACGAGGGCGAAGGCGGCGGTGTCGAGGGTGTAGCGGAGCTCGCCGAACTGCACGACGTCGGGCCGCTCGCGGCGGACGCGGACGAGCACCGACCCCCAGGCGGCGACGAGCTGGAGCGCCCGGAGCGCGCGCCGGGCCCTGCGGCGCAGGCCCCCGGTCTCGAGGCCCTCGTTCGGGTGCCAGGTGGGCAGGGACGGGTCGACCACGAAGCCGGCCCGCCGCGAGGCCAGCTCGGGCCGCGGTCCGGTCAGCAGGGTGACCTGGTGCCCGAGGGCGGCCAGCGCCTCGCCGAAGAGGTAGGAGAACTGGAACATGCCCCCGCTGGGCAGGAACTCGACGACGAGGACCTTCAGCGGCCGCTCGCCGGCGGCGGTCCCGGGGACCGGTTCCGCGGAGCTCAGCCCCACTGCGGCCTCCGGTCGCTCGGCACGCCGGGCGCGTCGTGGGCGGGCGGCTCCGGAGCCTCGGGCGGAGGCCCGACGGCGGCGGGGACGTCGGCCGGGCCGGCCGGCAGCGCGCGCCGCCGCTCCGGGCGCAGGGCCACGAGGCTGTGGTAGACCGCCTGCTGGATCGCCAGTCCGCCCACGAGGGCGACGACGACCGCGGCGCCGGCGACGACGAGCGGGGACGTGCTCGAGCGGAACGACGTTCCGGTACCCGGGTTGACGACGTCCAGCCGGTACGGCTTCGCGAGGCCCTGCAGGTAGGCCTGCGAGACCGTCGTCATCTCCTGCGTGACCTGCTCGGCCACCGTCCGGTCGTCGCTCGTCGCCCGGATCAGCACGACCGAGGTGGAGGGGGCGACCGTCACCTCGGTGGTGACGCCGGCCGAGCGGGCCGCGTCCAGCCCGAGGTTCTGCTCGGCCTGCTGCTCGAAGCGCTTGTTGCTCGCGACCTCGGCGAAGGTGGCGACGATCTGGCCGCGGCTCAGGGTCTCGTAGTAGGCCGCGGAGTCGGACGCGCTGAGCGTGGCGTCCGGCAGGACGACCGAGACGGACTCGGCGGTCCACTCCGACGTCGTCGTCGCGGCGAGCACGAGGCCCGCCACGAGCAGCACCAGCGCCGCGACCGCGCCGGCCAGGATGCTCCGGCGCAGGGTGCGGTCGGCGAAGCGCGAGGGCTTCTTCTCCACCTGTGGTCCTCTCGTGGTCTTCTCCGGCTCCCGGGACGACGTGCCCCCGGGTGCCCGACCCCGACGTCCGGCCCTGGACTCTAACGCCGGAGGCTGGGGCCGGGGGCTCTTTCGCGCGGACGGCTAGGCGCGCGTCGCCCCGCGACGACCCCGCTCGCCCACCTGGCGGTAGAGGGCCAGCAGGTTCCGGGCCCAGAGGCGGGCGTCGAAGTGCTCCTCCATCCGCAGGCGCGCGGCCGCGCCGAGACGGGTGCGCAGCGCGTCGTCGTCGAGCAGCCGGACGAGGGCGACCGCGATGGACGCGGCGTCGCCCGGCCGGGTCAGCAGGCCCGTCTCGCCGTCGACGACGATGTCGGCGATCCCGCCCACGTCGCTGGCCACGACCGGACGGGCGCACCCGCCGGCCTCCATCAGCACCGTCGGCAGGTTCTCGCCGAAGATCGAGGGCAGAAGCACCACGTCCGAGCCGCGCATGACCTCCACGACGTCGCTCCGCATGCCCGCGAAGACCACCGACCCGTCCAGCCCGAGGTCGGTGACCTGGCGGCGGAGCCGGTCGCCCTCCTCGCCCGAGCCGACCACCAGCAGCGTGGCCGAGGGGTGGCGGGACAGGACCTCGGGCCAGGCCGCCACCGCGTGGGTGATGCCCTTGAAGTCGCGCAGCGCCGCCACGACGGTGACGACGGGCCCGTCGCCGAGACCGAGGTCGGCCGGGAGCGTGGAGGGCTCACCGGGCCCGGGCGGCGTGAAGTGCTGCAGGTCGACCCCGTTGTGCACCACGTGCCAGCTGCCGGGCGTGCGCCCGGACCGGAAGTGCTCGGCGTAGCTGCGGCGCGAGGCGTTGGACACGAACACGGTGGCGTCGCTGCGCGTCGCGACCTCCACGGCCAGGCGCTCACGGCCCAGCTCGCGGCCGTGCATCGGGCGGTAGACCTGGTGGAAAGTCCCGACGCCGGGCTTGCCGGCCAGGCGTGCCGCCGGCAGCGCCATGGTCATGCTCATCTCGAGGTGGGCGTGCACGACGTCGGGGTTCGTCCGGCGGATGTAGCGGACGAGGCGGGCGAAGCCGGGCGCGTCGAGGGTGCGTCGTACGCCGAGGTAGCGCGGCTCGATGCCCGCCTCGACCAGCAGCGGCTCGAGGCGGGACAGCTCCGGCGAGCGGCCGTGCAGGCTGAGGACGTCCAGCTCGATCCCCACCTCCGCGGACACCCGGCCCAGCTGGGCCACCAGGGTCTCCGCCCCGCCGAGGCGGAAGGCGTCGATGACGGTCAGCACGCGCACGTCTGTTCTGCTCCTGGTTCCGGCCGGTCGCACCGGGCCTCCGTCGTCGCGAGGGGCACCGCTGGACCCTCGTTCGTCGGTGCCATGTTGACGGGTCCGGGACGATGACGCAGCATTTCCACGCAAACGGGCAGAGCCGCTCCCGACCTGGGGCAACAATGGTCGCGGACGCCGGGGGGCTGTCCACGGGCCAGCGCGCCCCGCCACCTCTTCCTCAGGGGGACTCCCACCCGTGCCGCCGTCACCCGGACCGGCCCGCCCTGCGGGCCCGCCCGCCGACCCCGCCGACCCTCCGACCGGGTTCACGCCCACGGACGGGGCGGCCGCGGGTTCCGTGGACCTCCACCTCGGCGTCGACGAGCCGCAGGAGCCGCTGCCCGGGCTCGCGGACCGCGTGGCGGACGAGGCCGGCGCCGGCACCGCAGCGGCCGGAGCGACCGCCACCCCGGAGACGGGGGCGGACGTCGGCCGGGCGTCGGCCCGAGGCTTCGCCTGGACCGCGCTGGCCTGGGGCGGCAACCGCCTGGTGGTGCTCGGCCTCACCCTGGTCCTCGCCCGCATCCTCGTGCCCGCCGACTTCGGCCTGGTCACCGCGGCGCTGACCGTCATCGCCATCCTCGACGCCGCGCTCGACCTCGGGCTCGGCGCGGCCGTGGTCGCCGAGCAGGAGACGGGCGTCACCCCGCGCATCCGGGCCGCCTTCACGCTCAACCTCGGGCTCGCGGCGCTGGTCGCCGGCGCCGGCGCGGCGGCCTCGCCGCTGATCGCCGCGCTGTTCCACGCGCCCGACCACGTCGAGCTGTTCGCCCTGATCTTCCTCTACCCGCTGTTCCGCGGGGCCGGCCTCGTGAACGACGCCGTCCTCAAGCGGGACCTGCGCTTCCGGCGGCGCACGATGATCGACGTCACGCGGGCCGTCCTGCGGGCCGGCGTGTCGATCCCCCTCGCCTTCACGATCGGCGGGGCGCTGAGCATCGCGGCCGGTCTCCTGGCCAGCGAGCTGGTCGCCATGGTGGTGCTGTGGTGCCTCGTGCCGATCCGGCCGACCACGGCGGTGCGCGGGGACGTCTCGCGCGGCCTGCTGCGGTTCGGGGGGCAGGTGACGGCGATCCGGGTGCTCGGCTCGTTCCGGACCACGGTCGACTACCTCGTGGTCGGCAGCGTCCTCGGCGCGTCCGCCCTCGGCTTCTACGGCATGGCCTACAAGCTGCCCGAGCTCGTCATCGAGAACGTCCTGTGGATCTTCTCCGCCGTCGCCCTCCCGGCGTACGCCCGGGCCCGCGCCGTCTCGGAGGGTGTCCTGAACAGCTCGATGCTCCGGGCGACCCGGCTGCTCGCGCTCTACGGGCTGGCCGCCGGGACGTCGCTCGCGGTCGTCGCCCGCGACGCCGTGCCCGTCGTCTTCTCCGCCACCTGGGAGCCCGCCGTGGTGCCGATGATGCTCATCTCGCTCAGCATCGGGGTGATGTCGGTGGCGTGGGCGAGCGGGGACGTGTTCTCGGCGCTGGGCCGGCCGGGCGTGCTCGTCCGCCTGGACGTGCCCGCCACCCTCGTCATGGCCGGGATGTTCCTGCTCGCGCCGCGCTACGGGCTCGTCGGCGTGGCCTCGGTGCACCTCGTCTTCAACCTCCTCTACTGCGTCGCGCGGCTGACCGTCCTGCACCGGGTCACCCGCGTGCCGGTCGGCGACGTGGTCCGCGCCGTGGCCCCGGGCTTCGCCGTCGCGGGCGCGACCGCCGCGGTCGGCCTCGCCGTCCGGGCGCTGCTGCCCGCCGGTCAGCTCGGCTCCCTGGTCGTCCTGGGCCTCGTCTGCGCCGTCGTCGTCGGGGTCGCCTCGCTGCTCGTCGACCGGGGGTCGGTCGCCTCGGCCCTGGCGCTCGTCCTGCCCGACCGGATGGCCGCCCGCCTGCCCCGCCTGCTCCGCAGCCCCTCGGGAGCCGCCGCATGAACACGCCCACCCGCTCCGTCGTCCTGGTCACCGCCAGCGAGCCCGAGCCCCGCACCTTCGGCAAGCAGGTCGTCCTCGGCGGCCTGCTGGACCACCTGGTCGCCCGGCTGGGGGCCGAGAACGTGCACGTGGTGCTCGTCGGCGACCCCGACCTCGAACGGCCGCCGGTGCCGTACGACCTGCACGTCCTGCGTCGCCCGGGTTCGCGGGAGCAGCTGCGCTCGCTGGCCACGCGGGTCCTCGGGCCGGCCCGGTCGGCGTTGCAGGAGGCGGCGCTGTGGTCGCCGCGGCTGCTGCGCGAGATCGGCACGCTCCTCGACGACCTCGACGCGGACCTGCAGGTCTGGGACACGATCCGGACCGCCCAGTACGCCCGCGCGCTGCCCCGCAAGCGTCGCGTCCTCTACGCCGACGACCTCTTCTCCCTGCGCTACCGCTCGATCCTGGCCCACGCACGGGAGCAGCAGGAGGCCAGCGACCCCCTCGGCGACTTCGGCAAGATGCTGCCCGGCCCGGCCCGGCGGCTGGCCGGTCGGCCCGCCGTCTACCGGCCCCTGCTCCAGCTCGAGCAGCGGCTGGCCGCGCGTTCCGAGGACCGGGCGCCGGCCGACTTCGACGCCACCGCGCTGGTCAACCCGGACGAGACCGCCCTGCTGGCGCAGCGGTCGGGCTCGGGCTCCGTGGTGACGCTGCTGCCCCTGCTCGGCAGCGGCTCCGACCGGCCGCGGACCTTCTCGGGCGAGCCGTCGTACGTCTTCCTCGGCAGCCTGGAGTTCCAGCCGAACCGGGACGCGCTGCGGTGGTTCCTGGGGACGTGCCGCGAGGCCGTCCTCGCCGCCGTGCCCGACTTCCGGCTCGCGCTCGTCGGGCGCGGTTCCGTGGACGCGCTGCCCGAGGCGGCCGCCTGGGGCGACCGGGTCCGTCCGCTCGGCTGGGTGCCCGACCTCGACGACGTGCTGCTGTCCGCCGCCGGGCTGCTGTCGCCGCTGCAGACGGGCAGCGGCATCAAGATCAAGGTCCTCGAGTCGCTGTCGCGCGGCCTGCCGGTCGTCGCGACGTCCTTCGGCGTGCTCGGTCTCGACGTCGACGAGTCGGCCGGCTGCCTGGTGGCCGACGACCCCGCCGGCCTGGCCGCGGCCCTCGCGCGTGCGGCCGACCCCGACGTGAACGCCCTCCTCTCGGCCGGCGCCCGACGCCGCTGGGACGAGCGCTACTCCCCCGCCGTCGCGCGGCAGGCGTACGACGAGGTGCTCGGGCTCGTCGCCCCCGACGCGGGGCCGGCGTGACCGTGCCGGGCGGCCCGACGGGGTCCTGCGCGTGACGGGCCTCGCCGCGCTGCTCGCGGCGGCCGTCGGGCTGGCGTTCGTCGGGCTGGCGCTGCTGCGCCCCCGTCTGGTCCTGGTGATGCTGGTCGGGCTCGGCGTGCCCAACCTCAACGTGGTCATCACCGCGAACACGGGCCTCAGCCCCTACCTCGGGGAGCTGGGCCTCGCGGCGCTGGCCCTGGTCGTGATGGCCCGGCGCGGCCAGCTCCGCCTCGCCTGGTCGCCGGTGGTGACCGGCGTGCTCGTCCTCTACGCCGCCTTCTGGGTCAGCCTCGCGACCGCCGTGGACCCCGTCGCGGGTGCGAGCGTGATGACGGAGCGGTCGAAGGAGCTCGTCTTCTTCGTCCTCGTCCTCGCGCTCTGCCTCTCGATCGACAAGGTCACCCTGGCGCCCGCGACCGCGGTGACGATCGTCTCCGCGCTGGCCGCCCTCACCGCCGTGCACGCCTTCGTGCTCGGCGGGCAGGGTGACCTCGGCGGCCTGAGCAACGTGCCCGTCGCGCTCGAGGAGGGCGCGCTCACCGCTCGGCACTCGGGCACCTCCCCCGACCCGAACTTCTGGGCCCGGCTGCTCGTCCTGCTGCTGCCGACCGCGCTGTCGTTCATGGCGCTGAGCCGTGGCTGGCGGCGGCTGTGGTGGCTGGGCTGCGCCGGTGCGCTGCTGGTCGGCATCTACCTCACCCAGTCGCGCGGCGGGTTCATCGCCCTCGCGGTCGCCCTGGTCGTCTGGCTCGTGCTGGCCGGCGGCCGCTACCGCCGGTCGCTGCTCGTGCTCCCGCTGGTCGTCGCCGTGCTGGTGCCGGTGACCGGCATCGCCAGCCGGCTGAGCACCCTCGGCGACGTCACCTCGACGTCGACCGCAACCGCTGACCTCTCGGTCGTCACCCGGGCCCGGCTGCAGCTCGACGCGCTGCGGATGTTCCTCGACTCGCCGCTGACGGGCAAGGGGCTCGGGAGCTTCGGCACGGAGTTCCTGCGCTACGACCGGGACTCGAACTTCTACCAGCCGGTCGACATCGTCGTCGCGGCGCACAACTTCTACCTCGAGCAGGCAGCCGACGGCGGCATCGTGCTGCTCCTGGGCTGGGCGGTCTTCTTCGGCACGATCCTCTTCGCCGCCCTGCGGGCCCGCGGGCTCGCGGGCCGTCGCAGCACCGAGGGGATGCTCGGTCTCGGCGTGGTCGGCGGGGTCGTCGGGTGGCTCGTCGCGAGCGTGTTCCTGCACCTGTCGGACTTCCGGGCCGTGCTCGTCGTGGCCGCCGCCGCCGCGGTCGTCGACGTCCGGGCCCGCTCGGGGCCGCGGCCCCCGGCGCAGGTGGCCGCCCGGCGACCGAGCCGCCGGGCCGTCCGGGTGGTCGCGGCGGTCGTCGCCGTCGCCTCCGCGGTGGGCGCCGTCGGGGTCGGGCTCGTGCCGGCGCGTCAGTACACGAGCACCACGACCCTGGCCATCGTGCCGGGGACGCAGCGGGTGGACGGGCTGAGCGCGTACGAGGTCGACCTCATCAGCCGCGACCTGCTCAGCCCGACCTTCGCCCGCGTCCTGACGTCGCGCGTCACCCCGGCCGCGGTCGATGCGTCGCTCGGTCGGAGCGTGCCCGGCCTCACGGTCACCGCGGCCCCGTCCCGGCTCGGCGGCGGGGTGACGCTCACGGTGTCGGGACGTGCAGCCGGCGACGTCGTCGACGCCTCCGCCGCAGCCACCACGCTCGGCACCGACGTGGTCGCCGGGCTCCGCACGCCGTGGGTGCTCGTCGGCCAGCCCTTCCCGCCGCAGGCGGTCACGTCCCCGACGCGCTGGGCGGCGGTCCCGCTGGCGCTGCTCTTCCTGCTGGCCTGCGGCGTCCTGGTGCGTTCCACCCGCCGCCGGGAGCACGAGCGTGGGATCCGGCTCGACGAGGCCCAGGATCGCTACGCGGTCCGCTGACCCCGCGCGCCGGGGGACGTGGGCCGTCCGTCGGCCCGGGGCCCTCGTCCGGGTGCTGGTGGTCCTGCTGGCCCTGGTGGTCCCGGCCGGTTGCGCGTCGGGCTCCGCGGCCGACGTCGACGACGGCCGTCCGTTCGCGGCGGACAGCCCCTTCAACGTCGCGGTCCCGGCCGGCGCGGCGCTCGACCCCGGCAGCGCGGCGATGGTGGCCCGGGCCACCCGGCGCGGCGAGGTCACCGCGAACCTCTACGCGTACGGCGTCCCCGTCTACCACGCCGGACGCGGCGACCCGGCCTACGACGTCACCTGCACGCGCGACGCCGAGTGGGGTCCCTGTCCGCTCGGCGAGGGCCGGCGGCGGATCCCGGTGGCGGCGGTCCCGTCGACCGGCACCGACGGCGCCCTCGTCGTGGTGCAGGAGGACGGGTCGGTCGACGAGTACTGGCAGGCCCGTCGGACCGGGTCCAGCTGGACCGCCTCGTACGGCGCGGTCAACTCCCTCGGCGGATCGGGATGGGGCGGTTCGAGCACCGGGGCCGGGGCGTCGCGGCTGGCCGGCGTCGTCCGGCTCGCCGAGGTCCGCAGCGGCACGATCGACCACGCCCTCGCCCTGCAGACCGACGACCTCTGCGCCGGGGTCGTCCGGCCCCCCGCCCTCAAGACCGACGGCGACTCCGACCGGTCCGACTGCCTGCCCGCCGGCGCACGGCTCCAGCTCGACCCGTCGCTGGACCTGTCGACCGTCCGCGGCCTCGGCCCGGGCGAGCGGGCCGTGGCCCGGGCGCTGCAGGTCTACGGCGGCTACGTGATGGACCGCTCCGGCGCTCCGCTGTCCGTGAGCTTCGAGGTGGCGGGCGACGCGACGCCCGCGACCCCGGGGTCGGTCTACCGCGCGGCCGGGCTGGAGTGGGACTACTACGGCATGCCGCACGTGCCCTGGCACCGGCTCCGGGTGCTCGCGGGTTGAGCCGCCCGTGGTGTGCGGGCCGACCGGTCCCGGGTCCTGGTGTCCCGAGGTCCTAGCCCGCGCTGACGGCCCGGCGGACGGCCGCGCCGCCGGTCAGCACCGCCGTGTAGAGGCGTTCGAGCTGCCGAGCCAGGGCGTCGAGGCTGTGCTCGTCCTCGGCCCGGGTCCGGATCGACGCCGACATGCGGGTGCGGGCGGCCGGGTCCTTCGCGAGCTCCTCCAGCGCGTCGGCGAGCGCCGTGACGTCGCCCGGCTCGACCACCCGGCCGTCGATCCCGTCGCGCACGAGGTCGGGCACCGCGCCGATGCGCGTGCCGACGACCGGCACGCCCGACGCCATCGCCTCGATGATCGCGATGGGCTGGCCCTCCAGGAAGGACGGCAGCACGAACAGGTCGGCCTGCTCGAGCCGCGCCCGCACCTGCGGCCCGTGCTCCTGGCCGACGAGGCTGTCGCTCAGCCCGCAGCGGGCGAGCTCGGCGACGATCTCGTCGTACTCCTCCTGCGGCGTCGGGCCCTGCCCGCCGACGACGACCAGCTCCAGGGCGGTCCCCCGCTCGCGCACCTGCGCGACGGCGCGGGCGAGCTCGATCGTCCCCTTGCGCCGGCAGACGACCCCGACGAACAGCGCGGTGGGCGGCTGGCGGTCGACGGCCGTGACGGAGAAGGCGTCGACGTCGACCGCGTTGTCGACCATGATCACCGGCACCCCGGGCACGAGGTCGCGGACGAAGTCCTCGCCCGGGCGCGACACCGTGCAGACCAGCGCCGCGCGGCGCAGGGTCTGCAGCAGGCGCCGGTCACGGCTCGAGTAGGCGGCGAACTCGGGCCGTCCGGAGTTCGCGGCGGCGGAGTGCACGTGCGCGACGAGCTGGGCCCGACCGAGCGAGCCGGCGATGCAGAGCGCGGCCGCGCGGACGACGGGCAGCCCCGGGTCCATCACCAGCTGCACGTGGACGACGTCGGCCCGCCGGGCGGCGAGCAGCGTGCGCCAGGAGTCGACGAGCGCGTAGCGCAGGTTGTCGAGGTTGAAGGACCCGCCCTGACGGTTGGAGAGCCGGCCGGTGTTCAGCAGCTCCATGTCGAACCGCTCGCGCAGGTGCGCGTCGGCGGAGATCGTCTCGGCGAAGGTGGCGATGCCCCCGCGCATCGGGGCGGCCTCCGCGACGACGACGACGACCGGACGACCGTCACGCCGGACGGGCCGTAGCGGGCCGGTCAGCGACCGGAGGGCGCGACGGGCGGCGGGCAGGGCGGGTGCCATGCGGGGCTCCTCGGCTGGCGGGACGGGTGGGGCGGGTGACGCACGGGCTCCGACGGTCGTCCCGGCCGGTGTGGGACCGGTGCGGCGGTCCGTACGGGCTCGGTGCGGTGACGTCGTGGCGTGGTCGTGCGGTGTCGCTGGTCGGTGGTCGGCGGAGAGGTGTCCCGGGCGGCGCCCCCGCGGTCGACCGGGCACGACCAACCCTAGGGGTGACGGTCGCCCTCCGCAGGCGTCCCCGGGCAGCCGGGCCGCGGTTCTGCACGGTGCTGATACCAGTTCGCGGCTGGTAACGTTCCGCCTCGATCGGTGCCTGGACGGCGGTGTCCTCGTGGTGCACCTGGGTGAGAGGTGCCACGTGAGTGCGCCGAGCGTGTTCGAGCGGGTGGGCCTGGACGTGAACGCACGTCGTCGTGACGGCGACCTGGCCTGGCTGGGGCTCCTGCTGTCGGTCGTGTCGGCCTTCCTGATGGTCGGCCTCGTGTGGTGGTTCGTCTCCTGACGTCCCCGCCGGGGCGTGGTGGCCCCGGTGACGTCAACGGAAGTCCCGGGACCGGTAGCTCTGCGGGATGACCGCGGTCGCGGCCGGGAAGAGGCCGCTGAGCGGTTCGAGCCGGTCCGCCACCAGGTTGGTCACCCCGTCGACGTACTCGATCGTGCCGCGCACCATCAGCGCGTTCGTCCGCCGGCCCACCCGGACGAAGCGCTGCCACATCGGGCGCGAGCAGACGATGTTCAGCATCCCCGTCTCGTCCTCCAGGTTGAGGAACGTGACCCCGCCGGCCGTCGAGGGCCGCTGCCGGTGCGTGACCAGGCCGGCGACCTTGACCCGGGTGCGGTCGTGCTGGACGCCCAGGGCACTGATCGCGACGATCTCGTGCTCGTCGAGCACCGGCCGGAGGTGGCCCACCGGGTGGTCGTCCGGGCTGATCTGCGTCGCCCACAGGTCGGCCAGCGTCAGCTCCGCAGCGCTCATGCCCGGCAGCTCCGGCGGCGCGGCGTCCACCGCCGTGCCCGGCAGGGTGTCGGCGCTGTCGGCGTACCCCGCGTTCCAGAGCGCCTGGCGCCGTGAGAGCCCGAAGGAGTCGAACGCGCCGGCGGTCGCCAACGCCTCGGTCTGGGGCACGGTCAGCCCGGTCCGCCGGACGACGTCGTTGATGCTCGTGTAGGGGCCGTCGGCCCGGGCGTCGACGATCCGCTGGGCCTGGGCCCGGCCGATCCCCTGCACCTCGGTGAGCCCGAGCCTGACGGCGAACCGCCCGTCGCGCCGGTGGCTGTGCGTCAGGTCGGGGGCGCTGCGGACCCACGGCCCCACCGGCGGCTGCTCGCGGTCCAGGCACCCGGGCATGCCCGTGGCGAGGCTGCCGCCCTCCATCCGGCCCTCCCCGTCCGCCGGGTCGAGCAGCTCGAGCCCGGCGTCGACGTCGGAGGCGACGACGTCGGGCCGCCGGACCTCGACGCCGTGCCGCCGGCCGTCGGCGACCAGCGACTGCGAGGAGTAGAAGCCCATCGGCTGGGCGCGCAGCAGCCCGGCCAGGAACGCCCCCGGGTAGTGCAGCTTGAGCCAGGACGAGGCGTAGACCAGCAGCGCGAAGCTGATCGAGTGGCTCTCGGCGAAGCCGAAGTTGGCGAAGGCCTGGATCCGGGCGTAGATGTCGTCGGCCAGGTCGCCGACGATGCCGTGCGAGGCCATCCCCGCGTACAGGGTGGTGCGCAGCCGCTCGATCTTCTCCACCCCGCGCTTGGACCCCATCGCGCGGCGCAGCAGGTCGGCGTCGTCGCCGGTGCACCCGCCCACGGTCATGGCGATCTGCATCAGCTGCTCCTGGAAGAGCGGGATGCCCTTGGTGCGCTCGAGCACCGGCTTCAGCGCCGGGTGCAGGTAGGTGATCTCCTCCTTGCCCGTGGCCCGGCGGATGTAGGGGTGCACGGCCCCGCCCTGGATGGGGCCGGGCCGGATCAGGCCGATCTCGACGACGAGGTCGTAGAAGCGGCGCGGCTGGAGCCGGGGCAGGGTGCCGATCTGGGCACGGCTCTCGACCTGGAACACCCCGATCGAGTCGGCGCGGCACAGCATGTCGTAGACGCCCTGCTCCTCCTTGGGGATGGAGTCGAGGTCGAGGCGCTCGCCGACCTGGTCGGCCGCGAGGTCGAGGGTGTACTGGATCGCGGCGAGGATGCCCAGGCCGAGGAAGTCGAACTTGACCAGCCCCATCCACGCGCAGGAGTCCTTGTCCCACTGCAGGACGGTGCGCTGGTCCATCCGTCCGCGCTCGATCGGCACCACCTCGCCGACCGGCCGTTCGGTGAGCACCATGCCGCCGGAGTGGATGCCGAGGTGGCGCGGCGCCCGGAGCAGCTGCTCGGCCAGGTCCACGACCGCCGTGGGGATGTCGTGGTCGTGCTCCTCGGCGTGGCCGTTGACGGTGACCGTGCCCCAGGAGTCGATCTGCTTGGACCAGGCGTCCTGCTGCCCGGTCGAGTAGCCGAGGGCCTTGGCCATGTCCCGCACCGCTGACTTGGGGCGGTAGCTGATGACGTTCGCGACCTGCGCCGCGTTGTGGCGGCCGTAGCGCCGGTAGACCTCCTGGATCACCTCCTCGCGCCGGTCGGAGTCGAAGTCGACGTCGATGTCGGGCTCCTCGTCGCGGTTGACCGACAGGAAGCGCTCGAACGGCAGGTCGTAGAGGATCGGGTCCACCGCGGTGATCATCAGGACGTAGCAGACGACCGAGTTGGCCGCCGAGCCGCGGCCCTGGCAGAGGATGCCCTGCTCGCGGGCGAAGGCGACCATGTCGCGGACGATCAGGAAGTAGCCCGGGAAGTCCTTCTCCTCGATCACCGCGAGCTCGCGCTCGAGCCGCTGCCGGGCGACCTCGCGGCGCTGCGGCGGGTAGCGCTCCTCCAGCCCCCGCCGGCACAGCTCGCGCAGCCAGGAGGCGGGCGTGTGGCCGGCCGGGACCCGCTGCTTGGGCAGCCTGGGCTTGGCCTGCTGCAGGTTGAAGGCGCACTCGTCGGCCAGGCGCACGGAGGTGGCCACGGCCCCCGGGTAGCGGGCGAAGCGCTGCGCCATCTCGTGGCCCGAGCGCAGGTGGGCGCCCGGCGGCGGCAGCCAGCCGTCCATGTCGGCGAGGCTCCGCCGGGCCCGGACCGCGGCCATCGCGGCGGCCAGGCGTCGCTCCTCGGGGGTCGCGAAGTGCACGTTCTGGGTGGCGACCACGGGCAGCCGCTGCTCGGCCGCGAGCGCGGCCAGGACGTCGTTGGTCGTCGAGTCGGTCGGCAGCCCGGCGTCGGTGATCTCCACCGCCACGTTCGCGTGGCCGAACAGCCCGACCAGGTCGTCGAGCGCCCGGGCCGCGGCCGCGGTGCCCACCCGTGTCGGCCGGCCCGCCTCGGCGTGCCGGGTCAGGGCGGCGCGCAGCGGGCCCTTCCGGCAGCCGGTGAGGACGAGCCAGTGCCCCTCCGACCGCTGCCCCAGCTCCTCGAGGTCGTAGACCGGGCGGCCCTTCTCGTCCCCGCGCAGCTGGGCGTCGGTGATGGCCGCGGACAGCCGGTGGTAGCCCTCCACGCCGCGGGCCAGCACCAGCAGGTGCTCCCCCTCGGGGTCGGCGACGCCGTTCTGCGGCACGGTCAGGCCCAGCGAGAGCTCGGCGCCGTAGACGGTGGGCAGGTCGTACGCCTTGGCCGCCTCGGCGAACCGGGCGGCGGCGTAGAAGCCGTCGTGGTCGGTGAGGGCAAGCCCCGCCAGCCGCAGCCGGGCCGCCTCCTCGATCAGCGACTCGGGGTCGCTCGCCCCGTCCAGGAAGCTGAAGTCGCTGTGCACGTGCAGCTCGGCGTAAGGCACGTACGGCTCGTCCGGCGAGCCCGGCCGGCCCTCCGGCACCCGGTAGGCCGGGCGCTTGTGCGAGTAGCCGGGCGCGCTGTCGTCACCCGCGTGGTCGAGGCTCGGGCGCCGCTCCGGCGCGGCCGGCTCGACCTCCGAGGGTGTCGGTGCCGCCCGGCGACCCGACAGCGCGCGTTCGAGCTCGCCCCACGACTGCGGCGGGTTGCTCCAGCCCATTCCTAGCCCCCGTCCGTGCGGTGCGCGACGACGCGCACGGCGTCGAGGACGGACGGGCCGGGCTCACTCATAGCGCGCCTCGACCCACCACTGTCCGCCCTCGACCATCAGCAGCCAGGCGGTGCCGTCGACGGCGACGACCTGGAAGCGCGCGACCGCGCGGGCGGCCTGCGGGTCCCACCACAGCTCGTCGATCGGCCAGGGACCGGCCCACGCGTCCACGACGAGGTCGACGTCCCCGTCCGGAGGGCGCCGGTCCGCCGAGGACCGGGAGGAGGGCCGGCCGGAGACCCGTACCCGGACCGGCTCGGCCGAGACGGCGCCGCGGCCGGTGAGGCGGACGGGCAGCCCCTCCGCCGAGAGCACCGTGGCGGGCAGCGGCTCGGCGAGGACCCGCGCCGGCGCCGGGGGCGGGATGCTCCCCGGCCACGGCAGCCCGGCCGGGCGGCGGTCGCCGGAACGTTCGCCCCAGGGCGTGAGCGACTGACGGTCCCGCGGGCTGCGACCACCCTGCAGCGAGGGGGTGAGCACCTGCTCGGGCCCGAGCATCCCCTGCAGCCGGGCGACGCCACGCACGATCCGCTCGTCCGGCGCGGTGCCCCACAGCCCCTCGCCGTGGTCGGCGAGCGACTCCACCGCCTCCGGGACGAACCGGACGGTCTCCACCGGCTCCGGCGCCGGGTCGCCCTGGAGCTGCCAGTAGAGCCGGTCGACGAGGTCGGCCGCGCTGAACCAGCGCGGGTGCGCCCACACCCGCGAACCGACCCAGCCACGGTCGCCGCTGACCTCGATGCGGACCTCCCCGCACACCAGCCCGTGGCGGGACAGCTCGGCGACGAACGACTCCGCGGTGCGCCGGCTGCTGAAGGCGATCGGCTCGATCGTCTCCAGCCCGGGCGAGAAGGTGACCCGCGCGTCGAGCTCGCGCGGCGGTTGCCGGGAGACCGCGGGCCGCGCGTCCGCCCCGCGGGCCAGCCGGTGGAGCCAGGAGCCCGTGGCGCCGAAGCGGGTCGCCACGTCCCGCACCGGCAGCGCGGCCAGGTCGCCCAGCGTCCGCAGCCCGAGCCGGCGGAACAGGCTCACCTGCTCGAGGTCGTCGAGGACCGCGACGGGGAGCCGGGACAGGAAGCGGCGCGAGCCGCCGACGGGCACGACGACGCTCTCCTGCGGCGCGGCCTGCTTGGCCGCCTGCTCCGCGGTGAACATGCCGTCGGCGATCCCCGCGCGGCAGTCCCACACCCCGGCGTCGACCAGGTGCTCGGCCACGACCGCGGCCGCCTGGGCCTCGCCGCCGTAGAAGCGGCGCGGCACCGAGAGGGCGCACAGGCCCGGGCGGATCGGGGTGACCGTCGCGCTCACGTGCTCGACCGCGGACAGCACCGCCTCGAACGCCCGCACGTCGCGCTCGGGGCTGTGGTCGACCAGCACCAGGTCGGGGCAGCGGGCGGCGGCGTCGCGCCGGCGCATGCCGCGCCGGACGCCGTCGCGGCGCGCCTCCTCCGAGCAGGCGAACACCTCGCCCGCCTCGATCACCGCGACCGGGTCGGTGACGGCCAGCCCGAGCTCGGCGGCGGCCGCGACGACGGGCCAGTCCGGGCACCAGACGACCATGACCCGGGGCGCTCCCCCGCGGTCGTCCTCGACGGGCGGCTCGGTGCCCGCCCGCGTCCGGTCGTCGGGCGTCCCCGTCCGGTCGCCGACCAGCAGCGCGCTCACCGGGTGCCCCCGGCGACCAGCGCGGGCTCGCGGGACGTGCGGAACGGCTCGGAGGTCGTCCGGACCGGCTCCACCCCGCCGCGGCCGGGCAGGTCCAGCCCGAACGTCTGGCGCGGCGAGCCCGTACGGCCCACCTCCACGACCATCCGCCGGCCCGAGAGGTGCCCGTGGCCCCGGCCCAGCCCGGACCAGACCGACTCCCGCACCCGGTACCGGGCCGAGCAGCGCGGCCACTCGCCCCAGCACACCAGCGCGGCGTCCTTGGTGCGCAGCCGCGCCCGCAGCCGCTCGGCCGGGTGCTCGCCCACCGCCACCGACGGCCGCACCAGCACCACGGAGGCGACGTCGACCAGCGCCGCGACGACGCTCAGCCAGTGCTCCCCGGGGTGCGGCACGACGATGGTGCGCTCGAGGTCCACCCCCAGCCCCGCCGCGGCCTCGTAGCCGAGGTCGGGCGCCCCGACCACCCCGACCCACTCGCCCGCCGAGGAGGGCCCGGCCAGCAGGGCCAGGGCGAGCCCGGCGCTGTCGGTCGCGTACGCCGCCCCCGTCGCCAGGTCGAGCTCGGGGACCAGCCCGGGCAGCCGGCGCCCGCTGGCCCCGCCCTGCATCCGGTGCACCCGCTGCCGCAGCTCGTCGAGGGTGCCCGCGTCGACCGCACGAGGCCCCTTGGGGACCGTCGGGAGCCCACGGACCGGGAGGTCGGGGACCTCGTCGAGGACGGCTGCGACTGACACCCCGCTATATTCGAACACGTGTTCGAGATCGTCAACCCCGTCCACCGGATCGACCTCGACGTGAGGTCGAGGCCCGGACCGTCCCGCCCGGGGTCGCACCGGCCCGCCCCGTGACCGTACGGCGGCGCAGGGGTGACAGCACGGTGTCGGTGTGCCCGTGGACCTTCTCGCACGGCCCGACGAGGCCCATAATCCTGCTGACAGCCAACACGTCCCTCGTGCACCCTGAGCGGGCCCCGTGACCAGCCAGGTCACGTCCTGCTCGGCGCGCACGGGGCAGAGGGGAGGTGGTCGTGTCCACGGTGGTCGTGCTCAACACGGACGACACCGCGCTGCACACCGTCTCGGTCACGCACGCGATCAAGATGCTGGTGCGCGAGGTCGCCGTCGTCGAGGAGTCGCGGCTCGGCGCCTCCATCGGCCCCTACCCCTGGCCCGTCGTGCTGCGGCTCGTCCGCTACGTCAAGACGACGTTCCTCTACGCCGCCGCACCGGCCTGGTCCAAGCGGGGCGTCCTGCGCCGCGACGGGCACCGCTGCGCCTACTGCGGGACGACGGCCGAGACCGTCGACCACCTCGTGCCGCAGTCGCGGGGCGGAGCCAACACCTGGCAGAACACCGTCGCCGCGTGCCGGCGCTGCAACAACGTCAAGGCCGCCCGGACCCCGGCCGAGGCCGGGATGCCGCTACGGCGCCTGCCGCACGTGCCGACGTGGCGCGAGGCCTACCACCGGCGGACGTGAGGGCCGGGTCCCTCCGTGGGGAGGGCCCGGCCGTCCGTCGTGCGCTCAGGCGGTCGCGCTCGGGTCGTCGTGCGCTCAGGCCTGGACGGTGAGCCCGTCGGTCCGGGCGAAGGCCGGACGGCCGAGCGCCGCCGGACGCTCGTGGCGCTCCGTGTGCCGGGCGCGGAGCACGGCCCGGGCGGAGTCCAGCGCGGACACGGAACGGTCGTAGGACCGCATCGCCACCCCCGTGAACAGGCAGTCGACCAGCACCAGCTGCGAGACCCGGCTCGACATCGCGCCCGTGCGGAAGGTGGTCTCCCGCGCGGCCGTCGTCAGCACGACGTCGCTCTGGGCCACGAGCGGCGCCCGGTCGAAGTTCGTGATCCCGACCGTCGTGGCGCCCCGGGTGCGGGCGACCCGGAGCGCGTCGATGACGTCGATCGTCGTGCCCGTGTGGGAGATGCCGATCGCCACGTCGCCGGACCCGAGGCCGGCGGCCGAGGACAGGGCGGCGTGCGGGTCCGCCCACACGCAGCTGGCCACGCCGAGCTTGTGCAGCTTGCCGTGCAGCTCCTGCCCGACGAGGGCGCTCGCGCCGACCCCGTAGACGTCGACGCGACGGGCCTTGGCGATCGCGTCCACCGCGGCCGCGAGCGCCGCGACGTCCACCGCCGCGCCCGTGTCGGCGATCGAGCGCTGGTCGGCGTAGGTGATCTTGGCGACCATCTCGGCGAGCGAGTCGGTCTCGACGATCTCGCCGTCGGACGCCGTGCCGGAGGCGCGGTCGTTCTCCTCGCCCTGGGCCGCCCGGGCCAGCGCGATCCGCAGCTCCGGGTAGCCGGCCAGGCCGAGCGCACGGCAGAAGCGCAGCACCGTCGTCTCGGACGTGCGGCACAGCCGGGCGAGCGAGGTGATGGAGCGTTCGCTGACGCCGGCCGGGTCCGCGAGGACCGCCTCGGCGACCCGCTGCTCGGCCGGACGCAGGCTGGGCAGCGCACCGCGGACGCGGATCAGGATGGACAAGGACGACCGCGTGGAGCCGGCCGCCGGGCTCGAAGACGTGCTGGCCGGGCGGGACGGCCTGGTGCCGTCCGTCCGTGGGATGTGCCCCACCCCAGCCGCCGGACGAACCGGCGGTCTGCGCATGCCGAAATCAGTTGTTGACACATCGCCCCCCTGACTGTGTGCCTTGGTCGGGATCCTACGGGCCACGGCGTTCCCGCGTCCCTCGTTCGCACAAAAACTCCCGCCCCGTGGCGGGCAGGTCCGAGACGGCGTCCGCGACGACCGTCCGCACGGGCCCGGGTACGGGAGCCGGGCCGGGTCAGGCCGCGGACGTGCGCGGTGGCGGGTGCGGTGGCGGGTGCGGTGGCGGGTGCGGTGGCGGGTGCGGGTCGAGGCCGCCGCCGCCGTGCTGGCTAGCGTGGGCCGCAGCGGCGGCACCCGACGCCGCACGAGCCCGAGGAGCGCGGTGCCCACCTGGGACGCCCAGGCCTACGCGGCCTTCTCCGACGAACGGCCCCGGCCCTTCGTCGACCTGCTCGCCCGCGTCGGCGCCGAGGCGCCGCGCACGGTGGTGGACCTGGGCTGCGGCCCCGGAGCGCTGACCGCCGGGCTCGCGGACCGGTGGCCGGGAGCGCGGGTGACCGGGGTCGACTCCTCCCCCGCCATGATCGAGGCCGCACGGCCGTACGCGGGACCGCGCGTCTCCTTCGTCCTCGGCGACCTCGCCGGGTGGCGCCCGGAGGAGCCGGTGGACGTGCTCGTCAGCAACGCGGCGCTGCAGTGGGTGCCCGACCACCGCAGCCTCCTGCCCGGCTTCGTCGCCGCGCTCGCCCCCGGCGGGTGGCTGGCGTTCCAGGTGCCCGGGAACTTCGACGCGCCCAGCCACCGCGTGCTGCGCGAGATCGCCGCCGAACCGCCGTACGCCGACCGCACGGCCGGCCTCGCCCGGCCCGGCGTAGCGGGACCCGCCGACTACCTCGCCGACCTCGTCCACCTCAGCTGCCGCGTCGACGCGTGGGAGACGACCTACCTGCACGTGCTGACCGGCCCCGACCCGGTGCTGCGCTGGCTCGAGGGCACCGGGGCCCGGCCCTACCTCGACGTGCTGCCGGAGGACCTGAGGGCGTCGTTCACCGCCACGCTCCGGGACCGGCTCGCGCAGGCCTACCCGGCGCAGGCATGGGGCACGGTGCTGCCCTTCCGGCGGCTGTTCGTCGTGGCCCGCCGGGAGGAGCGGTGAGCGGGCCGGACTGGTTCGCGGCCCCGTCGCTGCGGACCGCGCACCTGCGCCTGGACGCGCTGCGGCTGGCCGACGCGCCGGCCTTCCTGGCCGCGCTCGGCAGCCCGCAGGAGCGCGCCGACGTGCTGGCGCACCTGCGCTACCCGCCGATGGTCGGCCTGGCCGACGCCCGCCGCGTGGTCGCCGCCGCACTGACCGACCCGGACCGGGTGGCGTACGCCCAGCGGCTCGCGGACGGGACGTTCGTCGGGACGACCTCCTTCTACGAGATCGCCCCGGCGGTCAGTGCCGTGGCCATCGGACACACCTGGGTCGGGCGGCCCTGGTGGCGCACGTTCGTCAACACCGAGTCCAAGCTGGCCATGCTGACGCGGGCCTTCGAGGAGCTCGGGGCCGAGCGCGTGGTCTGGCACACCGACATCCGCAACGTCCGCTCGCAGGAGGCGATCGCCCGCCTCGGCGCGCAGCGCGAAGGGTTGCTCCGCCACCACCGGATCCGCTCCGACGCCAGCTGGCGCGACACCGTCCAGCTGGCGATGCTCGCCGAGGAGTGGCCCGCCGCGCGCGCCCGCCTGCTCGCCCGGCTCGACCGCCCTGCCGCCGACGGCGGGCAGCGTGCCGGGACCGGAGGGGACGCCGGCACCGGGTAGGACACCGCGCCGGGTAGAACACCGGGGCCGCGTAGGACACACCGGGGCCGGCGAGGACCGGCGGGGGCACCGCTGACGGCCGGGCCGCCCGCCGGGAGCGTGACGGCGGGCGGGAGGATGTGGTCATGCCCGCGCCTCGAGCCGCCCGATGAGCACCGACGTCCAGACCAGCCGGGACGACGAACGGTCCCGCTACGAGGGCCGCGTCGACGGCGAGGTGGTGACCGTGCTGGCGTACGTCCGGCACGGCGACGTCCTCGACCTGACGCACACCGCGACCGAGCCCGAGTTCCGCAACCAGGGGCTGGCCAGCGCGGTTACCGCGGCCGCGCTCGACGACGTGCGGAGCCGCGGGGAGAAGGTGCGTCCCTCCTGCCCCTTCGCGGTGGCCTTCCTCGACGAGCACCCCGAGTACGGCGACCTCGTGGCCTGAGGCCTCCGCTCAGCCGGTCCGCGCCGGCAGCGACAGACCCGCCTCGCGCAGCTCCACCTCGGCCAGGGCGTCGATCACCCGCCGGTCGCCGGCACGCCACGCCCGGACCGGGTCGTCGCTGATCGCGGCGAGCACGTGCATCGGCTGGTTGGCCATCGCCCGCAGCGCGAACAGGTCGAGATCGGCCGCGCCGTCGATGAAGCGCTGCGCGGCCCGCGCCCGGCGAACGAAGCGCACCCGCCGCGGCAGCCAGACGAGCAGCACGGTCGTCACCGGGATGAGGAACACCAGCCAGCCCATGACCGTCGCGAGCCGCTCGATCGTCACCGCCTGCCGGTCGGCCGTCGCCACCAGGTCGCCGAGGCTCCCCGACGCGGCGTCGAACGGTCGCCGCAGCTGGTCACCCAGCCCCGGGACCTGCGCGGCCGTCGTCGCCGCGTCGCCGAACTGGCCGGCCAGGTCTCGCGCCGTCCGCGCCGTCTCGCGCGCGGGACGGGCCAGCGCGGCCACCGCCCCGTCCACGACGAAGCCGACCACGGCCCAGACCACCGTCCAGACGAGCACGGCGACGTCGCCGGCGAGCTGGCCCGCCAGCTGGCCGCGCCGCTGCGCGTAGATCCTCATCCGGCCACCTCCGGGTGGCAGGATAAGCGCGGTGCGAAGAGGAGCAGGGCTGCTCGTGCTGGCGCTGGTCACCGCAGGTTGCAGCAGCAGCCTGACCCCGGACCCGCCGCCGGCCCCCGACACGGACGCCGCCCGTCAGGTCGCGACCCAGCTCGCCGACGCCCTCGAGAAGAAGGACCTGACCCCGGTCGCCTTCGCCGGCACGACCGGCGCGCAGGCGGACACCCTCTTCCAGCCGCTCGTCCGCGGCATGGGACCCGTGGCCCCCCAGGTCGACGTGACCACCGTGGAGGGGACACGCGCCACCCTCGCCTACCGCTGGACCTTCCCCGGCGTGCCCCGGCCCTGGACCTACGACACGACCGTCGAGCTCGTGCGCGAGGACGGCGGCTGGCGCCCGACCTGGTCCCCGTCCCTGGTGCAGCCCGCCCTCGACGGGGCGCACCGGCTGTCCCAGCACCGGCTCTACCCCGAGCGCGGCGAGCTCCTCGGCGAGGACGGCGACCCGATCGTCGAGAAGCGTTCCGTGGTCCGGATCGGCATCGACAAGGCCCACCTCGCGGCCGACCGGCAGGAGGCGTCGGCGACCCGTCTGGCGCGGCTCGTCGACGTCGACGCCAAGGCCTACGCCCGCCTGGTCGCCCGCTCCGGCAAAGAGGCGTTCGTCCCCGCCATCGTCTTCCGGGAGTCGGACCCCGACCGGCCGTCCAACCGCCAGGTGTTCAAGATCCCCGGTGCGCTGCCGGTCCAGGACGACGCGATGCTCGCGCCCACGCGGGACTTCGCGGCCGCGCTGGTCGGTCGCGTGGGACCCGCGACCGCCGACGTGGTGAAGGCCTCCGACGGGGCCGTGACCGACGGCGACGAGGTCGGGCTCAGCGGCCTGCAGAAGCGCTACGACGAGCAGCTGCGCGGCACGCCCGGCGTGGTCGTCCAGCTCGTCGCGACCACCTCGGGTCCGGCCGGCCCCTCCTCCTCCGCCCCGGCGTCCCCCAGCCCGTCGACCTCCCCGGAGAGCAAGCCGGCCACGACCTTCGAGGTCAAGGCCGTCGCGGGCAAGCCGCTCGGGACGACCCTCAACGTCGGTCTGCAGAAGCTCGCCGAGAAGGTGCTCGACCGGGCCTCCGGCGGTGCGTCGCTCGTCGCCGTCCGCCCCTCCACCGGAACCGTCCTCGCGGCCGCGAACAACGAGGACTCGGACGGCCAGCCGGTGGCCACGGCCGGTCAGGTCCAGCCCGGGTCGACCTTCAAGGTGGTGTCCGCCCTCGCCCTCCTCCGCGCCGGGCTGAAGCCCGACTCCCGGGTGGAGTGCCCGCGCACGATCAAGGTGGGCGGACGGACCTACGAGAACTACGACGACTACCCCAGCGCGCACCTCGGGCGCATCGACCTCCGGACCGCCTTCGCCCAGTCGTGCAACACCGCCTTCATCGGGCAGCGGGGCGAGCTCGGCGACGCGGACCTCGCGTCGGCGGCCGGCTCGCTGGGCGTGGGCACCGACTACGACGTCGGCTTCCCCGCCTACTTCGGGTCCGTCCCCACCGGCGGCAACGCCAACGCCCGGGCCGAGGCGATCTTCGGGCAGGGCAAGGACCAGGTCTCGCCGCTGGCGATGGCCCTCGTGGCCGCCAGCGTGGAGGCCGGCCGCACCGTGCTCCCGACGCTGATCGCTGACCAGCGGCCGACCTCGACCGCCAAGCCGCTCACGCGCGCCGAGGCCGCGAGCCTCAAGTCGCTCATGCGGGGCGTCGTGACCCAAGGCAGCGGACGTCGCCTCGCCGGGCTGGGCGGGCCCGACGTCATCGCCAAGACCGGCACCGCCGAGTACGGCGGGAAGACCCCGCCGAAGACGCACGCGTGGATGATCGCCGCGCAGGGTGACCTGGCCGTCGCCGTCTACGTGCAGGACGGCGAGTCCGGTTCCAGCAGCGCGGGCCCGCTGCTGGAGGCGTTCCTCCGCGGCGCCCGCTGACCGCGGCGCCGCCCCTCCCACCCCGCTCACCCGCCCAGGCCCGACGGGGTCGCCCGCCAGCCGCGGGCGTCCCCGGTGGCCAGCGCCAGGGCTTCCAGCTCGGTCAGCGCCGCCAGGCAGACGGGCACCCGGACGCCGGCCGCGCTCGCCAGCTCGCCGGGCGTGCGCCACCGCTGGGCGGACAGCGCCTCGAACACCCCGAGCTGGACCGGGTCCAGCCCGTCGGTCCGACGTCCGGGCCCCTGCGGCTGCGCCAGCAGGTGCTGCCCCGCGGGCGCCACGAGCTCAAGCACCTCGGCCGCCCGGGTCACGAGGACCGCCTGGCCGCTGCGGACCATCAGGTGCGGGCCGACGGAAGCCGCCGAGTGCACAGGTCCCGGCACCGCCATCAAGGAGCGACCCAGCGCCGCCGCCCAGCCGGCGGTGTTCCGGGCGCCGGAGCGGACCGCCGCCTCCACCACCACCGTCCCGCCGCTCATCGCGGCGATCAACCGGTTCCGCGCCAGGAACCGCACCCGCGTCGGGTGGGAACCGGGCGGGAGCTCGGACACGACGAGGTGGCGTGCGGCCAGCGCCTCGAAGATCCGGGCGTTGCCGGGCGGGTAGGCGACGTCGACACCGTTCGCCACCACCCCGACGCTCGGGCCGTCGACCGAGAGCGCTCCCCGGTGGGCGGCCGCGTCGATGCCGAAGGCACCGCCGGACACCACCGTCACCCCGGCATCGGCGAGGTCGGCACCCAGGTCGGCGGCCACCCCGCTCCCGTACGCGGTCGCCGCACGGGACCCGACGACCGCCACGGAACGTTCGGTGAGCGCCACGAGGTGACCCGGTCCGCGCAGCCAGAGCCCGAGCGGCACTCCCCCGCGGCGCTGCACCGCCTCGAGCCCGGCGAGGTCGTCCAGCCCCGCCGGCCACTCCTCGTCGCCCGGCACGACGAACCGGACGTCCGCCGCCACCTCCGCGGCCCGGCACACGTCCAGGTCGAGGGCAGCGGCGCGCTGCGCCACCACGTCGCCCAGAGCACCAGCGCGGACCGCCGCCCAGGTGTCGGATGCGCCGAGCCGCTCGACCAGCCCGGTCACCACAGGGTCGCCGGCGTCCGCCACCCAGGCCAGCGCCAGCCGTGCCGACCGGTCCTCGGCCGGCGTGGTCATCCCACCTCCCGCGCGAGGATGCCGGGCTGCTCGCCCCGGCGCATGGCGAGCGCGAGCGCGGTGTCGTCCCGGCTCGGTCGGTCGCGCCCGGCCAGGTCCGCGACGGACCAGGCCAACCGGAACACCTTGTCGACCCCGCGCGCGCTGAGCCGGCCGCGGTCGAGCGCGTCCCACGCGAGCTGCGCGCCGTGCGGCGCCGGCAGGGAGCGGCGCAGGTACGGGCCCGGGACCTCCCCGTTGGTCCGCCACGGTGTCCCATGCAGGCGGCTCCGCTGGCGTTCGCGGGCCTCCACGACGCGCTCCGCCACGCGCGCCGAGGGCTCGCCCTCCGCGCCCGCCGCCTTGAGGTGCGACCGCCGCAGGGGCAGGAACGCCTGGGCGATGTCGACCCGGTCCCGCACGGGACCCGAGATCTTGTCCGCGTAGCGGCGCACCGCGGCCGGCGGGCAGCGGCACTCGGCACCGGGCGTGGACGCCATCCCGCAGGGGCACGGGTTGGCCGCGAGGACGAGCTGGAACGCCGCCGGGAAGCGCGCGTTGAGCTCGCTGCGCGCGATGCTCACGGTCCCCGACTCCAACGGCGTCCGCAGGGCGTCGAGCACCTGGGGCGCGAACTCAGGCGCTTCTCCCATCGAAACCCCACCACATCACTGCTTCCGCCCCAATACCCGGAGTCGAGCCGTCCTACATTGGCCGCGTGTACGCAAAGACGCTGGTTCCGGGGCCTCGCCCGATCGCGGCGCTCGTGGCGACCACTGACGAAGCCGAAGTGCTGGTGCCACAGCTCACGGCCCGCGGCTGGGTGCCGTTCGGGGACCCTCTGCCAGCAGAAGCCGCCGGGCAGATTGTGATCGGCGCAGACCGCCTACGCCTGGTCGTCGACGGTCAGGCCCTCCTCGACGACTTGAATCCGTACGCCCCCGACGGTTGGTGGGCGGCGGTGGACCAAGGTCAGGGCCGGTGCATGGTGGTCATCCTGCGGAGCGGGCAGGTCGACCTGGCCGCGAACGACGCTGGTACGCAGATTGCGGCGCTCATAGGCAGCAGAAGCAGCGTGTACGCGTCCCTACCAATCACGACGTTCCTCGAGCCCTGAACGGGCTCGATCGCCCGCGCTGGCACGCTAAGCACGGTCGTCGCTGCTGCGCGCAGCCGGTCCCGAGGAGGTTGCTGATGTCGAAGAAGCCGGCAGACCGCGGTCTGTGCTTCTGCTGCCAGAAGCCGCTGACCTCAGCCACAGTTGGTGGGGACAAGTTCACCAAGGAGCACTACATCCCGCAGTGGCTGTTCAAGCGGCACGGCCTCCGGCAACAGACAATGGACCTACCCAGCAAGGCCGAAATCGCTTACGGCCACCTGTGGGTGCCGTGTTGCGAGGCGTGCAACGGCCAGCTGAACACCGAGATCGAGGAACGCGCTCGGGTCCTCATCACGAGCGTGCCTCCGCCGTGGAGCGAAGAGGACCGCCAGATCATGAAGCGGTGGCTGGCCAAGGTGTACCTGGGGGTCCGGGTCCGCGCGACCACGTTGCCGCTGGACCAGAAGGATCCGACCAGTCCGACCATCGCTGATCAGCGGGAGATCGACGAGGCAGTGCTGCTCAGGATGGTTGTCCAGGGCCTTGTGACGGTCCCGCACAGCTCGCTGTTCGTCTACGAGTGCGACCCGAACGACGGGGACGGCTTCGACTTCTTCTCCAGCGATGTCGCCAACCTTGTCCTGGTGCGCTCCGGGTCGGTCGGCTTGGCATGCATGGTTCTTGACGGGCAGCTCATCGAGACCGGTATGACCCCAGCGCACCCGCTCCTCAGCGAAGCGACGCTGGGCCCGCTCAACGCGGTCTCATTCCGAATGGTCGCCGCCTACGCCATGGCGGCCTGCGCAGCAGCTGACGTGTCACACGACGCGATCTACGTCTCCGGCACGGATGGTCAGCCGAGGCCGCTGTCGGTGCGGTTCACGCCGCACTGGACGAGCGGTCCACCGGCGGCCCAAGTACGCGAGATGGCGATGGCGATGGCCGAAACGGTCGCGGCTGACGTGCAGTGGAGTGACTTCAACCCACCGCAGTGAGGACAGCGCGGGGGTTCCGACTATGCACGTCCCACCAACCGCCGACTGAGGTCGTGAGCGGGGACTCCTTTGGGGTGAGTTCACGTCAGGTCCCCCGGTGGTCGGAGTCGAGCGGTTCGCCGTCAGCGCCGAGTCCGTCTTGGTAGACGCCCTCCAGGTTCCAGGGTGTGATGTCCAGCGGCGCGTTGGGGCCACCCGGTCCGGCAGGAACATCCGAACCCTGTCTCCGGGCGGCACGTTGAAGTGGACCGGGTGACCCTCTGCCATCCCGTAACTGGAGGCCGACTTGACGGTGTCGATCTGCTTCTGGTCGAGCCTGACGCGTGCGAGCTGGCTCAGCTTCGGCGGCCGAACTGGTTGGTCGAGGATGGTGACCTCGTCAGGTTCTCGATTGAGCCTGCTGCCCGTGGGCGCGGCGCTGAGCGCGGAGCCCTCGCCGCCTCCGCCCGCTACTCTCCCGGACTGACCATTGGTCGTCGCCCTCAGCACCGGCGGCAGTGTCACGTTCTCGATGATCACCGTCCTCGACCGGCTGATCGGAAGTAGACCGTGGCCTTTCCGGCGACGGAGCGGACAGTCGGTCGGTCGCATCCGCGGACCCGCGAGGTGTGGTTTTGCTCAGCGTCTCGGCGTGCACGCGAGCTGCTGCCGACGAGACACGCCAATCTGACCGCAGGAACGTCGAGTCGCTCACCCTGGCCTGCGATGTCTGTAGCTCGCCGTAGGGTGCGCGAGTGTTGATTTCTGACGACCGCGGGCGGGACGGACGCGCGCTGACCGACCTGACCCGCGACGAGCTTCTCGAGATGGTGACGACCCAGCAGGCGGGTATCCGCGTCCAGTTCCCTGGCAAGGACGTCGCCCGCGGCCTAGCTCGCCGGGTGCGTCCCAGGGTCAGTCGGACGATCGCCAAGTACTCCGTCGGTGACGCAGAAGCGCAGGCTCGAAACCTCGTCGTCGAGGGCGACAACCTGCAGGCGATGGCGAGCCTTTACCGCTACCGCGGGCAGTGCGACCTCGTCTGCTGCGATCCCCCGTACAACACCGGCCTCGACTGGCGCTACAACGACAAGTGGGACACCGACCCGAACGACCCTGGCCTCGGCGACTGGGTCGGGCCCGAAGACACCGGCCGACACACCAAGTGGATGAAGTTCATGCTCCCCCGGATCGAGCTGATGTACTCGCTCCTGAAGCCCACCGGGGTCCTCGCCATCTGCATCGACCACCGCGAGCTGTTCCGCCTCGGCCAGATGCTCGACGAGCGCTTCGGGGACGAGAACCGCCTCGCGATAATCAACTGGCAGAAGCAGACCGGCACGAAGTCGCACTCGACCGGCGTCAGCACCGCCACCGAGTACGTGCTCGTCTACGCCAAGAACGCTGAGGTGGCTCGCACCCGCAAGGTCGAGCGCTCCGCGGTTACCGCAGGCGGCTACCGCAACCCTGACAACGACCCCGTCGACAACTGGGCACCGTCCGACTCCACCCTCATGGGCGGCCCAACGCACCCCGGACAGGTTTACGCGATCCAGAACCCCTTCACGGGGAAGCTCCACTACCCCCAGGAGGGCCGCTGCTGGCGCAACGAGCGCGCCAAGATGAAGGCCGGCGTCGAGGAGTGGGGCGTCGAGTACGAGGACGTCGTCCTCGGTGACGGCCTGCACCCCGGACTGTTGATCAAGGGCGTGCGCAACCCCGACGACCCCGACGTCGAGACCGACCCAGTGCTGAAGGCAGCTCGCGAAACCGCGCTGGCTCGACGAGATGCCGGCGGCTGGCCGCGCTACTTCTGGCGCTCCGACCGCCAGCAACGGCCCGGCCAGGGCGAGCTGCGCTACAAGACGTACGAGCAGGAAGTCCGCGAGGGCGTGGTCCCCACGTCCTTCTGGGCGGACGACGACTACGCCGCACTAGAGCTCGACGCCATCTCATGGGACAGCGAGCAGTCCGGCACCACTGACATCGGACGTCGCGAGCTGAATGCCGTGGTCGGCCGGGGTCACCAGTTCGACACGGTGAAGCCGCTGGCCCTCATCCAGAAGATCATCGCCATCTGGTCGCCTCCCAAGGACGGGCTCGTCGTCGACGTGTTCGCGGGAAGCGGCACACTCGGTCACGCGGTGCTCAACCTGAACCAGGAGACGGGCTCCACCCGACGGTTCATCCTGGTCGAACGGGGCCGCCCCGACCGCGGAGACAGCTACGCCCGGACTCTTCTCGCCGACCGGCTCAAGCGAGTCATCAACGGCGACTGGGCCAATGGGCGGGGACGCGCTGTCGCGGGCGGTTTCCGGTTCGTCGAGCTCCAGCGCCGAGTGGACGCGGCCGCGGTCCTGCAGATGGAGCGTGACGAGATGCTCGACACCGTCATCGCGTCCCACTACGACAGCAACCGCCGACGCAGCGCGAGCCTCATCGCGATGGCCGACCAGGGTTACCAATACCTCGTCGCCAGGAACGCCGACAACGAGGGGCTGTTCCTCATCTGGGACGGCCCGAACGAGAACACCAACTTCACCGAGGACGTCTACGACGCCATCGCCGCAGAGTCTGAGAAGGCAGGGCTGAAGCCGACGTACCACGTGTACGCGAGGCTGTACCTCTTCCAGACGGAGACGGTGCGCTTCTACCAGATCCCCGACCGGATACTGGCCGACTTCGGGCTGAACGTGAGCAGTGAACCCCTCCAGGAGGACGTCCCGTGATCGAGCTGCTCGGCTTCCAACGTCGCGCCTCCGACAAGATTGCCGACCGGTACGCCGACTACTGGGCCGACCCTGCCCTTGCCGGCAGTCAGAAGAACCCCCGCGCGCTGCCGTTCTTCCAGTCGCTCGCGTCCATCACCGCGAGTGGCAAGACCGTCATCCTCGCGGCTGCGGTCGCCGACATCGCCGAAGGCCTCCAGACGAAGCCGGTGATTTTGTGGCTGAGCCACGGCAAGGTCGTGGTCGAGCAGTCCTACGCGAACCTCGACGAGGGTGGGCGCTACCACCACTTGCTCGGTGACTGCGAGCTCCACGCCCTCGCGGAGTACGACAAGTCTGACGTCGAGACGACGACGCGACCCCTCATCTACTTCGCCACGGTCGGAACGTTCAACCGCAAGGACAAGGAGGAGGGCTCCCTCCTCATCTACAAGTGCGACATCGACTACACCGATCAGTCGACCTGGGACGCGCTGAAGGACCGGCTCGACGGGCACGGGCAGCGACGGCCGCTCATCGTCGTCTACGACGAGGCGCACAACCTGAGCGATCAGCAGAGCGACCTGCTGCTGGAACTGGAGCCGCAGGCGCTCCTGATGGCTAGCGCAACCATGAGGCTGCCTGCGCGCCTGGCTGCCGAGATGCAGGAGCTGGTCAACAAGACTGGCCGCCCTGACGACTGGCTGGTGACACAGGTCAATGCTCGTGCTGTCGCCGACGCCGGCCTGGTGAAGAGCACCCTGGTTCTTGCCGGCTACCGCGCTCCGATGGAGGAGACCCTCGACCAGATGCTCGAGGACCTGGTCGAGGCGACGGCGGACGCCGAGGCGGCCGGCATCACCGACCCACTGAAAGCGGTGTACGTCTGCCTGACGAACATCGTGGAGGGCAACGCGTTCCAGACTGACGACCCGAAGCAGCCGTTCTCCGAGCGTCAGGCTCCGCCCATTGTCATCTGGCGCTACCTGGTCGAACATCACGGGGTCGACCCCGACTCGATCGCCGTCTACTGCTCGCTGAAGTTCGACCGCAACTACCCGGCGCCGGACACCTTCCACCTGTTCAAGGACGGCGACAAGGACTACACGAACTTCATCGCCGGCAACTATCAGCACGTCATCTTCAACAAGACCCTCCAGGAGGGTTGGGACGACCCGATGGCGTACTTCGCGTACGTGGACAAGAGTATGGACTCACAAGTCCAGGTCGAGCAGATCATCGGGCGTCTGCTGCGTCAGCCGAACCGGCAGCACTACACGGCGGAGCGGCTGAACACGGCCGCCTTCTACGTTCGGGTCGACCGCAACGCGGTGTTCGACGAACTCATCCAGGACGTGGAGCACAAGCTGAAGGCGGACGCGCCGACGGTGAAGCTCGTTGCGAAGTCGCCGGGCAAGGACAAGCCTGTCGAGCTCGAACCGTCGGAGCGGCGTCAGGTTCCCGGTACCGGCTACGACACCACTGGCGCGGTCGCTCCGATTGCGCAGATGCTCGCGCAGTTCACCGACTACCGGGGCGACGTCGTGAACACAGAGGGCTCTGGCGCTCGACGCACGGTCACCCAGACGGTGGGCGCCGTAGAGACGGTCGTCGAGTCTCAGTGGGAGGCCTTCAAGCGGTCGAACGTGGTCACGGCCAGGTGGCTCTTCACCCGCGAGGTGCGCCGGCTGTTCCAGAACGCGCTCGGGGTCGCACCGACGTCCGATCCGAAGTTCAACGCCATGATCGGCTTCGGCAGCTCCGCCCACGCTCACGTGCAGACGCTTGCGCACCAGGTCGTCGACGCCTACTTCGAGAACATCTACCTGAAGCAGCGCAAGCCTGACCCGTACGTGGTCGGCACGCAGCTCGTGCGCGTCGACGACCTAATCCCCTACAAGTACTCCCTGCACGAGGGCTACGACGGCATGAACAAGCTGGAGCGGGCCTTCGCGACCGAGCTCGACAAGAAGGAGCTCCCCTGGGTGCGCAACCCGTCCCGGAGCGGCTACGGCATCCCGCTGGCCACTCCGGGGGCTACGAGCACCTTCTACCCAGACTTCCTGGTGTGGCAGGGCACAGACGTCATCGCAGTCGACACGACGGGTGGGCACCTCCTGCCCGACAAGGCCGCGCGCAAGTTGCTGACGATCTACACGCCGGTCGGTGCGGCTGCGCGCATCGTGATCAAGTTCGTCAGCGAGGGCTCTTGGCAGGCCGACCCGGCACCGACTCGCACGTCTGGGGACGGCTACACGGTGTGGGAACTCAGCCCGAATCAGGAGCGGAAGGCCGTCCATGTCTCAGACATGGCGGAGGCCGTCGCCCGCGCGCTCAACGTGCCGGACTGACGCGTTCGACCCTATGACTCGCTGTCCTTGTCGAGCGAGCACGACATCCGGGCTGATTCGACATCGGTCGGCTTGAGCTCGGTGTTCGAGTCGTCCTCGCTCTCGGACCACGCGGAGAGTCAGACGTTTCCTTGGACGTGGGTGTCGTGACTGCCGCGGAACCAGAGCCCGGTCTTGGTGGAGCGGCGAAACTGGCCAAGCCACCCGAGAGGGGTGACGACGACGTCGACGCGTCGATCGTGGCCACCGTGGCGGGGCGGGCCAGCGGCAAGGAGTAGTCGGTACCAGCCGGCGTACCGGGGCAGGAGCAGGACGTCGTTGGGGCGCTGATTTGCAGTTCGACCGGTGTGGAGCAGGGCCGCGACCTTCGGATGAGTGGGCAGAGTCAGCAACTGCTCGAGCGCAACCTCGGGCAACTCCACCGAAGCATCGAGAGGGGTGCGGGCGTGGATCCACAGGTGGAGAGGGTCACTACCACTCCCCCATACCTGCTCCCACTCGGGCTGGGAGCGGCGGCCCCAGTACGGTTGGAACAGGGTGCCGCGCTCGAAGGTCGTCGGCGTCAAGGGGAGGTACGGGCCCTCGTTGTCGCCGGGTCTCCAGTCCGCGCCCCATGCGAGCACGTCGTCGAGCTGTGGTCCCCACCAGCGCTGCACAGCGGCGAGGACGGGCTCGTCAAGGGGTCGACCCGCTTGATCCCACCGAGCCAACCCTCGCAACGGTTGGGCCCACCCAAGGCCGTAGGACGTCAGCTGTAGCAGCGGCGCCCACCAGGCGATGAACTGACCGTCCTGGTTGTCGCCCCGCGGGACGGGTGGTGGGCTGTACGTGCCGCCAGGATCGGCGGCCATCGCCCATGCCAGCGGCAGCCACCGCACCCACGGCCCGGTATCGCCCGTAGCGGCCGCCGACTCCGGTCCCAACACCCAGTCCTGCACGCACAGCAGGCTAAACGCGCGTCGATCACTCCGCAGAGAGCAACAAGATGTTCAACGGTCACCAACTCGCCTCAACTCGGTGACCGGGCCACCAGTCGCGGCCGTGCAAGTCTGCCCACGCCAGGTCGTGCGGAGGTCTCCCTTCGCTGCGCTTGCCTCGGTGCGTCGACGCGCTCGCGGCGGCGCTCACCGATGCTCGGCCATACACAAGCGCGGACGTTCAGGACAGCAAGTAAACGACGAGCGCGACGACGAGCGCCGCGACCAGCACGAGCAGCAGGGTTCGCCCGGGACGGCTTCGGCTGCCCTCGAGCTTGACGTGGACCTTGAGGTCGCCCGCTGGTCCGCCGAATTCGCCGGGCAGGCCCCGAGCCTCGAACCAGACGACCGGCGCATCAGTCCCCTTCGGGATCGTGAACGCTTCGCCGTCGAACGGGTTGACGAACGTGTGCGCTCGGCGGACCTCCCTCGCCGGAATCGAGACGAAGGTCTCGGCGTCCCCACCGGGTAGCGGCGAGGGCCAGTAGTAGGTCAACAGCAGGTTCCCGCGAGGTCCGCCGAAGGGCGCGAACTCCCCGCGTCCTTCGGCGACCAGATAGCGGCCCGGCCGCAGTCGCGCTGCGACCTCGACTAACCCTCCGTCGGGACTCTTGATCAAGAAGCCGTCCCGGTAGTAGGTCCGCCCACCCACCACGGTCACCTCGACGTCCCGGCCGCGCACCGCAGCGAGCTGCCTGATCTGCTCACCAAGCATCGCCTGAAAGGTGGCATCCCCAGACGTAGTCCAGGATTGCCCGTCCCAGGCCAGGTACGCCCGGGCGCCGGGTCCCCCGGCACCCGGGGCCGGGCGAGGGCGCTGCTGCCGCAGTCTCTGCTCGGCCTCTTGCCGAGCGGCTCGAGCAGCCCTCTCTGCCTCGTCCCGCTCGCGGACCCTCTGCTCGGCCGCGCGAGCGCGGAGCCGACGGCGGTGCTCGTCGTACTCGGCCCGCTGCTTGCTAAGCACCTCGTAGGCCTCGGCGGCGGCCACGAACTCCTCGATCCGCGCGGTCGTCCTCGCCTGATCGGGGTGGGTGACAGAGGCGAGCCGCCGGTAGGCGCGCTGGATCTGCTGATCCGTGGCGTCGCTGTCCACGCCCAGGATCTTGTAGAACGAGGTTCCCGACCAGCTCGCGGATGCACCAGACCCTGTCGCCAACGCCGCCCCTGACTCGGTGGAAGACTGTGCGCACAAGTCTTTCAGAGATCCCGCGCGCATCTGATTCCCGCGGCAGGGAGGCAGTCGTGGCGGCTACGGCGTTCCGGCAGCCTGCATCTCTTCCTCCAGGAGGGGCGCTACTGCGGCAGGCGGAAATGAGCGCCGAACGGGTCGGCTGAGTAGTCGTTGGGATCTCCGTACTCGACCCTGGCGCCGTCGGTCCCGGTGACGCTGACCTCGTACACGTGGCAGCTGCTCTCGGGAAAGGTGCTCAGATCCCAGGACATCGTGTAGACGCCGTCGAACTTCGTGCCGGAGATCAGCTGGTCCGTCATGACCCAGGTGCCGCCGGTGCCGGCGGTGTTCCCGTCGGCGTCCACGCAGTAGAGGTTGGCCCCGACTGCGGAGAAGTCGAGCGGGTAGCTGCCGGCGAAGACGCTGAAGCCTCCCGGGCTGGCGGCGTGAGTGATGAAGGTGACGACCCCGTCCCTCGCCGACGCCGAGATCGAGTAGACGGCCAGCTCGGTGCCGCCGGCTCCCACGGCGGTGACATCGAGGACGAGCGGGAGGCTGACCTTCTTGCCGGCCCGGTCGGTGACGCTGATCGTCAACCTCGACGACACGGGCTCGGTGGGCGTGCCGGCGGCGGTCACGCGGTTGCCCGAGGTGCTCAGGCTCAGCCAGCCGGGGACGCCGTCGCCAGCGAGCACGCTGAGGGGAGGCTGCCCGCCTGTGGTGTCGACGCTCGCGGTGAGCGCTTCGCCGACGTCACCGCTGACGACTAGGCCGGATCCGGCGTAGCGCAGCGTGCTGGAGTCGAAGGCCTTCTGCACGGCCTGGCCCATCACCCGCTGCCCGCTCTTCGTCGGGTGGAAGGTGGCGCTGCTGAGCGCCTTCTTGATCAGCTTGGGGTCGGGACCGGTGAGCGTGCCGCTCACGCGGATGCCGTTGACGGTCACTCCAGCGGTGCTTCCGCTGCAGTTGTGCGGCACCGAGGCGGCGTAGGTGTCGGCGTAGACGAGGCGCCCGGCGTACTTCGGCGTCGCGTTCAGCGCGTCGATGACGGACTTGGCTCGCGCGTTCAGGCCGCGAATGATGCTGGTGTCAATCAGCTCGGCGTCGGCGGTGTAGAAGCCTGCGCGCAGGCCGAGGACCAGGTTGTCGGTGACACAGACCGGCTTCCGGTCGAGACCGGCGGGCGCGCCCGCGTAGCTGGCGGGGAAGACGGCCGGGTACCCGGCGACGGCGAGGACGGAGTCGGGCGCGGACCTGTCGAGGATCGAGGCGTACAGCGTCGTCAGGTGGGCCCCAAGCGAGCTCTTCGCGTCCTTCCCGATGATGCCGGTGCCCGCCTTGACCGCAGCCTTGCACTTCTTCGCCGAGGACAGCTTCGGGATGTAGCGGCTCTTGCTGATCCGAGGCAGGCGACGGTCGGGGGTGAACAGGACCGCTGCGCACTTGGTTCCGATGTCGGAGAACCCAACGTCGTTCCCGCCCGCCGACACCGAGACCCACTTCGTGTCCTTGGCGACGCTGCTGGTCTGCCAGTCCTGGCCGTTCTGGTACCCGGAGAAATCTTCTCGTCCGCGCTCCGACGGCGGCTTGGCCAGGTTCTTCTCCGACGTCTTCTTCATCACCGGGTCGGACTTGTCGTACCCCAGGAACTTGCTGCCCTTCTTCGTGACGATGGGGGTCATGTCGTAGCTTCGGGCGCCTGAGCACGCCCAGAAGGCTCGCTGGCTCTTCGAGACGTGCGGCAGAACGGTGTAGGCCTCCTGGTCGAGCGAACCGTAGGCGTCCGACGCGGAGCGGTGACAGGTGTTGTGATGCTTGTCGGTCCGGCGGTCGTCGGTGTTGACCGGCTTCGTCTCCCAACCGCCCAGGCCCTCCCCTGCTGCGTAGGAGTCGCCCAGCGCGACGTAGGTGGCGCCCTGCGTGGGCCCGCCTGCGGTGGCTGTCGGAGCCGGTATGCCAGGCATCACGGGAAGCAGCGTCAGCGCGGCCGAGGCCAGGGTGCTGGCCGCTGCGCCGACCAGGAGCCGTCTGGCCCTACCGGTCCTGGCCGCATGCGTGGTTGTGACGTCGAGGGCCCCCATGCTGACCGACAGTAGCGAGTTCTCTCAGGTCACGCTCATCGTTGTGCAACTTGGCGTACCCGACGCTGCCGCCGATGGGATGATGCCCGGCGCGAGCACCGCGCTCCTCGCACGGCGGTGGCTACTTCTGCTACATGCCCCTCAGGGTCGCCATCACCGTCGGGACGGCGAGCCGCTCGAACCCGGCTTCGGTGAGGGTGAACTTGTGGAGCGGGGGCGGGGTGTCCTCGCTGTACTTGGTGGAGTAGTCCGCGAAGGTGCCGTCGACGGCGTTGCGGCCTTCGGGGTACTCGACGTCCAAGAGGCCGAACCGGTGGAGCATCTGGTGGGAGCCGTAGGCGGCGGGCGACAGGGCGTAGCGCCGCAGTCGTGTGTCTGCGGCCACACTCGTTTGCCCCTTCACTCCGACCGCGTCGCTCGTGCGGACCCACAGCACCATCAGGAGCGCGATCTCGGAGGGGGTCAGTGCCAGGTGCCAGCCGTTCGTGAAGAAGGCGGCCGGGAGGGAAAAGACCTTCTCATCGTCGCCGGGGACGACGTACGGCCGGCGGGACGCGACGTCGAGTAGCCCGGCTTCCATCTGCGGCCTGAACCCTTCCTCCTTGCGGGAGCCGCGAGACGCGTTCGGCAGTGTGACGAGACGCATGTCGTCGTCGGCGAGCCGACGGAGCGCTCGAACAAGCTGACGCCGGCGGTTGTCGTCCACGTCGTGCTTGGTTGTGCCCGCCCCCGAGCCTTCTGTGGCGGGAACGGCGAGCAGATCCGACCACGGCCGCACCTCGGGGTCGTTCGTGTGGTGAGCGATGACCGGCCTGGTGGTGTCGGGCTTGTACCCAGGACCGCGCTGGCACTGCGCGATGAACAGCACCGTGAGGTACAGGGCTTGTGACGTTCCGGACGGGCTGATGAGGCGGGTCGACGGCGGGCGCTGTCGCACTGCCGGGAGCTTGCGGTCGCTGACGGGACCGGTGATCGGTTTGGCCAGCTGGGCGAACTCTGGCCGCAAGCGGATGCGCCCTGGGCGCCGACCCTCGACGTGCTCAGCCGCTAGGGCGCGAAGCACATGGTCGAGTTGATGGTCGGCCGTGAGAGAACGCAGCCGCGACTCCCGGGCCCTCCGCCGACTCTCGGCATCTCGTGGCGCCTTGGTCGGGTTTGGGTTCCCCGTGCTGCCGACCAATTTCACCACCTTGAAGTTCACCCCTTGTCGTGCCCGTAGCCCGAAGGGCTCGTGATTCGTCATTTCGATGTCTCGACACGGGCACGTCAAGCGGTGATCTTCACCCTACACGACCTGCCCACACCCGGGGTGATGCTGGGTTCAAGGCGGCGGACGGTCGGGCGGCCAGCAGAGGCGAGGATGGTGATGAACAGTGTTCGAGTGGCTGAAGCTGGCGTCCGAGACCACGGGTCCGGGAGCGGCGCTGATCGGGCTCGTGCTGGCTGTAGCGGTAGCGCTGGCCGTGATGCTGGTGGTGTTGGCTGCGGTGGTGCTGTCGGTGGTCTCGGTCCTCTCCGACGGCGCCCGCGGGCAGCGAGCTGCCGAGATCCTTCCCGAGCTTCTCCGTCTGGTGGGCATCCTGCTGCGCAGCCGATATGACGGCAGCCCGACGTCTGATTCGCCGGCAGTCCATTCCGGTGTGCCTGGCGACATCGATCGCGCTGATGTCGGCGTGCCGGCAGGGTCGATCAAAGGTGTTGTGGGACCTGTCCTCGACCCCCTCACGGAAGCGCCGTGCGCGTCAGATCAGCCTCGAGCGCGCTCCTGAACCTTCCACGCTCGGCCCTCCCTTTCCGCCTGGGGTGTGGTTTCGCTTTGGCGCCTCGTCCAAGAAGAGGACCCCGCGGTGGGCGCAGGAGATCGCCCCGGGCCGGGCGATCCTCGGTCCGCCGCCCACGATGCTCGCCACGCTCGCCGAGTGGTGCGGGTCGACGTACGGCGGCCGGCTGACCAGCCCTCCGGAGAGGTCGAAGCCGGCGAGGGAGTGCACCGCGGACACCTCGAGCGCGTCGACCGGCTCCAGGTCGGGCAGCAGCCCGGGCAGCCGGCAAGCGAGCATCGTCTTGCCCGCGCCGGGCGGACCGTGCAGGAACATGTGGTGCCGGCCCGCCGCAGCCACCTCGAGCGCCCACTTGGCCTCCTCCTGCCCGACCACGTCGGCCAGGTCGAGGACGCCGAGCCGGTCGTCCGCAGACGCCGTGACGCTCAGCTCCACGGGATCGACCAGCGGCACCGGGTCGCCCCGCAGCTCGGCGACCAGCTGGCTGAGCGAGGCGAGCCCCAGGACGTCGACCCCGTCGACGAGGCTCGCCTCTGACGCCTGCCGCAGCGGCACCACCACCCGGGTGAAGCCGGCGCGCGCGGCAGCCAGGGTCGCCGGCAGGACCCCGGGCACGGGTCGGAGCCGCCCGTCCAGGCCGAGCTCGCCGAGCAGCGCCGTCCGCGACAGCGCGTCGAGCGGCACCACGCCCGCGGCCGCGAGCACCGCGGCGGCGATCGCCAGCGCGAACGGCGCGCTAGGACAGTTCTAAGGAAGCCCTGCCATGAACACCACAGCCGACCGCACCACCATCGTCCCGCCCTGCCCCGACTGGTGCCAGCGCGACTTCCCGATGCACCGCGAGGACTTTGACGGCCACGAGGACGGCCTCCCCGCTCGGTGGCACGCGATCGAGTACGACCCCATCGAGGCCAAGACCGACCAGCCCGACAGGCACGGCGACCAGCCGGGTACGGAGGTACTCGTCACGCGCACCGACAAGAAGTTCGGCGACCGGACGGTGATCGGCGAGGTACGGATCGCCATGATCACGCAGGGCTTCCCGCACTACACGATTGAGGAGTTCGATCACCTCATCACGAGGCTTCAGGAGGCTCGCGTCCGGGCGGTTGATATCCCCGCCCCCTGACGGCACAGCAAAGCCCCCTCTGCAGAAATCATGCGGAGGGGGCTCTTGCTTTGCATGACGGCCATGAGCGCCGTCTGTCACGCAAGGTCTACATTAGAGAACGCGACGGTATTCTTAACCTAGAACCATCCGGCGCCCACCGAAGTCGGCTACCACCTCGACGTGCCCACCCAGAGCCTCGACATAGGCCTGGACTGTCGCAAGTTCGGCACGTTGCACCTGCCCCTGCTCGAGTCTTGAGACGCGCGCCTGGCTTACGTGCAGTTGCTTCGCCACCTCGCGCTGGGTGAGCCCCTGCTCCTTGCGAATCTCCGCCAACCGATAGGCCCGCGTGACCGCCTGGAGACGCTCACGCTCTTCCTTCACCGCGTCTTCGTTTAGATCAAGCTCGGACCGGACATCTCGCCAATTCCTAGCCATGATGATCACTTTCCTAGTTTCATATGTGTTTCGTAACGCTGCTCAGCAATCGGAATATTTTCCTTGTACCACTGCTTCCAATTACCGGCTTTGTCTCCTGCGACGAGCACTAGGGCCTGCCGGCGCGGATCGAAGGCGAAGAGCATTCGAACCTCTGATCGGCCGCTGCTACCGGGTCGCAACTCTTTCAGGTGATGCAGGCTGCTGCCTTTTATCCGATCGACTAGCGGTCGGCCGAGGGACGGACCCTCGGCTTCGAGCATGTCAAGAGCGGCAGCTACCTGCTCCTGCGTGCTCTCGTCTGCACTCGTCAGCCACTCGGACACCTCATCCAGTAGGACAACCTCCCACATGCGGACTACTGTACAACCTCAGCGTTGTACACCTCAAGTGTTGTCAAGGATCTGTCCCACGCAACGCCACGACGCTCCGCCTCTGCCCGTCGAAGCGGCCGACCCTTGGCCCGCAGGTAGCGAGTGCGCGCCGCGTCGTCGGACAACCCATACCGCTCCCCAAGTCGAGGGTAGGTCCAGCCCTCTTCGCGCAGCCGGATCAGCTCATCGAGGTCGACTGACGGCGCCGGCGTTGCCAGCGGCCGACCCTCTGGCCTCGCCTGGATGCCGGCCGACTTGAAGCGCCGAGCCAGATACGTAGCCGAGTAGCCCAGCCGACGCCCGACCTGCGCAAAACTCAGCCCCTGTTCGTAGAGGCCGCGTGCTTCCTTGAGGTCGAGCTTCGAAGACCGCGACCCGCGCGTGGACATGGCGGCACCTTGCCACAACACCTCCCAGCAGGTGGCAGATCAGATGACGATCCACAGTTCGATCGCGTGTTCGATTACCCTTCCCAAGGTGGGACAGCGTCGGGTCGACCGTGTCTGGCCAGTGCCCCTGACAACGCGCCACGTGTGGGCAAGGCTCGACGGCACGCCGCACGCTGCACCCGTCCAGGGCTACGTGCTCGAGTGGCGACGCCACAGCTACCGATGGTTCGCGAGCGTCGTCACAGTCGCACTGGACGAGCACGGACGGCCGCGAGCTGAGGTGCGCTGGGTAGACGTCGACCGGCTGACACCCGTGCGCAGCGACCCGAACAATGGAGGTCGAGTGCGGCACCTTGGGTGACCCGGCGGCCCAATAGGCTGACGCAGTGCCTAGACGCTTCGTCCTCGTGATCGTCGGTGCCGCTGGTTCGATTGTTGGATTCGCTACGGGAGCGCTCGTCGCCCAGCCCGGACCGTTCAAACCTGAGTGGTTTGAGGCTGTAGGTACGTGGGTTGGAGCACTCGTCTCGGCGGCAGCTGTTGTCCTCGCCGTGCTCGTGTTCCGGTCCGAGGAGTTCATGCGCCGCATGGAGGTAGCGCGTTTGAACCAGCGTGAGGACGCCGCCGCCAAAAGTGTCGCTCGTCAGGAGTTTCTCGCAGCTGAGGCAGTCGGCTGCTCCCTTCGCTTCGCCTCCGGACACCAATACCCAGACCGTTGGGTTGCGAATGATCTTTATCTGAACGTCCTCAACAAGAACGCTGACATCACTGTCACGGACGTCGCCGTTTACATCCCCGCTCTCTTCGGAGACCGTTGGCGCCCGCTGAGTCCGTTTCTTCCGGCAGGTCAGACCGCAATGGAAATGGGGAGCGCTAGCGAACCGCTCGAACTGAAGCCGACGAACGACGACCTAAGCGGTCGCGCGCAGTTCCGCTACACGGTAAACGGCATTCGTTGGACCCGGAGAAATGGAGAGGCGCCGGTGCGCGCCGAACTGACGTGAGGGCAGGGGCAAGGACCCCCCACGGTCCCCCAGCGGACTCCGGAACGTACTGCTCCTAGCCTTCTCTACGGGTCTGGGGCTTCAGGTCTGCCAAATCCCCAGACCCACGCGCACCGCGAGTTGCAGTACGTCCCGGAGTCCGGGCAGAGGTCGGAGTAGCTGCCTCCCCCTCCCCCCGCCAGCGCTTTAGGGCCAGGACGGGACCGCGTCAGCGATCGCCGACCTGCATTGCGGTACCACACTTGCACCTAACCCCATATCTGCGTCAGCCTCTTCTCTACCTCCCGGCCAGAGCAAGAGGAGTGGGAGTCTTGCGGCCCCTGACAATCGAACGCCTGTCCCATACTTTCCACTACGAGATGCAGCGCCTGGCCCTTTCCTAGACCCTGCCGAACAAACTCGTCGCCACGGTCGGTGGGTACGGTCACCGTTTCCGCCACATCGTCCCGCGTCACGTCGACCCGCAGGCGACCGCGATAGGTCAAGTCTTCCGCATTCTTCAGATCGACGCGCAGCACATTTTCTTCTCCTGCGCCGAGGTTGGTCACAAACGTCCTGAACTTGAGCGTATCAGGGTCGAGCAGTTTAGCTTTCCTGCTCGGCGACTGCATATCGATCTCCGTCACAAGATTGTCGCCAGCGCCCTGCCCGACACACGTTAGAAGTACACCTGGGCTGGCCGGCTCGGTGGTAACGTCTTCAACTCTTAAATTGTCGACGGTGAGGGCGCGGACTTCATCACTTCGATTTCGAAGCGTGGCGACATACGAACTGGGCCGGGCTTGACCGTACTGTTGAATCCAATCCAGTTGCCCCTGATTGTCCGCGCCGCAGGGAACAGTATCTGGCTTCGTTATTGGGAAACTGGAGAAAGGTGCGTCCGCCGGAACCCAATAGTCGTGGTAGTCGTCTGGGCCAATCCACTTCATGCGCAGTGCTGCAGCTGCTGCGGAGGACACCGACGGAGTCGGAGAGGCCGAAGCTGACTTGACCAGCGAGGAACTTGGCGAAGGGCTTACCGAAGTTTCAGGCTCAGCGGCGGTTTGACTTGCCGGGACAGCAGATATTGCTGTTACGAGACCCATGAAACCGGCTGCGACGATCACCGCCCTGCCGAAAGGATGCGTAAGTTCCTTCGCTCCAGCATCGCGGGAACTAGGTGCAGTCGTCTCAGGTCTCTCCGCGGGCCCCGCAAACCAGCGCGGAGGAACTCTCCAGAAGAGCAGCAGCACGGCAACGCCAGCAACTAGTAGTGGGCCGACGAAAGCCCTCCACGTCGTCCACCCGAACCAGATGTCGGAAAGCGCCACTACGGCCACGCCCGTTAGGGCAGCTTGTGCAGCAACTCTCAACCGCCGACGTGTCCGTACGTGCATGGTGCTGATGCTGCCAGCAGTGGACGAGCACGTTCAGGGACCCCTACGAATCTTCCCCGTGCGCCCCTACTTGTACCACTGCCGGGGCGCTGACACCCGAACGCCGCAGGTGCCACCGTCCCAGGTCCATGTGAGCTAGCTGCGGGAGCGCGCCTCTTCGACAGGACTCGAGAAGGGGCGGGGCGCAGGACCAGCCTCGCGAAAGAGTCTCGCGGTTACACGGTTGTGCTGCTGGGCCTTCGCTCCCGAAGCGGCCACAACAACGAAGACCGCTCAAGGTGACGTTGACGCCCCGACCCTGAGTCCTCAGGAAGCGGTGATCTTGGTGATCGTGGCGTTGTGCGTGAAGCCCCAACCGAGGCGCATGACCACGCGAATGCCGACCCGGTCGCTGCTGAAGAAGGCGGACTCATCCACCTTCAGCTCAGCGTTCTTTCGCAGTGCGACGACCACGCGCGGACGTGGGATGCACCAGATGACGTTGGCTGCGACGGCAGGGCTGGCGAGCACGGGAACGCCGCCGATGGTGCGTCGAGACGGCTGGGTGACGTCGGGGGTGATGAGCGGCTTCGCCGTGCCCGTGCCCTCCTTCACCTTGAGCAGCCGGCCCAGGGTGGCGGGAGCGGTGACGAACGTCAGGTCAGCGGGGCTGACGTAGAACTGCTCCGCGTTGAGGATCGCGTCACTGAAGGCGGGTGTGCGAGGTCAAGTGCCGGTCGAGCGCCACCACGTCGACCTCGCCCAGGCGCCCACACCGCCAGTTGCGGGCCAGCACCTCCATCCCCTGCCGCTCGAGCTCCGCGACCGCGAGATCCTCCCCGCGCCGCCCGATGACCTGTCGTTCCGTCCCCATCGCTCACCTCCGACGGAAGGATGGTGAGCGGAGGGCGATCCGAGCCGGTCCTGACGCCGGCTGTGGACGGAAAGACGACGTACGGATCCGTGCTGTGGACGACCGGCACGGTCCACGCCGGCCCTAGAGGAGACGCAGCGTGCCGGTGACCACGGGAAGCCCATGCTCTGCATGGCAGATCTGCCGTGGTCAGTACCGGTCTTTCACGTAAACGTGAAAGTCCTGGGACAGGTGGGGCAGCTCAGAGGTGCAGAGGTTCGCCGAGGGTCGGCGCAGCATCGCGGCCGGGGAGGCCGCAGCGGCTCAGCCGCCGACGCTCTTGGGGACCTGGAGGTCGGAGTGGGCGATCTCCTCGATGGAGACGTCGCGGAACGTCAGCACCTTGGCGCTCTTCACGAAGCGGGCCGGGCGGTACATGTCCCAGACCCAGGCGTCGCCCATGGAGACCTCGTAGTAGACGTCGCCACCCTCGGTCCGGACCTTGAGGTCGACGGCGTTGCAGAGGTAGAAGCGCCGCTCGGTCTCGACCGCGTAGGTGAAGATGCCGACGACGTCCTTGTACTCGCGGTAGAGCTGGAGCTCCAGCTCGCTCTCGTACTGCTCGAGGTCTTCCGCGCTCATGACGCCCTGACTTCTCCCTGCTCGTCCTGCTCGTCCTGCTCGTGCGTCTCGTCCTGCCCGTACGCCACGGCGTCCTCGACCTTAGTGGCCCGGCGGACGTTGACGAACCGCCGGCGGTGCGTGGGCGAGGGCCCGTACGCGTCGAGGCGCTCCTGGTGCAGCGGCGTGCAGTAGCCCTTGTGGACGTCGAAGGCGTACTGCGGGTGGACGAGGTGCTCGGCGGCCATGATCCGGTCCCGCGTGACCTTGGCGATGATCGAGGCGGCGGCGACGCACGCGGCGACCCGGTCGCCCTTCCAGACGGCCAGGCCCGGCACGCCGAGCCCGTCGACGCTGAAGCCGTCGGTGAGCACGTAGGTGGGCGCGACGTCGAGCCGTACGAGCGCGCGGCGCAGGGCGGCGAGGTTGGCCACGTGCATGCCCAGCCGGTCGCACTCCTCCGGCGGCACGGCGACGACCGACCAGGCGACGGCCTTGCGGGTGATCTCGCCGTAGAGGCGCTCGCGGGCGAGCGGGGTCAGCAGCTTGGAGTCGCGCAGGCCCTCGATGCGGCGGGCCCTGGACTCGCCGAGGATGACCGCACCGGCGACCAGGGGGCCCGCACAGGCGCCCCGGCCGGCCTCGTCGGCCCCGGCGACGGGGTCGAGACCGGCGCGGTGCAGAGCCCGCTCGTAGCCGTAGAGACCGCTGTCGCGCCGGAGCCGGATGCTGCCCGGCTCGGGAACGACCTCACGGGGGACGGACGTGGTCAACAGCTGACGCCCGCAGGCTTGATCTCGCCCCGCTCGGGTGCGGCCTGCGTCGGCGCGGGGATCTCCGCGAACGTCGCCGGCACCCGCAGCCGTTTGGCCCGGTCGAACGGCGACACGATGGCGAAGGCCGGCCCGACGACGTCGGAGATCGGCACGAACGCCGTCTGGCCGCGCCCCTGCGTCGACAGGTCCGACAGGTGGCAGCGGGAGTCGGCGCTCAGGTCGCGGTGGTCCCCCATCACGAAGATGCGGTCACGCGGCACGACGACCGTGAACTGCACGTCCGACGGCGTGACCTGCGTGCCCGACGGGCTCGTGTAGAGGTAGGCCGTCTCGTCGAGCGCCGTCCCGTTCACGGTGATCCGCCCGCTGTCGTCGCAGCAGACCACCGTGTCGCCGGGCATGCCGATGACGCGCTTGATCAGGTGCCCCGGGGAGCTGGCGGTCGGGATCCCGACGAACTCCAGGATCCGGTCGACCGTCGTCGGGTCGTCGGTCGGCTCGTCGCCCAGCCAGTCCGCCGGGTCCTTGAACACCACCACGTCGCCGCGGTGGAAGTCCGTGATCTTCTGCACGACCACACGGTCGCCGATGAGCAGCGTGTTCTCCATCGACTGCGACGGGATGATGAACATCTGCCCGACGAACGCCCGCAGCAGCGAGCTGACGATGATCGCGCCGACGACGACGAACACCAGCTCCTTGAGGAAGGCCAGTCCCGCGTTCGGGCGCCGCCGGACGGGCTGCTCCATCGTCAGCTCCTCGCTCGCCATGGCTCCCGTCCGGTTGCGCCCACCATCACCCGGAACCGGGTCAGATCTCGCGCTTCTCCTTGATCTTGGCAGCCTTGCCGCGCAGACCACGGAGGTAGTAGAGCTTGGCGCGCCGCACGTCGCCGCGACGGTCGATCTCGATCTTGTCGATGATCGGGGAGTGCACCGGGAAGGTGCGCTCGACGCCGACGCCGAAGCTGACCTTGCGGACCGTGAAGGACTCGCGGAGGCCGTCACCCGCACGGGAGATGACGACGCCGGCGAAGACCTGGATGCGGGAGCGGTTGCCCTCGACGACCTTCACGTGCACCTTGACGGAGTCACCGGGACGGAAGGAGGGGACGTCGTCGCGCAGCGAGGCGCGGTCCAGCTCGTCGATCAGTCTGCTCATGTTGTCTTCCTCGCCGGTGCCACAGGTCACCATGCTCGTCGTGCTCGGATTCGGGATGGCCCGCTCGTTCCGCTTCGCTCCCCCTGTGGCAGGTGGGCGGTACGTGGGCAACAGCGAGCAAGTCTGCCACAGCGCGGGGCACCCACCGAAACGCCGGGCCGGGAGAAGCACCGCGCCCCTCCGGCGGCCCTACGGCCTCGGGGAGGACGCGGGGTGACCGGAGGGGCGGCGGGGGTGCGCCGGAGGCTCAGGAGAGCCCTGGGCGCCCTACGACGGGCTCAGGAGACGGCGGACGGTCAGTCGCGCCCACGGGCGAGCGAGCCGAGCAGGTCGCGGTTGAGGCGGCTGATCGTCTCGAACGGGATGCCCTTGGGGCAGACGGCCGTGCAGTCGCCGATGTTCGTGCAGCCGCCGAAGCCCTCGGCGTCCTGCTGGTTGAGCATGTTGACGACCCGGCTCTTGCGCTCGGGCTGGCCCTGCGGGAGCAGGCCCAGGTGGGTCACCTTGGCCGAGGTGAAGAGCATCGACGACCCGTTCGGGCAGACCGCGACGCAGGCGCCGCAGCCGATGCAGGTCGCGGCGTCGAAGGCGTGGTCGGCGTCGTTCTTGGGCACCGGCGCCGCGTGGGCATCGGGGGCCGTGCCCGTCGGGGCCGAGATGAACCCGCCGGCCTGGATGATCCGGTCGAGCGCGCTGCGGTCGACCATCAGGTCCTTGATGATCGGGAACGGCCCGGCCCGGAACGGCTCGACGTCGATCGTGTCGCCGTCGTTGAAGCTCCGCATGTGCAGCTGGCAGGTCGTCGTCTGCTGCGGCCCGTGGGGGACGCCGTCGATGACCAGGTCGCAGCTGCCGCAGATGCCCTCGCGGCAGTCGTGGTCGAAGGTGATCGGCTCCTCGCCGCGCATCGTCAACCGCTCGTTCAGGACGTCGAGCATCTCGAGGAAGCTCATGTGCTCCGAGACGTCCTCGACCTCGTACGGGACCATCCGGCCCTCGGCCTCGGGGCGTCCTGGCGCCAGACCTTCACGGTGATGTTCATGCTGTACAACCTCTCCTTCGCGCTCGTCGCGCTCGGGTCTTCCTCGCTCGCGCGCAGGCCGCTCGTCTGCGCCGAACCTGATGTCTCCGCTGCGGCGCCCGTCCGGTCCTCCCGGACCAGGTGCACCGCCCACCCGTGAGCGGGAGGCGTGTGCTCCCGCGTCAAGCGTGTCCCTACTTGTAGCTGCGCTGCTTCAGCTCGACGTACTCGTACACCAGGGGCTCCTTGTGCAGGACGGGCCGCTGGCCCTCCCCCGCGAACTCCCAGGCCGCGACGTAGGCGTACTCGTCGTCGTGACGCAGGGCCTCGCCGTCCTCGGTCTGCGACTCCGCACGGAAGTGCCCACCACATGATTCGCGCCGGTGCAGCGCGTCGATGCACATGAGCTCGCCCAGCTCGATGAAGTCGGCCACACGGCCGGCGCGCTCGAGAGCCTGGTTCAGCCCCTCGCCCGTCCCGAGGACGCGCACGTCGGACCAGAACTCCGTCTTCAGCTCACGGATCCGCGAGATGGCCTTGCGCAGGCCCTCCTCGCTGCGCTCCATGCCGCAGTAGTCCCACATGATGTGGCCGAGCTCCTTGTGGAAGGAGTCGACCGTGCGGCTGCCCTTGATGGAGAGGAGCTTGTCGATCCGGCCCTTGACCGAGCCGACCGCCTCGGCGACCGCCGGGTCCGACGCGTCCACCTTGGGGAACGGGCCGGACGCCAGGTAGTCGTTGATCGTGTTCGGCAGGACGAAGTAGCCGTCCGCGAGGCCCTGCATCAGCGCGCTCGCGCCGAGCCGGTTGGCGCCGTGGTCGGAGAAGTTCGCCTCGCCGGTCACGAACAGGCCGGGGATCGAGCTCTGCAGGTCGTAGTCGACCCAGAGGCCGCCCATCGTGTAGTGCACGGCGGGGTAGATCCGCATCGGCGTCTCGTACGGGTTCTCGCCCGTGATCTGGGCGTACATGTCGAAGAGGTTCCCGTACTTGGCCTCGACGCTCTTGCGGCCGAGCCGCTCGATCGCGTCCGCGAAGTCGAGGTAGACCCCGAGCCCGCCCGGGCCGACGCCGCGACCCTCGTCGCAGACGTTCTTGGCCGCGCGCGAGGCGATGTCGCGCGGGACCAGGTTGCCGAACGCCGGGTAGATGCGCTCCAGGTAGTAGTCGCGCTCGTCCTCGGGGATCTCGCGCGGGTCGCGCTTGTCCTCGCCCGACTTGGGCACCCAGATGCGGCCGTCGTTGCGGAGCGACTCGCTCATCAGCGTCAGCTTGGACTGGTAGTCGCCGCTGACCGGGATGCAGGTGGGGTGGATCTGCGTGTAGCAGGGGTTCGCGAAGTGCGCGCCCTTGCGGTGCGCCCGCCACGTGGCCGTGACGTTGCAGCCCATCGCGTTGGTCGACAGGTAGAAGACGTTGCCGTAGCCGCCGGAGGCCAGCACGACCGCGTCGGCCGTGTGGGTCTCGATCTCGCCGGTGACCATGTTCCGCACGACGACGCCGCGGGCCTTGCCGTCGACGACGACCAGCTCGAGCATCTCGTGGCGGGTGTGCATGGCGACGGTGCCGGCGGCGATCTGACGCTCCAGCGCCTGGTACGCGCCGAGCAGCAGCTGCTGGCCCGTCTGGCCCCGGGCGTAGAAGGTGCGCGACACCTGGACGCCGCCGAAGGAGCGGTTGTCGAGCAGGCCGCCGTACTCGCGGGCGAAGGGCACGCCCTGCGCGACGCACTGGTCGATGATGTTCGTGCTCACCTGGGCGAGCCGGTAGACGTTCGACTCCCGGGCGCGGAAGTCGCCGCCCTTCACGGTGTCGTAGAAGAGGCGGTAGACCGAGTCGCCGTCGTTGCGGTAGTTCTTCGCCGCGTTGATGCCGCCCTGCGCGGCGATCGAGTGCGCGCGCCGGGGGCTGTCCTGGTAGCAGAAGCTGGTGACCTTGTAGCCGGCCTCGCCGAGGGTCGCGGCGGCGGACGCGCCGGCCAGGCCCGTGCCGACGATGATCACGCTGAGCTTGCGGCGGTTGGCCGGGTTGACGAGCTTGGCCGTGAACTTGCGCTCGTCCCAGCGCTGCGCGATGTCGACCTTGGGCGCCTTGGTGTCGGCGATGTCGTCGCCTTGGTCGTAGAGCAGGTCGGCGTCGACCGAGTTGATCAGGTCGCCCACCGAGTCCTTCGCGGAGTCGACGGCGTGGCGCCACGTGCCCACGACGCGGTCGCGCAGGCCGTGCCGGGCCTCGTTCTGGGTGTCGTCGCTCATCGGGTCACCATCACTCTCGTCGTGGGCTGGTGGGACGGGCGGTACGTCACGAGACGAGCCCGAACAGGATGGAGAAGGGGGGCAGCAGGAACCCGACCGTCACGACGCCGGCGACGACGTACGCGATGAGGTTCAGCCGGCGGCGGGCCACGGTCGAGGTGTTCAGGCCGAGGGTGGTGAGCGCGCTCCAGGTGCCGTGGCGCAGGTGGAAGCCGACGGCCAGCATCGCGATCGTGTAGACCGCGACCAGCCACCAGACGCCGAAGCCGTTGACGACCCGCTGGTAGGGGCTGTCGGAGGCGCCGCCCGGGTTCACGACCTGCCAGGTGAAGTTCAGCAGGTGGAACACCACGAACAGGGCGATGATGATGCCGCCCCAGCGCAGGGTGAAGGAGCTGTACGAGCGCTGCACGCCGCGGGCCGCACGCGCCGAGTGGTAGCGCTTGGCGCCGCCCCGGCCGTGGTGGTTCCGCTTCCACAGCTTGAAGGCCGCGTACGCGTGCGCCACGACCGCCACGAGCAGGACCACTCGGATGACCCAGAGCAGGCCCTCGTGCGGGAGGACCGGCTCGCCGATCGTGCGCAGGTGGTGCGCATACTCGTCGAAGGCGGCCTGCCCGGCGAACACCTTGAGGTTCCCGTACATGTGCGCGAGCAGGTAGCCGATGAGGATGATCCCGCTCACGGCCATGAGGGCCTTGAGCGCGACCGTGGACCGCGCCGCACGCTGCGACGTGGTCAGCGTCGTTGTTGCCACCCCGCCACGATAGAGCGACGGCCTGCCGAGGCACGAATAAGGCCAGTCGGGTCACTGGTGTCATTGATCACGTCGAGCCCCGCATCCGGCTCCGGGTGCCCCCCTCGCGCGACGTCGGGCACCCACAGGTCGGCTGCCTACGCTCCCCGGGTGGGCGCTCCCCTGCTCCGCCGCCTCGGCGTCGTGACCGCGCTGGTGCTGGTCGCCGGCTGCGGCACGGTCCCCGCGACCGCTCCTGCCGCTGGTCCCCCGTCACCCCTGCCGTCGTCGACACCGAGCACCACGCCACCGGGCGCGCTGCGGGTCGTCGGGCTCGGCGACTCGGTGACCTCGGGCGAGCACTGCGCGTGCGACGACTACGTCACCGGGTTCGGCCACCTGCTCGCCCGTGCCGACGGCGTCCGGGTGCGGGCGACCGACGACGGCGAGAGCGGCTCCACGAGCGACGGGCTCGCGGACGAGCTGTCTGGGCGCAGCGCCGCCGACCGCCGGCTGCAGGCCGACGTGGCCGGGGCGGACGTGGTCGTCGTGACGATGGGCGCCAACGACCTCGCCCCCGCGCTCGCGGCCTGGCGGGCGGGCTCCTGCTCCGCCTCCTGCTACGCGCCGGAGGTCGCGGGGATGGGGACCGACCTCGGCCGGGTGCTCGACCGCGTGCGCACCCTCGGCGACGGTCACTCCCGGGTGCTCGTGACGACCTACTGGAACGTCTTCACCGACGGTCGCGTCGCCGAGCGGGCCGAGCGGAACGGCTACCTGGCCTGGAGCGACACCGTCACGCGGGCCGCGAACGCCGCCATCGTGCTCGTCGCCGGCGCGCGGGGGGCGACGCTCGTCGACCTCTACGCCCCCTTCAAGGGCGCCGGTGAGCAGGACCCGACCGGCTTGCTGGCCGCGGACGGCGACCACCCGGACGCCGCGGGCACCGCCCTCATCAGCCGCACGGTCCTCGCCGCGTACGAGGCGGGTCGCTAGGGGGTCAGCCCCCGAACCCGCCCTGCCCGAGCCAGCGCAGCACCTCGGGCACGGCGCCGGCGTAGTTGCGGTAGTTGTGGCCGCCCGTGGGGAAGACGAGCGACGCGACGTCGGGGTCGCCCTGCGTGGCCGACAGCATCCGCTCGGTCTCGGCGTAGCTGTCCGGGTCCTGGCGTCCGGTGATGAGGAGCATCCGGTGGCCCGGCGCGAGCCCGCCGCGGTCGTAGAGCCAGAGCGGGGAGTTGGCGTCGTAACGGGTGCGGGACCCGTCGAAGAGGTTGCCGGTGGTGCGGTCGGTCAGCGGCTGGTAGTAGCCGCCGAACCCGGCCGCCTGGGAGAAGAGGGTCGGGTGCGCGAGCATCAGCTTCACCGCGCAGAAGGCGCCCGTGCTGTAGCCGGCCACCGCCCACGGCACGTGGCCCGCGCTCACCCGCTCGTGCTGCTGCACCGCCGTCCGCACGTCCGCGGCGAGCCACGTCTCCGCCTTCGGCCCGTGCTCGACGTCGGTGCACTCGGTGTCGCGCGGCGGGTTCGTCATGAGCGGCGGGAAGACGGCGACGAACGGCTTCACCGCGTGCTCGTCGATGGCTCGCGTCGCCGCGGCGCCGAAGCCGAAGTGCGCGAACATCACCGACGGCGTCGAGGGCTGCCCGGGCAGCACCATCAGCACGGGGAAGCGGGTGTGGGCGTACGCGGGCTGGTCGTACTGCGGCGGGCGCCAGACGAGCACCGGGGCCGTCGCGCCCGAGGCCGCGCCGTGCACCTGCAGCACCTCGACGCTGCCCTGGCCGGGGGCGACGAGGTCCTGGGTCTGGATGGTCGCCGCGGGCGCGGCCGTGCCGAGCAGGTCGCCCCACGAGGCGTAGAAGACGAAGTCGCGGTTGACGGCGAGGAAGGTCGTGGCCACCGCGAGGGCCTGGCAGCCGAGCACGGCCACCACCCGGCCCACCACCGCTCGCCGCCCGGCCCCGCGTCGTCGCCAGGTGAGCGTGGTGACCAGGGGGGCGGCGAGCGTGGCCACCCCGACGAGCAGCAGCAGTGGCAGGCCGGTGAGGCTCACCGTGGGCTCCTTCTGAGGTCCGCGTCGGCGCGGGCACCACGCGGTGAACTTCCGGCCGCGGCAGGGAGTTCCGGCGGTTAGCGTGGCGACGTGAGCGAGCGGGCGGCGCCGGCGGGCGAGCGGTGACCGGGCCGGTGTCGGTCGCCCTGCTCGGGCCCCTCCAGGTGCGCCGCGACGGCGCTGACGTCACGCCCGCCGGCGCCCGCCTCCGGGCCCTGCTCTGCCGGCTGGCCGTCGAGGCGGGCCGGCGGGTGGGCACCGGCGAGCTGACCGACGCCGTCTGGCCGGACGAGGCGCCGGCCGAGCCGGTCAACGCGCTGCAGTCGCTCGTCTCCCGCCTGCGCCGCGCGCTCGGGCAGGCCGGGCTCGTCGTCCAGGAACCCCTCGGCTACCGGCTCGTGCTCGACGAGGTGAACCTCGACGCGACGCGGCTGCGGCTCCTCGTCGCGCAGGGCGACGCCGCACGCCGCGACGACGACCCCGTCGCGGCCGCGGCGGCCTACACCGCCGCGCTCGCCCTGTGGCGCGGCGAGCCGCTGGTCGACGCCGGCGACGCCCCGTACGCCGCCGCCCACGTCACGCGCTGGGACGGGCTGCGGCTGGCCGCCGTGCGCGGACGTGCCGAGTGCGCGCTGCGGACCGGGGCCCCCGACGTGGCGGCCGAGGAGCTCGGCGGGCTCGTCGCCGACCACCCGCTCGACGAGCGGCTCCGGGTGCTGCTGATGCGGGCGCTCGCCGCGGCCGGGCGTGGCGCGGAGGCGCTCGCCGCGTACGAGGACGCCCGTCGGGTGCTCGCCGACGAGCTCGGCACGGACCCCGGCCCCGAGCTGTCGGCCCTGCACCTGCAGCTGCTGCGCGGCGAGGTCGAGGCGGTTCCGGTCGCGCGCACGGAGGTACGCCGCAGCAACCTGCCTGCGCGCCGCACGAGCTTCGTCGGGCGCGAGCCCGACCTCGACCGGGTCCTCGACGCGCTCGGCACCGCACGCCTGGTCACGGTCGTCGGACCCGGGGGCGCCGGCAAGACCCGGCTCGCCACCGAGGCCGCCGCGCGGTGGCTCGGCGCCCACGACGGCACGGCCTGGTTCGTCGAGCTGGCGCCCGTGACGGAGGCAGCCGGGGTGGTCGACGCCGCCCTCGCCGCCCTCGGGCTGCGCGACGCCCGGGTCACCGAACGCACGGAGCGGGCGGGCCAGGACCCGTACGAGCGCCTGCTCGACGGCCTGCGCGGCCGGCGCACGCTGCTGGTCGTCGACAACTGCGAGCACCTGGTCGACGCCGCCGCCGACCTCGTCGACCGGGTCCTGCGCGACGACCCGGACGTCCGCGTCCTCACCACCAGCCGTGAGGCGCTCGCGGTCGACGGCGAGGTCCTCGCCCCGCTGGCCCCGCTGCCGCTCCCCCCGCCCGGCGCGGACCCCGTCACGGCCGCGGCGCACCCGGCCGTCCGGCTGTGGGTCGACCGCGCGGCCGCCGTCGCCCCGGGGTTCGTGCTCGACGACGCGACGGTCGGACCCGTGGTCGAGATCGTCCGGCGGCTCGACGGGCTCCCGCTGGCCATCGAGCTCGCGGCGGCCCGGCTCGGCGTGCTGCCGGTCGACGAGGTCGCGCGGCGGCTGTCCGACCGGTTCCGCCTCCTCACCGGCGGCAACCGCGCGGGCCTCCCGCGGCACCGGACGCTGCGGGCCGTCGTGGGGTGGAGCTGGGACCTGCTCTCCCCCGCCGAGCGGCTGCTCGCGGAACGGCTGTCCGTCTTCCCCGCCGGCGCGGACCCGGAGGCGGCGGTCGCGGTCTGCGCCGACGCCCGGCTCCCGGCGGACGAGGTCGACGCGCTGCTCCTCGCCCTGACGGAGAAGTCCCTGCTGCAGGTCGCGGCCGACGGCGGGCCGCTGCGGTTCACGATGCTGGAGACGCTGCGCGAGTACGGCACCGAGCAGCTCGCCGCCCACGGCGAGCTCGCGGACGCCCGGCTGGCGCACGCCACGTGCTTCGCCGACCTCGTCGAGCGGCTGGAGCCCGTCCTGCGCGGCCGCGACCAGCTGGTCGCCTTGGACCGGCTGGCGCGCGAGCGCGAGAACGTCCTCGCCGCGCTGCGCCACCTCGTCGACTCCGGTCGGACGGCTCAGGCGCTGCGGACCTGCCTCGCCCTGACCTGGTGGTGGTCGCTGGTGGAGAGCCCCGACGAGTCGACGACCTGGCTCGGAGCCGTCGTCGCGGCCGACCCGGGGAGCGGGACGGCCGAGCTCGCCTACGCCGAGGCCGCGCTCCGCGTGTCCCTGGCGTTCGGGGCCGAGAGCTTCGCGCTCGGCGGCTGGACCGAGGAGCGCGACCGCCTGGTCGAGGTGGTCGAGGGGCTCGTGGACGTCCCGGCCCCCTTCCCCGGGCTCGCCGTCGTCCGCGTGATGATCGCGTCCTTCGCGGGCCGCCCGGACCTGGTCGACCGCTTCGTCGCCGAGGCCGGCGCGAGCGGCGACCCGTGGCTGCGGGCGGCCGTGCAGGCCACCGTGGCGAGCATCGCTGAGAACTCCGGCGACGTCGAGGGCATGCGCCGGGCGGCCGCTGCCGCGTACGCGGGGTTCCGCACGCTCGGCGACCGCTGGGGCCTCTCCTCGACCCTGCTCGTGCTCGCCCAGCTCGCCGTCCTCGACGGCGACCTCGACGCCGCCCTGCACGCCTACGAGGAGGCGTCCGGCCACGTCGAGGCGCTCGGGTCCTCCGAGGACGACCTCTACCTCCGCATCCGGCTGGCCGACCTGCTGTGCCGGCAGGGCGAGGTGGAGCGGGCGCGGGCCGTGGTCGCCGCCTTCGCGGGGCGGACGGACGGCTCGCAGACGCTCGAGCGCGACCTCGTGGCGCAGGCCATCCTCACCAACCTGGACCTGGACACCGGCCGGACCACAGCGGCCCTGGAGGGCGCGGCCCGACTGCGGCAGCGCGTCCTCGCCGGCTCGAGCAGGAGCGTGATGGCCGGCCACGTGGCGGCGATCTGCCTCGGCGCCACCGCGCTCGTGGAGGCGGCCGCCGGCGACGCCGAGCGCGCCCGCGCTGACCTCGTCCTCGCCTACGCGGCGGCGCGCCGCACGCAGGACATGCCGATCATCGCGTCCGTCGGCGTGGCCGTCGCCGCCCTCGCGCTACGCCTCGACGACGCCGAGGGGGCCGCGCACCTGCTGGGGTCGACCGCACGCGTCCGGGGTGCCGAGGACCCCACGGACCCGGTCGTCGCCCGGCTCGCCGCGCGCCTGCGGGAGGCGCTCGGGCCGGCCTTCGAGAGCACGTACGCCGCCGGCTGGTCGCTCGACCAGCCGACGGCGTCCGACCGTCTGGACCCGGCCCTCCTGGTGCCGGGCCCGGGGGTTCAGGCCCTCCGGGCGTAGGCGCGCAGGGCCAGCGGGACGAAGACGACCAGGAGCAGCGCCATCCAGCCGAGCGTCCAGACCAGGTCCTGCCCGTACGCGCCCCCGGTCATCAGCGCCCGCACGGTGGAGACCAGGTGCGAGATCGGGTTGACGCCGGCGAAGGCCTGCAGCCAGCCGGGCATCGTGTCCGTGGCGACGAACGTGTTGCTGCCGAAGCTGAGCGGGAGCACGAGCAGGAAGCCGATGCCCTGCACCGCGCCCGAGGTGCGCGCGACCATCCCGACGAAGACCGAGATCCAGCAGAAGCACAGCGCGAAGGCCACGGCCAGCAGCACCGCCGCGAGCGCGTGGAGGGCGTCGGTCTGCACCCGGAACCCCATCAGCGTGCCCGCCCCGAGGGTGACGACGCAGAGCACGACGTAGCGGGCGAGGTCGGCGAGCACGGCCCCGACCAGGGGCACCGAGCGACCGATCGGCAGCGACCGGAACCGGTCGAAGACGCCCTTCTCGATGTCGGTGTTGAGGTTGGTGCCGAGCGCGATGCCGGCCAGGGCGATCGACTGGCCGAGGATCCCGGGCAGCAGGAACTGCAGGTACGCGCCCCGGTCGCCGGAGGCGATGGCGCCGCCGAAGATGTAGGTGAACAGCGCCAGGAAGATCACCGGCTGCACGGTGACGTCGATCAGCGCCTCCGGGGTGCGCCAGGTCTTCACCAGGCTCCGGCGCGCGAGGACGACCGCGTGCCGGAGGTAGCGGGCGAGCCCGCCGTGCGGTTCCGTGGACGCCTGCGCGGCGGCGGAGGGCGAGGTCGGGGCGAGGGTCGTGGTGCTCATGCTGCGTGCTCCTGCGGTTCGGTGCCGGTCGCGGTGCCCGGCTCGGCCGGGCGGCCGGTGAGGGTGAGGAAGACCTCGTCGAGGCTCGGCAGGTGCAGCGAGAGCTCGGTGAGGCCGATGCCGGCGGCGGCGAAGCGCTCGACCGCGAGCGGCAGCACCGCCTCCCCGGCCACGGGCACGGTCAGGCGGTGCCGTCCGGTCGGCACGGGCTCGGCGCCCGAGAGCGCCGCGAGCGTGGCCGCGACGTCGGGGAGCCGGGCCGGGTCGGCCGGACGGACCGCCAGCCGGAACCCGCCGAGCACGCGCTTCAGCCCGTCCGGGGTGTCGTGGGCGACGACCCGGCCGTGGTCGATGACGCTGATGGCGTCGGCGAGGGCGTCCGCCTCCTCGAGGTACTGCGTGGTCAGCAGCACCGTCGAGCCCTGGGTCACCAGGGTCCGGATGACGTCCCACATCTCCTCGCGCTTGGCCGGGTCGAGCCCGGTCGTCGGCTCGTCGAGGAAGATCACCGCGGGCCGCCCGACGAGGCTGGCCGCGAGGTCGAGGCGGCGGCGCATGCCGCCGGAGTACTGCTTGGCCTGCTTGCCGGCGGCGTCGGTGAGGTCGAACCAGGCCAGTAGCTCGCGCGCCCGGGCCCGGGCCTCGCGGGGCCGGAGGTCGAGCAGCTCGCCGATCATCACGAGGTTCTGGGTGCCGGTGAGGTCCTCGTCGACGGAGGCGTACTGGCCGGTCAGGCCGACGCTGGCGCGTACGCGGTGCGGGTCGCGCAGGACGTCGTGGCCGGCGACCCGGGCCGTCCCGCTGTCGGGCCGCAGCAGCGTGGCGAGCACGCGCACGGCGGTGGTCTTGCCGGCCCCGTTGGGTCCGAGGACGCCGAGGACGGTGCCCTCGGCGGCGACGAGGTCGACGCCGTCGAGGGCCTGGGTGGTGCCGAACCGCTTGCGCAGCCCGGTCGCTTCGATCGCGTTCATGGGGCCAGCGTGCGCGGGGCCGCTGGCACGGCGCGCACACGGCGCTGGTACGCGCCGATGGTCTACGTCAGCGGGTCGCCCTGCGGCAGGGCCGGCTCGCGGCGCAGGGTCACGACGGGGACGCCGACCTCGTCGACGCCGTGGTCGACGACCCGGAAGCCGAACCGGCGGTAGAGGGCGACGTTGCGCCGGCTCGCCGCTCCGGTGATGAGGCCCGCGGGGGCGCCCGTCGGGGCGGCGGCGAGGACCTGTCGCAGCAGGGCGGAACCGAGGCCGCGGCGCTGCTGGTCGGGGGCGACCATGAGGCGGCTGACCCACCAGGTGCCGTCGTCGCGCAGGGTTCCGCGGACGGTCCCGACGATGCGGCTGCCGTCGCGGGCGACGAGCACCGTGCCCGGCGTACGCAGGGACGCGGCGAGCTCGTCGAGGGTCTCGGTGAGCGGCGGGATGTCGATCGAGCCGTTGAGCCGACCCTCCGGCACGTACGCGGCGCGCTGCAGCGTGAGCAGCTCACCGGCGTCCGCGGGCGTCGCGGTCGTGACCGCGACGCCGTCCACCCCGTCGAGCGCAGCGGGGGCGAGGTCGGGCCGGACGCGGCGCGTGTGCTCCAGGGCCTGCTCGCGGCGCCAGGCGGCGATGGCGCCGTGGTTGCCCGAGAGCAGCACCGGGGGCACGTCGAGCCCGCGCCAGGAGGTGGGCTTGGTGTAGACGGGGCCCTCGAGCAGCCCGTCGTGCTCGGCCGCGTGGGACTCCTCGGTCAGCGACGCCGGGTTGCCGATCACGCCGGGCAGCAGGCGGACGACGGCCTCGAGGATGACGAGCACCGCGGCCTCGCCCCCGTTCAGGACGTAGTCGCCGATGCTGATCTCGTCGACCCGCACGCGGGTGGCGGCCTCCGCCATGACGCGGGTGTCGATGCCCTCGTAGCGACCGCAGGCGAAGACGAGGTGCTCCTCGGCGGCGAGCTCGGCGGCGACCGCCTGGGTGAAGCGGCGACCCGACGGGGTCGGCACGACGACACGGGTGGTGGCCTCCGCCTCGGGCGGCACGAGCGCGTCGAGCGCGGCCCCCCACGGCTCCGGGCGCATCACCATGCCCGCGCCACCGCCGTACGGGGTGTCGTCGACGGTGCGGTGCCGGTCGTGGGTCCAGGTCCGCAGGTCGTGGACGTCGAGCCCGACGAGGCCGGTCTCGATCGCGCGGCCGATCAGCGACAGCCGCAGCGGGGCGAGGTAGTCGGGGAAGATCGTGACGACGTCGGCCCTGAGGAGCGGCGTCAGCGGCCCCGTCGACGGAGCGGTCACGCGACCGGGTCGGCGTCCGGCTCGTCCGGCTCGTCGTCGGTGAGCAGGCCCGGCACGTCGGCGACGACCAGGCGACCGGCGGCCAGGTCGACCTCCGGCACGAGCGCGGTGACGAACGGCACGAGCCGGGGTCCTCCGGCGGTGCTGATCTCCAGCAGATCCTGGGGTCCGGGGTGCAGGACCGAGAGCACCCGTCCGACGGACGTGCCGTCGGGGGTCACGGCCTCGAGGCCGACGAGCTGGCGGTCGTAGTACTCGCCCTCCTCGGCCGGCAGCTCGTGCTCGGCCACGTCGGTCACGAGGACCAGGCCCCGCGCACCCTCGGCCGCGGTCCGGTCGACGAGCTCCTCGAAGCGGACGAGCAGACGCCCGGAGTGGTTGCGCGCCGACTCGACGGTCAGCACGCGGGTGGCGCCCTCGACGCGTAGCCGGGCGCCCGGCACGAAGCGGCGCTCCGGCTCGTCCGTGCGGACGTGGATCTCCACGTCGCCGCGGATGCCGTGCGCGCGCCCGAGCACGCCGACGACGACCTCGACCAGCTGGTCGGGGCCGTCGGGCGGCGTGCGGGTCACGCGGTGGTGGTGGGCTGCATCAGCCGCGGGGACGCCGCGTCTGCCGGTCCACGTCGACGAAGTCGATGCGGACCTGGTCGCGACCGGCCAGCGCACCGACGACGGTGCGCAGCGCGGTCGCGGTGCGGCCCTGGCGACCGATCACCTTGCCGATGTCCTCGGGGTTGACCCGCACCTCGAGCATCCGCCCGCGGCGCTGGTCCTTGTCGCGGACCGCGACGTCGTCCGGGTGGTTCACGATCCCCCGGACGAGGTGCTCGAGCGCCTCGGACAGCATCAGAACGCTTTGCCCGGGGTGCGCGTCGCCTCGGCGACGCCGGCGTCGGCGGCCTGCTCGGCCTCGGCGGGCGTGCCCTCGACCTCGGCGTCGGGCGTGCGGCCCGACTTCGTGGTCGTGGCGCTACGCGCCTCGGAACCGGCCTCGGCCAGCGCGGCGTTGAAGACCTCGAGCTTGTTCGGCTTCACCTTCTGCGGCTCGACGCCCGAGGGGGACGTGTCGCCGGAGAACTTCTGCCAGTCACCCGTGCGCTTGAAGATCGCGACGACGGCCTCGGACGGCTGCGCGCCGACGGAGAGCCAGTACTGCGCGCGCTCCGAGTCGACCTCGATGACCGACGGGTCGTTCTTCGGGTGGTACTTGCCGATCTCCTCGATCGCGCGACCGTCACGCTTGGTGCGCGAGTCGGCGACGACGATGCGGTAGTGCGGCGACCGGATCTTGCCCAGACGCTTCAGACGGATCTTGACAGCCACGTGTGTGGAAACTCCTGTACGTGTACGTGACCGGGCGTTCGAGCACCGGTCACGAGGTGGGTGAGCTCGGACGACGCGGTGGGTGTCGCGGCCGCCAGGGCTCGAGGGACCCGTGCCGGAGGACGTTGAGAGGGCGCCGACCCGCACGGATGCGGCCCCCATCATGCCAGACCGGACCAGGGACGGCACCATCCGCGCACCGCTGCGGACCTGGCCGCGTCCGCCCGGCCGGATCCGCAGCGAGGCGTCCGGCCACGGAGCCCGTCCGCGGCCCTCAGCTGGTGACGTCGCGGCGCAGGAAGCGCCGGACGGCGACCCCGACCAGGACCACGGAGTAGCCGACCGACCACAGCGCGCCCTGCGCCATCGCCGACCAGTCGACCGTCGGCGCGAGCGCGTCGGCCCAGGCGAAGGCGAAGTGCCCGGGCAGCGCCTGGCGCAGCCCGCCGAGGGCGCTGATCTGGTCGAGGATCGCGCACACGATCCACAGCACCACCCCGCCGCCGACCGCGGCCAGCGGGGCGTCGGTCGTCGTGCCCAGCAGGAAGGCGAAGGCCCCGACCACGGCGAGCGAGACGAACAGGTAGGCGACGACGACGAGCAGCCGGGCCAGCAGCAGCGGGTAGCCGAGCTGGTCGCCGGTCGGCCCGACGTAGGGGCCCCACCCGTACGCGAGCCCGCCGACGAGCAGGGTCCAGGCCGGCAGGAAGACCAGCGCCGCGAGGGTGAAGAGCCCGGCCGCCACGAGCTTCTGGCGCAGCAGCCGCTCGCGCCGTACGGGGGCGGTGAGCAGGTAGCGCAGGCTCGACCAGCTCGCCTCGCTCGGCACCGGGTCCCCGGCGAACAGCGCGACCACGACGACCAGCAGGAAGCCCGTCGAGGCGAACAGCGCGAAGACCACGAGGTTGGCCCCGCTGTCCTGGGCCAGGTCGACAAACCCCCGCGCGCCGCCGGCGTCGTCCCCGCCGACGGCGAACGCCGCGACCAGGACGAGCGGCAGCGCGACCAGCACGGCGAAGACGACGAGCGTCCGGCGCCGCGACAGCTGCCGGCGGACCTCGGCGGCGAGCGGCAGGGCCCGCCCCGGGCGCACGGGCGTGGTGGTCGGGGTCGTCACGAGGCGGCTCCGGCGGGTTCGGGCTCGGCGTCGAGCAGGTCCAGGAACGCCTCCTCGAGGCGTCGACGGCCGTCGCCGGTGAGCGTCGCGGTGGACTCGGACAGCAGCACCCTGCCCCGGGCCATGACGACGACGTGGTCGCAGGTCTGCTCGACCTCGGCCAGCAGGTGCGAGGAGACGACGACGGTGCGGCCGGCGGCGGCGTAGTCGGCGAGCACCTTCCGCATGGCGCTGATCTGCGGCGGGTCGAGCCCGTTGGTGGGTTCGTCGAGCAGCAGCAGGCGCGGGAGGCCGAGCATGGCCTGGGCGATGCCCAGGCGCTGCCGCATGCCCTGGCTGTAGCCCTTGACCCTGCGGTCGACCGCGCTACCCAGCCCGGCGATGGCCAGCGCCTCGTCGAGGTGCGCCTCCTCGATCGGCCGGCCGGTCGCCGCCCAGTAGGCGTCGAGGTTGGCGCGGCCGCTCAGGTGGGGCAGGAACCCCGGACCCTCGATGAGCGCGCCGACCGACGACAGCACGTCGGCGCCGGCGTGCACCGGGTGGCCCTCGACCCACACCTCCCCGCTGTCGGGACGGATCAGGCCGACGACCATCCGCAGCGAGGTGGTCTTGCCCGCGCCGTTCGGCCCGAGGAGCCCGACGACCTGGCCGCGCTCGGCGCGGAACGACACCCCGTCCACCGCACGGAACCCGTCGGCGTACGACTTCACCAGCCCCTCGACGACCAGCGGCACGTCCGCGAGCTCGGGCCGGTCGACCACGGCCCGCCGCGAGCGCCGCAGCAGCACCAGGCCGACGAGGGCGGCGAGCAGGACGAGCCCGACGCCGACGACGAGCGGCAGCGGGACGTCCAGCCGGCTGCCCCCGCTGGCCGTGAGCCCGCCGAGGTCGGGCAGCACGAGCGAGGGGCGGACGAGGGACACCCGGTAGGTCGCCGGGGCGACGGGACCCGCGTACGCGCTGTCCGTCGTCGCGAGCACCACCTGCAGCCGGTGCCCGACCGGGACCGTGTGCGAGACGACGGGGAGCGCGACCTCGACGGTCGTCGGGCGGCCGGGCGTGAGGCCCGTCAGCCGGACGGGGGCGACCGCGCGGCCCGGCAGGACGGTGGAGGTCGGCCGCTGCGTCTCGGGGTCGTCGGGGCCGAGGTCCCAGACGCTCGCGAACAGCACGGCCTCGCTCGTCGACGAGCTGACCTCGACCTGGACCCGGCCGCTGCCCACGAGGTCGTACGGGCGGGTGACCGGCGCGCTGGTGAAGGTCGCGGCCTGCCCCGGCAGCACGGCCAGCGGGTAGCCGGCCGCCGCGGCGGCGGCCCCGAGGGCGCCGCTGCCCGGCAGGTTCGTCAGGGCGCCCGGTCGGGCACCGGCGGGGTTCACGACCGTCTGCGGTCCGCCGTCGAGGGCCACGGTCCGGGTCGAGGGGGCCGCGCTCCCCCGGCCCGGGTAGGTGTCGGACCGCAGCTCCCGCGGCGCGCGGTCGTCGTCGTCCGCCTGGCCCACGAGCGCCGTCTCCGGAACCGTCACGGCGAAGGTCGGCACGGCCGGGGCCGAGGCGTCCCGCTTCAGGTAGCGGTCGAACCAGGCGGTCAGCCGGTCGAGCTGGGCGTCGACGGAGACGTCGCCGTCGTGCCCGCCCGGCACCCAGGCGGTGGCCGCCGGGGTCGAGGCCGGCAGCCCGCGCATCACGCGGTCGGCCTGGTCGAGCCCGAAGAGCGTGTCGTCCTCGCCCTGGATCATCAGCGTCGGCGCGGCGATCCGGCCGAGGTCGGGCGACGACCGCCGGGTCAGGGCCAGGAGGTCGTCGTCCGGGGTGCCCGTCCGGGCGGCGCCGAGGTAGGCCCGGCACACGTCCGCCGCGAACCGCCCGCAGAGGCTCGGCGTCGGGCTCTGGGTCGACGAGGAGCCGGAGGGTTCGGCGGGAGCGCCGTCGTCCGCCGCTCCCCCGGCCGACGCCGTCCCCGTGAACAGCGCCGCCGCCCACGCGGCCTTGAGCACGCCCGTCGGACCGGCCGGCGTCACGTCGCCCAGGGAGCCGGGGCCGCCGACGACCGCGTGCTGCGGGACGAGCGCGCTGGTCAGGTCGGCGTAGGTGAAGGCGGGCACGATCGCGTCGATCCGCGGGTCCAGCGCGGCGGCCTCGAGCGCGACCGCTCCGCCGTAGCTCGCGCCCGCGAACCCGACCACCGGGTCGTCCCCCACCCGCTCGACCTCCGGACGCGCGGCGGCCTCGTCGACCATCGCCACCGCGTCGCGGCCCTCGTACGCGGGGTCGTCCAGGTGGACCAGGCCGCCGGACGCGCCGAAGCCGCGCGCGGTGTAGACGAGCACGGCGTAGCCGTCACGGGCCAGCGAGCGGGCGGTCGGCAGGCTGTCGGCCTTGGTGCCGCCCAGGCCGTGCGCCAGGACGATCGCCGGCCGGGCCGTGCCCGGGGCGGTGGTCAGCAGGGTGGCGTCGAGCGAGACGGCGGTGCCGTCGGGCTCGGGGGTCCCGGGGACCTGCAGCACGGTCTCGGTCACGCGCTCGTCCGCGGCCTGAGCGGGGACGGCGGCCAGCAGCGGGACGAGGCCGACGACCAGCCCGCCGAGCACCGCGGCGACCCGGGAGGCCGGGCCCGGGCGTGTCCTAGGCAACGCGACGTCCCCGCAGGACCACGGCGGCGGGCGTGCTCAGCACCCGCAGGTCGGCGCGCGGGTCGTCCGCGAACGTCACGAGGTCGGCCGGAGCGCCCTCGGCGAGCACGTCGGGACGCCCGAGCCAGGCGCGCGCCCGCCAGGAACCGGCGCCCAGGGCCTGCTCGGGCGACATGAACGTCCCCAGCGCCGCCATCTCGCGGCCGACGATGCCGTGCGGGAGGTAGCCACCGGCGTCCGTCCCGGCGTAGATCGGCACGCCCGCGTCGAGCGCCGCGGCGAAGGTCGCGACCCGCCGGTCGTAGAGCGAGCGGATCCGCCGCGCGTACGCGGGAAACTTCGCGTCGGCGGCCTCGGCGAAGGAGGGGAAGTTCTCGAGCTGGATCATCGTCGGCACCAGCGCGACCCGGCGCTCCGCCATGAGGGCGATCGTCGGCCCGTCGAGCCCGGTGCCGTGCTCGATCCCGTCGATGCCGACCTCGACCAGCTCGCTCACGGCCTGCTCGCCGAACACGTGCGCGGTCACCCGGCAGCCGAGCTCGTGCGCGCGGTCGATGCCGGCCTTCGCCACCTCCGCGGGCCAGAGCGGCGTGAGGTCGCCGACCTCGCGGTCGATCCAGTCCCCCACGAGCTTGACCCAGCCGTCCCCGCGCGCCGCCTGCCGCTCGACGGCCGTGACCAGGGCGTCCGGCTCGACCTCGTCGGCGTAGTTGCGCAGGTAGCGCCTCGGGCGCGCGATGTGCCGCCCGGCGCGCACGATCCGCGGCAGGTCCTCGCGCTCGTCCATCCAGCGGGTGTCGGCGGGGCTGCCGGCGTCGCGCAGCAGCAGGGCGCCGGCGGAGCGTTCGGCGAGGGCGTGCTGCTCGGCGACCTCGTCGGGCACCGCCCCGCTGCTCTCCAGCCCGACGTGACAGTGCGCGTCGACCAGGCCGGGCATCGCGTACGCCCCGGGGACGGTCTCGGCGTCGCGGACCGGTGCGTACGTCACCCGCCCGTCGACGACCCACAGCTCACGCCGCTCGCCCTCGGGCAGGACGACGGCGGACAGGTGCAGGCGGGAGCCCGTCGAGAGGGTCAGCGAACGTCCCTAGCGGCCGAGGCGGTCGCGCAGGTTGGCCGGCAGCTGGAAGTTCTGCATGGCCTCCTGCAGCGCCTTCTCGTCCATCTGGTCGGCGCCGAAAGCGGCACCGGCGTCGACCGCGGGCGCGGACCCGGCCGGGTTGTTCCGCTTGGCCGGGTTGCCCGAGACCTTGTGGCCCTTCTTCTTCGCGGCCGGCTTGGCCGGGGCCTTCTTCGCGGCGCCGGGCAGGCCCGGCATCCCGGGCATCTTGCCGCCCGCGAGCGAGCTCATCATCTTGCGCGCCTCGAAGAAGCGGTTGACCAGCCCGTTGACGTCGGAGACCTGCACGCCCGCACCCTTGGCGATGCGCGCCCGCCGGGACCCGTCGATGATCTTGGGGTCGTCGCGCTCGGCCGGCGTCATCGAGTGGATGATCGCCTCGAGCCGGTCGACCTCGCGCTCGTCGATGTTGTTGATCTGCTCCTTGAAGTCGCCCATCCCGGGGAGCATCCCGAAGATCTTGGACAGCGGCCCCATCTTGCGGACCATCTGCATCTGCTGCAGGAAGTCCGCCAGGCCGAAGTCCTTGCCCTCCTTGGAGGTGAGCTTGGCCGCCGCCTTGGCCGACTGCTCGGCGTCGAAGGTCCGCTCGGCCTGCTCGATGAGGGTGAGCACGTCGCCCATGCCGAGGATGCGGCTGGCCATCCGGTCGGGGTGGAAGACGTCGAACTCGGTGAGCGCCTCGCCGTTGGAGGCGAACATGATCGGCTTGCCGGTGACCCGCGCGATGGACAGCGCCGCACCACCGCGGGCGTCGCCGTCGAGCTTGGTCAGCACCACGCCGTCGAAACCGACGCCCTCGGCGAAGGCGTTCGCGGTGTTGACCGCGTCCTGGCCGATCATCGCGTCGACGACGAAGAGGACCTCGTCGGGGTTCACCGCGTCGCGGATGTCGGCGGCCTGCTGCATCAGGTCGGCGTCGATGCCCAGGCGGCCGGCGGTGTCGACGACGACGACGTCGAAGAGCCGGCGCTGCGCCTCGAGGATGGACTGCTGGGCGACGGCGACCGGGTCGCCAACGCCGTTGCCGGGCTCGGGCGCGAAGACCTGGACCCCGGCCCGCTGGCCGACGACCTGGAGCTGGTTGACCGCGTTCGGGCGCTGGAGGTCGGCGGCGACGAGCAGAGGCGAGCGACCCTGCGACTTGAGCCAGAGCGCGAGCTTGCCGGCCAGGGTCGTCTTGCCGGCGCCCTGGAGGCCGGCGAGCATGATCACGGTCGGCGGGTTCTTCGCGAACCGGATGGTGCGGGTGTCGCCGCCGAGGATCGCGACGAGCTCCTCGTCGACGATCTTGATGATCGCCTGGGACGGGTTCAGCGCGCCGGTGAGCTCCGCGCCCTTGGCCCGCTCCCGCACGCGCGCGACGAAGTCGCGGACCACGGCGAGGTTCACGTCGGCCTCGAGCAGCGCCACGCGGATCTCCCGCGCGGTGGCGACGATGTCGGCCTCGCTCAGCCGCGTCTTGCCGCGCAGGTTCTTGAACGTCGCGGCCAGGCGGTCGGAGAGGGTGTCGAACACGGAGTCAGACTACCCAGCGCAGGCATCGGGACTAGGTTGACGCCGTGCGCCTGGTGACGTTCAACGTCCTGCACGGAGCGAGCCCCGACGACGGGCTCGTGGACCTCGACCGCTTCGCGGGGGCGGTGGTGGCCCTCGACCCCGACGTCCTGGCGCTCCAGGAGGTCGACCGCGGGCAGGAACGCTCGCACGGGGCCGACCTCGCCGCGGTCGCCGCGGAGGCGATGGGCGCCGCGACCACCCGCTTCGTCGCCGCCATGACCGGGGACCCCGGCCCGACCTGGCGGCCCGCCTCGCGCACGCTCGGCCCGGACGCACCCGCGTACGGGGTGGCGCTGCTGTCGCGCTACCCGCTCGTCGGCTGGCGCGACCTGCACCTGCCCCGGATCGCCCCGCCGGTCCCCCGGGTGCGTCGCGACCCCCGGCGGCTGGAGCTGGCCCGCGAGGAGCTGCGGACCGCCGTGGTCGCCCGCCTCGAGACGCCCGAGGGCCCGCTGCTCGTCGCTAGCGCGCACCTCTCCTTCTTCCCCGGCTGGAACCAGCTGCAGCTCTACGCGCTGAGACGGGCGCTCACCACGGGCGGCGCCGGCCGCGGGCCCGCCGTCCTGATGGGCGACCTCAACATGACGCCCCGCCCGGTACGCGCCGTCACCCGGTTCCGTCCGCTCGTCACCGCCGACACGTTCCCGGTCCACGCACCGCGCTTCCAGATCGACCACGTGCTGGCCCGCGGGGACGTCGGCGCCGTGGTCGACGCCCGGGCCGTCGAGCTGCCGATGTCGGACCACCGGGCCCTGGTCGTCGAGCTTGACCGCTCCCGGCTCGGATAAGACGGACGCGTGCCCGACCTCACCCTCCACCAGGTGCCCTACGACGACCCGGCCGTGGTCGCCCTCACCGCCCAGGTCCAGGCCTACTACCGCGAGATCTACGGCGGCCCGGACGACTCGCCCCTCGGCGACGAGGAGCTGGTGCCGCCGGCGGGGACCTTCCTGCTCGCCCGGCTCGACGGCGACCCGGCCGGCATGGGCGGCTGGCGCCGGATCGGCGCGGTCGACGCGCTCGGCGGGGAGCGGCCGGCCGAGGTGCGACGGATGTACACGCCGCCGGCCGCCCGGCACCGCGGCGTCGCCCGGGCCCTGCTGGGCGAGCTGGAGCGCACCGCGGCCGCGCACGGGGCCGACGTGATGGTCCTGTCGACCGGGGGCGTCCAGGCCGACGCGGTCGCCTTCTACCGCGCCTGCGGCTACGTCGACATCCCGCCCTTCGGGCACTGGGCGGCCTCGCCCGGCATCGTCTGCCTGGGCCGGCGCCTGACGGGCTGAACGTCACAGTCCGGTTCAGGAAGGGTGGCGGGTCACCCACGGTTGAAGGCTGCATGACCACGACACCCGAGAAGATCGTCTACACCGCCGCCGCCACCACGATCGGCGGCCGCCGCGGCGGGCACGCCACCTCCAGCGACGGGGTCCTCGACCTCCAGCTCAACGCTCCCAAGGAGATGGGCGGGCCGGGCACCGGGACCAACCCCGAGCAGCTCTTCGCCGCCGGCTACTCCGCCTGCTTCAACTCCGCCTTCGTCATGGTCGCCAAGCAGGCCGGCGTGAACGCCGACGACGCCCACGTCACCGCCAAGGTCGGCTTCGGCCCGGCCGGGCAGGGCTACGCCCTCACCGTCGACCTCGAGATCTCGGTCGCCGGCCTCGAGGTCGCGCAGGTCCAGGAGCTCGCCGAGGTCGCCCACCAGGTCTGCCCCTACAGCAACGCCATCCGCGGCAACGTCCCCACCACGGTCACCGCCGTCGCCGCCTGACCTTCCGGTCAACCGCTCCGGCGGGCAGGACGACGCCCCCTGAGCCCGCAACGCCCCCCGAGCCTGTCGAAGGGCCACGACGAGGTCGGCGTCTTCCACGCGAGTAGGTGGAGCCGACCTCTTCGAGGCCCTTCGACGAGCTCAGGGGGCGTTCTCGTCCCAGCCCGTTCGGCGCGCTCCGGGGGCGTTCTGGTCAGCCGGCCTCGGCGCCCAGCCGCCGGACGCCGACCTCGAATCCGTGGGCCCGGAGCCGCCGGGCGAGCCCGGGGCCGATCCCGGTCATCGGCGTGAGCACGCCGGCGGCGTCGGGCAGGTCGTCGTCGTAGGCCAGGGCGAGCGTCGACTCGCCGAGCAGCACCGCCGTGCCCTCGTAGCCCGGGTCGTACGGCGCCGCCACGCGGGCCGCGTACCGGGCCCCGGTCGTCGTGGTCGTCTCGACCTCGACCTCGAACCTCCCCCGGCGCCGCGCGCCCTCGCTCGGTCCCTCGCCGGGTGCGGGGAGCACGCGGTCGGCGACCGTCCGGGTGAGCGGGTTGGCCATCGAGCCCAGCAGGGTGGCCTGCACCGCGGCGACGACGGCCGCCGCACCCGCACCGACCGGGCCGCGGGCCGTGTCCACCACCTCGCGGTAGTCGAACCCCGGCCCGTACGCCCCGCCCAGCAGCGCGTCGGTCCGCAGCACGATCTGGCGGTTGTACGAGCCCATGACGAAGGGGGCCGACCAGACGCCACCGTCGTCGGCGCGGGCGAGGGTCGGGTGCCCGCCGCGGCCCCGGCCGGACGGCGCACGCCCGGTCAGCGCCTCCGGGTCGGCGACCACGCGCCGCAGGTCGCGCCGGTGCTCGACGGCGATCGCCTGCTGCCGCAGGGAGTCGACCGTCCCGCCGCTGACGCCGCCGCGCATGTCGCGGACGTGCAGCGTGGTCGAGGTGAGCGTCCCCTGGCCGTCGGCCGCGGCCCGGTCGGCCAGCAGCCGGACCCCCAGGTCGGACGGCACCGAGTCGAAGCCGCAGGAGTGCACGACCCGCGCACCGGAGGAGACGGCGAGGTCGTGGGCGGTGGCCACGCTGTCGCGGACGAAGAGGGTCTCGCCGGTGAGGTCGGCGTAGTGCGTGCCGCGCAGCGCGCAGGCCTCCACGACGGGGAGCCCGTGGCGGGCGTACGGGCCGACGGTGGAGGTCAGGACCCGCGTCCGGGTGGCCAGCTCGTCGAGCGCGGCCCGGCTCGTCACGTCGGTCGTGCACAGCTCCCAGGACGCGGCGGCGTCGCCGAGACCGTGGCGGACGGTCCGGAGCCGTTCGGGCGAGCGGCCCGCCAGCGCGATGCGCGCCCCCGCCGGTGCCGAACGGGCGAGGTGCGCCGCGACCAGCCGGCCGACGAAGCCGGTCGCCCCCAGCAGCACCAGGTCCAGCTCACGGTCGTCCTCGTGCGGCGTCACCATGGCCCCAGGAGAGCACAGCCGCCGGGCCGACCGCGGGTCAGGAGGTCAGGAGGCCTGCTCCAGCAGCGCGTCGACGAACACCTCGGCGTCGAACGGCGCGAGGTCGTCGACCCCCTCGCCGATGCCCACGAGCTTGACCGGCACGCCGAGCTCGCGCTGCACCTGGACGACGATGCCGCCCTTGGCGCTGCCGTCGAGCTTGGTCAGCACGATCCCGGTGACCTGGACGACCTCGCGGAAGATGCGGGCCTGGGTGAGGCCGTTCTGGCCGGTCGTCGCGTCGAGCACGAGCAGCACCTCCCCGACCGGGGCCAGGCGCTCGACGACCCGCTTGACCTTGCCGAGCTCGTCCATCAGGCCCGTCTTGGTGTGCAGCCGCCCCGCGGTGTCGACGATGACCACGTCGACCTCCTGCTCCACGCCGGCCCGGGTGGCCTCGTACGCGACGCTCGCCGGGTCGGCCCCCTCGGCGCCGCGGATCGTGGGCACGCCCACCCGGTCGCCCCAGGTCTCGAGCTGGTCGGCGGCCGCCGCGCGGAACGTGTCCGCCGCCCCCAGCAGCACGTCCTTGTCCTCGGCGACGAGGACGCGCGCGAGCTTGCCGACCGTGGTCGTCTTGCCGGTGCCGTTGACGCCCACGACCATGACGATCGCCGGGACCTCGGTGCGGGTGGTCGCGAGCGTGCGGTCCATGGTCGGGTCGACCAGGGCCAGCAGCTCCTCGCGCAGGATCGTGCGCGCCTGCCCGGGCTGGGCGACGCCCTCGATGCGGAAGCGGGTCCGCAGCCGTTCCACGAGCTCGGTCGTCGGCCCGACGCCGAGGTCGGAGGTGATGAGGACGTCCTCGAAGTCCTCCCACGTCTGCTCGTCGATCCGGTCGCGGCTGAGCAGCATCAGCAGCCCGCGGCTGAGCCCGCTGTCCCGTCCGGCCAGCCGGCGACGCAGCCGGGCGAGCCGGCTCTCGGCGGTCTCCGGGCGCTCGTGGACGAGCGGCGGGACCATCGGCTCGACCTCGACCGACTCCGGGGCCTCGGTCCCGGGGCGGTCGAGCAAGTCGACCGCGCCGGCCCGCTCCTCCGCGCCGTCCTGCGCGCCCGGGTGCCCGGGGGCGCCCGTGAGCGATCGCGTGTCACGCCCCCGGCGCAGCGCGCGCCGACGGGTGCCGGCGACCAGGCCGACGACGACGAACGCCGCGACGATGAGGCCGCCGACGAGGTACCAGAGCTCGGTGCCGTTCACCGGCTCATCCTAGGGGCGGGCCCGGGCCCGCCCGGCGTCCGTGGACCCTGCGTACGAGCAGGGCCGGACGGGTGCGTCAGACGACGTGCAGGCGGCGCAGCAGGCGCAGGAACGCCGGCGGCGGGGTGCCGTCGCCGTTCAGGTGCCGGGCCGCCTGGGCGAGCCGGGTCCGCAGCCGCGGGTGCCCGTCGATGCCGCGGCCCTCGAGGCCGACGACGACGAGACCGACGATGCCGGTGATGAGGGCGAGCAGCAGCAGGCTGGCGACGGCGATCGCGATCATGCGCGGGTGCTCTGGGTCATGGCGGGTGCCTCTTTCGACAGTCGGGTGTTCCGGGGAAGGAACTGCCGTACGACGCCTCGGCCCCCGAGACGTCTGACCCGATCGTGCGACGGACGCCCCGCCCGACGCCCGCGGACACGCCGCGCGTTGCTACCGATCCGGTAACGGCGACTCTCGGGCGTCCGGCGGGCCGCTCAGGCGACGGCCTCGGTCTCGCGCAGGCGCTGGGAGATGACCGCGGAGACGCCGTCGCCGCGCATCGTCACCCCGTAGAGGGCGTCGGCGATCTCCATCGTCCGCTTCTGGTGCGTGATCACCAGGAGCTGGCTGCTGGCCCGCAGCTCGGAGTAGATGTCGAGCAGGCGGCCCAGGTTGGTGTCGTCGAGCGCCGCCTCGACCTCGTCGAGGATGTAGAACGGGCTCGGCCGGGCGATGAAGAGCGACACCAGGAACGCGACCGCGACCAGGGAGCGCTCGCCGCCGGACAGCAGCGACAGCCGCTTGACCTTCTTGCCCGCGGGCCGCGCCTCGACGTCGATGCCGGTGGTCAGCCAGTCCCCCGGCTCGGTCAGCACCAGCCGGCCCTCGCCGCCCGGGAAGAGCCGCGAGAACACCCGCTGGAACGCGACCTCGACGTCGGCGTACGCCTCGGCGAAGACCTGCTCCACCCGGGCGTCGACGTCGGCGATGATGTCGACGAGGTCCTTGCGGGTCCGCCGCAGGTCGTCGAGCTGCTCGGCGAGGAAGCGGTGCCGCTCCTCCATCGCCTCGAACTCCTCGAGCGCGAGCGGGTTGACCCGGCCCAGCACGGCGAGCGCCCGTTCCGCCTTGCGGAGGCGTGCCGCCTGCTCCTCGCGGACGTACGGGCGGGGCGACGGCAGCTCCTCGCCCTCCTCCAGGTCCTCGGCGGCCGGCAGCGCCGAGCCGTCCGGCCGCGACAGCACCGGCACGAGCTGGTCGGGCCCGAACTCGGCCACGAGGACCTCGACGTCGAGGGCCAGCTCCGTCGCCGCCTTCTCCCGCAGGTTCTCCACCCGCAGCCGCTGCTCGGTGCGAGCCATCTCGTCGCGGTGCGCCTCGTTCACCAGCGTCTCGAGCTCCGCGGCGAGACGGCGGACCTGGGCCCGGCTGTCCGCCAGGACCGCGTCGGCCTCGGCGCGGACGGCGTCGACCTCGGCGCGCTGGGCGGCGGCGGCCGTCAGCGACCGCTCGACCAGGGCCAGCAGGTGCTCGGCCCCGGTGCGGACGGCGGCCGCGGTCTGGGCCTCGCGGCGCATCCGCTCGCGCCGCGCGTGGGCCTGGGCGCGGGCGTCGCGTTCGGCGCGTGCCGCCCGTCGCAGCGTCTCCGCGCGGCCGGACAGCGCCCGTACGCGCTCCTCCTGCGTGCGGAGGGCGAGCCGGGCGTCCATCTCGCCCGAACGGGCCGTCCGGGCCTGCTCGCCCAGGGCGTCGCGGGTGGCGGGGTCCGGCTCCTCGTCACCGGTCGACGCCTCGGCGGCGGCGAGCCGCTCCTGCAGGGCGACCAGGTTGGCGGCGTCGGACTCACGTGCGGCCTCGGCCTGGGCGATCGCGTCGCCGAGACGGCCGGCCTCCGCGGCCGACCCGCGGGCCTGGGCGCTGTGCTGGCCGAGCTCCTCGGCCAGCGCCGACATGACGGCGTCCGACTCGTGGAGCTGGGCGAGCGCGACGTCGACCGCCGCGGCGGCCTCGCGGTGCTCGTCCTCGACCGACGATCGGGCGAACCGCAGCCGGTCGACCGTGTGCTCGGCCTCCGCGAGCCGGTCCTTGGCCTCGTCGTAGACGGCCTGCGCCTCCAGCAGGCTCGGCTGCGCGCTCGAGCCGCCGCTGACCAGGTGCGCGGCCACGACGTCGCCGTCGCGGGTCACGGCCGTGATCTGAGGGTGCGCCTGCACGAGCGCGCGGGCGGCCTCCAGCGCCGGGACCACCGCCACCAGGTCCAGGGCGCGCTCGACCGACGGCCTGAGCCCCTCGGGCGCCTCGACGACGTCGGCCGCCCAGCGGGCACCGACCTCTTCGAGGCCCCCTTCGACAAGCTCAGGACGGCGCTTCGACAGGCTCAGGGGGCGTTCTCCCGCCGCGCCGCCGGACGCCCCGGCGACCAGCAGGCCCGCACGGCCCAGGTCCTCGGTCTTGAGGTGCTCCACCGCGGCGAAGGCGGCGTCCAGCCCGTCCACGGCCACGGCGTCGGCGACGGAGCCCAGGGCGGCGGCGATCGCGGTCTCGAGGCCCGCCTCGACGCGCAGCAGCGCGGAGAGGGACCCGAGCAGGCCCGTGGTCGGTGAACCCTCGGCCAGGAGGGCGGCCGCCGCGTCCTTGCGCTGCAGCCCGAGCCCGAGCGCCTCGACGCGGGCGGCGAGGGCCGCGCGTTCCTGGGCGGCCGCGTTCTCGGCGTCGCGGAGCTCTCGGCGACGGGCGGCGACGGTCTCGAAGGCGGCGACGGCCTCCTCGTGCCGGCTGTCGAGGCCGAGCTCGCCGTCGTCGAGCCCGGCGATCCGCGACTCCAGCGCGGTGAAGGAGAGGTTCGCCTGCTCGGCGCGTCGCTCGGCCTCGGCCCGGGCCGTGGCCAGGCGCTCGAGCTCCGCGTCCGTCGCCTCGCCGCGGCTGCGCAGCGCCTGGACCTGCCCCTGCAGCCGCACGAGCCCCTCACGCCGGTCGGCGGCGGCCCGGACGACCGCGGCGTAGCGCTGCTCCTCCGCGCGGTGCGCCTCCTCCGCGGCGGTGCGGGCGGCCGTGGCCTCGGTGAGCGCGGCCGTGCGGCGCGCGACCTCGGCGAGCAGCTCCGCCTCCTGGGCGGCCACGTTGGCGGCCTCGGCCTCGAGGGCCTCGGGGTCACGGCCGGTCCGCACGTCGGCGGGCTGGTCGCTGGCGTGGCGGACGCGCTCGGACGCGATCGAGATCGTGCTCGTGACGCGCTCGCGCACCGCGGCCAGGGCGTACCAGGTCTCCTGGGCGGTGCGCTGCCGCGGCGTCGCCTCGCGCAGCCGCTCCTCGGCGGCCGCCTCGGTCTCCCGGGCGGCGGTCAGCGCGGTCTCCACGGTCGCGCGGCGGGCGAGCAGGGCCTCGGCGCCCGCGACCTCGGACTCCAGGGCGAGCGTCGCCTGCACCACGTCGTCGGCGAGCAGCCGCGCCCGCGCGTCGCGGGCCTCGGCCTGCACGACGGCCGCCTTGCGCGCAACCTCCGCCTGCCGGCCGAGCGGCTTGAGCTGGCGCCGGATCTCGGTCAGCAGGTCGGCGAGGCGCTCGAGGTTGCCCTCGCAGGCGTCGAGCTTGCGGAGCGCCTTCTCCTTGCGCTTGCGGTGCTTGAGGACGCCGGCCGCCTCCTCGACGAAGCCGCGGCGGACCTCCGGGGTGGCCTGCAGGATCGTGTCGAGCTGCCCCTGCCCGACGATGACGTGCATCTCGCGGCCGATCCCCGAGTCGCTCAGCAGCTCCTGGACGTCGAGCAGGCGGGCGGGGCGGCCGTTGATCGCGTACTCCGAGCCGCCGTTGCGGAACATGGTCCGCGAGATCGTGACCTCGGCGTACTCGACCGGCAGCGCGCCGTCGGTGTTGTCGATGGTGAGCGCGACCTCGGCGCGACCGAGCGGCGCGCGGCCGGCGGTCCCGGCGAAGATGACGTCCTCCATCTTGCCGCCGCGGAGCGACTTGGCGCCCTGCTCGCCCATGACCCAGGCGAGGGCGTCGACGACGTTCGACTTGCCGGACCCGTTGGGGCCGACGACGCAGGTGATGCCCGGCTCGAAGGTCAGCGACGTCGCCGAGGCGAACGACTTGAACCCCCGCAGGGTGAGGTTCTTCAGGTACACGCCATGCCTCTCCGGTCCGCGCTCGGCGGTCGAACGGGTCGGTCGCACGGGCACGGCCCCTGGTCAGGGGCACGTCGCGCGAACCGCCGGGGCGGAGAGCCGTACGGGACGGCCCGCCGGAGGAAGCCCCGGTACGAGGCCGTCAGGCTAACCGCGCCGCAGCCCCGGGACGGGCACCGCGCGCGGCGTGGCGGTCAGGGCCGGCGTACCGGCCGAGCTGCTGGTGCGGCTGCGGCCGGTGGTGCTGCTGGTGCCGTCGGGGAGGACGGCACGGGCGCCACCGACGTCGGGGCGGTGCCGTCCCGCTCCTCGGCCACGCCCTCCTCGGTGAGCGTCGGGTGCTCGCCGCCGCGGACGGAGGAGAAGGTCCACAGCTTGTTCAGCACGAACGACACCGGCACGGTGACGACGATGACGATCAGCTGGGCCCAGTAGAACTTGGTGCGCAGCCCGGTCGAGTTGTCGAAGACGTCCGAGGGCAGCGACAGGAACGAACCCGGGTGCATCAGGAGGGTGAGGATGCCGAGGCCGACGAGCTGGGCGCCGAGGCCGACGGCCAGGAACGGCCCGTACTCGCGCCACCAGCCCGAGTGCTGGGCGCTGCGGAACGTGAACCGCCGGTTGAGCTGGAAGTTCCAGAGGTTGGCGACCAGGAAGGCGACCATCGAGAACAGGTGGTACCAGCGGATGTTGAACGCGGTCAGCGGCAGGTCGACCGCCACCGCCTCGAAGTTGGGGCCGGTGCGCTTGAGCAGCACGCTGACGAGCAGGTTCACGAGCACGCCGGAGCCGCCGACCAGGCCGAAGCGGAACAGCAGGTTCCAGTTCTGCCGGTGGCGCACGAACACGTAGTGGCCGAGGCGTCTCACAGTGTCCTCGACGATAGCGCCGGGCGGATCGTTCCCCGGCGCGACGCCCGGCAGGCCGGGTGGCGGGTCCGGACGCTCACACGGCCCGCGCGGACGCGACCGGGGTGCGCTGGCAGCGGGGGCACCGGTAGGAGGACCGGTTCATGAAGGGCTCCCGCTTGACCAGGGCACCGCAGCGCGGGCACGGGCGTCCCTCCTGGCCGTAGACGGCGAGCGCCCGGTCGAAGTAGCCGCTGGCTCCGTTGACGTTCACGTAGAGGGCGTCGAAGGAGGTGCCGCCGGCCTGGAGCGCACGGTTCATGACGGCCGTGGCCGCGAGCAGGACCTCGCGGGCCTTCGGTGCCGACAACGCCCACGTGCCCCGCGCGTAGTGCGTGCGCGAGAGCCACAGCGCCTCGTCGGCGTAGATGTTGCCGATGCCCGAGACGACCTGCTGGTCGAGCAGCGCGCGCTTGACCCCCGTACGCCGGGCGCGGATCCGGCGCACCGTCGCCTCCAGGTCGAAGGCCGGGTCGAAGGGGTCGCGCCCGATGTGGGCGACCTCGGCGGGCAGCTCGGCGCCGCCCGGGGACAGCGACAGCCCCCCGAACATCCGCTGGTCGACGAACCGCAGCTGGACCCCGGAGTCGAGGTCGAAGAGCACGCGGGTGTTGGCGACGAGCGGCGCGTCGGGCGCGTCCAGCCGGAACTGCCCGCTCATGCCGAGGTGGGCCAGCAGCGCGTCGCCGTCGGCGAAGGGCAGCCAGAGGTACTTGCCGCGGCGGGCGGGTTCGGTGAACGTGCGTCCCGTCAGGACGGCCGCGAAGTCGTCGGCGCCGGCGAGGTGTCGGCGCACGGGACGCGGGTGCAGCACCTGCACCCGATCGACGCGGCGCCCGGTGACCCCGGCCACGAGGCCGCGGCGGACGGTCTCGACCTCGGGCAGCTCAGGCACGGTGCGTCGGTCGGGACGAGGAGGGCGAGCGGGTGGTGGTGCGCGTCGGCGTCAGGCCGAGACGCCGTCGACGGCGACGACCTGGCCGTCGGTCTGACCGTCGACCTGCCCGTCGGTCTGCCGGGCCTTGAGGGCCGCGAACGCGAGGGCGGCCGCGTTCTGCTCGGCCTCCTTCTTGTTGCGCCCCGCACCGGGGCCGAAGTCGAGCGAGTCGACCGCCACGGTCGCCGAGAACGACTTCGCGTGGTCCGGGCCCGACTCGACGACGCGGTAGACGGGGACGCCGAGCCCGGAGAGCGACGCGATCTCCTGCAGGCTCGTCTTCCAGTCCAGGCCCGCGCCGCGGGTGGAGACGTCGGCCATGAGGCCGTCGAAGAGGTGGTGCACGAAGCGCCGGGCGGCGTCGATGCCGTGCTCGAGGAACACGGCGCCGATCAGCGCCTCCATGGTGTCGGCCAGGATCGAGGACTTGTCCCGACCGCCGGTCGTCTCCTCGCCGCGCCCGAGGTGCACGAGCGCGCCGAGGTCGAGGCCCCGGGCCACGTCGGCGAGCGCGCGCGAGTTCACGACGGCCGCCCGCAGCTTGGCGAGCTGACCCTCCGACAGGTCGGGGAAGGTCGTGAACAGGTGCTCGGTCACCACCAGGCCGAGCACGGAGTCACCGAGGAACTCCAGGCGCTCGTTCGTGGGCAGCCCGCCCTGCTCGTACGCGTACGAGCGGTGCGTCAGCGTGCGTTCGAGCAGCTCGGGCGCGAGGACGAGCCCGAGCTGATCGAGGAGCGCGCTGGCCGGCAGCTGCACCACGACGGAGGACGTCGTCAGGACTCGAGGACCTGGCGACGGAAGGCGCGGGTGCCGTACGTGCCGCAGTTCGGGCACGCCGTGTGCGGCAGGTGCTTCTGCCGGCAGGCCGGGTTCTCGCAGGTCACGAGGGTCGGCGCGGTGGCCTTCCACTGCGCGCGACGGCTCCGCGTGTTGCTGCGCGACATCCGCCGCTTCGGGACTGCCATGATCTCTCCTCGCTCGCCCGCCTCAGCGGGACACGTCCTCGCCCTGCGCAGGGCCGGACTGATTGTACGGATGGGAATCGGGTGGCTCCACCCCAACGGGGTCGGGAGCGGGGGCCAGGGCGCCGAGCGCGGACCAGCGCGGGTCCGTGTCGGCGTCGTGGTGGTGGCCGGGGTGGTCGTCGAGCCGCACGCCGCAGGTCGGGCACATGCCCGAGCAGTCCGGGGTGCAGAGCGGCTGGAAGGGGAGGTCGAGCACGACGTCGTCGCGCAGCACCGGCTCGAGGTCGACGAGGTCGCCCTGCAGGAGGCTGACCTCGTCGTCGTCCTCGTAGCCCGCCTCGCTGCTGGCGTCGTGGACGAACAGCTCCTGCACGTCCACCTCGATCGGCAGCCGCACCTCGCGCAGGCAGCGGACGCACTCGCCCACCGCCTCCATCGTCGCGGTGCCGGTGACCAGCACGCCCTCGACGACGGACTCGAGACGCAGGTCCAGGTCGATCGGCGAGCCCTCGGGCACGCCGATGACCTCGATGCCCAGGCCGGCGGGCGCGGGGACGGTCGTGGTGACGGTCGACATCGCGCCGGCGCGGCGCCCCAGCACGCGGGTGTCGAAGACCAGCGGGGAGCGACGGTCGGCGGAGCGCTGGGACGCACTCATGACAGCTCCTCGGTCGACCTGGTGGTGGTGGAGGGGTCCGTGTTCGTCACCCTCGGGGTCCGGCTCTCCGCACCGAGCTCTCCTCGGCGGGCGGACCGACCTTTGATCTTAGCGGGGCCGGACCCCCGCCTCAAGCTCGCGCGGCACGGCCGGACTTCCGGCCGGGTCCGACGGCGGGCTCAGGCGTGCGTGCGGCCGGCGTCCAGCCCGCTGCGCTCGGCGAGCCGGGCCCGTGCCGTGTGCACCTGGCTGGTGGTCTTGTGCAGCACCGACTCGAAGCTCGCCATCCGCGAGTCGATGAAGAGGTCGGTCTCGCGGCGCAGGGCCTCCGCCTCGGCCTCGGCGTCGGCCTTGACCTTGGCCGCGATCTCCTCGGCGACCCGGGCGACCTCGCTCGCGCGGGCCAGGGCCTCGGCCTCCTCGCGGGCCTGCTCCTTGAGCCGCTCGGCCTCGGCCTCGCCCTCGGCGATGGCGGACTGGCGCTCGTCGATGACCTGCTGGGCCCCGGCGATCTCCTCGGGCAGGTTCGCGATGACGTCGTCGATCGCGTCCAGGACCTCGCCCCGGTTGACGACGCAGGACGCCGACATCGGCATCGAGCGCGCGTTCAGGACGAGCTGGCGCAGCTGCGTCAGCTTCTCCTCCGCCGTGGTGGTGGTGGCGACCATGTCCCTGCCTTCGTTCCTCGGTGCGCGTGCGTGCCTGCGGGCGGCGCCGGAGCCCCTGCCGGGCGTGCCCTCGGGGGATGTCCCGCCGCTCCCGCGATCACCCAGCATAGGGACGACCGGCGCCCGCCGCCGACCGCGCGCGGCCTCAGCCGGGCGTCTGCACCTTGGCCCGGACGCTGGCCGCGACCACTGGCGGCACCAGGTCGGAGAGCTCGCCGCCGAGGGCCGCGAGCTCGCGGACGCGCGTCGAGGAGACGAAGGACAGCTCGGGCGCCGTGGGCAGGAACACGGTGTCCAGCCCCGTGAGCCGACGGTTGAGCTGCGCCATCTGGACCTCGTAGTCGGTGTCGGACGCGCCCCGCAGGCCCTTGGTGACCACGGTGGCCCCCCGCGCGGTGCAGAAGTCGACGAGCAGCCCGTCGAACTCCTCGACGGTCACGTTCGGGAAGGGCGCGCAGACCTCCACCAGCAGCCCCACCCGCTCGACGGCCGTGAAGAGGGACCGCTTGCCCGAGTTGCGGCCGACCGCGACGACCAGGTGGTCCACCAGGGCCGCGGCCCGGCCGATGACGTCGAGGTGGCCGAGGGTCACCGGGTCGAAGGAGCCCGGGCACACGGCGGTCGTCATGGCCCGACGCTAACGGGTGCGTCGCCGGGTGGGGCCAGCGTCGCGAAGTGCAGGACGGTCTCCCCGTACGCGCGCACCCAGCTGTCGTCGACCCGGTCCGGCCAACGGGGCTCGGGCGAACGGCTGGACCGCTCGAGCACCAGCAGACCGTCCGGCGCCAGCCAGCCGTGCTCGACCAGGTCGGCGACGACGGCGTCGAGCCGGTCGCTCGCGAGCGCGTACGGCGGGTCGGCGAACGCGACGTCGTACGCCTGCTCCGCGGCCGTGCGGGCCAGGCTCTCGACGCCGAGCGTGCGGACCGTGGCGCCGAGCGCGAGGGAGGCGACGTTGCGGCGGGCGAGCGCGGCCGTCCGGGCGTCCTGCTCGACCAGCAGCACGGGCGCGGCGCCGCGGCTGGCGGCCTCCAGCCCGATGGCGCCGGACCCGGCGTAGAGGTCCAGGAAGGCGATCCCGGCCAGGGCCTCCGCCGGCGGCCCGGCCGCCGCGCCCGCCCAGGAGGCCAGCGCGGAGAACAGGGCCTCGCGCACCCGGTCGCTCGTCGGGCGGGTGAGCTCCCCGGACGGCGTCTCCAGCCGCCGGCCGCCCCGGCTGCCGGCCACGATGCGGCTCACGAGCGCTCCAGCCAGTCCCCGGCGGCCCGGCGCTCGACGTCGGTGACGATGTCGGACAGCCCGGGGTCGTCGGCCAGCACGGGGTCGGCGACGCAGCGCACCGCGATCTCCCGCGCCTGCGCGATCAGGTCGGCGTCGTCGAGGACGCGCAGCAGCCGCAGGCTCGACCGGCGGCCCGACTGGCTCGACCCGAGGACGTCGCCCTCGCGGCGCTGCTCGAGGTCGACCTCGGCCAGGGCGAAGCCGTCACGTGTCCCGGCCACCGCGGTCAGGCGCTCGCGGGCGGGCGTCCCCGGCTCGGCCTGGGTGAGGAGCAGGCAGACGCCGGTGTGGCCGCCGCGCCCGATCCGGCCGCGCAGCTGGTGGAGCTGGGAGATGCCGAAGCGGTCCGCGTCGCAGATGACCATGACCGTCGCGTTGGGCACGTCGACGCCGACCTCGATGACGGTGGTCGCCACGAGGACGTCGGTCTCCCCCGCCGCGAAGCGCGCCATCACCGCGTCCTTCTCGTCGGCCGGGAGCTGGCCGTGCAGCATCTCCACCCGCACCCCGGACAGCGCGCCGGCCGCGAGCTCGGCGTAGAGGTCCTCGACCGCGGCCGCCGGCGGCGCGTCCTCGGGCACGAAGCCGCTGCCGTCCCCGTCGCTCACCGCGGGGCCTTTGTCCTTGGCCGTCGACGAGATCCGGGCGCAGACGACGTACGCCTGGTGGCCGGCCGCGACCTCCTCGCGCACGCGGTCCCAGGCCCGGTCGACCCACGTCGGCTGGCGGCGCACGTCCACGACCACGGAGGTGACCTCGGCGCGGCCCGCCGGCAGCTCGCGCAGCGTGGAGGTCTCGAGGTCGCCGAACACGGTCATGGCCACGGAGCGCGGGATGGGCGTCGCGGTCATCACGAGGACGTGCGGCCGGGCGGTGGCTTTGGCGCTGAGGGCCGCACGCTGCTCGACCCCGAAGCGGTGCTGCTCGTCGACCACGACCAGCCCGAGGTCGGCGAAGGCCACGTCCTCGCTGAGCAGGGCGTGGGTGCCGACGACCAGGCCCGCGGTGCCCGACGCGACCTCGGCGAGCGCCGCCCGCCGGCGGGCAGCCCCGAGCGAGCCGGTCAGCAGCACGACGCCGGTGGCGTGCTCCGCGGCCCCGAGGGTGCCGACCTCGGCCAGGTCGCCGAGCATCCGGGCGATGGTGTGGCGGTGCTGGGTGGCCAGGACCTCGGTCGGCGCGAGCAGCGCCGCCTGCCCGCCGGCGTCGACCACGGCCAGCATCGCGCGCAGGGCGACGAGGGTCTTGCCGGAACCGACCTCGCCCTGCAGCAGCCGCTGCATCGGGGTCGGGCGCGCGAGCTCCTCGAACAGCAGGTCGCCCACCTCGACCTGGCCGGCGGTCAGGACGAACGGGAGGCGGGCGTCGAAGGCGTCCAGCAGCCCCCCGCTGCGCCGGGGCCGCGGCGTCGCCCCGTGCGCCGCCGCGTCGGCCCGTCGCCGGGCCATCGTCAGCTGCAGCGCGAAGGCCTCGTCGAAGCGCAGCCGCTCCAGGCCCTCGTCGGCCCGGTGGCGGTCCTGCGGCTGGTGCACGGCGCGGAAGGCCTCGCCGAGCTCGACCACGCCCGCCTCGCGGCGTACGGCCTCGGGCACGGGGTCGGGCCGGCCGGCCACCGCGTCGAGCGCGAGCCCGACGCAGGACCCGATCGTCCAGGTGCGCAGCTTGCCCGTCTGGGGGTAGATCGGCACCAGCGCGCTGCCGGTGATCTTGGCCATGTCCTCGTTGCGGGCCGCGCCGCCGACGACCGTGCCGTCGTCGCCGAGGATCACGAAGTCGGGGTGCGCGAGCTGGAGGGTCTGGTTGAAGACCCGCACCTTGCCGGCGAAGATCCCCCGCGCGCCGGGCTGGAGGTCGTTCTGCCAGTAGCGGATGAGGTGCGGCGTGCCGAAGAACGTGAGCGTGAGGTAGCCGCGGCGGTCGGTGACGACGACCTCGAGCCGCGGCTTGCGCCCCGTGTGCTGCCCGGCGCTCGGCAGGTTGTGGGCCCGGACCGAGCGGACCTCCGCCAGCACCGCGACCTCCTCCTCCGGCTGCAGCGTGGAGAGGTCCGACAGCTCGGTGCCCGAGAAGTACTTGCGGGGCACCAGGTGCAGCAGGTCGCCGACGGTCCGGAGCCGCAGGCCCTCGAGCTGGGTCGCGGTCCGCCCGCCCACCAGCGCGTCGAGGCGGGCGTCCAGCTGCCGGAAGGTCGGGGTGCGCCACAGCGCGTCCGCAGGACGCACCTCGGGCGCCGCACCGGTACCGGTCTTGTCCTTCACCGCTCCCGTACGCCCGGCCACGGGACCACCGTAGGGCCCGCCTACGACAGCAGGACGAGCGACAGGACGAGCAGCACGACCCAGACCACGGCGAACAGGACCGGGACGGTGCGGAAGAACAGCAGCCCGCGCCGCTGCTCGCGGACGCCGGACGGTCGTACGGCTACCCCGCCACGCGCGTCGCCGGAACCGGGCAGGCGGGCGTAGAGCTGCTCCTGCAGCGCCGTGCCGGCCAGGATGATCCGGACGGTCGTCCCCACCCCGGGCAGGGCGGCCAGGGCGAGCACCAGCCCGAGCACGGCGAGCAGGGGCGCGGCGACGACCGCGAAGGTCCTCCCCCAGGGCGCCCCGTTGCTCATCGCCGCGGTGTAGGCGATGGTCAGGAACGCCTCGGCGGCCAGCAGCGCGTTCACGCGCTCGTGCAGCAGCCCGAGCTCGGAGCGCGTCTCCACGCGGACGAGGGCGAGGCGCTCGGCGTCGGCGGCCGGGTCGGGCGCGGGTCCGGCAGGGGCGGCGCTCACCAGGGCATCGCGGCGAAGGCGTGCCGCAGCGCGTCGACGTAGGTGTCCGGCACCTCCAGCATCGGGAAGTGCCCGCCCCGCTCGGCGCGCGTGAACGAGCGCAGGTCGGTGAACCGCCGCTCGACCCAGGCCCGCGGCACCTTCTCGATGTCGGCCGGGAAGACCGTCGCCGCCGACGGGACGCCGACCTCGCCGGCGTTGTCGGGCGGGAAGTTCTCGGCGTAGAAGCGGGCCGAGGAGCCGCCCGTCCCCGACAGCCAGTAGAGGGTGACGGTGTCGAGCACCTGGTCGACGGTGAGCGCGGCGGCGAGGTCCCCGTCGTGGTCGGTCCACGCCCAGAGCTTGTCCAGCACCCAGGTCAGCTGGGCGACCGGGGAATCCGTGAGGAGGTAGGCCACGGTCTGCGGCCGCGTCGACTGCTCGAGGGAGTAGCCACCACCCGTCCGGCGGAACGTGTCCGTGGCCTCCACCCAGCGCTGCTCGGTCTCGGTCAGGCCGCCCCGGTCCTCCGGCTCGACCACGTACGGCGTGAAGCTGTGCAGGCCCGCCACGCGGTCGGGGTGCCGGTGCCCGAGCGCCGCGGTCACACGACCGCCCCAGTCCCCGCCCGCGGCGTAGAAGCGGTCGTGCCCGAGCCGCGCCATCAGCTCGACCCAGGCGTCGGCGGTGCGGTCGACGTCCCAGCCCGTCGCCGCGGGCCGGCCGCCGAAGCCGAACCCCGGCAGCGAGGGCGCGACGACGTGGAAGGCGGGGAGGTCGTCGTCGCCGGGGTCGGCGAGGGCGTCCATGACCGCCAGCGGCTCGAGCACCGAGCTCGGCCAGCCGTGCGTGATCACCAGCGGCCGGGCGTCCGCCCGCGGGGAACGGACGTGCAGCAGGTGCAGGTCCAGCCCGTCGACCTGGGTCAGCGCCTGGCCGTGGGCGTTCAGCGCGGCCTCGACCCGGCGCCAGTCGTACGCGGTCGCCCAGTGGTCCACGAGGTCGCGGACGTACGCCAGGGGTGGCCCCTGGGACCAGTCGGGCGTCCCGTCGGCCCGGGCGACCGTCTCCGCCTCGGGCCACCGCGTCCGCCGCAGCCGCTCCCGCAGGTCGTCCAGCGCCGCCTCGGGCACGTGCAGCGCGAACGGGCGGACATCGGTCGTCATGGGTCTTCTCCCCCGGGTCGTACGATCCTGCTCCGACGGGGAGTCTCGCTGATTCGACCCGCTTCCACACCGTCGGGTACTCTCGTGAAGTTGCCCGGGGCAGACCGCGTCCGCGTGAGTCACCAGGGCCAGACCAGATCCAGATCTTTCGTGGGAGTGAATCCAAGTGGCTGCGGTGTGCGACGTGTGCGGCAAGAGGCCTGGCTTCGGCCACAACAAGCCTTGGTCGAAGAAGAAGACCAACCGGCGGTGGGACCCGAACATCCAGTCCGTCAGCGCGGCCCTCACCGGCCGGGCGAAGCGGGTCAACGCCTGCACCTCGTGCATCAAGGCCGGCAAGGTCGCCGTCACCAGCTGACCTCGCGCCCCTGAGCGTCCGACCAGGACCCGCCCCTCCTCACGGAGGGGCGGGTCCTGGCGTCTCCCCGAGAGCGTACGGACGTGCAAACGCCCCCTGAGCCTGTCGAAGGGCCCCGGAGGGGTTGGGCCGTAGAACGCCCCTTGAGCCCGTCGAAGAGCCCCGGAGGGGTTGGCGCCGTAGAACGCCCCCTGAGCCTGTGGAAGGGCCCCGGAGGGGTTGGCGCCGCAGAACGCCCCTGAGCCTGTCGAAGGGCCCCGGAGGGGATTGGCGCCGCAGAACGCCCCCTGAGCCTGTCGAAGGGCCCCGGAGGGGTCGGCACTCCCGGACATGGCATCCGGTAGAGCCGACCTCTTCGAGGCCCTTCGACAGGCTCAGGGGGCGTGCTCGGCCTTCGACAAGCTCAGGGGGCGTACGTGGCCCTCGTCAGGCTCAGGGGTCGTGCTGCCCGCTCAGGTCAGGACGACGACCGGGACGATCATCGGGCGGCGGCGGTGGGTGTCGTTGACCCAGCGGCCGAGGCGACGGCGGATGACCTGCTGCAGCTGGTAGGCGTCGTCGGTGCCGTCGGCCAGGGCGGCCTCGAGGGCCTCGGTGATCTTCGGGCGTACGGGGTCGAAGATCTTGTCGCCCTCCACGAAGCCGCGGGCGTGGATGTCCGGGCCGCTGATCACCTTGCGGCTGCGGGTGTCGACCACCGCGACGACGGAGATGAAGCCCTCCTCGCCCAGGATCTTGCGGTCGGTCAGCGCGGCCTCGGAGATGTCGCCGACCGTCGTGCCGTCCACGAAGATGTAGCCGGCGTCGACCTTGCCGACCACGGTCGCCTTGCCGCGCTCCAGGTCGATGACCGTGCCGTCCTCGGCCAGGATCGTGCGCTTGCGCGGGACCCCGGTCTGGATGGCGAGCTCGGCGTTGGCGACCAGGTGGCGCGCCTCGCCGTGCACGGGCATGACGTTGCGGGGCTTGATGATGTTGTAGCAGTAGAGGAGCTCGCCGGCGCTCGCGTGGCCGGACACGTGGACCATCGCGTTGCCCTTGTGCACGACCTTCGCGCCCAGGCGGGTCAGCCCGTTGATCACGCGGTAGACCGAGTTCTCGTTGCCGGGGATGAGCGAGCTGGCCAGGACGACCGTGTCGCCCGGCTTCAGGTCGATCACCGGGTGCTCGCTCGCCGCCATCCGCGAGAGGGCGGACATCGGCTCGCCCTGCGAGCCGGTGCAGACGATGACGACGTCCTCGGGCTTGAAGTTCTCGATGTCACGCATCTCGATCAGCGTGTTCGCCGGGACCTTGAGGTAGCCCAGGTCGCGCGCGACGCCCATGTTGCGGACCATCGAGCGGCCGACGTAGACGACCTTGCGGCCGTGCGCGACGGCCGAGTCGAGGACCTGCTGCACGCGGTGCACGTGCGAGGCGAAGCAGGCGACGATGACGCGCTGCTTGCTGCGGTCGAAGACCCGGTCCAGCGCCGGGGCGATGTCGCGCTCGGGGGTGGTGAAGCCCGGGACCTCGGCGTTGGTCGAGTCGACCAGGAACAGGTCGACCCCGGCCTCGCCCAACCGCGCGAACGCCCGCAGGTCGGTGAGCCGGCCGTCGAGCGGGAGCTGGTCCATCTTGAAGTCGCCCGTGTGCAGGATGCGCCCGGCCTCGGTGCTGATCGCGACGGCGAGCGCGTCGGGGATCGAGTGGTTGACCGCGACGAACTCGAGGTCGAACGCGCCGACCTGGGTCTGCTCGCCGTCGGTCACGACCAGCTCGACCGTGTTGCGCAGGCGGTGCTCCTTGAACTTCTCGCGCAGCAGCGCCAGCGTGAGCCTGGAGCCGATGAGCGGGATGTCCGGACGCTGCTTGAGCAGGTAGGGCACGGCGCCGATGTGGTCCTCGTGGCCGTGGGTCAGCACGAGGCCGACGACGTCGTCGAGCCGGTCGGCGATCGCGCCGAAGCCCGGCAGGATCAGGTCGACCCCCGGGTGGTTGTCCTCGGGGAACAGCACGCCGCAGTCCACGATCAGGAGCTGGCCGTGGTGCTCGACGACCGTCATGTTCCGGCCGATGTCGCCGAGACCACCCAGGGGCGTCACGCGCATCGCGGAGCGCGACAGGGGCGGAGGGGTCTGCAGACGGGAACCAGCCACGTCGGTCGACCCTACCGGTCCCACCCGCGCCCCCATTTCTCCGGAACCTCGGTGCCCTCTCGTCCGTTACGGAACAATAAGAGGGTCCGCAGGCTGACTGCTCGGGGGTTCAGGCAGCCTGCGGATCTCTCTCCTCCCCCTCCGGCGCCGCCCGGGCACCACCTCGCCGGCGTCGTCGTACGGTCCTCGGGTGGCGATCACCTGGACCTCGGACACGACCGGTGCGGACTGGCTCGGGGCCACCGGCGCACCGTGGTGGCAGGTCGTCAGGTTCGGGCCGCCGGTCTTCGAGGCGTACGCGCGGCTGCGGTACGTCCCCGACCCGGCCTTCCCCGGGCAGCGCGAGGCCGAGGTCGACCGGCCGGAGGACCTTCCCCCCGACCTCCAGCAGGCACGGACGGCGCTGGCTGTGCTGAGCGCGTTCACGAGCACCCCGGACGACTGCTGGTTCGCGATCTGGGAGGGCTGCTCCAGCAGCCTGGAACTTCCGCCCGGCCTCCCGCTCCACGCCCTGCCGCACCGGTCCTACGGCCTCCTGCGCGGTGCCCTGAACGACCTCGCCGACTGGGAGGAGACCGTGCGCATCCAGCTCGACGCCCCTCCGGCGTTCGTCTGGCCGGCCGACCGGAGCTGGTGCTTCGCCAGCGACGTCGACCCGCACTACGCCGGCGTGGGCGCGTCGGAGGCCGCCGTCCGGGCCCTGCTCGCCGCGCCCGGGCTCGACGCGGTGCGCGCCGAGCCGAGCGGGCACCAGCCCACGTACTCCTGAGACTCCCCGGTCACGACCTCGTGGCGAAGTCCTTCGGCTTGAACCGGCCCTTCCGCAGCCGGCTCTCGATCCCCTCCAGGCTGTGGCCGGTGAGCTCGGGCATCCGCAGGAAGACGAAGATCCAGGCGGCCACGTTGAAGGCCGCGTAGACCCACATCGTCGGCCCGACGCCGATGCCCTCGATCATGGTCAGTACGGTCAGGGTGATCAGCATGTTGGTGGCCCACAGGGTCATCGACTGCGCGCTCGTGCCGGCGCTGCGGACGCCGAGGGGGTAGATCTCGGAACCGGTCAGCCAGCCCATCAGCTGCAGGCCACCCGCGTTGAAGAACATGAAGACGACCAGGCACGCGACGATCAGGCCGATGTCGCCGCGGCCGCTGTGGCCGGTGACGAACAGCGTGCCGAGCACGGCCAGGGCCAGCGCGGCGCCCGGCACCATGATCAGCGTGAGCCGGCGGCGCCCGACCTTGTCGACGATCGCGAGGCCGACGATCATCATCACGAGGTAGGTCACACCCAGGGCGAGGCTGACCCGCAGGGCGGCGCTCTCTGAGAACCCGTTGTCGGTCAGGATCGTCGGCGCGTAGTAGATGATCATCTCGATGCCGCTGAGCTGGGTGAAGACGGCGATCCCGCAGCCGACGACCAGGGCCGGGCGGACCCAGGGCTTCCGCAGACCGCGCCAGCCGCGGTTCTCCCGGCCGGCCGAGCGCTCCTCCTCCTCGAGGCCCACGATCTCGTCGAGCTCGGCGTCGAGGTCGCTGCCGTCCTCGCGCACGCCGCGCAGGGCCTCGCGGGCGTCGTCGCGGCGGTCGGCCTTGACCAGCCAGCGCGGGCTCTCGGGCAGCCGCAGCATCAGGACGAGCATGATCGCCGCGGGCACGGCGGCCGCCCCGACGGAGACGCGCCACGGGGACGCCTCGCTGGCGCCGACCAGGGTCGCGAGCACGATGCCGACGCCGATGCCGAGCTGGAAGGTGAGGACCAGCCGTCCGCGCTTGCGGGCCGGGGCGAGCTCGGCCACGTACATCGGGACGACCTGCGTCGCACCGCCGACCGCGAAGCCGAGCACGATCCGGGCCAGCGAGAGCGTGGTCGCGTTCGGCGCCACCGAGCAGAGCAGCGTGCCGAGGACGAACACCCCGGAGACGATGAGGATCGTCTTGCGGCGACCCTGACGCTCGGACAGCTGGCTGCAGGTGAACGCGCCCAGTACCGCGCCGAAGAGGATGCTCGCGGCGATCACCTGCTCCATGCCGTTGCCGGTCTGGAAGTCGCGCCGGATCTGCAGCAGGGCGCCGGAGATGATGCCGGTGTCGTAGCCGTAGAGCAGGGCGGAGATCGCCGAGACCACGGCGGCCATCAGCATCCGGCCCGTCAGGGCCTGGGAGACCCCCTCGGCGCCACCGGAGCCCTGCGGCGGGTCCTCGTCGCGGGTGGTCGTCCGGTCGGCGTGCGCGGCCATGGGGCTCCTCGCGTCGGTGCGCACCCGGCGGTGGGCGAGCGTAGCCAACCTATGAGGCGAGGACCGCGGTCCCCGGGGCAGGTCGCCCGCAGACGTGACGAGGTCGGCGCCATGCCTGCTCGGGGGTTCAGGTAGGGCGCCGACCTCACCAGGGACATCGCTGCGGGCCGACGTTCGTTACGTCCGGCGGACGTGACCTGGCCCACACGTCGCGGTCGATAGCATCGCCCGGTGACTGAACCCCCAGCGGTGGCCGACTCCGTACGGCTGGCCTGGCCCACCGAGGCGCCTGCGGTCGCCGCGCTGCAGCGGCGCGGGTGGCAGGGCCTGCCCGACCCGCTGGGGTCCGCGCTGCTCGCCGAGGTCGACGAGGCGGCGATGGTGACGGCCTGGGAGCAGGTGATCGCGCGCCCGGCCGACGCCCGTCAGCGGGTCCTGGTCGCCGTCGGCGAGGGCGGTCGGCTGCTCGGCTTCGCGACGACGGGTCCGTGCGACGACCCGGACGCCGAGGCGGGGGCGGACGGCGAGGTCGACCAGTTCTGCGTCGACCCGCCGGCGCAGGGCCGCGGGCACGGCTCGCGGCTGCTCAACGCGTGCGCGGACACCCTGCGCGCGGACGGCTTCACGCACGCCCGCTGGTGGGTCCTCGCCGCGGACACGGTGCTCCGGCGGTTCCTGGTCGCGGCCGGCTGGGAGCCCGACGGCGCGACGCGGACCATCGGTTCCGAGGACGGCACCGTCACCCTCGACCAGGTGCGCCTGCACACGAGCCTGGCGCAGGACGACGACCGCTGAGCGGTCCCGGCGGGGTCAGCGCGTGATCGGGATGTCCGCCCCGCCGAGGCCGACGTGCAGCCCGTCGTCACGGGCGTCGACAGAGGTGACGCGCAGCTCGAAGGGGATGCCCTCGAGCGGGATCGGGCGGACGACGGCCTTGATCAGCTGCTGGGCGACGACGTCGGGCAGCGTGTAGCCCGCGACCTCGACCGTGGCGTCGGCCAGCGAGATCGTCTGGTCGGGCTCGTCCAGCGCGAGCCGCCCGGAGACGCTCGCGTCGACGGTGAGCCCGTAGAGCGACTGGTTGCCCTTGATCGTGTAGCGGCCGTTGCCGGAGTAGGTCAGTGGCGTCCCGGCCGCCCGGCTCAGCGCCTCGTGGTCGACCAGCGCCTTGCCCTCGGCCTTGGCGACGTTCATCGTCTTCCACCAGTCGGTGGTCGTGACGTCGTCGAGCGTCAGGTCGACGTGCCGGATGGGCAGCGCGGCGTCGTTCGTCTCCCCCACGTCGTCGGCGACGACGTGCACCTCCCCCATCCGCCGCGCGGCGACCTGGGTCAGGAACGGGCGGCCCTCCACGTCGACGGCCGGCGGCTGCGGCGTGCCCAGCTCGGACTGCAGCGAGGCGGCGACCTCCCGCTCCACGCGACCGTGGGCGTACGCGTCGGCGCCGTAGAAGAGCCCGGCGAGGACGGCGGCGACCACGACGAAGACGATCGCGAAGCGGACCCCCGCGGCGCCGCGCTGGCCGCGGTGAACCGGGCCCGTCACGCGAGGCCGAGCACGGAGTCGATGCCGACGGTCAGGCCCGGCCGGCCGGGCAGCGCGCGGACCGCGGCGAGGACGCCGGGCATGAACGAGACGCGGTCGAGGGAGTCGTGCCGGATGGTGAGCGTCTCCCCCTCGGCGCCGAACAGGACCTCCTGGTGCGCCACCAGGCCGCGCAGGCGGACACTGTGCACCGCGATGCCGTCCGCGCGCGCCCCCCGGGCGCCCTCCAGGCCCGACGACGTCGCGTCCGGGGGTGCGTCCAGCCCGGCGGCCGCACGGGCGGCGGCGACGCGGGCGGCCGTGCTGGCGGCCGTGCCCGACGGGGCGTCGGCCTTGCCCGGGTGGTGCAGCTCGATGATCTCGACGCTCTCGTAGAAGGCCGCGGCCCGCTCGGCGAAGTGCATCATCAGCACCGCGCCGACGGAGAAGTTCGCGGCGACCAGGACGCCCACCTCCGGGTGGTGGCCCAGCAGCTCCTCGACCCGCCGCACGCGCTCGGGCGTGAAGCCGGTCGTGCCGACGACCACGCCCACCCCGTGCTGCAGGCACCAGGTGAGGTTCTCCATGACCGCGTCGGGGTGCGTGAAGTCGACGGCGACGTCCGCGGCCTCCGCCGGCGTCCGGTCGTCGCCGGCGTCCAGCGCGGCGACGAGCTCCAGGTCGGCGGCCCCCTCGACGGCGCGGCAGACCTCGGCCCCCATCCGTCCGCGGGCGCCGAGCACGGCGACCTTGATCGTCACGGGACTCCTCGGGTTCGGCGTCGGGCGGACGCCCAACCTAGTCGCAACCCGGACCGGGCCTCGCGGTGACGGAGCCGCGGCTACGCGGCGAAGGTCGCCAGGTCGCGCGTCATCAGCGCGTGCTGGTCGGCGTAGCCGCCCCCGTAGAAGCGCAGGGTGCGGTCGAGCGCCTCCTGCAGCCACCGCCTGCCCCGGGCGTCGATCTGCCCGGTCAGCCGGAGCAGCGCGAAGCCGGCCCCGATGACGAAGCCGTCCAGGTCGGGCGACCCTTCGCCGATCTCGTCGACGAACTCCGTCGCGTCGTCGGCCGCGGTGAGCTCCAGCACGTCCGCGACGGTGGACGTGGGACCGAGACGGGCCCGCTGCTCCTCCGCCTCGACCAGCAGGTCGGAGCCCTCGTCCGACCCGAAGGGCGCGAAGTCGTCCGCCGGGTCGTCGTAGAAGGGGTCCGTGAAGTGCGCCGCGTAGGCGGGGTGCACGAAGCCCTCGACGCCCTGGTTCGTCATCGCCCCATCATGGTGCCGACCCGCGCCGGACGAGACGTTCCACGAGGGACCGCGCGCCGTCGGGCGCCGACGCACCGCGGCGGGCCGGTCAGCCCCAGGTCTTGGTGACGGCGGCGGGGACGCGGGGTCCGACCAGGCCGAGCGTCGGTCGCTGGCCGAAGACGCGCTCGGCCTCGGCCCGCAGCTCGTCGGGCGTGACGGCGTCGTAGTGGGCGAGCACGTCGTCCAGCGAACGTCCGTCGTGCAGCAGGGCGGTCGTGCCGAGGCGGCCCATCCGGCTGGAGGGACCCTCGTACGAGAGCACGGTCTGGCCCCGCATCTGCGTCTTGGCGTCGGCGAGCTCGGTGGCGGTGACGCCGTGCTCGGCCACCGTCTCCAGCTGGCCGCGCACGACGTCGAGGATGGTGCCGAGCCGTTCCGGCGCGCACGCGAACTCGACGCTCCACATCCCCGCGTCGGAGTAGGTGGTCTCCCCCGCGTCGATGCCGTAGGTCAGGCCCCGCCGTTCACGGACCTCGACGAAGAGGCGCGAGGCCATGCCGCCGCCGAGGACGACGGCGAGCAGCCCGGAGGCGTAGCGCCGGTCGTCGAAGAGTCCGCCGGACCGGTACGCGAGAACGGCCTGCACCTGCTCGATGCGGCGGCGGGACACGACCAGGCCCGCCTGCCCGGTCTCGGGGGTGGGCGCTGACGGACGCGGCTCGGGCCCGGTCTGCGGCATCGCGTCGAGCGCGGCGACCTGCTCGACGAGCCGGTCGTGGTCGACGTCGCCCGCCGCGGCGACGACGAGCGAGCCCGGGCGGTAGTGCTGGCGCCAGTGCCGCACGACGGTGTCGCGCGACATGGCCTCGATCGAGGCGGGCGAGCCGATGACCATCTTGCCCAGCCCCGACCCCGCGAACACGGCGTCGGCGACCTGCTCGGCCACGACCTCTCCCGGGTCGTCGGCGTGCATGGCGATCTCGTCGAGGATGACGGCGCGCTCGGCGTCGACGTCAGCCGTCCGCACCCGCGACTCCGTGACCATGTCGGTCAGCACGTCGGTGGCGAGGTCGGCGTCAGCCGCGAGCACCCGTGCGTAGAAGCACGTGTACTCCTTCGTCGTGTACGCGTTGAGCTCGCCGCCGCGCGACTCCACGGCGGCCGAGATCTGCTCCGCCGTACGCCGGCGCGTGCCCTTGAACAGGACGTGCTCGAGGAAGTGCGAGGCCCCGTGCCGGGTCGCGCTCTCCTGCCGCGAGCCCACGCCGGCGTAGACGCCGACGCAGAAGGTGCGGCTGGAGGCCATGCGTTCGCTGACCACGGTCAGCCCGTGCGGCAGCACGGTGCGCCGAACGGCGCCGTCCTGGTCAGGACGGCGCCGCGCGGTGGTGTTCGAGCGGTTGGTGCTCAGACGGCGACCGGCTCCTCGACCACGGGGATCAGCGAGAGCTTGCCCCGGTCGTCGATGTCGCTGATCTCGACCTGCAGCTTCTGGCCGACGCTCAGCACGTCCTCCACGCTCTCGACGCGCGCGCCACCGGCGAGCGGACGCAGCTTGGAGATGTGCAGCAGGCCGTCCTTGCCCGGCAGCAGCGAGACGAAGGCGCCGAAGGCGGTGATCTTGACGACCGTGCCCAGGTAGCGCTCCCCCCGCTCCGGCATCGTCGGGTTGGCGATGGCGTTGATCAGCGAACGCGCGGCTTCGGCCTTCTCGCCGGAGTCGGCGCCGACGTAGATCGTGCCGTCGTCCTCGATGCTGATCTGCGCACCGGTGTCGTCCTGGATCTGGTTGATCACCTTGCCCTTCGGGCCGATGACCTCGCCGATCTTGTCCACGGGGATGTTGATCGTGATGATCCGCGGCGCGAAGAGGCTCATCTCGTCCGGGGTGTCGATCGCCTCGGCCATGACCTCGAGGAGCGTGGTGCGCGCCTCCTTGGCCTGGCTGAGCGCGCCGGCGAGCACGTCGGACGGGACACCGTCGAGCTTGGTGTCGAGCTGCAGGGCGGTGATGAACTCGCTCGTCCCGGCGACCTTGAAGTCCATGTCGCCGAACGCGTCCTCGGCGCCAAGGATGTCGGTCAGCGCGACGTAGCGGGTCTCCCCGTCGACGGTGTCGCTGACCAGGCCCATGGCGATGCCGGCGACCGGGGCGCGCAGCGGCACACCGGCGTTCAGCAGGGCCAGCGTCGAGGCGCAGACCGACCCCATCGAGGTCGAGCCGTTGGAGCTGAGCGCCTCCGAGACCTGACGGATGGCGTACGGGAACTCCTCGCGCGTCGGCAGCACCGGCAGCAGGGCGCGCTCGGCGAGCGCACCGTGGCCGATCTCGCGGCGCTTGGGCGAGCCCACGCGGCCGGTCTCGCCCGTGCTGTACGGCGGGAAGTTGTAGTTGTGCATGTAGCGCTTGGTCTTCTCCGGCGCCAGCGTGTCGAGCTTCTGCTCCAGGCCCAGCATGTTCAGCGTGGTGACGCCCAGGATCTGGGTCTCGCCACGCTGGAACAGCGCGGAGCCGTGCACACGCGGGACCACGGCGACCTCGGCGGACAGGGTGCGGATGTCCCGCACGCCACGGCCGTCGATGCGGAAGCCCTCGGCCAGGATCTTCTGGCGGACGAGCTTCTTGGTCAGCGCGCGGAAGGCCCCGCTGATCTCCTTCTCGCGACCCTCGAAGCCGGCGGAGGTGAGCCGGCCCTTGAGCTCGTCCTTGAAGGACTCGGTCGCGGCCTCGCGGTCGGCCTTGTCCGCGATGGACATGACCTCGGAGAGGCGCTCGGTCCCGTGCTCGGCCACGGCGGCGTACACGTCGTCGTTGTAGTCGAGGAAGATCGGGAAGTCCGCGGTGTCCTTGGGGAACTGCGCGGCGAGCTCGGCCTGCGCGTCGCACAGGATCTTGATGAAGGGCTTCGAGGCCTCGAGCCCGGCCGCGACGACCTGCTCGGTCGGGGCGGTCTTGCCGGCGCGGACGAAGTCCCACGTCTGCTGCGTGGACTCGGCCTCGACCATCGCGATGGCGACGTCACCGGTGGCGGTGACCCGCCCGGCGACGACCATGTCGAAGCTCGACTCGGCGAGCTGGCTGACGTCGGGGAACGCGACCCAGTCGTCACCGATGAGGGCGACGCGGACGCCACCGACCGGGCCGGTGAACGGCAGGCCGGCGAGCTGGGTGGACAGCGACGCGGCGTTGATCGCGACGACGTCGTACGACTTGTCCGGGTTGAGCGCCATGACCGTCACGACGACCTGGACCTCGTTGCGCAGACCCTTGACGAAGCAGGGGCGCAGGGGGCGGTCGATGAGGCGGCAGGTGAGGATCGCGCCCTCGCTGGGGCGGCCCTCGCGGCGGAAGAACGAGCCGGGGATCTTGCCCGCGGCGTACATGCGCTCCTCGACGTCCACCGTCAGGGGGAAGAAGTCGATGGCGTCGCGGGGCTTGCTCTGGGCCGTGGTGGCCGACAGCAGCATCGTGTCGTCGTCGAGGTAGACGGTCGCCGAACCGGCGGCCTGCTGGGCCAGCAGGCCCGTCTCGAAGCGCACGACGTGGCGCCCGTGGGCGCCGTTGTCGATGACGGCTTCGGTGAACCGAACGTTGGGTCCCTCCATGGGGGTCCTTTCTCGCTGGCACGCCCGCGTCGCGGGTCGTGCCGAATGGGGACCACATCCACGCACCGGTGGGGCTGGTGCGGCGCGGCTCGCGACTCCCCCGTCGCTGCGGGAGGGTCGGCGGGCACCGGCGCCGCACCCACGGCTCGCATCGGGAGCCGGTCTTCGATCGAGGTCCGCGGGTCGGGCCGTCCGTCCTGGACGGCGTCCTCCCGAGGGCCACTACCGGAGACCGGGCTTCTCGTGCCCGACACGCTGGTCGGGGTGCTCGACGGGTCGAGCGGTGCGGGATGCGGTCTGAAGTGGGTCTTGGCTGGTGGGCCGTTATGAAGTTGTCGGCCCGGCCGCGGTGCGGCCGGCCCGGTGATGCGGCAAGCGGTCCTGGCGGGCTCTCACCCGCAGGACCGCTTGGTCGTCAACGACGCAGACCGAGGCGCTCGATGAGCGAGCGGTACCGGTTGATGTCGGTCTTGGCGGCGTAGTTCAGGAGCCGGCGCCGCTGGCCGACCAGGAGCATCAGGCCACGACGCGTGTGGTGGTCGTGCTTGTGCTCCTTGAGGTGCTCCGTCAGCATCGCGATGCGACGGCTGAGCAGGGCGACCTGGACCTCGGGAGACCCCGTGTCACCGGGGTGCGTGGCGTACTTCTCCATGATGGACTTCTTCTCGGCAGCGTCGAGCGCCATGGGTTCCCCTCCGGGGGTCTCGTTGCGCGGCGCTCCCCGGAACCGTCGGGGACGGGTCTGCACTCGGTGTGCGAGGGAGCTCTTGGGCATCCGCGGCCGATCGAACGGCGTGACCGAGCATACCGGGGCCGCCGTCACATCCGAAATCCCCCCTGACCAGGGCTGATCGGCTCCGGCCCCACCCGGACCACGGCGTGTCGTCCGGCGTGTCGCGGCCGGGACGCCGGGACGCGACGGCCGGCGCGCCTACGTGGTGTGCAGCAGCTGGCGGGCGTGCTCGACGTCGGCGTGCATCTGCACGACCAGGGCCTCCATGCCGGCGTACTTCACCTGGCCACGGAGCCGGGCGTAGAAGTCGACGGCGATCGGGACGCCGTAGAGCTCGAGGTCGTCGCGGTCGAGCACGTACGACTCGACGCGGCGCTCGAGCCCGTCGAACGTCGGGTTCGTGCCGACCGAGATGGCGGCGGGCCAGCGCTCGGCGTCGGGGACGTCGAGCCGGGTCACCCAGCCCGCGTAGACGCCGTCGGCGGGGACGGCGAGCCCGGGCGGGACGGAGACGTTCGCCGTCGGGAAGCCCATCTCGCGGCCGCGCTGGTCGCCCTTGACCACGACGCCGCTGAAGCGGAAGCCGTGGTCGCTGAGCTCGCGGACGCGCCCGAGGTCGCCCTCGGCCACGGCCTGCCGGATCAGCGTGGACGAGCTCGGCTGGGTGCCGTCGGTCAGCAGCGGCACGCCGGTCACCGCGAACCCCGGGCCGGACCCGTCCGCCGCGTCGCGGCGACCGAGCGCGGTGAGCGTCGCCAGGTTGCCGGCCGCGCGGAACCCGAAGTGGAAGTTCTCCCCCACGACCACGCGGCGGGGGTTCAGGGGGCGGACCACCTCGTCGACGAAGCGCTCCGGGCTCCAGCCGGCGACCTCCGGGGTGAAGTCGACGACCACCACGTCGGCGGCCCCGTGCTCGCGCAGCAGCTCCACGCGGCGCTCGAGGGGGGCGAGCAGCAGCGGGGTCTGGTCGGGGCGCACCACCGACATGGGGTGCGGCCAGAAGGTGACGACCACGAGCGGCGCGCCCGGCTCGGCCTCGCGGGCGGTGCGCAGCAGCTCAACGTGGCCGCGGTGGACCCCGTCGAAGTTCCCGATCACGACCACGGGCCGCTCGGGAGCGCTCCCCGGTGCCTCGTCAACCACGCCCGGAGCGTACCTGCGCATGAGCACCAGGATGGGCGCATGACCGACAAGAAGGACCGGACGGACGCCGCCGACCTCGGCCTCGACCTCACCCGCGGGGCTCCGGCGGGCGACGACGCCACCCTGTTCCGTTGGCTCGTGGCCTGCCTGCTCTTCGGTGCGCGCATCAGCCAGGAGCGCGCCGCCGCGGCGTTCCACCAGCTCGACGACGACGGCGTGCTGACGCCCGACGAACTCGCCTCCGCGTCCGAGCGGCACCTGGTGGAGCTGCTCGACGCGGCCCGCTACACCCGCTACGACGACTCCAAGGCCGCCGAGCTCACCCAGCTGGGGCGCGACGTGCTGGAGCACCACGACGGGCGGCTGTCGTCGCTGCCGGAGGGGGCGAAGACCACCAAGGAGGTGTCGCAGCGCCTCCAGCGCTTCAAGGGGATCGGCCCGGTGGCCGCCGACATCTTCCTGCGGGACGCGCCGGCCGCCTGGCACCCCTGAGCACCGGGCAGGACCTGGGCCGCGGGCGCGTGGAGGACGAGGTCAGCCGACGAAGACGGCCTCGGGCCGGGCGCCGTCGGGCGCAGGCCGGTAGAGGGCCAGGAACGTCCCGTCGTCGTCGAAGAGCGCCGTCAGCCCGTCGAGCGTGAGGTCGGGGAGGCGGCGGCCCACCCGGACGTCCGCGACCTCGGCCGGCGGGAGCCGGAGCACCGGGAAGGTCCGGCCCGCCACCTCGGCGATCGGCTCCACCCGGGGCGCGGCGACCCCGGGGCCGGGCTCGGGCAGCACGACGGCCTCGTCCAGCCTGAACGGGCCGACGCGGGTCCGACGCAGCGCGGTCAGGTGCCCGGCGCTACCAAGGGCGACCCCGAGGTCGCGGGCGAGCGCCCGGACGTAGGTCCCGGACGTGCAGTCCACGACGACGTCGAGGTCGACGACGGGCACCCCGTCCACCTCCGACGTGCGCCGTGCGACCACGTCCAGCCGGTGCACGGTCACCGGCCGGGCCGCCAGGGCGACGTCCTCGCCGGCGCGCACGCGGGCGTACGAGCGGACGCCGTCCACCTTGATCGCGGAGACCGCGGTGGGGACCTGCAGGATCGGTCCGCGCAGCGTTCCGAGCGCACTCTCCAGCGCGGCCTCGTCGAGCGACGCCAGCCCGGGGGTCGTCAGGACGTCCCCCTCGGCGTCGTCGGTCACCGTCCCGACCCCGAGCCGGATCGTCGCCTCGTACGACTTGTCGGTGAGCGTCAGGTGACCGAGCAGCCGGGTGGCCCGCTCGACGCCCACGACGAGCACGCCGGTGGCCATCGGGTCCAGCGTGCCGGCGTGGCCGACCTTGCGGGTCCCGAGCAGCCGCCGGACGCGGGCGACGACCCCGTGCGAGGTCAGCCCGGCCGCCTTGTCGACGACGACGACGCCCGACGGGACGGGCGTCCGCGTCTCAGCGGGCAGGGCGCTCGGCCCCGTCCGCGTCGTCGGGCTCGGCAGCGGACGTGGCGTCCGCGTCCGGGTCGACGTCCTCGTCCGGCTCGTCGTGCTTGTACGGGTCGGCATCGCCGGCGTACGTGGCGCCGACCGCCGCCTGGGCGACGCGCGCGTCCACCTCACGGGCGGCGGCGAGGGCCTCGTCGAGCTGGCGCGCGCTCTCCGGCACGACGTCGGGGATGAAGACGAGCGTCGGGGTGAAGCGGAGCCCGAGCTGCTTGCCCACCTGCGAGCGGATGAGCCCGGTAGCGGACTGCAGGGCCGCGGCGGTGGCCGCGTAGTCGGCGTCTCCCCCGAGCACGGTGTAGAAGACGCTCGCGTCCTGCTTGTCACCGGTCAGGCGCACGTCGGTGACGGTCACGAAGCCGAGCCTCGGGTCCTTGATGCGCCGCTCGATCATGGCCGCGACGATCTCCTTGATCTGGTCGGCCAGCTTGAGCACTCTCGGCGACGGCATGCGTCCTCCTCGGTCGTCGGGTGGGGAACACCCGATTGTGCCTCAGGCCCCGCAAGACCTCAGCGGCAGTCGACGGCGACGCCGAGCGCCGTGCAGATCGAGCGCATGCGGTCGGGCCCGAGCACGCCGAGCCGCTGCACCAGGACGCCCGTCGGGACGGACTCCACCGAGTCGAGGCTGGCGACGCACGGCTGCGGCACCGGGTCCTCGGCGGGCTCGAGCCGCACCTCGCTGGGCAGCCCCCGCACGTTGGTCGTGCAGGGCGCGACCACCGCCCGGCGGCGCCGTCGGACGGCCTCGCCGCGGGAGAGCACGACGACGGGGCGTCGGCCGACCTCGGGCAGCTCGCACCACCACACCTCGCCGTGCTGCGGGTGCTCGCTCATGCCCGGCCGGCCGCCACCCCGAAGGACGCGAGGTCGCCCCAGGCGTCGGGCTCGTCGAACGGGACGCGCTCGTACGCCTCGCGGTAGGCCCGGTCGACCTCCGCACGGCGCAGGTCGGCCAGCAGCGCACCCAGGGCCTCCTCGAGCACCGACGAGTCCGTCGCCCCGGGGCGACGCTCGCGCACCGCGGTGAGCAGGTCCCCGTCCACGGTCGTGCTGATACGTGTGCGGCTCATGCCACGATCGTGCCACGCGCGCGCACGTCGAGAAAGCAGAACGGGGAGGATCGCGCACCGTGGTGGTGCGCGATCCTCCCCGTTACTGGGTCAAGCGACTACGAGCGGGCGATCTCGCGCATCTCGAAGGTCTCGATGACGTCGCCGGTCCGGATGTCGGAGTAGTTCGACAGCGTGATGCCGCACTCGAACCCTTCGCGCACCTCGGTGGCGTCGTCCTTCTCACGCCGCAGCGACCCGATGCTCGTCTCGGCGACGACGACGCCCTCGCGGAGCAGCCGGGCCTTGGAGTTGCGCCGGATGCTGCCGCTCGTGACCATGCAACCCGCGATGATGCCGGCCCGCGAGCTGCGGAAGATCTCGCGGATCTCCGCCTGCCCGAGGGTGGCCTCCTCGTAGATCGGCTTGAGGAGACCCTTCAGGGCCGCCTCGATCTCGTCGATCGCGGCGTAGATCACCGAGTAGTACCGGATGTCGACGCCCTCGCGGTCCGCCATCTCCGTCGCCTTGCCCTGGGGCCGGACGTTGAAGCCGACGATGACCGCGTCCGACGCCGCCGCGAGGCTGACGTTGGTCTCGGTGATCGCACCGACACCGCGGTCGATGACCCGCAGGCTGACCTCGTCGCCCACGTCGATCTTGGACAGCGCGTCCTCGAGCGCCTCGACCGAACCGGCACCGTCGCCCTTGAGGATGAGGCGCAGCTCCTGCTCCTCGCCCTTCTCGAGCTGGTCGAACAGCTGGTCCAGGGTCTTGCGCCGGGTGCCGGCCGCCTGGGCCGCCATCCGGAGCCGCGACGCACGCCGCTCGGCGATCTGACGGGCCATGCGGTCGTCGTCGACGACGATGAAGCTGTCGCCGGCGCCGGGCACGGCCGTGAGGCCGAGGACCTGGACCGGGAACGACGGCGGGGCCTCGTCCACGTTGTGCCCGTGGTCGTCGAGCAGCGCCCGGACCCGGCCGTAGCCGGTGCCGGCGACGATCGAGTCGCCGACGTGCAGGGTGCCGCGCTGGACCAGGACGGTCGCGACGGGGCCGCGGCCCTTGTCGAGGTGGGCCTCGATGGCCACACCCTGACCGTCCATGTCCGGGTTGGCGCGCAGGTCGAGGGCCGCGTCCGCGGTCAGGACGACCGCCTCGAGCAGCTCGTCGAGGCCGACGCCGGTGATCGCGGAGACGTCGACGAACATCGTCTCGCCGCCGTACTCCTCGGGCACCAGGCCGTACTCGGTGAGCTGGCCGCGCACCTTGGTCGGGTCCGCGCCCTCACGGTCGATCTTGTTGACCGCGACCACGATCGGGACGTCCGCAGCGAGGGCGTGGTTGAGCGCCTCGATGGTCTGCGGCATCACGCCGTCGTCCGCCGCCACGACGAGCACGGCGATGTCGGTCGACTTCGCACCACGGGCACGCATGGCGGTGAACGCCTCGTGACCCGGGGTGTCGATGAAGGTGATCTTGCGCTCCTGGCCGTCCACCTCGGTGGCGACCTGGTACGCACCGATGGCCTGCGTGATGCCACCGGCCTCGCCGGCGACCACGTTGGTCTTGCGGATGGCGTCGAGGAGCTTCGTCTTGCCGTGGTCGACGTGACCCATGACGGTGACGACCGGCGGACGCGCCGCGAGGTCCTCCTCGCCGCCCTCGTTCTCGCCGAACTCGATGTCGAAGCTCTCGAGGAGCTCGCGGTCCTCGTCCTCGGGAGAGACGATCTCGATCTTGTAGTTGAGCTCGGTCGCCAGGATCGCCAGCGTGTCCTCGGCCACCGTCTGCGTGGCGGTGACCATCTCGCCCAGGTTGAACAGCACCTGGACCAGGTTCGACACGTCGACGTTGATCTTCTCGGACAGGTCCGTCAGCGAGGCGCCGCGGGCGAGCCGCACCGTGGAGCCGTCGCCCTGACGGACGCGGACGCCACCGATCTCCGGCGCCTGCATCTGGTCGAACTCTTGACGACGCTGACGCTTCGACTTACGACCGCGACGGACGGGACCGCCCGCGCGCCCGAAGGCACCCTGCGTGCCACCGCGACCACCGCGACCACCGCGACCCGCGGGGGGACCGCCGGGACCGCCGCCACCGGGACGACCCGGGGCGCCGCCGCCACCGGGGCGACCGCGACCGGCGGGTGCACCGCGACCACGGGCGCCGGGGCCGGCGGGAGCGCCGAGCTGGCCGGAGGCCTGGCGCGGCATCATCGCCGGGTTCGGGCGGGGCATGCCGGGGACGCCCGGACGGGCACCCGGAGCACCGGGCGCACGGCTGGCCGGCGGCCGGGGACCACCCGGACGGGCAGCGTCGGCCGGGGCCGCGGGAGCGCCGGGACGGGGCGGACGGGCCGCGCCCATGCCCTGCGAGGGGGCGAACGGGTTGTTGCCGGGACGCGGCGTACCGGTCCGACGGTCACGAGGAGCAGCGCCACCGGGCGTGCCGGTGCCGGCGCCGGGCGTGCCCGGACGGGCCTGCGGGCGGCTCGGCGTGGGGCCCGAGGGCGTCCCGCCCGGTCGCGGTGCGGAGGTCGAGGGACGCTCGTCCTGCCGGGCCACGGGAGCGGGCGTCGGAGCGGCCGGACGCGGTGCGCCGGGACGTGCCGAGGCCGGGGTCGCGCTGCGCGTGATCGGGCCGGGCATGCCGGGCGACGACGGCGTCGGGGCGTTGCGGGTGGAGGGTGCCGTGCTCGGGGCCGGGGGCGTCCGGGTCGACGGGGCCGAGGACTCGGCGGCCGGGCGCGGCGTCGGGGCGCTGGGCGCCGCCGGCGTACGCGTGGACGGGGCCGACGACTCGGCGGGCGTACGGGGGCCGGGGGCACCCGGGCGCGGGCCGGAGGTCTCCGGGCGCGAGGGGACGGCCGGGCGCGGGGCGCTCGGCGTGGCGGTGGTGGGGCTGGGGGCCGCCGTGGTGCTGGGGGCGGCCGGGACGGCGCTGCGGGCGGCGGGTGCTGCCGGGGCGGGACGCTGCGCGGGCGCCTCGGCGGGCGCGAGCTTCTCGCGGAGGCGACGGATCACCGGCGCCTCGAGGGTGGACGAGGGGGACTTGACGAACTCCCCCATGTCCTTGGCCATCGAAAGGACGGCCTTGCTGTCGACTCCGAGCTCCTTGGCGAGCTCGTAGACACGGGTCTTGGGCACGAATCTCCTACGTAGACGGCCCGCCACCCTTGTTGGCGCGGACCAGTTAGCCGAAAATGCTCATCGAGCAATCTTCATCGCGAGTTCATGAGCAAACGCTCACTTCCTGGTGTCTGCGGACCTCGAACGAGGCCCGGGCGCGGACCGGAGACATCCCGATCACAGGGACCAACTCTAGCCGGTGCGGACGGCTCTGCCCAACGGGGCTTCAGCGTGCGTCCGCCGCGGGTCCGTCGAGGTGCGCGACCAGCGCCGCCCCGGCCGCCGCGGCCTCCACCGGTGCCCGCAGCGTCCGCCCGAAGGCCCGCTTCTTCACGGCCAGCGCGACGCAGGCGACGTCGGGGTGGACGTACGCCCCCCGCCCCGGCGCACGGCGGCGGGGGTCGACGCGGACCGTGGTCCCGTCGGCGACCACGCGCAGCAGCCGGGCCACCTCGTCGCGGCGCCGGCAGCCGACGCAGGTCCGGACGGGCCCGACGGACGTGGGCCCCTCAGGCACCCGTGGGCTGCGGCTCGGTGTCCGGCCGGATGTCGATGCGCCAGCCGGTGAGCCGGGCGGCGAGCCGGGCGTTCTGGCCCTCGCGGCCGATGGCCAGGGAGAGCTGGTAGTCGGGAACGACGACCCGCGCGGAGCGGAGCGCCTCGTCGACGACGGTGACCGAAGTGACCTTGGCCGGCGAGAGCGCCTGCCCGACGAACGTCGCCGAGTCCGGCGACCAGTCGATGATGTCGATCTTCTCGTCGTTCAGCTCGTGCATGATCGCCCGGACCCGCGAACCCATCGGCCCGATGCAGGCGCCCTTGGCGCTGACGTCGGGGTTGTGGCTCGTGACCGCGATCTTGCTGCGGTGCCCGGCCTCGCGGGCCGTGGCCTTGATCTCCACGGTGCCGTCGGCGATCTCGGGCACCTCGAGCGCGAAGAGCCGCTCGACCAGGGCCGGGTGCGTCCGGCTGACCACGACCTGCAGCCCGCGCAGCTCGCGGCGGACCGCGACCACGTAGACCCGCAACCGGGTGCCGTGCGTGTAGCGCTCGCCGGGCACCTGCTCGGCCAGCGGCATGATCGCCTCGGTCTTGCCGAGGTCGACCAGCACGGTGCGCGAGTCGCGCCCCTGCTGGACGACGCCGGTGAGGATGTCGCCCTCGCTGGCCGAGAAGTGGCCGTACTTCTGCTCGTCCTCGGCGTCGCGCAGCCGCTGGAAGATCACCTGGCGCGCCGTGGCGGCCGCGACCCGGCCGAAGCCGTCGGGCGTCCCGTCGTACTCGCCGACGGTCGTGCCCTCCTCGTCGCGCTCGGGGACCATGACCGCGACGTGGCCGTTGCGGCGGTTCAGCTCGACCCGCGCGCCGGCGACCGGGTTGTCGGTCTTCTCGTACGCGGAGAGCAGCGCCTCCTCGATCGCGCCGGCCAGGAGCTCGAAGGGGATGTCCTTCTCGCGCTCCATCAGCCGCAGCACGGAGATGTCGATGTCCATCAGTGGTCGTCCTCGTCCTCGTCGTCCGTGTCGAGCTCGACGTCGTCGTCCTCGTCGTCCTCGTCGTCGTCCTGCCTGCGGTTCAGCTCGACCTGCACGAGGGCCTTGGTCAGGTCGGCGTAGCGGACCTCGCGGGGGCTCCCGTCGACGTCCAGCACGACCGCGTCCTCGCCCGCCTCGGTGATCCGCCCCGTGACCTGTAACCCGCCGACCAGGTCCACCCGGACCAGCCGGGTGACGTTGCGACGCCAGTGCTTCGGCTCGGTCAGGGGGCGGCCGACGCCGCGCGAGGAGACCTCGAGCGTGTAGGCGGCCTGGCCCATGGCGTCGGAGCCGTCCAGGGCGTCCGACACCGCGCGGCTCGCCGAGGCGATGTCGTCGAGCAGGGGTCCGCGGCCCTTGGGTCCGTCGCCGTCGACGACGATGCGCACCACGCGGCGCTTGCCGGCCGGCACCACCTCGAGGGCGTCCAGCTCCAGGCCGAAGCCCGCCAGGACCGGGTTGACCACGGCTTCGACCGCTTCGTCCCTCATGCCGTCGCGCCGCCCCTCATCCGGTTGTGTCCCGCAGTTGTCGTGACGCGGCCGTGTGCGCCGCGTCGTGGTCCCGTCGCCCGCACCCCGTCCGGGGCGCACGTCGTCAGGACCTACCGAGCATAGCGAGGCCACGGAGGTGCTCGGGTACCTTCGGCCCGTGGTCGATGCGACGACGCCCCCGGCGACCCGCTGGGGACGACGAGACGTGCTCGGGCTCGGGCTCGCCGTCCCGGTGCTGGCGGCCTGCTCGGTCTCCCCCGCGGTCGCCCCCCGCCCGGGCACCTCGGGCGCCAGCGCGCCCGCCGTCACCCCGGGTGCCGCCTCGCCCGCCCCGGCTCCCTCCGTCCCCGCCGCGGCCACCGCGGAGCAGGCGCTCTCGGTCCTCGCGGCCGCCGTCCTGACGGGCCCGCGGCGCGGCGACCTGAGCGGCGACCAGCGTCGCCTCCTGACCTTCCTGCGCGACGTGCACGCCGACCACGCGGTCGCCCTGGCCGGCGCGGACCCCACCACGCGGCCGACGACCGCGGCCCCGTCGCCCTCCGCCGCCCCTCCGAACCTCGGGAAGGCCAGCCTCGCCGACGTGTTGAAGCGGCTGGCCCGGCAGGAGGCCGCGCAGGCCGCGGCGCACCGCCGGGCGGCGACCGCGGCGACGGGGCTGGCCGCCCTCGTGTCCGGCTCCCTCGCCGTCGCGGCCGACTCCTACGCCGCGGCGCTCGGCGCCTCCGACACCCCTCCGGTGAGCGCGAAGAAGGCCCGCAGGCCGGCCGCCCTGCTCAGCGACGTCGCCGCCGACCAGGAGCTCGTGGCCCAGCTGCACGCGGTCGTCTTCGGCTACCAGCTCGCGATCGGCAAGCTGAAGTTCACGAGCGGCGCCCGGCGACGGGCGGTCTCCGAGCTGGCCGCGACGCGCCGGCTGCTCGACACCCGGATCGCCTTCCTGCTCGGGCGCAAGGCGGAGGTGCCGGCGGCCGAGCCGGCCTACGCCCCCGCCTCCCCCGTCCGGTCCGCGGGTGACGCGTCCCGGCTGGTGCGGGGCATGCAGGCGCGGCTGGAGCCGTACGTCGGGCTGGTCCTGGCCGCCGCGGGTGATGCGGGGGCACGCAGGGAGGCCCTGACCCTGCTGACCAGCACGAGCCGGACCGCCCGCGCCTGGGGTGCGCCGCTGCAGGCCTGGCCCGGCTGGCCCGACTAGGACGTCCGGCCGGCGGCGTCAGGCGAGCAGCCCGCGGACGATGTCGTACGCGAGCTTGAGGGCCAGCGCGGCCACCACGGCCAGGAAGACCCGCCGCACGAAGCTGTTGCCCCGGGCGATGGCGGTGCGGGCGCCGACGTAGCCGCCGACGAGGTTGGCGGCGCCCATGGACAGCCCCAGCCCCCAGAGCACCGTCCCGTGCACGGCGAACACGCCGAGCGCGGCCAGGTTCGTCACGAGGTTGGCGATCTTGGCCTTGGCGCTCGCCTCGAGGAAGCCGTAGCCGAGCACGCCGACCAGCGCGATGACGAAGAAGGAGCCCGTCCCCGGGCCGAGGAAGCCGTCGTACGCGCCGATGACCACGCCGATCAGCGCCGTCCGGCCGTAGTGCGCGCCGCCGGAGTGGCGCACCGCGCTCACCAGCCCCAGCTGCGGGCGGCGCCACGTGTAGAGGCCCACGCCGATCAGCGCGGCGAGCACGATGGGGGTGAAGGCGTCCGCGGGCAGGAGCTTGGCCAGCTGTGCCCCACCCGCCGACCCGAGCGCCGCGCTCACGGCCAGCGGCAGGATGGTGCGCCAGTCGGGCCGGACCCGGCGGGCGTACGTGATCGAGCTCGTGGCCGTGCCCCACACCGAGGACAGCTTGTTGGTGCCGAGCACCGCGGCGGGCTCCGTGCCCGGCGGCAGGCCGATGAGCAGGGCCGGGAGCTGGACCAGCCCGCCGCCGCCGACCACCGCGTCGACCCAGCCGGCCGCGAAGGCCACGGCGACCAGCAGGACCAGGGTCAGCAGCGGGAGGTCGAGCCCGGACGCGAGAAGAGGGTTCATGCGCCGTCGACCCCGCGCTCGGCGATGGCCAGCAGCACCCGGCGGAACGTCGCGTACTCCGCCGCCCCCACCTCGTCCGCCCAGCCCTCCTCGATGGCGGCGAGCCGGACCTCCAGCGCGCCGCGCAGCTCGCCCCCCTCGTCGGTGAGGACGAGGAGCCGCGCGCGACGGTCGGCGGGGTCCGGCACCTGGTCGACCAGGCCCAGCCGCAGGAGCGTCGCCACGAGCTGGCCCGCGCCCTGCTTCGTCATCCGCAGCCGGCGGGCCAGGTCGACCGCGCGCGAGCCCTCCGGCTCGATCGTGTCGAGGATGCGCAGGTGGGACTGGCGTAGCCCCCGCCACCGGGGGCCCTCCGTCGCGCGCCGGACCCGTTCGAACGCCTCACCGAGGAGCAGGGCGACGTGCGGGCCCTGGACCTTGACGGAGTCAGTCAAGTCTCGTTACCTTTCTGGTCAAGGCACTTTACCAAAGGGGGACGACGTGACCGACGTCGGCGTGACGGACCCCGTGCGGCTCGACGACGCGGCCCTCGCCAGCCTGCTGGGTGCCGACCGGGTCGTGGAGAGGCGCACCGAGGAGGTCGCCTACGACCTCGAGACGATCACGACCCAGGCGCGGTGGTGGGTGTCCGGCCGGGTCGAGCGTGACGGGGTGACCGAGGACTTCCGGGTGGTCGCCAAGGTCCTGCGTTCCGCGGACCGCTCGCCGGTGTGGGCCTTCGTCCCGCCCGAGGGCCACGCCGACCTGCTGGAGATGCTCGACTGGCGCGTGGAGCCCCGGGTCTACGCCTCCGACCTGGCCGCCCACCTGCCCCCGGACCTCGCGATGCCGCGCTGCCTCGGCGTCACCCCGCTGGACGAGGGCTCGGCGGTCGTCTGGCTGGAGGCGGTCACCGGCGTCCTGGCGACCTGGACCGACGACGACCTCGCCCGGTCGGCACGGGCGCTGGGCCGGCTGGCGGGCTCGTCGGCGGTGGCCGCCGTCGCCGACCGGGTCGGGCACCCGTACGGGCCGGTGATGGCCCGGCGCTACTGGCAGGGACGGCTGTCGATGCAGTTCGGCACCGCCTACCGCGACGCGGCGCTCTGGCACCACCCGGTGCTCGCCGCGGAGGTCGACGACGCCGCCCGCCGCCGGCTCCTGGGCCTGCTCGACGCGGCCCCCGGGCTGGTCGCGGAGATCGAGGCGCTGCCGCTGCTCAGCGCCCACGGCGACGCCTGCCCGAACAACCTGCTCCTCACCCCGGCGTCCGTCGTGGCCATCGACTGGGCGTTCTTCGCACGGCTGCCGCTGGGCTTCGACCTCACACAGCTGGTGGTCAGCGAGATCGAGCTGGGCCGCACGCCCGCCGCGACCCTCGCCCGCCGGCAGGCCGTGGCGCTGCCGGCGTACGCCGACGGGCTCGCGGCGGAAGGGCTGACGGTGGACGCCGACGCGCTCCTGCGCGCCCACCGCGTCCTGGCCGCGCTGACCGCCGGGGTCGCGGCCGTGCCCCTCGAGCGGCTGGACGAGGACCCGCGCACCCTCGCCCCCGTCGTGCGCGAGCGCCTCGTCCTGCTCGACGGGCTCCTCACGCCGCTCGGACTCTGAGCCCGGAAGCCCGACCGCTCAGCCGCGGACCGACACCTCGAGGTCCAGGCGCCCGTGGGCGTGCGCGACGACCTCGGCCAGCGCGTCGTCCACACCCACGTCACGGCGCTCGCCGCTACGGCGGTCCCGGACCTCGACCAGGCCGTCGGCGAAGCCGCGACCCACCACGACGATCGTCGGCATGCCGAGGATCTCCGCGTCCGCGAACTTCACGCCCGGGCTGGCCTTGCGGTCGTCCAGGAGGACGGTGACGCCGGCCTCGTCGAGCGAGGTCGCCAGCTCCGTCGCCCAGGCCAGGGCCGCCGCGTCCTTGCCCGCGACGACGACGTGCACCTTGTAGGGCGCGAGCTCGCGCGGCCAGGCCAGGCCCTTCTCGTCGCAGGTGTTGTCGGCGACGGCGGCCACCGCACGGGAGACGCCGAGTCCGTAGGAGCCCATGGTCACCGTGACGAGCTTGCCGTTCTGGTCGAGCACCCGCAGCCCGAGCGCCTCCGCGTAGCGGGTGCCGAGCTGGAAGATGTGGCCCATCTCGATGCCGCGCGCAAGCTCCAGCGGACCGGAACCGTCCGGAGCCGGGTCGCCCTCGCGCAGCTCGGCCGCCTCGAGGTAGCCGTCCGGGGTGAAGTCGCGCCCCGCGACGAGGTCGAAGACGTGCTGACCGTTGACGTTGGCGCCGGTGATCCAGCGCGTGCCCTCGCCCACGCGCGGGTCGACGAGGTAGCGGATGCCGCTGCCCGACTCCTCACCGAGGACCTGCGGGCCGATGTAGCCCTTGACCAGCATCGGGTAGTCGTCGAAGGCGTCGAAGACCTCGACCTCGGCCGGCTCGAGCTGCGCCTGCACGCGCTTGAGGTCGACCTCGCGGTCGCCGGGGAGCCCGAGCACCAGCGGGGCGCTCTTGCCACCCGGCTCGGAGACCATCAGCACGACGTTCTTGAGCGTGTCGGCGCCGGTCCAGGGGCGGTCGTCGCGCGGGAAACGCTCGTTGGCCAGGGCGACCAGGCTCGCGATCGTCGGGGTGTCGGGGGTGTCCTCGACGTGCGCGGCCGGGACGTCGTCGTAGGGCACCGGGTCTGGCGTCGGCGTCCGGACGGCCTCGACGTTCGCCGCGTAGCCGCCCGGCGAGCGGACGAAGGTGTCCTCCCCGGTCTCGGACAGCGCGAGGAACTCCTCGCTCGCCGAGCCGCCCATCGCGCCGGACATGGCGGAGACGATCACGTACTCGAAGCCGAGCCGGTCGAAGATCTTGATGTACGCCGCCCGGTGGAGCGCGTACTGCTCCCGGAACGAGTCGACGTCGATGTCGAAGGTGTAGGAGTCCTTCATGATGAACTCGCGCCCGCGCAGGATCCCCGCGCGGGGACGCGGCTCGTCGCGGTACTTCGTCTGGATCTGGTAGATCGTCAGCGGCAGGTCCTTGTACGAGGAGTACAGGTCCTTCACCGCGAGGGCGAACATCTCCTCGTGCGTCGGCCCGAGCAGGTAGTCGGCGCCCTTGCGGTCCTTGAGCCGGAAGATGTTGGGCCCGTAGTCGGTCCAGCGCCCGGTCGCGTCGTACGGCTCGCGCGGCAGCAGCGCGGGGAACCGGACCTCCTGGCCGCCGATGGCGTCCATCTCCTCGCGGACGATGCGCTCGACGTTCTGCAGGACCTTCAGCCCGAGCGGGAGCCACGAGTAGATCCCGGGGGCCGCGCGCCGGATGTAGCCGGCGCGGACGAGCCACGCGTGGCTCGGCACCTCGGCGTCGGCGGGGTCCTCCCGCAGGGTGCGGACGAACAGCTGGGACATCCTGGCGATCACCGGTTCACCCTAGGCGACGGAGCGCCCACCCCTCGCCCCGGTTTCGGGCCGGCGCCGGGCTGCGGGAGGCCCGGGGCCGGGCGCTACGGTCGGCCCTGAGCCCGGCGCCGGAGCCGGAGGAGGAAGGCGGTCCCCGTGGCCCTGCAGGAGATCACGTTCACCTCGGCGAACGGCCGGGACACCGTCCAGGGCTGGCTCTACGAGCCCGTCGGCACCCCGACCGCGGTCGTCCAGCTCGTGCACGGCCTGGGCGAGCACTCCCGGCGCTACCTCCACCTGGTCTCGACGCTGCTCGACGCCGGGTTCGTCGTCGTGGCCGGCGACCACGCCGGGCACGGCCGGACCGCGACGGGCTCCGGGGTGTGGGCCGACGCCGGGGACGACGCGGCCCGCGTGGTCGTCGACGACGCCCTGCGGCTGCGTACCGAGGCGCTGGGGCGGCTCGGTCAGCGGTCCGCGACGGCCGGGCTGCCCTGGGTGGTCTACGGCCACAGCTGGGGGTCGATGATCGCGCGGGCGATGGTGCCCGAGGTGTCGTCGGACCTGGCCGGGCTGGTGCTCGGCGGGGTCGCCGCGCAGATGCGGGGCATCGAGCGCGTGGTCGACCGGCCGGCGCTCGCCGCGCTCGCGGCCGGGGACCGGGCCGCCGAACCCGCGCCGGACCACCTGGTCGGGCAGCTGTTCGACGGGTTCCTCGAGCGGTTCGGGCCCGACGCCGGTCCCACCGCCTGGGTCGCGCTCGACGCCGACGTCGTGGCCGACCACGGGCGCGACCCCTTCAACAACTTCGGCGCCCCGCTGAGCGCCCGCTTCCTGCAGGGGTTCGTCGACCTCTACGACCAGGTCAACGGCGACGCCTGGTACCCGACCGTCCCGAGCGCGCTCCCCGTGCTCGTGCTGGCCGGCGACCAGGACCCCGTCGCGAACTACGGCGAGGGCGCCTACCACGTCGCCAACCGGCTGGTGGCGTCCGGGCACCCGGACGTCCGGACCCGCGTGTTCCCCGGGGTGCGGCACGAGGTGCACAACGAGCCCACCACCCGGGCGGAGGCGGAGCGCGAGATCACCACGTTCGTGACCCGCGTCTCCGCCTCCGCCGGGTAGGGGCGAGCCCCTACTTCTTCGGGAGCAGCCTCGGCTCGGCGAGCCGCGCGAGCTGCAGCGCCTGCCGACCGAACCAGGCCCCCGCGGCCGGGTCCGTCCGGCCGCCCCACTCCGGGTCGGTGGTGCTGCCCGTGATCCCGCGGTTGCACTGGCCGTCGGACTGCCCCGGCGTCTTGATCCACAGGTAGGCGTCGAGCTGCGGGTAGGCCTTGGCGGGGTGGGCCTTCGGTCGCTCCCCCAGCCCGCGCCCCGGCGGGTTGCACCAGACCTGCGGGTCGCCCGCGTACGTGCCGGCGGCCGGGAGCCAGGGGCCCTGCCCGTTCCGGCTGGTGTCGAGGACGAAATGGGCCTTCGGCATCACCCCGGCCGTCGCCAGCTGCGCGGCGTAGCGCGCGTCGACCTCGGCCGTGCTCGCGGTCGGGTCGGACGCCGTCCGGCTCCAGGACTTCTGCGGGTCGAGCGCGACGGCCGTCCCGCCGGCCGGACCGGCGTTGTTCTGGTCGGCGCAGTCGGTCGGCGTGGTCGTGGCCGCGTCGGGGTGCAGCGCCAGGCAGCTGGAGATCCACGTGCCGTACGCGGAGAGGTTCGGGGTCCACTGGTAGTTCGAGACGTTCAGCGAGAAGCCCTGGTCCTTGTCGACCCCGGCGGCCCGGAGGCGGGCCGTCGCGTCCCCGACGCTCTTCCAGCCGCTGTGGCCCGAGTCGAGGTAGACGAGCGCCTTCTCGTTAGCCTTGCGGATCACCTTGCCGGCGTACGCGATGTCGGCGATCCGGCCCGCGGTGAGCGTGCCGGGCGCGGGGTGCGGGAAGGTCCCGACGTCCTGGCCGGGGTAGGCCCCCGGGCAGTCGGCCGGCAGGTTCGTGAGGCCGTCGGGCTCCACGACCACGACGACCCGCTGGTTCTTCCTCAGACCGCGGGCGAACCCGTCGACCCAGTCCCGGTACGCGGCGTCGGAGCCGGCGCCGCCGGAGGAGTACTGCGAGCAGTCCCGGCCGGGGACGTTGTAGACGACCAGGGTCGGGACGGCCTTCTTGTCCGCGGCGCGGTCGGTGGTCTTCCGCACCGCCTTGCGGACCTGCTTCGGGGTGCCGCTGGTGAACCACACCGCCTGCGGCGTGGTGGTCTCGGCCTTGACCAGCCGAGCCGCGCGGTCGCGGCCGGCGTCGTCCAGCCGGTCGATCTGCTCCTTCGCGCCGTCCGGCGCCGGCGGGACGTAGAAGTAGGTGCGGCCCGGCAGGGGCTTGGCGACGACCGCTTCGGCGGAGGTCGTGGCCAGGGGGGCGGCGGCCAGCAGGGCGGCGCCGGCGAGGGCGGCAGCGCTGCGGCGCAGCACTCGGTTCGTCATCGTGCTCCCGGGGGTGAGGGACAGGGCCGCACCGTGCGGCCCGTCGGCCGACGCCTCCCCTCACGGGTCCGGCAGCGTCGCCGATCGTCGGGTCGACGTTAACCGTGCGGGAACGTTCCCAAACATGCGGGGGCTATGTTGATCGGTCAACTGGACGCGTCACTGAGCAGACCGGGACCGTCGTGCGCGCGGGCAGGACACCGACCCGTCCCGGGCCCTTCGGCGGGCTCAGGGGGCGTTCCTCGGTTGCGCGAGAACGCTCCCGGAGCCTGTCGAAGGGCCTCGAAGAGGTCAGCGCCTCTCGACCCGCCCGCGAGGCCACGACCACCAGCCGTGCCGGAACCCTCGGCGAGCTCGAGGGGCGTTCCCCGGGTTGCCCGAGAACGCACCCCGAGCCTGTCGAAGGACCTCGAGGAGGTCAGTGCCCTCAGTCGGTGCCCGACTCCAGCGCGGCGCGGTCCAGGGTCTCGGGCTCGCCGGTGCTGCCGCTCTCGAGCTCGCGGTTGCTGGCGTACGCGGTGAGGTTGTCCGTGACGTCGCCGAGGTCGAGGTGGAGGGTGATGTCGGAGCGCAGGTGGTCCTCGGCGACGAGCTGGCCGCGGCTCGCGTAGCCCTGGAGGCGGGTGCGCGTGTCGGCGATGTCGAGGTTGCGCATCGTCAGCTGTCCGATCCGGTCCGTCGGGCCGAAGGCGGCGTTCGCGTTCCGCTCCATCGACAGCCGCTCCGGCTGGTAGGACAGGCCCGGGCCCGTCGTGTCGAGGATCGTGTAGTCGTTGCCGCGGCGCAGCCGCAGCGTGACCGTGCCGGTGACCGGGGAGGCGATCCAGCGCTGCAGGCCCTCGCGGATCATCAGCGCCTGCGGGTCGAACCACCGGCCCTCGTAGAGGAACCGCCCGAGCTTGCGGCCCTGGCTGAAGTACGCGTCGAGCGTGTCCTCGTTGTGGATCGCCGACAGCAGCCGCTCGTAGCCGAGGACCAGCAGCGCCATGCCGGGCGCCTCGTACACGCCGCGGCTCTTGGCCTCGATGATGCGGTTCTCGATCTGGTCGGACATGCCGAGCCCGTGGCGGCCGCCGACCGTGTTCGCGGCGATGACGAGGTCGACGTCGGAGGCGAAGGTCTCCCCGTTGATCGCGACCGGCTGGCCGCCCTCGAACGTGAGCGTCACGTCCTCGGTCTCGATCTCCACGGACGGGTCCCAGAACCGCACGCCCATGATCGGGTCGACGATCTCCATCGAGGTGTCGAGCTGCTCGAGCTGCTTGGCCTCGTGGGTGGCGCCCCAGATGTTGGCGTCGGTCGAGTAGGCCTTCTCGGTGGGGTCGCGGTAGGGCAGGTCGTGGGAGATGAGCCACTCCGACATCTCCTTGCGCCCGCCGAGCTCGGTGACGAAGCGCTCGTCCAGCCACGGCTTGTAGATGCGCAGCCCCGGGTTGGCCAGCAGGCCGTAGCGGTAGAACCGCTCGATGTCGTTGCCCTTGAAGGTCGAGCCGTCGCCCCAGATGGACACGCCGTCCTCGTGCATGGCCCGCACCAGGAGGGTTCCGGTGACGGCCCGGCCGAGCGGGGTGGTGTTGAAGTACGTCTGCGCGCCCGAGCGGATGTGGAACGCGCCGCAGGTCATGGCGGCCAGGCCCTCGTTCACCAGGGCCGCGCGGCAGTCGACCAGTCGGGCCTCCTCCGCGCCGTAGACCTTGGCGCGACCGGGGACGCCGACCAGGTCGTCCTCGTCGTACTGGCCGAGGTCGGCGGTGTAGGTGAAGGGGACGGCGCCCGCGTCGCGCATCCACGCCACGGCGCAGGAGGTGTCGAGGCCGCCGGAGAAGGCGATCCCGACCCGTTGACCGACGGGCAGGCTGGTGAGGACCTTGGACATCCCCCCACGCTATCGGCCCGACGCGGTCCGACCGCGAGACGACCACGTCGCCAGGGCCCGGCGACGAGGCGGCCTAGTAGTGGATCGTCGCGAACTCGCCGACCTGGGTGAAGCCGACCCGGTCGTACGTCGCCCGCGCGGCGTGGTTGTAGTCGTTGACGTAGAGCGACACCGTCGGCACGACGGTCCGGGCGAGCGTGACCACGGCGGCCATCGCGGCCGGGGCCAGCCCGCGGCCGCGCAGCGCGGGGTCCAGCCAGACGCCCTGCACCTGGCAGACCGAGCCCGAGACGGAGCCGAGGTCGGCCTTGAAGAGCACCCGCCCGTCGTCGCCGAACATCGCGAACGCGCGCCCGCTGCTGATGAGCTGGCGGACGTAGAACCGGTAGCCGGCCGAGTTGCCGGAGACGGGCGAGACGCCGATCTCCTCGGTGTACATCTTGATCGCGGCGTCGGTGTAGGCGTCCCAGTGCTCCAGGGTCACCCGGCGCACGCGCGGGTCGGGGGCGACCAGCGGCTCGCCGACGATCGTCATGACCGGCTGGTGCGGACGCACGTCGCGGACCTCCGACCAGCTCGGTCCCCAGCGGTCGCCCAGCATCTTCCAGAACCGCGTCGCCGTCTCCGCCGGACCGATGATCGAGGCGCACATCCGCTGCCGCCCGGCGTACTCGGTCCACGCGGCCAGCGCCTCGTCGTCGGCGTTCACCGGGACGAGGTTGGAGCCGGCGTGGCACAGCGCGGCCAGCGCACCGTCGCGCTCGTAGCCCCAGACCTGGCAGCCCAGCGTCGCCGGGTCCAGCCCGGCCGCCCGTACGCGGGCCGCGACGAAGACGTTCTCGACGGGGCGGGCCGAGAGCACCCGCACCGCGTCGGGCACGTCCTCGCGCCCGAGCACCCGCACCGAGCCGCGGTCGCGCACGCCGTTCCCCTCCCGGGTCCGGGTCGAGGTCACCGCGTGCTCACGTCCTCAGACCCGGGCCGGCGCGCTGCCCGCGACCAGGACCTCGGGGCTGCCCGACTCGCTCGGCGGCATCTCGTCCGCCAGGCGCATGGCCTCCTCGATGAGGGTCTCGACGATGTCGGCCTCCGGCACCGTCTTGATCACCTCGCCGCGCACGAAGATCTGGCCCTTGCCGTTGCCCGACGCGACGCCCAGGTCGGCCTCGCGGGCCTCGCCGGGACCGTTCACGACGCAGCCCATGACCGCGACGCGCAGCGGGACCGTCATGCCCTCGAGGCCGGCGGTCACGGCGTCGGCGAGCTTGTAGACGTCGACCTGCGCACGCCCGCAGGACGGGCAGGAGACGATCTCGAGCTTGCGGGGGCGCAGGTTCAGCGACTGCAGGATCTGCAGCCCGACCTTGACCTCCTCGACCGGCGGCGCGGACAGGGAGACGCGGATCGTGTCCCCGATCCCCCGGCTGAGCAGCGAGCCGAAGGCCACGGCCGACTTGATCGTGCCCTGGAACGCGGGACCCGCCTCGGTCACGCCGAGGTGCAGCGGGTAGTCGCAGGACTCGCTCAGCAGCTCGTACGCGCGGACCATGATCACCGGGTCGTTGTGCTTGACGCTGATCTTGAACTCGCGGAAGTCGTGCTCCTCGAAGAGGCTCGCCTCCCACAGCGCCGACTCGACGAGCGCCTCGGGCGTCGCCTTGCCGTACTTGGCCAGCAGCCGCTTGTCGAGCGAACCGGCGTTCACGCCGATCCGGATCGAGGTGCCGTGGTCCTTCGCGGCCCTCGCGATCTCCTTGACCTGGTCGTCGAAGGCGCGGATGTTGCCCGGGTTGACCCGGACGGCCGCGCAGCCCGCCTCGATGGCGGCGAAGACGTACTTCGGCTGGAAGTGGATGTCGGCGATGACCGGGATCTGCGACTTGTGCGCGATCGCGGGCAGCGCGTCGGCGTCGTCCTGGCTGGGCACGGCGACGCGCACGATGTCGCAGCCCGTCGCGGTCAGCTCGGCGATCTGCTGAAGGGTGGCGTTGATGTTCGAGGTCAGGGTCGTGGTCATGGACTGCACGCTGACGGGGGCGTCCCCGCCGACGTCGACCTTGCCGACCTTGATCTTGCGCGTCTTGCGCCGCGGAGCGAGGGTGGGCGGCGGCAGGGCCGGCAGCCCGAGATTGATAGTCATGGCGCTTTCAGCGTAGCCGCGGCACCGCCGGCCGGAGCCGCCGGACGCTGTGGGCGGCCAGCCGGATGCGCTGCCCCCCGTACGGCACCCCGCCCCGGGCGCGGTGCAGGAGCGCGAGCCAGATGCAGACGGCCCGTTCACCGAGCCACAGCGGGGCCCACAGGGCGGCGTCGCGGGGGTAGACTTCGGCGCCCCCGGCCCGGCGCCGGCCGACCTCCGCGAGCCCGACGGACGCCGCCGCGAGCAGGGCGAGACTGCACCGGGCCGAGCGCCGCGTGGCCGGCCGCCGGGCGAGGGCGGCGAGCGCCAGCACGGCGGGAGCGAGGGCCGCCTCGGTCGCCAGCCGGGCCGGCTGGGCCAGGTCGTCGTACGCCTGCCGCACGCGCTGGCCGAGGAAGTGGTCGGTCGTCGGCGGCAGCCGCGGGACGTAGAGGTCGGGCACGACCCGCTCCCGGCCGCCCGCCGCACGCAGCGTGCGCGACAGCTCCAGGTTCTCGAACAGCACGTCCCCGTCGTAGCCGCCGGCCGCCAGGAAGGCGCTGCGGCGCACGCCGTACGTGCCGGGGTAGTCCGCGCCCACCGCCCGGTTCAGCAGCGAGCGGGCGGTGTCCCAGCGCGCGTGCCACGGCAGCTCGACGAAGACGTTCTGGGGCCGCACGAGGGCGACGCCCTCCATCAGCCCGACGAGCCGCTCCAGGCCCGCCCGCTCCCAGCGGACGTCGTCGTCGGCGATGACGACCAGCTCCTCGCGAGCGAGCGCCAGCCCCGTCACCACCCCGGCGACCTTGCCGTTGCGACCCGGCCACGGCTGCGGGACGACGTGGCGGGCGTACGGAGTGAACAGCGTGTGGTGCCGCTCCCAGACGTCGGGCGCGCTGCCGTCCACCACCGTCACGGGCAGCCAGGCCGACAGCCGCTCCAGGTAGGAGGCGAGCTCGACGGCGTCCCGGGGGTCGACGTCACGTCCCCACCTCAGCGGGAGCACGTACTCCAGCGGCAGGGTCTCGCCGCGGCGCGAGGGCGCCGGAGCGTCGGCAGCGACGTCGCTGGCGGTGGCGGTGGGAGCGGCCGGCATGGCCCGCCCCTACCCAGGGCGGAGGCCGCTAGAACAGCCGGATCGGGTCGATCACGTCGAACCGTGGCGACATCGGCCGGTCGGTGCCGTGGCCACGCGCCCGAGGAGCGCGAGGCCACGGCACGACCGGGCTGGGTTCAGGAGACCGCGGTGCCCTTGCCCGGGCCGTCAGCCCAGACGTTGCCAGCGACGGCGTAGGACTGGAGCGTGTCCGTGAGGGGACCGAACGCGCCGCCCTTCGAGAAGTAGCGCGTCGAGAACTGGTTGTTCTTGACGGTCACGCCGGTCGCAGGTCCGTCACCGCCGTTGCCCTCCTCGGAGCCGGCGTACAGGGTCCAGGCGCCACCGGCCAGGAGGTTCCGCTCGATGACGAGGTCGCTGATCGCACCGAAGTCGGCCTTCACGAGGATGCCCGAGGTCGCCGACTTCAGCCCGATGAGGATCGAGTTGTGCTGGATCTTGATGTGCTTGCCCGCGAGGACCTGGATGCCGTCGTTGTGCGAGTCGCTCGTCCCGACGAGGTCGTGGATGTAGGAGTCCTGGATGACGACGTTGCTGCCGACCTTGAAGCCGTCGATCGTCCCGTGCACGTCACAGCGGAGGCAGGTGTAGCCCGCGCCGTTGACCGCGGAGTCTCCGCTGCCGTTGCCCTGGCCGTCGATCTCGACGTCGACGAGCTGAAGACCCGTGCTCCCGTTCTCGGAGAGGACGTTGAAGAAGCAGCCCTTCGACTGGATCAGGCTGTTGCGGATCGTCACGTCGTCGGCCTTCACGACGATGCACGAGGTGATGCGCTTCCCGTCGATCACGGTGCCGGGAGTCGTGATGGTCGCGGGCCCCGAGTACGCCGTGAGGGTGGTCCCGGACGGTACGCCCGTCGACCCCGCCGTCGGCATGTCACCGGAACCGGTCGGCCCCGGAGAGGTCGTGGACGGCGGGCTGGTGGGGGTCGGTGTGGCCGAGGGCTTCGGCTCGCTCGACGGGACGGGCGGGTTCGGCGCGGGCGGGTTGCCGACAGGTGCGAGAGCGGCGACCCGGGCGTCGAGCATGTCGAAGCGGCAGGCTGAGTACTTCAGAAGATCCGCCTGGCTCGGGCTCTTGGTGCTCTTCACGACCTTCCGGCACGTGGTGTCGTTCGGCGTGGCAGCCCCCGCGGCGAGGCTCCCGCCGAGCAGAGCGGCCAGGACGAGGAAGACGAAGATGGTGAGCGATCGACGCACGGCGAGGTTCCTTCGAGTCGGAGAGCCTCTCGGCTCAGATGAGTCCCCCGACCTGTCCCCGCACGTTCATCGCTCGAGCGCGGCCTCCATTACGGCGAGCGCACGAATAGCCTCGCGTCGATGATGCTTCCCTGGGCCCTCTCGGCCCCGATGCGCGTCATCAGGGGCGGAAGGTTCCCGGTCCGGACGACTCAGAAGAGCCGGATCGGGTCGATCACGTCGGCGAGGATCAGCACCGCGCCGGCGACGGCGATGAGCGAGCCGACGACGTACGCGACCGGGAGCATCCGGGCCGTGTCGACGAAGCCCGGGTCCGGGCGGTTGCGCAGGGCGGCGAGGCGGCGGCGCACCGCCTCGTAGATCGCCCCGGCGATGTGGCCGCCGTCGAGCGGCAGCAGCGGCACGAAGTTGAAGAGCGCGACGAAGAGGTTCACGGAGCCGAGCACCGAGAAGAGTGCCGCGGCCTTGTCGGCGCTGCCGATCTGATGGGTCGAGGCGATCTCCCCCGCGGCGCGGCTCGCGCCGAGGATGCTCATCGGGCCGTACAGGTCGCGCGGCTTGCCCGTCACGAGGTTGTACGCCGTGTAGAAGACCTTCGCGGGGAAGTGCACGAGCGCCACCGCGGTCTGCTCGGTCATCGTCCACATGTCCTGCACGACCGCGACCGGTCCGCCGCGCACCCGCTCGACCGTCGGCACGACGCCGAGGAAGCCGGCGGCCACGCGCTTCGAGGGGTCGAGCGCGTCGGGCACGCCCTGGACGACGGTGCTCACGGTCGGCAGCTCGACCCGCTGGCCGTCGCGGACCACGGTCAGCTGCGCGGGGCGGTCGAGGTTGCCGCGGATCAGCGTGGAGACGTCGCCCCACGAGTCGACGGCCCGCCCGTTGAACCCCACGACCCGGTCTCCCGGACGGAGGCCCATCTGGGCGGCCGGAGTCGGCGCCTTGCCGTTGCAGCTCGTGTCCGTCGCGTCGCCGGGGACGATGCAGGGCTGGACCTCGGCCACGGTCAGCTGCGGTCGCGAGACCCCGTACGTCGCCGTCACGCCGAGCAGCAGGCCGAAGGCGAGCAGGATGTTCATGGTCGGCCCGCCGGCCATGATGATCATCTTCTGCCAGGAGCGCTTCTGGTAGAACAACCGGCCCTCGTCGGCCGGGGTGATGTCCTCCCACTCGACCGCGCGCGCCTGGTCGGCCATGGTCTGGAACAGCCCGGTCCGCGTCGAGCGGACCTGGCCCGGGTGCTCCTTCGTCGGGGGGTACATGCCGACGAAGCGGACGTAGCCGCCGAGCGGGATGGCCTTGACGCCGTACTCGGTCTCGCCGCGGCGCGTCGACCAGAGCGTCTTGCCGAAGCCGACGAAGTACTGCGTCGTCTTGACGCCGAAGATCTTGCCCGGCACGAGGTGGCCGATCTCGTGCAGCCCGATCGAGGCCATCACGAGGGCGAAGAAGACGACCGCTCCGACGACGTAGACGAGGATGTCCATCAGACGCGTGCGACCTCTTCCCTGCCGGATCCACCGCCGAGACCCTGCGCCACGAGTTGCGTGGCGCGCGCCCGGGCCCAGGCGTCCGCCGCCAGCACCGTCTCGAGCGTGAGGTCGGCGCCCGCGACCAGCGACGAGCCTACGTCGCCGTCGGTCCGCCCGCCCGGCTTCGCGACGTGCTCCTCCAGCACCCGCCCGACCACGTCGACGATGCCGAGGAACGGCAGCCGGAGCTCGTGGAAGGCGTCGACGCAGACCTCGTTCGCCGCGTTGTAGACCGCGGGCGCGCTGCCGCCGTGCCGGCCCGCCGTACGGGCCAGGTCGACCGCCGGGAACGCCTCGTCGTCGAGCGGCTCGAACGTCCACTCCTGCGCCCGGGTCCAGTCGCAGGCCGCGGCCGCGCCGGGCACCCGGTCGGGCCAGCCCAGCGCCAGCGCGATCGGCAGCCGCATGTCCGGCGGGGAGCACTGCGCGAGCGTCGACCCGTCCACGAACTGCACCATCGAGTGCACGAGCGACTGCGGGTGCACGACGACGTCGATCCGGTCGAGCGGGACGCCGTAGAGCAGGTGCGCCTCGAGCAGCTCCAGTCCCTTGTTGACCAGGGTGGCCGAGTTCGTGGTGATGACGCGGCCCATGTCCCAGGTCGGGTGGGCGAGCGCCTGCGCCGGCGTCACGTCCGCCAGCTGCTCCCGCGTGCGCCCGCGGAACGGTCCCCCGCTCGCCGTCAGCACGAGACGGTCGACCTCGCTGGCCCGGCCGCCGCGCAGGCACTGGGCGATGGCCGAGTGCTCCGAGTCGACCGCGACGATCTGGCCGGGAGCGGCCGCCGCGAGCACGAGCGGTCCTCCGACGACCAGGGACTCCTTGTTCGCCAGCGCGAGGGTGGTGCCGGCCTTCAGCGCCGCGAGCGTGGGCCCCAGCGCCGTCGAGCCCGTGATGCCGTTGAGGACGACGTCGCACGGGTACGCGGCCAGCTCGGTCGCGGCGTCCGGCCCCGCGATGATCCGCGGCAGCCGGGCGTCCCCCGTCGACCACCCGAGGCGCTGCGCCTCCGCGTAGAAGGCCAGCTGGAGGTCCTGCACGGTGGTGGCGCGGGCGACGGCCACCACCTGCGCCCCCGTCTCGAGGGCCTGGCGGGCCAGCAGGGCGACCGACGCTCCGCCGGCCGCGAGCCCGACCACCCGGAACTCCTCCGGCCGGCGGGCCATCACCTCCAGCGCCTGGGTCCCGATCGACCCGGTGCTGCCCAGGACCACGACGTCACGCACGGGTTCAGTGTGGCAGGGGTGCCGAGGTGACGCTCCCGGACGACTTCGTCGAAGTGGCAGCCGGGACTCCAGGGGGTCACTACGTTTTGCATCTCACGCGATCGAAGATCTTCTTGGGGGACCCATGGCTCGACGACACCTCGCTGCGACGGCTGCGCTGGCGGCAGCAGGACTGCTCGCCGGCTGCGCGGGCAGCGGACCGCAGGTCGTCCCGCTGCCCGACATCACGACGGCGCCGCCCGCCGAGCAGGCGCCCTCGACGGCGCCGAGCGACACGCCGAGCGTCCAGACGACGGACGAGCTGGCCAACGGCACCGCCCGACACGTGGTCCGCTCCGGCGGGCTCACCATCGCCGTCGACTACTCGGTGGCCGTGCCGACGCGCTGGACCTCTGACGGCGGGACGCCCGTCCAGGTGGAGGTCAGCGTGCGTGACCGGTCACGCAAGATCTACCTGACGAGGACGACGATGCGCTTCGTCGTGAACGACGGCAGCTCGTCGCTGCCCGGACCGGACCCGATCGTCGACACGACGAACCTGACACCCGGGTACCTCGTGACGACGCCCTACACCTACGTGCAGTCCTTCTCGGTCCCGCCGGTGGACCGCACCGCCCGAGCCATGACGCTGAACGTCAAGCTGGAGCTGGTGTCGCTCGTGGACAAGAAGGCCAAGGACTACAGCAAGCAGACCGTCACCGACTCGCTCAGCACGGTGGTGAGCTCCTGACCTCGATGTCCGGCGCGAGGTCGGGCTGGGTCAATTAGCACCACGTTAAGGCAACAGTCAGGTAATTCTTGTAATCGTCACACCGCTCCCGGGACAGCAAATACGCTCGCGGAGGCCGTGCCCGATGCGCCGGAGGAGTCCGTCCTCTGACGCCCGTCTCGACGAGACGCGTGCGTGGCCTCCTTGCCGGGGGGCAGGGATCACCTTCGCGGGGGGCGAAGGTGGAGCTGGGGGGCAGCATGTCGACGATCGGTCTTCTTCCGCAGACTTCGACCGGGTCGGGAGCCAAGGGCTTCTGGCGATTTCCCGTGCTGGCCGTGACGGCTGTCCTCGCCCTGGTCGCTTCCGTCCTCGTGGTACCCGTGCAGACGGCCCAGGCCGCCTGCACCGGTAACGCGGTCGTGTGCGAGAACCAGCTTCCGGGAGTCGCCGGTGCGGAGTGGAACATCTTCGGCGCCGGCGACGACACGATCCAGGGGTTCGCCACCGCGACGAGCGTCAACGTCGGCTCGGCGATCAGCTTCAAGATCAAGACCGACGCCCCTGCGTACTCCATCAAGATCTACCGGCTCGGCTGGTACCAGGGCTCCGGTGCGCGGGAGATCGCCACCATCGCCCCCTCGGCTCCCCTTCCCCAGGTGCAGCCCCCCTGTGCGACCGACGCGAGCACCGAGCTCACCGACTGCGGCACGTGGGGGGTGTCGGCCTCGTGGAACGTCCCGGCGACCGCCGTCTCCGGCGTCTACATCGCCCGTCTGATCCGCACCGACACCGGCGGCGACTCCCACATCCCGTTCGTGGTCCGCAAGGACGGCAACGCCTCCGCTGCCCTCTTCCAGACTTCGGACTCGACGTGGCAGGCCTACAACACCTACGGCGGGTCCGACTTCTACGAGGGCAAGGCGAACGGCCGGGCGTACAAGGTCAGCTACAACCGGCCCTACCTCACGCGGGGCACGTCGTACGGGCGTGACTTCCTGTTCTCGAACGAGTACCCGATGCTCCGCTTCCTCGAGCAGAACGGTGTCGACGTCTCCTACGTCTCAGGTCTGGACGTCGCCACCGATCCCGCGCTGGTCAAGAAGCACAAGGTGTTCCTCTCGGTCGGCCATGACGAGTACTGGAGCGCCAACCAGCGCAAGAACGTCACCGATGCGCGTGACGCCGGGGTGAACCTCGCCTTCTTCGGCGGTAACGACGTGTACTGGAAGACCCGGCTCGAGCCGTCGCAGGACGGCACGAACACCCCCAACCGCACCATCGTCGACTACAAGAACACCTGGGCCAACGCTGCGATCGACCCCGTCGAGCCGACCGCCACTTGGCGCGACCCCCGGTTCGGCGACCTCGGCTACGGGTTCGGCCCGGAGAACGCCCTGATCGGCACCCAGTTCCAGGCGAACTCCGACGACCTGGCCATGCAGGTGAGCTCTTCCGAGGGCAAGCTGCGGGTCTGGCGTGGCACGTCGCTGGCCACGATGGCCGACGGCGCGAAGGCGACGCTGAGCGACCACACGGTCGGCTACGAGTCGAACGAGGACGTGGACAACGGATACCGCCCAGCTGGGTTGATCGACATGTCCACCACGGTCGGGCCGACGCCCGAGTACCTGCAGGACTTCGGCAACCAGGTAAGCCCCGGGACCACGACGCACCACATCACCCTGTACCGGGCCAGCAGCGGGGCGCTCGTCTTCTCCGCCGGCACGATCCAGTGGTCGTGGGGGCTCGACCCGATGCACGACGGGGCCGACACGCCCGCCGATCCTCGGATGCAGCAGGCGACCATCAACATCCTCACGGACATGGCGGCCCCGGCCACCACGCTCGCCCCCGGGCTGAGCCCCGTCACGGCATCCACCGACACCGTCGCACCCTCCGTGACGGTGACGACACCGACCGCAGGCCAGTCTCTGACGCAGGGATCGCTGCTGACGGTCTCCGGAACCGCCACCGACGCGGGTGGCCGGGTCGCCGGCGTGGAGGTCTCCGTGGACGGCGGCGCCACCTTCCACCCGGCCGACGGCACCACGAGCTGGACCTACTCAGGGATCCTGACCGGCAACGGACCGTCGGCGGTCCAGGTCCGCGCCAGCGACGACTCCGCGCGGACGTCGGCCCCGGTCAGCGTGGCCGTCACCTCCACCTGCCCCTGCACGGTCTTCGGCGTCGCCACACCGAGGACCGTCGACGCGGCCGACGGCACGGCGGTGACGCTCGGCACCAAGTTCACGTCCTCCCGTGACGGGTACATCAGCGGGATCCGCTTCTACAAGGCAGCCGCGAACACGGGCGTGCACACCGGCACGTTGTACTCCTCGTCCGGAACCGCTCTCGCCACCGGCACCTTCAGCAACGAGAGCGCGACGGGCTGGCAGACCCTGCAGTTCGCACGCGCGGTGGCCATCAACGCGGGCACGACCTACGTCGCGGCCTACTACGCACCGAGCGGCCACTACTCGGCCGACTCCTACTACTTCGGCAAGCCGTACAACGCGGGCGTGCTTACCGCAGCGGGCGGGAACGGGGTGACGAACGGCGTCTACGCCGAGCGTTCCGCCTTCCCGAACAACAGCATCCGGCAGACGAACTACTACGTCGACGCCGTGTTCTCACCGGACGACACGATCCCGGCGAGCGTCACGACGCTGAGCCCGAAGGCCGGCGCGAGCTCTGTCGCGACCACCGCCACCGCGGCCGCCACGTTCTCGAAGGCCGTCGACCCGGCCTCGATCTCGATGCAGGTCATGGACTCCTCCCAGAACGTCATCCCGGGCACGGTGAGCTGGGACGCCACGAGCAGGACGGCGACGTTCAACCCGCTGCAGGGCCTGGCGAACAGCACCACCTACACGGTCACGGTCAACGCCGCCACCCTCGCAGCACCGGTCCAGTGGAACTTCACGACGGTCGACCCGGACGCGACACCGAACCAGTGCCCGTGCACGCTCTTCGACGACTCCGACCAGCCCGCCTCGGGACCCGCCGACGACTCCGGGGGCGTCAAGCTCGGCGTCGCCTTCCAGCCGTCGCAGGACGGTCAGGTGACGGGTGTCCGGTTCTGGAAGAGGCCTGAGGACGGGGCTCCGCACACCGTGAACCTCTGGGCGGGCAACAACAAGGTCGCGGAGGCCACCACCGCCGACGAGTCGACCTCGGGCTGGCAGGAGGCGACGTTCGCCTCGCCGCAGAAGGTCACCAAGGGCACGTCCTACGTCGTCTCCTACACCTCGTCGACGGGCAAGTACGGCTACACCTCGAACGGGCTCTCGGACCCGATCACCCGCGGCCCTCTCTCGACGCCGTCCGGCGCCGGGCGCTACACGTACTCGGCGGGCGACGCCCCGACGAACACGTCCAACGCGAACTACTTCGTCGACCCGGTCTTCACCCCGAGCGCGACGGCCCGGCCGTCGGTCACGTCGACCTCGCCCGGCGACGGTGCTCGCTCGGTCCCGGTGGACGACCACCTGCAGGTGCGGTTCAGCACGGCCATCCAGCCAGGGTCGGCGACCATCAAGGTCGTCCGTACATCCGACGGCGAGGCCGTTCCGGGGACGGCAGGAACCGAGTCCCAGGGGACGACCGCGACCTTCGTGCCGTCGGCCAACCTGGCTCCGGGCACGAAGTACACGATGACGGTGAGCGACGCCATCGCCACCGACGGCCCCAAGATGTCGGGCTCGGTCAGCGTGAGCTTCACGACCTCGGGCGCCGCGGCGTGCCCGTGCTCCCTGATGGAGACCACCACGCGACCGGTCCAGTCCGACGGTGGCGACGGCGACCCGGTGACGTTGGGCATGAAGTTCACGCCGACGACCAGCGGTTTCGTCAAGGGTCTGCGCTACTGGCGCGACGCCAGCAACACCGGTACCCACACCGGCACCCTCTACTCCGCCTCCGGGCAGAAGCTCGCCACCCTCACCTTCGACGACTCGGGAACCGGCTGGCAGACGGCGGACTTCAGTGCGAACGTCCCGGTGACGGCGGGCACGACCTACGTGGCGGCCTACTTCGCACCGAAGGGTCACTACGCCGCCGACCTGAACTACTTCGCGAACCCGGTGGTGAACACACCGCTCGCCAGCGTCGACCCGGGCAGCGTGTACGTCTACGGCGACGGCTTCCCCGACCACTCGTACGCCAACTCGAACTACTACGTCGATGTCGTCTTCGACACCAACGACGACGCGCCGCTCCAGGTGTCGTCGACGACCCCGGCCAGCGCGGCCACCGGGGTCGCCACCACGACGGTGGTGTCAGCCAGCTTCAGCCGTGACATCGACCCGGCGTCGCTGCAGCTCACGGTGAGCGATGCGACCGGCAACCTGGTGGGCGGCCAGCTCGCGTACGACGCAGCCTCCAGGACGGGGGAGTTCACCACCGCGGCGCCGTTGGCCGGGGCGACGACCTACACAGCGACGGCCAGCGCGGCCAGCGCGGCCGGGGTGGCCATGTCGGCCCCGAAGACCTGGACCTTCACGACGGCCGACACGCAGGCGCCGACCGTCACGACGGTGAGTCCGGCGGACGCGGCCGCCGGGGTCTCCACGTCGGCCAAGGTGGTCGCCAGCTTCGCGTCGCCGATCGACCCGACCTCCGCCCTCTTCACCGTGGCCGCCTCGGGCACGGGAGCTGTCGTCTCCGGCTCGACCGCCTACGACACGGCAACGAGGACCGCGACCTTCACCCCGGCGAGCGCGCTCGCCGACGACACCGGCTACACGGCCTCGGTGTCGGCCCGCAACACGTCCGGCATCAGCATGCCGGCACCGAAGACCTGGACCTTCTCCACGGCCGACACCCAGCCGCCCAGCGTCTCGACGACGAGCCCCGCCCCGGCCGCGACCGGTGTCAGCCGCACCACGAAGGTCACCGCCACCTTCACGCGGGCAGTCGACGCGACCACGGTGGTGGCGACGCTCAAGAACACGAGCACCTCGGCCGCCGTGGCGGGCACGACGGCGTACGACCCCGCCTCGAAGACCGTCACCTTCACCCCGTCGGCGGCCTTGACCGATCTCACCGGCTACACCGCCTCGGTCACCGCGAAGAACGTGTCGGGCGTCGCCATGGCGGCACCCCAGACCTGGTCCTTCACGACTGCCGACTCGGTGGCTCCCACCGTGTCGGCCGTCAGCCCGGCCTCCGGCGCGAACGGCGTGAACGCTGCCACCAAGGTGACCGCGACCTTCGCCCGGGCGGTCGACCCGACCTCCGTGGCCCTGTCGTTGAGGACGAGCGGCGGCACCGCGGTGGCGGGCACGGTGGCGTACGACGCGACCAGCCGGACGGCCACGTTCACCCCGGGAGCTGCCCTGGGCAGCTTCGGCACCTACACGGCGACGGCATCGGCCAAGAACCCGTCGGGGCTGCCGATGAGCAGCCCGCGGACCTGGTCCTTCACCACGGCAGACACGGACGCCCCGAGCGTGACGACGAAGACGCCCGAGGCCGGTGGGACAGACGTCGCGGCGGGCTCGAACGTCACCGCCACCTTCGCCCGGGCGGTCTCCACGACCGGCCTGACGTTGACGCTCAGGAACGCCGCAGGAACGGTTGCGGGGTCGACCAGCTACAACGCCACCACGCGTACGGTGACCTTCAACCCGACGGCAGACCTCACGAGCTCGACCGCTTACACCGTCTCGGTGAGCGCCAGCAGCACGACCGGGGTCGCGATGGCCTCACCGACGACCTGGTCCTTCACCACGGCGGCCCAGGCCTACAGCCTGTACGCCACCACCCGTACGCCGTCGACGTCGGCGGTCAGCACGACCTCGCCGACGACGGTCGGGGTGCAGTTCCGGTCCTCGCGGGCCGGGTCGGTCACCTCGATCCGCTACTACGCCGCGTCGACGAACACGGGTAGCACGGTCAAGCTCTGGGCGCCGGACGGCACCCAGCTCGCGACGGCCACCACCACGCAGACCGGGACGGGGTGGCGCACCGCCACCTTCACGACCCCGGTCGCCATCACGGCCGGCACGACGTACACGGCCTCCTACTACGCACCCGTCGGCCGGTGGGCGACCACCGGCCTCAGCTACCTGGGCGCGTACACGGCGGGTCCGCTGACGGTGCCGGCGCTCGGCGGCGTCTCGGGCGCGGGCAACGTGCGCCCGACCACGCCGAGCAGCACCAACTACTGGGTCGACGTCGTCGTCTCCGTCTGAACCACGCTCTGAACCACTTCCGCACCATCCACCGAACACCTCTGGGGGAGAGATGTACTCGATAGCCGTCATCGGCGCTGGTTACTGGGGTCCGAACCTCATCCGCAACTTCCGGGCCAACCCGGCCTGGGACCTGGTCGCGGTCTGCGACCTGGACGAGAACCGGGCCCGCAAGGTCGTGGGCGCCCGTTCCACCGTCGAGGTCGAGACCTCGGTCGAGCGGCTGCTCGCCCGTGACGACATCGACGCCGTCGCCATCGCGACGCCCGCCAAGACCCACGCGCCGCTCGCGCTCGCCGCCTTCCAGGCCGGCAAGCACGTCCTCGTCGAGAAGCCGCTCGCCGACAACGCCGAGACGGCGGCCGTGATGGTCAGCGCGGCCGAGGCGGCCGGCAAGGTGCTGATGATCGACCACACCTTCTGCTACACCCCTGCGGTCCAGTACATCCGCGACACGATCTCCTCCGGCGAGCTGGGCGACGTGCTCTACATCGACTCGACGCGCATCAACCTCGGGCTCGTGCAGCCCGACGTCGACGTCTTCTGGGACCTCGCTCCCCACGACCTGTCGATCCTCGACTTCATCCTGCCGGGCGGCCTGGCGCCGACCGACGTCACGGCCCACGGGGCGGACCCGCTCGGCGCCGGCAAGGCCTGCGTCGGCTACCTGAACCTGCCCCTCGCCAACGGGGCGATCGCGCACGTCAACGTCAACTGGCTCTCCCCCACCAAGATCCGCCAGATGGTCATCGGCGGCAGCCGCCGGACCCTCGTGTGGGACGACATGAACCCCGCGCAGCGGATCTCGATCCACGACCGCGGCGTCGACCTGCGCACCCAGGCGGCCGACGCCGTCCAGCGGGAGGCCGTCACCGTCTCCTACCGGATGGGCGACGTCGTCGTCCCGGCGCTCAAGGAGGGCGAGGCCCTGGCCGGCGTCGCCACCGAGTTCGCCGCGGCCATCGAGGCCGGTCGCGCCCCGCAGACGGACGGCCGTTCGGGCCTCCGGGTCCTGTCCGTGCTGGAGGCCGCCAGCGCGAGCCTCGCCAGCGGCGGCCCGGTCCGCACGGTCGAGCAGCACGTCGCGCAGGCGGAGCTCGTCGCGTGAGCGGCCTCGACCTGAAGGGCGCCACGACGCTCGTGACCGGCGGCGCCGGCACCATCGGCTCGACCATCGTCGACCAGCTGCTCGAGGCGGGGGCCGGCGAGGTCCGCATCCTCGACAACCTCGTCCGCGGCCGTCGCGGCAACCTGCGCGGTCCGCTGGAGGACCCGCGGGTCCGGCTCGTCGTCGGCGACCTGCGGGACCGCGACCTGGTGCACGACCTCACGGCCGGCACCGACGTCGTCTTCCACCAGGCGGCGATCCGCATCACGCAGTGCGCCGAGGAGCCCCGGCTCGCGCTCGAGGTCCTGGTCGACGGCACGTTCAACGTGATCGAGGCCGCGGCGCAGGCCAAGGTCGGCAAGCTCGTCGCCGCCTCGTCGGCCTCGGTCTACGGCCTGGCCGAGGAGTTCCCGACCACCGAGCACCAGCACCCGTACGACAACGACACGTTCTACGGCGCGGCGAAGACGTTCAACGAGGGCATGCTCCGCAGCTTCCGGGCCATGTCGGGCCTGGACTACGTGGCGCTGCGCTACTTCAACGTCTACGGGCCCCGGATGGACATCCACGGTCTCTACACCGAGGTGCTCATCCGCTGGATGGAGCGCATCGTGGCCGGGAAGCCGCCGCTGATCTTCGGCAGCGGCGCCCAGACGATGGACTTCGTGTTCACGACGGACATCGCCCGGGCGAACCTGCTGGCGGCGACGAGCCCCGTCGTCGAGGGCGTCTACAACGTCGCCCGCGGCGAGGAGACCTCGCTGCTGCAGCTGGCCGAGCGCCTGCTGTCGGTGATGGGGTCCGACCTCGGCGTGGAGCACGGGCCCGACCGGCCCGTCAACGGCGTCACCCGCCGGCTCGCGAGCACGGAGGCCGCGCGCCGCGACCTCGGCTTCACCGCCGAGATCGGCCTCGACGAGGGGCTCCGCCAGCTCGTCGACTGGTGGCGCAGCGAGAAGGCCCTCGGGTTCGACCCGGGCAAGGACGAGCAGGACGACGAGAAGACCGAGCCGGCAGGAGCCATGGCATGAGCCGCGTCAACGTGATGCTGCCCTACCTGGGCGAGGAGGAGGTCGAGGCGGTCGCCGAGGTCCTCCGCTCCGGCTGGGTGGCCCAGGGTCCGCGGGTCGCCGCGTTCGAGGCCGCGTTCGCCACCGCGATGCAGGCCGAGCACGCCGTCGCCGTCTCCTCGTGCACCACCGGCCTGCACCTGGCCATGGTCGTGGTCGGGGTCGGTGCGGGCGACGAGGTCGTGGTCCCGTCGTTCTCCTTCATCGCCACGACCAACGCCGTGCGCTACGTCGGTGCGACGCCGGTCTTCGCCGACGTCGACGTGACCACGGGCAACCTCACGCCGGAGACGGTCGAGGCCGCGCTCACCGAGCGCACCCGCGCCGTCGTCGTCGTGGACCAGGGCGGCGTCCCGGTCGACCTGGACGCCATCCGGGCCGTCTGCGACCCCCGCGGCGTCGCCGTGGTCGAGGACGCCGCGTGCGGGGCCGGCTCCACCTACCGCGGCCGGCCCGTCGGCGCGGGCGCGGAGATCTCGGCGTGGTCCTTCCACCCGCGCAAGATCCTCACCACCGGTGAGGGCGGGATGGTCACGACGTCGCGCCAGGACTGGGCCGACCGTGTCCGGAAGCTTCGTGAGCACGCGATGAGCGTGTCCGCGGCCGACCGGCACGCGTCGGTCCTCGCCCCGCCCGAGACGTACGACGAGGTCGGCTACAACTTCCGGATGACCGACCTGCAGGCCGCCGTCGGCATCGTGCAGCTCGGCCGTCTGCCCGAGGTCGTGGCCCGCCGGCGCGAGATCGCGGCGTCGTACCAGAAGTTCCTCGGCGAGGTCCCCGGGCTCCGCACGGTCACCGACCCCGCCTGGGGCGAGAGCAACTTCCAGTCCTTCTGGGTCGAGGTCGGCGAGGCCTACCCGATCGACCGCGAGGCCCTGCTGGAGCGGCTGGCGCACGCCGACATCTCCGCCCGGCGCGGCATCATGTCGACCCACCGGCAGCCCCCGTACGTCGGCGTCGCCGCCCCGGGGTCCCTCCCGGTCACCGAGCACCTGACCGACTCGACCCTGATCCTGCCGCTCTTCCACCAGATGGACGAGACCCAGCAGGCGCGGGTGGTCGACGTCCTCACCGAGGCCGGCAACCCGGCGTGAGCGTCCCCCTGGTCCTGGTGGCCGCGAGCGGCCTCGCCCGCGAGGTGCTCGGCGCCCTCGCGGACGAACCCTCCGGCCTCGAGGTCCGGGGGCTCCTCGACGACGCCGCGAACCTGCGGGGGACGAGCGTCGGCGGCGTCCCCGTGCTGGGCAGCACCGACGCCGCGGTCGAGCACCCGGACGCGTCGTTCCTGGTCTGCGCCGGCCGCGGCTCGAGCCGCGCGGCGATCGTCGCCCGCCTGACCGCCCTCGGCGTGACGGAGGACCGCTACGCGACCTTCGTGCACCCCTCCGCGTCGGTCCCGCGGAACTCCCGGATCGGCTGCGGGAGCGTGCTCCTCGCCGGTACCGTCCTCACGACGGACGTGAGCGTCGGGAGGCACGTGGTCGTGATGCCGAACGTCACCCTCACGCACGACGACCTCGTCGCCGACTTCGCCACGATCTGTGCCGGGGTCAGCCTCGGCGGGCACGTGGTCGTGGAGCAGCAGGCCTACCTCGGCATGAACAGCAGCGTCCGTGAGCACACCACGGTCGGCGCGCGGTCCGTGCTGGGGATGGGCGCCGTGCTCCTCTCCGACCTCCCCGCCGACCAGACCTGGACGGGAGTGCCCGCCCGTCCCCGCCGCACCACCACTTCGATCGGGAGCACCTCGTGAACGCCATTCCGCTGGTCGACCTCGCCGCGCAGCAGGCCGAGATCTCCGAGGAGGTGATGGCCGGTCTGAGCGAGGTGTTCGCGACGACGTCCTTCATCGGCGGCAAGCCGGTCGGCGAGTTCGAGCTCGCCTACGCCGAGGCCACGGGCGCCGCGCACTGCGTCGGGGTGGCCAACGGCACGGACGCCGTCGAGCTCGCGCTCCGCGGGGTCGGCGTGACCGCCGGGGGCGAGGTGATCCTGCCCGCCAACACCTTCATCGCGACGGCCGAGGCGGTCTCCCGCATCGGCGCCGTCCCGGTCCTGGTGGACGTGGACGACGAGCACCTGCTCATCGACCCTGACCTCATCGCCGCGGCGATCACCGACAAGACCCAGGCCGTCGTCCCTGTGCACCTCTTCGGCCAGGTCGCGCCGGTCGAGCGCGTGCTCGCGGTCGTCGGGGACGTCCCCGTCGTCGAGGACGCCGCCCAGTCGCAGGGCGCCACCCGCTTCGGCCGGTTCGCGGGCAGCCTGGCCGCGGCGGCCGGCACGAGCTTCTACCCCGGCAAGAACCTGGGGGCCGCGGGCGACGCCGGTGCCGTCACCACGCAGGACGCCGACCTCGCCGCGCGCGTCCGCCTGATCGCCAACCACGGCTCGGCACGCAAGTACGACCACGAGGTCGTGGGCATGAACTCGCGCCTCGACACCGTCCAGGCGGTCGTCCTGAACGCCAAGCTCAAGCGGCTGGCCACCTGGAACACGTGGCGCCGCGAGGCGGCCGACCGCTACTCCGCGCTGCTCGCCGACGTCGAGGGCGTCCGCGTCCCCCGTTCCGCCGAGGGCAACGTGGACGTCTGGCACCTCTACGTCGTGCGCGTCCAGGACCGCGACGCCGTCCTCCGCCGTCTCAACGAGGCCGGCGTCGGGGCGGGCATCCACTACCCGGTGCCGCTGCACCTCACCCGCGCGTACGCCTCTCTCGGCCTGGGCCCGGGGTCGTTCCCGGTGGCCGAGCGGTCGGCGAGCGAGATCCTGTCGCTCCCGCTCTACCCGCACATCACCGAGGCCCAGCAGGTCCAGGTGGTCGAGGCGCTGCGCGCGGCCCTCGACGCCACCCCGTGACCACCACCGCACACACGCCGACCGGTCTGTCGGCGGTAGCCTCGCGCGCCCTCCGGTGGAGCTTCCTCAACACGCTGATGTCGAAGCTCGGGACGATGGCTGTCGGCATCGTCCTGGCCCGGCTCCTCGGACCCGCCGAGTTCGGCACCTTCGCCGTGGCGACCGTGGCGCTGACCGCCGTCCTCAGCTTCAACGAGCTGGGGGTGAGCCTGGCGATCGTGCGCTGGGCGGAGGACCCGAAGCGCATCGCGCCGACGGTGGCGACCCTGTCCATGGTGATGAGCACGCTGATGACCGGGGCGCTCGTGCTGATCGCGCCGTGGTTCTGCTCGGTGATGGGCTCCCCCGCAGCCACACCGGTCGTGCGCGTCATGGCACTCTCGGTGCTGCTCAGCGGGCTCGTGGCGACCCCGGCCGCACTCATGCAGCGCGAGTTCCGGCAGCGGGAGCGCGTGGTCGTCGACCAGATCGGGATCTGGCTCGGCGCCGCCTGCTCCCTCGGGCTCGCTCTCGGGGGTCTCGGTGCCATGAGCCTGGCGGTGGGTCGGGTGGTGGGCGCCGCGGCAACTGCGGGCGCTTTCGCGCGCCTCTGTCCGGAAGGCTTCCGCTTCGGCCTGCGTCGCGACGTGCTTCCCAGCCTGCTGTCGTTCGGCCTTCCGCTCGCGGGGACGAGCATCCTCGTCTTCGCCGTCGGCTACGTCGACCAGCTCGTGGCTGGCAGCAGGCTCGGCGCGACGACCCTCGGGTTCTACGTCCTGGCCTTCAACCTGTCCAGCTGGCCCGTCTTCATCTTCTCGTTGCCGATGCGCGCGGTCGGTCCGGCCATCTTCGCCAGGTTGCGCGGCGACGCGGCTGCCACGCGGGCGGAGTTCAGTCGGCTGCTCGCACTCCTCGCGTCGGCGAGCCTGCCGGTCTGCGCCCTGCTCGCAGGAGCTTCGGACCCGATCATCCGCCTCGTGTACGGAGACGTCTGGCACCCGGCGGCCCTGGCCCTGCAGCTGCTGGGGCTCGGCGCGGCCGCGCGGATCTTCAGCGAGCTCGCCTACGACTACCTCGTGATCAACGGCCGCTCCCGCTCCCTGCTCGCCGTTCAGGGCGTGTGGCTCGCCGTCCTCGTACCCGCGCTGCTGCTCGGCAGCCAGGCGGGACTGCGTGGGGTCGCGGGTGCGCAGCTGTCCGTGATGGCTGTCGTTCTGCCGATCTACGTCGCGCTGCTTCGCCGCAACGGTCTCGAGGTGCGCGACATCCTCGCGCCGGTGGCGGTGCCGCTCGCCGTCGGCGCCGCCGTCCTGGTCGGCACCTGGCTGCTCTCGTCGATCATCGACACGCCGCTGCTCGCCTGCCTGGCCTGCGGCACGCTGTCCCTGGCCGCTACCGCCGGGCTGCTCTGGCGCCGGCGCTCCACCCTTGCCGGACTCGTCGACGTCAGGAGGACCGCATGACGACCTCACCCGATGGCCGCTCTGCGGAGCGGCGTGCGCCCGTCACGCTCGTGTGCGTCTACAACGACGAGCGGGTGCTCGAGGACTGCCTGCTCCGGTCGGTGCGTGAGAACGCCCACGAGGCACCCGACACCGAGGTCATCGCGGTCGACAACCGCAGGGGCGCTTTCGCGAGTGCCGGCGCAGCGCTCAACCACGGAGCACGGCGGGCACGTCATCCCGTGGTCGCCTTCGTCCACCAGGACGTCTACCTGCACTCGCTGGCGAGCCTGGAACGCGTGGCGGGACAGGTGCTCGACGGGCAGGTCGACGTCGCCGGCGCCGCCGGGATCACGAGCACGGGGCGCCTCGCGGGGCGCGTCCGCGACCGCGTCGTCATGGCGGGCGACACCGCGATCGACCCCATCGACGTCGACACCCTGGACGAGGTCCTGTTCCTCGCTTCGCGCGATCTCCTGATCGAGGAGCCGTTGGCGGAGGACCCGGAGCTTGCGTGGCACGCGTACGCGGTCGAGTACAGCCTCCGGCTCCGCCTCCGAGGAGGTCGGGTCGCCGCGGTCGACGTCCCGCTCACGCACAACAGCCTGTCCACGAACCTCGCCAAGCTGGACCTCGCGCACGCGACCGTCGGGGCCCGGTACCCCGAGCAGGTGCCGATCCGGACGACCTGCGGTGTGGTGGGCGGGCCGCCCAAGCGGGTGCTGCCCGGTCCGCTCGACGCCCGTCGCTGGCGGTACCGGTGGGTGAAGGACTCGCTCACGACGGCTTCCTGGCATGGTCTTCGTGGCAGCCGGGAGGTGGTCCTCAGTGACATCCGCGAGAGCGTCGACCAGCTGCTCGCGTTCACGGTGGACGCCCGTCCGGTCGTCATCCTCAACGTCGTCTCCGAGCAGGACCGTCTGACGCCTTGGCCCGTGGGCCAGCACGTCCCGCTCCTGCGCCGGGACCGACCCATCACGGTCGGTCTCGTCGAGCCGGCCGACGTCCTCCGTCAGGTCCGCTCGGCGCCCGAAAAGTCCTTCCTCGTCGCCAACGTCGACCTCGACACCGCTCGGCAGTGGTGCGACGACGCGCCCGGGTCCTCGTTCGTGGGCTACAGCCAGGGCTCAGGTGCCTGGTGCGTGCTCGGTCCGCTCGCCGAGGCAGGGTCGCGCGCTTACGGGGAGGCGCGTGATCGGCCTCTAGACCTGCGGCTGCGACTACCCACGGGTGCGAGAGCAGCCTCCGGCGCACCGGCATGACGACCGAGGTCGTGGACGGCACCGCCCGTCCCCGTACAGGCTCGCGACTCGCGACCAACTTCGCCGAGTTCGAGATGCTGCGAGACCGGGCCGGGTCAGAGCTCGATGCGGGCCGATCCGCCGGGGCGGCGGCCTGGGTGCAGGTTGCGGCCGACCACGCCTGGTTCAATCCCGGCGGCCAGTTCGCCGACGCCGACCTCGAGAACATGCTCGTCCGGCTCGCTACGGTGGTCCCCCTGGCTCGGAGCTCGAGCGCGGAGGGAGCCCGCGGCCGCGTCCTGCACGTCGTCACGCAGGCTTACCAGACAGGCGGGTCGACCCAGTTCGTGGCCTCCTGGGTCGATCAGGACGTGTCCCGCCAGCATCTCGTGTGCCTGACGCGCCAAGGGCCCGTCGTGCTGCCGACCAAGCTCGAGGCCCGCCGCTCGCGCCAGCTCGACATCACCCGGGTCGATCTGACTCGCGGACTGCTGCAACGGGCAGCCGAGGTTCGCGAGCTCGCGCGTCGGAGCGACCTCGTCCTCGTGCATGCCCATCCGCACGACGTGGTCCCGGGACTTGCGTTCTCCGGCGTGCCCGACCTGCCCCCGGTCGTCTACGTCAACCACGCCGACCACGTCTTCTGGTTGGGGACGCAGATGACCTCCCTCCTCCTGAACATGCGTGACAGCGGAGCAGACCTCGCCGTGCGCCGACGGGGCGTCACGTCCGAGCGGTGCACGACGCTGGCCCGGCCGTTGAACCCCCGTGGCCGCGAGGTGAGCAGGGAGGACGCGAAGCGCCGCCTCGGCCTCAGACCCGAGCAGGTGGTGATCCTCACCGCTGCCGACGGCTCGAAGTACCGTCCGGTGTCCGGCCCGAGCCTCCTGCAGCTCGTGCTACCGACGATCGCCTCGCACCCGAAGGCCGTGTTCCTCGCAGCGGGGCCGAGCCCCCAAGGCGAATGGGCCGAGGCTTCTGACGCCACCGACGGTCGCGTCCGTGCCCTCGGGCTCCTGGACGACCCGTTCCTGGTGCAGCAAGCGGCCGACATCTATCTCGACTCGTTCCCCTTCAGCTCCCTGACGTCGCTCCTCGAGGTCGGCAGCCTTCAGACACCCGTCGTCACGTACGCGGGCCATCCCGAGGGGTGCGAGGTCTTCGGAGCTGATACCCCGGAGGTCGACGCGCACATCCACCGTCCGTCGTCACCGCACGAGCTCTCGACGACGCTCTGCGAGCTGCTCGACGACGCATCTCTCCGCGAGACGTCCGGGGACGCCGTCCGGTCCAGCATCGCGGCCTCCCACACCGGCAGCGGCTGGAAGGCGGGTGTCGAACGCCTGGTCGACGACGCCAGCCGCTCGTCGGCCCCGGCGCGCCCGCAGCCTGTCGAACGACGCGAGGAAGCCGTGGACCGCCTCGTCCTCGCCGTCATGGAGCAGACGAGCTGGAGCCGAGGGCGTGACGGCTCGGTGCGCTCGACGCTGCCGCTCTTCCCCACATCAGCGCGGCTCCCGCTCGCGGCCGGCCTCCTGCGTACCGGGGCCGACCTCGGGCTGAAGGATCTCCTGCCCGACCATCTCGTGCCTGCCGTCTCCCGACTGGCGGCCGCGGTCCGGTCTCGGACCGCAGCGCGCTGACCCGGGCGCCGGACCCTCAACGAGCGACGACGCCTCCGCGAAGCCGACGGACGTCGAGCAGACCACGCACCGCCGCCCGGTTCTTGCTGCGACCCAGCATGGCCCGGCTGATCTCCCGGCCCAGCGTCACCGCCCAGAAGAGCGTGGTCGACGCGCGGCCGTGCGTGCGCCGGAAGAGCCTCACCCGGTTCGTCACCTGGAGGCTCCACAACCAGTCGACCGACACCGAGGATCCACCCTCGAGGTGCACGGCCTTGGCCGTCGGCACGAAGAGGACGCCGAGACCCGCGTCGCGGGCCCGCAAGTTGTACTCGGTCTCCTCGCAGTAGAGGAAGAACGACTCGTCCCAAGGTCCACACACGTCCCAGCAACGGCGGCTGATCAGCTGCGTCGACCCCTCCGCCCAGTCCACCCGCTGCTCCTTCTCGTACGCGCGTGGGTCGGTCACGACCTCACCGAGGCGCCCGATCCGGCCTGCTACCCGGGCGCTGAGGACGGCCTCCCACAACGCGTGGCCCACGGTCGGCTCACGCCGGATGGACTCGATGAGCCGCCCGTCGGCGTCCGTCAGTCGTGGTACGACGATGCCGGCCCCTGTCGCCCGCAGGCGCTGCAGCAGCGTGGGCACGCAACCCGGCAGCAGCCGCACGTCGGAGTTCAGCACGAGCACGGCGGTGTGCGGGCCGGCAGCTGCGACCCCAGCGTTGATGCCCGCCGCGTACCCGCCGTTGCGTCCGGTGCGCACCACGGTGGCGTCAGGAGCCAACGACTCGAGAAGCTCGGCGCCACCGTCGGTCGAGGCGTTGTCGACGGCGATCAGCTCGTGGTCGACCCCGCCGAGCCCGACCGGCAGCGAAGTCACGAACTCGGAGAGGTGCTCGGCGCTGTTGTAGAGGACCACGACGACCGCGACCTTCTCGCGGACAGCCGACCCCTGCTCGATCCCGCTGCTCACGAGGTCGTGGCTCTGGGGTCGAGCGGAGAGACCGGGGCCAACCGCCTCAGCGCACCCGCGATGCCCAGCACGAGGAAGAAGCACCCCGCCGACTGCGGGAAGCCGAAGCTGTCGAAGAACGCCAGCCCGGCGGCCCCGCTGGCGATCGCGGCCAGGACACCCTGGGCCAGCCGCCGGTCCAGCTCGTCGGGCAGCGACACCGAGGCCCGCTGCGCCGCCCGGGCCGCGACGAGGATCAGCACGACGAACCCGCCCAGCCCGAGGATGCCTCCCTCCACGAGCAGACCGAGGTAGGCGTTGTCGAAGATCCAGTACTTCGGGAGGAAGGTCCCGAAGCCTCGGCCCAGCCACGGGCTCTGGCTGAAGAAGAACCAGGCAAGGTCGTAGCTCCCGGTCCGCGAGGTGATGCTCGGGTCGTTGCCGGCGAGCGTGAAGAGCTTGGTCGTCGCTCCGAGAGACCCAGGGACCACCACGTAGACCGCCGCCGTGGCGACCACCGCCGCGACGACGGCTTTGATCCGGAGGGCGGCGGGCCAGCACACGGCCAGCACGAGGAGCGACAGACCGGCGCAGACCAGCGCCGAGCGGGAGCTCGAGATGAACACGTCGAGGGCGATGACGGCGAGCAACGCACGGTAGAGCCACCGACGACGCGGGGACCACAGCGCGTGCACAACCGCGAGGGGAAATCCCATCGACAGGACGACCCCGTACTCGATGGGGTGCGTGGAGGTCCCGTTCGGCCTCGGCAGTCCGTTGCGCTCGGTCAGCCCCGTGTGCGGGACCGACGTGAGCCCGGGGACGGACAGACGGTCGATGAGAAGTTCTTGGGTCAGGAACTGCACGAGCCCGAGGACGGCGACGAGGCCCACCGCGATGACCAGGCGGGAGGTGAAGATCCGCAGCCGCCCCAGGTCGCGGATCCCGTCGCTGGTGACCAGCAGCACGCCGCAGAAGCCGGCCAGCTTCAGCATCCCGAAATCTCCTGGGCTCACCTCGTCCGCGGGCAGAGGTCCAGACATCGAGTGGGCGTAGACGGCAAGCATCAGGACCAACCACATCAGGGTGGCCCGGCGCAGCTCGCGACCGCGTCGAGGTCGCCGGGACAGCTGGTGCACCTGGAACCACAGCCAGAGGAGGAACAGCCCCACCGCGACCACGGTGGAAGGCGAACCCGCGCTGCCCAGGGGGGACATCACCATGACCGAGGGGACGGCCAGCAGCAGCACGAGGTAGACGGTCAGCGCCGACACACCGTCGAGGCGGGCGAGCGGTCGCGGGCGCGACGGCGCGGGCCTTGCTGCCCGGAAGCCGGCGAGGGTCTGCGTCACCGGGCTCAGTCCCAGCGCGGGGCGGAGCGGTCTGCGCCGACGCCCGTCAGCTCCTGCTCGGCCGACTGACCCCAGTCGGGCACCGACGTCTGCTTCCCCGGCCGCGAGCGCTTCCGGGACGGCTTCTCCCCGCCCGGTCGCCCACGGTCCCCCGCTCCCTGTCCGTCGTCGACACCGTCGCTGGGCGGGTCCGCGTGCTCGTCCTCCGGCGCTTCGTCGAGCTCCTCGTCCGTGTCGAGATCCGGAAGGGCCGCTCGTCGGCGAGGCAGGAACAGCCCGTCGACCATGCCGGTCACCAGGAGCCCCAGCGCGAACGTGCCGCCGCCGACCAGCACCGCGGCCCGGATCTGATCCTTGTGGACGACGTCGGGAATGGTGTCGGCGACGACGGGTGCGGACGTGATGGCGGCGTTCGCACGGAGGTTGAGATCGCTCTGCAGCTGCTGAAGCGTCGTCGGCACGCGGTTCATGACGGTGTTCAGGGTCGTGATCGCGTCCTGGCGCGAGGCCGCGTCGACGGTCACGAGGATCACCGGAGCGTTGCTCTCGTCATCCTTCGCGACCTCGAAGCTGATGCTCGGGTGCGCGCTGCACAGGTTGCGTCTCATCGACTCGTAGCCCGGGTCGCCCGAGGTCTCGCACAGCTCGATGTAGGTCGACTTCGCGCTCATCGACCGGATGACGATGTCACGCGCCTCCGTGAGGCCCGTCAGCTGGAGATAGGGGTTCCCGGCCGAGGAGGTCGTTCCCGGGCGCTGCTCCAGCGACGCGCCCGGAGGCACCAGCAGCACGGCGCCCTCCGCCCGGTAGGTCGTGCCGACGAGGGTGACGGTGAGCAGCGTGCCGGCGACCGCGAGCACGAGCGTGGCCACGACGAGGTACCACCGGCGTCGCACCGCCAGCAGGATGTCTTGGACCCTCAACCTCGCGCCTTCCCCCTGGGGCCGCCCGCCGGCCCCTTCGCACAGCGGATGACGCCCGCGCGCCCACCGCCGTTCGGCATCGATGCTTCGATGCCCGGCCGTCGTCGTGGTCTGCTGGATCGTCCCCCGCACAACAGCGCCTCTTCAGGCGCACGATGCAGATCCTAGATCGATCGGACCTCGCCCGCTGAGTTCGTGGGAACTTCCCCAGGGTGGCCTGAGCGAGGTCCCGCACTCGGTCGAACCCGAGCGGGCCGGGCCAGGCCGTGGGAGAATCGTCCGAGGAAGGGGGGCTCCGGGGATGCCGCTGACCGCGTACCTGCGCGTCTGCCTGCGACGGTGGTACGTCGTGCTGGTGGGCTTGGCGCTGACGCTCGCGACGACGTACGCGGTCCTCGAGCGTGAGGGCGTGTACTACAGCGAGGTCCAGGTCGTCCTTGTGGGTCCTCCGCAGATCTCCTACCCCAACACCGTCGCCGTCCAGCCCTTCTCGCTGGCGCCGATGGCGAGCCTGCTGGTCAGCGACTGGAACGGCACCCGCAGACCGTTGTTGACCTCGGCTTCGGACACCACCCTGTACGGGGAGGGCGTGAGGGACGGGACGCAGGTCCGGCTGCCGAACCAGGGCTCGCAGTTCAAGCCGTCGTTCGACGCCCCGTATGTCGACGTCCAGGTCGTGGGTCCGTCAGAGGCCGAGGTGACCGCAGAGGCCAAGCGCGTGGTCGACCAGCTGCGGTTCATGCTCCAACGGCGTCAGGAGTTCGCCGGCGTGCCGACCTCGTCGCAGATCACCACGCTGCTCGCCCCCGAGGACGTGAGTGCGACCCACGTCGCCGCCAGGAGCACGCGGGCCGGCGCCGTGACGTTCGCGCTGGGACTGGTGGGCACGGCGCTGCTGGCTGCCGGGGCCGAACGGCTGCTCTCCCGGTCGCGCGAGCGGCGCGCCCGGCCTGCCGAGATGCTCCAGGCCTCGCCCTCTGCCTGACCCCGGTGGGCACGGAGACAGCAGCGGAGCCGACCTGCGCCGGACAGCTCACCAGGCGACGCAGGTGAGCTCGCTGTAGAGGTCGTCGATGTCGACGGCGTCGAGCTCGTCGCTCTTGAACATCTTCGGCCGGGGTTGAGCGAGCGTTCGGCTCAGCGGTGCAGAGACGACGGCCACCCGCTCCTCCACCAGGGTGAAGACGGCACGGTGCCTCAGGAGAAGGTGGCTCGTCACGGCACTCAGCCCCGCCGAGAAGAGGTCGCGGTTGCTGACGTGCAGGATCGTCGCGAAGAGCGGCAGTCCCCGCCTGCGGTCCTTGCGGAAGATGACGTAGCAGGACTCGTCACCACGGGTGATCACCAGGTGCCGCGCGGCGGCCGCGGACCGATGATCGTCGTAGAGATTCGCCTCGTCCCCGACGAGGAGGGCGGCGATCGCAGCCGGCCGCGTGACCAGCCGGTAGCGGAGGTGAGGTCGCGGGACGTTGACCAGGAGGGTGGTGCTGGTCGGCAGCGGCCGGAACCCGAGACGGCGGTCGAGCTCGACCACGCTCCCGCTGGGAGACAGGTCGGTGAAGTGGTAGCCGGGTTGTTTGAGGATCGACCGGACCAGACGGACCGCGTGCGGCCGAACCGCCTCGTCCACGCAGAGCGCAGCGACGTTGCAGAACTCGCGACGCTCACCCCGGACGACTCGCGAGGAGTAGATCGCGGCGTTCACGCCCACCACCTCGCCACCATCGCCCAACAGCATGAATCCGTGGTTGGGGGAGTCGATTTTCCAGGGTGGGGTCAAGGCCTCGGCCCAGGCGGAAGGCGACAGGCGGTCGTTGAGGCTGCGGTGCAGGTAGACCCCGACCCGGTCGAGGTCATGGGGCTCGATCGGCCGGACCCTGAGACCGGGCTGTGCGGGCACGGCAACAGGTTACGGCTCCCGGAGCCCGTCGGACCAAAGTCGCACGCACATCCACCACGACCGCTATCTTCGTGCCCGTTCCGGCGGCCTGGTTCTCCTGCGGTGCTGCGGCGTGGTCGGGGCGAGAACGGGGGACGGACATGGTGAGCGTGGTGATCGCCGCTCACGACGAGGCGGCCGTGATCGAGCGTTGCCTCTCGGCCCTGTGGGCGCAGGAAGGTGTGGCCGACCTCCAGGTCGTCGTCGTCGCCAACGGCTGCCACGACGACACCGCCGCCGTCGCCGGACGGGCGGGGGCGACCGTGATCGACCTGCCCGAGCCTGGCAAGTCGGCCGCCCTCGTCGTGGGTGATGCCGCCGCCAGGGGCTTCCCGCGGATCTACCTGGATGCCGACATCGTGCTGCCACCGAACGCCCTCGCCGCGGCCGAGCAGGTCTTCGCCGACGATCCCGGCGTCCTGGCCGCCGCCCCGCGCCGCCACGTCGTGACTGCGGGCAGCAGCACGCTCGTGCGGGCGTACATGGCCGTCAGCAGCCGGTTGCCTGCCTACCGCAACAGCCTCTTCGGGCGCGGCATGATCGTGCTGAGCGAGAACGGGCGAAGGCGCTTCGACCGGTTCCCGGGTGTGGTCGCCGACGACCTCTTCCTCGACTCGCTCTACTCCTTCGAGGAGAAGCGGCCGATCGACTCCGTCGACGTCGGTATCGTCGCTCCGGCGACCACGTCAGCCCTGTTGCGGAGGCTCGTGCGCGTCCGGCGCGGCAACGCCGATCTGCGTGGCTCCAGCCGCTCGCCAAGACCCGGCCCCGACACCGTCGGGACCACGAGCCAGGTGCGCGGCTCCGATCGACTGGCCTGGTTGACCGAGGTGGTCGCACCTGAGCCTCGGCTCGTGCCGGCCGGCATCGTCTACGTGTGCCTGACCACGCTCGCTGCCGTGCTCGCCCGGCTCGGCGCACGAAGGGCAGTCCGGTGGGGGCAGGACACGACCGCTCGGCACACGAGCGACGCCACCTCGACCTCGGGACCCGGGACGTCCTCGTGATCAACATCTGCTTCCACGGGATCGGGACGCCTCAGCGGGAGCTCGAGCCCGGCGAGGCGGGCTACTGGATCTCCGAGGACCTCTTCGACACTGTGCTCGAGGAGGTGTCGGGCCGCGACGACGTGCGCCTCAGCTTCGACGACAGCAACGTCTCGGACGTGGAGATCGGGCTCGAGGGCCTGCTGCGGCACGACCTCTCGGCCACCTTCTTCGTCATCGCGGGTCGCCTCGACCAGCCGGGAAGCCTCTCCGCCGAGCAGGTCCGTCAGCTCCGGTCGCAGGGGATGACGATCGGTAGCCACGGGATGGACCACGTGCCGTGGCGATCCTTGTCCGAAGCAGCGCAGCGCCGCGAGCTCGTGGACGCCCGGACGATCTTGTCCGAGGTCGTCGGGGAGCCGGTGGACGAGGCGGCGCTACCCCTGGGACGTTACGAACGCCGCACCCTCGGACGCCTCCGCGAGCTGGGCTACGCCCACGTCCACACGAGCGACCGCCTGCCCTCCAAGTCGTCGGCCTGGCTCCAGCACCGCTTCAGCCTGCGGTCGGACGACACCGCCGACAGCGTCCGGAACGATCTCTTGACGCCCGGTCCGTGGGCGCGGCGCCTTCTGGGTCGGGCGAAGAGCGGCGTCAAGCAGCTGAGATGAGACACCGGCAGCACCGGACCTCGTGGCCGGTGCTGCCGGTGCTGGCAGGGCTCGCGCGTCAGCGAACCGTCTGACCCGCGTTCGGGCCGTCGTACCAGGTGTTGCCGGAGACCACGACCGGCGAGTCAGCCGACGTCAGGGGTCCGAAAGCCCCAGACTTGGCGAAGATCGCGGTGGTGAACCGGTTGTTGGTGATGGCGATGTTCGAGACCTTCCCCGCCACCGAGGGGCTGTCGTAGCCGCCGTAGACGGTGTACGCGCCCCCACCCAGCAGGTTGCCGTCGATCTGCACGTTCCGGATCTGGTCCGCCGCGTTGGTCGACAGGATGATCGCCGACGTGGCACTCCCCCCGATGACGATCCTGTTGTGCAGGATCTTCAGGCTCGTGGTGCCCAGCGTCTGGATCCCGTCGTTGTGCGAGTCCCGGCTCTGCGCGAGGTCGTGGATGAAGGAGTCGCGCACGACCACGCCCGACTGCGCCTTGAGACCATCGACCGTGCCGTGGATGTCGCACCGGAGGCAGGTGTAGCCGCCGCCGTTGATGGCGGAGTCACCGCCCGTGTTGCCCTGACCGTCGATCTCGACGTCGGTGAGCGTGAGCCCGGTGTTGCCCTCGTCAGACAGGACGTTGAAGAAGCACTGGCCGGACTGCAGCAGGGAGTTCTTGATCGTCACGTCGTCGGCCTTGATCACCAGGCAGCTCGTGATCTTCTTCCCGTCGATGACCGTCCCGTCGCGGGTGATCGTCGAGGGGCCCGTGTAGGCGCTCAGCGAAACTCCCGTGGGAACACCGGTGCTGCCTGCGTCGGGGAACCCGTTCGAAGGCGCCGGCGCCGGGGCGGGGGTCGTGGTCGGCTGCGTGGTCGGCTGCGTCGGGGCGGGCTGCGGAGCCGTTGCCGGCTGCCCCGCCTGGAACGTCACGTCGACGAAGTAGTTGGACCTGCCGTAGGTCGACGCCGGGAACTCGAGCCCACGGCCGTAGTTGTAGGTGCCGGCGAGCCCGACCATGTCGGGCCCGTCGTCCGGCCAGCCCCAGCCACTGGTCAGGGCGTAGTGCCCGTCCGGCAGGAAGGTGGCCGCGGTGTAGGTGCTGCCCGCACGCACGGCCACAGGGGTGTCGAAGGTGACCGACTGCCACCCTCCAGACGTCTCCGCGTCGAAGCTGGCCTGCCGGAGCAGCTGGCCGGTCGAGGAGTAGAGCGCGCCGACGTGCCGGCCGGTGTTGCCCGAGCCCTTGTAGAAGCGGACCCCGGTCACGGCGCCCGAGGCCTTGGGGGTGAACTTCACGCCGACCGTCAGCGAGGCGTCGTCGTCGAAGGAGCTGATGGCCGGCGTCGCCGTGCCCAGCACGGTGGTCTTTGCCTGCGCGGGCTGGCTGGTCCAGGGCGACAGCGCCACCATCGAACCGAGCAGAAGGGCGAGAGCCGCGAAGGCCAGCGCACGGAACCCGGCCTGACGGGACCTCGAGACCGTTGGTCGGCGGTCGGCCGACAGGTCGGCCGTGCGCCACGAGGGCGTGGGAATGATCATTGTGTTCATTTCTGTCGAGACCGGGTTGGTGACGGTCGTGGGGGGATCGACGTTGGGAACATGCCGATGTACATCCACGAGCCACGAGGATGCGGCGCGAGGACGAATTCATTTTGTGATTCAGAATTAATAGATCCCGGGAACTGCGCCGACTATAACAGTCTCATAACGGACTGTCACATCGCTCTCAGACTAATGATCAACGTCAATTTCTCCGGAGTTCGGAGAAGCGCAATCGGCGTTATTGCGAACGGCGCAGCAACACATCCCAATGGCGCATCTGGCCTAGTCACAGGCGCAGAGGAACAACGCGCAGGAGGCCGCGTGGACACGTGCCGGAACCGCGGCCAGATTGACGGCGACAGCAGATGAACCATCTGCTTCCTCCCCGAATAGCGCCTGTTCAGCCGATGGGAACGTGTTCGACGTCACTCCACCCACGAGCCGTCCTGGGCGGTCGGACGACGGCGGGAAGGAGGAGCCGGTCGGTTCAGAACGAGGACCCCGAGGAGGCGACCGAGGGAACGGGAGCCGTGTTGTGCGTCGTCGACCCCCCGAGAGGGCCCTGACCTTAAGATGAGGAAGCGGCACGGAGGCGTTCGCGTGGGCGGGCCGAGGGGAGCTGGGATGGCGCGAGTGGCTCGTCGAAAGCTGATCAGGCTCGTCGCCGCGCTGGTCGCGCTCCTGGTGGTGGGCATCGTCGTGGTGCTGGTCGCCACCAGGGACGAGGCCGGTCCTGGTGCCGGTCCGTCGACCGGGCCGGTTCCCGCTCCGCAACCGCCGTCCGTGCCGAGAGACGCACCAGGGACGACGCCGCCTGACGCCTCGAGCACCGGCGTCCCGGAAGGGACCTCGCTCAGCGACTACACCGGCCCCTACACCATCTCCACGGCCGGTACCGTCATCGACGCCAAGAGGATCACCGGCTGCCTGGTGATCAAGGCCGACGACGTCACGATCAAGAACTCGTTGATCTCCTCCGGAGGCTGCTTCTTCAACGTCCTCTCCGACCAGGGCAACACCGGGCTGACGCTCACCGACGTCGAGATCGACGGTCAGGGCAACACGGGCGGCGACTCCGCCGTCAACGGCGGCGGCTACACCTGCCTCCGGTGCAACGTCCACGGAACGGTTGACGGCTTCAAGGCCGGGTCGGGAGTGGTCATCCGTGACACGTTCATCCACGATCTCGCCGAGAGCGCGGACTCCCACAACGACGGGATCCAGACGCTCGGCACCACGGACCTGAAGATCCTGCACAACACGATCGTGGTCGTGGGACGAGCAACGTCGGCGATCATCCTCTCGACCAACGCGGCGGACCAGATCCGGAACGTGCAGATCGACGGCAACCTGCTCGGTGGAGGCGCCTACACCGTCTACGGGGGCTACGACTCCACGACGGACGACAAGTCCAAGGTCTCCGACATCGTCATCACCGACAACCAGTTCACCACGAGCATCTTTCCCAAGGGCGGCGCTTACGGACCCCTGACGTCGACCGCTCCTCCGGTGCGCGTGAGTGGGAACACCTGGTACGACGGGCCAGAGAAGGGCAAGGCGGTCTCCTGACCACCTTCACGAATCTTCTTCCGCCCCGCGCGCCTCGAGGATCGGTCAGTGGATCCGCGGGCCACCCGCGCCCGTAGGTCGACCTAGAGGGCAGCAGGCGTGCTCAGCTGCGCCGGGCGCGGTCCTTGAGGCGAAGGAAGGGTTGCTCGACGAACCGGTAGGAGAGCGGCACGATGACGGCGGTCACCGCGATGCCGAGCAGTCGAGGAGGCCAGGTGCCGAGGCCCAACGTGCTGTCGACGACGACGAAGACCGGGAAGTGCCACAGGTAGGCGCCGTAGGAGACCTTGCCGATGACCACCAACGGCCGGACCGCCAGCAGCCTCGCGGTCAGGTTCGGCCCGGCGACGGCAGCGAGGATCAGCAGGACGGTCAGGGCGACGACCAACGGCCACTGCACGAGCATCTCGACCCAGGGGTTCGATGGGTCGTGGCTGCTGACCAGCACCAGTGCGACGAGCGCCACGAGCGCGACGGGGCCCGTCGCCCCTCTCCCGACCTTGAGCACCGGCTCATCAGCAAGGCGGCGCCGTTGGAGGACGACAGCCAGCAGGCACCCGGCCAACAGCTCGACGGCGCGCGACGTGGTGGCGTTCCACGCCAGCTCGACCGACGCCCCGAGCAGGTAGCAGGCCACGATGGTGAGGTAGGACGCCAGTCCCAGAGCGACGACGACGCGGGCCACACGGACCAGATCGCCCCGCGCCCGGACCAGCACCGTGACCAGGACCAGAGGCCAGAGCAGGTAGAACTGCTCTTCGATGGACAGGGACCAGGTGTGGGCGAGCAGGCCGGTGCCGACACCCGCCGCCGCGGCCCAGTTCGACACGTAGAAGAACGAGGTGGCTGCGCCCTTGAGCGTTCCCCCCGAGTTGTGCACGAGATCGGTCACCACGCACACCACGAGGACCGTGAGGTACGCCGGAAGCAGCCGAAGAGCACGACGACGGTAGAAGTCGAGGAAGCTCACGCGACCTCGGTCAGCCGAGCGGAGCAGGATCCCGGTGATCAGGAAGCCGCTCAGGACGAAGAACACGTCGACGCCGAGGTCGCCGTTCGAGAAACCCGGGATCCGTGCGTGGAAGAGGACCACCAGGAGCAGCGCTACCGCCCTCAGACCGTCGAGCGCGGGGACGTGAACCGGAGCCGAGACCGGCACCCCGTTCGCCGGCGCCTGCTCAGCGTTCGGCGGACGGGTGCGGAACGTGACTCCGCGCAGCACGGACGGAAGGGCCATGGTGGTCGAACCTCAGCCGCGCTTGCCGTCGACGAAGGTGGCGAGGGAGCCGAGGGTCTCGAAGATCTCCCCGCCGAACTCCTCGTCCTCGACGACGATGCCGAAGCGGTCCTCGAGGGCGGACACGAGCTCGAGCACGGCGAGCGAGTCGAGCTCGGGCATCGCGCCGAAGAGCTCGGTGCTGGCGTCGAGCGTGGACGCACGGTCCTGGATGCCGAGGGTCTCGACGAGGGTCTCGGCGACCTCGGGGAGGGAGCCGGTGGCGGGGCCTGTGGCGGCGGTCATGAAGGAGCCTTTCGGAGGACGGGGAGCTAGACCAGCACCTCGGCCGGAGCCGGGTGCCCGAGGAACTGGGTGGGACTGGCGGTGAGGCCGTAGGCCCCCGCCTGGAACAGCACGACGAGGTCGCCGACCTCGGTGCGGGGCAGCTCGACGTCGGAGCCGAGCAGGTCGAGCGGCGTGCACAGGCAACCGACGACCGACACGGTCTCGACCGCCTCCTCCTCGGCCCGGCTGCCGACGACGAGCGGGTAGTTGCGCCGGATCACCTGACCGAGGTTGCCGGACGCCGCGAGCTGGTGGTGCATGCCACCGTCCACGACGAGGTACGTCTTGCCGCGGGAGACCTTGCGGTCGACGACCTCGGTCACGTAGACGCCGCACTCGCCGACGATGTAGCGACCGAGCTCGATCACCGTGCGCGCCTCCGGGAGGTGCGCCGCGATCGGGCCGTCGACGAGTGCGGCCAGGTTGTCCGCGACCACCCCCAGGTCGAGCGGGGTGTCGGCGGCGAAGTACGGGATCCCGAAGCCGCCGCCGAGGTTGAGGTAGCGGACCGGTGTCGGCAGCAGGTCGGCGAGGCCGACGACGAGGTCGACGGTGCGCCGCTGGGCCTCGGCGATGATCTCCGCGCGCAGGTTCTGGGAGCCGGCGAACACGTGGAACCCCAGCACGTCGACGTCGGCGCCCACGAGCTCGGCGACGAGGTCGGGCACCTGCTCGGCGTCCGTCCCGAACTGCTGCGGTCCCCCGCCCATCCGCATGCCCGAGCCCTTGACGGCGAAGTCCGGGTTGACGCGCAGCGCCACCCGCGGGCGCACACCCAGCTCGTTGCCGGCGGCGAGGACGCGGCGCGCCTCGGTCACCGACTCCAGCTCCACCACGATGCCGGCGGCCACCGCGCGACGCAGCTCGGCGGCCGTCTTGCCCGGGCCGGCGAAGCTGATCCGGTCGGCGGGCATCCCGGTGTCCAGCGCGACCGCCATCTCCCCCGCCGACGCGACGTCGATCGAGTCCACGAGGCCGGCGAGGTGCTGCACCACGGCGGGCATCGGGTTGGCCTTCATCGCGTACGTGAGGTCGAGCGCGTCGGGCAGGACGGACCGGAGCATGGCGACACGCTCGGTCAGCAGCCGGCGGTCGTAGGCGAAGAACGGCGTCGAGCCGACGCGGGCGGCGAGCAGGCTGAGCGGCGTCCCGCCCACGGCGAGCTCGCCCTTGACGGTGCCGAAGTCGGCCACGAGGTCCGCGGCGCTCACGCGAGCAGCTCCTCACGCACGAGGGGACGGTCGTACTTGCCGTTGGGCGAGCGCGGCATGCTCGCCCGTACGACGACCTTCGACGGGACCATGTAGAGCGGAAGCTCCTTGCGCAGCGCCGCCACGAGGGCCTTCGGCTCCAGCTCGGTGCCGTCGGCCGGCGTGACCACCAGCGCGATCGCGTCGCCGAGCCGCTCGTCGGGCACGCCGAGCGCCACCGCGTCGGCGACCAGCCCGGTCCCGTACGCCGCCTCCTCGACCTCGGTCGGGCTGACCCGGTAGCCGGAGGTCTTGATCATCTCGTCGCTGCGCCCGACGAAGTAGAGGAACCCCTCGTCGTCGGCGACGACCGTGTCGCCGGAGTAGACGGCGAGCTCGGGTGCGCGCCAGGCGGGACGACCCCCGGGGACCGGCTTGAACCGCTCCGCCGTCTTGGCCTCGTCCTCCCAGTAGCCGAGCGCGACCAGGGCTCCCCGGTGCACCAGCTCGCCGGGCTCGCCCGGGTCGCAGAGGCTCCCGTCCGGGCGCACGACGAGGATCTCCGCGTCCGGGATCGCCTTGCCGATCGAGTCCGGACGGCGGTCGACCTCCGCGGGATCGAGGTAGGTCGACCGGAAGGACTCGGTGAGGCCGTACATGAGGTAGGGCAGGGCGTCCGGGAACAGCGCCCGCAGCCGGTCGAGGGTGGTCCGCGGCATCCGGCCGCCGGTGTTCGCGAAGTAGCGCAGCGTGCTCGCGGCCCCCTCGGGCCAGGTCGTGCCGATGATCTGCAGCCACAGCGGCGGCACGGCCGTCAGGCCGGTGACCCCGTGACGCGCGACGAGCTTCGGGATGTCCGTCGCCACGAGGTGGTTGTGCAGCACGACGTGGGCCCCGACGGCGAAGGCGGTGGTGACCTGGCTGAAGCCCGCGTCGAAGCTCAGCGGCAGCGCCGAGAGGATGACGTCGTCGGCCGTGTTGCGGAGGTAGGAGCTGACGCTCTCCGCCCCGACCACGAGGTTGCGGTGGCTGAGCACCACGCCCTTCGGACGGCCCGTGCTGCCGGACGTGTAGAAGATCGCGGCCACGTCCAGGTCGAGCGGGCGCGGCCCGGTCGGCCCCACGCCCGGCACGAGCAGCTTCTCCCAGCGGGTCAGGGTCACGCCCGCCCCGACGGCCGGCAGCTCCCGCTCCGGGTCCCCGACGACGACCACGTGCTCCAGCGCCGGCAGGGCCGGCAGCTCCGAGGCGACCGCAGCCAGCCGGTCGGCGCTCGTGACGAGCACGCGCACGTCGCAGTTGCCGAGGATGTAGGAGACCTGGGCGGCCTTGAGCACCGGGTTGACGGGAACGAAGACCGCGCCCGCGGCGGAGGTCGCGAAGAACGCGGCCACCGTCTCGATGCGCTTGTCGAGGAACACCGCGACCCGCTCGCCGCGCCGCAGGCCGAGCGCGGCCAGACCGCCGGCAGCGGCCTCGCAGGTCCGCCACAGCTCGCCGTAGCTGACCGTCGCGTCCTTGAAGCTCAGCGCCGGGGCGGCCGGGCGCGCGCCGGCCGCCTCCTCGAGGAGGTGGTGCAGGTTCGTCCTCATGGTGCGTCTTCCTTGGTCTCGGCGGTCGGCTCGGCTCGGACGAGCCCTCAGTTGACCAGGTTGAACGAGTCGCGGAGCTCGAGGTTGCCGGAACCCTGCACCCGGGCGGGTGCACCGACGTCGACCGGGTCGACCTCGTCCACGTGCACGGATTCGATCACGTTCCGGCCGAGCATGAAGGCCGTCAGCTCGATGTCGTCGAGGTTCACGAACCGGCGGCCCCGGTGGTCGCACTCCGGGTCGGTCAGCGAGTCGGGGATCGTGTCGACGCCGGCGAGGTGCGCGGTGAAGGCGTCCTCCTCCGTCCAGCCGGTCAGCCGGGCGAAGACGGAGCGGTAGCTGATGGCCTGCTGCTTCCAGTCCAGCTCCTCCGTCACCCGGCGACGGGCGGCCCGGCCCATCTCGCAGCGCAGGTCGTCGTCGTCGAGCAGCCGCTCGACCTGGTCGGCGAAGGCCTTCGTGTCGCCGGACGGGACGTAGAGCACGGTGTCGCCGCCCGAGACGCGGGTCTCGACGAGGTCGAACGCCACCGACGGGAGGGCGTACGCCATGTACTCCATCGTCTTGTTCATCGTGGAGACGTCGTTCAGCGGCGACTTGAGGTCCGGGCACAGCCCGACCGACGCCTGGCTCAGCTCGTCGGCGATCGTGTCGAGGTTCGCGCGGCCGGTGAAGGTCACGCAGTCCTCGAGCCCGAGCTCCGTGGTCATCGCCTGCAGGTCCTCGTAGCAGTCGCCGAACCCCATCAGGACGGCGCGCACGTCGGTGCGGCCGCGGGTGTGCACGAGGTCGTGCATGACGACGAGCACCTGCTCGACGCCGTCCTGCGGACCCATGATCCCGAGGTAGGCCAGCACCTTGCGCGGGTCGGCCCCGGCGTCGGTGTCCTCCGGGTGCACGGGGCGCATGCGCTCCGTCTCCGGCCCGCTGCGGACGACGACGACGTCCTCCCCCGCCCGCTGCCCGCGACCCATGGCGATGGCGCGGTAGGACTCGTTCGTCGAGATGACCATGTCCGCCGTGCGGTAGGTCATCTGCTCCAGCCAGCGCAGCGCGTAGTACTGGAAGCGCCCGCCGAACGTCGTCGGCTTGCCGAAGCGGGACTCGAACAGCTCCGGGTTGAGGTCGTGCTGGTCGAAGACGAAGCTCACGCCCGCACGCCGCCACAGGCGGGCGAGCAGCCAGTACGTGTCCGGCGGGTTGCAGGCCTGCATGACGTCGAACGGCTTGTTCGCCCAGACCCGCCGCGAGAGCAGCGCGGTCCGCAGCCACGAGTAGCCGAACTCGTACACGTAGCTGGCGAACCCGGTGGTCTTGGGCGCCGGACGGTACTTGTGGATGGTGATGCCGTCGATGACCTGGTAGCTGGGGTCGCCGGGGCCCTTCGGGCAGATCACGGTGACCTCGTAGCCGGCCTTGGACAGGGTGCGGCACTCGAGCCAGACCCGCCGGTCGAGTGGCACGGGGAGGTTCTGCACGATCATCAGCAGGTGCGGGCGGCGGCCGTCGAGGCGCGGCTGCTCGACCGGCTGGCGACGGGCACCGAACCGTCCGAGGAGGCCGCGGCTCTCGGCGCCGAGCGTGGGGCGGCGGGCGGACCCGCGTCGCGGGGTCAGCTTGAACAGGGACATGTCAGCTCTCGGTCCGGGTCGGAGGCAGCTGGCTCGAGCAAGTCGTCATCGGTGACTACTCCTTGGTGAGGTGGCCGTGCAGGACATGGGGGTCTGAGGGTCATGAGCGCGTCGCCGAGGAGGCGGCGGTCACGACCGCGGGCGAGGAGGCGAAGGGGACGAGCACCGAAGGCGTGCCGGAACCGTCGGACGGCACCTGCCAGACGTCGGACGTGGTGGCCTCGGTGCCGCTGCGGGGCAGGGCGTAGAGGAGGGAGGAGTCGTCGCGCCACTCGACCTGGTCGTCGACGTTGCGGGTCTCGGCGAGCAGCGTCTCGGCCCCGGTCGTGAGGTCGAGCGACGCGAGGCGCCAGACGCCCGGCGTGGGGTTGCCCAGCCGCTTCTTGTACGCGACGTGGCGCCCGTCGGGCGACAGCGAGGGGCACTCGGCGTCGGTGCGCAGCGCGCGCATCGTGCGGTCCTTGATGCTCCCCCGGACCAGCCAGGTGGTCTCGCCGGAGGCGGCGGTCGCGTAGAACGTGTCGTCGTCCGCGCCGAAGGTGACGCCCCAGAAGTTCCGGTTCGCGGCGACGAGGCGCTGGCCGTCGGGCAGGTAGGTCGTCCAGGTCTCGAGGTTGGGCAGCGCCCGGCCGGCGACGCGGATGACGGTCGCCGTCGAGAACGAGGACGCGGCGTACGAGTGGCCGCTGATGAAGGTCGTGGTCGAGACGAGCCGGCCGTCGACCGACATCCGGGCCCGGCTCGGCAGGCCGGCGAGCGGCGCCGACGAGGTCGGCGCCAGGTCGGCGCCGAGGGACGACACCGCGTAGGTCGGCGCGATGCCGCCGGAGGCGGTCACGCAGACGCCGGCGTCCCTGGTGGCGTACACGCGCTCGCAGCTCACGGTGCCGAGCGCCCGTGCGCCGCCCGGGTCGCCGAGCGTGACCGCGGCGAGCTTGCCGTAGTCGCTGCCGAGGGCGGCGTTGCGGAAGACGAGGTGCGGGCCGGCGAGGACCGTGGCCATCGGCACGGTGGCGACGGTCGGCGCGGCGGCCGCGCTCACGTCCCCGGCGTGGCGGACCTGCAGGACGTAGACGACGACGAGCGCGAAGCAGACGGCGACGATGCCGCCGAGGGCGACGAGCCGGACGCGGGTCATGCGGCACCCGCCGGGGCCGGGGCGACCGGGGTCGCCCGGAGCAGGCGGGCGGCGACCGGGATGGCGACGGCGAGCGCGAGGCCGACGGCCAGCAGCGCCACGGAACGCCCGGTGAGCTGCCAGAGCACCCCGAAGCAGACCGACGAGGCGAAGCGGCTCAGCCCGACGGCGGTCTGCACCGCGGCGATGCCGGTGGCCCGGCTCCCCTCGGGCACGGCCTGGCTGGCGAGCGCGCTGACCACGCCGTCGGTGGCGGCGTAGAAGCAGCCGAGCAGGACCAGGACGGCGACGACCCCGGCGACGTGGCCGCCGGTGGTGGCGGCGACGGCGTACGCGGCCACGAGCAGGACGTGCCCGCCCAGCAGCACGCGGGTCCGCCCGACCCGGTCCGCCAACCGTCCGACCGGGATGGCGAGCGACATGTAGGCGGCGTTGGTGCCGACCATGAGGAGCGGGAACCAGGAGAGGCCGATGCCCCCGGCGTCCGCGAGCACGAGGTAGAGGAAGCCGTCGCCCACGGTCAGCAGGCCGAGCAGGCCGGCGGCGAGCATCAGCGAGCGCACGCGGCGGTCGCTCAGGTCGCGCCAGCGCAGCCGACGGGCCGGCGTGGCCGGGTCGACGACGGCGCGGGCCCGGTGCGGCACGGCGAGCAGCAGGAAGGCGAGCCCGACCACCGCGGCCGCGATGCTCAGCACGAAGACGGCGCGGTAGCCCGCGAGGCCGGCCGGGACGACCGCCAGGACACCGAAGGCCAGCAGCGGGCCGGCCATCGCGCCCGCGGTGTCGAGCGCCCGGTGCACGCCGAAGTTGCGCCCGAGCCGCTCCGGGGTGCTGGCGCCGGCGATCATCGCGTCGCGGGGACCCGTGCGCAGGCCCTTGCCGACCCGGTCCAGCGCGACGACGCCGGTCAGGGCGGCGACGCCGGTGACCGGGAGCAGCAGCACGCGGGAGACGGCCGAGATGCCGTAGCCGAGCCCGGCGACGAGCTTGGGCCGGCCGGTGCGGTCGGACCACCAGCCGCCGAGCACCCGCACGAGCGAGGCGGCGCCCTGGTAGATCCCGTCCACGAACCCGTACGCCACCGGCCCGAGGCCCAGCACGGCGGTGAGGTAGAGCGGCAGCACGGCCGTGACGGCCTCGGAGGAGATGTCGGTGAACAGGCTCGTCAGGCCGAGGGCCAGGACGACGCCCGGGACCCGACCGCCGGCGCGGCGACGGCGGTCGGGCGTCTCGGACGCCGCGAGGGCGTTCGTGTCGGCGCGGGCGGTCTCGTCCGTGCCGGTGGTCTGGTCGGTCGGCGCGGCCGCCGGGCTGTTGCGCAGGCTCACGTACACGGGACCACCACGCTCTCGTGGAGGCCGTCGGCGTCGAGCGTGTACGCCCGTCCGCAGGAGCAGACCAGGCTGTCGTCGAGGCGGCGCCCGCAGCGGCAGGCCCAGCCGATCTGGCGGGCGGGGTTGCCGACGACGAAGCCGTGGGGGGACACGTCGCGGGTGACGACCGCGCCGGCGCCGACGAAGGCGTTGGCGCCGATCGTGACGCCGCAGACCACCGTGACGCGGGCGCCGAGCGTGGCGCCCTCCTCGACCCAGGTGGGGTCGAGCTCGCCGGGTCCCTTGCGGACGTGGGCGCGGGGCGTGAAGTCGTTGGTGAAGGTGACGCCCGGGCCGAGGAACACGTCGTCGGCCACGGTGACGCCGGCGAAGACCATGACCTGGTTCTTGACCGTGACGCGGTCGCCCAGCACCGCGCCGCCCTCGACGTACGCACCGTCGCAGACGTTGCAGTCGGTCCCGACGCGCGCTCCCTCGAGCACGTGGGCGAAGGCCCAGACGCGTGTGCCCGCACCGACGTCGGTCGACTCGCACAGCCCCTGCGGGTGCACGAAGACGTCAGGCAGCAGCCCTTGAGCGCGCATGACCCATCCCCCCCGAGTGCGACGAGCGCGTGCTCGGAAGAGTTGGGCGATCGTGCCCCTTGGCAGCCCCCCCGAGCCACGCTCAGTCTGGGGGTCCGGCGACCCGCGGGTCAGACGAACTGAGAAAGAAACTCAGAATCGCTGAGAAGGTAAATCCTTGACGCGCGGGCGCTCCGTCAGGTGAGCGGCAGGTGCTCGTGGGCCCAGAGCTTGAGCTCGTCCATCGCCGGCAGCAGCGCCCGCCCGGCCTCGGTCAGGGCGTACGTCACGGCGACCGGCGGACCGCTGTCGACCAGCCGCGTCACGATCCCGGCGGCGGCCAGGCCGGAGAGCCGCTCGGACAGGACCGAGTCGCTGATGCCGGTCACCCCCCGGCCGAGCTGGGAGAACGAGGCCGGTCCGTTCGAGAGCGCGCCGATGATGATGCCGTTCCAGCGCTTGCCGAGGATCGCGAACACCTGGGACAGGCCCGCGTCGCAGCGCACGATGCCGGGCTCGACCTGCTCGCACGTCAGCCCGTCCTCGTGCCCACCCGCCGGGTCCTGCACGTCCGCCCGGTCCACGGTCTCCGTCATCGCTCTCACGCTCCTTGCGTCCGAGTCTACCCGTGCTAGCATCGGGCTACCTGCTAGGAAATTCCTAGTTGCTAAGTTCGAAGTAGTGGAGCACGCACCATGACTCTCTTCCGACTCGACGCCAGCTTCCGTGTGGAGGGCTCGCACAGCCGCGCGATCGGCGACATCGTCGAGCAGGCCTGGACCGAGGCCAACCCGGGTGAGGACGTCGTCCGCCGTCACATCGGCACCGACGTCATCCCCGCCACGGCTTGGGGGGACGCGGTCACCGCCGCCTTCGTGCCGGAGGACCAGCGCACCCAGGCCCAGCGCGACGCGGGCGCCCTCGCCGCCACGCTGGTCGACGAGCTCGTCGAGGCCGACGCCCTGCTGTTCGCCGTCCCGCTGTTCAACTACGGCGTCTCGCAGCACTTCAAGTCCTGGGTCGACCTCGTCATCACCGACCCGCGGATGGCCCCGGGCACCACGACGCTCGCCGGCAAGCCGGCCGAGCTCGTCGTCGTGCGCGGCGGCAACTACCAGGCCGGCACCCCCCGCGAGGGCTGGGACCACGCCACCCCGTGGATGCGCCGCATCCTCGCCGACCTGTGGGGCCTCGACCTCACGGTCACCGAGGCGGAGTTCACCCTCGTGGGCGTGAACCCGGCGATGGACCAGTTCAAGGAGCTCGCCGCCGAGCTGCGGACCGAGGCCGAGGAGCTCGCCCGCCGGCACGGGGCCGAGCTCGGCCGCCGGCGCAGCCAGGTCGCGGCCTGACGCAGCCCGGGGCCTCCTAGGGTCGAGGGGTGAGCACCTCTCCCCTCGACCTTCCCCAGGCCACGCCGAGCGAGGTGGGCGTGGACGCCGCCGGCGTCCTGGCCTTCCTCGACGCCGTGCAGACCGCCGGCGACCAGGAGCTGCACAGCGTCGCGCTGCTGCGCCACGGCCGGGTCTTCGCCCGGGGGTGGTGGGAGCCGTACGGCCCCGACGACGCGACGCTGATGTACTCGCTCAGCAAGAGCTTCACCTCCACCGCGCTCGGCTTCGCAGTGGCCGAGGGCCTCGTGACCCTCGACGACAAGGTCGTGGACCGGCTCCGGCCGGACGGCGAGGTCGGGCCCCGCACGGCGGCCATGACCCTGCGGGACCTCGCGGCCATGGCCAGCGGGCACCACGCGGACACGCTCGACGACCCGCGGGTGCGCGACGCCGCAGACCCGGCGCTCGGCTTCCTGTCGATCGAGCCGGAGTCCGACCCGGGCACGGTCTTCGCCTACAACAACCCCGCGACCTACACGCTCGGAGCGGTGCTGCAGAGCGTCACCGGCACGACGCTCACCGCGTACCTCCGGCCCCGGCTGTTCGAGCCGCTCGGCATCACGCCCGGCTGGTGGGACCAGCGCCCTGCGGGCCGCGACATCGCCTTCACCGGCCTGCACCTGACCACGGAGGCGCTGGTGCGCTTCGGCCAGCTCTACCTGGACGGCGGCGTCTACGCCGGGCGTCAGGTCCTCCCGGAGGGGTGGACGGCCACGGCGCTCGCCCTGCACACGCCGAACCCCGCCGAGCCCAACCCCGACTGGAGCCAGGGCTACAGCTTCCAGTTCTGGCGCGGCCGCCACGGCACGGTCCGCGGCGACGGCGCGTACGGGCAGTTCGTCGTGCTGCTGCCCGAGCAGGACGCCGTCCTCGTGGCCACGGGCGGGACGGAGAACATGCAGGGCGTGCTCGACGCGGCCTGGGCGCACCTGCTGCCGGCCTTCGACGCACCCACGTCGACCGAGGCCGACGCCGCGCTGGCCGAGCGGCTCGAGCACCTCGAGATCGCGACCGACCGTCCGGACCCGCTGGCGGACCGGGCCGCCGACGAGCTCCGGGTCGTGGACGTGCGCGAGGCGGACGGCGGCTGGACGCTCACCCTCGAGGAGGCCGGGCGGACCTACACGGTCGCGGTCGGCCGGCAGGGCTGGCCGCGCACGGACCTCGCGGTCGCCGACGGCTGGGGCGTCCTGGTCGCGGCGCACGGGACCGACGCCGGCGACGGGGCGGCGCTCGACGTGGTCCTCGTCGAGTCGCCGCACCGGCTGCGCGTGCTCACGGGCCCGGCGGGCTCGAGCGTCACCTGGCACACCACCCCGCTCTGGCGTCCGACGATCGCCAGCCTGGCCACCCCGCGCCCACGGGCTTGAGCGGCAGGGTCAGCCCCGCCCGACCCGGCCGCGGGCGGGCGGCAGCACGTTGCTGCGCAGGTGCTCGTAGACGACCGAGGTGCGCACGTCGCTGACCTCCGGACGGGTCGTCAGCCGGTCGACGACGAAGGCGTACAGGCTGTCGGTGTCCGGCACGGCGAGGTGCAGCAGGAAGTCCTCCGTGCCGCTGGTGACGAACACGCCCAGGGTGTCGGGCAGCGCGACGGCCCAGCTCCGGAACCGTTCGATGTTCGTCCGCGTGGGCGGGCGGACCCGGATCGCCACGAGGGCCTGGACCGGCCGGCCGATCGCGGTGAGGTCGACCTCGAGCCGCGCCCCGGTGATCACCCCGCGGTCGCGCAGCGCCCGGGTGCGGTCGAGCGCGGTGGTCGGAGCGACCCCCACCGCGGCTGCGACGTCGCGGTTCGTCCGCCGTGCGTCGACCTGCAGCGCGGCCAGGATCGCCGTGTCGAGTACGTCGAAGTCCGCCATGGGTGGACCTTAGCCGGACGTCGTACGGCGCAGGTGGACGAAGACCCGTCGGCAGGAGAGGTTGTCGGCGTTGTCCCCGCACCTTCGACGGCCAGGAGTCCCGACATGACCGAACGCATCGGCTTCACCCCGGACGAGGTCCGGACCGACGCCCCGACCCGGGCCGCCCGGCTGAAGTGGGTCGTGGTCGTGGACGCCTCGCTCCCGCCCGGGCGCGCGGTGAACGCGGCCGTCTGCGTGGCGGCCGCCACGGCGACCGCCGTCGACGGCCTGCTCGGTCCCGACGCGGTCGACGCCGACGGTTCCGTCCACCCCGGGCTGCCGTGGGCCGGCTGCTCCGTGCTCGCCGCCACGACCGAGCAGCTGGCGGGCATCCGGGCCCGGGCCGTCGAGAAGCCCGACGTGCACGTCGCCGACATGCCGGCGTACGGCCAGCTCACCCGCGTCTACGACGGCTACCTGGAGCAGGTCGCCGAGCACCGCACGGCCGACCTGGACCTGCTCGCCGTCAGCCTGGTCGGCCCCCGGAACCGGGTCGACAAGGTCGTCGGCCGCCTGCCGCTGCTGGCCTGAGACCGGCAGCGGCAGGGTTCAGCCGACGCGGCTCACCAGCGGTCGGCGACCAGCGGGGCGATCTCGGTGTCGTAGAGGTCCTTCACCGCGGCCATGAAGTCGTCGCCGAGCGGCGGCAGCTCGCCGGCGGCGGCGTTCGCCCGGGCCTGCTCCGGGTTGCGCGCCCCCGGGATCACGGTGGTGACGCCCGGCTGCTGCACGACCCACGCGAGCGCGGCCTGCGCCGGCGTGGCCTCGAAGGGCAGCCCGGAGACCAGCCGCGAGAACGCCTGGGCCGCGCGCACGCCGGTCGCGTAGTCGACGCCGGAGAAGGTCTCGCCGACGTCGAAGGCCTCGCCGTGGCGGTTGTAGCTGCGGTGGTCGTTCTCGGCGAAGGTCGTCTGCTCGTCGTAGCGCCCGCTCAGCAGGCCGCTGGCCAGCGGCACACGGGCGATGATCCCGACGCCGGCCGCCTCGGCCGCGGGCAGCACGAACTCCAGCGGCTTGCGCCGGAACACGTTGAGGATGATCTGCACCGAGGCGGTCCCCCGCCGGCTGATCGCCGTGAGCGCCTCGTCGGCGGTCTCCACGCTGACCCCGTACGCGGCGATCGCCTGCTCGTCGACGAGGGTGTCGAGCGCGTCGTAGACGGCGTCCTGGGAGTAGACGGCCGTGGGCGGGCAGTGCAGCTGGACGAGGTCCAGCCGGTCCACCTCGAGGGTGCGCCGCGACCGGTCGACCCAGCCGCGGAAGTTCTCCAGGACGTAGTTCTCGGGGACCTGGTCGACCCGGCGACCCATCTTGGTCGCCACGACGAGCTCGAGGTCCTCGTGCTCGCCGAGGTAGCTGCCGATCAGGCGCTCGCTGCGCCCGTCGCCGTAGACGTCGGCGGTGTCGAAGAAGGACACCCCGGCCTCGACCGCGCCGTCGAGGACGGCCATCGCGTCCCGCTCGTCGACCTCGCCCCAGTCGGCGCCCAGCTGCCAGGTCCCCAGCCCGACGACGGAGACGGGACGTTCGGTCTTGCCCAGCACTCGTTCTTCCATCCGCCCGACGCTACCCGGACGGGTCCGGGTCGTTCCTCCACCCCTGGGGAGGTATCAACCATCGCCCTTTCGCCTCCGGACCGGTAGAAAGGTCCTGTCTCCTCGTCCGAAGGCCCGCCCATGCCGTACGACCCCGCCGACACCCAGCCCCCGGCCGCGCACCCGCCCCTCGCACCCACGCCGCGCCGTCACGGCCCCCGGCGGGACCACCTGGACCCGCGCGGCGCGAGGTTCCTCGACCCGGGCCGGGCGGACCGCTTCGCTGGCGAGACCCTGCAGCCCACGGCGTACGCCGGCGACCAGCTGCTGGTCCGCCCCGGCCGTGACGGCCGCATCGACGACGAGGTCCACGCCGCGCTCGCGCGGGCCGCGCAGCCCGAGCACGCGCTCGAGGTGGAGGAGGTCGACGCCGACCTCGCCGGGCTGGCGGCACGGGCCGGCCTGCTGGACTCCGACGAGCACCCGCTGGTGCTCCGGGTGCACCTGCGCCGCCGGTCCGACGACGACGAGCCGCGCGGGGCGGTCGACGCGTGGCCGGTGCTCCAGCGGTTCCGCCGCCTGATGCGCGGCAGGCCGGGCGCCGGGTCGGTCTCCCTGATGCACCTCCTGACCACCGGGGGCCTGGATCCCGCCCCGTACGTGCCCTGGGGGATCACGCCCAAGCCGCACGTGGCCTTCGGGGTCGGGGGCAACCCGCACGTGGCGTTCGGCGCCACCCCCTTCCCGCACGTCGCCTTCTCCGCGGGCGGGGACTCGGCGTCCCCGCTGCCGCACGTGGCCTTCTCCCAGGCGACGGCCGAGTACGCCCAGCCCGGGTCGGGCGGCCGCATGCCCGTGACCTGGATGGGCCCACCCCCGGCGCGCCGTGCCGAGGCCGACCTCGAGGGCGCGCGGCGCCCCGTCGTGGCCGTGCTCGACACCGGGACCGGCACCCACCCCTGGCTCGACGCGGTCGTCGAGCGGGACCCGCGGTGCGGCGGCCTGCCGATCGGGCTCACCGAACCCTCCACCGACGTCGAGCGGCTCGGGGTCCTGAGCGGGGCGCTGACGGGCTCGCTCGACGTCGAGGCCGGTCACGGGACGTTCATCGCCGGGCTCGTGCACCAGCGCTGCCCGGACGCCCGGATCCTGTCGGTCCGCGTCGTGCAGCCCGACGGGGTGATCAACGAGTACGACCTCCTGACCGCGCTGAACATGCTGTGGGTGCGCCAGGCGCTGGCGCGCCGGGAGGGACGGACCGCGGACCTCGTGGACGTGGTCTCGCTGTCCCTCGGCTACTACCACGAGCAGCCGACCGACGCCGACTTCGACCCGGTCATGCGGACCTCGCTGCGGGCGCTCGCCCGGCTCGGGGTCGCGGTGGTGACGTCGGCGGGCAACGACGCGACCTCCCGCCCGGCCTACCCGGCGGCGTTCGCGCCGTGGTCGCCGCTGCCGGACGAGGTGCCCGACGAGATCCCGCTGGTCGCCGTCGGCGCCACGAACCCGGACGGCACGGTCGCCCTGTTCTCGAACGCCGGCGCGTGGGTCCGGACCTGGCGGCCCGGGGCCGCCCTGGTGAGCACGGTGCCGACCTCCTTCGACGGCGGCAGCAGCCCGAGCGTCCAGCTGGTCGTCGACGGTGAGGTGCGGGCGACCATCGACCCCGACGACTTCCGCTCCGGGTTCGCCACCTGGAGCGGCACCTCCTTCGCGGCCCCGCTGCTGGCCGGCGACGTCGCCCAGTGCCTCAACGCCTCCCGCCGGCTACGGCGGGACGCCGACGACCAGGAGGACCCGCTGGAGGTCTGCTGGAGCGCCCTGCGGCTCGCCGCCCCGCAGGCCTGAGCGGCGGAGACCCCCTGACCACGCACCCCCGCGGGCCCGGACGGCTGCTCGTCCGGGTCGAGACGCTCCACGCACGCGCCGTGGGGTCGGCGAACCGCGGCCGCTACGACGTCAGCCGCCGCCAGGCCACGTCCGGGCTCCGCCTCCTCCGGCTCGGCGAGCCCGCGGGCGGGGCGGACCCGGCGGGCGCCCGGCTGGAGGTCCGGCTGCTCACCCTGCTCGGGGCGATGGAGCAGGAGATCCTGGGCCAGGGCGCCGGCCTGCGGCACCTGGAGGCGGCCACGGACCGCGCCGTCGCCCTGGGCGCGGACGACCTGACCTTCGCCGTACGGCAGGCCCGGGCGCTGCGGGCCCTGCGGATGGGGGCGCGCGACGAGGCCCTGGAGCAGTTCGCCCTGGCCGACCCGCTCGCCGGCCGGGCCGCGGACCTCGACGTCTGCCGGATGCTGGTCAACCGGGGCGTCGTCCGGCTCGAGCGGCTCGACCTCGAGGGTGCGCGCGAGGACTTCGCCGGGTGCCTGGTGCGCGCCGGCGACGACCCGGACCTGCGCAAGTTCGCGGCGATGGCACGGCACAACCTCGGGTACACCGCGTTCCTCGCCGGCGACCTGCCCGCCGCGCTCCGCCTGATGCACGAGGCGCTGCTGGGCAGCGAGGAGACGACCCTCGCGACGTCGCTCCTCGACCTGGCCCGGGTGCTGACCGAGGCGGGGCTGATCGACGAGGCGGACGCGGCGCTGCGGCGCGGGGCGGAGGCCGCCCGCCGGGGCCGGGCCTGGGCCTGGCTCGCCGAGACCGAGCTCTCGGGCGCGCAGCTCGCGCTGCTCGACGGGCGCTTCGACCTCGCGCGCCGCCTCGCCGGCGCGGCGCGGGTCCGTTTCCTGCGGCGCGGTAACGAGGCGTGGCGACGCCGGGCCGAGCTGGTCCTCCTCGCGGGCGACCTCGCGGCGGGCCGGCCGCCGCGGCTGCTCGCGGGCCCCGCCCTGCGCCTGGCCGACGAGTTCGCCGCCGAGCGCCTGACCCCCTACGCCACGACGGCACGCCTGATCGCCGCCGAGGCCCTGCTGCTCGCGGGGCGGCCGGACGAGGCCGCGGCGGCGTACGCCGAGCTCGCGCCGCCCCACCGGACCGACCTGGTCGAGGTGCGGCTGCAGCGGCGGACCGTCGCCGCCCGGCTCGCCCGCGGACGGGGCGACCACGTCACGGCCGCGCGCGAGGTCCGTCGCGGGCTCGACGACCTCGCGCGCTACCAGGCGCGCTTCGGCAGCGTCGACCTGCAGACCGCCAGCGCGCTGCACGGTCGCCGGCTGGCCGCGCTGGACCTCGACCTCGCGCTCACCTCGGGACGTCCGGCCGCCGTGGTCGCCGCGCTGGAGCGCGGACGCGAACGCTCGCGCCGGCTCGTGCCCGTCACCCCGCCCACGGGCACCTCGGCGCCCCTGCTCGTGGAGCTGCGCCAGCTGACGGTCACGCTGCACGAGATCGGCGCCGACCCGGCCCGCCGCGGCGAGGCGCAGGGGCTCCGGGAGCGCGTCGCGCAGCTGCAGGGCGAGCTCCGCGGCCTCTCCTGGCAGGTCGGCGGGATCGGGTGGGCGACGGCGATCACTCCGATGGCCGACGTGCGCGAACGACTGACCGCCCGAGGGCGGCGGATGCTCCTGCTGGGCCGGCAGGGCGACGACCTCGTCGCCGTGGGCCTCGGCCGCTCGCGCCCGCGGCTGCTGCGCCTCGCCGGTGCCGCGGCCCGGGCGGCTGCGCTCACCCGTACGGTCCGCGCCGACCTCGACGTCGTCGCCCGGTCCCGGGTGCCCGAGCGGCTCCGGGCCGGCGCGCTCGCGTCGGCGACGCACAAGCTCGCGGCGCTCGACGCGCTGCTGCTCGCCCCGCTCGGCCTCGGCGACGAGCCGCTGGTCGTCGTGCCGACCGCTGACCTGAGCACGCTGCCGTGGGGTTGCCTGCCGTCGCTGCGCGGCCGTCCGGTCGAGGTCGCGCCCACAGCGGGGGCCTGGTTCCGCCGGGCCGCCGACGCCGGACCGCTCCCCGCCCGCGTCCTGGCCCTCGCCGGGCCGGAGGTGCCCGCTGCCGTCGCGGAGGTCGACGAGGTCGCCCGGACCTGGCCGGGCACGCGCGTCCTCACCGGGGACGAGGCGACAGGGCGGGCGTTCGCGGAGCACGGGCCGGCGGCGACGATCGCCCACCTGGCCGCCCACGGCCACCACGTCGCGCAGAACCCGCTCTTCTCCTCCCTCGACCTCGCCGACGGTCCCCTGCTCGCGTACGAGCTGCGGGCCGGCCAGGTCCCGGGCCACGTCGTGCTGTCGGCGTGCGAGCTGGGCCAGGCGACCGTGCGGCCGGGCGACGAGTCGCTCGGGCTGACCAGCGTGCTGCTGCAGCTCGGCGCCCGCTGCGTCGTCTCCGGCGTCGCCGAGGTGGCCGACGACCTCGCCGCCGAGGTGATGGTGAGCTACCACCGACGGCTCGCCGCCGGGGCCGACAGCGCGACTGCCCTCGCCGACGCGGCCGCGGCCGTCGACCGCCCGGTGCCGTTCGTCTGCTTCGGCGCGGCGGTGCGGTTCAGTCCTGCGGGCTGAGCAGGATGGCCGGCGTGAGCAGCCGGAGCGTGGAGATCGACAGCCTGGCGGACTTCGACACCCGGCTCGCGGACGACGGGGCCCGGCTCGCGGGCCGCCGCCGGCTGACCGGGTGGTTCGTCTCCTCGGTGGACCTGCGGGACCGTACCGACGCGCTGCTCGCCGCCGACCCGCGCGGGGCCGTGTTCCTGGGGTGCCTCTTCGCCGGGTCGCCCGTCGACGTCGCCGAGCGGCTGCGCTCCGGCGGCGCGCTGCTCTTCCCCGAGCTGCCCGACCTGCCCTTCGACCCGTACCGGCCGCGGCTCTACTCCCCCGAGGAGCTCTACGGCGTCGTCGACGGGCAGCGGCCGCCGTACGCCCTCAGCCCGGACTCGACGACCTACGCCTGGAGCCGCGCGCCGCACGGCCGGTCCCTCACGGCGGACCTCGCCGCCACCCTGCACGACCACAGCATCGGCGGGGCGCTCGACGACGCCACCGAGGGGCTCGACCCCACCCGCGTGGTCGGCGTGATGGGCGGCCACGCGGTCCGCCGGTCGGACCCCGCGTACGCGGCCACGGCCCGCCTGGGCGCAGGGCTGACCCGGGCCGGGCGCACGGTGCTGACGGGCGGCGGACCGGGCGCGATGGAGGCGGCGAACCTCGGGGCCTACCTCAGCGGGTGGGACGACGCCCTGCCCGAGGCGCTCGCGCAGCTCGCCGGCGCGCCGGGCTGGGCCGACGGGGTCGACGCCTGGGCCGACGCGGCCCTCGCCGTCCGGGCCCGCTGGTCCGGCGACCAGGCGGGCCGGAGCATCAGCATCCCGACCTGGTTCTACGGCCACGAGCCCACGAACGTCTTCGGCACGGCCATCGCCAAGTACTTCGCCAACGCGCTGCGCGAGGACACGCTGCTGCACCGCTGCCGCGGCGGGATCGTCTTCGCCCCGGGTTCCGCGGGCACGGTGCAGGAGATCTTCCAGGCCGCGAACGACCGCTTCTACGCCGTCCCGGGCTCGGCCAAGGCACCGCTCGTGCTGCTCGGGAGCGAGCACTGGCAGAGCACGCTGCCGGCCTGGCCGCTGCTGGAGGCGCTTTCCCGCGACTCCCCGATGGCCGGGGCGGTCCACGTCGTCGACGACCCCGAGGAGGCCCTCGCGCTGGTCACCGGCTGAGTCCGCACAGGCTTCCTGATCGGCACCACCTCGTGCCGTCGGCACACCGTTCTCGCACCGGCACACCCTGCAGGGTGTGCCGTCGGGAGCACGGTGTGCCGGTGCGAGCAGGGTGTGCCTACGAGAGCAGGGTGTGCCGAGGGGATCGGCGACGACCGGCAGACGTCCGGATCGCCTCAGCGGGTGATCGACGCCTCCTCGGGCGTGCTGAGCGTGATCACGGCCTCCTCGATGACGTCCTCGGCCTCCAGCTCGCGCTCGACCTCACGCAGCCGGTGCGCGACCGTCGTCTCCTTCGCCTCACCGACGATGTCGACCGCGGCGACGAGGTAGTAGCGCGACGGCCCGACGAACTCGAGGTGCAGGTAGGTGACCCGCTCGACCTCGGGCTGGTCGAGCAGGAAGCCCAGGACCAGCGCGCGGGCGTCGTCCGGCACGGCCTCACCGACCAGGAACCGGCGATTCCGGTCGATGAGGATGACCGCCACGACGCCGAGCAGGACGCCGACGCCGATGGAGCCGATCGCGTCGGGGATCGGCGAACCGGTCACCTCGTGCAGCACGATGCCGGTCGCCGCGATGAGGATGCCGACCAGCGCCGCCGAGTCCTCGAAGAACACCGCGCGGAGCGTCGTGTTCGACGTGTTCAGCACGAACTTCAGCGTCCCCCGCCCGTACGCCCGGGCGTCCTTGCGCGACTGCCGGAACGCCTGCAGGAAGCTCGTGCCCTCGAGGACGAACGAGATGGCGAGCACGATGTAGGCGACGAGGAAGTCCGAGCCGGGCTCGGGGTTGCGCAGCTCGCTGATGCCGTGGCTGATCGAGACGACGGCCCCGGCCGTGAACAGCCCGAACGCTGCGAACATCGACCAGACGAACGCCTCGCGGCCGTAGCCCAGCGGGTGTCGTTCGTCGCGGCCGCGCGCCGAACGCTTCTGCGCGATGAGCAGGAAGATCTCGTTCCCGGTGTCCGCCCACGAGTGCGCGGCCTCGGCCACCATCGACGCCGAGCCGGTCATGATCGCCGCGACGGACTTCGCGATGGCGATCAGCAGGTTCGCGGCGAAGGCGAGGATGACGGTGAAGAGGCTCTCGCCGCCCCCCTTGCCCTCGTCGTCCGGGCGCGACGACGCCGGGGTGAGCGCGACCAGGTCCTCGGAGGTCCCGGGGTCGGTCTGCGTCAGTCCGGCGGTGACGGAGGGATGCTCGGCGGCAGGCACGGAGGTGACGGTAGTCCCCGGGACCGCGCCGCTCCGGTCAGCGCACGCTGGGCGAGAGCGCCTGCAGGTCGCGCAGCACGTCGGCCTCGATCGCGCCCAGCGGACGTTCCTCGTGCTCGCCGACCCAGAGGCGGAAGGCGACGCCGAAGACGGTGACCCCGGTGTGGGCCGCGAGCGTCGCCTGCGGCTCGGGGACGCCACGGTCGCGCAGCGCCGCGGCCATGCCCTCCGTGAGCCTGGCCAGCTTGAGCAGCTCACGCTCGTGCAGCCCCGGGTTGGCGTCGATGATCGACTGCCGCAGCCGCGAGTGGGGCCGGCGCTCGTCGGGGAAGAAGACCGCCGCGGCGTCGAGCGCGAAGGACACGGCCTCCATCGCGGACGCCTCGGGCGGTGCGGCCGCGACGTTCGCGACGAAGAGCTGCTGGAAGTGGTCCTGCCCGGCGAACAGCACCTCGCGCTTGTCGGCGAAGTAGCGGAAGAAGGTCCGCTCGGTCAGCCCGACGGACTGGGCGACGTCGGCGGCCGTCGTCTGCTCGAAGCCCCGGCTCGCGTAGAGCTCCAGCGCGGCGGCCGCGAGCCGTTCCTGAGCGCCGGGCTCCCAACGGACCATGTCCGCAGTCTAGTGATGACAGCGACCGACGTCAGAGTGATGACAGTCGCTGAACGTGCGCGTACGCTGACGACAGTCACCGACATCAGTGACTGACATCATCGGGTGGCGCCCCTTCGGCCCGCCCACGAAGGAGCACAGAGATGCGTGTATTCGTCACCGGCGCGTCCGGCTGGATCGGTTCGGCCAGCGTCGACGAGCTGCTCGGCGCGGGCCACGAGGTCGTCGGCCTCGCCCGGTCCGACGCGGCCGCGGCCCGCCTGGAAGCCAAGGGAGCGACCGTCCTGCGCGGCGACCTCGACGACCTCGACAGCCTGCGCAAGGGCTCGGACGGTGCCGACGCCGTGGTCCACCTGGCCAACAAGCACGACTGGTCCGACCAGGCCGCCACGAACCGCGCCGAGCGCACCGCGGTGCAGACCATCGGCGACGTGCTCGCCGCCTCGGACCGCCCGTTCCTCGTGGCCGCGGGCGTCGCCGGCCTCACCCCCGGACGCCCCGTCACCGAGCGCGACCGCTCCCCGTTCGTGGGCCCGGACGCCCCGCGTGGTGGTGCGGAGAACCTGGCCCTCGACTACGTCGAGAAGGGCGTCCGCTCGATCAGCCTGCGCTTCGCCCCGACCGTCCACGGCGACGGCGACCACGGCTTCGTCGCCATCCTGGTGGCCGCGGCCCGCGCGCAGGGCCGCTCCGGCTACGTCGGCGACGGCACCACCGGCTGGTCCGCCGTGCACCGCTCCGACGCCGCCCGCCTCGTCCGCCTCGGCCTCGAGCAGGCGCCCGCGGGCACCCTGCTGCACGTCGTGGCCGAGAGCAGCTTGCCCAGCCGCGCGATCGCCGAGGCGATCGGGCACGGGCTCGACCTTCCCGTCGTCGACGTCGCCCCCGAGGACGCGGTGGAGCACTTCGGCTTCCTCGGCGCCTTCTTCGGCATGGACCTCTCGGCCTCCAGCACCCTCACGCGTGAGCTCCTGGGCTGGACCCCGACCGGCCCGACCCTGCTCGAGGACCTCGAGAGCGGGGTCTACTTCCGCAGCTGAGCGCCGACGCCCCCTGAGCCTGTCGAAGGGCCGGAACGCCCCCTGAGCCTGCAAGGGCCTCGAAGAGGTCGGCTCTCCCGTTTCACCAAGGCAGAACGCCAACCCCTGCGGGGCCCTTCGACAGGCTCAGGGGGCGTTCTTCGCGCCCTTCGACAGGCTCAGGGCGTTCTCCGTCAGTCGAGCAGGTCGCGGACCACGCCGTCGGCGAGGAGGCGGCCGGCGGACGTGAGGACGACGCGGCCCTCGGGCCCGGCGTGCTCCGGCGCTATCAGGCCCCGCACGGCCAGGTCGGGCAGGCGTCGCCGCTCGGTGGCGGTGAGCACGTCGACGGGCAGGCCCTCGGCGAGGCGGACCTCGAGCAGCACGCGCTCGACCCGGCGCTGCTCGGGGTCCAGCAGCTCGCGGCCCGCCGCCGGCGACCGGCCCGCGGCGAGCCGGGCGGCGTACGGGGCGGGGTGCTTGACGTTCCACCAGCGCAGGCCGGCGACGTGGCTGTGGGCGCCGGGGCCGATGCCCCACCAGTCGTCGCCGCGCCAGTAGCCGAGGTTGTGGCGGCAGCGGGCGGCGTCGTCGCGGGACCAGTTGCTGACCTCGTACGCCCCCAGGCCGGCCTCGACGAACCGCGCGTCCGCGGCCACGTAGTCGTCGGCCAGGGTGTCGTCGTCGGGCATCGGCAGCTCACCGCGGCGGACCCGGGCGGCGAGGCGGGTGCCCTCCTCGACGATGAGGGCGTACGCGCTGACGTGGTCGGGCCCGGCCGCGAGGGCCGCCTCGACGCTGGTCGCCCAGTCCGGGGCGGACTCCCCCGGCGTGCCGTAGATCAGGTCCAGGCTCACGTGGTCGAAGCCGGCGGCCCACGCGTCGGCGACGGCCTGCTGCGCCCGGCCGGGCGTGTGCGCGCGGTCGAGCGTGGCGAGGACGTGCGGGACGGCGGACTGCATGCCGAAGGAGACGCGGGTGAAGCCCGCCTCGCGCAGCGTCGCCAGCCCCGCCGCGTCGATCGAGTCCGGGTTGGACTCGGTCGTGACCTCCGCGTCGGGCGCGAGGCCGAAGCGGTCGTCGACGGCCGCGAGGAACCGGGCCAGGTCCGCGGGCGGGAGCAGCGTCGGCGTCCCGCCCCCGACGAAGACGGTGGAGACGCTCGGCACGTCGGCGCCGAGCGTGGCGACGGCGAGGTCCAGCTCGGTGATCGCGCGGTCGACGTAGCCGAGCCGGCTCGCACCGGGGTCGGGCCCGAGCTCGGTCGCGGTGTAGGTGTTGAAGTCGCAGTATCCGCAGCGGGTCGTGCAGAACGGCACGTGGAGATAGATCCCGAAGGGTCGCCGGCCCACCTGGGCCACGACCTCGTCCGGCAGCCGGCCGTCGTCGGGAGCGGGATCCCCCTCGGGCAACGCGGACGGCACCGGGCGAGGTTAGTCGCCCGGCCCCAGCCCGTGACCCCGGACGCGGCTCAGGGCAGCAGCACGAGCTTGCCCCGCACGTGGCCGGACAGGCTGGTCGCGTAGGCCTCCGCCGCCCGGTCGAGCGGGAAGGTCTGGACCTTGATCACGATCCTGCTCTCCCGCAGCAGCTCCGCACCCTCGCCGAGCGCCTCGACCGGGCGCGACTCCCCTGGGCCGCCGCCCGTCACCAGCGCGCCCTCGGCGGCCAGGTCGAAGTTGGCGATGGAGATGACCTTGTCGTGGCTGGGCGCGAGCGCGAACAGCTCGGCCGCGGCCGTCCTGCCCGCCACGTCGGCGACGGCGTCGACCCCGCCCGGGGCCGCCGCCCGCACCGCCTCGACCAGGCCGTCGCCGTAGGTCACCGGCACCGCACCGATCTCGCGGAGGTAGCCCTGGTTGTCGGCGCCGGCGGAGGCGACGACGGTGATGCCGCGCGCGACCGCGGTCTGGACGAGGACCGCGCCCACGCCGCCCGCACCGCCCGCGACGAAGAGGGTCTGTCCGGGCTCCACCCCGACGAGGCGCAGGACGCGCTCGCTGACCTCCAGCGCGCTCGGCGCCGCCGCCGCGACGCTCCAGTCGAGCGAGGCGGGCTTCGGCGCCCACGCCGTGAGGACGGCGAGCTCCGCCTGGGTGCCGGTGCCGAGGCCGAAGACGTCGTCGCCGACGGACACCCCGGTCACGCCCTCGCCCACCTCGTCGACCACGCCGGCGGCGTCGAAGCCCGGGACGACGGGCGCCTCGGGCGTCTCGCTGCCTCCCATGAACCCGCCGAGCAGCTTCCAGTCGATCGGGTTCACGCCGGCCGCGGCGACCCGGACGCGCACCTGCCCGGGCCCGGCGTGGGGCTCCGGGACGGCCGCCACGTGCAGGACCTCGGGGCCGCCGTGCTCGGTGTAGGTGAGGGCTCGCATGGCGTTCTCCGTCTCGTCGTCCGGCCCGGGCGGTGCCCCGCTCCGGTGTCTGCGCTCACAACTAGAGTCCCGCGCATGGGTATTCCCCCCGCACTGCCCCGTCGCCGCTTCCTGTCCGGGCTGGGCGCCTCGGCCCTCGCCGTCGGCCTGGCCGGGTGCGGCAGCAACACCGGACGCGCGCCCGAGGCCTCGGCCCCCGCGAGCGGCTCCACGGGCCCGAGGCCGGCGCTGTCGCAGTGGTACCACGAGTACGGCGAGGACGGCGTCGAGGCGGCGGTCAAGCGCTACGCGGCGGCGTACGAGCAGGCCAGCGTCACCGTCCGGTGGAACCCGGGTGACTACGACAAGCTCGCATCGGCCTCGCTACTCACCGCGGACGTGCCCGACGTCTTCGAGTACGGCAACGGCCCGACGCTCGACATGATCCGGGCCGGCCAGGTCGTCGACCTGACCGACACCCTCGGCGACGCGGCGAGCCAGTTCTCCAAGCCCGTGCTCGACGCGATGACCTGGGAGGGCAAGGTCTACGCGATCCCGCAGACCGTCGACATGCAGATGCTCTTCTACCGCAAGTCCGTGCTGGAGAAGGCGGGCGCCGCCCCGCCGACGACCCTGGCCGAGCTCACCGCGGCGGCCAAGGCGGTCACGACCAAGGACATGGGCGGCTTCTTCGCCGGCAACGACGGTGGCGTGGGCACGCTGGCCCAGATGCTGGTGTGGTCCTCCGGCCACGAGCAGCTGAACGCCGACAGCACCGGCATCGGCTTCGACGACGCCGAGGGCTGGGCGGCCTTCGCCGCCTACCGCGACCTCGCCACGTCCGGCGGGCTCGTGCGCAGCGCGTCGGCCGACTGGTTCGACGCCGGGCCGCTGACCAACGGCGAGACGGCGATGCAGTGGACCGGGCTGTGGACGCTGCCCGACGTCCAGAAGGCCCTCGGCGACGACTTCGGCGTGCTGCCGTTCCCGTCGGTCGGCGCGAGCGGCCGGCCCGCCGTGCCCTTCGGCTCGTACGGCTCGATCGTCGCCGCCAAGGGCAAGGACCCGGAGGCGGCCAAGGCCTTCGTGCGCTGGCTCTGGGTCGACCAGGAGGCCGACCAGGTCGACTTCTCCAACTCCTACGGCGTGCACATCCCGGCCAAGCCGGCCCTGGTCCCGCAGGCGACCAAGATCGCCACGGGGGCGGGGGCCGAGGCCGCCAGGTTCGTGGACGAGCTCGGGCACGCGCCGAGCAAGCTCTGGACGCCCGCGACCTCGAACGCCCTGAGCGCGGCCCTCACCCGGGTGATCACCAAGAACGCCGACCCGAAGACCGAGATCGGCCAGGTCGCGGCGACGGCCAGGACCGAGATCGCCCGCGCACGGGGGTGAGCCCGGCGTGAGCACCGCAGCGCCGGTCCGCGACGGTACGGACGACACGAGCGGCACCGGCGGGCCCGTCGCCCCGGTCGTCCCGCGGACCCGGCCCGGGGCCCGGCGGCGTTCCGACCTCGCCTGGTTCTGGGTCTTCTGCGGCCCGTTCGTCGCGGGCCTCGTGGTCTTCGTCTACGTGCCGGTGCTGTGGAGCGTCTACCTGTCCTTCTTCGACGCCCGGAACACGGTCACGCCGACGACGTTCGTGGGGCTCGGCAACTACGCCTACCTCCTGACGAACCGCTCGTTCCTGGTCAGCATTGGCACGTTCGTGGTGTTCGCGGTGCTGATCGTCCCGACGACCTTCGCCCTCGCGCTCGCCCTGGCGCTGCTGGTGGCCCGGGCTCGGTACGCGCAGGCCTTCTTTCGGTCGGCCTTCTTCCTGCCCACCGCCTGCTCGTACGTCGTCGCCGCCCTGGTCTGGCGGCTGTCGATCTTCAACGGCGCCCGCTTCGGGCTGGTGAACTCCGCCCTCCGCGCCGTCGGCCTCGACCCCGTCGCCTGGCTCAGCGGCGAGCACTACCTCTACTGGGTCGTGCTTGTCACGCTCCGGCTGTGGCTGCAGGCCGGCTTCTACATGGTGCTGTTCCTCGCGGGCCTGCAGCGGATCCCGACCGACACGTACGAGGCCGCCGCGCTGGACGGGGCGACCGGCTGGCGCACGGTCCGCTGGATCACGCTCCCGCAGCTGCGGGCCACCTCGGTGGCCGTGCTGCTGCTGCTGACCATCGGCGCCTTCCAGGCGTTCGACGAGTTCTACAACACCCTCGTCTCGGTCGGGAGCTACCCGCCGTACGCCCGTCCCCCGCTGGTCTACCTCTACCTGGTCTCGCTCGGGCAGGGCACGCAGGACCTCGGGGTCGGCAGCGCGGGCACGGTGATCCTGACGATCGTGGTCGCGCTGCTCGGGCTCGGTCAGCTCCGGCTGCTGCGGGAACGTCGCGAGCCGTGAGCCGCCCGACGACCGGACCGCGGGGCGTACGCCGGCGGGGCCCCGAGGTCGCGACGCACGGGCTGCTCGCCGTGCTGGCGCTCGTGTTCCTGCTGCCGTTCTACGTCGTCGTGCGCAACGCCCTGGCCTCGCCGTCCGAGCTGGTGTCGGCGTCCTGGGTGTGGTGGCCGGCCCACCCGTCGCTGGAGAACCTGCGGCGGCTGTTCGCGGACGAGAACGTGCAGTTCGCCCGGAGCCTCGCCAACTCCGCGGTCGTCTCGGTCCTGCAGACCGTCCTCACCGTCGCGATCTCGGCGATGGCCGGCTACGGCCTGGCCCGGATCCCGTCGCGGGCGAGCCGCCTCGTGCTCGGCATGACGGTGCTGACGCTGATGGTCCCGACCACGGTCACGTTCGTGCCGACCTTCGTCATGGTCTCCAGCCTCGGCTGGATCTCCAGCCTGCGGGGGCTCGTCGTGCCGGTGCTGTTCTCGGCGTTCGCGACGTTCCTGTTCCGCCAGTTCTTCTCCGGCTTCCCGGTCGAGCTCGAGGAGGCCGCGGCCATCGACGGCGCGGGCCGCTGGCGGACGTTCACGAGGATCGTCCTGCCCAACGCCTGGGGCATCTGCGCCGCCGTCGGCACGATCACGTTCCTCAACGCCTGGAACGCGTTCCTCTGGCCGCTGCTCATCGGCCAGGACCCCGCCTACCGGACGGTCCAGGTCGCGCTCAGCGCGTACACGTCCTCGCAGCGGGTGGACACGGCCCAGGTCTTCATGGGCTCCGCCGTCGCGATCCTGCCGGTGCTGATCGTGTTCGTCGTCCTCCAGCGCCAGCTCGTGCAGGGCGTGGAACGTTCCGGCATCGACTAGAAAGCAGCACCCTCTCCCCCGGAAGTGGTCGCTCCGGAGCTGTTCCCGGCCCGGTCCGGGCCTCGGACCGACCACTTTCGGAGCAAAGCAGGGTCAGCCGACCAGGCCGATCACCAGGTTGATCACGGTGGCCGTGATGGCGGTGGCGAAGAAGTAGGACAGCAGGGAGTGGCCGAGCACGAGCCGGCGGATCGCCGGGCTCTTCACGGCGGTGTCGGAGACCTGGAAGGTCATGCCCAGGTTGAACGCGAAGTAGGTGAAGTCGGCGTACATGGGCCAGTAGCCGTCGACGTTGAAGTCGATGCCGCCGGCGACGGTGACCTCCTCGCCCGTGAGGGGCTCGTGCAGCACCAGGGGGGGCACGCCCTCGTCGGGCCGGCCGTAGAAGAGCCGTGCGTAGTGCGGCGCGTAGAGCGTGTGCAGCAGGAACCACGAGAGCAGCACGCTGCCGACCGCGAAGGCGGCGTCCACGTCGTTGCCCTGGCTGCGCCCCTGGTCGAGCACGAGCAGCGCGACGACCGCGCCCAGGTTGCCGACGATCACCATCGTGATGCCGACGTCGCGGACGAGGATGTTCGGGTCCTCGCGGCCCGCGTGGGCGTACGTCCCCTGCCCCTTGAAGCGGCGGACGGCGAGGTAGGTCCAGACGACGTACGCGGCGGCGACGGCCATCAGGCCGCTGAGCACCCCGTAGCGGAGAGCCGTCGTGAGCGCCACGACGACGCCCACGACCAGCCCGACGCCGACGGACACGACGAAGCGGAACGTGCCCCGGCTGGACGGGCGCGCGAGCAGCGCCGCGACCCGGGCGCGCCGGGCCTCGACCTCGGCGCCGCCCGACGACGTCACCGCCGGCCCCGGGTCACTTCTTGGCCGGCTCCGTGGTGGAGAGCGCGGCGACGAACGCCTCCTGGGGGACCTCGACGCGGCCGACCATCTTCATCCGCTTCTTGCCCTCCTTCTGCTTCTCCAGCAGCTTGCGCTTGCGGGTGATGTCGCCGCCGTAGCACTTGGCGAGGACGTCCTTACGGATGGCGCTGATCGTCTCGCGCGCGATCACCCGGGCGCCGATGGCGGCCTGGATCGGCACCTCGAACTGCTGGCGCGGGATGAGCTCCTTGAGCTTGCCGGCCATCATCAGCCCGTACGAGTACGCCTTGTCCTTGTGCACGATGGCGGAGAAGGCGTCGACCGGCTCGCCCTGCAGCAGCACGTCGACCTTGACCAGGTCGGACTCCTGCTCGCCGTTCGGCTCGTAGTCGAGGCTCGCGTAGCCCTTGGTCCGCGACTTCAGCGCGTCGAAGAAGTCGAAGATGATCTCGGCCAGCGGCAGGGTGTAGCGGATCTCGACCCGGTCGGCCGAGAGGTACTCCATGCCGTGCTGCACGCCGCGACGGGCCTGGCAGAGCTCGAGGATCGTGCCGATGTAGTCGACCGGGGTGAGGATCGCCGCCTTGACCACGGGCTCGTAGACCTCGGCGATCTTGCCGCCCGTCGGGTACTCCGACGGGTTGGTCACGGTGACCTCGGAACCGTCCTCCATGACCACGCGGTAGACCACGCTCGGGGCGGTGGAGATGAGGTCCAGGTTGAACTCGCGCTCCAGCCGCTCGCGGACGATCTCCATGTGGAGCAGGCCGAGGAAGCCGATCCGGAAGCCGAACCCGAGCGCGCCGGAGGTCTCCGGCTCGTAGACCAGCGCGGCGTCGTTGAGCTGCAACTTGTCGAGGGCCTCGCGGAGCTCGGGGTAGTCGGCGCCGTCGATCGGGTAGAGCCCGGCGTAGACCATCGGGTTCGGCGTCTTGTAGCCGCCGAGGTCCTGGGTCGCCGGCCGCGCCAGCGTCGTGACCGTGTCACCGACGCGCGACTGGCGGACGTCCTTGACCCCGGTGATGAGGTAGCCCACCTCGCCCACGCCGAGCGACCGCGACTTCACCGGGTCGGGCGAGATGACGCCGACCTCGAGGGCCTCGTGGGTGGAGCGGGTCGACATCATCTGCACCTGCTCGCGGTGCTGGAGCTCGCCGTCGACGACGCGGACGTACGTCACGACGCCGCGGTAGGTGTCGTAGACGGAGTCGAAGATCAGCGCCCGCGCCGGGGCCGTCGGGTCGCCCACGGGGTGCGGGACCTGCGCGACGATCGCGTCGAGCAGGGCGTCGACGCCCATGCCCGTCTTGGCCGACACCCGCAGGACGTCGCCCGGGTCGCACCCGATGATCCCGGCCAGCTCCGCGGCGTACTTGTCCGGCTGCGCGCTCGGCAGGTCGATCTTGTTGAGCACCGGGATGATGTGGAGGTCGGCCTCGAGGGCCAGGTAGAGGTTCGCCAGCGTCTGCGCCTCGATGCCCTGCGCGGCGTCGACGAGCAGCACGGCCCCCTCGCAGGCGGCAAGCGACCGGGAGACCTCGTACGTGAAGTCGACGTGCCCAGGGGTGTCGATCATGTTCAGGATGTAGGTGGGGTCCGTGTCGGACCCGTGCGAGTCGCGCCAGGGCAGCCGGACCGCCTGGGACTTGATGGTGATGCCGCGCTCGCGCTCGATGTCCATCCGGTCGAGGTACTGCGCGCGGGCCGAGCGCGCGTCCACCACGCCCGTCAGCCCGAGCATCCGGTCCGCCAGCGTCGACTTGCCGTGGTCGATGTGGGCGATGATGCAGAAGTTCCGGATGAGCGCGGGATCGGTGCGGCCGGGAGTCGGGGCAGGGATCACAACGAGCCATCATTCCATGCGGCCCCAGCACCTCCCGCCCGCGAAAGCCGGTGGGGAGCGGGGTGGCGGCCCGGTGACCGGCGCCGGGTAGGAGGCCCGGACCCGGGGGCCGACGCCGCCGAGTTGAGGGGTGGTGCCGGGCGCTGGTAGTCTGACAGATCGTGCCTGGGAACAGGCGCCCCAGTTCCTGTTCATTCTCGCCAGCCTCGCAAGGATCAAATACCCCGTGGCCAACATCAAGTCCCAGATCAAGCGCATCAAGACGAACGAGAAGTCGCGTCAGCGCAACAAGGCCGTCAAGTCGGCGCTGCGTACCCAGGTGCGCAAGTTCCGCGAGGCCGCGGAGTCCGGCGACGCCGAGAAGGCGACTCTCGCCGCTCGCGCCGCGGGCCGTGCGCTCGACAAGGCGGCGTCGCGCGGCGTGATCCACGCCAACCAGGCGGCGAACCGCAAGTCGGCCATCGCCAGCAAGGCCGCCAGCATCGTCTGAGCACCACCCGCACGTCTCTCGACGTCCCGGTCACCGCACGGTGGCCGGGACGTCGTGCGTTCCACGGCGGGAGCGACGCTGCGGTCAGGCTCAGGAGCGGCGGGCCGCCGCCACGGCGAGGACGGCCCGTTCCAGGGAGAAGGACGCGTCCTCCGCGGCGCCCTTGACGTCGGCGTCGGCGACGGCGACGGCCTTGAGCGCGGTGGCCAGACCACGGGCGTCCCAGCCCCGGGCCTGGGACCTCATCGACTTGAGCTTCCAGGGCGGCACGCCCACCTCGCGGGCGAGGTCGACGTCGCGCTGGCCCGGGGCCGCCCCGACCAGCTTGCCGAGGCCGCGGACGCCGGAGGCGAGCGCGCTCGTCACCAGCACGGGGGCGACGCCGGTCGTGAGGGCCCAGCGCAGCTGCTCCATCGCCGCGCCCGTACGCCCGGAGAGGACGGCGTCGGCCACAGCGAAGCTCGTCACGTCGGCCCGCCCGCCGAAGTAGCGGCGCACGTCCTCGGTCTCGACGTGGCCCTCGGTGTCGGACACCAGCTGGGCCGCCCCGGCCGCGAGCGCCCGCAGGTCGTTGCCGACCGCGTCGACGAGCGCCTGCGCGGCGCCGGCCTCGACCGTGCCGCCCGCGCGCCGGACCTCCGCCGCCACGAACTGCGGTAGCTCCCAGGTCTTCACCGGCGGGCAGTCGACCACGGTGACGTCGAGCGCCTTGAGCTTGTCGAGGACGGCCTTGCCCTTCTGCCCGCCGCCGTGCACGAGCACGAGGGCGACGTCGGGCAGCCGGCTCCCGGCGACCTCGAGCAGGGCGGGTGCGACCTCGGGCGGCAGGTTGGCCAGGTCGGTGACGACGACGGCCTTGCGGGTGGCGAAGAGCGAGGACCCGCTCAGCTCGGTCAGCCGGCCCGCGTCGAGGACCACGGCCTCCGTCCGGCTGATCTCGACCTCGGGCGACTCCTTGGTCGCGCGGGACAGCAGGTCCGCCACGGCCCGGTCGGCGAGCAGCCCCTCCGGGCCGCTGACGAGGGTCGTCCGCCCGAACGGGGACGGGACGGAACGCGTCCTGGTCGCTGCGGCCACGGCGTCAGCATGCCAGGCCCCTCCGACACCACCCGGGCCTCGCCGCCTGTCGGCTCCACGGTCCTCCCGCCGGTGCGTCCCGGGCCCCGGGCGCGCTCGGGTCGATAACCTGCGTCCAGGTCGGGTCCGTCTCGGCGAGGGGGTTCGTCGTGGTCGCGCCGGTGGTCGAGGCCCTGCTGCTGCACGTGATGCGGCGCCGGGCCGCCGTCGCCGCGAAGCCGGTCCCCCGCCCCACCCGGCTGGTCAGCCGCAGCCGCACCGTGAGCAGCGTCGGCTACGTCGCCGAGCGCACGTCCGTGCTGCTGCTGCCGCCCGGCGGCGACCTGCAGGTGCTCCCCGCCGGCAGCCTGGTCCTGCCCGCCCTCCTCGGGCGGCACGGGTCCACGTACGTGGTCGTCAGCCACGACCCGGTCGACGTCTGGCTGCGCGTGGGACCCTTCGAGACCCTCGACGACCGGCAGGTGCACCAGGTCGAGCTGCGCCTGCGCGTGACGCTCGGGTCCTCCCCCTCCGGCCTGCGCGAGCTCACCGACGGCGCCCTGCCGGACGTCGCCGACCCGGAGGACGGGAGCGAGGACGGAGGCTCCGCCGCCGGGGCGGTCCCGCACCGACCCGGGCGGCTCGACGGCGTGGGCGAGGCCGTCCTCGACCGGCTCGCAAGCGCGGTCTCGGACCGCACCACGGAGGCCGTCCGACGTCGGACGCTGGCCGAGCTGACCGGGCTCAGCCTCGCCGTGGTGCTGGACGGGGCGCTGCCGCCGACGTTCCTGGGCGGGCTGGTCGAGCGCACGGAGCTGGAGGTGCTCGACGTGGACTGGCCCACGGAGGGCCGCGGCCTGCCCGTGCTCGTGCCCCCGGCACCGGGTGCTGCCCCCGACCCGGGACCCGTGCCGCGATGACGCTCGCCCACGGCTACGTCGCCACCCACGAGGTGGAGCCCGAGCTCGGCTCCCCCTGGCCCGGGCGCGAGCTCGGGCTGCTGCGGCGGACCGTCCGGCACGCCGCCACCCTCCCGCTCGCGCTGCTGCTGGCCGTGCAGTGGCTGTTCATGGTCGCCGGCGGGCTGCCCGAGACCAGCGTGCTGCCCGCCCGCACCTGGTGGCTGGCCCAGCTGGGCGGGCTCTCCCTGCTGCGCCACCCCGTCGAGATCGGCCTGCTGCTGGTCTGCAGCGCCGCCTCGAGCGTGCTGGTCCGCCGCGGCCAGCGGCTCGGACGGGCCTGGCTCGTCCTGCCCGCCGCCGTCGGCACCCTGGTCGCCCTGGTCGTCCTGGTCGAGGAGGCCGCGGGCGGGCTCACCGCCGGCGCCCTGGCCGTCATCGTCCTGCTCGTCTGGCTCGCCTCGACCCTGTGGGCGGCCACCCACGCCGTGCTCGCCGGACTCGCCCCCCGTGCGCCGGTGACGCCCCGCACCGGCGCGCTGCTCGTCGCCGCCTGGGTCGTGCTGCTGCCCGGACCGCTGGCCCTCGGCCGGTGGCTGCTCGCCCCCGGCCTCCGGGCCGAGGCCGCCGTCCTCGCCGGCAACTCCGTCGCCCTCCGCTTCAGCGCGCTGCTCACCTCGGCCTCGGTCCGGCTCTACCTCTTCGGGGCCCTGCTGGGCCTCGCCGCCTGGCTCGGCCACCAGTGCTGGCCCCGGCCGGGCGGCCGGCGGTCCTGGCGCTGGTACGCCGCCCTCGCCGTGGCCCTGGTCGCCCTGCTCGAGCTGTGGTGGACGGCCCAGAGCGCGGCCGACCGCCGGGTCACCGAGCTGCGCTACGGCAGCCCGGCGGCGGAGCTGCACTTCACCTGCGCGACCTGGGTCTACCCGCCCGGCCCCGACACCCCCGCGGACACCCCGACCCAGACCATCGCGGTCAGCGGGTCCGGCTGCACGAAGGTCACCGCGTACGCCGGCTTCCGCCAGACCGGCACCTCCCCCGCCGGGGTCTCCGTCTCCCCCGTCGCCCTGCGCGGGCCCGTCGTCGGCGCACCCGAGGATCCCGACGACGGCGGGCTCCTGACCCGCCCCGCGACGGGTCCGGCCGGGGAGCCCCGCCCGCTCGTCGGCGCCCGCTACGGCGACGTCGTGGTGCTCGCCGGGTCGAACCGTTACGACCGGACCGCCGACCAGGTCGTGGCGGTGTCGCTGAAGGGCGGTCCGGCGCTGTGGCGCTTCGTCTGCGCCGAGAAGCGCGAGGTCCGCGCCCGCTTCGCCGGCGGGCAGCGCGATCCCGCCTCGACCGCGACCGTCGCGGGCGACCCCGGCGACGTCGTCGTCCTGACCTGCGGCAGCCGTCGGCTGCGCCTCGACCCGGTCACCGGGCTCACCGCACCCCGCTGACCCCGCCCGCCTCTCGGCGGGCATCACCGCTCGGTCGCCACGGTCAGCCGACCGCTGCGCTCCTCGATCGCCACGCCGCCGTGCTCGTTGGTCGCCAGCACCTGCATGCCGAGCGCGCGCAGGCGCGCCACCGTCCCGGGCGCCGGGTGGCCGTAGTCGTTGTCCACCCCGGCGCTGGCCACCGCCAGCCGGGCGTGCGTCGCGGCGAGGAACGCCTGGTCCTGCCGCGACGACCCGTGGTGGGGCACCTTCAGGACGTCGGCGTGCAGGTCGGCACCCGCCGCCACGATCGCCTCCTGCCCGGCCGGCTCGACGTCGCCGGTCAGCAGCACCCGCAACCCCGACACCGTCACCATGAGCACCAGGCTGGCGTCGTTCTCCCGGCCCGACTCGTCCTCGCCCGCCACCTCCGCCGCCGGCCCGGCCCGCGGCCCCAGCACCTCCCACCCCACCGCACCCACCGACCCCGTCGCCCCCACCGCCGGCGTCAGGACCGGGACGCCCTGGGCCGCCGCCGCGGCCCGCACCCGCTCGACGCCCGACGTCGGGTACGGCAGCGGGCAGACCCAGACCTGCCCGACCGGCCGCGCCCCCAGCACCGCGCCGAGCCCGCCGACGTGGTCGTCGTGGAAGTGCGTCAGCACCAGCAGCGGCACCCGGCGCACCCCGAGCTCGGCCAGGCACCGCCGCATCGGCCCCTCCTCCGGCCCGGTGTCGACCACCACCGCGTCGTGCGGCCCCGCCCGCAGCACCAGCCCGTCGCCCTGCCCGACGTCGCACGCGACCACCACCCAGCCCGACGGCGGCCAGCCGGGACGGCGCGGCGCCCCGACCAGCGCCAGGACCATGGCGACCGCCAGGGCGAGGGTGAGCCAGCGCCGGACGAGGACGAGGGGCAGCAGGAACGCCGCCGCCAGGCACGCTCCACCGAGCCAGACCAGGGCGAACGGCGTCGCGGGCCACGGTCGCGACGAACCCGGCAGCGCGGCCCCGGCGTGCGCGACCCACAGGATCGGCTGGGCCGACCACGCCGCACCGAACCCGAGCAGCGCGGCGAGGTGCCCGCTGAGCAGCGAGGCGGCCGCCGCCGCGAACCCGAGCACGGTGGCCGGCCCGACGAACGGTCCCGCGACGGCGTTGGTCAGCAGCCCGGACACGCTCACCCGGCCGGAGATCGCCGCGACGACCGGCAGGGTCGCCAGGTGCGCGGCGAGCGGCACGGCGACCGACTCTGCGACGACCCGCGGGAGCCACCGCTGCAGCAGCAGCGTCCACGGCCGCGCCCACCAGACGATCCCGCCGCTCGCGAGCACCGACAGGACGAACCCCACGGAGCGGGCCAGGAAGGGGTCGAGCAGCAGCAGCCCGGTCGCCGCGACCGACAGGTGCCGCATCCCGGCCTGCCGCCCGCCCGCCCCGAGCGCCGCGAGCGCCACCAGCCCCATCGCGGCCGCCCGCAGCACGCTCGGCTCCGTGCGGCACAGCGCCACGAACACCACGACCGTGGCCAGGCCGACGACCCGCAGCGCCCGGCCGCGGACGCCGACCCAGCGCGCGAGCACGAGGCAGAAGGCCAGCAGCAGGGTCAGGTTGGCCCCCGAGACGGCCGTGAGGTGCGACAGGCCGGTGGTCCGGAAGTCCTCGACCACCTCGGGGGTCAGCGCCGACGTGTCGCCGAGGACGAGCGCCGGCACGAGCGCGCGGGGCTCCGGACGACGGTGCGCCACGGACGCGCGCAGCCCGGCCCGGACCCGTTCGACCAGCCGGAGCGACGCCGACGGGGGCCGGACCAGCGTTCCGGCCGTCCGTACGCGCACGACCGCCGCGAAGGCGTCGCCGCCGCCGGCCGCCTCGAGCCGCCCGTCGACCCGCACCCGGCTGCCCACGGGCCAGTGGCTCCACACCCCGACCGCGTCCCCGGTCACCACCAGCAGCACCGGCGTCCGGGTACGCCAGGCCCGGCCGCGCCCGTCGACCTCGACGGCGAGGGCGTCGAGGCTCGCGTACGCCGGCCGCACGCCCGAGGCCGGGTGGACGCGGGCGTCGCCCCGGACCTCGACGACGAGCTCCGCCACGGCCCGCTCGCCCGCCAGCGTCGCGACGGGCCCGGCCGCCAGCGCCTCCGCCCGCAGGCCGCCGGAGGTCGCCGCCACGAGCAGGACGCAGGCGACGGCGACCAGCACCGCGGAGCCCCGGCGCCAGGCCAGCAGCGCGGCGCCGAGGGCCACGAGCACCGCCGCGCCCCAGCTGGGCCCCGCGCCCGCCGTCCCGAGCCACGCCCCGGCCCAGGCGGCGAGCGCCACCCCGACCATCCGGAGGTCGCGCGACCTCACACGCGTACATGGGGCGCGAGCCGGGCGTACGTCTTGGGCCCGATCCCGTCGACCTCCTGCAGCTCGTCGGCCGCGCTGAACCGTCCGTGCTGCTCGCGCCAGTCCACGATCTTCTGCGCCGTCACCGGCCCGACCCCGGGCAGCGTGTCCAGCTGGTCGACGCTCGCCCGGTTGAGGTCGACGACCGCACCCGACCCCGCCGTGGACGCCGACCCCCCGGTCGAACCACCCCCCGAACCCCCGCCACCGGCTGCCGCGCCCACCGCGCGCACCTCCCCCAGCGGGTGCCTGCGGGTGCCGACGACGACCTGCACGCCGTCCTCGAGGGGCTGCGCGAGGTTGAGCTGGGCGGGGTCGGCGTCGTCCCGCAGGCCGCCGGCGGCCTTGATCGCGTCCTGCACCCGGGCGCCGGCGGGCAGCCGGACGAGCCCGGGGTGCCGCACCGCGCCCAGCACGTGCACGACGAGGCCACTGGCCGAGGGGTCCGCCGAGGCGGACGCCCCACCGGCCGCTCCCCCGGGAGCCGTGCCGGACGAGGGCTGACCGGGCACCGGCTGCGCGGGTGCCGTCGGCACGCCCGGCCCGGCGCTCGACTGCACCGTCGGTGCGGCGACGGCCTCGGGACGGCTACGGACCCACGACCAGCCGCCCCAGACGAGCCCCACGAGCAGGACGGCGGCCACGACGCCGAGGTGCCACCGGGTGAACCGCCGCGGCACCTCGAGGTCGTCCAGACCCACGGCGGGCGGCTCGGCCTCGCGAACCCCCGGCCACGCCGCCCCGCGCCCGCCCCGGACCACGCCGTCCTCCTCGTCCTCGCCGGGCAGCAGCCGGGCCGCCCGCCGGGGCCGGTCGGTGGTGCCGCCGAGCAGCCGGGCCAGCCGGTCCCGCGCGAGCGCGGTGAGCTCGGGGTCGGGCGGAGCAGGTCGACGGGCCACACCCTCCTTGTACGGACGCCCCGGCGGACGTGCCGCCGGAGAGCCGCCCTGGGGACGGGCGGGACGCGCAGGAACCCACCCTGGGGACGAACGGCACACGTCCGCCGGAGGACCCTCCGGTGTCCGGGACGCGTACGGACGACCCGCCGGCACCCGCCCACGACGTAGAGTCCGCCCCGACGGCGGGTGGCGAGGGAGAGTCGGACCGGTGACGGATGGGTCGAGGCGCGTCTGGCGCGCGGCGCCCGCCACCCTTGTCGTGGTCGTGGTGTTCACGGTGCTGGCCGCCGCGGCGGTCGGCGGGCTGGCCTACCTCGTGCACCAGCGCGACGGCTCGGTGTGGGTGCCGGCCGCGCTCGCGGCCCTCGCGCTGATCGCCCTGGGCTACGCCTGGCGCTTCGGCCTCCACCCGCGCCTGGTCGCCGACGACGACGGGGTGCACGTGCGCAACCCGTTCTCCCGGCGCTCCTTCGCCTGGTCCGAGATCACGCTGATCGCGCCGGGCGAGAACGGGCTGGTCGTCGCCTCCGACGACGAGACCGCCGAGGCGTGGTGCATCCAGAAGTCGAACTTCGCGCTGCGGCGCGGCCGCTTCACCCGGGCCGACGCCGTCGCGCACGAGCTCATCGACCTGCTCGAGCTGCGCGACCCGCCCCTCGAGGACACCGGGACGGGCCTGCGGATCCGCCGCGCCCGGCCCGACGAGGCCCGCCTCCTGACCCGCATCGAGCGGGCGGCGAGCGAGGAGAACCTCGAGCACCTCTTCCCGCCGGAGGAGTTCCCCTACCCCGTGGGCGAGGTGACCGCCCGCTGGCGCCGGGTGCTGCACGACCCGGCCTCGCGCGTGTTCGTGCTCGACAAGGACGACGACGCGCTCGGTCTCGTGGCCTTCTCCTCGGCCGGGGAGGTGCTGCACCTCGCCGTCGTGCCGCACCGCGTGCGGCTCGGCTACGGCTCGGCACTTCTGGAGTTCGCCGTTCGTCACCTGCGTGAGAGCGGCGAGCCCGAGGCCGGCCTCTGGGTGCTCACGGGCAACGCCGGGGCGCGGGCCTTCTACCGCCGGCACGGCTGGACCGAGACCGGGCAGCGGCGCGACTGCCGCTACCCGCCGCACCCCGAGGAGCTCCGGATGGTCAAGCAGGTCCGCAGCAGGCCGCGCCGCGCCGCGTGAGCGCCTCGACCAGCGCCCGGACGGCCTGGGACAGCACCCCGTCGCGGCGCCGGCGGCCCCCGGTCGTCGTCGTGGTGGCCCTGGTCCTGCTCGTGCCCTCGGTCGCGGCGACGCTGCTGCGCGTGCTCGCCCCCAGCGACGACACCGGCGCGATGCTCGCGTCCTTCGTCCCGTACGGCCTCGTCACCTACGCACTGGCGCTCGTCCTGCTGCTGCTCGGCCTCCTGGTGGCCCGGCGCCGCCGCCCCCTGGTGGTGCTGACCGTCGTCGTCGCCCTCCTGACGGGGCTGCACCTGAGCTGGCTCGCGCCGTTCTTCGTGCCCGACCACCGACCGGTCGTCGGCCCGTCCTTCACGGTCCTGGCGCAGAACGTCTACCTCGGCCAGGCGGACACCGGGCGCCTCAGCCAGGTCGCCCAGGGCGCCGACGTCGTGGTGCTGAGCGAGACGACGCGGCTGTTCCTGCGGAACCTCCAGACCCCGGCCTGGGACGAGCGCTACCCGTACGCGGTCGGCGACCTCTCGGGGCCGCCCAGCGACACGACGATCTTCTCCCGCTTCCCGCTCACCGACGCCCAGCTGCTGGCCCGGTCGGTCTCGACGCAGTGGATCATGACCGTCGAGGTGCCGGGGCGGGAGCCGGTGCGCCTGCTGGGCGTCCACCCGTGCAACCCCTACTGCGGCGGCGGGGCCTTCGCCCGCGACCACGCGGTGCTCGAGGCGGCCGTGCTGGCGAACCTCTCCCGGCCGCTGGTCGTGGCCGGCGACCTCAACGCCATCGACGACCACGCTCCCCTGCAGCGGCTGCGCGCCGACGGGATGCGCAGCGCCGCCGACCTGGTGGGCGCCGGCTGGGTGCCGACCTACCCCGCGAACCGGGCGTTCCCGCCGCTGCTGCCGATCGACCACGTCCTCGTCGACGACCGGCTCACCGCCACCTCGCTGCGGTCGGTCCGGATGCCCGGCAGCGACCACCTCGGACTGCTCGCCACGCTCGCCGGCACCGACTGAGCCGGGCGCTCCCCCGTACGGTCCCCGGGCCCACCCGGTGAGCGGCCCGCGACCCTCAGCGACGCCGCCGGGGTCCCGCGCAGGTGCAGACCCGCAGGCCGCGACCGACGAGGTAGTCGCAGGTGACGGCGTGGCTGGTCGACTTGCGGGGGTCGAGCAGCGGGCGCGGCACGCGCGGGCGGGAGGCGGCCGCGAACATCGACAGGTCGCTCATCAGTACCGCTCCTTCAGGGCGCGCAGGTCGCCGGCGTCCGGCGTGGTCCGGCCGTGGGCGACCGCGTTCATGATGCTGGACTTGCGCTTGACGTGCGGCAGGCCGACGCCGTGGCCGAGCTCGTGCTCGGCGATGTTCAGGCGGTCGGCGGCCGAGGCGTGCTTGGCCCAGCGGTCGTTGTAGACCACGGTGGCCGAGGTCAGCTTGTTCGTGCTCTTGGCGAAGGTCCACTTCGTGTTGCCGGCCAGGGTGCCGCCACCGAGGTCCGCGGAGCTCACGGTGATGCACTGCACGGCCGGCTGGGCGGCCGACGTCCGCACCGGGCACGACGCGACGAGGACCAGCTTGAGGTGCGTCCCCTTGCTCAGGCGCTCGGTCGCGGCCTTCACCGGCCAGCGGTTCGAAGCGGTGCTCTGGACGTAGACCGTGTCCTGCGCCCAGCCGAGGTCGTTCCCGACGTTCTCGGTGCTCGTCCCCGTGCTCGTCGCGCTGGGGGTCGTGGACGCGGGGGTCGTGGCCCCCGCCGGCAGGCTGTGGCCGAGGAGCAGCACGAGCAGGGCCGACGCGAGCAGCGCCAGGGCCAGGCGTGCGACGGGGTGGAGGCGGTTCCGGTCGGTGGTGGCGAGGTGCGCGGGGGTGACGCTCATCGGGTTCTCCTGGGGGTCGGAGAGCCCGGACGGGCTCTCCCCAGAAGATTGACCTTTCAACCATCAGAGGAGGTTGGGGTCTGCTCCACACCTTGGCAACGTTGTCACAGTTCTCGCCAGTGCCACTTGGGAGGATATTTGGTTGACGCTTCAATCCCTCAGGACCGCCTCAAGGGCGGCGCAACCTCAGGGCCGGGGCTGTCCCGACCCTAAGGTTCGCGGGAGGACGCGCGCCGCCGCGCTCCTCCCGCGCTCTAGCGACCGGGGACGATGCTGACGAGCTTGGGTGCGCGCACGATGACCTTGGCCACCTCGCGCCCGGCCAGGGCCCGCAGCACGCCCTCGTCGGCGAGCGCCGCCTCGCGCAGCTCGTCCTCGGTGACGTCGGGCGCCACCTCGATCCGCCCACGCACCTTGCCCTGCACCTGGAACACGCACGTCACGGTCTCCGCGACGAGCAGCGCCGGGTCGACCTGCGGCCAGGCGGCGTGCGCGACCGACGGCTCGCGGCCGAGGCGCTCCCACATCTCCTCGGCGACGTACGGCGCGACCACGCCGAGCGCGACGGTGACGACCTCGGCGGCCTCGCGGACCGCCGGGTCCCCCGCGCCGGGGCCGGAGTCGACAGCCCGCCGGGCCGCGTTGACCAGCTCCATGACGCGGGCCACGGCCACGTTGAACCGCTGGGACTCCAGCGCCGCCGTCACGTCGGCCAGCAGGCGGTGCGTCTCGCGCCGCAGCGCCCGGTCCCCGGTCGCCGGGTCGGTGCCCACGGCGCTCGTCACGTCGGCGGCCAGGCGGTAGGCCCGCTGCAGGAACTTCAGCGAACCCGCCGGCGACACGTCGGCCCAGTCGATGTCCTCCTCCGGCGGCCCGGCGAAGACGACGGTGAGGCGGATGGCGTCCACCCCGAAGGCGTCGATCTGCGCGCCGAGGTCGACGCCGTTGCCCAGCGACTTGCTCATCGCGCGGCCCTGGTTGATGACCTGGCCCTGGTTGAGCAGCTTGCGCATCGGCTCGACGAAGTCGACCAGCCCCATGTCGAACAGCACCTTGGTGAAGAAGCGCATGTAGAGCAGGTGCAGGATCGCGTGCTCGACGCCGCCGACGTACTGCGCGACCGGCATCCAGCGGCGCACGTCGTCCGGGTCGAACGGCGCGGTCGTGTCGCCGGGGCTGCAGTATCGGAAGAAGTACCACGACGAGTCCACGAACGTGTCCATCGTGTCGGTGTCCCGCTTGGCCGGGCCGCCGCACTGCGGGCAGGCCACGTTCACCCAGTCGGTGGCGCTGGCCAGGGGCGACGTGCCCTTGGGCGCCAGCGCGGCACCCGTCAGGTGCGGCAGCTCGACGGGCAGCTGGTCGTCGGGCACGGCGACCTCGCCGCAGCCCGGGCAGTGGATGATCGGGATCGGCGCGCCCCAGTAGCGCTGCCGGCTCAGCAGCCAGTCGCGCAGCCGGAAGGTCACCGCCGACTCGCCGACGCCGTCGTCCTGCAGCTGCTCGACGATCCGGGCGATGCCCGCGGTCTTGTCCGTCAGCCCGTCCAGGGGGCCCGAGGCCACGTACGCGCCGTCACCCGAGGTCGCGACCCCGGTCTCGGCGGGGTCGGGCTGCCCGGTGTCGACGACGACGCGGACGTCCAGGCCGTGCGCCCGGGCGAAGTCGAGGTCGCGCTGGTCGTGCGCGGGCACGGCCATCACGGCGCCGGTGCCGTACTCGGCCAGCACGTAGTCCGCGGCGAAGACGGGGATCTGCTCGCCGTCGACCGGGTTGGTCGCGTGCACGCCCAGGAACACGCCGGTCTTGGGCCGGTCGGTCGACTGCCGCTCGATCTCGGTGATCCGCTTGGTCTGCTCGAGGTAGGCCTCGAAGGCGGGGCGGTGCTCGTCGGTGACGATCTCGGCGGCCAGCGGCGCCTCGGGCGCGACGACGAAGAAGGTGGCGCCGTACAGGGTGTCGGGCCGGGTCGTGAACACCCGGACCGGCTCGGTGCGGCCCTCGACGGCGAAGTCGACGTACGCCCCCTCGGAGCGGCCGATCCAGTTGCGCTGCATGGCCAGCACGCGGTCGGGCCAGCCGCCCTCCAGCTCGGACATGTCGTCCAGCAGGCGCTGCGCGTACTCGGTCACCCGGAAGTACCACTGGGTCAGCTGGCGCTTGGTCACCGTCGTGCCGCAGCGCTCGCAGGTGCCCTGGACGACCTGCTCGTTGGCCAGCACGGTCTGGTCCTTGGGGCACCAGTTCACGAAGCTCGCCTTGCGGTAGGCCAGCCCCCGCTCCCGGAACCGCAGGAACAGCCACTGCGTCCACCGGTAGTACTCGGGGTCGGACGTGTGCAGCCGCCGCGTCCAGTCCAGGCTCAGGCCGTAGCGCCGGAACGACGTCGCCTGGGTGTCGATGTTCGCGTACGTCCACTCGGCCGGGTGGGTGCCCCGCTGGATGGCCGCGTTCTCGGCGGGCAGCCCGAAGGAGTCCCAGCCGATCGGGTGCAGGACGTCGTAGCCCTTCAGCCGCAGGTAGCGCGAGGCGATGTCGCCCATCACGAACGCCTCGGCGTGGCCCATGTGCAGGTCGCCGGAGGGATACGGGAACATGTCGAGGACGTACGCGCGCTCGGCGGAGTCGTCGTCGCGCGGCACGAACGTCCGGTGCGTCTCCCAGTACTCCTGCCAGCGCAGCTGGGCGGCGGCCGCGTCGTAGCGGTCGGGCGCGTCCTCGGGCTCGGCGGCGGCAGCAGCAGCCTCGACGGCGGTCATCGGTGTCTCCTCGTCCTCATCTCCGGGCATGGAAAAGCCCCCGTGCCGGCAGGCACCAGGGGCAGCCGCGCAGCGATCGCCGCGCGGCTAGATAAGCAGAGAGATCCCGGACACGGGGTTGAGTCTAATCCCCCTCAGGGGTGGGCCGGCGGACGTGACCGGCGCCCGAGCGCGACCAGGACCCCGGCGAGCAGCGAGCCGCTCGTACCCAGCGTCAGGTCGCCCAGGGTGTCGGGGTAGACGTAGGCGTAGGTGGGCAGGTCGCGCAGGAAGGCCTCGTACTCCCCCAGCTCCCAGACCAGCGCCGCGGTAGCGCCGAACCCGAGGGCGACCATGACCACGACGCCCGCGCCGATGCGTCGTCCGGGGTGCCAGGCGAGCAGCACCCCCGCGGTCAGCAGCAGCCAGTGGGCGAAGTGGCTGACGTCGTCCCACCAGGTGACGGTGTCGAAGAAGTTCAGCCGGTTGCCGGTCAGGTCCGACAGCCACGGCAGCGTCACGAGCAGGTCGGCCGCCCAGGGGAAGCCGCGCGCCTGGCGCCGGCGCCCGCGCAGCCACCACCAGACGGGCACGGCCAGCGCGCCGAGCGGGTAGACGACGAGGCGGAGCCCCGCACCCTTGGCCTTGAGGTTGGACAGGTCCGGGTACGCCAGCGCGACCACGAGCAGGACGACCAGCGCGAGCTTGGCCGCGACGTCGAGGGCGACCAGGACCCGGGCGCCCGTCGACGGGCCCGCGACGGGGGTGGTCAGCGGCGGCCGAGGCGGCGCTCGCCGCTGGCGCCGCGCTCGTAGCCGAGGCCGTAGTGCGCGTAGAGCTGGGGCTCCAGCTCGGAGGTGAGCTCGCCGTCGGTCTCGATGGCGGGCGCGTCCTTGGCCGTCTTCTTGTCGGTCGTCACGCGGACCTGCTTGGGGCTCACCGTCGCGCCGGTCAGCGGGACGAAGACGAGCTTGGCGGGGACGCCGCGCTTGACGCTGGCGAAGGCCGGCTGGTCGGTGGAGGTGTCGAAGTAGACGCCCTCGAGCGAGCCGATCTTCGAACCCGTCGGGTCGACCACGTTCAGACCCTGCCAGTCCCGGATGTCGCCGACCTCGACCACGTTGACGCTCACTGTTCCTCCTCGCACCGACGGCCCCGTGGCCGCCGCCGCCGAGCCTAGTCTTCGGACCCCCCGTCCACCGGGAGCACGCCCGAGCGGTCGGGCGTCAGCCGGCGTGCGCCTGCTGCGCCTCCCAGGCGCTGGCGATCATGTCGCGCAGCGAGTGCCGCATCTTCCAGCCCAGGTCGCGGGCGGCCAGCTCGCCGGACGCGACGATCCGGGCGGGGTCGCCGGGGCGCCGCGGCGCGACGTCGGGCGTGAAGTCCACTCCGGTGACCTCGGCGGCCACGTCCATGATCTGGCGCACCGAGACGCCGTCGCCGCTGCCCAGGTTGTAGACGGGCTCGAGCGGGGTCCCCGCCTCGAGCGCGTGCGCCGCCACGACGTGGCTGTGCGCGAGGTCGGCGACGTGCACGTAGTCGCGCACGCAGGTGCCGTCGGGGGTGGCGTAGTCGTCGCCGTTGATCCGCGGGGTCTCGCCGCGGGCCAGCATGCCGAGGACCAGCGGGAACAGGTTGTGCGGGCTGGTGTCGTAGAGGTCGGGCGTCGCCGAGCCCACCACGTTGAAGTAGCGCAGCGACGTGTGCGCGAGCTCCGAGCCCGCGAGCTCCGCGGCCCGGGCCTGGTCGGCGATCAGCCACTCGCCGATCAGCTTGCTCTCGCCGTACGGGGACTCCGGGCGGGTCGGGGTCTGCTCGGTGACGAGGTCGACGTCGGGCGTGCCGTAGGTGGCGGCGGAGCTGGAGAAGACCAGGCGGCGCACGTCGGCCGCGGCCATCTGCTCCAGCAGGGTCGCGGTACCGGTGACGTTCTGCTGGTAGGTCAGCAGCGGCCTGCTCACCGAGACCCCCGCGTACTTGAAGCCCGCCAGGTGCACCACGCCGGTCACGTCGTGCTCGACCAGCGTGTGGCGGACGAGGTCGCCGTCGAGCAGCGTCCCCCGCACGAACGGCACCTCGGCCGGCACGAACGAGGGGTGCCCGCTGGTCAGCGAGTCGATCACGACGACCGGCTCCCCCGCCTCGCGGAACGCCCGTACGACGTGGGCCCCGATGTAGCCCGCTCCTCCGGTGACCAGCCAGGTCATGCCTGCGTCCTTCCTCCGGGCCGACCCTGTCGACCGATCGTCCTCGCCTGCGCGACGCAGGCAACTTCCTCACACGCGAAACCTGCGCGTCACCCACGCGTGAGAACTGTCATGCCGCCGTAACCAGCCGCACGTCTGGCGCAACACGAGTCCAGCAGAGTGCTGCCCATCCTCGCGCGCCACCTCGGCCCCGGTGCGGGCAGGTCCCCCGGGCAGCTCGTCTCGTCCACCTGAAGGAAGAAGCAGCATGACTCCACTCGACGTGAACTCAGGCGACACCGCCTGGATCCTCACCTCCGCCGCGCTCGTGCTCTTGATGACGCCCGGCCTCGCCCTGTTCTACGGCGGCATGGTGCGGGCCAAGACCGTGCTCAACATGATGATGATGAGCTTCGGGGCGCTGGCCTCGATCTCCGTCGTCTGGGTGCTGTGGGGCTACTCCATGGCGTTCGGCGACGACGTCGGCGCCGGCCTCCTGGGCAACCCGTTCCAGTACTTCGGCCTCGCCGGGCTGATGGAGGACACCGGGGCGAGCCTGCCGACGATGGCCTTCGTCGGGTTCCAGGCCGTGTTCGCGATCATCACCGTCGCCCTGATCTCGGGCGCGATCGCCGACCGCGCCAAGTGGGGCACCTGGATGATCTTCACGGTCGTCTGGGCGACCATCGTCTACTTCCCGGTCGCGCACTGGGTCTTCGACTTCTCGGTGACCGGTGACGACGGCGTGACCACGCACGTCGGCGGCTGGATCGCCAACAACCTCAAGGCGATCGACTTCGCCGGTGGCACCGCGGTGCACATCAACGCCGGTGTCGCCGGCCTCGCGCTGGCGATCGTCCTCGGCCGCCGCGCCGGCTGGAAGCGCGACCCGATGCGTCCGCACAACCTGACGCTGGTCATGCTCGGCGCCGGGCTGCTGTGGTTCGGGTGGTTCGGGTTCAACGCCGGCTCGGCGCTGACCGCGGGCAACTCCGCCTCGGTCGTCTGGGTCAACACGATGGTCGCCACCGGCGCCGCCGCCCTCGCCTGGCTCATCACCGAGCGCATCCGCGACGGCCACGCCACCTCCCTGGGCGCCGCCTCCGGCGTCGTCGCGGGCCTGGTCGCCATCACCCCGTCCTGCTCCTCGGTGAGCCCGGTCGGCGCGATCCTGCTCGGCGCCATCGCCGGTGCGCTGTGCGCCCTGGCGGTCGGCCTCAAGTACAAGCTCAACGTCGACGACTCGCTCGACGTGGTCGGCGTGCACCTCGTCGGCGGCCTCTGGGGCACCATCGCCGTGGGCTTCTTCGCCACGGCGGCCGCCCCGGCGGGCGTGGACGGCCTGTTCTACGGTGGCGGCTTCGACCAGCTCTGGCGCCAGGTCGTCGGCGCGCTGGCCGTGCTGGTCTACAGCTTCGTGCTGACCCTGGTCATCGGCTTCGTCCTGCAGAAGACGGTCGGCTTCCGGGTCCCGCAGGACCAGGAGCTCGAGGGGGTCGACAGCGTCGAGCACGCCGAGACCGCGTACGACCTGGGCAACCTGGCCGGCACGCTCCGTTCCACCGGTGCGCTCGGTGCCGCCGTCGCCCACCGCAACGATTCCGACAACGCAGAGAAGGGGGTCAACGCGTGAAGCTCGTGACCGCGATCATCAAGCCGCACATGCTGGACGAGGTGAAGAGCGCGCTGGAGTCGTTCGGCGTGGAGGGCATGACCGTCAGCGAGGCCAGCGGCTTCGGCCGCCAGCGCGGCCACACCGAGGTCTACCGGGGCGCGGAGTACACCGTCGACCTGGTGCCGAAGGTCCGCCTGGAGGTCCTCGTGTCCGACGACGACGCGTCCGACATCATCGACGTCCTCGTCAAGAGCGCCCGCACCGGCCGCATCGGTGACGGCAAGGTCTGGTCCGTCCCCGTCGACGACGTCGTGCGGGTCCGGACCGGGGAGCGCGGGGCGGAAGCCCTCTGACCCCGGTCGAGGCGGGCGACCTCGCCCGCCGGCTCGGCGCCCGGCTCACCACGGCTCGGCTCGACGTCGCGGTCCGGTCCTCCTGGGAACCCCAGGCAGGGCCGGACCGTCGGCGTTCCCTGACCGCCACCGTCGAGGCGGGCCTGGTCGAGCTGTGGGAGGAGGCCGGACCGCCGCCCGCCGGTGCGGCCCTCGCCTGCGTGGGCAGCCTGGCCCGGCGCGAGCTCGGGCCCCGGTCCGACCTGGACCTCGTGCTCCTGCACGACGGCCGCCAGCCGGCCGGCAGCCTCGACGGGCTCAGCGAACGCCTCTGGTACCCGCTGTGGGACGCGCGGGTCAAGATGGACCACTCCGTACGGACGCCCGCCGAGTGCACCGCCGTCGCTGCGCGCGAGGTCAGCGCCGGCGTCGGGCTGCTCGACCTCCGGGTGCTCGCCGGAGACGCCGCCCTGGTCAGCGGCACGCGGACCGCGCTGCTCACGGCCTGGCGCACGAACGCCCGCCGCCGCCTCCCCGAGCTCCTCGACTCCCTCGACGAGCGGCTCGCCACCGCGGGCGACGCCGCGTACCTGCTCGAGCCCGACCTCAAGGAGGCCCGGGGCGGCCTGCGCGACATGACGATGCTGCGCGCCCTCGCCGCCACCTGGCTGACCGACCGGCCGCACGCCGGGGTCGAGGCGCCGTACGAGCGCCTGCTCGACGTGCGCGACGCGCTGCACGTGACCTCCGGCCGCGCCCTGGACCGGCTCCTCGCCGCCGAGGTGGACGAGGTGGCCCGGCTGCTGGGGTTCGGGGAGCCGGACGACCTGCGCCGCGAGGTCAGCCTCGGCGCCCGCCGCATCGCGCACGCCGTGGACCTGACCGTGCGCGCGGCCCGCCAGTCGGTCCCCCAGCGCCGCGTCCTCAGCTTCGCCCGCCGGGAGCGCCGCCCGGAGTACCGGACCGCCGACCACGGCCTCATCGTGTCCGGCAGCCAGGGCGCGGCCGAGGTCGGGCTGGCCCGCGTCGAGACCGCCGAGAACCCGTTGGCCGGGCTGTGGGTCGGGGCGCTCGCCGCGCGCGAGGGCCTGACCATCTCCCCCGTGACCGCGGAGAACCTCGGCGCCCGGGTGAGCCCGCTGCCCGACCCGTGGCCGGAGGCCGCCCGCGACGCCTTCGTCACGATGCTGGCGTCGGGGCCGAACCTGCTGCCCGTGTGGGAGGCGCTCGACCTCGCCGGCTGCATCACCTGCTGGCTGCCCGAGTGGACCCCCGTGCGCGCACGGCCGCAGCACAACCCGGTGCACCGGCACACGGTCGACCGGCACTCCGTGCAGACGGTCGTGGAGGCCCACCGCCACCTGACCCAGGTCGACCGCCCGGACCTGCTGCTGCTGGCGGCGCTGCTGCACGACATCGGCAAGCTGCCCGGCGCCGGGGCGCAGCACCCGGCCGTCGGTGCACCGATCGCCCGGGCGGCCGTGGACCGGATCGGGCTGACGAGCGAGGACGCCGACCTCGTCGCGCTGCTGGTCCGCGAGCACCTGACCCTCGCCGAGCTGGCCACCCGCCGCGACCACGCCGACCCCAAGACCCAGGACGCGCTGGTGGCCGCCGTCGACGGACGCAGCGACGTGCTCGCCCTGCTGCGCTCCCTGACCGAGGCCGACGCCCGCGCCGCCGGCCCGGCCGCCTGGTCGCCGTGGCGGGCCTCGCTCATCGGCTCCCTCGCCGACCAGGTGGAGGGGATGCTCGTGGACGGCGGCCCCGACGACCACACGGTCGACCTGTCCCGCCTGGTCGACCTCGGGCTGGCCCGGTCGGTCGCCCTGGACGGACGGGCCCGGGTGCGGGTCGAGCCCCGCGCGGGCGGCGCCGAGCTGCTGATCGCCGCGCCGGACCGGCTCGGGCTGTTCAGCGACACGGCGGGGCTGCTGGCCTCCGCCGGCGTCCAGGTGCGGGCCGCCGTGCTCCACACCGTCGACGGCGTGGCCGTCAACACCTGGCGGGTCGACAAGGAACGCGTCTCCGACGTCCCCGACGCCGCCTTCCTGACCCAGCAGCTCGAACGCCTGGCCGGCGGCGACCGGGCCGCGCTCGAGCCCGTACGCCGCCGCGAGTCACGCGCCCGGCCCGAGCCCGCGCAGGTGCACGTGGAGGCGGTCGGGGGCGCCAGCGAGTCGGCCAGCGTGCTCGAGGTCCGTACGGGCGACCGGTCCGGGCTGCTCTGGGCGCTCGGGGCCTCGCTCAGCAGCGTCGGCCTGTCGATCCGCTCGGCGCACGTCTCCACGCTCGCCGGCCAGGCCATCGACACCTTCTACGTCACCGAGCCGGACGGCGCGCGTCCGGACGCGCGGCGCGACGCCGAGGCCCTGGCCGCGCTGGACGCCGCCGCGCGGGCCGAGGACGTCCCGGCGGCCTGACCGCCGGGCCCACCCGCTCCGAGCCGCTCGGAGCCGCCCGGAGCGGCCCGGCCGGCCCGTCAGGCGCGGGCGACGAGCGCGTCGACCTCGGCCGCCGTCGGCGGCTGCGCGCCCTGGCGCCCGCAGACGATCGCCGCGGCGGCGGCCCCGCGAAGCAGGCTCTCCTCGAGGTCGAGGCCCTGCTCGACCCTGGCCTCGAGGAACCCGGCCATGAACGTGTCCCCGGCCCCCACGGTGTCCACCACGTCGACGGTGAACCCGGGCACCTTCGTCACCGCGCCGCCCGGCTCGACGGCGACCGCCCCGTCCGCGCCGAGCGTGACGACCGCCAGCCCGAGCCCGTAGCGCTCGACCCAGCCCGTCACGATCTCGAGCGGGTCGGAGCCGCCGGCCGCCCGGGACAGGAACTCGATGTCGACGTCGCTGGCCTTGAGGATGCCGTCACGACGTCCCACGACCTCGAGCCACGGCTCGACCCGGGCCCAGTAGACGGCCGGGTCCTTGATCACCGTCGGACGGACGTTGATGTCGTACGAGACCCCGCTGCGGACCGTCTCCATCCAGTCCAGCAGGACCTCGTTGCCCGGGCTGACGACGCAGGAGAGGGACGCGATGTGGAGCCAGTCGTCGTCGCCCAGGGAGGGCAGCTCGTCGGGCTGCCAGCCGAAGTTGGCGGTGTCGTCGAAGTGGAACGTGTAGGTCGCCACGCCCTGCTCGTCGAGGCTGACCACCGCGAGCGAGGTGGCCTGCGACGACTCCGTCGACAGCGCGAGGCCGACGTCGGCCGCCTCGATGTGCGCACGCAGCTGGCCGCCGAAGGCGTCGTCGGACAGCCGTCCCAGGTACTGCACGTCCGCGCCGAGGGTGCCGAGCGCGACGGCCGAGTTCATCGGGCCACCCGCGGACAGCGCCTCCCACGCGGACCGGAACGACGTCGGCGTGTCCGACGCCGACCTGACCAGGTCGATCAGGGTCTCTCCGCACACCACGAACCGCGTCATGGCAGGCAATGTAGTGGACCCGGCTCCTCACCCCTGGAGCCCCAGGTCGCGTCTCAGCCCGTCGGCCAGGGCGTCCCACCAGGCCGGCGGCAGGGCCCGGCGGCTCACGTCGGTCAGCAGCCGTCCCATGGGGTAGGTGGGGTCCAGCTCGCCCAGCCGCTCGCAGCACGCGTTCAGCAGCGTCCCGTTGCCGCCCGCCCACGCCGACACCCCGACCAGGCAGAGCGGCGCGGCCGCGAGCTCGGGCGGCGTACGGGCGAGCACCTCCTGCCACAGCGCCAGGTGGCGCCGGGCGTCCTCCCGGGTGACCAGCGCGCAGGCGACGTCGCGCACCAGCGTGTCGCGCACCAGCAGCGCGAGCTCTAGGCAGGCGTCGTCGCCCGGGCCCGCCGCACGCGCGCCGTCCGCCGCGTCCAGCCGCGGCAGCGCCGCCACCACCGCGCGGCCCAGCGCGTCCTGCCGGTCCGTGCGGGTCCTCCGGTCAAGGCCGGCCGCGATCCGCCGGACCCTGCGACGCAGGTCCGGCCAGTCCTCCTCCGCCGGCCCGGCCACGGTCGCCACGACCGCCGCCCGGTCCGGCCGGGCGACCAGGCCGGCCCACACGGCCTCCGCGCTCAACGGGTGCTCCCCCGGCTCGTAGGGGCTGCCCTCGGACGGGCAGCAGCCGCTCGTGCAGGCCAGCGACCACCAGCGCCGCCCGTCGACCAGCAGCACGTCGACGAGCTCGACGCCGGCGTCGAGCGCGGACCGGTCCAGCCGGTCGACCTCCTCCTGCAGCGCGGCCCGACCGCGCACGGCGTCGGCGCAGTAGGCGACCAGCACCACGCCCGACGGCGCGTGCTGCTCGACCAGGTCGGCGACGCCGGCCTCCGCGTGGTCGCCGAGGTCGTAGCGGGCGGTCAGCAGCACCCGCCCGGCCTGCAGCAGCAGCGCGACCAGCGACTCCTCGGGGTGGAAGCCGAGCAGGAACGGCACGGCCGCGAGCAGGTCGGCCGGCCGGCGGGCCGTCAGCCGGACGGGGGCGCCGGGGCCGGGGTCGGACGGAGGGACGGGCGGCAGGTACGAGGTGGTCACGTCGGCACTGTGATGACGGGGAGCCGTTCGTGCCGGTCCGGCGGAACGACCTGTGGACGACGGGCGGGTCGGGTCCGACGCTGTGGACGGGCGGCACGGGCCAGGCGGGGCGGCGCTTGCGGGGCCCGGGCACCCTGGAGGCAACGACCTTCGACGGAGGAGCCCCATGAGGAGCCAGCCGGTCCGCCCCCTGCACGCCGTGGTGGTGATGGCCGTGCTGCTCGCCGGCCTCTGGGTCCTCGAGGGCCTCGACCAGCTCAGCGGGAACGCGCTCGACTCGTACGGCATCCACGCCCGCGAGGTCGACGGGCTGCCCGAGATCTTCACCGCCCCGCTGCTGCACGCGGGCTGGGAGCACCTGGCCGGCAACTCGGTCCCGTTCTTCGCCTTCGGCCTGCTCGTGCTGCTCGGCGGCGTCGCGCGCTGGGCCGTTTCGACGCTGGTCAGCGTGGTGTCGTCGGGGCTGACCGCCTGGCTGCTGACGCCGGCGGGGACCATCGTGCTGGGCGCGAGCGGGCTGATCTTCGGGTGGCTGACCTACCTGCTCGTGCGCGGTCTGTGGTCGCGGCGCCCCGGCCAGGTGGTCCTGGCCCTTGTCATCCTCTTCCTCTACGGCGGCCTGCTCTGGGGCGTGCTGCCGGGCGCCGCGGGGATCAGCTGGCAGGCCCACCTCGGCGGTGCCGTCGGCGGGGTGGTGGCCGCCTGGCTCCTGCACCGCGACGACGCGACCCGTCGCCGGGCCGAGCAGCTCCCCGCTTTCTACCGCTGACCCGGAGCCCGTCGACCCCGAGCCCCGGGTCGGACCCGGGCCCTCAGCCCTCGAACTCCAGGCGGAGCCGCTCCAGGGTGGCGCGCACCGGGCCCGTGCCCGCACCGGCGCCAGAGGGCCAGGTGGCGAAGTAGTCCTCGATGGAGACCGCCTCGACGGAGGCCGCGGGGAAGCCGAACGTCCCCGCCGAGCCGACGACCTGGTGGGCCAGGTTCTCCGCCTCGCCGCGGCCCGCCTCGTCCAACGTGCCGGCGTCGGAGGCGTCGAGCAGCTCGAGCAGGCGCACCACCCGGGCGAGGTTCACGGTCTGCGCCTGCCGTCCCAGGCTGGACAGCAGGCGCTTCTCGGCCACCGTGTCCGGCCCGTCGACCGGGATGTCGCCCTCCTCGTACGGCGCGCTCACTCCTGCCACCCGAGCAGCTCGCTGACCTGGGCCGCGAGCCGCATCGCGTCGAACGGCTTCGCGATCACCCCCGCCAGCCCGCTGTCGGTCCAGCCCAGGGTGTTGTTCTTCGCGGTCAGGAAGATCACGGGGATGTCGTGGGTGGCCGCGTCGCGGCGGAGCGCGGTCAGCGTCGTCGGCCCGTCCTGCCCCGGCATCATCACGTCCAGCATGATCGCGTCGGGGTGCTCGACCCGCGCCAGCTCGTGGGCCTCGACCCCGGAGGCGGCGGTGCTCACCGACCAGCCGGCCACGAGCTCGAGCGACGCCTTGGCCACCTCGCGCAGCAGCTCGTCGTCGTCGACGACCAGCACGCGCCGCACCTGCCCCGTCACGCGGACATCGTAGGGGGCCGCTCGTCCGTGATGACCGGGACCGCCCACCGACCCCGTCGCAGGAGCCTCCGGGAACGGCGCCGGATGCTATTTTTACGGCATGGAGGGGCTGCTGGACCCCCGGCGCAGGGCGGTTCGTCGGCTCCGGCTCATGGCCCTGCTCGTCGCCGTCGTGCTGGCCGTGCTGGTCGTGGTCCTCGTCAGCGACCTGCCGCACCGCGTCCGGCAGACCGTCACCCTCACCACCCTGGCCGGCAGCGGCGTGGTCGCCGCGTTCGGCTTCCGTCGCCGGATCCTCTCCAGCACCGGTCGACGCCGCCGCTCCTACCTGCTGTTCGCGGGCGCGTGCCTGCTCGCCACCACCTCCAACCTGCTGCAGCTCGTGCTGCCCCGCGCCAGCGCGCCCGGGCAGGTGATGCCCGGTGACGTGGTCCTGACCCTGGCCCTCGCGGTCGGCGTGGCGGGCATGGTGCAGTTCCCGAGCAGCCCGCGGCGCACGACCGACCTGGGCCGGATGGTCCTCGACGGGATCGTCATCGGCGGGTCGATCCTGCTGGTCGCCGACGTGACCCTCTTTCCGGACCTGCTCGTCGACAACCCGGGCGGCTGGCCGCTGCTGGTCGTGCCGGTCACCGACGTCGTCCTCGCGACCCTCGCCACGCTGCTCTACGTCCGCTCGCGCCGCGACCACCTCATGCTGGGCCTGCTCGCGGGCAGCTTCTACTGCTTCGCGGCCTCCGACTTCGGCTTCGCCTTCGTCGCCGCCTCCGGACGGCAGTTCACCTACGGCTCCGTGGTCGACGCCGGCTGGCTGACGGGCTACCTGCTGCTGGTGCTCGCGATCTGGGCGCCCTCGGTGGGCGCGACCGAGCCGGACGCCGGACTGACCGAGAAATCGCCCGTGCTGGGCACCGCGGTCATGTTCACGCTGTTCCTGGTGGCGCTCGGCATCACCCTCGCCACGTTCAGCCGGGACGGCGTCAGCCCCCCGGCCGTCGCGCTGCTGATGCTCGTGGTGCTCGCGGTCCTCGCCCGGCAGAGCCTGCTCGGGCTCGACAACGACCGGCTGCGCCGCCGGCTCGAGGAGCGCGTGGCCGAGCGCACCCGCTCGCTGCACCGGATCACCGCCCGGACGGACCTGATGGTCGAGTCGGTCGGCGAGGGCATCTACGGCGTCGACCCCGACGGCCTCGTCACGTTCGTCAACCCGGCGGCCGCCCAGGCGCTCGGCTACGCGGCCGCCGATCTCACCGGGTGCGACGCCCACGCCACCTTCCACGCGCGCGGCCCGGACGGGCGGCAGCTCCCCAAGGACCACTGCTACATCACCGAGGCCGTCCGCGAGGGCCTGGTCAGCACGGCCGAGGACGACAGCTACGTCCGCTCCGACGGCCGCCTGCTCCCGGTCGAGGTCACCACGACCCCGCTGACCGAGGAGGACACGGTGGTGGGCGCGGTCGTGATCTTCCGCGACGTCACCCAGCGGCGCGAGGTCGAGCGGCTGAAGTCCGAGTTCGTCTCCATGGTCAGCCACGAGCTGCGCACGCCGCTGACGGCCATCCAGGGCTCCCTCGGGCTGATCTCCGGCGGCGCGCTCGGCCCGCTGCCGGCGCCCGCGGCCCGGATGCTGGAGATCGCCTCGATCAGCGCGCACCGCCTGAACCGTCTCGTCGACGACATCCTCGACATCGAGCGCATCGAGTCCGGGGTCCTCGTGCTCCAGCCCGGGTGGCAGGACGCCCGCGCCGTCGTGGACGGGGCCGTCGAGCAGATGCAGGTGCTCGCCGTCGAGGCCGGGGTCGACATGCGGGTGGGCCGCGTGGAGGGTGCGGTGCACGCCGACCCGGACCGGGCGCTGCAGACCCTGATCAACCTCATCGGGAACGCGCTCAAGTTCTCCTACCCGGGCGGCCTCGTCGAGATCTCGGCCCTGCCCGTGGACGACGTCGTCGAGTTCACCGTGACCGACGAGGGCCGGGGCATCCCCGGCGACCGGCTCGAGCGGATCTTCAACCGCTTCGAGCAGGTGGACTCCAGCGACGCCCGCGAGAAGGGCGGCTTCGGCCTGGGGCTCGCCATCAGCCGGAGCCTGGTCGAACGTTCCGGGGGCCGCATCTGGGCCAGCAACAACCCCGAGAGAGGCGCCACCCTGCACTTCACGCTGCCGCGTGCGGCGGACGAACCGCTGCCCGCACCTACCCCGACCACCGTCCCGGTGCCCGCACCGGCCGGAGCCTGAGGACGTCGACCATGATTCTCGGTGATCTTGTGGTGCCCGCGAGCGCCCGCCGTGCACCCGGAACGGCAACGGTGTCGGTACGGTGACCACCATGGCAGCAGAGCCGGAACGCATCGCCGTCGTGATCGAGGACGACGCCGACATCCGGAACCTCCTGGCGGCCATCCTCGACCAGGCCGGCTTCACCTGCTACACCTGCGAGTCGGGCCAGGAGGGCATCGCCGCGGTCCGGACCCACGACCCGATCCTGACGACGCTGGACATCAGCCTGCCGGGCATCGACGGCTTCGAGGTCGCGCGCCAGATCCGCGCCTTCAGCTCGACGTACATCATCATGCTGTCGGCCCGCGACGAGGAGATCGACACCTTGATGGGCCTCGACGCCGGGGCCGACGACTACCTGACCAAGCCCTTCCGGCCGCGGGAGCTGCGCGCCCGGATCGAGGCCATGCTGCGGCGCTACGTGACCCCCGTGCAGGCGGCGGCCGCGGCGGCCACCCCGGCGCCGGCACCGAGCCCGGCGGCACCGACGACCGCCGCACCCCCGCCCGAGCCCGAGAAGGACGAGACCGGGGGCTGGCTGAGCCACAACGGCCTGCGGATCAACTCGGACATGTGGCTCGTCGACCTCGACGGGGCGCCGCTGGAGCTCACGCGCAGCGAGTTCGACCTGCTGCTGGCGATCATGTCCGGCAACCGCCGGGTCATCTCCAAGGACACGCTGGCGCTGGAGCTCCGGGGCGACTACGCCAGCAGCGGCTACGTCAGCGACTCCGACCGGCGGGCGGTGGAGGTCCACATGGCCAACCTGCGGCGCAAGCTCAACGACCCGGTCGCCTCGCCGCGCTACATCGAGACCGTGCGCGGCGTCGGCTACCGCCTGGCGGACTCGCGCCGCTGACGCCCGTGGGTGCACGCTCCCGTCGGCCTGGCCGGCGGGCGGCGGTTCAGTCCGGCTGGACGGGCTCGGCGGCGGCGGCGGTCGCGGCGAGCGACTCCCGCGTGCGCTCGGCCTCCATCGTGACGTCGGCGAGCAGCGTGGGCACCGTGTCCCGCTCCCCGCGCTCGACGGCCTCGCGCAACCGGCCCGCGACCAGCGCCAGCCCGTCCGCGCCCACCATCACGCTGGTGGACTCGAGGCTGAGCAGGGCGACGTGCGCGGTCATGAAGTTCCGCTGCTCGAGGTGGTTCCGGATCGAGGAGAGCCGGTGGTCCAGAAGCTCGAGGTAGTCGTGGACGAACCGCGCCATCATGGCGTCGTGCTCGGCCATCGGTCCTCCTGGTACGCCGGCGCGGGCCGGTCCCGTCGGTGCTCGACCTCCCGGGACCGGCCCACGGCCGGCTCCGTCCGATGCAGCGCAGGACGTCTGCGACGCGAGCCCGGCGTCCCCCCACCGGACTCGTCCGCCGCCACCGGTTCTCCCCCTCGTCGAACCGGTCGGCCGCGGCCCCTGCGTTCCCCCGAACGCCCCTGCATCCCCCTTCACGTCGCAACCCCTCGCGACGCTTCCTTCTTCGAGCGCGATCGACCGCGGACGGCGTCGTACGTCACCGTCCACCCCCGTGCCGGTCGTTCCCCGAGCGACCCCGGACGTGGTCCGTCCGTGGTCGTGACTGCTCCCCTGGACCACGGGCGCGTCTGACGACGACACCCGGGGTCCCGGACACGGCCGGTCCCTCCCCCGAGGTGACGACCTGGGCCCCGCCGGGCCCGCGTGGTCCGGGCGCCGTGGCGACCGGTGTCGGCGGGGGCTGGTGAAGTCCTGTCCCCTCCGGTCGTTCTCACGACCGGATGACGACCATCCTTCCGCTGCTGTCTCAGCGCTTCGGACGGCTCCGGCTAAGCGTTCCTCAGCATTGCCTCAAGGAGAGGCTTTCCTCAGGTGATTTCTTCACGCCGCCCCAGCACCCGGGTGATAATCCGCCACCCGTTCCAAAGGGCCCTCGCCCGACGGGGTCAGGCGGCCAGGAGGTCCCGGATGTCGTCCGCGCCCAGCTCGGCGCCGCCCAGCCCCTCGGCGTCGAAGACCGACCCGAAGAGCTCGGCCTTGCGCGCCTTGAGCGCCATCACCTTCTCCTCGATCGTGTCCTTGGCGACCATCCGGTAGACCATCACCTTGCGCGTCTGACCGATCCGGTGCGCCCGGTCGACGGCCTGCGCCTCGGTCGCCGGGTTCCACCAGGGGTCCAGCACGAAGCAGTAGTCGGCCTCGGTGAGGTTGAGCCCGAACCCGCCCGCCTTGAGGCTGATCAGGAACACCGGGGCGTCGCCCTGACGGAACCGCTCCACGACCTCGTCGCGGCGCGTCGTCGACCCGTCCAGGTAGGCGTGCGCGATCCCGGCCTGCTCCAGCCGCTCCCGGATCCGCCCGAGAAAGCTCGTGAACTGGCTGAACACCAGCGCCCGGTGCCCCTCGGCGACCAGCTCGGTCAGGTCGTCGAGCAGGGCCTCGACCTTGGCCGCCGGGATGTCGGCGTGCGCCTCGTCGACGAGCGCGGGATCGAGGCAGAGGCGGCGCAGCAGCGTGAGCGAACGCAGCACCGTGAAGCGGTTGCGGTCGAGGTCGTCGAGCAGCCCGAGCACCTTCTGCCGCTCGCGCTGCAGGTGGGTCTGGTAGACGCGCATGTGCCGCGGCGTGAGCTCGACCTCGAGGATCTGCTCCTGCTTGGGCGGCAGGTCCGCGGCCACGGCCTCCTTGGTCCGGCGCAGGACGAAGGGGCGCACCCGCCGCTGCAGCTGCCGCAGGCGGTCGGCGTCGTGGTCGCGCTCGATCGCGCGCCGGTAGAACTGGGAGAAGCGCTGCGGCGAGGGGAAGAGCCCGGGCGCCGTCACCGACAGCAGCGACCAGAGGTCCATCAGGCTGTTCTCGAGCGGGGTGCCCGTGATGGCCAGCGCGAACGGGGCGTCCACCCGGCGGGCCGCCTGGTAGGTCTTCGCCCGGTGGTTCTTCACGAACTGCGCCTCGTCCAGCACCAGCCCCGACCAGGCCCGGGCCGCGATCGCGTCGGCCTCCAGGCGCAGCAGGGCGTACGACGTCACGACGAGGTCGGCCCCGTCGGCGAGCCCCGCGAGGTCGGTCCGCCGGCGGGAGCGCGGGTCGAGCGTCACGACGCGCAGCGACGGCACGAACCGTGCGGCCTCGCGCACCCAGCCGGGGACCACGCTGGTGGGCGCCACCACGAGGAACGGCGGCGCGTCCGGCTGCTCCAGCCGGGCCTGGGCGACCAGGGCCAGCGTCTGGACCGTCTTGCCCAGGCCCATGTCGTCGGCCAGGATCCCGCCGAGCCCGTTCGACCAGAGGGTGTGCAGCCAGGCGTAGCCCTCCCGCTGGTACGGCCGCAGCTCGGCCTGCAGCGTCGGTGGCAGGTCCGGGGCCGCCGCGGGCTCGCTCCGCACCAGGCCGCGCACGGCCCGCGACCACCGGGCCGCCTGCGAGGCGACGACGCCCAGGTCGACGAGGTCCTCCCAGAGCGAGACCTGGAAGCGGTTGATGGTCAGCTCACCGGGGTCGCGGTCGTCGAGCGTCCGGGACTCCTCGATGAGGTCGCGCAACCGGTCGAGCCCCGGTCGGCGCAGGCTGAACCAGACCCCGCTCTCCAGCACCAGATGCTCCTCGCCCTGGCTGAGGGCGACGAAGAGCTGGTCGAACGGCACCCGCTCGCCCTCGACCGACACCTCCACGTGCAGGTCGAACCAGTCGGCCGTGTCGGCGCGCTCGGTCGCGCTCACCGCGATCGCGGGCTCGGCGACGGACTCGCGGTAGCCGGGCAGGTCGCCGGCCAGGTCCAGCTCGACCCCGGCGGCCTCGAGCGCGGGGAGCGTCCGCTCCGCGAACAGCGCGGCGTCCAGCCCGTCGAGCAGGGCATGGGCGGCCGGCGTGGCGGGATCCGAGCCCGGCTCCCGCAGCACCGGCGCCTTCGCGTACGGCACGGGCAGGTCGACGAGCAGGGCGCGCTCGGCGGTGGTGTCGCGCAGCCGTCCCGCGGTCGGGTCGTCGAGGTCGTACGCCGTGTCCGTCCCCTCGGCGACGTAGCGGAACGACCAGTCGAGGCGCAGCCGGTGCTCGTCGCGCGGCGTCACGGTCAGCCGCAGCCGCGGTGGCACGTCGACGGGCAGCGCGACGCTGCCGTCGCGGGAGCCCACGGTGGCGTGCCGGCGCAGCGCGGGCACGTACGTGTCGAGGAAGCGGTCCTCGTCGGACCGAGGCACCAGGAGCGGTCGGGCCCCGACCACCAGCGAGCGCAGCTCGCGGGGCAGCAGCCGGTCGAGCCGGGCCACGGTGAGCCGCTGGTCGGCGCCCAGGGTGAACACGCCGTGCGCGGGCTCGCCCAGGACCCCCACCGACGTCAGCTCGACGCCGGACTCCCCCACCCGGACGCGCGGGCCGACGAGCAGGCCGACCTGCTCGACCCGGCGGACGTCCAGCGACACCTCGGCGACGGGGAGGACCTCCAGACCGCGCAGCGGGTCCTCGACGACGACCTCGAGACCGGCGTCGCCGACCTGGTCGAGCAGGGACCAGAAGGCGCTGCTGACCGTCTGCAGCGAGAGCCACGGCGTGCGCGGGAGCGCGTTGCGGGCCCCGGCACCGGCCGCGGCCCGGAACTGCAGCAGCAGCTCGCGGTGCGGGGCGACGTACGAGCGGGCGACGAAGTCGAGGTCCTCCCACGAGATGCCGGACCGCACCCAGCCGCCGCCCCGGCCGCGGCGCACGGGCCGGGCGCGCAGGTCGAGCCGGCCGGCGTAGCCGCGATGGGCGGGGATGCGCTCCACCCCGAGCTCCAGGCCCAGCGGGGCGACCTCCACGGCCGCGGTCGGCGGCGGCGCGGCGACCAAGGGACCGAGCACGCGCTCCCACTCCGGCCGCTCGACGCGCGGCCCGGGACCCTGCTCGTGGCGCGCGACGACGAGGACGGCGGCCGCGTGCTTGCAGTCCATCGAGACCGGGCAGGTGCACCGGCTGCGGTGCACCGTCGTCGACCCCGAGGGCGACGAGGCGAGGAAGACGGTGACCTCGTAGTCGTCGCGGTGGGTGCCACGGACCCGCCCCGAGACCGTGCGCGCCGCGTCGTCGACCTCGACGTGGCTCACGTGCCCCGACCGCACGGCCACCATCGCCCGGGCGAAGGCCTCCGGTCCGACGAGCGCGTTGATCGAGGCATCGCTCAGCGCGGCGGCCACCGGGGTCGTCGCCGGAGGCGCAGCGCTCGTCGTGGCGCCACGGCCGCCGGGCTCGGCGGGGCTCGCCAGCAGGCCCGAGAGCGCGGCCTCCGCCGCCTCGAACGCCTCGTCCCCCCGCATGCCCGCGATGCTAACCGCGGGCTCCGACAGTTCCGTCGTGCTCGCGACCCGCCCCCGCGACCGACGACGTCTGCCTGCACCCGATGCCCGCGACGAGCGCTGCTGCGACCCCTCCCCGACCGTCGTCGGAGCGGGATGGTTCCATGGGCGCAGGGCGCCGCGAGGCGCGTCACCGCGGCCTGCGGCGCGCTGCAGGACCGCACGAGAACGACGGAGGACTCATGAGCGACAGCAGTCTCGAAGGGCCGGCCGACGGCGGCGCCGAGGGCACCCCGGGCGTGCAGGACGGCGGCGCCGACGGCGGGGCCGAGGGTCCCGCTGACGGTGGTGCCGAGGGCACGCCCGGCGTCCAGGACGGCGGCGCCGACGGCGGGGCCGAGGGTCCCGCCGACGGTGGTGCCGACGGCACGCCCGGCGTCTCGGACGGCGGCGCCGACGGCGGCGCTTCCTAGCACCTGAGCGGGCGGTGCCCGGCCTCGCGGCCGGGTGCCGCCCGTATCGCTTTCCCGAGGTGGCTCGTCCCCGGACGAGGCGGCCCGTACGCCCGCAGCACCCGAGCACCACCACCCACAGCAGCACTGCAGCATCTCGCCAGCACCGCCCACGAGACCCCGCGAGGACCCCGTGCCCGACCGTCCCACCCCGGCCCTCGACCGCCTGGTCGCGACCGACCCGGCCACGTTCACCGAGCAGCACTGGGGCCGGCAGGCCTTGCTGAGCCGCGCGGCCGACCTGCCGCAGCCGTTCACGGACCTGCTGGACGAGCCCGCGGTCGACGAGCTGGTGTCCGAGCGCGGCCTGCGGACGCCGTTCCTGCGGGTGGCGAAGAGCGGCCAGACCCTCGGGGACCGGGCGTTCACCGCGCCGGGCGGCGTGGGCGCCGGGATCGCCGACCAGCTGAGCGACAGCAAGCTCGTCGCCCTCTTCGGCGACGGGGCCACGATCGTCCTCCAGGCGCTGCACCGCGTCTGGCCGCCGATCATCGACTTCGTCGGCGCGCTCGCCGACGAGCTGGGTCACCCGGTCCAGGCGAACGCGTACGTCACCCCGCCCCAGAACCAGGGCTTCGACGACCACTACGACGTCCACGACGTCTTCGTCCTGCAGGTGGCAGGCACCAAGCGCTGGCGCATCCACGCCCCGGTCTGGGAGTCGCCGCTGCGCGACCAGCCCTGGACGGACCGCCGCGCGGCCGTGCAGCGGGCCGCCGCCGAGCCGCCGCTGATCGAGGCCGTGCTCGAGCCGGGCGACTGCCTCTACCTCCCGCGCGGCTTCCTGCACGCGGCCACGGCGCTCGGCGGCGTGAGCACCCACCTGACCCTCGGCGTCCACACCTGGACGCGCTACACCCTCGCCGAGCAGCTCACCGCGCAGGCGCTGCGCTCGCTCGTCGGCGACGCCGACCTGCGGGGCTCGCTGGCCCTCGGGCTCGACCCGACCCGGCCGGAGACCCTCGGCCCCGACGTGGAACGGGTCCGCACCGCCCTGCTCGACGCCGTCCGGACCGCCGACGCCGACACCCTCGTGGCCGCCCTGCGGCGGGCGGACCGCGACTCGCGCCGACCGGCGCCCGTCGGCCCGCTGCACCAGCTGGGCACCGCGTCGACGCTCGAGCCGACGACCGTCCTGCGCCTCCGTGAGCACCTCGCCGCCACCCTCGACCATGCCGACGGCCGCAGCGTCCTGCGCAGCCGGGCCGGCGAGCTCGTCCTGGACGAGGCCGACGTCGCGCCCGTGAAGGCGCTGCTCGACGACGGCCAGGCGGCGGTCACGGACCTGGGCGACGCCCTCGCCCGACGCCTCGTCCTCGGCGCCGTCGTCGTCGCCTGACCCGACCCCCGACCCGGCCTGCCCCTGCCCGCGTCCCCGCGTTACCCCGCGTCCCCGCGTCCCCCCTTCCCTGACCACTGGTCACTTCGGCGCACCCAGCGCCGCACCGAGCGCTCCGAAGTGACCACTGGTCACGGCAGTGGGGCCCCGAGCGGAGCGAGGACGGTGTCAGAGCGTGACGCGGAGGATCTTGTCGTCGTCCTTGCCCGGCGTACGGCGGCCGTCGGTGTTGCTCGTGGTCATCCACAGGGACCCGTCGGGGGCGACGGCGACGTTGCGGATCCGGCCGTGGTCGTCGGCGAAGTGCGCCTTCGGCTTGCCCGCGTCCGTCCCGTCGAGCGCGACGGAGAACAGGCACCGGCCCTGCAGCGCCCCGACGAACGCGGTCGAGCGGGTGATGGCCAGGCCGGCCGGCGAGCAGCTGCTGGTCGGTGACCAGGTGGCCCGCGGTCCCGCGTAGTCGTCGCCGCTGCTGCGCCCTTCGACGCGCGGCCAGCCGTAGTTGCGGCCCTTGACGATCCGGTTCAGCTCGTCGGCCCGCTTGTCGCCGAACTCCGTCGCCCACAGCCGCCCGTCGGCGTCGAACGCCAGCCCCTCGACGTTGCGGTGGCCGTAGCTCCAGGTGCGGTTGCCGTACGGGTTGCCCGACGCCGCCCGCCCGTCGGTGCGGATCCGCAGGATCTTGCCGGCCAGCGACCCCTTCTGCTGGGCGAGCGCGGAGTCCTCCGCGTCGCCCACGCTGACGAAGAGGGTGCCGTCGGGCGCGAACAGCAGCCGTCCCCCGTGGTGGTGCACGCTCGTCGGGATCCCGGTCAGCAGCGGCTTCGGCCGGCCGACCTTCCCGCCGCGGACGCTGAGCCGCACGACGCGGTTGTCCGACGCCGACGTCAGGTAGGCGAAGACGGTGTCCTCGTCCCCGGGCGCCAGCGCGACGCCGAGCAGGCCGCCCTCGCCGATGCCCGTCGCGGGGGCGACCCCACGGACCTCGCCGAGCCGCGTCACCTTCCCCTTCGGCGTCACGCGCAGCAGCCGCGCCCGGTCCCGCTCGGAGACCAGCGCGTCGCCGTTGGCGAAGAACGCGAGCCCCCAGGGGACGTCGAGGTCGTCGGCGACCGTCCCGGCGACGTCGGGGTCCGGGGGCCCGCTCGGAGCGGCCCGCTCGGTCGGCGTGGGGCTGGGGGTCGCGCGGGGTGCGGGGCTCGGCGTGGGACTCCCGTCGGCGCTCGGCGTGCCGGTCGGGGGCGGGACCGCGACGCTGCTCGGCGCCGGGGAGACGCCGGAGCCCGACGACCCGCTCCCGCACCCGACCAGCCCGCCGGCGGCGACGCCGGCGACCCCGAGCAGGAGGTGTCGACGGTCGAGGTCGGCGGGCGGACGCATCACCCGAGTGTGCCGCGCGCCCGCCGCAGCCGCACAGGACGGCCCGTCGGGCACCACCCGCCCCACGGCCGCTCGGTTATCCTCGGGGCGAGCCGCGGGGGCGGCGTCCTGTCCGCAGCAGAGCTCTTGGAGTCCGAGCGTGAAGCCCCCGTCGCGTCGAGCCGTCCGCCGCAGCCGTTGGCTGGTCTGGCCGCTGGCGGCGTCCCTCGCCCTCGCGGTCGTCGGCCAGGCCTCCTACTCCGCGTTCAGTGCCAAGGTCAGCAACGCGAGCAACAGCCTCGCGGCCGGGACCGTCGTGCTGGGCGACGACGACGCCGGGTCCGCCCTGTTCTCCGCGACCGGCCTGCGGCCCGGGTCCTCCGGCTCCCGCTGCATCGCCGTCACCTCGACCGGCTCGCTCGCGTCCGCGGTCAAGCTCTACGCGACCGACGCCGCCACCACCAAGGGCCTCGCGACCTACGTGACCTGGACGGTCACGCAGGGCACCGGCGGCACCTACAGCACCTGCTCGGGGTTCACGGCGCTGTCCTCCGGGTCGTCGGTCTACTCCGGGACGCTGGCCGGGTTCACGGGCGCGGCCACGACGTACGGCACGGGGCTCGGCAGCTGGGCACCGACCGGCAACGGCTCGGAGACCCGGACCTTCCAGTTCGCGTACACCGTCAGCTCCAGCACCCCCGACACCGCCCAGGGCGGGACCGCGACCTTCGGTCTCACCTGGGAGGCGCAGAACAGCTGAGATGACCGCGGACGTGACGGCCGACGCCCACGCCGCCGGGCCCGAGCCCCGCCGGTGGACCTGGGGGCGTCTCGCCGCCGTGACCCTGGCCCGGGCGCTCCTGGTCGGGCTGCTCGGGCTCGCCGCGTGGGGAGCCCTGCCGGCCGCCGCCGGGTGGCACCCCACCACCGTCAGCAGCGGGTCGATGCTGCCGCGGCTGCACGTCGGTGACGTCGCCGTGTCGCGGCCGGTCGGCGCGCACGTGCCGCCGCTGGGCAGCGTGCTGCTGTTCCCCGACCCGGACCACCCGGGACACCTGCGCCTGCACCGCTTCGTCCGGGTCGACGACGCCGGGCTCCTCGTCACCCGGGGCGACGCCAACGGCGGGGACGACTCCTCGCCCGTCCCGCTCGGCACGGTGATCGGGATCGGGACCCTGCGCGTGCCGTGGGTCGCCCTGCCGATCGTCTGGGTGCGCCAGGGCCAGTGGCTGCCCCTGGCGCTCGTCGTGGCCGGCCTCGCCCTGCTCCTCGCGGTGGCCGCGAGCGGGCGCGACCGCACCTTCGACGAGGACGACCCTGAGGACCCCGACGGGCCCGAACCCGAGCGGCCGGGACCCGACGGGGCGGCCGGGGCCGCGCAGTCGAGGCCGGAGGTCCTCGCGGGCCGTGCCGCCCGGCGCCGGGCCGGTGCCGCGGTCGTCGCCGCCCTGGTGCTCGCCGCCCTCGTCGCCGACCCCGCCGGGGCGGGCTTCAGCAGCAGGACCACGACCACGGCCTCGCTGGCCACCAGCCCCGCGGCCACCTGCGCGAGCACGGTGGCGGGCCTCGGCCCCTACTTCTACTACCGCATGGACGAGACGTCCTCCACGGCGACCGCTGCCGCCGACAGCTCCGGCAACGCGCGCACCGGCGTCTACAGCGCGCTCGGCCGCACGGCCACGACGGACCGGCCGTGCGTCAACGACACCGGGGGCGCGATGACCTTCGACGGGTCGCGGGGCTCCCTCGGCTCGCCCGGCCTGCCGAACGGCATGCCGACGGTGCTCAGCCTGACGGTCTGGTTCCGGACCACCACGGCGACCGGCGGCAAGCTGATCGGGTTCGGCAGCAACCAGACCGGCTCCTCCGGCACCTACGACCGGCACGTCTACATGGCCAACACCGGTCGGGTCTACTTCGGCGTCTACGCCAACGCCGTGAAGACGGTCTCGTCGACCAGGGCGTACAACGACGGCGCCTGGCACCTGGCGGTGGCGACGCTCTCCAGTGCCGGCCTCCGGCTCTACGTGGACGGCGCGCTCGTCGGGTCCGACACCACCACGACCACGGCCGAGCCGGGGTCCTCGTCGTACATGCGGGTCGCCTACGACAACCTCAGCAACTGGGACGCCACCCCGACCAGCTTCTTCTTCTCCGGGACGCTGGACGACGCGGCCTACTTCACCTCCGCGCTGACCGCCACCCAGGTGCAGACGCTGTACGCGGCGGCCGGCCGCTGACCCTCCTCAGAGCCTTCCAGAGCATTTCTTGAGGCGTTAAAGATTGAGGGTTCAATCTTGCGGCAGTCTTGAGACAACGGTGTCAGCGGCTTGAGGGGGTCTGGAGGAGGCGGCGGCAATGTTCTTCTCACCAGCCCAGAGAGGCCGGGGAGCAAGCGGGGGCTGGCTCGAAGGACCAACCAGAGCCACGCACAAGGAGCCCCCCGATGACCGTCACCGCCGCCGCCCGCACCGCCCGCCCGTCGCGCAAGGTCGCCACCATCGTCTCGCTGGTCGCCGTCCCCGTCGCCCTCGCCGCCTCCGGCCTCGTCGTCGCGCAGTC
>NZ_BAAAYR010000006.1:0-123748 GCF_039536445.1 Microlunatus spumicola | reverse complement strand
ACGGACCAGCGGCCACCTCACCGCGTTCCTGCTCCCCGAACGCCACACCGCAGACGCCACCCTCGCCGGCCTCCTCGACGCCGTCACCCAGACCGGCTGGCCGATGCGGACCCTGACCTGGGACCGCGGCCACGAGATGCCACGCCACGCCCAGTTCACCATCGCCACCGGGATCCAGGTCTACTTCGCCGACCCCCACGCACCCTGGCAACGCGGCAGCAACGAGAACACCAACGGCCTGCTCCGCGAATACTTCCCTCGAGGACGCGACCTCGCCACCGCCACCGACGCCGAGCTCCAGGCCGCCGTCGACCAGCTCAACAACCGACCCCGCCAACGACACGGCTTCCTCAACCCCAACGAGGTCCTCACCGCGATACTCGACCAGGACCAACAAACCGCAGGCGTTGCAACCACAGACTGAATCTGGGCACGTTTACGTGAAAGTCCCGGGGTGAGAGTGAGTGCGGAGGGCCGCCCGGGTTCTGCGGAGCTCGGGCGCTCCGGGGGCGTACGGCTGGCGCTGGTTCAGTTCACCGGGCTCGCGTCGAGGGTGACGGTCGCGGACTGCTGCTCGCCGTCGCTCGTGGTCCAGGTGACCGTCACGCGGTCGCCGGGCGCCATGGTCGCTAGGGCCTTCGTAAGCCCCGCGGCGTCGGTGACGCTCGCCGAACCCACCTTCGTGATCGCGTCACCCGCCTCGAGGCCGGCGTCGTCGGCCGCGTCGCCCGACACCACGCCGGCGATCGTCGCGCCCGTCGCGGTGCTCGTGGACCCGGTGCCGTACGCGCTGCCGTAGCCGTACCCCGCGTCGCTGGTGAGGCTGGTCGCGACCTGCACCCCGAGGAACGCCGCCGCCCCGATGCGGACCGCACTCGTCTCGTCGCCGCTGCGGATCTGCGTGACGACCGCGAGCGCCGTGCTGATCGGGACCGCGTAGCCGTCGATCTCCTGCCCGCTCGACGCGGCCGTGTCGATGCCCACGACCTCGCCCTCGGCGTCGAGGAGCGGTCCGCCCGAGTCGCCGGCCACGACGTCCGCGTCGGTCTCGATCAGACGGGTGAGCCGCTCCCCCGCCACGGTGTCCTCCGACTGCGTGGTGATCGAGGCCGACAGGTCGGTCACGTCGCCGTCCGCGGCGGTGAGCGTCCCGGTGCCGCCCGCGTTGCCGACGGCGGTGACGTCGTCGCCGACCTTCAGCGTGTCGTCGTCGATCGTCGCGACGGTCAGCCCGCTCGCGTCCTTCAGCTGCAGCAGCGCGACGTCCGCGGTCTGGTCGGCCCCGACCACCTCGGCGGTGTAGGAACGCCCGGTGCCCACGATCGTGACCTTCACGCTCGTCGAGCCCTCGACGACGTGGTAGTTCGTCAGGACCTCGCCGTCGGAGGTGAGCACGATGCCCGTGCCCGCGGCCTCGCCGTCCGGCAGGACGGTGTCGACCAGCGCCACGCCCGTCGACTCCTTCGCCGTGGCCGGGTCCGAGTCGACCGTGGCGCTCGAGGTCGTCCCCGCGTACCCGCCCTGACCGCCCTGACCGCCCCAGCGGCCCTGGGCGCTCGTCGGGAGGTCGACGAGGGACACGCGGGCGGCGGCCGACGCCGCGACGGGGACGGACACCCCGAGCGCGGTGAGCAGGCCCCCGGCCAGGATCGTGGCTCCCGCCCGCCGCCCGTGACGGCGGGCGGGACGGCCGTCGGGCCGCGGGGCGGGGGTGCGGGCGGTGGTGCTGGCGGAGACGCGGTGCGAGGGCGTGGTGGTCATGGGACAAGACCACCGCCGCCGTCCGTGGAGCACCTCTGGCGTGCCTGGGGGTCTCCTGTGAACCCCCGGCCCGGCCCGGCCCGGCCCCCGTACGGTCCGCCGCGACGCACCCCGCCCACTACGTTTGACCCCGTGCCCGACTCTCCTCTGCCCTCGCCGGCGCTGCACCTCGCCGCCCGCGTCGAGAACCGGTTCATCGGCTGGCGGACCGACCGGGCGCGGGCGAACGGCTTCGTCCCGCTCGTGATCCCCTACACCGGCTACGGCGGCGCGGGGTGGATGCGGGTGCTCGGCCGGGTGATGCTCAACAAGCACACGCACCGCCTCACCGGGGAGCCGGCGGGGGCGCGCGGCTGGCGCAGCTTCACCAGCATCCCCGTGCAGCACGCCCGCGTCGAGGTCGAGGTCGACGGCGTGACGAACACGATCACGGCCGACCGCTCGGGCCTGCTCGACGCGGTCGTGCAGGTCGACCTCGCACCCGGCTGGCACCGGGTGGAGTACCGCGCGGAGCGGTCAGAACCGTCGTACGGGATGGTCTTCGTCGTCGACCCGGCGGCCCGGTACGGGCTGCTGTCCGACATCGACGACACGGTCATGATGACCGCGCTGCCGCGACCGCTGCTCGCGGCCTGGCACACGTTCGTCGTGAACGAGCACGCCCGCACGACGACCCCGGGCATGCCCGTGCTCTACGAGCGCTGGACCGACGCGCACGCGGGCGCGCCCGTCCTCTACCTCTCGACCGGTGCCTGGAACGTCGCCCCGACCCTCACCCGGTTCCTCTCGCGCAACCTCTACCCGGCGGGCGCGCTGCTGCTGACCGACTGGGGGCCGACGCCGGACGCGTGGTTCCGCGACGGCACCAAGCACAAGCGCGACACCCTCGCCCGGCTCGCCCGGGAGTTCCCGCACGTGCGCTGGCTGCTCGTCGGCGACGACGGGCAGCACGACCCGGAGACCTACTCGCGCTTCTGCGAGGAGCACCCCGACCAGGTGCTGGCCGTCTGCATCCGCCAGCTGACCCCGGGCGAGGCGGTGCTCGCGGGCAGCGGCAGCCGCTCGCACGTCCGTCCCGACGGCAGCCCCGTCCAGTGGTTCTACGCCTACGACGGCGCCGGCCTCGCCGAGCAGCTCGAGGACGCCGGGCTGCTGGCCGGCTCGACGCAGCAGCCCGAGGTCGAGGCCTGAGCCGTCGACCCCGGGCTGACGCTCGCCGGCCCCTTTTGGTCGAGCCTCAGTAGGGCTCGATGACGACCTCGCGGTGCTGCTCGGCCGAGCGGTAGGCCGCGTCCACGATCACCGAGCGGGACAGCAGCTCGTCGCCGTGCAGTCCCGAGCGGTCCGCCTGCTGCACCTTGGCGACGAAGTCGTCGACCGCCTCCGCGTGCAGGCCGTCCTTCGGCAGCAGCGGCATGAGCTCGGCGGCGATGCCGTGCACGTCGGTCAGGACCCGCAGCTGTGGCTCGTTCCACACGTCCGGGGAGCCCAGCACGGCGCCGCCCTCGGAGCCGTAGAGCACGAGGTAGAGCTGGTCGCGCTCGACGTAGGACGCCCAGCTCGCCTCGAGCAGCAGGGTCGCGCCGCCCGACAGCCGGACGAAGGCGGTCGAGAGGTCCTCGACCTCGTACGCGCCGGTCCCGTCGGCCCGGGCCCCCTGCGCGGCCCCGCTCGAACCGCCGCGGCCCCGCGGACCGAACTCGGCGTACGTGGCCGCACTGACCGCCTCGGCCCGCGGCTCGCCCATCAGGTGCAGGGCCATGTCGAGCATGTGCACGCCGATGTCCATCAGCGGGCCGCCGCCGGCCAGCGACCGCTGGGTGAACCAGGTGCCGAGGCCGGGGATGCCGCTGCGCCGCAGCCAGCCGGCCTTCGCGTAGTAGACGTCGCCCAGCAGCCCGTCGTCCACCAGCCGCTTGAGCGCCTTGACGTCGCCGCGGCGCCGGTGGTTGAACGACACGTCCAGGACCCGGTCGTTGGCGTGCGCGGCCGCGACCATGCTCGCCGCCTTCTCGGCGCTCTCGGCCAGGGGCTTCTCCGACAGCACGTGCACGCCCGCGTCCAGCGCCGCCACGGCGATCGGGGCGTGCAGCGCGGTCGGCGTCGCCACGCTGATCACGTCCAGCCCGGCGTCCGCGATCATCTCCTGGTAGCCCCGGAACTGCCCCGCCGCGTCGATCCCGTAGAGGGCCCCGAGCTCGCGGCGGGGGCCGTCCTCCAGGCCGGCGATGGCCACCAGCTCGACGTCGGGGTGCTGCACGTACGCGTCCATGTGCTGCCGTCCGGCCCAGCCGAAGCCGACGACGCCGGCGCGCAGCCGGCGCGGCGTGCCCTCGGTACCCACGGCGCTCACCAGCCCGCCTCGGGGTTCGGCTCGGCGCCGACCAGGTCGGGCACCTTCATGTTCACCAGGCCGGGCGCCACGCGCCCGCTGCGCTGCTCGGGCGCCGCCCAGCGCACCGCGTTGGCCAGCACCCGCTGGACGTCGGGGTGGTGGTAGACGGGGAAGTCCTGGTCGCCGGGCGAGAAGTAGAAGACCCGCCCGCGCCCGCGGCGGAAGGTGCAGCCGGACCGGAACACCTCGCCGCCGGTGAAGCTGGAGACGAAGACCAGCTCGTCGGGCTCGGGGATGTCGAAGTACTCGCCGTACATCTCCTGCTGCGGGATGCGGATCGGGTGCGGCACGCCCTCGGCGATCGGGTGCCCGGGGGCGACGGTCCACACCAGCTCGGCGTCGTCCTTGCTCCGCCACGCCAGCGCGCAGGACGTCCCCATCAGACGCTTGAAGATCTTGGAGAAGTGCCCGGAGTGCAGCACGAGCAGGCCCATCCCGCCGAGGACCCGCTGGTGCACCCGCTCGACGACCGCGTCGTCCACGTCGGCGTGCTTCATGTGCGCCCACCACGTGAGGACGTCGGTCTGCTCGAGCACCTCCTCGGTCAGGCCGTGCTCGGGCTGGTCCAGCGTCGCGGTCCGCGTGACGACAGCCTCGCCGAGCTGCGCCTGCAGCCCCTGGGCGATCGTCCCGTGCAGCCCCTCGGGGTAGCGCTCGGCCATCGCGGCGCCGTCACGCTCGCTCGTCTCGTGGAAGTTCTCGTTCCACACCGTCACTCTGATCGGGTCAGTCATGGACCCCATGCTGCCGTCCGGCCCCGGGAGTCCCGGGGGCGGGCGCGCCGAGAGGGCCGAGTCGGCGCCCCGCGCCCGTGTACAACGTTATAGAGTCCTGAGAACCGCCGCAGGGAAGGAGCCGCGTGCCGCCCACCATCCACGACGTCGCCCGGCTCGCCGAGGTGTCGATCAAGACGGTGTCGAACGTCCTGAACGACTACCCGCACATCCGCCCGGCGACGAAGCAGCGGGTCCTCGACGCCATCGCGACGCTGGACTACACCCCGAACCTCACCGCGCGCGGGCTGCGCTCGGGCCGGACCGGGCTGGTCAGCCTCATCATCCCCGACCTCCGCAACGCCTACTTCGCCGAGCTCGCCGACATCGTCGTGCGCGCGGCCGAGGCCCAGGGCCTGTCGGTCCTGATCGCGCAGTCCAACGGCGACCGGGAGCGCGAGCTCAGCCTGCTGTCGGGGCCGCGCATGCAGATGGTCGACGGCATCCTCTTCAGCGCGCTGGGGCTCAGCGCGGCCGACAACGACCTGCTCGCCCGCATCAGGACGCCCATGGTCCTGCTCGGCGAGCGCATCCTGGACGGCCCCAAGGACCACGTGACGATGCGGAACGTCGAGGGGACGCAGGCAGCGACCGAGCACCTCCTCTCGATCGGGCGCAGGCGTCTGCTCGCCTTCGGGGCGGACCCCGAGCAGGGCACGGGCTCGGCGCGCCTCCGGCTCGACGGCTACCGCTGGGCGCTGGCCGGCGCGGGGATCGCCGAGGACCCGGACCTCGTCGTCCGGGTGGTGGGCTGGTACCGCAGCACGGGCGCGCAGAGCATGCGCCGGCTGCTCGAGCGCGGCGTGGAGTTCGACGGCGTCGTGGCCTTCAACGACCTCATCGCGCTCGGTGCCATGCGCGTCCTGCAGGACGCCGGGCTGCGCATCCCCGAGGACGTCGCGGTGATCGGCTTCGACGACGTCGACGAGACCCGCTACACCCTCCCCACGCTCTCAACGATCGACCCGGGGCGCGAGGAGATCGTCGAGGTCGCCCTCCGCTGGCTGACCGAGCGCATCGACGGGTCGGCGGCGGACCTGCCCCCGCGCGACCACCTCACGGCCTTCCGCGTCCTGCAGCGCGAGTCCACGACGCCCGGCGGCGACGGGTCGTAGCGCTCCGGTCGGCCGACCGGGCCACCCCTACCCGACGGTGAGGTCCCGCGGGTCGACGTGCACCTTGGGCCCCGGGCCGGCGCCGTCGGGCCGCCGACCGGCCAGGACCGCGTCGACCTGGCCGAGCCCGACGGTGGCCGCCACCAGCGGCCGGGGGTCGACCAGGCCGCTCGCGTACGCGGCGATGGTCCGGTCCAGGCCGGGCGACGCGGACAGGACGCCGACGAGGGTGACGTCCTTCAGCACCGCCCGGCGGGTGTCGACGAGGCTCGGGCCGCCCGCGAGGCCGATGCCGACGACCCGGCCGGCCGGCTCCACGAGCTCGAGGGCCCGGGCGGGGAGGTCCGCCGCGTTCGAGGCGTCGACGACCGCGTCGAAGGGCAGGTCGGGCAGGGTGCCGGCGGTCCACGTCTGCGCGAAACCGAGGGAGCGGGCGAAGCCGAGTGCCGGCTCGTCCGGTCCGAGCAGGTGCACCTCCGTCCCGGCGGCGCGCAGGAACATGGCCACGAGCAGGCCGATGGTGCCCGGTCCGAGGACCAGGGCGCGGTCCCCCGGGCCGACCTGCGCGGCCTCGGCGGCCCGAAGCGCGTTGCCGCCCGGCTCGACCAGGGCCCCGAGGACCGCGTCGACGTCGTCGGGCAAGGCGTGCAGCGACGAGGCCGGCACGGCCAGCCGCTCCGCCAGCGCCCCCGGCATCCCGCCGCGCACCCCGACCTCGCGCCGGGCCTCGCAGACGTGCTGGTGCCCCCGTCGGCAGCGCCGGCAGGTCCCGTCGCCGATCATCGTGTCGCCCATGACGCGGCGCAGCGTCCAGCCGGGGTCGACGCCCGGGCCCACGGCGGAGACGGTGCCGGCCCACTCGTGGCCCAGCCGCAGCGGGAAGGCCGCGTCGCCGGAGCGCAGGTAGGCCATCTCCCCGGTGAAGAACTCCACGTCGGTGCCGCAGACCCCCACCCGCTCGACGTCGACGACGACCTCGCCCGGTCCGGCCACCGGGGTCGCGACCTCCTGGACGCCGCCCTCGCCCGGCGCGGTCAGCACGTACGCCCGCATCGTGCCGGTCATCGGGGACCGCCCGCGGCCGACGCCGCGGTGGGGCCGACCGGCAGCGCAGGGTCCAGCACGCGCCACACGGTAGACCGTCGGGCCGGCCGGGGAGGCCGGCGTCCCCCGGTTGGCCGGCGGGCGGGCGGTCGGACCGCCGGGCGACGGAGGCGCGCTCCACAACGCCCGCATAACGACACCCCAACGGTGCTTGACAGGACGTCAGCGTCCTCTCAGGATGTCCCTACAACGTTTCCCTATAACGTTGTAAATGGGTGGTCCCACCACCCGGCCGGTCGACGAAGATCGTGCAGCGCACGTGCCTCGGGCGCGTCGTGAGCGACCTCCGTGCCCGGAGATGCTCGACCGGTGACCCAGCCGGCCCTCCCCTCCGCGGGACCGCCGGACGTCAGCGACAGACGACGAAGTCCACGCAGCACGAAGGGAATCTCATGCGGAAGTCCATCCTGGCCGGTGCCTCGGGCATCGCCCTGGCCCTGGCGCTGTCGGCCTGCGCCACCAGCGCGAACAACTCCGGCGGTGGCGGCGGCAGCGCGCCGACCGTCGAGGAGTCGGGCACCAGCCCGAAGCTGACCGACTGCACCAACAAGATGAAGAACGACGCGCCGCAGGTCTCGGTCTGGGGCTGGTACCCGAACATGGCCAACGTCGTCGACAACTTCAACGCCGCCCACACCGACGTCCAGATCTGCTGGAACAACGTCGGCCAGGGCCAGGACGAGTACACGAAGGTGCAGACGGCCATCTCGGCCAAGAAGGGCCTGCCGGGCGTCGTCATGCTCGAGGCGGACCACCTCTCGAGCTACACGATCCAGGACGCGCTCGTCGACCTCGTCCCCTACGGCGCCAACGACGTGAAGGGCAACTTCTCCGAAGGCGCCTGGAAGGACGTCTCGCAGGGCGACAAGGTCTTCGGCATCCCGGTCGACGGCGGGCCGATGGCGCTGATCTACCGCACCGACGTGTTCGAGAAGTACGGCATCACCACCCCGCCGAAGACCTGGGCCGAGTACGCCGAGGACGCGGCGAAGGTCAAGGCCGCGGGCGGTCCCGTCTTCGGCGACCTGGGCTCGAACGTCCCCGCCGCCTTCATGGCGCTGCAGATCCAGAAGGGCGCGGTGCCCTTCGGCTACGACATCAACGACCCGCAGTCGCTGACCGTCCGGCTCAACGACCAGGCGTCGAAGGACGTGCTCAACTACTGGGCCGACCTCGCCAACAAGGGCCTGGTCGGCAAGCAGGACCAGTTCACGACCGACTACATCTCCGGCGTCGTGAACGGCAAGTACGCGACCTACACCTCCGCCGCCTGGGCGCCCGGCTACCTGACCGGCGCCGGCGTCGGCAAGGGCCAGTCCAAGGGCGTCTGGGGCGTCGCCCCGCTGCCGCAGTGGGACGAGGCCGCACCGGTCTCGGTGAACTGGGGCGGCTCGACCTTCGCGGTCACCACCCAGGCCACGGACAAGAAGCTCGCGGCCATCGTCGCCAAGGGCATCTACGCCGACCCGACCTCGCTGGAGGAGGGCTGGAAGAAGCAGATCATCTTCCCGCTCAACCAGACGGTCCTGAAGTCCGCCGAGTTCGCCGACAACAAGTCGGAGTTCTTCAGCGGCCAGCAGGCCAACAAGGAGGTCTACCTCCCCGCGGAGGCCGCGTACAAGGGCGTCACCTACGCCCCGATCACGACCTACTACTACGCGCAGTTCCAGGCCGTGCTCGCCAAGATCAACTCGGGCAAGACGACCGGTGACGAGGCCGCCGACGAGCTGCAGGCGAACATCGTGAAGTACGCCGAGAGCCAGGGCTTCAAGGTCACGCAGTAGGCACGCCAGCCGCGCCGGACCCGGGGGCACCTCGCCCCCGGGTCCGGCACCCCTCTCATGCGAAGGAGCCGCGGGCATGGCCCACGCCACCGCCGTCGACGTGACGTCGCCGACCTCCACCAGCCGGACCCGGTCCGGCAAGGGACGCCCCGGGCTGAACGAGCGCAAGCGCTCGCGCACCGGCCTGCTGTTCGTCCTCCCGTTCGCCCTGGTCTTCGTGGCCTTCCTGGTCGCTCCCCTGCTGTACGCGTTCTACCTGAGCCTCTACAGCAAGGGCCTCGCCACCGGCGTCGTGTTCGCGGGGCTGAAGAACTACACGACCGCGTTCACCGACCCGCAGTTCCTCAAGGGCGTCTGGTTCGTCGTCCGCTTCGCGCTGGTGCTGATCCCGGTGCAGATGTTCGTCTCGCTGGCGCTGGCCCTCGTGCTGGACAGCCTGACCACGCGGTTCGCCCGCTTCGCCCGGCTGATGATCTTCCTGCCGTACGCGATCCCCGCCGTCATCGGCGCCCTCATGTGGGGCTTCCTCTACAGCCCGACCTTCGGGCCGATGCAGCAGATCGCCGACCTGTTCGGCGCCCAGGCCCCCTTCCTGCTCGACCCCGACCACGTGTTCGGCGGCCTGATGAACGTGGTCACCTGGCAGTGGGCCGGCTACTACATGATCATCATCTTCGCCGCGCTGCGCGGGATCGACTCCTCGATCTACGAGGCGGCCAAGATCGACGGCGCCAGCGCCTGGCAGATCGCCTTCCGCGTCAAGGTGCCGATGATCTCCTCGGCGCTGCTGCTGATCCTGGTGTTCGCGCTGATCGGGACGCTGCAGTTCTTCACCGAGCCGCAGGCCCTGCGGCTGGTGTCGAACGGCACGATCACCCCGGACTTCACGCCGAACATCTACGCGTTCAGCCAGGCCTTCGCCTACGCCAACTTCAACTACGCGTCGGCGATCAGCTTCTCCCTCGGCATCGTGGTCTTCATCGCGGTGTACGTCTTCCTCTTCCTCACCCGTAAGCGCGGGAGCATCGCATGACGACCACGGCACCCGTCCCCGCCCGCACGGCCACGGCCGAGCCGGCCAAGCCTCGTACGGAGGCCGTCCGCGGCCCGCGCCAGCGCACCCTGCTGCCGCACCTGTTCCTCGGCATCCTGGTGATCTACTTCCTCGTCCCGCTGTGGTGGCTCTTCGTGGCCAGCACGAAGGACGCCCAGGGCCTCTTCGGCGGGGCCCACGGGGCGCTGTGGTTCGACTCGCGGTTCAACCTGTGGAGCAACCTGCGTGAGCTCGTCACCTACAACGACGGGATCTACCTGCGCTGGATCGGCAACTCGCTGCTCTACGCGGTGACCGGCGGGCTGGGCGCCACGGCGCTCGCGGTCCTGGCCGGCTACGGCTTCGCCAAGTTCCGCTTCGGCGGCCGCCGGGTGATGCTCGCGGTGCTGCTCGGGTCGGTCATGGTGCCGCTGACCGCGCTGGTCATCCCGACCTTCGTGCTGTTCAGCAACCTCAACCTGACCGACTCGATCTGGGCCGTGATCCTGCCGTCGCTGCTCAACCCGTTCGGCGTCTACCTGATGCAGGTCTACACGGCCGACGCGGTGCCCGACGAGCTGCTCGACGCCGCCCGCGTGGACGGGGCCGGGGAGATCATGACCTTCCTGCGGGTCGCCTTCCCGCTGCTGCGCCCGGCGGTCGTCACCGTGCTGCTGCTGTCGGTCGTCGGCACCTGGAACAACTACTTCCTGCCGCTGGCGATGCTGGCCAACACCAAGCTCTTCCCCATCACCGTGGGGCTCGGGCTGTGGCAGGGTCAGGCGTCGGCCAACAACGGCGGCGGCACCTCGCTGTGGGGCCTGATCATCGTCGGCTCCCTGGTGTCGGTCATCCCGCTGGTGATCGCCTTCCTGTCGCTGCAGAAGTACTGGCAGGGCGGCCTCTCCCTCGGTGCGCTGAAGTAGCCGGTCCCCCGACCGACCCCGCTCGACGCACCCCTCAACCCCTCCCCCGAACCTCCCCGCTCCGGCCCGACCCAGAAGGACCACCCATGCCCTCCGCCGACCTCACGCTCGACCCGCACTTCACCGTGGGGCGGGTCAACCGACGCCTCTTCGGCTCCTTCGTCGAGCACCTCGGCCGCTGCGTCTACGACGGCATCTACGAGCCCGGCCACCCGAGCGCCGACCCGGAGGGCTTCCGGACCGACGTCATGGAGCTCGTCCGCGAGCTGGGCGTCTCGGCCATCCGCTACCCCGGCGGCAACTTCGTCTCGGGCTTCCGCTGGGAGGACTCGGTCGGCCCGCGCGAGGAGCGCCCGGCCCGGCTCGACCTGGCCTGGCACTCCACCGAGAGCAACGAGGTCGGGCTCGACGAGTTCGCGGGCTGGCTGGAGAAGGTCGGCAGCGAGCTGATGTACGCGGTCAACCTCGGCACCCGCGGGGTGCTGGAGGCGGTCGACGTGCTCGAGTACGCCAACATCCGCTCGGGCACCGCGCTCTCCGACGCGCGCATCAAGAACGGCCGCGTCGACCCGCACCGGATCAAGATGTGGTGCCTGGGCAACGAGATGGACGGGCCCTGGCAGCTCGGCCACCGCAGCGCCGAGGACTACGGGAAGATCGCGTCCCAGACCGCCAAGGCGATGCGCCAGCTCGACCCCGACCTCGAGCTCGTCGTCTGCGGCAGCTCCAACGCGCAGATGCCGACCTTCGGCTCGTGGGAGCACACCGTCCTGCGCCACACGTACGACGACGTCGACTACATCTCCTGCCACGCCTACTACGAGGAGCACGACGGCGACGCCGCCAGCTTCCTCGCCGTCGCCACGAACATGGACCACTTCATCGAGTCCGTGGTCGCCACCGCGGACACGGTGCGGGCCGAGCTCGGCCGGACGAAGCGGATCGACATCTCCTTCGACGAGTGGAACGTCTGGTACAACACCCGCTACCACTCCGAGCAGCAGATCACCGACATCGAGCGCTGGCCCACGGCCCCCCGGCTGCTCGAGGACGCCTACTCCGTCATCGACGCGGTCGTCGTCGGCAACCTGCTGATCTCGCTGCTCAAGCACGCCGACCGCGTCACGTCGGCCTCGCTCGCCCAGCTGGTCAACGTCATCGCGCCGATCATGACCGAGCCCGGCGGCCCGGCCTGGCGCCAGACCACGTTCTTCCCGTTCGCCATCACCTCCCGGCTGGCCGTCGGGCACGCGCTCGAGGTGCGGCTGACCTGCGACACGTACGAGACGAAGGCCTACGGCGAGGTGCCGCTGGTCGACGCCGTCGCCACGCACGACCCGGAGACGGGCCGGACGGCGATCTTCCTCGTGAACCGGTCGCTGGACGCCCCGACCACGGTCACGGTCGACGTCGGCCGCCTCGGGGCCGTGGAGCTGCTCGAGACGCACACGCTCGCCGACGACGACGTCTACGCGGCGAACACCCTGACCGACCAGGAGCGGGTCGGCGTCTCCCCGAACCCGAGCGCCACGGTCGCCGACGGGCGCCTGACCGTCGAGCTGCCCGCCTGCTCCTGGACGGCCCTCTCGCTCGGCTGACCGGACCGCTCGCACCGCGGCCGGCCTCTCGTCCGGCAGCCGCTCGTCCGTCCGGCCCCTCGTCGCCTGGCCCCGCGCCGGTCGGCGGGGGGCGCGGCCATGCCCTAGGTTCGGGTCGTGGCCGCCGCGAGCAGGGTGCCGATCGTGCTCTTCGTCGGCGACGACGCGAGCTCGACCCAGATCGCGGAGACGCTGCTGCGCCGCCTCGTCGGCGACCGGCTGCAGATCCGTACGGCGGGCGCGCAGCTGCCCGACCCCGGTGGGCGGGCGGACCAGATGCTCGTGATGATGGGCCTCGACCCGGCCCACGAGGACCGGCTGAGCGTGTCCGCGCTGCACGCCGCCGACCGCGTGGTGATCCTCTCCACCCGCCTCGACGTCGCCCGCGTGCCGGGCCGGACGTACGAGGAGTGGGACGTCGAGAACGACGACCTGGCCGCCCGCGTACGCGCCCTCGCCATCGAGCTGCTGGGGGCGGAACCGGACCGGCGCACCCGTCCCGTGGACGTGGTGCGCCGGATCCTGGCCGAGCTACGGACGCGACTTCAGAAGATGCTCTTCGGGTCGTAGTACTCGTCGATGTTCTCGCAGCCGATCCCGACCGCCTTGGTGAAGGACTCCGGCGGGTAGTCCGCCGGCTTCTTCACGCCGGTGGCGATGTCGACGGCGTACCCCAGGGCCTGCTCGGCCGCCAGGGACGGGGAGTTGAGCCCGGTCGAGATGTAGCGACCGTTGCAGCCGCCGGACTTGATCAGCGCCAGCGCCTCCTTCTGGCCGTCGGCCGAGGCGGCGACGTAGACGTTCTTGTACTGCTCCTTGCCGTTGACGACGTTGTAGCCGCCCAGGGCCATCGAGTCGTTCAGCCCGAGCACGAGGTCGGTGTCCGGGTTGGCGGCCAGCATGTTCTCGGCCGCCACCTGGCCCTTGTCCTGCGCGTAGTCGCCGGACTGCTCGCCCTTGATCTCGTACTGCAGCCCGCCCTCCTTCAGCCCGTCGAGGAAGCCCTGGCGGCGGTTCGGCCCGACGAACTCGTCGGTGGCGGGGCCGGTGAGGATCACCATCTTGATGCTCTGCTTGCCCATGTCGAGGAAGCGCTTCGCGGTGATCTTGCCCGACTCGCGACCGATGGTGAGGTTGTCCGACGACACGCTCGTGGTGCCCGTCCCCGGGACGCCGGTGTCGATGTAGATGACGGGGATCTTGGAGGCGACCTGCGTCATCATCTCCTTCTGGCCCTTGACGCTGGTGGCGTTGACGACCAGGACGTTCGCGCCCTGGGCCATCATCGCCTGCATCTGGTTCAGCTGGATCGCCGGATCCTTGTTGGCCGCCTGGAAGAGCAGCTTGAAGCCCTTGTCCTTGGCGATCTGCTCCGACTGCACCTGCATGGCGGCGAAGTACGGCGCCTGCAGCTGCTGCTGCGCGAAGCCGACGACGACCTTCGAGACGTCGGGCTGCACGCCGCCCGCGGGTCCCTGCGCGGGCGCCGACGACGGGTAGATCTGGCCGCACGCGCTGGCGGCGAGCAGCACGGCCACGCCGCCCGTCGCGGCGGCCGCCCGGGCGGCCCGGGAGCGGAGACGGTTCCTCATCGGGGTCCTCCTGCCCGCCTCGCCCGGGCTCACTTGGCCGCCGGCGCGGTGGCCCGGCGCTTGCGCGAGAACTGGATGGTGGCCAGCGTGACGGCGACCAGGATCAGCGCGCCGCGGAAGGCGTCCTGGAGGAAGGTGGAGACGTTCAGCAGGGACAGCAGGTTGGCGATCACGGCGAAGATGATCGTGCCGACGACGGCGCCGAAGACCTTGCCGTAGCCGCCCGACAGCCGCGCCCCGCCGATGACGACGGCCGCGATGGCCTCCAGCTCGAGCAGGTTGCCCGCGGTCGACGTGCCGCTGGCGAAGCGCCCCAGGAACATCCAGCCGCCGAGCCCGACGAGCAGGCCGGCGAGGATGTAGACGGACCAGAGGGTGGTCTTGACCGGGATGCCCGAGCTGCGGGCCGCCTCGACGTTGCTGCCGATCGCGTAGACGCGGCGACCCCACACGGTGCGGTAGAGCAGGAACGCGATCAGGGCGACCATGACCAGCCAGATGATGGCGAGGACCGGGATGCCGATGATCGTCGTCTGGCCGAGCTTGGCGTACGAGGCCGCGGCGGTGGGGTTGATCGGGATGCCGTTGCCGTACGCGTAGACCAGGCCGCGGGCGAGGGCCAGCATGCCGAGCGTGACGATGAACGGCTCGAGGCCCCGGAACGAGACGAGGAAGCCGTTGACCGCCCCGATGATCGCGCCGATGATCAGGGCGACGACCAGCCCGAGGAACACCGACGGCCCGCCGAACAGGCCGGCGGCGATGACCGCGGCCAGCCCGAGCGCGGAGCCCACGCTGATGTCGATGCCGCCGGTGAGGACGACGATGAGCTCGGCGAGCGTCACCACGCCGATGATCGACATCTGCAGCAGCAGGTTCGTGAGGTTGGTGCCGCCCCAGAAGATCGAGCCGCGGGTGATCGTCGCCACCAGGAGCAGCGCGACCAGGATGTAGAGCGCGTACTGGCTCTTGAGCCAGCCGACGACGGGGCTGCCCCGCTGCGCCTCCGGCTGGGCCTGTGGAGCGGGGGCGGGTGCGGTCGCGGTGGCGCTCACGGGGTGACTCCTTCGTCGGTGCTGCTGGGTCTGCTGCGGCTGCTGGGGCGGAGCACGTCGTACGGCTCCGCCGGTCCGGTCCGGCACGAGGCCGGGCGGCGGCTAGTCCTGGTGGGTGAGGGCGGTGCGGATGAGGTCGTCGGTGTCGGCCTCGGCGGGGTCGAACTCCGCCACGATCTGGCCGTTGCGCATCACGAGGATGCGGTGGCAGAGCGAGAGCAGCTCCTCGGCCTCGCTGGAGATGACGAGGACGCCCTTCTCGCGGGCGGCCACGCCGTGGATGATCTCGTAGATGTTGGAGCGGGCACCGACGTCGATGCCCTTGGTCGGCTCGTCCAGCACCACGAAGTCGGGGTCGGACTCGAGCCACTTGGCGATGACGACCTTCTGCTGGTTGCCGCCGGACAACGAGCTCGTGTACGTCTTCGGCCCGCCCTTGACCTGGAACTCGTCGATGAGCTCGCGGACGCGGGACCGCTCCTTGGTGGCGTCGATGACGCCGCCCTTCGACCACTTCGGCAGCACGACCAGGCTCATGTTCTCGCCGTTGTCGAAGTCCTTGACGAAGCCCTCGAGCCGGCGGTCCTCCGTCAGGTAGACGACGGACTTGTCGAGCGCCTGCCCCGGGGAGCTCAGCGCGACCTCCTCGCCGCGGATCAGGATGGTGCCGCTCGCCGCCTTCTTCTGCCCGGTGATGGTGCGCCCGACCGAGGACCGGCCGCTGCCGACCAGCCCGTAGAGGCCGACGACCTCGCCGGGGAAGACGTCGAAGGACACCCCGGCGGCGGTCCCGCCGTGCAGGTCGCGCACCGAGACCAGGGGCTGCTTGCCCTCGGTCTGCGCCGGCTTGGGCCGGTCGAGCGCCTTGAGCGCCTGGCCGATCATGAGCGTGGTGACCTCGTCGGGGTTGGTCTCGGACGTCTTGAGCACGTCGACGAGCAGGCCGTTGCGCAGCACCGCGATCCGGTCCGACATCGCGAACACCTCGTTCAGCCGATGGCTGACGAACATGATGTGCGTCCCGGCCCCGCGCTCGCGCCTGACGAGGTCGAGGATGTCGTTGAAGTGCTCCTCGCTGGTCGAGGCCGTGGTCTCGTCCAGGATCATGATCTTGTGGGTCGTGACCTCGGCCCGGCTGAGCGAGAGCATCTGGCGCTGCCCGGGGCCCAGGTCGCGGGCCAGCTGGTTGGTCCGCAGGCCGCCCAGCCCGACCTTGGCGAGCACCCGGCGCGTCTCGTCGCTGTTCGCGTCCACCTTGGTCGCCCACGGGCGGATGTCGCGGCCCTCGCGCAGCTTGTAGAGCCACACGTTCTCGCCGACGGTGAAGTCGTCGATGATCAACGGCTCCTGGAACATCATCAGGACGCCGGCCTGCTCGGCCTCGGCCGCGTTGCGGACCGGGTGCGGGAAGCCGGCGATCTGGATCTCGCCCTCGGTGAGGGGCTGGACGCCGGCCAGCAGCTTGGCGAAGGTCGACTTGCCGGCGCCGTTCGCGCCGCAGACCGCGAGCACCTCGCCCGCGTAGCCCTCGAGGTCCACGCCGTCGAGGGCCTTCACGCCCGGGTAGTGCTTCTTCACACCGGTCGCCCGGAAGAGGACCTCGGGCTCGTCGGGACGTCCGTCCGGGGACGTGGACGTCGTCATCGGCTCGTACCACTCAACGTTGGGTGCACCTTAACGAACCTCACGCATGGCGCAGGTCCTGTCAATGTTCCCGCGCCGGAAGTTCGCCCCGAAGCCGGAACGTGATCAACTTCCGGGCCTCACGGCCCTGCGGAGGCGGCGCAGGGCCGAACCGCCTCCTAGCGATCGGCCTTGACCGCGAGCACCGGGACCGGGGACTCCAGCAGCAGGCGCTGCGACACGCTGCCGAGCACCGCCTTGCCGATCGGGGACCGGCGCCGCAGCCCGATGACCATGCGGGTCACCCCCGGACGCTCCTCGAGGGCGTCGAGGACCGCCTCGACCGGGTCGCTGTCGTCGCTGCCGACCCGGTCGACGACCTCGTGCGGGAGGTCGACCGGCAGGGCGGAGACGTCGAGCGGACTGAGGGTCAGGTTGACCACCACGAGGTCGGTGCGCAGCTGCTGCGCCTCCTCGGCGGCGACCGACAGCGCGTGCCGGCCCTCCTTGCTGTCGGCCACGGCGACGAGGATGCTCACGGGGATCCCTCTCGGGTCGGCGACCGGCGCACCGGTCGGCGGGGTCGGGCGTGCGGGGTCTGGGGTGCGGGGTCTGGTGCGGAGCGGGGCGTCCCGGCCTCAGCTGTACTGGCGGCGGAACTGGTCCTCGAGCTGCTCCAGCGACCGCCCGCGGGTCTCGGGGACCTGCGTGTAGATGAAGACCAGCGCGAGCACGCCGAGCCCCGCGAAGATGAAGAACGTCGGGGCGATGCCGAGCGCGGTGACCACGCTCGGGAAGCCGAGCGCCACGACCGCGTTCGCGATCCAGAGCATGAAGACGCACAGCCCGATGGCGAAGCTGCGGATCTTGAGCGGGAAGATCTCGGCCAGCATCAGCCACACCAGCGGGCCGATGGTGCCCTGCATCGAGAAGACGAAGAGCACGACGAAGACGAGGATGAAGTACGCCTTGGCCTGGCCGTCGGGCAGCAGCAGCGCCGACAGCCCGACGAGCACGTGGAAGAACGTGGTGAGGGTGAAGCCGGCGAGCAGCATCTTGCGCCGGTCGATCCGGTTCATCAGCAGCAGGCCGACCGTGATGCCGAGGACGCTGAACAGGCCGTTGAGCGTGTTGGCGATGATCGCGGCGGAGGCGGAGAAGCCGGACTGCGTCAGCAGCTGCGTCCCGTAGTACATGACCGAGTTGATCCCGGTGAACTGCTGGAACACCCCCAGCCCGACGCCGATGAAGATCAGCCGGCGGATCCAGCGGACGCCGAGGTCGGACGCCCCGCCGGTCTGCGCGGCACGCTCCTCCTCGGCCAGCGTGCGCACCTCGGCCATCTCGGCCTCCGCGCGCTCGGGCGAGCGGACCTGGCGCAGCACGTCGAGCGCCTCGCCGTCGCGCTCCTTGAGGACGAGCCAGCGCGGGCTCTCGGGCATCCGCAGCATGCCCACGAACAGCGCGATGGCCGGCAGCACGGCGACGGCGAGCATGTAGCGCCAGACGCCCTCGTGCTCGCCCCAGACCTGGAAGATGATCGCGTTGATGATGAAGGCGGCGAACTGCCCGCTCACGATCATGACCTCGTTGCGGGTGACCATGCTGCCGCGCCGCTCGTACGGGGCGATCTCGCTGAGGTAGACCGGGACGGTCGCCGACGCGGCACCGACGGCCAGCCCGAGGACGAGCCGGAAGAAGGCGAGCACCGGCCAGCTCGGGCTGAAGACGCAGCCGAGCGTCCCGACCACGAAGACGACCGCGATGAGGATGATGTTGTTCCGGCGCCCGCGGAGGTCGGAGAGCTTGCCGCCCACGATCGCGCCGATCGCCGCGCCGAAGATGAGGATCGAGACCACGAGCCCCTCGGTGAACGAGGTCAGACCGAGGTCGGCCTTCATCGGCTCCAGCGCCCCGTTGATCACGCCGGTGTCGTAGCCGAACAGCAGACCGCCGAAGGTCGCGACGACGGCCACGAGCCCGAGGCGCGACGAGTGCGGCCCCTTGGTGTCCGGGGGCAGGTCGGTGACCGGTGCGGTCGTGTCGTGAGCCATCGGGGGGTCCCTCCGTCGTCGCTGACGTGCTGCCACCCCACCAGTACCCATCGACGAGAGTTCCATCTGGTGGGACATCGTTCTCTCCAGTGGGACACTAGGGCGCGGCCGTCGACAAGGTCAAGGCGGCCCACGGGTGGTAGAACGGCGGTCTCACCCAGAGGAGCACCATGAGTCAGAGCGAGCGGAGCGGCCCCTTCGTCGAGTCCGTGCTGCGCGCCGTCCGCCTGCTGGAGTGCTTCCGGACCGGCGAGCCGGAGCTGACGCTGAGCGAGCTCGTCCGCCGCTCGGGCTACTCCAAGTCCACCGCGCACCGCCTGCTGAGCACGCTGCAGGTGGCGGGCTGGCTGGAGCGCACGCCGGACAACCGGTTCCGGCTGACGATCCGGCCGTTCCAGACGGGGTCGGTGCTGGTCGAGAGCCTCGACGTCACCCGCGTCGCCCCGCCCCTGCTGACCCGGCTGTCGATCGAGTCCGGGCAGACGACCTACCTCGTGGTCGCCGCGGGGAGCGACGCGGTCTGCCTGGAGCGCGTCACCGTCGGCGCGCGGATCCGGGTGCTCGAGCTCGAGATCGGCGGTTCGCAGCCGCTGCACGTCGGCGGGGCCCCGCGCGCGCTGCTCGCCTTCGACGAGGAGGCGCTGCTGCCCGCCGTCCTGCGGACCGGGCTCCCCGGCCGCACCCCGACGACCATCACCACCGAGGACGCCCTCCGGGCCGACCTGGCGGCGACGCGGGCCCGCGGCTACGCGGTCTCCGACGGGGACAGCACCGTGGGGGTCGCGGCCCTCGGCGCGCCGGTCTTCGGCCACGGCGAGCGGGTGGTCGGCGCGGTCAGCCTGGGCGGCATCCGCGAGGACGTCCTCCCGCCGCGGCCGGAGCACGTCACCGCGCTGCTGCGCACGGCGTCGGAGCTGTCGGCGCGGCTGGGTTCGCGGACGTCGGCCGCCGCGCTGACGGCGGCGTCGCTCACGACGACCTGAGGGGAGGGCGGCCGCCCCTCAGGCGCCCAGCTCGACCAGCACCCGCGGCAGCTCCGCCAGCAGCTCGCTGGCCAGGAACCCGAGCCGCCCCACCGCGGCGGCGAGCCGGTCCCCCGCCGCGGCGTGGACGTGGCTCGCCCAGCAGACCGCCTGCGCGGGCTCGGTCCCCCGCGCCAGCAGCCCGGCGATCGCACCGGCCAGCACGTCGCCGCTGCCCGAGGTCGCCAGGCCGATCTGCCCGGCCCCGGTGCGCCAGCGACCGCCGTCGGGGTCGGCGACCAGGCCCTGGCAGGAGACCACCGCGCCGAAGGTGCGGGCGATCTCGGGGACGTCGGACTCCGCGTCCTCGAGGTCGCGGCCCAGCAGCCGGCCCGCCTCGGTGGAGTTCGGGGTCAGGACCAGGCGCCCGGCGAAGGGGGCGACGTCGTCGCGCAGGTCGGGCAGGACGCCGAGGGCGTACGCGTCGAGCAGCAGCCAGGCCTCGTCCGACACCAGCGGCAGCGCCGTGCGCACAAGGTCGCGCGTGTGGTCGGGGTCGTCGAGACCGGGCCCGAGGACGACCACGCCGGCCGACCCGAGGTCGTCCTCGAGCGCACCGAGGTCGTCGCCCCGGACGGAGCCTCGGGCGGTCTGCGGCAGCCCGACGACGCCGGCCTCGGGGGTCGCCACCGCCATGGGCACGGCCGCCTGCTCGGCGACGGCGAGGGTGAGGCGTCCGGCCCCGACCCGCAGGGCCGCGAGCCCGGCGAGCAGCGCGGCCCCGGGCGTCTTGGCCGCACCTCCGACGACGAGGACGTCGCCGCGCGAGTACTTCGAGTCCCCGGCCGACGGCAGGGCCCAGTCCCGGAGCAGGACCGGGGTCAGGTCACGCACGGGGGTGGACAGCGCCCTCACCCCCGTGGGTGGTGACCGGGAGGCCGGCGGCCTCGACGTGGGCGACGTCGTTGAACCGGGCGAGCCGCCAGGTGAGGTCGGGCTCGCGGACCAGCTGCGTGATCGAGACGTTGAGCACCGGCGTCGACGCGCCGACGGCGAGGATGCCCGCCTCGTCGAGGCGCTCGCAGACGTAGCGGAAGCTCAGCACCAGGGCGTCGTGGCACACGACGACCGCGCGGGTCCCGTCCGGCACCGCCGCCAGGTCACCGACGAAGCTGCGGACGCGGAGCACGACGTCCGCCCAGGACTCACCGCCCGGCGGCCGGTGGAAGAACTTGCCCAGCCACCGGCGCCGCTCGGCCTCCTCCGGGTAGCGGTTGGCCACGCCCTTGGTGGTCAGCAGGTCGAGGACCCCCAGCTCACGGTCGCGGAGCCGCTCGTCGACGAGGACGGGACGCTCCTCCCCCGCCGCCGCCAGCGCCAGCTCGGCGGTCTGCCGTGCGCGGACGTAGGGCGAGGACCAGACGAGGGTGGGCCGGTCGTCGGCCAGCAGCGTCCGCAGGCCGGCCCCGAGCGCGCGCGCCTGGTCCTGCCCGAGCTCGGAGAGCTCCACGTCGGCGTCGCGGCGGTCGATGTCGATCACCTCGGCGTCGGCCGCGTGCGCGGCCGCGGCGGCGATGTTCCCCCTGCTCTCGCCGTGGCGGACGAGCACGAGCTCAGCGGCGCTCAATCGTCGACTCCTGGGTCGGCGGACGCGTCCCGCGGAGGGATCCTCCCGGGACGGGTCCGGGGTGGGACCGGTCGCCCGCACGTTACCGAGGAGGCCGCTGGGGTTCCGGGGACGCGGGCGCGGCACCCGTGCGGTAGGCCGCGAGCAGGCGTTCGAGCAGCAGCGTCGCCGCCTGCCCGGGCGAGGGACGCGTGATGACGTTGAAGTCCCAGCCGACGGGGTCGGCGAGCGGGACGGTCACGGTCCCGTCGCTGGGCGGGAGCAGCACCTCGGGCAGGACGGCGACCCCGAGGCCGTTGGCGACGAAGAGCGGGATCGTGATCGTCTCGGTCACCTCGGTGCGGACGTCGCGCACGATGCCGCGCGCGCCGAGCGCGACGTCGAGGACGTCCCGGTTGCCGAAGCCGACGGGTGCGTCGACGAAGGGCTCGGACGCGAGCTCCTCCAGGTGCAGCCCGGCGCGCCCGGCCAGCGGGTGCCCGGTCGGGAGGACGACCGCGTACGGCGACGTCACGAGGTGGTGCACGGCCAGGCCGGGGGCGGACGACGCGGGCAGGCCGTAGAGGCTGATGTCGAGCCGGCCCCGCCGGACCGCCTCGGCGAGCTCCCCGGAGCCGGCCGGCGCGGCGCGCAGCCGGAGGTCGACGAGCGGGTGGTCGCGGTGGAACGCGCCGACGACCTGCGGGACCACCAGGTGGCTCACGTTGGAGAAGACGCCGATCCGCAGCTGGCCGCGGAGCTCGCCGCGCGGGTCGGCCGCGGTCCGGGCGCGCGCCTCGGCGGCCGCCAGCTCGCGCAGCGCGGGGAGGACGGCCTCGCCGGCCGGCGTGATGCGGACGCCGCGCTGGTCGCGGTCGAACAGGGCGGCCCCGAGCTCCCGCTCGAGCGCCCGGACGCCGGCCGAGACGGTCGACTGCCCGGCGTAGACGCGCTGCGCGGCCCTCGTGAAGCTCAGCTCGTCGGCGACCGCGATCGCGTACTCGACCTGTCGGGTGTCCATCTCGGCTCCCCTCCGCTCCCGCCTCACAAGGTCATCGCTCTGAGCGATGACGATGACCAACAGTATGCGTTGGACGCGATGCTGTGAGCGGTTGAGCATGGAGGGGTGACGACGACGACCGAGGCTCCGACCTCGACCTCGACCCCTGCAGCCGGACGCCTCCCCCACGGGGTGGGGTTCTGGGTGATCGCGCTGGCCTTCCTGACCGAGATGGCGTTCTGCGCCGTCCCCACCCCGCTCTACGCGATCTACCAGCAGCGTGACGGCTTCCCGACGACCGTCCTCACGGTGATCTTCGCCGCCTACGCGGTCGGGGTCATGCTGAGCCTGTACCTCGCGGGCCACGTCTCCGACTGGCTCGGCCGCCGCCGCGTTATCCTCGCCTCGCTCCTGGTCAACCTGCTCTCGGCGGGCCTCTTCCTCGTCTGGGACGACGTCGCCGGACTGGTCGTCGCGCGGTTCGTGAGCGGCCTCGGCATCGGCATCCTCACCGCCACGGCCACCGCGCACCTGTCCGAGCTGGGGGCCGCGGCCCGCCTCACCAAGGGCCGCGCCGCGATCGTGTCCACCTTCGCGAACCTCGGGGGCATCGGCCTCGGCCCGCTGGTCAGCGGCTTCATCGCCACCGGGTCCTCGCGCCCGCTGGTGACGCCGTACGTGGTCTTCGCCGTGCTCCTGGCCGTCGAGGTGGTCCTCGTCGCCCTGGTCCCGGAGACGGTCGAGCGCCGCGAGGAGGGCGTGGCCTACCGGCCGCAGCGCATCGCCGTCCCGGCCGCCGGCCGCGCGGCCTTCTGGTCGGCCGCCGCAGCGGCCTTCGCGGCCTTCGCGGTGTTCGGCACCTTCACCGGGCTCTCCTCGACGTTCCTCGTCGGGATCCTCGGGCAGCACTCGCACCTGCTGGCCGGCGTGGCACCGTTCATCCTCTTCATGGCCGCCGCCGCCGCGCAGGTCGCGACGGCCCGGGTGGCGACGAAGCGGCAGATCGGCCTGGCCATGGTGCTCGCGGCGCTCGGGCTGGCGACCATCGCCGCCGGCGGGATCGTCGCCTCGCTCGTGCTCTTCCTCGTCGGCGCCGGCGTCGGTGGGGCCGGCATCGGCATCCTGTTCCGCGGCGCGCTGACCACGGTCGCCGCGGTCGCCGACCCGACCCGCCGGGGCGAGGCGCTCGCGGGGATTTTCCTCCTCGCCTACGCGGGGATGACCGTTCCCCCGCTGCTGGCCGCCGCGGCCCTCACGGTCTGGCCGGTCGTGGCCGTGCTCGTCGGCCTCCTCGCCCTCGCGACGGCGCTCGTGCTCGTCTCGGGCTCGCGGATGCGCCGCGTCTGAGGCTCGTCGGGCGTACCAAGCAGTCCGGGCGTCCCGCCTGCGTGCGGGACGCCCGGACGTCTGCTCGGTTCAGAAGAGCTCCCAGCCCCCGGGTGTCCGGAGGGGGAAGGTGCTGCCACCGGGCTCTCGCCCTGGTGGTTCAGCTGTCGAAAAAAGTAGCCCCGACGGGATTCGAACCCGCGCTACCGCCTTGAGAGGGCGGCGTGCTAGGCCGCTACACAACGGGGCCCTAGCTTGTCCTGCGCTGGGGTACTAGGACTCGAACCTAGACTAACTGAACCAGAATCAGCCGGGCTGCCAATTACCCCATACCCCATCTCGGCCGGGTCGAAGGACCCGATCGGGAAGGATGCTCCCTGCCAGGAGCACGAGAGATGACTCTACCGGAGCGCAGCCTCTCGACTCAAACCGGCGCGGTGTTCAAGACGTCACACGTGTCGCTGCGAGGTCCACGCGGTTCCGTAGGCGCATGAGCCGGGCGACGAGCAGCGCGAGGCCGGCGGCCAGGACGAAGGCCAGGATCTGGATCCCCGACTGGGCCCAGGTCAGCGACTGCACGCTGCGCAGGGCGGCGATGGAGGTCGTGACACCGGCACCGACGAAGGCGACCACGTTGTTCAGGACGTGCGCCGCGATGCCCGCCTCCAGGCCGCCCACCCACCAGACCAGCAGCCCCGCCAGCAGCCCGAACACGAGCCGGTTCACGAAGAGCGCGAGGTTCTGGGTGCCGTGCAGCAGCGCGAAGACGAAGGCCGAGGTGACGACCCCGAACCACGGCCGCGCCACCACGCTGCCGAGCGACTGCATCAGGTAGCCGCGGAAGAAGATCTCCTCCGCCGCCGCCTGCAGCGGGGACGTCAGCACGATGACGACCAGGAACAGCCAGAAGCCGGTCTGCGGGCCCACGGAACCCGACGGCTCGAGCACCGTCGACACCACCTGGATGCCGACGAACACCACGGCCGAGGTGCCCAGGCACGCCAGCAGGTAGCGCCAGCGGACGCCGGGCAGGACGGAGAAGAGCCAGCGCGTCCGCGCGCGGTGCACGACGAGCACGAGCACGAGCGCGATCGGGATCAGCACGGCGATGGCGAGGTTGGACGCGAGCAGCCCGCTCGGGCGCTCGTACGCGATCGCCTGCGTGTAGTAGGTCCGGTAGTCGACCGGGTGCGTGAGGGTCCACGCCACCCGGATGACGAGGAGGTTGACCAGCCCGACGAGCACCGCGTAGAGGGAGAGACCGAGCAGCGCGCCCATGACCGAGCGCCACCAGACGGTCTCGGCGTTGCGGAGCGCGAGCGGGTACGGGGCGCCGTCCGCGGGCAGCAGGCCCGGGTCGACCTCTTTGCGCAGCGGTTCGAGGGGCCGGGAGGGAGCGGGGCGCGGCGGCTGCGCCCCGCCCCGGACGGCCGGGTTCCCGGAACGTCCGGCCGGTCGCGGCCGAGGTCTGTCCGCCGCCACGTCAGCGCGCCTCGGGCGCCCCGAGCCGCTCCGACGCGGCCGCGATCCGGGCCAGCGTCGAGCCCCGCCCCAGCAGCTCCAGCGACTCGAACAGCGGCGGCGAGATCTTGCGCCCCGTCACGGCCACCCGGACCGGCCCGAACGCGTTGCGCGGCTTGAGCCCCAGGCCCTCCACGAGCGCCGCCCGCAGGGCCGTCTCGATGCCCGCCGCGTCGAAGGGCTCCAGGCCCTCCAGCGCCTCGTGCGCGGCCCGCAGCGCGGCGTCCGCGCCGGAGCCGAGCAGGCCGTCCTCGACCTCGAGGTGAGCGTCGTCGACGAAGAGGAACGCCACGAGCCCGACGGCCTCGGAGAGGGTCTGGATGCGCTCCTGCACGAGCGGCGTCACGGCGGCGAGGAGCGCGTGCTGCTCGGGCGTGGGCGGGTCGGCCACGAGGCCGGCGCTGACGAAGTACGGCACCAGCGCCGCGGTCAGCTCGTCGGTGCCGAGCAGCCGGATGTGCGAGGCGTTGATGGCCTCGCACTTGCGCGGGTCGAAGCGGGCCGGGTTGGCGTTGACCCGCAGGATGTCGAAGGCGTCGACCATCTCGGCGAGGGTGAAGACGTCGCGGTCCTCGGCGATGGACCACCCGAGCAGCGCGAGGTAGTTCAGCAGGCCCTCGGGCAGGTAGCCCTGGTCGCGGTACTCGGCCAGGCCCGCGCCCTTGTCCCGCTTGGACAGGCGGCGGTTGCCCTCCCCCAGCACGGTCGGCAGGTGGCCGAAGCGCGGCGTGCGGCCGGAGCCGACGCCGATCTTCGCCAGCGCCTCGTAGAGGACGATCTGGCGCGGGGTCGACGGGAGCAGGTCCTCGCCGCGCAGGACGTGGGTGATCTCCATCAGGGCGTCGTCGACCGGGTTGACGAGCGTGTAGAGCGGCTCGCCGTTGGCCCGGACGAGGACGTAGTCCGGCACGTGCTCGGCCGCGAACCGGACCTCGCCGCGAACGAGGTCGTCGAAGACGATGTCGTCGTCGGGCACCCGCATGCGCACGACCGAGGCGGCGCCCACGGCCTCGAGCTGCTCGACCCGCTCGGCGGGGAGGTTGCGGCAGAAGCCGTCGTAGCCCGAGGGCACGCCCTTCGGTCGGGCCGCCTCGCGGGCCTCGATCTCCTCGCGGGTGCAGTAGCACCGGTAGGCGGCACCGGACTCGAGCAGCCGGGTGGCGACGTCGCGGTAGGTGTCGCCGCGCTCGCTCTGGATGTAGGGCGCGTACGGCCCCCCGACCCCGGGACCCTCGTCCCAGTCGAGGCCGAGCCAGGTCAGCGAGTCGTAGAGCACCTGGTAGGACTCGGCGAGGTTCCGGCCGGCGTCCGTGTCCTCCACGCGCAGCACGAAGGTGCCGCCGTAGTGGCGCGCGAAGACCCAGTTGAACAGGGCGCTGCGGACGTTGCCGACGTGCAGGTTGCCGGTCGGGGACGGCGGGAACCGGACCCGGACCTGCTCGGGGGCGAGGTCGCCGAGCACGCGGGCGTCGTCGCGGGGCGCGCGCAGCGGCAGGTCGGGGGCGGGGCCGCTCTCCTCGGGACCGGTCAGGTCCACCTGGGACGGGCTGGTCGTCGGGTCGGTGCTCACGCGTGGTCCTCGTCGGTGGGGCTGGGGTCGCTGCTATCCGCATTCCCGCTGCGGTCGCTCGCGACGATGTTGGTGAGGGAGCCGATCCCCTCGATCGACACGGTCACCTCCTGGCCGGGCAGCATCGGCCCGACCCCCTCGGGGGTGCCGGTGAGGATGACGTCCCCGGGCAGCAGGGTCGTGTACGAGGAGATGAAGGCGATGATCTCGGTGATGCCGAGCACCAGGTCGGAGGTGCGCCCGTCCTGCACGACCGCGCCGTCGAGGGTGGTCGTCAGGCGCAGGTCGCTCACCTCGGCGATGCTCTGGTGCGTGGTGATCCACGGGCCCAGCGGGCAGAACGTGTCGTAGCCCTTCGCCCGCGACCACTGGCCGTCGGACTTCTGCAGGTCCCGCGCGGTGACGTCGTTGGCGACGGTCCAGCCGAAGATGACGTCCTTCGCCCGCTCGACCGGGACCTCGCGGCAGATGCGCCCGATGACCACCGCGAGCTCGCCCTCGTACGAGAGGTGCTGCGTCGTCGTCGGGTAGATGATCGGCTCGCCGGGGCCGATCACCGAGGTGTTGGGCTTGAAGAAGGTCAGCGGCGTGGTGGGCACCTCGCCGCCCATCTCGGCGGCGTGGGCGGCGTAGTTCTTGCCGACGGCCACGACCTTGCTCCGCGGGATCACCGGGGCGAGCAGCCGGACGCCGTCGAGCTCGCGACGCTCCCCGGTCAGCTGGACGGGTTGGGCGATGGGGTCGCCGGTGAGCACGGAGACGGTGCCGGGGTAGCGGCCACCGTCCTCGGCCAGCTCGACGACGCCGTACTGGGGGTCGCCGTCAGCGGCGAACCGGGCAATGCGCATGGGTTCCAGCCTATCGGGGGTGGGCGGCCCGGGACTTCCCGGCAGACTGGGCGCATGGCGGCGTACGACGTGGTGGACCTGATCAAGACGAAGCGCGACGGCGGGACGCTCACCGACGGCGAGATCGACTGGGTGATCGACGCCTACACCGCGGGCGAGGTGGCCGAGGAGCAGATGGCGGCCTTCGCGATGGCGATCCTGCTGCGCGGCCTCGACCGCACGGAGCTGAGCCGCTGGACCGCGGCGATGATCGCGTCGGGCGACCGGCTGGACTTCTCCGGCCTGAGCCGCCCGACGGCGGACAAGCACTCCACCGGCGGCGTCGGCGACAAGATCACGCTGCCGCTCGCGCCCCTGGTCGCGGCCTGCGGCGTCGCGGTCCCCCAGCTGTCGGGGCGCGGGCTCGGCCACACCGGCGGGACGCTCGACAAGCTGGAGGCGATCCCGGGCTGGCGGGCCTCCCTGTCGACGGCGGAGATGATGACCCAGCTCGAGGACGTGGGCGCGGTGATCTGCGCCGCCGGGTCGGGCCTGGCCCCCGCCGACAAGAAGCTCTACGCGCTGCGCGACGTGACCGGGACGGTCGAGTCGATCGCTCTGATCGCCTCGTCGATCATGAGCAAGAAGATCGCCGAGGGCACCGGTGCGCTCGTCCTCGACGTGAAGGTCGGCGCCGGGGCGTTCATGAAGGACGAGGCGTCCGCGCGCGAGCTGGCCGAGACGATGGTGGCGCTCGGCACGGACGCCGGCGTGCGGACGGTCGCCCTGCTCACCCGGATGGACTCCCCGCTCGGGCGCAGCGCCGGCAACGCCGTCGAGGTGGCCGAGTCGGTCGACGTCCTGCGGGGCGGCGGGCCGGCGGACGTCGTCGAGCTCACGCTGGCGCTCGCCCGCGAGATGCTCGCCGGCGCCGGGCGGGACGACGTGGACCCGGCCGACGCCCTGGCCGACGGACGGGCGTACGACACCTGGCGGGCGATGGTCAGCGCGCAGGGCGGCGACCCGGACGCCCCGCTCCCCCGCGCCCAGGCGACCGAGGACGTCCTCGCGCCGGCCAGCGGCACCCTGACCCGGCTCGACGCGATGGCCGTGGGGCTCGCGGCCTGGCGGCTCGGCGCCGGCCGTGCGCGGCCCGGGGACGCGGTGCAGGCGGCCGCCGGGGTCACCTGGCACGCAGGTCTGGGCGACGAGGTCCGCGAGGGCGACCCGCTGCTGACCCTGCACACCGACACCCCGGAACGCTTCGAGCGCGCGTTCGCCGCGCTGGAGGGCGCCTTCGACGTCGAGGCCGGGGCCGCGTACGAGGCGCCCCCGCTCGTGATCGACCGCATCGCCTGACAGCGGGGCCGACCCGTCCGGGCCCCCTCAGCTGGCTCAGGACACTGCTTCGATGCGCTCTGGGGGCGTTCTCGCTGAGGAGCCAACCCGTTCCGGGCCCTTCGACAAGCTCAGGGAGCGTTCTCGCTGACGCCCCCTGAGCTTGTCGAAGGGCCTCGGAGAGGTCGGCTCGCGCGGGAAACGGCGTCGACAGACGTCCGTCCGGTGGGCGAGGCTCGGGCGATGACCAGCACCAGCGACCTCTGGCCGCCCGCCGGCCTCGTCGTGCGCAGCGGCGACCTGACGCTGACGCCGATCGTCGACGACGACCTGCCGGGACTCGTCGACCTGGTGCTCTCCGGGGTGCACGAGCCCGAGCGGCAGCCGTTCGCGACGCCGTGGACCCGGACGCCCCCGGAGCAGGTGCCGGCGATGTTCGCCGCCCACCACTGGTCGGAGCGGGCGTCCTTCGCGGTCGACCACGTCTCCGTCGACCTGGCGGTCCGCCGTGGCGGCGAGCTCGTCGGCACGCAGGGCTTCGCCGGGGGTGCGTACGCGATCACCCGGACCGCGGAGACCGGCTCGTGGCTGGCGCAGCGCTTCCAGGGCCAGGGCATCGGCACCCGGATGCGGCAGGCGGTCTGCACGCTGCTCTTCGACCACCTGGACGCCGCCGAGGTGACGTCCGCGGCCTGGTCCGACAACCCGGCGTCCCTGGCCGTCAGCCGCAAGGTGGGCTACCGCCCCGGCGACCTCGCCCGCAAGGTGCGCGAGGGCGCGCTGGCCCTCGAGCAGCGCCTGGTGCTGGCCCCGGAGGACCTCGTGCGGGGGGACCTGGTCGTGGTCACCGGCGCGGAGCCCCTGCGGGCCTTCCTCGGCCTGGGTCAGCCCGGCTCGGCGTAGCGGGCGGAGGCCGCCCGCAGGCTGGCGACGAGGTGCGCGACGACCTCGGGCGGCTCGAGCACCCGGACCGCGTCGGCGAAGCCGGCGAGCGCGGCCACCGCGGCGTGCGTCGAGAGCACCTCGACCTCGAGCACCAGCGGGTCCTCGCCGACGACGCGGGGCTGCCCGCTCCCGACGGCGCCGAGCATGATCCTGACCTCCGCCAGGTGCCCGTCGGCGACCTCGAGGCGGACCGTGAGGCCCGGCGGCCGCACAAACCCCGCCCGCAGCTCGCGCCACAGGGCCCGCAGGTCCAGGTCGGCCGGCCGGTCGCTGACCTCGTCGAGCACCTCGGCGGCCTCCACGCGGTCGATCCGGTAGGTGTGCGGGCGGCCGCGGTGGGCCGCGACGAGGTACCAGGACCGGCCCGCCTGGAGCAGCCCGTACGGGTCGAGGGTGCGCGCCGAGGGGCGCACGTCGTTACGGCCGCGGTAGCGCACCCGGACCCGGCGGTCGGCGAACACCGCCCGCTGCAGGGTGGCGAGGTGGACCAGGTCGTCCGGTCCCCCGAACCAGCCGTCCGGGTCGACGACGACCCGCTGGGCCAGCTGCTCGGCCGACCGCGCGAGCTCGGGCGCGAGCCGCACCGACAGCTTGCGTACGGCGCTGCGCAGCGCGTCGTCCAGCCCAGCCGCCTGCACCGACCCGGTGCCGCTCAGCAGGAGGGCCTGCGTCTCGGCGGGGCTCAGGTCCTCCACCGCCGGGCGGAACCCGGGCAGCAGGGCGAAGCCGCCCGTACGCCCGCGCTCCGCGTAGACCGGGACCCCGGCCGCCGACAGCGCCTCCATGTCCCGGAGCACGGTGCGCACGCTGACCTCGAGCCGCGTGGCCAGCTCGGTGGCGCTCAGCCGGCCGTGGGTGCGCAGCAGGGCCACGACCTGCATCAGCCGGTCCGCCCGCACCCTCGACATCCTGGCAGGAAACCTGACACAGGACGTCAGGTATGCCTCGGCAGGATGGGCCATCGGCCGCACCGGGCGGCCCGTCGGCAGGAGCCACCATGACCGCACCCACCACCGTCAGCGTCAGCGGCGGGGCCTCCGCCGAGCCGGTTCCGTCGGACCTCCGACCGTCCCTGCACGCGGCCCAGCTGTGGGTCGCCGACCTCCTCGGGGCCGTCGGGCCCGAGGGGCTGGACGGGGCGACCCCGTGCACCGCCTTCGACGTGGAGGCGCTGGTGAAGCACCTCTTCGGCGTGGCCGACCGGGTCGTGGCCATGGGCGCGGGGCGCCCGGCCGAGTCGGTGCCCGCGAGCGTCGCGACGCTGCCGGACGACGTCGTTGGGGCATACCGCGCACACGTGGAGGAGGGTCGGGCAGCCTGGGCCGACCCGGCGTCGCTGGGCCGGCTCGTCGAGGCGCCGTTCGGGCTCGTGCCCGGCGCGGCCGTCCTCGGCGTCTACCTCGCCGAGAACCTCACCCACGGCTGGGACCTCGCGACGGCCACCGGGCAGGACCCGGAGGCGGACGCGGCGCTGGTCGCGGCGGCGTACGCGACCATGCGGCAGATCCTGCCCGCGGCGGGTCGGGACGGCTTCCCCTTCGACCCGCCGGTCGAGCCGGCGGCCGACGCCGGGCCCACCGAGCGCCTGGCGAACTGGACGGGCCGCGTCAGCCGCTGACCCGCGCGGGTGGGCGGAGGCTCAGGCCTGCCCGGCGTGCTCGGTGGCCGAGGCCGCCGACGTGAAGCGCTCCAGGTCGGCGTCGGCCAGCCCCCGGGCGCGGGCGTCCGGCGTGACGCCGTGGTCGGCGTGCAGCAGGCCGTAGAGGTAGGCCTCGCTGAGCGCCTCCCACGACGCCTCGACCACGTTCTGCCCGACGCCCACCGTGGTCCAGAGGCGGCGGCCGTCGGAGGTCTGGATGAGGACCCGCACGGTGGCGTCCGTGCCGTGCCCCTGGTCGAGGATCCGGACGCGGTAGTCGGTCAGCTCGAACTCCTCGACGACCGGGTAGGCCGGCGTCAGGGCGTTGCGGAGCGCCTGGTCGAAGGCGTTGACCGGCCCGTTGCCCTCGCCGACGACGAGCTGGGTGACGCCCTTGGCGGTCAGCTTCACTGTGCACTCGGTGTCGCTGTCGAGCTCGCCCGCCGGGTGCACCCCGCCCGGGAAGCCCTGGGTGAAGATGCGCCACGAGGCCACGTCGAAGTACTCGGGCAGCTGGTCGAGCTCGCGGCGCAGCAGCAGCTCGAAGCTCGCGTCGGCGGACTCGTAGGTGTAGCCCGCGGCCTCGCGCCCCTTGACCTGGTCGGTGATGCGCGCGGCCAGGTCGCGGTCGGAGAGGTCGAAACCGAGCTCGGAACCCTTGATCTGGATGTTCGCGCGCCCGGCCATGTCGGAGACGAGCATGCGCATGTCGTTGCCGACGACCGCCGGGTCGATGTGCTGGTAGAGGTTCGGGTCGACCTTGATCGCGCTGGCGTGCAGGCCGGCCTTGTGGGCGAAGGAGCTCAGCCCCACGTACGGCTGGCGCCCGCTGGACGGCACGTTCGTCACCTCGGCGATCGCGTGGGCCAGCCGTGTCGCCTCACGGAGCGCACCCGGCGGCAGCAGCGACCAGCCGTACTTGAGCTCGAGGTTGGCCACGACGGAGACGAGCTCGGCGTTGCCGGTGCGCTCCCCGTAGCCGTTCACGGTGCCCTGGACGTGCGTGGCCCCGGCGTCGACCGCCGCCAGCGTGTTCGCGACCGCGCAGCCCGTGTCGTTGTGGGCGTGGATCCCGATGCGGATCCCGAGGTCCGCGGTCTCGCGCACGGTGTCGGCGACGATCTCGCCGACCCACGGCGGCAGCATCCCGCCGTTGGTGTCGCAGAGGATCACGGCCTCCGCGCCGGCCTCGGCGGCCGTGCGGACGACCTGGAGCGCGTACGCCCGGTTCTCCCGGTAGCCGTCGAAGAAGTGCTCGCAGTCCACGAAGACGCGCTGGCCGCCGGCCCGCAGGTGGGAGACGGTGTCGTGGACCATCGCGAGGTTCTCCTCGAGCGTGGTCCGCAGGGCGTGCTGGACGTGCCGGTCGTGGCTCTTGGCCACGAGGCAGACGACCGGGGCGCCCGAGTCGCGCAGGGCGGCGGTCAACGGGTCGTCCGCGGCCCGCATGCCGACGCGGCGGGTGAAGCCGAAGGCCACGAGCTGCGCGTTCGTCAGCCGTACGGCCCCCTCGGCCATCGCCGCGAAGTAGGCGGTGTCCCCCGGGTTGGCGCCCGGCCAGCCGCCCTCGATGAAGCCCACCCCGAGCTCGTCGAGCAGGGCCGTGATGGCCAGCTTGTCGGCGACGGAGAGGTTCAGCCCCTCCTGCTGCGAACCGTCGCGGAGCGTGGTGTCGAAGACCTGGAAGTCGGCCGGCGCTGGCCTGAGCTGGGCGTACATCGTGTTCCTCCGGGAAGCCGGGACTGGCGGTGGGCAGAAAAAAACCTCCTGGTGGGGCAGGAGGTTGCGCGCGCAGAGCGGGAGCCCTGCGCGCTAGAGAATGATCACCACGGCCAGCACCCGCCCATCCTCGCGCGGATCGCCCGAGAAGACCAGCACCGGCGGTCCGGGCTCATGCCGACGGCCGCTCGAGCGGGGTTCCGTCGAGCCCCGCGCGCAGCTCGGCGAGCGAGTCGAAGACGTGCGCCGCCCCGGCCTCCTGCAGCTCCTCGGTCGAGAAGCCGCCGGTCCGGACGGCCAGCGTGGGCACCCCGAGCTTGCCGGCGGCGACCGCGTCCCAGGTGGAGTCGCCGACCATCACCCCGGAGGCGCCCTCGACCTTCTTCAGCGCGGTCTCCACGAGGTCCGGCGCGGGCTTGCTGTGCTCCGCGTCCTCCGACGTCGTCCAGGCGTCGGCGAGGTCGTGGCCGCCGAAGAGGCCGAGGAAGTGCTCGACGTGCTTCTTCCTGCCCGAGCTCGCCAGCACGAGGCGGAAGCCGCGCCGCCTGACCTCCTCGAGGAGCTCGCGCGTGGCGTCGAACGCGGAGACCTCGTCGATCATCGCGTCGAACTCCTCGACCCAGGCGTCGCGCAGGGCGTCGCCGTGGCGTTCCTCGACGTCCTCGCCGCCGATCTTCGGCACGAACTGGTCTCCGCCCATGCCGATCCCGCGGTGGATCCGCCACAGGGGCCGGGTGATCCCGTAGCGCCGGAACGCCCGGTACCACGCGAGCGCGTGCTGGTAGTTCGTGTCGACGAGGGTCCCGTCGACGTCGAAGATCGCCGTGTCAGCCACGGCGCTCCCCCTACCCCGGGCGGCCGCTTCGAGACAGGTGGGGCCGCTGCCCGCACGCCCCCTGAGCTCGTCGAAGGGCCCCCACGCCCCCTGAGCTCGTCGAAGGGCCCCCACGCCCCCTGAGCTCGTCGAAGGGCCCCGGAGGGGTTGGCGCTCGTCCCACCGTCGACGACGCCGACCTCGTCGAGGCCCTTCGACAGGCTCAGGGGGCGTTGCTGCGCCCTGCGGCACGCTCGGGGGCGCGGACCCCTAGAGGATCCGGCGCATCCAGCCGTGCGTGTCCTCCGCGCGGCCGTACTGGACGTCCAGCAGGTTCTTGCGGATGGCCGCGGTGACCTCGCCGGTCACGCCGGCCGAGACCTTGTGCTCGCCGGCGTCGTCGGCCAGCAGCCCGATCGGGGTGATGACGGCGGCGGTCCCGCACGCGAACACCTCCGAGACGAAGCCGGAGTCGACGCCCGCGAGTAGCTCCTCGAGGGAGATCTGCCGCTCCACCGGCGTCAGCCCGAACTCGCGCGCCAGCGTCAGGATCGAGTCCCGGGTGACGCCCTCGAGGATCGTCCCGCTGAGCTCCGGCGTGACGAGCTCGCCGTCGGTCGTGACCAGGTAGACGTTCATGCCGCCCAGCTCCTCGACCCAGCGCTGCTCCACCGCGTCGGTGAACATGACCTGGTCGAAGCCCTTCTGCGCGGCCTCCGCCTGGGCCACGAGGCTGGAGGCGTAGTTGCCGCCGGTCTTGGCCGCGCCCGTGCCGCCGGGGCCCGAGCGGTTGTAGGTCGTCGAGACCCAGATCCGGACCGGGTGCACGCCGCTCGCGAAGTACGGGCCCGCCGGGCTCGCGATGCAGCAGTAGGTGACGCGGCGCGCGGCGCGGACGCCGAGGAAGGCCTCCGAGGCGAACATGAACGGCCGCAGGTAGAGGCTCTGCTCGGCGTTCTGCGTCGGCTCGCCGGTGCCGCTCAGCCCGGACGGCACCCAGGCCTCGTCGGCCGTGACGAGCGCGTCGATGCTGGCCAGGAAGTCCTCCTCCGACAGCTCCGGCAGCGCCATCCGCCGGGCCGACCGGTTGAGACGGGCGGAGTTCTGGTCGGGGCGGAAGAGCCACACGCTGCCGTCGGCGTGCCGGTAGGCCTTGAGGCCCTCGAAGATCTCCTGCGCGTAGTGCAGGACCGCGGTCGCCGGGTCCAGGGTGAAGGGGCCGTACGGGACGACGCCCGAGTCCTGCCACCCGTCCGTCGACGTCCACGTCGCGACGGCCATGTGGTCGGTGAAGTGCACGCCGAAGCCGGGGTCGGCGAGGATCGCGGCGCGCTCCTCGGCGGTGCGCGGGTGCGGGTTCGGGCGGAGGTCGAAGGGCAGGCTCACGAGTTCGCTCTCTGGGGTGTGGGGCGGTGGTGGGGTTCGTGGGGCGCGGGCGGAGGGCTCAGGGCCCGGGTCTGAACGGGTGGAAGACGGCACCGGTGCGCGGGTCGTGCCCCGCTACGATGCGCCGGTGACGCAGAAGAAGCTGGCCGTGATCGGGGGCGACGGCATCGGCCCCGAGGTCGTCGCCGAGGGACTGAAGGTGCTGGAGGCCGTCGCCGGCCCGGACGCCTTCGAGACCACACCGTACGACCTGGGTGCCGCCCACTGGCAGCGCACGGGCGAGGTGCTCTCGGACGAGACCATGGCCGAGCTCGCGGCCGCCGACGTGATCCTGCTGGGCGCGGTCGGTGCGGCGCCGGGCGCGACGGACGTGCCGAGCGGGCTGCTCGAGCGCGGCCTGCTGCTCAAGCTGCGCTTCGCCTTCGACCACTACGTGAACCTGCGCCCGAGCCGGCTCTTCCCCGGCGTGCCCACGCCGCTGGCCGACTCCGTCGTCGCCGGCCGCGAGGTCGACTTCGTCGTCGTCCGCGAGGGCACCGAGGGCCTCTACTGCGGCAACGGCGGGACGTTCCGCGGCGGGACGCCGAACGAGATCGGCACCGAGGTCAGCATCAACACCGCGTACGGCGTCGAGCGCGTCGTCCGTGACGCCTTCGAGCGGGCGACCCGCCGGCGCAACAAGCTCACGCTCGTCCACAAGCACAACGTGCTCGTCTACGCGGGCGGGCTGTGGCGCCGGATCTTCGAGAGCGTCGCCGCCGAGTACCCGCAGGTCAGCACCGACTACCTGCACGTGGACGCGGCGACGATCTTCCTCGCCACCGACCCGGCCCGCTTCGACGTGATCGTCACGGACAACCTGTTCGGCGACATCCTCACCGACCTGGCGGCGGCCGTCACCGGCGGCATCGGCCTCGCGGCCAGCGGGAACATCAACCCGACGGGCGCGTTCCCGTCGATGTTCGAGCCGGTCCACGGCTCCGCGCCGGACATCGCCGGCCAGGGCGTGGCCGACCCGACGGCGACGATCCTGTCCGTCGCGCTGCTGCTCGAGCACGTGGGTCTCCTCGATGAGGCGGCGCGCGTGGAGAAGGCCGTGCTGGCCGACATCAGCGCGCGTACGCCGGGGACGAAGCGCTCGACCACCGAGGTCGGCGACGCGATCGCCGCGGCGGTCTGAGCACGAGGGTCTGAGCGAAGGGGTCTGAGCGGGAGGGCCTGAGCGAGGCCCGGGCCCGTAGGGGTTCCCGCGTCCTGCGACGCGGTGCTCCCGTCCGGGCTGGATCGGTCGCTCAGGCGGTGGGACGCGTGCGGTCCGGGGCGCTCGGCGCGGCTACGAGGACGGCGGGGACGACCGGGTGCTCCTTGCGGGCGCGGCGACGGGGCCGACCTGCCGTGTCGTGGTGTCCGTCGTCGGCGACGTGCCACGTGTCCGGGTACATCTCGTACATGCCGTGTCCTGCGTTCGTAGGGCCTGCTTCGTGAGCAAGATGCTAGGACATCCGACTATCGGGCTACCGAGCATCTCGAAGAGTTCCCACATGGTGGACGCGGTGTCCACGGAGCAGACGGCCCGCGACCACACTGCTGGGATGAGTGCACCGCCCGAGCTGCCCGAGCTCGTGCTGCGCGCGCTGCGGATGTCGCTCCAGCGCGGCTACGTGCAGGCCTCGCGCACCGAGACCGGCCGGCTGCTGGCCACCCTCGCCGCGACGCGGACCGGGACCATCGCCGAGTGCGGCACCGGCTGCGGCGTGGGCGCGGCCTGGTTGCGCAGCGGCGCCCCGAAGGCCACGCGCGTCGTCACCGCCGAGGTCGACCCCGGCCTGGCCCACGGCGTGATGGACATGTTCGCCGACGACGACATCGACGTCATCCACGCCGACTGGCGCACGCTCGCCGCGCACGCCCCCTTCTCCCTCATCTTCATGGACGCCGCGAGCGCCCGCGACTGGCCGCGCGAGGAGGTCACCGCGCTGCTCGACGAGGGCGGGATGCTCGTGCTGGACGACTTCGTGCCCTGCGCGAGCTGGCCCCCGCTCCGTGGCGGACGGGTTGACGACCTCCGCGTCGCGTGGCTGTCGGACGACCGGTTCACCAGCGTGGACGTCATGGTCGCCGAGGACACCTCCGTCCTCATCGCCGTCCGCCGCTGACGGCCCGCGCCGACGTCGGGTGCCGACCCCCGGTCAGCCCCGGACGTTTCGCGTCCCCGTCCTCCCGTCAGGCATCCTGGGGCGCGTGTCAGCGCTGTCCCCCGCCCTGCGTCGTCGGGCCAAGGCGCGCAAGGCGCTGAACGTCGCCCTCTTCTGCGTCACCCTCGTGCTCGCCGTCATCGTGGCGCTGCTCGTCCTCGCGCGCTTCGCGGGCGCCTGGGGCGTCCCGTACTTCTCCACGACCACCGAGCGCGGCTCGCGCTGCGTCAACACCTTCACCGGCTTCGAGTGCCCCTCGCTGACCCTGGGTGACGTCGGCTTCTTCGGCGACGTGGAGCTGCCACCCGGCACCCGGGTCGTCAGCTCGCACTACCGCTCCACCCACGACTACCAGCTCGAGGCCGTCCTCGAGGTCCCGCCGGCCGACGCCGCCGACGCGCTGACCGCGCTGCAGGACTCGTACGGGAAGTGCGTGAAGAACCACCCCTCGCCGCTCGGCGAGCCCGACCTGCGCTCGCTCTGCATCCTGGCCAACGACCAGGACACGACCGCCACCGGGACCCCCGACAGCCGCGTCTACGTCGTCGCCACCGCCCTGCGCCCCGACAAGACCCGCGTGGTGAACCTGTCCGTCCGCTCCCGCTGACCCCGTCCCTCCCCAAGTCGCACCTTCCGCGGCCGCTCCGCCCCCAGGCGTACCTTCCACGGCGAGGCGCACGCTGCAGGGTGCGCGCGAGCACGGAAGGTACGCGCGGTCAGCCATGGGCCCGGCGGAAGGCGCGCAGCAGGCGCTCGACGATGACCTCCGGGTGCTCGAGGTCCGCCCAGGTCCAGCGCACGACCTGCCACCCGAGGTCGCGCAGCAGGTCCTCGCGGACCTTCTCCCGATGGACCACCTGGACGATGTCCTCCGGCCGGCGCAGGAGCCGCCCGTACTTCACCCGCCCGTCGAACTCACCGATCGTCCGGTGCTCCGGCCAGGCGAAGTCGACGCGTCCGACCAGCTCCGCACCGTGCACGACGGTGAGCTGCAGGTCCTCGGGCAATCAGACCGAGCCGGGCCAGGACGACCCGGCTCACCGACTCCCCGGCGGACTCGGCACGCTCGTCCGCGAAGTCGGCGACGCGGCGGGCGCGGGCGGCACCGGGCCAGCCGGCCTCCCGCTCCAGCGCCGCCTGCAGCAGGAGCGGGTCGAGGCCCTGCGCGAGGGCACGGTCCGCGGCCGCCACGCCCTGCTCGTACGGCACGGTTCGCGCGTGGTCGACCACCGTCCGAGCCAGGGTCGTCACGGGCCAGCCGTCCACCTCCGTGACCTCGTCAGGGTCGAGCGGGCTCGTGTGCCGTCGGACGACCGTCCGGCGGCCACCGCCTCCCCGCCGCGGTCGCGTGACGTGGACCGAGGCCAGCGCCTCGCGCCAGACCGGGAGGTCCTGCACCACCGCCCCAGAGGCATGACTGAGGACCGCGCCGGTGCCGAGCTGCGGCATCGTCGCCGCGACCAGCACCCGGTGCTGCTCCTCGGGTGACCGCTCGACCGGGTCCGGCCGGACGTACGCCCCGCGTCGTACGCGCTCGAGGTCGCCCGCGCGGCGGAGCCTCGCCAGATCGCCGTCGACCAGACCACGCACGGCGAGGTCGGCCCGGAGCAGGACGTCTTCCATGCGGCCAGCGGACCAGCCCAGGCACCCCGACACCAGGCCCACCCACCCGACCGGTGGACAACCCATCCGCCGCGGCTCGCCCTGTGGACGACCGAACAGAACGCGAGGCGTACCTTCCCCGGTCGCGCGCACCCTGCAGGGTGCGCGCGGCGGCGAAAGGTACGCCTCGCGGTCACGGGACGTACGGAAGGTACGCCTCGCGGGTAGAGCTGGTGCTGCGCCGGGTCAGCGGGCGGCGGAACCCTCGACGTAGTCGTCGTCGTGGCTCTTGACCCACGACATCAGGTTGCGGAGCTCGTGGCCGACGGCCTCGATCGGGCGCTTCTCCTCCTCGGCGCGGCGCGCCTTGAACTCGGGGGCGCCGGCGTCCTGGTCCTCGATGAAGCGCTTGGCGAAGGTGCCGTCCTGGATGTCCGTGAGGACGGCCTTCATGCTCTCGCGGACGTGCGCGTCGATGACCCGGGGGCCCGAGACGTAGTCGCCGTACTCGGCGGTGTCGGAGATGCTCCAGCGCTGCTTGGCGATGCCGCCCTCGTACATGAGGTCGACGATGAGCTTCAGCTCGTGGAGGCACTCGAAGTAGGCGACCTCGGGCTGGTAGCCGGCGGCCGTGAGCGTCTCGAAGCCGGCCTGGATCAGCTCGGAGGCACCGCCGCAGAGGACGGCCTGCTCACCGAACAGGTCGGTCTCGGTCTCCTCGGTGAAGGTGGTCTTGATGCCGCCGGCGCGCAGGCCGCCGATGCCCTTCGCGTACGCGAGGCCGAGGTCCCACGCCTTGCCGGTCGCGTCCTGCTCGACGGCGACGAGCACGGGGACGCCGCGCCCCTCGCTGTACTCGCGGCGGACCAGGTGGCCGGGGCCCTTCGGGGCGACCATGACGACGTCGACGCCCTCGGGCGGGGTGATGTAGCCGTAGCGGATGTTGAAGCCGTGGCTGAAGAACAGCGCGTCGCCCGGGACCAGGTTGGGCTCGATGGCCTCCTTGTAGAGCTTGCGCTGCGACGGGTCCGGGGTGAGGACCATGATCAGGTCCGCCTCCTCGCAGGCCTCGTACGGCGTCAGCACGCGGAGGCCCTGGGCCTCGGCCTTGGCGCGGCTCTTGCTGCCCTCGGGCAGGCCGACGCGGACGTCGACGCCGGAGTCGCGGAGCGAGAGGGCGTGCGCGTGGCCCTGGCTGCCGAAGCCGAGGACGGCGACGTTGCGCCCCTGGATCAGGGACAGGTCGGCGTCGGTGTCGTAGAACATCGTGGCGGGCACGGGCAGGTATCTCCTGGTCGGTCGGTCGTACGGGTGGGTGGTGCTCGGACGGGAGGGGTGGTTCAGGGGACGAGGCGGATGGACTTGTGCCGTTCCGCCGAACGTCCGCCGCGGTCGGTGATCGACCTCGGGCCGCGGCCCATGGCCACGACCCCGGACTGGACGAGCTCGCGGATGCCGAAGGGCTCGAGCAGCTGCATCAGCGCGGCGAGCTTCTCCGGGCTGCCGACGGCCTCGATGGTGATCGTCTCCGGGGAGATGTCGACGGCCTTGGCGCCCTGGAAGAGCTGGAGGATCTCCAGCACCCGGCCCCGGTGGTCGAGGTCGGCGCCGACCTTGATCAGGATCAGCTCGCGGTGCACGGCCGACGTCTCGAGCTCGACGATCTTGAGGACCTCGATCAGCTTGTTCAGCTGCTTGGTCATCTGCTCCAGCACGAGGTCGTCGACGTCGACCGAAAGCGTGATCCGCGAGATCTCGGGGCTCTCGGTGGGGCCGACGGCCAGCGACTCGATGTTGAACCCGCGCCGGCTGACCAGCCCGGACACCCGGGCCAGGACGCCGGGGACGTTCTGGACGAGGACGGACAGGGTGTGCGCGCTCACAGGTCCTCCTGCGCCCAGCTCGGGGCCATGTCCCGGGCGATCTTGATGTCGTCGTTGCTGGCGCCCGCGGCGACCATCGGCCAGATCATGGCGTCCTTGTGCACGACGAACTCGACCACGACCGGCGCGTCGTTGATCGACAGCGCCTTGTCGATCACGGCGTCGACGTCGTTCGGGTGCTCGGCGCGGAGCCCGACGCAGCCCATGGCCTCGGCCAGCTTGGGGAAGTCCGGGATGCGGTTGGTCTTGAGGTCGGTGTTGGAGTAGCGGCCCTCGTAGAACAGGGTCTGCCACTGGCGCACCATGCCGAGGCTCTGGTTGTTGATCACGGCGATCTTGACCGGGATGCCCTCGAGCGCGCAGGTGACGAGCTCCTGGTTGGTCATCTGGAAGCAGCCGTCGCCGTCGATGCCCCACACGACCGAGTCCGGCCGGCCGACCTTGGCGCCCATGGCCGCGGGCACGCAGTAGCCCATCGTCCCGAGGCCGCCGGAGTTCAACCAGCGTCCGGGCAGCTCCCAGGGCAGGAAGTGCGCGGCCCACATCTGGTGCTGGCCCACGCCGGAGGCGTAGTAGGCGTCCGGACCGGTGAGGTCGCCGATCCGCTTGATCACGTGCTGCGGCGACAGCGTGCCGTCGTCGGGCAGGTCGAACGAGGTCGGGTAGCGCTTCTTGAGGTCGTACAGGCTCTTGATCCAGGCACCGATCTCCGGCAGCGGGTGGTCGTCGGCGCGCAGCAGGGACACGAGCTCGCCGATGACCTCCTTGCTGTCGCCGACGATCGGGACGTCCGCCGTGCGGTTCTTGGAGATCTCCGCCGGGTCGATGTCGGCGTGGATGACCTTGGCCTCGGGGGCGAAGGAGGAGAGCTTGCCGGTCACGCGGTCGTCGAACCGGGTGCCGAGCGCGATCAGCAGGTCGGCGCGCTGCAGGGCGCCCACCGCGGCGACGGTGCCGTGCATGCCGGGCATGCCCATGTTCTGCGGGTGGCTGTCGGGGAAGACGCCGCGCGCCATCAGGGTGGTGACGACGGGGATGCCGGTCAGCTCGGCGAGCTCCTTGAGCTCGTCCCAGGCGCGGCCCTTGACCACGCCGCCGCCGACGTAGAGCACCGGGCGCTTGGAGGCGCCGATCAGCCGGGCGGCCTCGCGCACCTGCTTGGCGTGCGGCTTGACCACCGGGTGGTAGCCCGGCAGGTCGATCTTCGGCGGCCACGCGAACGAGCCGGTCGCCTGGAGCGCGTCCTTGGTGATGTCGACGAGGACGGGGCCCGGCCGGCCGGTCGAGGCGATGTGGAACGCGGACGCGACCGCGCTCGCGATGTCCTCGGGGTGCGTGACCAGGAAGCTGTGCTTGGTGATCGGCATCGTGATGCCGCGGATGTCCGCCTCCTGGAAGGCGTCCGTCCCGATCGAGGGCGCGGCCACCTGGCCGGTGATGGCGACCATGGGCACCGAGTCCATGTAGGCGTCGGCGATCGGCGTCACGAGGTTGGTGGCACCCGGGCCCGAGGTCGCCATGCAGACGCCGACCTTGCCGGTCGCGACGGCGTAGCCCTCGGCCGCGTGGCCCGCACCCTGCTCGTGGCGCACCAGGATGTGGCGCACGGTCGAGTCGAAGAGCGGGTCGTACGCCGGGAGGATCGCGCCGCCCGGGATGCCGAAGACGACCTCGGCCCCGACGTGCTCGAGCGATGAGACGAGAGCCTCGGCGCCGGTCTGCTCGGGTGCTGCGGAGTCGGTCCTGGACATCGCGGGTGTTCTCCCTCAGGCTCAGCGGGCCTCACGGTGCTGTCGGGAGGCCCTGGTGGATGTTACGCCGGTGCAACGGACGCCTCTGCTGCTCGCCGCGGCGTGAACCGGGGCCGGGCAACAAAAAACCCCCGCCGCCCGGAGGCAGACGAGGGAGCGTCGACGAGCGAGGTGGGCTCAGCCGACGCGGGTGCGTACGAGGAGGCGCTGCATGACGTCAAGACTCCGCGCAGCGCAAGTCCGCGTCAACTCGTGAGACGAGTTGTCCCGACATCCGGAAGGACGCTCGGACACCCTAGGAAATCACCGCCCGGCGCCGAGCCCCACGAGCACCTCGGCGGAGCGCAGGAACGGCCCGCCGACCCGGGGTGCACCGAAGGACGTCACGTAGAGCCCCGTGGAGACCCGGGTCAGGAAGGCCCACGCCCAGACGCGGTCCGGGGCCGTCCCACTGGGGGCCGCGACCGCGCGACACCAGGACCGCAGCCGCTCCCCCGCCGTGCCCGGGTCCGCCAGGAGCGTGGCGGAGAGGTCGCGGACGGCGACCCCGAGGTCGTACGCCCGGTCGGCGACATAGGGGTCCGGGTCGACGAAGCACCAGCCGGTCTCGGCGCCGGCCCGCGGGTGCGGGACCCGGAGCAGGTTCCCGGGGTGCGGGTCGCCGTGCACGACGACCAGCTCGTCCGGGTGCGGGTCGGCCAGCCGCGCCCCGTGGGCGAGCGCCTGCTCGACGACCTCCGCGCGCACGGCGTCCGGCGTCCGGGCCACGTACCGGCGGACGTCCGCGGCCAGCGCGGCGGCCCGGTCCGACGGAGGCCGGTCCGGCGCGCGCCAGGCCCGCAGCAGCGTGCTCGCCAGGGCGTCCAGCCGGGCCTCGACCGGGAGCCCCGCGTGGTCCAGCGACGGCCCGAGGCGCTCGAGCAGCAGGGCGCCCACCTCGGGCGCCGACGCGAGGACCCGGACGTAGCCCCGTCCGTCGGCCGCCCGCAGCACGGCGTGGTGACCGGCGACGTCCTCGTCCGGCAGGGCGACCTTGAGCACGGCGTCCGTGCCGTCGGCCCGCAGGACCGTCGTCAGGTAGGAGGCGGACCCGCCGGGCACCGCGCGGCCGAGCCTCAGTGCCCAGCGCGCGCAGAGCCCGGCGAGCACGTCCGGCAGCCCGTCCGCCCAGGCCCGGCCGACGTCGCCGAGCGTGGCGACCCGGGCCCGGACGAGGGGCTGGAGCCGGACGGTTCCGCCGGGCTCCGTCACGGTCGGAGGCTATCCGGCCGGTCTCCCCATCGGGCTGCGGACGAGCTGCGGGCGACGCGCTACAGGATGCCCTCGCGCGCGGCCTGCTGCACGCTCGCCACCTCGGGCCGGAAGCCCAGGTCCCGCAGGAGGGTCGGGTCCATCCGGCCCGACCACGGGTCCACGAGCGGCTCGGCGGTCGCGCCGAGCTCGACGCCGGCGAGGCGCGCCATCTCGAGCACCGTCACCGGGGCGTCGTCGGCCACGTTGACGACCCGGCCGTCCAGGGTCCCGGCCAGCGCGAGGCGGACGACCGCCGCCACGTCGCGGTGGTGGGCGACCGAGTAGGTGTGGGCGGGGTGCAGCCCGAACCGCGCGACGAGCGGGGGCATCGAGGCCAGGTGCCCGTCGCCCTCGCCGTAGACGAAAGGCAGCCGGAGGATCGACCACGTCAGCCCGCTCTCGCGGACCAGCAGCTCCGCGGCCAGCTTGCTCGCCGGGTAGGCGGCGGTGGGCGTGCACGGGTCGGACTCGCGCCCCGGGCGGGCCTGGTCGGCGTCGTAGACGTTCCCGGTGCTCGTCATCACGAACCGGGCCTGCGGCGCGTGCTCGCGGACCGCGTCGAGGAGGTTCCGGGTGCCGTCGAGGTTGGCTCGCCAGATCGCCTTCTCGTCGCCAGTCCGGAAGAACGCAGCCAGGTGCACGACGACGTCGACCCCCTCCACGGCGACGCGGAGGGAGGCCGGGTCGGCCAGGTCGCCCCGGACGGCCGTCGCCCCCGGCGGCAGCGCCGCTTCGCCCCGCACGAGCGCGCGGACGTCGTGCCCCTCGTCGACGAGACGCGGCAGGAGCCGCGATCCGACGAGCCCGGTCGCCCCGGTCAGCAGCACAGTCTTCATGTTCCTTCTTCCTGATCGTCAGTGTTACTGATGATCAGCGTAGCAGTACCCTGGCGACATGAACCGCAGCGAGGACGAGCTCGGGCCGCAGCTCAGCGCCCGGTTGACCTACCTGCTGAAGCGCGCGCTGCTCGAGCTCGAGGACCTGCACGGCGAGCACCTGGCGCCGACCGGCGTGAACGTCCGCGAGCTGGCCGTCCTGCTCCTCCTCGACGGCCACGGACCCGAGTCCCAGCAGCAGGCCGCCGCGCGGCTGGGTGTCGACCGCACGTCGATGGTCGGGCTGCTCGACGGGCTGGAGGGTCGGGGCCTGCTGGCCCGGCAGGCGGACGCCGCCGACCGGCGGCGCAACGTCGTGGTGCTCACCGATGCCGGGCGGGTCGCGCTCGCGGAAGCACGGGAGGCGAGCGACGCGGCCGAGCGCGAGCTGCTCGGGGGGCTCGATCCGTCGGAGGCCCGCCAGCTCCGCACGCTGCTCGGCCGGGTCGGCGTGGACCGGACCCGGCGCTAGGGGCCCCAGACCGCGGCGTGCACCCGTCCCGGGAACCGGACCGTCCACCGCGTCTCCCCCACCGCCGCCGCCAGTGACGCCAGGCGCTCGTCCAGCTCCACCCGCCGCCGCGGGGACCCGCTCGAAGAAGTGCGTGAGCATCCGGCCGTCCGACGCCTGCGCCCACGCCCCCACCACCCGGCCGTCGACCCACAGCGTCGGGCCGGCGTTGCCGTTCCGGTCGAACGCGGCGGCCGCCGCCTCCGGCAGGTACCAGCCGCGCTCCTTCCACCCCATCGTCGTCGGGTCGAGGCTCGGCAGCGCCGCCACCCACGGCTCCGGGTCCGCCGTGGCGCCGGCGTCGTCCGGCGCCACCCAGGCCGGGCCGCCGTCGAGGTCGATCGGCTCCGCGCGGGCGTCGGCCAGCGCCGTCCGGGTCGCCGTGACGGTCCAGCCCGCCCACCAGCGCAGGTCCTCGGTCGTGACCGGCCCGAAGCGCTCGAGGTAGCGCCCGGCCAGGGCGGCACGGGCCTCGCGCGGGTCGAGCTCCCCGAACCCGCCCGGCAGCCAGTCCTCGGCCAGGGCGTACCGGTACGCCCCGCTGACCCACGTCCCGATCGGCCGGGTCCGGACGATCGCCCCGGCGAAGCCCAGACCCAGCAGCACCCGGGTGTGCGCCGACTGCGTCGAGCCCCAGCGCGGGCCGCCGACCAGGATCGGCTGCCGGAGCGCCTCGATGCGCTGCCCCAGCTCGCGCGCGGTGCTCGGCCCGTGCTCCCGCAGGTCGGCGAGCACCCGGGCGTCGGCGTCGTCGAGCCAGGCGTCGGGGTCCTCGACCCCGCTCTCGGCCAGGTAGCCCGCGGTGCGCCGCCGGTCCGGCCCGACCAGCGCGCGGGTCGCGGCCGCGTGCAGCACCCGGACGACGTCGGGCCGGGCGACCCACAGCGTCCGCCGCATGGCGTGGTGGCGGACCAGCGCACGGTCCTCGTACAGGACCGCCTCGAGGTCGGCCGGGGTCGTCGCGACGGTGCGGGCGAGGACGGAGAGGTGGACCGTGACGGGGTCCGAGGAGTGCAGGGCCACGACGGCGTCGGCGACCGCGGCTACGTCGTCGGTCCGGGTGCCGGGGAGCAGCAGGTGCCGCCGGGCGAGCCTCGCACGACGCTCCTCGACCGTGACCCGGGTCACCGGCCGAACCGGCGGAGCACCGCGACGACGGCCCGCGACCGGCCTGCGCCAGCCGCCGGGCGACGACGTCGGCTGGACGGGACGGCCTCCACCTTCTCTATCGTGGACCCATGGCCGTCGCGACGCCCGACATCCCCGGCCTGAGCGGGTGGACCCCGCTCGCCCGGGGCGGGTTCGCCACGGTCTGGCAGGCGCGGCAGGAGTCCCTGGACCGGCTGGTCGCGGTCAAGGTCGACACCCGGACGCTCGACTCGGAGGCCGAGCAGCGACGGTTCCTGACGGAGGCCAGGACGGCCGGCGGCCTGTCCGGCCACCCCGGCATCGTCACCGTGCACGACGCGGGCGTCCTGGCCGACGGGCGCCCCTACCTGGTGATGGAGCTCTTCCGGGGCGGTTCCCTGACCCGCTGGCAGAGCCCCGAGGACCGCCCGGACGCCGAGCGCGTCCGCACCGCCGGCGTCCGGGTCGCCGACGCGCTGGCCGCCGCCCACGCGCAGGGCATGCTGCACCGCGACGTGAAGCCGGCCAACGTCCTCGTCGACGCGTACGGCAACGCGGCGCTCGCCGACTTCGGGCTGGCGGGCCCCGTCCAGGCCCCGAGCGGTGAGGGCATCACGCCGGCGTACGCGCCGCCCGAGGTCCTGCGCGGCGACGCCCCGAGCGAGGCCGGGGACGTCTACCAGCTGGCCGCGACCCTCTACGCCGTGCTCGCCGGCGAGCCGCCGCACGGCTCGGTCGACGCGGGCTCGTCGCTGGAGGACCTCTCCCGTCGGCTGGCCGAGCCGGTGGCTCCGGTCCCGGGCGTCGACCCGGCCCTGATGCGGGTGCTGCTCGACGCGCTGGCCGACGACCCGGCGCAGCGTCCGACCGCCGCCGGGCTGCGGGACCGGCTCGCCGCGGTCGACCTCGGGAGCGCCGGGGGCCGGCGTCGTCGGCCCGCGCTGCTGGTGGGGGCCGTCGCGCTCGCGACCGTGCTGGTCGTGCTGCTGGCGAGCGTCGGGGTCTACCTCTACGAGATCGACCGCAGCGTCACCGCGAACATCGCCCGCGGCATCGAGCTCCCGGGCTACCCGACCCGGCCCGAGCGCGAGGCCGCCGTCCCCGACGTCCTGGACTACGTCCTGATCGGCACCGACGACGGCGACCCGCAGCTCGACGACCGGGGGCGCAGCGACTCGGTGATGCTCGTCCACCTCAACCAGGCCCGCGACCAGGCGTACGTGATCTCGTTCCCCCGCGACCTCTGGGTGGACGTCCCGGGGCGGGGGCCGGACACGCTGAACGCCGCGTACGAGGACGACGACGCCGCCCGGGTCGTCCGCACCCTCGAGGGCGTCACGCGGACCCGGGTCGACCACGTGGCGACCATCGACTTCACCGGGTTCGTCAGCCTGACCGACGACCTCGGCGGGGTCACGGTCGACAACCCGCGGGCGTTCACGACGCCGGGCCGCTCGTTCCCGGCCGGGCGGATCACGATCTCGGGCGAGGACGCGCTCTGGTTCGTCCGGGAGCGCCGGTCGCTGCCCAGCGAGCAGGCCCGCGCGGCGAACCAGCGCCTGGTGCTCAAGGCGATCCTGAGCAAGGGGCTGTCACGCGAGGTGCTCGCGCGGCCGAAGCAGTTCACCCGGTTCGTGGGGAACGCGGCCAAGTGGATCCGGGTCGACGACGACCTCTCCGACTCCACGCTCCGCTCGACCGCCCTGTCCCTGCGCCTGACACCCGACGACGTCGAGCTCCTCGACGTCCCGGCGACGCCGGCGAAGCGGGACGGCCGCACGGTCGAGGTGGTCGAGGCGGACCAGTTCCGTGAGCTCAGCGACGCCCTGCGGAACGACCGGATGGCCGACTACGTCCGCCGGCACCCGAACGGCTGATACACCGCCCGGGCCGTACAGGCGCGGTCAGGCGGCGACGAAGATGCAGAACGGGTGCCCCGCCGGGTCCGCGTAGACGTACAGCGGCTCCTCCGGGTCGTCGAACCGGTCGTACAGCAGCGTCGCGCCCAGCCCGAGCGCCCGGACGTGCTGCTCCTTCAGGTCGGCCGCGGTGGGGACGGCCGTATCGAGGTGCAGCATCTGCGGCAGCGCGCCCTCCGGCCACGTCGGCCGGGGTAGCGTCTCGACCCGCTGGAACGCGAGGGCCCGGGTGCCGTCCGGCTCGACGAGCACCAGCCAGTCCTCCCCGCGCGGGTCCGGCTCGCCGGCCGGGGGCTGCTCGTCGCCGGCCCGGTAGGACAGCCCGAGCAGCACCCGGTAGAACTCGGCCAGCCCGCGCGGGTCCTCCGTGTCGAGGACGGTCTGCAGGATCCGGGGCAGGGTCATCGCGCCGACGCCCCGCTCAGCCGCAAACGGCGCCGACGTTCGCGGACCGGACGAGCCTCGTGTACTTCCCGAGCACGCCGCGCCGCACCGGCCGCGGCGTGGGGGTCCAGGCCGCGCGCCGACGCTCGAGCTCCTCGCCGTCCACGCCCAGCTCGAGCGTGCCGTTCGCCACGTCGAGGCTGATCGGGTCGCCGTCCTGGACGAGCGCGATCGGGCCGCCCTCGGTCGCCTCGGGCGCGATGTGGCCGACGCACAGGCCCGTGGTGCCGCCCGAGAACCGGCCGTCGGTGATCAGCATGACGTCCTTGCCGAGCCCCGCGCCCTTGATCGCGGCGGTGATGGCGAGCATCTCGCGCATCCCCGGACCGCCCTTGGGGCCCTCGTAGCGGATGACCACGACGTCGCCGGCGCTGACGGTGCCGTCCTCGAGCGCGTCCATGGCGGCCCGCTCGCCGTCGAAGACGCGCGCGGTGCCCTCCCAGACCGAGGTGTCGAAGCCGGCGCTCTTGACGACGGCCCCCTCGGGCGCGAGCGAGCCGTGCAGGATCGTGATGCCGCCGGTCGGGTGGATCGGGTTCGTGATCGCCCGGAGGATGGTTCCGTCGACGTCGGGCGGGGCGATGTCGGCGAGGTTCTCGGCCATCGTGCGGCCGGTCACCGTGAGGCAGTCGCCGTTCAGCAGACCCGCCTCGAGCAGCGCCTTCATGACCACGGGGACCCCGCCGACGCGGTCGACGTCGGTCATCACGTAGCGGCCGAACGGCTTGAGGTCGCCCAGGTGCGGGACCTTCTTGCCGACCCGGACGAAGTCGTCGAGGGTCAGGTCGACCTCGGCCTCGTTCGCGATGGCCAGGAGGTGCAGCACGGCGTTGGTCGAGCCGCCGAACGCCATCACGACGGCGATGGCGTTCTCGAACGCCTCCTTCGTCATGATCTGGCGGGCGGTGATCCCGCGGCGCAGCAGCTCGACGACGGCCTTGCCGCTCTCGACCGCGTAGCCGTCACGGCGCCGGTCCACGGCGGGCGGGGCGGCCGAGCCGGGCAGCGACATGCCCAGGGCCTCGGCGGCGCTGGCCATGGTGTTCGCGGTGTACATGCCGCCGCAGGCGCCCTCGCCGGGGCAGATCGCCTTCTCGACCTCGGTGACCTGGTCCCGCGTGATGAGGCCCTTGAGGCACGCACCGACGGCCTCGAACGCGTCGATGATCGTCACGTCCTTGTCGCCGACACGGCCCGGCAGGGTCGAGCCGGCGTAGAGGAAGACGGACGCGAGGTCGAGCCGCGCGGCGGCCATGAGCATGCCCGGCAGCGACTTGTCGCAGCCGGCGAGCAGGACGGAGCCGTCCATGCGCTCGGCCGACATGACCGTCTCGACCGAGTCGGCGATGACCTCGCGGCTCACGAGGGAGAAGTGCATGCCTTCGTGGCCCATCGAGATGCCGTCGGAGACGGAGATGGTGCCGAACTCGAGCGGGAAGCCGCCGCCGGCGTGCACGCCCTCCTTGACGGCCTTGGCCAGCCGGTCCAGGGAGAGGTTGCAGGGGGTGATCTCGTTCCAGCTGGAGGCGACGCCCACCTGGGGCTTGACCCAGTCGTCGTCTCCCATGCCGACCGCGCGCAGCATGCCGCGCGACGCGGTGGCCTCGAGCCCGTCGGTGACGACCCGGGAACGCGGCTTGATGTCCACCCCGGTGCCGATCGCTGCGTCGTTGAGCGTGTCCGTCATGCGACGAATCTAACCTCGCCGGGCGGGCGCCTCCGCCGCGTCCCCGTCCTCGGTCAGCGCACGCCGCGCCGTGGTGGCGCGGCCGCCGACGAGCAGGTGCACGGTCAGCGCGAGCACCAGGACGACGCCCGTCACCGGGCCCAGGTTGGCGACCAGCTCCTGCAGCGGCGTGTAGGTCAGCTCGACCTGCTTGCCGTACGGGAGCAGCGCCAGCGGCGGGCACAGGCAGACCCAGACGACCCAGAAGCCGGCGAGCACCCGCACCCAGCGCGGCAGCACGGCGGTGAGGACCGCGACGCCCATCGGGAGGATCCACACGTAGTGGTGGGTCCACGACAGCGGCGACGCGAGGTTCGTGCAGAGCCCGACGAGCGCGACGGCGAAGACCTTCTGGCCCGAGCGCCACCACCGCACGGCCACGACCGCGCCGAGCAGCGCGACGATCCCGGCCACGCCGAGGCCGACCAGCGTGGTCGTGCGGCTCGTGTCGCCCAGGCGGTAGAAGACGCCGAGCAGCGACTGGTTGCCGACGTAGAGGGGCGAGGCCGTACGGGTGTCGCCGCCGGACAGCCCGCCGAAGAACTCGACGGTGTTGCGGGGCAGGAAGACGTAGCCGATCCCCGTGAAGACGAAGAAGGCGACCCCGGCCGTGATCGCCGCCCGGCGCTTGCCGGCCAGGAAGGCGAACACCCCGAACAGCGCGGGCGTGAGCTTGATCGACGCGGCGAGGCCGACGAGGACGCCCTGCAGTGGCCGGCGGTGGACCGGCGCACCGGGCCAGCGCGGCAGCAGGTCGGCGACCACCAGCGCCATCAGGAAGGTGTTGACCTGCCCGTAGCCCAACGTCGTGCGGATCGGCTCGACCGCGACGAGGGCGGCCGAGCCGACGAGCGCCAGCTTCCAGCCGCGGGGGACGCCGCAGCGTCGCAGCACCGACTGCGTCGCGCCGACCCCGGCCACCGTCCAGGCGATCTGCCAGAACAGGTACGGCCCGAAGGCGAGCGGCGTCATGAGCACCGCGGCGATCGGCGGGTAGATGAAGAAGAGGTGCCAGCCGGGCGTGCTCGTGAGGAAGATGTCCTTGCCGACGAGCATGTCCTTGACCGCGTACACGTAGACCTGCAGGTCGATCGTGTTCGGCGTCCGGGGCCACCAGTGGCTGTAGGCGATGACGAACGGCAGCAGGGCCAGGGCCACGACGGCGGGCGGCAGCACCTCGACGAGCAGCAGCCGGGCCTGGTGCCCGCGCGACGGCACGACGTGCGTGCCGGGCGGCCCGGGGCTGGCGTCGAGGGCGTTCACGACCCGTCCGAGATCTGGCGCCACACCGACTCGAGCTCGCCCTCGGGGACCTCGACGGGGTTCACGAGGTGGGTGAAGCCCGGCTGGTCCGCGTAGCGCGGGATGACGTGCACGTGCGCGTGGAACACCGTCTGGCCGGCGGCGACCCCGGCCGAGGACAGGACGTTGATCCCGTCCGGCGCGAGGCGCTCCTTGAGCATCCGCGCGACCGCGTCCACGGCCGGCGCGATCTCCGGCAGCGTCGGCTCGCCGGACACGAGGTCGGAGACGTGGCGGCGCGGGATGACCAGCGTGTGGCCGCGGTGCCACGCGTTGATGTCGAGGAAGGCCACGGCGTGGTCGTCGGCGTAGACCTGGCGCGACGGCAGCTCCCCGGCCACGATCCGGCAGAAGATGCACTCCTCCGGGCCCGTGGGCGCGGGCTCGAGGTCCGCGAGCGTGGGCTTGTGCTTCTTCTTGCCCTTGTCGGGCTTCCCCGGCTTCTCGGGCTTGTCTGGCTTGCCTGGCGTCACGCGGTCAGAGTCTCCCTGGTCGGTCCCGGCACCGTCGACGTGGCGCGCCGGACGGGGTGGCCGGCGGCGGCGATCGCGTCCTTCACGTCCGCGACGCGCAGGGTGCCGAAGTGGAACACGGTGGCGGCGAGCACGGCGTCCGCGCCCGCCTCGACGGCCGGCGGGAAGTCCTCCACGCGACCGGCACCGCCCGAGGCGATCAGCGGGACGTCGACGGCGGCGCGCACGGCGGCGATCATCTCGAGGTCGAAGCCCGCGGTCGTCCCGTCGGCGTCCATCGAGTTCAGCAGGATCTCCCCCACGCCCTCGCCGACCCCGCGGCGCGCCCACTCGACGGCGTCGATGCCGGCCGCGCGACGACCGCCGTGCGTGGTGACCTCGAATCCGGACGGGGTGCCCGGCGCCCGGCGGGCGTCGACGGAGAGCACCAGCACCTGGTTGCCGAAGCGGCGGGTGATCTCGCCGATCACCTCGGGACGGCGGATGGCGCCGGTGTTGATCGCGACCTTGTCCGCCCCGGCCCGCAGCAGCACGTCGACGTCGGCGACGCTGCCCACGCCGCCGCCGACGGTCAGCGGGATGAACACGGTCTCGGCGGTGCGGCGCACGACGTCGAGCGTCGTCTCCCGCCCCTCGGTGCTCGCCGAGATGTCGAGGAACGTCAGCTCGTCGGCCCCCTCGGCGTCGTAGACCGCGCCGAGCTCGACCGGGTCGCCGGCGTCCCGGAGGTCGACGAAGTTCACGCCCTTGACCACCCGGCCGGCGTGCACATCGAGGCAGGGGATGACCCGTACGGCGACCGCCACGGGGCCAGCGTAGGGCCTGCGCGGGCGTCGGAGCCGCGGTCGGACCCGCTGGTTAGTGTGAGGTCGTGCCCCTTCCCCCGACCGGCCGGGACGTCGACCCCGGCTTCACCGTCCTGCCGCTCCGCGCGCTGGCGGACGCCGCCCTGTCCCGCGCGGACGCGCTGGGTTGCAGCTACGCCGACCTGCGGGTCGAACGGATCCGCGAGGGCGTGCGGACGTTCCGTGACCACAGCCTGGAGTCGAGCACCGACCACGCCACCCTCGGGCTCGCCGTGCGGGTCGTGCACGACGGCGTCTGGGGCTTCGCCTCGGGCATCGGGCTGACCACCGACACCGCGGCCCGGCTCGCCGAGCGGGCCGTGGCCACGGCCCGCGTGTCCAAGCCGCTGACGCCGCACCGGGTGGAGCTGGCCGACGAGCCCGTGCACGCCGACGCGACGTGGGTGTCGTCGTACGAGACCGATCCCTTCACCGTCGACGAGGCGGAGCGCCAGGGCCGGATGCTCGACCTCTCCGGCAGGCTGCTCGCGGCGCCCGGGGTCAGCCACACCTCGGCCGTCCTGCACTGGATCCACGAGAACAAGTTCTTCGCCAACCTCGCCGGCACCACGACGACGCAGGAGCGCGTGCGGATCCACCCGCAGCTCACGGCGGTGAGTGTCGGCGACCACGGCTTCGCGACGATGCGCACGCTCGCCCCGCCGGTCGGTCGCGGCTGGGAGTACCTGACGGGCGCCGGCTGGGACCTGGACGCCGAGGTCGCGGAGATGCCGGCGCTGCTGGCCGAGCACGCCGTGGCCCCGACGGTCGAGGCCGGCCGCTACGACCTCGTGATCGAGCCGAGCAACCTCTTCCTCACCATCCACGAGTCGATCGGGCACGCGACCGAGCTGGACCGGGCACTCGGCTACGAGGCCGCGTACGCGGGCACGTCCTTCGCGACGTTCGACCAGCTGGGGACGCTGCACTACGGCAGCCCGGTGATGAACGTGACCGGTGACCGCACCGTCGAGCGCGGGCTCGCCTCGATCGGCTACGACGACGAGGGCGTGGCCGCGACCCGCTTCGACATCGTCTCGGGCGGCACCCTCGTGGGCTACCAGCTCAACCGGCAGATGGCCGCGGAGAAGGACCTCGGGCCGTCGAACGGCTGCGCGTACGCCGACTCCCCCGGCCACATCCCGATGCAGCGGATGCCGAACGTCTCCCTCGCCGCCGACCCCGACGGGCCCAGCACGGAGGAGATGATCTCGCGCGTCGAGCGCGGCATCTACGTCGTCGGCGACAAGTCCTGGTCGATCGACATGCAGCGCTACAACTTCCAGTTCACGGGGCAGCGCTTCTACAAGATCGAGGACGGGCGCCTCGCCGGACAGGTGAAGGACGTGGCCTACCAGGCGACGACGACCGACTTCTGGCGCTCGATGGAGTCGGCCGGCGGGCCGGAGACCTACGTGCTCGGCGGGGTGCTGAACTGCGGCAAGGGCCAGCCCGGGCAGACCGCACCGGTCTCGCACGGCTGCCCGTCGGCGCTGTTCCGCGGGGTGAACGTGCTCAACACGGCGGCGGAGGGGGCGGCATGAGGGTCCAGGACCTGCTGACGGAGGCGCTGGCGGTCGCCACCGGTCCGGTGGTCGCGGTGCTCACCGAGCGCCACGAGACCAACCTGCGGTGGGCGGCGAACGCGCTCACCACGAACGGCGAGATGCACGCGCGGAGCCTCGCGGTCACGGCCACGGCCGAGGTCGAGGGCGGCACCGCGGTCGCGACCGTCGCCGCCGACCTGGCCGACGTGTCCGAGGTCGCCGCGCTGGTCGCCGCGGCGGAGGCGGCCGCCCGCGCCGCGTCGCCCGCCGAAGAGCCGGTGCCGCTCGTCGAGCCCGGGACCGCGTCGGACGACGGCGACGACTTCGACGCCGACCCGGTCGCCACCGGCGTCGAGACCCTCGCCCTCGTGGCGGACGGGCTCGGCCGGGCGTTCGCGCGGGCCGAGGCCGACGGCCACCTGCTCTACGGCTTCGCCGAGCACATCGTCGAGACCGTCTACCTGGCCAGCAGCACCGGCCTGCGCCGCCGCGGCGTCGACCCGGAGGGCCGGCTCGAGCTCAACGGCAAGAGTTCCGACCTCGCGCGCTCAGGATGGGTCGGGCAGCAGACCCGGACGTTCACGGACGTGGACGTCGATGCCCTCTACGCGGAGGTGTCGACCCGGCTGGGATGGGCCCGCCGCACGGTCGAGCTCCCGCCCGGGCGCTACGAGACGCTGCTGCCGCCCGGCGCCGTGGCCGACCTGATGGTCTACGCCAGCTGGACCGCGAGCGCCCGCGACGCCGAGGACGGGAGCAACGTCTACGCGGCCGGCGAGGGCCGGACCCGCGTCGGGGAGCGCCTCGCGCCGCTGCCCGTCACGCTGCTGTCGGACCCGGCGTGGCCGGGCCAGGAGACGCTGCCGTTCGTGGCGGGCACCTCCTCGACCGACGGCACGTCCTTCTCCTTCGACCTCGGGCTGCCGGTCGAGCAGGTGCGCTGGCTGGACGACGGCGTGCTGCACGAGCTGGTCCGCAACCGTGGCCACGGTGCGGCGACCGGCCTGCCCGCGACGCCCGCCGCGCACAACCTCGTGATGGACGCGGGCGGCACGGCGACGCTGGAGGAGATGGTCGCTCGGACGAAGCGCGGGCTGCTGCTGACGTGCTTCTGGTACATCCGCGAGGTGGACCCGGAGCGGCTGCTGCTGACCGGCCTCACCCGGGACGGGGTCTACCTGGTGGAGGACGGCGAGGTGGTGGCGGCGGTGAACAACTTCCGCTGGAACGAGTCGCCGGTCGAGCTGCTGGGTCGCATCACCGAGATCGGCGCGAGCGTGCCCGTGCTGTGCCGGGAGTGGAACGACTACATCACCAAGACGGTGATGCCGCCGGTCCGCGTGCCCGACTTCAACTACTCGACGGTCAGCCAGGCATCCTGATCAGCCGGTCGCCGCGCTCGGTCTCGGCGGCCGTACGGGTGAACAGCCACGTCTGCTCGGCGTCGCTCCGCTCGAGCATCTCCCCGCTGAACCCCAGCTGACGCAGCCGCCGGATCTCCAGGGTCCGGCCGGTCTCGTCGGCGGTCGGCGAGAGGTACCAGACCCTCTGGACGCCGCGGAGCCGGGGCTCGACCGCCTGCAGGGGCAGCCAGTCGTCCCACAGGTAGTGCCGGCTCAGCCGGTCGGCGCCCGCGTTGAGGACCGGTCCGGTGCCGAGCGCGCCGGGGTAGGACACCGTGATCGCCGAGACCAGCGGGTAGTCGATCACCGGGTCGCCCGGGTTGCCGCGGTAGGCGATCACGTCGGCGATCTGCTGCCAGCTGTCCCAGGCGCCCACCTCGCGCTGGTCGCGGAAGGTGACCGCCGAGGCGAGCGGCAGCGTCGCGGCCAGGCAGAAGGTCAGCCAGCGCCGGCGTACGGAGGTGAGCCCGGCGCCGGCGAGCACGGCCAGGGCGCCGACGCAGAACGACAGGTAGCGCTGGGAGTAGAGCGGGGTCCACAGGGCCGAGACGGTGACCAGCGCGAGGCCCGGGAAGACGGCCCAGCCGACCAGCAGGAAGGTGGTCCCCCGCCGCCCCCTGCGGTGCCGGGCCAGCCAGACGAGGCCGGCCGCCGCCATCGACCAGGCGAGGACCGCCCACAGCCCGTTCAGCGGGGCGACGGTCTCGGTCGCGACCTTGGCGAGCGACTCCAGCGACGGCGGGTCGATCCAGTCCACCTGCGCCTGCTGGTCCCGGGCCCGCCACGCCAGCAGCACGACCGGGACCTCCCCGACCAGCAGCCCGAGCAGCGGCGCCAGCCGTCCGCGCGGCAGCCCGAGCCGCCAGACCCGCCGCCTGCGCCCGGCGGTCTCGGGCGGGGCCCAGAGCCAGACGACGAGGATCGGCAGCAGCAGGGCGGCGTAGACGTGGAGCCCGCCCAGCACGGCGGTGACGAGGCTGACCGGCAGGAACCACGCCCAGGACGGGCGCCGGACCGCGAGCACCACGAGCAGCACCAGGAGGACGGCCGCGGCCGTGAACCAGGCCGCGGACCGGCCCTCGGTCGCCACGAGCGTGACCCGCGGGCAGACCGCCATCACCAGCCCGGCCAGCAGCCCGGCGCGGGGGTGGAAGAGCAGCGAGCCGAGCACCACGACGAAGCCGGCCGCCAGGGCGCAGGCCAGCACCGAGGGCAGCCGGAGGGTCAGGGTGGAGATGCCGACCTGGTCGAGCCAGACCTTCATCGCGGAGTAGAAGAGCGCGTGGACGACGTCGACGTTCTGCAGCATCGCGCCGAGCTGGGACCAGGACCGCGTGACCGCGGAGACGGTGGCCGCCTCGTCACGCGACTGCGTCGGGATCCAGGAGCCCGCGCCGACCAGGCCGAGGGTGAGGACGAAGACCGTCACCGCCCGCAGGAGGACCGACCCCGTGCGGAACGGGGCGGGCGTCGGCACGAGGCGAGATCCTACGTCGGCGAGACCGCGCCGCCCCCGTCCGGAACGACCACGTCGTCCGTGTCGATCTCGTCGGCCTCGAAGGTCACGACGCCGCGGCGCATCGTCCGCACCATGGCGTGCGCGGTCTCGCGCAGCGGCCCGGGCCCGGCGGCGTCGGCGACCTGGCCGGCGAAGTCGACGACCTGACGCACCCAGCGGACGAAGTCGCCCGCCGTGAGGTCGGTCTGGTCGAGGACGCTGGCCAAAGACCGACCGGCCGCCCAGCCGTACGCGACCTCGGCGAACCCGATCTCGGGCTCCCCGCTGCGGGTGATCCGGGCGTCGCGCTCGACGAGCGACACCTCGCGCCAGACCCGGCGCACCTCGGTGACCGCCGCGCTCGATGCCGCGTCCGGCATCCGCGGGCGGCGGGTGTGGTCGTCGCTGCGGCGCGCCTCGAACACCAGGGAGCTGAGCACGGCCGCCAGCTGCGGCACGGTGAGCCCGTCGAACACGCCCGCCCGGATGCACTCGGCGGCGACCAGGTCGAGCTCGCCGTAGATGCGGGCCAGCATCCGGCCCGCGTCGCTGACCTGCTCGCGCGGCGCGGCCGTCTGGCTGCCGGTGAGGTAGCCGAGCGACTCCAGCACGAGGCAGATCCGGTCGAACGCCGTGGCGATGGTGTGCGTCCGCGTGCTCGCCCGGGCCTCGAGCCGGGTGTTCTCCCGCTCGAGGCGGAGGGCCCGCTCGGCCACGCGGGCGTGCTGCTCGCGGTCGGGGCAGGAGTGGCAGGGGTCGCGGCGCTGCTGGTCGCGCAGGTCGTCGACCCGGGCGGCGACCTCGGCGTCGGCCGGCGGCCGGCGCAGCGACGGCGCGCTGAGGTCGATCTCGGCCAGCCTGGAGCGGAACGCTGCGGCGAGGTTGCGGCGCGAGGCCGCCTCCTTGGGCGAGAAGTGCTTGGGCACCCGCATCCGGCCGGCGACCACCGGCGGCGCCGGGAAGTCGACGAGCGCGAGCCGGCGGACCTGCCGGTCCTCGGTCATGACCAGGGGCCGCGGGGCCTCCGTCTCGTCGCTGCCGCCCTCGCGCGTGCCCGGGTCGAGGACGACGACCCAGCCCTGGCTGCGTCCGGCGGGCACCTTGACGATGTCGCCGGGCTTGAGGGTGAGCAGGATCTGGGTGCTCTCGGCGCGGCGGTCGGCCTTGCGCTCGCGCGCCGCGTCGGCCTCGAGGTCGGCGATCTCGACGCGACGACGGGCGTACGCCTCGAAGTCGCCCCGGTCGCAGGCGGCGGCCGCCCACTCGTCGCCGATCGTGCGCTCGTTGCGCGCCAGCGTGCGGGCGAGGCCGACGACGGAGCGGTCGGACTGGAACTGCGCGAACGACTGCTCCAGCAGCGCCCGGGCGCGGGCGCGCCCGACGCTGCCGACGAGGTTGACGGCCATGTTGTAGGTCGGGGCGAAGGACGACGTCAGTGGGTAGGTACGGCGCGAGGCCAGGCCGGCGACGGCGCGCGGGTCGAGTCCCGGCTGCCAGAGCACGACCGCGTGGCCCTCGACGTCGATGCCGCGGCGACCGGCGCGACCGGTCAGCTGGGTGTACTCCCCCGGCGTGATGTCGGCGTGGGTCTCGCCGTTGTACTTGACCAGCTTCTCCAGCACGACGCTGCGGGCCGGCATGTTGATGCCGAGCGCCAGCGTCTCGGTGGCGAAGACGACCTTGGTCAGGCCGCGGACGAAGCACTCCTCCACGCAGCCCTTGAACGCGGGCAGCATGCCGGCGTGGTGCGCCGCGACGCCGCGGGTCAGGGCCTCGGCGAAGCGCGGGTAGTCGAGCGCCTTGAGGTCGGCGGGGTCGAGCCCGCCGAGGTGGGTCGCGAGGACCCCGGCGATCTCGCTCTGCTCCTCGGGCCGGGTCAGCGTCAGGCCCGACCCGAGCACCTGGCGGACGGCCCCGTCGCAGCCGTTGCGGGAGAAGATGAAGACGATCGCCGGCAGCAGCCGGGCACGGTCGAGCTGCTCGACCATCTCGGGACGGCCCGGCACCATGGTCGACCTCGGGCGGCCTCCCCCGGCCCGCTGGCTGCTCGCGCCGCCGTACGAGCCGCTGCCGTACGCGACGTTCTTCTTCCCCTGGCCGTTGCGCCCGCGCGGGCGCCGCGAGTCGTCACGGACGTAGCGCGACTCCTCCCGGGCGACCTTGAGCAGGCCGGGGTTCACCTCGCCGCGACCCGGCGCGGCGTCGGGACGCGCGGTCGGGGCGACGTCGGCGAACAGGTCGTAGAGGGTGCGGCCGACGAGCACGTGCTGGTAGAGCGGGACCGGCCGGCGCTCGGAGACGACGACCTCCATCTCGCCGCGGACCGCGGCGAGCCACTCGCCGAACTCCTCCGCGTTGCTCACCGTCGCCGAGAGGGCCACGACCTGGACGGAGTCGGCCAGCCCGATGATCACCTCTTCCCAGACCGCGCCGCGGAAGCGGTCGGCGAGGTAGTGCACCTCGTCCATGACGACGTAGCCGAGGTTGTCGAGGGTGCGCGAACCCGCGTAGATCATGTTCCGCAGGACCTCGGTGGTCATGACGACGACCGGGGCCTCGGAGTTGATCGAGCTGTCGCCGGTCAGCAGGCCGACGTTCGCGGAACCGTGCCGACGGGCGAGGTCGGCGTACTTCTGGTTCGACAGGGCCTTGATCGGCGTCGTGTAGAACGCCTTGCGCCCCTGCTGCAGGGCGAGGTAGACCGCGAACTCGCCGACGATCGTCTTGCCGGCCCCCGTCGGGGCCGCGACGAGCACGCCCGAGCCCGCCTCCACGTGGGCGCAGGCCTCGCGCTGGTAGTCGTCGAAACCGAACCCGTACCCGTCGGCGAACTCCGCCAGCTGCGGGGAGCTGCGTCGCTCCCGGAACCGGTTGTACGCCTCGGCGGGACTGACCTGTTCCGCACTCACCCTTCGAACTTACCCGGACGGCGTCAGCGCTCCCGTGCGCTAGGACCCGGTGCGGGCCTCGGCGCGCTCCGCCAGGGCGACGCGCCAGCCGCGCAGCGTGCGCGGCACCTCGACGCCGAGGCGATAGGCCACCAGACCGGCGAACCCGGCGACCAGGGCGCTGACCGCGACACCGAGGACCACGGCGAGCACCGGGTACGCGGGGCCGGCGCCGGACAGGACCTCGACCAGGGTCGTCAGGTTCCGGACGACGGAGACCGCCGACCACAGCGCCAGGAGGCCGAACGCGACCGCGGCACCGGGCGCCCACCGCGCGAGCACCCGCAGCTGCCTCGTCGGCCCCGTCGTCTCCCGGTTCCCGTTCATCGCCCGAGCGTAGGACCGGGCGGGGTCGTCCGCCAGCCCCGACACCGAGGACCCCGAACTCATGGGTCACGCCCCCTGAGCTCGTCGAAGGGCCCGGACCGGGTTGGCTCGCTTCACAACGCCAACCTCTTCGAGGCCCTTCGGCAGGCTCAGGGAGCGTCCTCGCCCGAGCGACCGACCGGGGTACGCCCCCTGAGCTCGTCGAAGGGCCCGGAACGGGTTGGCTCCAGCTGAAGACGCCAACCTCTTCGAGGCCCTTCGACAAGCTCAGGGGGCGTGCGGCCGTACGCCGATCTCTACAGGGCCTTTGCCAGGCTCAGACGGCGGGGAGGCAGATACGGATCGCGCCGGGGACGGAGGTGGCGACGACCGGGGTCGTGCCCAGCTCCTCGCCGTCGCCGTACGCGATGCCCCCGCCGCCGGAGACGGAGACCGTGCGGGCGCGGAGCTGCTCGACGCAGGGGTCGGAGGCGAAGCGGCCGGTGCGCATCTGCGGGAGCAGCTGGAGGAGCTTGGCCCGGCCGACCGGGTGGATGACGGTGACGTCGAGCCAGCCGTCGTAGGGGTCGGCGGGCGGGCAGATCCGCAGGCCGCCGCCGTACGTGCTGGTGTTGCCGACCGCGACGAGCATCGCCTCGAGGTCGCGCGGGACGCCGTCGACGACGAGGGAGTAGGCCAGCGGACGGAACGTCCGCAGCTCGGCGAGCGCCGCGACGGTGTAGCGGGCCGCTCCGCGGGGGCGTCGCATGCGGTTGGCCCGCGCGTTGACGAGGGCGTCGAACCCGGTGGCGAGCACGGTCCCGACCTAGCGGTCGTCGACGCGGAGCAGGTCGACCGACCGGGTCGTGCCGCCCGCCAGCACCGCCGTCGCCGACGCCACGTCGTCGGGGTCGAGCCCGAGGCTGCGGGCGAAGTCGTTCCCGGTGCCCGCCGGGACCAGGCCGAGGGCCAGGGGTGGGCCGTCCGGGTGCGTGGCCGTGTGCTCGGCGACGGCGTTGACGCCGAGGTGGGCCATGCCGTCCCCACCCATCACGGCGAGGACGTCGGCGCCGCTGCCCGCGGCCTGCGCGATCAGCTCCGCGGCCTCGTCGGGGGTGCGGCTGAGCGAGATCTCCACCGCGTGCCCGGTGTCGCGCAGCCGGCCGGCGACCTCGGGCAGCAGGCGCTGGGCCCGCCCCTTGGCCGCGGCCGGGTTGACGACCAGGGCGATCGAGGCCGGACGAGCACCGTCCGAGGAGGCCGGATCGTCCGGGTCAGGCATCCTCGGGGTCGCTCAGGCCGCGCAGCGCCCGGTCCCGGGCGACCGGGTCGATCGTCCCCCGCCGGGCCTTGCGCCGGTCGAGGATGTGCGCGATGACCTCGGCCACGATGAAGAGGATCGTCATCGGCAGCGCGAGCGCGAGCATCGAGAAGGGGTCGGTCGACGGTGTCGCGACGGCGCCGAAGACGAAGGTCCCGAAGACGATCAGCGAGCGGTACTTGGAGAGGTACTTCGCCTTGAGGACGCCGACGATGTTGAGGATCAGCACGACCTCGGGGATGAGGAACGCGACCCCGAAGACGAGCATGAAGCGCATCAGGAACGACAGGAACTGGTTGACGTCCTGCAGGTTGGCGATGCCGTTCTCGGTGAACCCGAGCAGCACGACCAGGCCCTTGGGCATCACGTAGTAGCCGACGGCCACGCCGGCCAGGAAGAGCGGCGTCGCGGACCCCAGGAAGATCAGGGTCCACTTCTTCTCCTTGGCCAGCAGGCCCGGGACCACGAACGACCACAGCTGGTACAGCAGGATCGGCGACGTCGCCAGGATGCCGGCCAGCGCGGAGACCTTCAGCGCCAGCGTGAACGGCGACGCGACGCCGTTGTTCACCAGCGTGATGTCGGCGTCCGGGTTCTTGGCCCGGAGGGCGTCGGCCGCGACCTGGTACGGCCGGAAGATCAGGTCCGTGAGGTAGTCACGGAAGAACCAGGCCACCACGGTGCCGACGATGACCGTCAGCGCCATGATGATCAGGCGGTAGCGGAGCTCGGCGATGTGCTCGAACAGGCTCATCGAGCCGTCCGGCCCGGCCTTCGGCGGCTTGAGCCACGCCAGGCTCAGCCGGATGGGCCGGCCACGGACGGTCAGGGACACAGCGGTGCCAGGTTCACGGGGAGCTCGGCGCTACGGGGTCGCGGCGTCAGACGTCGCGGCGGGCGTCGGTCGGGTCGACGACGCTCGGCTCGGTGCGCGGGGGCTGCTGGTAGCCGGGGTCGGTCGGGCTGAGCGGCTCGGGGGTGACGGTCGGGTCCACGGCGGCGGGGTCGTGCGCCGCGGCGCCCTTGTCCTTGCCCGGAAGAGTCTTGGTCTCCTCCTTGAACTCGCGGAGCGCGCGCCCGCTGCTCTTGCCCAGGCCCGCGAGCCGCGAGCCACCGAACAGCAGCAGCACGACGGCCAGGATGATCAGCAGCTCGGGGACTCCGAGGCCGCCGAGAGCGAGCGGGGTCATGGTTCCTTCTTTCCCGGCGCGTCCGCGCCGCGGTCAGCGTACGACTCGACCGTACCCGGCCAGGCGTCGTCCGAGGGCACTTCGGAGCCGTGGTCCTCCATGGTTCGGGTCACCGTGCCCGGGGACGCCGCGACCTCGACCTGGGCGAGCAGGTCGGCGAGCTCTCCGGCCCGGTCCGCCATCACCCCGACCTCGTCGAGCAGGCCCCGCGCGGAGCGCCACAGCCGCAGCCCGACCCACGCCAGCACGGCGAGCCCGCCGAGGGCGATCCCGACGAACAGCAGCACCCACCACATCAGCCACGCTCCAGGGCCGCGTACGCCGCGAGGGCCTCCTGCGCGGCCTGCGCGGCGTCCTCGCCGGCCCCCTCGGGCGCGAGCACGGTCGCCGCGCCGCCGAGGCGCAGCAGGAGGTGACGCAGCCACGCCGGATCGGTCACCCGGAACGAGGCCACCACCCCGCCGTCGGGGCGGGGCGTCGTCGACTCGGTCGGGTAGTACTCCGCGACCCAGGCCGCCTCCGCGTCCAGGTCGAGGGTGACCACCGGTGCGTCGGCCATGCTCGACGACCATCCGGCGGTGAGGTCGGTCAGCACGACGTCGTCGTGGGGCTCTACCGCGACGTCGGTGACGCTGGCCGCCGCCACGCGGTCGAGCCGGAACGTCCGCAGCCCGCCCGCCCGGTAGCACCAGGCCTCGAGGTAGCCGGCGCCGTCGAGGACGAACAGCCGCAGCGGGTCGACCAGGCGCTGGGTCGTCTCGTCGCGGGTCGCCACGTCGTACGTGAGGTCGAGCCGCCGCCCGCGCTGCAGCCCGTCGGCCAGGGTCGCGCGGACGTCCTCGGCCGCCGAGGTCACGCTCACCGAGGCCTGCCCGGTCGGCGTCGTCCCCGCCGCCCGCTCGAGCTTGGCCAGGGCCCGGTCCGTGGCGGCCCGCTGGTCCGGCCCGGCGATCTCGCGCAGCGTACGGAGCGCGAGCACGAGGGCCAGCGCCTCGTCGGCGGTCAGGCGCAGCGGTCGGGTCAGGTAGTCGGCGTTGCTCAGGTGGATGACGCCCTCGCCGTCCACCGCGTCCATGTCGATGTCGATCAGGTCGCCGGGCGACAGCCCGGGCATGCCGCACATCCAGAGCACGCCGAGGTCGGCGCGCAGCGTCCGCGGGCTCACCCCGAACGCCGCGGCCACGTCGGCCACGGCGGCCCCGTCGTGCTCGCGGAGGTAGGGCACGAGGCTCAGCAGGCGCCGCACCTGCGCCTGGCTCGTCACCGGGCGGCCCCGCTCGTCGCGACGGCGCGGAGCCGGTCGACGACCGCCGTACGGAGGTCGGCGGGTTCGACGACGAGCACGTCGGCGCCGTGCCCGGCGACCTCGTCGGCCATGCCGGGCAGGCTGCCGTAGCCGACCCACCAGCGCTCGTGGCTCTCGGGCGCCCACGCCAGGTCCGGCGTTGTCTCCGCGCGGTGCCCGCGACGGGTGAGCGACGGGGCCTTGCCCGGCCGGACGGCCAGCAGGGCCTCGGCCGTGGGTTCCTTCGGGTCGAGCGAGCGGGCCAGGGCGCGCAGGTCGAGGCCGTCGGGGACCTCGTACGCCCCCGGGCGGGAGGTGCCGACCGGGACGTCGGTGATGCGCGACAGCTTGAACATGCGGGTCGCGTCGCGGTCCACGTCGCGCCCGACGACGTACCAGCGGCCGCGGCGTGAGGTGAGCCCCCACGGCTCGAACGTCCGCAGGCTGCCGTCGCGGTAGGTGAAGCGCACGCGGGTCTGGTCGAGGACCGCGTTCCAGAGCGGGCCGAAGGCGGGTTCGGTGGCCTGCACGGACGGTTCCAGGGCGGCGAGCGCCGACGGGTCCGGCTCGACCCCCGCGGCCCGCAGCTTGGTCATCGCCGACTGCGTCGACTCGGCCATGCTCGCGTGCTGCCAGACCCGCGCGGCGACACCGACGACGGACGCCTCCTCGGCGTCCAGCTCGATCGGCGGCAGCGAGAACTCGCTCGGCAGGATCCGGTAGCCCGCCTCGTCCTCGAAGAGCGGGTCGTAGCCGCCCACCTCGATCGGCACGCCCAGGGCCCGGAGCTCGTCCTTGTCCCGCTCGAACGTCCGCTCGAACGCGGCGTCGGACAGCCCGTGGTAGCCCTCGACGAGCTCACGGATCCGGCTCTTGGGCAGGTAGCGCCCAGCGACCAGCAGCGCGATCGTCAGGTTCACGATCCGCTCGGTCTTGCGCGGCGCCATGCTCTGTCCTCTGTCCTCGCTCCGCCCGGACGCTGTGGTCCGACGGAGCGAGCTGCTCGGGGGTCTGTGCGGGCATGACGGTACTACGGCGCCGCTCGACCACCCGTGCGATTCGAGGCGTGGCTCAGTCGAGGCAGAACTCGTTGCCCTCCGGGTCCTGCATGACGATGAACCCGGTCTCCATCCGCCCGTCCGGGTCGACCCGGTGCACGCGGGTCGCCCCGAGGGCGACGAGCCGGTCCGCGTCGGCCTCGAGTGCGGCCATGCGCTCGTCGCCGACCAACCCGGGCGCGACGCGGACGTCGAGGTGGACGCGGTTCTTGACCGACTTGCCCTCCGGGACCCGCTGGAAGAACAGCCGCGGTCCGTGGCCCCCGGCGGGCGGCACTGCGGCGTCGCGGGAGTCGTGCTCCGACGCCGGGACGCCCCACGCGTCGAGAGCCTCCTCCCAGGTGGCGAAGCCGGGCGGCGGTGCCTGGCGCTCGTAGCCGAGCACCGCGCTCCAGAAGGCGGCCAGCGCCCCCGGAGCGGCGCAGTCGAACGTGACCTGGACCTCTCGCATCTCCATGACGGCACGCTACGAGCCGCGTCCGACACTTTCACCGGCTCCGTGCCTCACTAGGGTCGGGGCGTGATCGTCTGGGCGTCCGGGACCGTGACCGCCGTGACCGGCGGGTGGCCGGGTGCGGTCGAGCTCACCGCCGCGCGCGACGACACCCACGTCCAGGTGCGGGCGCTCGCGTACACCGACCTCACCCCGGCCCCGTCCGCCGGCGACCGCGTGCTGCTCAACGTCGCGGCCCTCGACCGCGGTCTCGGCACCGGCGGCTACGCCCTCGTGGTCGCCGTCCTCGGACCCGACGGTTCCGTGGTCGCGCAGCCACCGCAGCCCGCCGGGCACCTGGTCAAGGCCCGCTACCTGCCGCTGCAGGCGATGGTCGCCGGAGCCGACGAGCAGGGGTCGCCGCACCACGAGCTGCTGGCCGACGCGGACTCGCTCGACGGCCTCCCGGTCGTCGTGGCCGACCTGCACTCCGCCCTCGCGCCCACCCTCCTCGCGCTGGCCCACGACCGGCCCGGCACGCGCGTCGTCTACGTCATGAGCGACCAGGGGGCGCTGCCCATTGCCTTCTCGCGCACCGTCGCCCAGCTCCGCGACGCCGGCCTGCTCGCCGCCACCGTCACCGTCGGGCAGGCGTTCGGCGGCGACCTCGAGGCGGTCACGGTCCACTCGGGCCTGCTCGCCGCCCGCCTCGCGCTCGGCGCGGACGTCGCCGTCGTCACCCAGGGCCCCGGCAACCTCGGGACCGGGACCCGCTGGGGCTTCTCCGGCGTCGGCGCAGGGGAGGCCGTGAACGCCGTGGCCACCCTCGGCGGCCGGCCCGTCGCCAGCCTCCGCGTCTCCGGGGCCGACGCGCGCCCCCGCCACCGCGGCGTCTCGCACCACAGCCTCACCGCATACGGGCGGGTGGCCCTCAGCCCCGCGGACCTGGCCGTGCCCGACCTCGCCGGCGCCGGGGGCCTTCACGGCGTCGCCGACCGCGCCGGTCTGGACGCGCTCGTCGCGATGGCCCCGGACGTCGAGGAGGCCGTCCGCGGCCTGACCCGGCACCACGTCGTCCGCGTCCCGCTCGACGGCCTCGACGACGCGCTGCTCGCCTCGCCGCTGCGCCTCTCGACCATGGGCCGCGGGCTCGACGGCGACCCCGCCTACTTCCTCGCCGCCGCCGCCGCGGGCCGCCACGCCGCGACCCTGCTCGGCCCCGTCCGGCAGGACCGCCCGGTCGCGTAGCGTCTGCCGGCGTGAGCAGCGTCGAGGTCGAGTTCCGTCCCGCCCGCGTCGACGAGGGCGACGGGCGACTGCTGGCCCGGGCCATGGCCGCCGAGATCGCCGTCCTCTACGACGGCCTCGACCAGAACGGCGCCGACATGCCCAAGGCCGGTCCGGCCGAGCTCGGCCCGCCCGGCGGCGGCTTCTGGGTCGGCTACGTCGACGGCTCCCCCGCCTGCTGCGGCGGCGTGAAGGACCTGCCCGACCCGGGCGCCTGCGAGCTCAAGAAGATGTACGTCGTCCCCGCCCTGCGCGGCCGGGGCCTCGCCCGCCGCCTGCTGGCCTTCCTCGAAGGTCAGGCCCGCGACCTCGGCCACACGGTCGCCCGCCTCGACACCGGCCACCGCCAGCCCGACGCGAAGCACATCTACGCGTCCTCCGGCTACGTCGAGATCCCCAACTTCAACGGCAACCCCGTCGCCACCTACTTCGCCGAGAAGACGCTCGCCTGACCGGCGACCCGACCACCGTTGCCGTCGCCCCCAGCGCGTCGAGGCCCGCAGGGGACGGAACGTCGAAGGAGGACCTGAGGCGACCGCGCCGAACGTGGATGGGTCTGGCGGTAGCCCGGGCGTACAAGATCGAGAGCGCACCGAAGAACGCGACGACGCCCGGGCGGATGGTTGTGAGGCGCGGTCGCCTCAGGTCCTCCGGCACCGAGCCGGACCCGCAGGGCCGCAGACGCAACCCCCGCGCTAGCTAGCTTGCGCTGCTCGTGAACAGCACGTCGACGACGAAGACGAGGGTCTCGCCCGGGTCGACCTTGGGCGAGGCGTTGCCCTGCGGGTAGCCCTGCTCCGGCGGCACGACGACGAGCACGCGGCTGCCGACCTTCTGGCCCTCGAGCGCCTTCTGCAGGCCGGGGACGAGCGAGGCGAGCGAGGCGGTCGCCGGCTGCGCGCCGTACGTCTGCTCGAGCACCTGGCCGCTGCTCCAGTCGACCCACGTGTAGTTCAGCGTCACGGAGTCGGCCTTGCCGACGGCCTTGCCCTTGCCCTGGATGAGCGGCTGGACGACGAGGTCCTTGGGCGGGTCGGTCTTCGGCACCGTCACGACGGGCTTGCCGTCGGTCTCCGCGACGGTCGGCAGGCCGGCCTTCGGGGCGACGGTCGTGCCGGCGGGCGCGGTGAGCGGCACCTCGACGATGTCGACGACGAAGAGCAGGGTGTCGCCGACGTTGATCCCGGCCTGCGGGCTGCCGCCGCTGGCGTCGTAGCCGTCGGAGCCGGGCATCGCAATCAGCACGCGGCTGCCCTGGTGCTGGCCCTGGAGGCCCTTGCTGAAGCCCGGCACGACCTGGTCGAGCGGGAAGGCGATGGACTGGCCGCGGCTGAACGAGTCGTCGAACTTCTTGCCCGTACGCCCGTTGACGCCGTAGTAGTTCACCTCGACGGTCGACCCGGGCTGGACGACCGCGCCCTTGGCGTTCGGCTGCAGCACCTCGGCCCGCGTCTGGTCGATCGCCCAGGGCGACTTGACCGTCACCTTGGGCGAGGTCCCGTACGCGCCCTCGACCTTGACCGCGTCGAAGTTCTTCGACGCCGTGACCGGGGCGGCGCTCGGGGTGGCCGAGGCCGACGGCGAGGGGCTCGCCGTGTCGGAGGCCGAGGTGGACGGGGCCGGGCTCGCCGAGGCGGCGGGGTCGTCGTCCGACCCGCACGCGCCGAGAGCCAGCAGGACCGCGCTGAGCCCGAGGCCCACGAGGGCACGGGTCAGAGGGACACGTCGGTTTCGCACCGGGAGAGGTTACAGGGGCCCGTCTGTGGACAAGGGTTCATCGGGTGTGACGACGCACCCGCGTCGGCCTCCTGGTTCGCCTCGAGTGCGCGCAGAACGCGCGGCGCACCGGCGTGTCCCGACGATCAGCGCGCACTCGACCCGCAGCTGTGCGCGTACGCACCCGACACTCCGAGCGCGAGGTGCGCGAGCGCACACCTGCGGTCGGCCCGGACGAACCCTGCCCTCAGTACGAGCGGCGCATGCTCGCGATCAGGCGGTCGACGCGCTCGTCGGTGGCGACGAAGGGGTCCTTGCAGAGGACCGTGCGCTGCGCCTGGTCGTTGAGCTTGAGGTGCACCCAGTCGACCGTGTAGTCGCTGCGGCACTCCTGGGCGGCGCGGATGAAGTCGCCGCGGAGCTTGGCGCGGGTGGTCTGGGGCGGGACGGACTTCGCCCGGAACACGGCGGGCTCGGTCGTGACGCGAGCCGCGGCACCGCGGGACTCGAGGATGGAGAAGAGCCCCCTCCCCCGCCGGATGTCGTGGTAGGCGAGGTCGATCTGGGCGATGCGCGGGTCGGCCAGGCTCATCTGGTGCTTGGCGGCGTAGCGGTCGAGGAGCTTGAGCTTGATCGCCCAGTCGATCTCGGTGTCGATCAGCTCGAGCTTGTCCTCGCCGACGGCCCGGAGGGTCCGCTCCCAGAGGTCGAGCACGCGGTCGACGGTCGGGGTGCGCAGGCTCTCCCGGCTGACGAACTCGGCGACCTTCTCGTAGTACTCGGTCTGCAGCTCGAGCGCGGAGACCCGGCGGCCGTTGCTGAGGCTGACCTTGACCTGGCCCGTACGGTCGCGGCTCATGTCGCGGATGGCCCGGATGGGGTTGTCCAGGGCGAGGTCGCGCATCGGGACCCCGGCCTCGATCAGGCGCAGCACGAGCTCCGCGGAACCCACCTTGAGCAGCGTCGTCGTCTCGCTCATGTTCGAGTCGCCGACGATCACGTGCAGGCGGCGGTAGCGCTCGGGGTCGGCGTGCGGCTCGTCGCGGGTGTTGATGATCGGCCGGCTGCGGGTGGTCGCCGAGGAGACGCTCTCCCAGATGTGCTCGGCCCGCTGGCTGACGCTGTACTCGGCGCCGCGCGCCGTGGTCAGCACCTTGCCCGCGCCGCAGATCAGCTGGCGCGACACCAGGAACGGGACCAGCACGTCGGTGATCTTGGAGAAGTCGCCGATCCGGCTGATCAGGTAGTTCTCGTGGCAGCCGTAGCTGTTGCCGTGGCTGTCGGTGTTGTTCTTGAACAGGTAGATGTCGCCGGCGATGTTCTCGCTGGCGAGCCGCTGCTCCGCGTCGACGATCAGGTCCTCGAGGATGCGCTCGCCGGCGCGGTCGTGGTTGATCAGCTGGACGAGGTCGTCGCACTCCGCCGTCGCGTACTCGGGGTGGGACCCCACGTCGAGGTAGATCCGGGACCCGTTGCGGAGGAAGACGTTGCTGCTGCGACCCCAGGTGACGACCCTGCGGAACAGGTAGCGCGCGACCTCGTCCGGGGTGAGCCGGCGGGTGCCCCCGGACGTGCAGGCCACCCCGTACTCGGTCTCCAACCCGTAGATGCGGCGATCCATGGACCGGCTCCGACCTCCCTAGTCCACGTCGACGAGGTCCAGCAGCGCGCCCAGCTCCTCGGAGGTGAGGTCGCGGACCTCGCCCACCTTGAGGGTGCCGAGCCGCACCGGTCCGATGCCGATCCGGGACAGCCGCCGGACCGGGTGCCCGACGTGCTCCATCGTACGGCGCACGATGTGGTTGCGGCCTTCGTGCAGCGTGAGGCGCACCATCGACTTGCCGCCGACGGTGGACACGAGCTTGAGCCCGCGCGGCCGTACGGGGCCGTCGTCGAGGGTGATGCCGTCCTTGAGCCGCTTGAGGGTCACCGAGTTCACGATGCCCTCGACCTCGACCAGGTAGGTCTTGTCGATCTCGAAGCTCGGGTGCGACAGCTTGTGGCCGAAGTCCCCGTCGTTGGTGAGGATGATCAGGCCCTCGGTGTCGGTGTCGAGCCGGCCGACGTGGAACAGCCGCTCCTTGAGCAGCGCCTTGCTGGCCCCCGACTCGACCACGGCGTCGGCGAGCGTGGGCCGGCCCTCGGGGTCGTGCAGCGTCGAGACGTAGCCGCGCGGCTTGTTCAGCACGATGTAGCGGTGCCGGCGGGGCGGCGGGATCCGCGAGCCGTCGACGCGGATGACGTCGCGCTCGGGGTCGACGCGACGGCCCTGCTCGCTGACGACGTGGCCGTTCACCTCGACGCGGCCCTGGTCGATCATGATCTCGGAGGCCCGGCGCGAGGCGAGGCCCGCCTGGGCCAGCACCTTCTGCAGCCGCTGGCCCTCCGGCTCCTCGGCGGCGGAGCCGCCCTGCTTGCGAGGGCTCATGCCCTCACCTCCTCGTCCTGCCCGGCGGGCGCTGCATGTGTCTGGGGGTCTGTCTGGTGGTCTGTCTCGTCCTCGGGGCCCCGCTCGGGAGCCTCCTCGGGCTGCGTCTCGGTCCCGACCCCGACGACGGGTGCCGCGAGGGCCGACAGCTCGGCCTCCAGCTCCTCGACGTCGGGCAGGTGGGGGGCCAGCGCGGGCAGGTCGTCGAGACCCGCGAGGCCCATCTTCTCCAGGAACTGCCGCGTCGTGGCGAAGACCGCGGCGCCCGTCTCCGCGTCGTGGCCGGCCTCCTCGACCAGCCCGCGCGCGAGCAGGGTCCGGATCACGCCGTCGACGTTCACTCCGCGGATGGCGGCGACGCGTCCGCGCGACACCGGCTGCTGGTAGGCGATGACGGCGAGGGTCTCCAGCGCGGCCTGCGACAGCCGACCGCTCTGCCCCGACACGACGTACGCGGCGATGACCTCGGCGTGCTCGACGCGCGTCCAGTAGCGCCAGCCGCCGCCGACCCGGCGCAGCTCGAAGCCGCGCCCGGTCTCGTCGTAGAAGGTCGCCAGCGCCTCGAGCGCCTCCAGCACGACCGCCTCCGGCGCCCCGACCGCCTCGGCCAGCGTCAGCTCGCCCATCGGCTCGTCGGCCAGCAGCAGCAGCGCCTCGAGCGCGCCGGAGATCTCCGCCGCGTCGGGGACGCGGACGTCGGGCTGGTCGATGGGAAGGGTCACGCGGGGTCGTCCTCGGGGCTGGGTGCAGGTCTCGGTTCGAGGGGGCTGCCGTTCTCGTCCGTCTCGGCGTCGAACTCGTCCGAGATGGCGAGGTCGCCGGAGTCGGCTCCCGTCCAGCGTACGGTCAGCTCGCCCAGGGCGGTGACCTGCTCGAAGCTCACCGCGCCCTCGCGGAACAGCTCCAGCAGCGCGAGGAACCGCGCCACCGTGGTCAGCCGGTCGGCGTCACCGGTCAGCGCGCGGAACGTCGCCACCCGCTGGCGCCGCAGCCGGTCGACCAGCAGGCCGGCCTGCTCGGTGACGCTGACGGCCGGCGCGTGCAGGTGGGTGAGGGACAGGACCTCGGCCGGGCGCGGCGCCATCGCCCGGGCCGCGAGCGCCGCGAACGCCTCCGGGGTGATCGTCAGCTCGACCTCGGGCAGCAGCCGCGTGAACTGCGGCTCCAGGCCCGCCGTGCGCGGCGCGCGGCGGGACTCCTGCGCCAGCGTCAGCTCGAGCCAGGCGGCGACCTGCTTGAAGGCCCGGTACGCGAGCAGCCGCGCGAAGAGGAGGTCGCGCGCCTCCAGCAGGGCCAGGTCCTCGGGGTCCTCCACCTCGCCGGACGGGATCAGCCGGGCGGCCTTGAGGTCGAGCAGCGTCGCGGCGACGACGATGAACTCGCTCGTCTGGTCGAGGTCCCAGGAGCTGCCCGCGGCCTTGAGGTGCGCGATGAAGTCGTCGGTCACCTGCGAGAGCGCGACCTCGGTGATGTCGAGCTGGCGCCGCCCGATGAGCTGCAGCAGCAGGTCGAAGGGTCCGTCGAAGTTCGTCAGGTGGACGTCGAAGGACCCGCGACGCGTGGCGTCCGCCGGTCCGCCCGACGTCACCGGCACCGGTCGAGCACCTCGCGGGCGAGCATCCGGTACGCGGCCGCGCCCGGAGAGGAGCTCGCGTAGCTGGTGATCGGCTCCCCCGCCACGGTCGTCTCGGGGAACTTCACGGTGCGGCGGATGACGGTGTGGAAGACCTGGTCACCGAAGGCCTGGACGACCCGGTCCAGCACCTCGCGGCTGTGCAGGGTGCGCGGGTCGTACATCGTGCCGAGGATCCCGAGCACCTTCAGGTCGGGGTTCAGCCGGTCCTGGACCTTGCCGATCGTGTCCGTCAGCAGCGCGATCCCGCGCAGCGCGAAGAACTCGCACTCCAGCGGCATCAGCACCCAGTCGGCGGCGGTGAGGGCGTTGATCGTCAGCAGCCCGAGCGACGGGGCGCAGTCGACGAGGATCACGTCGTAGTCGCCCTTGACCTGCCGCAGGACGCGGGACAGCGTCTGCTCGCGCGCCACCTCGCTGACCAGCTGCAGCTCGGCCGCGGCCAGGTCGATGTTGCTGGGCAGCAGGTCGACGCCCTCGGTGCTGGTCTTGTCGATGACCTCGCCGATGGTGACGTCGCGGGTCAGCATCAGGTTGTAGATGCTGTGCTCGAGCGTGTGCGGGTTGACCCCGAGGCCCACCGACAGCGAGCCCTGCGGGTCGAAGTCGACGAGCAGCACGCGCCGGCCCAGCTCGGCCAGCGCCGCACCGAGGGTGATCGTCGTCGTGGTCTTGCCGACGCCGCCCTTCTGGTTGCAGACGGCGACGACCATCGCGGGCGGGCGGGGGTCGGTCAGCGGCGGCGGGTCGCCCAGCTCGGGCCAGGGCCGTCCGGTCGGGCCGAGCTCGGCCTCTGCGACGCCGACGGTGGACAGGTCCGGCGCGGGCGGCAGCGGCCGCGCGAAGAGCGCCTCGCCGTCCTCGTCCGGCGCGCCGGCCAGGGCCGCGTCGAAGGGCGGCGGGTCGGCCGGCAGGGCCTGCGGCCCGTCCTGCTGGTCCACCATGTGCGCACTGCTCCCGGGGGTCGGTCGTGGGTCCCCCGAACCCTAGTACGCGCCCGGGGTCCGCCCCGCCACCCGGCCACCCCGCCGGCCACCCCGGGCCGCACCGCCGCCGACCGCGTCGGATGGCGCCACCCGGTGCGCGTACGCGGCGTGTCGCGCGTCGGGTGGCGCCACTCGCGCACACCGGGGGACGGCGGTCGCGCCCAGGCGGCACGGCCCCGGGACAATCTGCCGGGGCTCCGGTGACGAACTGGAGCCGTGACCCTCTCCCCCGTCCGTCCCCGCCCCGCGGCCGACGCGCCGCACCCAGCCGGTGCCGTCCGCGTGCCGGGCCGGACGGCGCGGGCGCTGACGGGGGTCGTGGCGGCCGGCGTCGCCGTCGGGGTCGGGCACCTGGTCGCCTCGCTGACGAGCCCGCCCGCGTCGCCGCTGATCGCCGTCGGTTCCGCCCTGATCGACGCCGCCCCGACGCCGGCCAAGACGTTCGCGGTCCGGCTCCTCGGGAACTACGACAAGCCGGTCCTGATCGGCGCCGTGGCCCTCGCGCTGCTGGTGTTCGCCGCGGTCCTCGGGCTGCTGGCCTGGACGCACCGCCGGGTCGCCGTCGCCGGCATCGCCCTGCTCGGGCTCGTCGGTGCCGCGACCGCCGTCTACCGCGGCGGGCCGGTCGACGCCTTTCCGTCGCTGGTCGCCGGGGCCGCCGGCGTCGCGGCCCTGCTGCTCGTCGTCCGCCGCTCGACCTCCTCCCCCCGTCCGGCGCCGGCCACCGCCACCGACCGCTCCCTCGGCACCCCGGACCGCCGCGGCTTCCTCGCGACCCTCGGCCTGACCGCTCTCGTCGCGGCGCTCGCCGGCGGGGGCGGCGTGGTCGTCGGCCGGGTCCGCAGCGCCAGCGCGCTCGCACGTCGCGGGGCGGGCCTGCCCACCCCGACCTCCCCGGCCCCGCCGCTGCCGGCCGGGGTGCAGCTCCCCGGGATGACGCCCTTCACCACCCCGGTCGACGACTTCTACCGGGTCGACATCAGCCTGGTCACACCCCAGATCGACGCGTCGGGCTGGAGCCTGACGATCGACGGGATGGTCGACACCCCGCTCACGCTCACGTACGACGAGCTCCTCGCGATGCCGATGATCGAGCGCGACATCACCCTCACCTGCGTCTCCAACGAGGTCGGCGGCTCGTACGTCAGCAGCGGCCGCTGGCTCGGCGTGCCGTTCAGCGCGATCCTCGAGAAGGTCGGCGTGCAGGCCGGCGTCGACCAGGTCTACTCGTACTCGCTCGACTCGGGCTACACCGCCTCGACGCCGATCCAGGCCGTCAGCGACGGCCGCGACGCGATGATCGCCGTGGGCCTCGACGGGAAGCCGCTGGCCGACGCCCGGGGCTACCCGGCCCGGATGATCGTGCCGGGGCTCTTCGGCTTCGTCGCCAACACCAAGTGGCTCGAGCGGATCGAGTTCACGACGTACGCAAGGCGGACGGCCTACTGGACCGAACGCAAGTGGGCGACCGACGGCCCGATCCTCACGCAGAGCCGGATCGACCTCCCCAAGTCGCTGGCCACGCTGCCCAAGGACAAGCCCGTGATCGCCGGGGTCGCCTGGGCGCAGCACCGCGGGATCGCCAAGGTCGAGGTCCGCGTCGACGACGGGGACTGGCAGGAGGCGAGCCTGGCCACCGACGGCGGGATCGACCTGTGGCGGCAGTGGTCGCTGCGCTACGACGGACCGGCGGGCCTGCACACGGCCGAGGTGCGCGCCACGGACGCGACCGGGGCGACGCAGCCCGAGGCACGTACGAAGGTCTTCCCCGACGGTGCCCGCGGGTGGCACCAGATCCAGTTCACCAGCGAGTAGCGCATACCTGTGAAAGAGCCTCCCTCGGGAGGCTTTTTCTGCGTTGCTGCATCCGTTTGCCCTAGTCAGAAAATTGTTGAAAGAACACCAATCCCGGGGCTGGGGGGTGGCGAACTGCTGGTGTCAACACCGTGGGGCCTACCAGAAGGACCCCCTCCTCGTGCCCTCAGAAAGGCCGATCATGAACCTCAAGTCCCGCGCCACCAAGATCGCCGCCCTCGCCGCCGTCGTCGCCTTCCCGCTGAGCCTCGCGGCCTGCGGCGACACCGCGAGCACCAGTTCCGCGCCGGCCAGCAGCGCCGCCGCCGCGCCCTCCTCGAGCGCCGCGTCCAGCCCGGCCATGACCCCGTCGGCCTCGGCCAGCTCCGCGGACGCCCCCTTCGGCGCCGGCTGCTCGGCCGTCCCGACCTCGGGCAAGGGCTCCTTCGACGGCATGTCGCAGGACCCGGTCGCCACCGCCGCCAGCAACAACCCGGCGCTGTCCACCCTCGTCACCGCGGTCAAGGCCGCCGGCCTGGTCGACACCCTGAACAACGCCGAGAACATCACGGTCTTCGCGCCGACGAACGACGCCTTCAAGAAGATCCCGGCCGCCGACCTCAAGAAGGTCCTCGCCGACAAGAAGACCCTCACCGCGATCCTGACCGGTCACGTCACCTCGCCGAAGCTGGCGCCGACGGACCTCGCCGGCAGCCACACCTCGCTCGCGAAGACCGACATCAAGGTCACCGGCAGCGGCGAGGACTTCACGGTCGACGGCACGTCGAAGGTCGTCTGCGGCAACGTGCAGACCGCCAACGCGACGGTCTACATCATCGACACCGTCCTGCTGCCGAAGTCCTGATCACCCACCGGGCACCGTCGAGCACGGATCGATCATGACCTTGTACGCGGTGCCCTCGGGGCCGGGAGACGACTCCCGGCCCTCGGGCGTCCCGGGGCTCCCGACGGAGGCGGAGGTGCTCGTCGAGCTCGTCCACCGCTCCGCCCGGGGCGACCAGGACGCCTTCGCCGAGCTCTACGACCTGACCTCCGGCCGGGTCCACGGGATCGTCTGGCGGGTCCTCCGCTCCACGGACCACGCCGCGGAGGTCACGCAGGAGGTCTACACCGAGGTGTGGCGCCAGGCGGCCCGGTTCGACACGGACAAGGGCTCGGTCCTCGCCTGGATCGCCACGATGGCCCACCGCCGCGCGGTCGACCGGGTCCGCTCGGTCACCCGCGAGGTGGCCCGCGACGACCACTACGCCGTGAGCGAGGTCGGCCGGGAGGTCGACCACGTCTGGGAGGGCGTCGAGCAGCGGCTCGAGGCCCAGCGGGTCCGCAAGGGGCTCGACTCCCTGACCCCGATCCAGCGCGAGGCCCTCACGCTCGCCTACTTCGGCGGGCTGACCCAGACCGAGATCGCCGCCCGGCTGCAGCTGCCGCTGGGCACGGTGAAGACCCGGGTCCGGGACGGGCTCATCCGGCTACGAGACGCGTTGGGGGTCGAGGCATGAGAGGGGGAACGATGGACGAGATCCACGGGGCGACGGGCGCGTACGTCCTGGACGCGCTGGAGGACGACGAGCGCGAGGCCTTCGAGGCGCACCGGGCGGTCTGCCCGACCTGCAGCCGCGAGGTGGCCGGCTTCTGCGAGACGGCGCCGCGGCTCGCGGTGCTCGCGGCGGCTCCGGCCCCGCCGGCCGGTCTGCGGCAGGCGATCCTGGCCGGGCTCGACGACGTCCGCCAGCTGCCCCCGCTCCACGGGGACGCGCTCCAGGTGCGTCCCGCTGCGGTCGACATGCTCGCCGTGCGGCGGGCGAGCCGCCGAGCCCGGGTGCTCTCGGTGCTCGTCGCGGCCGTGAGCGTCGTCGCCCTGGCGCTGGGCGGCACGGTCTGGTCGCTGAGCCGCGACCAGGCTCCGGTCGCCGGCGCCACCGCCGACTCGGCGCTGCTGTCGGCGCCGGACGCGCAGATCCTGCCGCTGGTGCTCGACAACGGGGCGCAGGTCTCGTTCGTGGTCTCGAAGAGCCAGAACCGCGCGCTGTTCGTCGGTGGCGACCTCCCGTCGCCGGGCCGGGGCAAGACGTACGAGCTCTGGACGCTGCGGGGCCAGGCCGTCACGCCGGACGCCCTCGTCGGTGGCGGCACGAACGTCTCGCAGTGGCTGCACGGACCCGTGAGCGGGGCGACGGACGTCGCCGTGTCGATCGAGGACGCGGGCGGCGCACCGCAGCCGACGGCCGTGCAGGGCGTCGTCGCGATCTGAGCAGACCACGGTCGCGGTCGAGCAGCACCCGCTCGGGACCGGGAAGACGGAGGGGCCGGCAGCCACAGGCTGCCGGCCCCTCCACGGTCTTGCACGCGCTGCGATCCCCCGACCGTCGCTCGGCAGTCCCGACCACCGCTCCGAAAAGTAGCGGCCCACGCCGTCGGCGGGAACCCGCCGCGGGCCGCTTGTCCACAACTGGTCGTGTCCTGAAGATGACACCTCACAGGGGTGGCGGCGGACGGCCGCAGGACCGTAGGTTCGTGCTCGAGCGGCGAGGGGATGAACCCCCGAGCATCCTCTCGCCGCTCGTCCAGCCTCCTGGACACCGCACGTGCCCACCCCGTGCCGCACCCCGAGTGCCCGTCACGTGAACACTTCGCCGGGCGGACGCCAATCCCCCGCGAACCGGACGCGGCGGGCGCGACACGTGCATGATCAACGTATGGATGACGTGCGGTTCTGGTCGGTGGTCGCCTCCCTCGGACCCGAGCTGGCACCCGCACGGCTCGCCCTGGTGCTCAACTCGCTGACGCGGGCGGACCTGGGCGAGTTCTGCGCCCACCTGGCCGACGCGGAGGGCGAGCTCGACACCCGCGACCACCGGTCCGAGGCCGTCACGGCCTTCGAGCTCGAGCCCTCCCGCGGACGTCGCACGGAGGCGGAGCAGCGGCCGGCCGACTTCGAGGAGCTGCAGGTGACGGTGGTCGCGCACGGCCTGGACGCCTGGCGGGCGGTGGTCGCCGTGCCGCCACTGCTCTCCGGCGGCTGGCCCACCGGGCTCGGCCGGCAGTTCCTGCTCGCCGTCGCCAACGCCTGGCGCCGCCTGGCCCCCGAGCTCCAGCCCGCCTGACGTGCCCTCCGCCCACCGGCACCACCCGCCGCACCCGACCACGTCCGACCGGGCCGGCCGATGACACCCCCGCTCGCGACCGTCGTCGTGGTCGCCGCGCTCGTCGTCTCCCTCGCCGCGCTGGTCGCGGCGGTGCTGGCCGTGCGCGACGCCCGCCGCGCACGTCTCGCGGTGGAGGAGATCGCGCTCGCCGACCGACCGCCGCTCGACGACGTCGACTGGCAGCTGGAGTGGATCGAGCCGGGCGTGTACTTCCTGGCGAACACCAGCCCCGCCTCCCCCGCGCTCCAGGTCGAGGTGTCCTCCGCCCTCACCCCCGTCGCCGGCGGTCCGGCCACCACGGCCACCGTCCACGCACAACGCGTCAACCCGGGGGCGTGGATCGAGGTCCGTCACCCCGCGATCAGCCAGGACGTCTTCGACGACCTGGAGCAGCTGCGGCGCAGCGCGGCCGTGCTCGACGAGCTCCGCCGCCGCCCGTCACCCCTCGACACCACGGAGCTCGCCACCCTGGCCGAGGCCGACGAGACGGTCTACGAGCTGCACGACCGGGTCGAGTACACGCTCGCCTACAGCGTCAGCTGGCGCACCAGCGCCGGGGCGTCCCGGCGCAAGAGCCCGCTCGAGCAGCGGCTCGTCCCGAGCCCCAGCGCCGTCTGAACCCGGCCCGCCCGATGAGTCCGCGCCGTCGCGGCGGTCGGGCCAGGCATGAGCGAGCACGACAGCACGGACGGCACCTCACGGCTCGAGAGCCTCGAACCCCTCGTGGGCGACTGGGACCTCGGCGAGGACACGACCGGCACGGTCACCTACGCCTGGCTGCCCGGGAAGCACTTCCTGGTGCAGCACTTCGACCTCGTCCTGCACGACCACCGGGTCACCGGCCTGGAGGTGATCGGCCACCTCCGCCCGTACGGCCAGGGGCCGACCCCCGAGATCTGGTCCCGCGCCTACGACGACGCCGGCAACACCCTCGACTACGTCTACGAGCTCGAGGGCCGGACCCTGACGATCTGGGCCGGCGGGCCCGGGTCTCCCGCCTTCTACCGCGGCACCTTCGCCCCCGACGGGCGGTCGGGCACCGGGGCCTGGACCTACCCGGGGGGCGGCTACCGGTCGAGCATGACCCGGCGCGACGGCTGAGGCCGCACCCGGGGTCGACGGACGACCGCGTCGTACGGTCGTGACCCGAGAGCGCGCGGGGCGGCGGGAGGAGGTCGGGTGGTCCAGGCGGTGACCCGGGAGACGCTGGGGGCGTGGCTGCTCAAGGCCAACCCGGCGGTGTGGGACGTCCGGCGCTTCCTCGCCGACGGCGAGACGCGGCTGACGTCCTGGTCGGTCCAGCGCGGCTACCGGGCCGCCCTGATGCGTCCCGGGGACAAGGTGGTCTTCTGGCTCTCCGGTCCCGGCACCGGGGGTCTGCCCCGTGGGGTGTGGGGCCTCGGGCACGTCGTCGCGGAGGCGGAGGCGTGGGAGGACGCGGAGCGCGGCTGGTGGCTCGACGACGCCGCCCGGCAGGCGCTCCGGGCCCGGGTGGAGGTGGACGTGCCGCTGCTCGCGCACCCGCTCCCGGTCGCCGACCTGCGGGCGGCGGGCATCACCGACCTCGAGGTCCAGCGCGTGCCGCAGATGGCGAACCCGTCCTGGGTCTCGCTCCCCCAGCTCGCCGCGCTGACCGACCTGCTGCCGGCCTGGCCGACACCGCCGACCACCCGGGCGTGACGTGACCGGTTTCGCGTTCGTCCACGGGGCCGGCGACACCGGGTGGAGCTGGCACCTGGTCGAGGCCGCCCTGCGCGCCCACGGGCACGCGACCGTGGCCCCCGACCTGCCGGCCGACGACGACGCCCTGACCCTGACCGACTACCGCGACGCCGTCCTCGCCGCCGTCGCGGACGTGCGCCCGCCTCCCGGCGGCTGGGTCGTCGTGGGGCACTCGTACGGGGCCTTCACCGCCCCGCTCGTGGCCGAGCGGCTCGACGCCGACGCGCTCGTCCTCGTGGCCGCGATGGTGCCGGCCCCCGGCGAGCGTCCGGACGACTGGTGGGAGCACGTGGGCTACGCGGAGGCGGTCGAGCGGGCCGCCGCGACGCACGGCCCGGTCCAGGACGGCGACGACGACCTGGCGACCTTCTTCCACGACGTCCCCCGGGCCCTGGCCCTCGAGGCGGCGGGCCGGGTGCGCGCCCACCCCTCCCCGGCGTCCGGGTCGACGCCGTGGCCGCTCGACGCCTGGCCACGGGCGCGGGTGACCTCGGTGGTCTGCACCCGGGACCGGTTCCTGCCGCCGGACCTGCAGCGTCGGCTGGCGCGGGAACGGCTCGGCGTCACCGGGGTGGAGATCGCCGGCGGGCACTGCCCCGCGCTGAGCCGGCCCGACGAGCTGGCCGCGGTCCTCGAGGCCGCGGCTCGCGTGCCCGCCTGACGCACGGGCTCCGGTCGGGCGGTCACCGCTCGGGGTGATGTCCCCGCTCCTCCGGCGCGTCCCGGTTCACCCCGGCCGGGCCCGGGTACGGGGCAGTCATGAGCGACCAGACGACGCAGACCGACCCGTCCGAGCAGTACGACCAGCCCGCGAGCGCCGGCGAGGAGATCGCCCACCCGGGTCTCACCTCCGACATGGGCGACCAGCCCGACCACGGCGAGGAGTCCTACCGCGGGAGCGACCGGCTGACCGGCAAGCGCGCGATCGTCACCGGTGGCGACTCCGGCATCGGTCGCGCCGTGGCCCTGGCCTTCGCCCGCGAGGGGGCCGACGTGCTGATCAGCTACCTCCCCGAGGAGGAGGAGGACGCCGCCGAGACCGCGCGGCTGGTCGAGGCGGCCGGCCGCAGGGCCGTGCGCTGCCCCGGCGACATCCGCGACGAGGAGCAGTGCCGGAAGGTCGTCGACACCGCCGTCGCCGAGCTCGGCGGCATCGACATCCTCGTGAACAACGCCGCGTACCAGATGGTGCAGATGGGCGGGATCGCCGACATCAGCACCGAGCAGTGGGACCGGGTGATGAAGACGAACCTCTACGCCATGTTCTGGCTGTGCAAGCTCGCGCTGCCGCACCTGCAGGCCGGGTCCACGATCATCAACACCGCGTCCATCCAGGCGACCTCGCCGTCGCCGGAGCTGCTCGACTACGCCACGACCAAGGCCGGCATCCACAACTTCACCAAGGCCCTCGCGGCCCAGGTCGCGGAGAAGGGCATCCGGGTCAACGCCGTCGCCCCGGGCCCCATCTGGACGCCGCTGATCCCCGCGACCATGCCCACGGAGAAGTCCGAGAGCCACGGCGAGAGCACCCCCCTCGGCCGCGCGGGCCAGCCGGCCGAAGTCGCCCCCGCGTACGTGTTCTTCGCCTCGCAGGAGTCCAGCTACGTCACCGCCGAGATGCTGGGCGTGACCGGCGGGAACCCGACGTCGTGAAGATCCGCCTCAAGCCCCTCGACGAGCAGGTCGTCGTCGTCCTCGGCGCGTCGAGCGGCATCGGCCGGGCCTCGGCCCTGCGCCTCGCGGCGCGCGGCGCGAGGCTCGTCGTCGGCGCTCGCAGCCAGCCCGGGCTCGCCAGCCTGGTGCAGGAGATCACGGCGGCCGGCGGCGAGGCCGTCCACCTGGTCTGCGACGCCGCCGACCCCGACCAGGTGCAGCGGCTGGCGGACCTCGCGGTCAGCCGGTTCGGCCGCATCGACACCTGGGTGAACGCCGCGGCGCTGTCGCTCTTCGCGACGTTCGAGGACACGACGCCGGCCGAGTTCCGCCGGGTGGTCGAGGTGAACTACCTCGGCCAGGTGCACGGCGCGCTCGCCGCGCTGCCGCACCTGCGGGCGGCGGGTCAGGGCGCGCTCATCTCGATCTCCTCGGTCGAGAGCCGGGTGGCCCTGCCGCTGCACGCCGCGTACAGCGCGGGCAAGCACGCGGTGCAGGGGGCGATGGACGCGCTGCGGCGCGACCTGATCGCCGACGGGGCGCCGATCTCGGTGACCACCGTGAAGCCCGCCACCATCGACACCCCGCTGTTCACCAACTCGCGGAACAAGATGGACCGCAGGCCGAAGGGTCCGCCGCCGGTCTACTCGCCCGAGGTCGTCGCCGCCTGCGTCGAGCACGCGGCCGAGCACCCCGTGCGCGACCTGCTCGCCGGCGGCGCCGCGGCGCAGATGCTCGCGACGGAGGCCCTGGCGCCGAAGGTCATGGACCTGCTGCTGGCCAAGGTCGCGATCCGCGCCGAGTCGACCCGCGAGAAGGTGCCGGGCGGGTCGCCCGGCAACCTCGACGCGCCGACCTCGGACGACCGCGTGAAGGCTGACCTCCACGGCCGGCCGAGCCTCTTCACGTGGCTCCAGCTGCACCCGCGGGCCCGGGTCCTGACCGCGGCGGGCGCGCTCGCCGCGCCGACGCTGGTGCGGCGGTTCAGACGGGCCTGACCAAGCTCGGCACAGGCTCGGGCCACCCGGCACCGTCAGTCGTGGACTGGTTCGCCGGTGACCTGGTGGTCGGCCTGGAACAGGGCCTCCTCCAGCAGCCGGCGGACGTGGCCGCCACGGATCCGGTAGACGACCCGCCGCCCGTCACGCTCGCCCTCGACCAGGCCGGCGAGCCGGAGCCGGGAGAGGTGCTGGCTCGCCGCCGTGGGGCTGCAGCCTGCGGCGGCCGCCAGGGTGGTCACGTCCGCGCCCTGCTCCCGGATGGCCCACAGCAGCCGGACGCGGGTGGGTTCGGCGAGCAGGCCGAAGGCCGTCACCGCGGCGCCGACCTGGGCCTCGCTCGGCTGCCGCGGGTGCGCGGCGGGTCGGGCCTGCCCACCCACGCGCTGCTCAGGACCCACCCGTGCAGCCTACGGACCGCCCGACACCTGCATGTTTGCGCAGGTAACGTGGTGTCGTTCCTCGACCAGAACGGCGTCCCATGAGCCACACCCGCGAAGCCCGCGAGCACGAGCACGACCTCCACGAGCGCGGGCACGAGCACGAGCACGACGAGCACGAGCACCCCACGAACCTGGCGGGCCGGGTCCGGCACACCGTCTCCGAGCTGTTCGGGGGGCACTCCCACGACACGGCCGACCAGATCGACGACGCGCTCGAGGCCAACCAGGCCGGGCGCCGGGCGCTGCTCATCAGCCTCGTCGGCCTGGGCGCGACCGCGATCCTCCAGGGGGTCGTCGTCGTCCTGTCGGGCTCCGTAGCCCTGCTGGGCGACACGCTGCACAACGTCGCCGACGCCCTCACGGCCGTCCCGCTGCTCATCGCCTTCGCCCTCGGGCGCCGGGCCGCGTCCAAGCGCTTCACGTACGGCTACGGCCGCGCCGAGGACCTCGCCGGCCTGTTCGTGGTCGCGATGATCGCGCTGTCGGCGGCGCTGGCGGCGTACGAGGCGGTCCGCCGGCTGCTCGACCCGCGCGACGTCACCCACCTCTGGGCGGTGGCCGGCGCGGCCGTGGTCGGCTTCCTCGGCAACGAGCTCGTCGCCCGCTACCGCATCCGGGTCGGGCGTCAGATCGGCTCCGCCGCCCTCGTGGCGGACGGGCTGCACGCGCGCACGGACGGCTTCACCAGCCTCGCGGTGCTCCTCGGCGCGGGCGGTGTCGCCCTGGGCTGGCGGTGGGCCGACCCCGTCGTCGGCCTGCTGATCACCGTCGCCATCCTCGGCGTCCTGCGCTCGGCGGTCGTCCAGGTCGGCGCGCGGCTGATGGACGCCGTGGACCCCGCGACGGTCGACCAGGCGCTCGCCGTGGTCGGGGCGGTGGACGGTGTGCGGGCCGTCCCGGACCTGCGCCTGCGCTGGATCGGGCACACCCTGCACGCGGAGGCCGACGTCACGGTGGACCCCGGGCTCACCGTCGTCGAGGGGCACGACCTCGCCCACCACGTCGAGCAGCACCTGATCGCGTACGTCGGCCGGCTCGGCTCGGCCACCGTGCACGTGAGCCCTGCGGCCTGAGCCGGCCGGTTCATCGTCCCTTCATGGAGGTCGGCCTAGCGTCGCAGGCATGACTCCAGCGCTGGCCGTACGGGCCGAGGGACTGACGAAGCGCTTCGGTGCGCTGACCGCGGTGGACGCGATCTCGATCCAGGTCTCGGAGGGCGAGGTCTACGGCGTCCTCGGGCCCAACGGCGCCGGCAAGACGACCTTCCTGCGGATGCTCTTCGGGCTGATCCGGCCCGACGCCGGGAGCCTCGAGGTCTTCGGCCGCACGTGGGAGCGCGACGGCACGGCCGCGCTGGAGGGTGTCGCCGGCTTCATCGAGAGCCCGCGCTTCTACCCCTACCTGACCGGTCGCCGGAACCTCGAGCTGCTCGCCGGCCTGGACGGCGGGACCGGTGCCCGGACCATCGCCGAGGTCCTCGACGTGGTCGACCTGACCGGGCGCGGGGGCGACAAGGTCGCCGGCTACTCCTTCGGCATGCGTCAGCGGCTCGGCGTCGCCGCCTCGCTCCTGCGCGAGCCCCGTCTGCTCGTCCTCGACGAGCCCGCCAACGGCCTCGACCCGGCCGGCATCCGGGACATGCGGGCGCTGGTCAAGCGCCTCACCTCCTCCGGGCTGACGGTCCTGCTGAGCAGCCACGACATGGACGAGGTCGAGGAGATCTGCGACAACGTCACGATCATGAAGCGCGGCTCCGTCGCCTTCCACGGCACCATCACCGAGCTGCGGCACCAGGCCCCGCCCCAGGCCCACCTGCTCTCGACCTCCGACGACGCCGCCGCGCTGGCCCTGGGGCAGGGCCGCGAGGGGCTGGGCGTCACCTCCGCCGACGGCCGGCTCGCCGTCCGCGGGAGCCAACCCGTGATCGACGCGTACGTGGCGGCCGTCGTGGGTGCCGGGGTCGCGGTCCGCAGCCTGACGCTCGGAGAGGCGCCGCTGGAGGCGCTGTTCTTCATGCTCACCGAGTCCGCCCCCGCCGACGCCGACCAGCTGACCCGCACCGACCTCGAGGAGACCTCGCGATGAGCGCCACGACCGACGACCGCGCCGTGACCCGCTCCCGTCCCGTCGGCGGCAGCCCCCGACGGGCGGGCTCCGCAGCGGCCTTCCGCTGGGAGGTCGTCAAGCTCGCCGCCCTGGTCCGCACGCGGGCGATGCTCCTCGGGTGCCTGGTCGCGCCGCCGGTCGTCGTCCTCGTGCTCCGCAGCCAGCGGCCGCCGGCCGACACGCTCTTCGGCCGCCACGTCCACGAGTCGGGCTACGCCGTGCCGCTGCTGCTGCTCGGCTTCCTCGTCCAGTGGGTGTTCCCGCTGCTGGCCAGCCTCGTCGCGGGCGACATCTTCGCCAGCGAGGACCAGCACGGGACCTGGAAGACGATCCTGACCCGTTCGGTGAGCCGCACCCAGGTGTTCTGGGCCAAGACCCTCGCCGCGGTCGCCTTCGCGGTGACCAGCTTCCTCGTGCTGGCGGCGAGCGCGATCGTCTCGTCGGTCCTCCTCGTCGGCACGCAGCCGCTCACGGGCCTGACCGGCCAGACCATCCCCCCGTCGCACGCCCTCGGCCTTGTCGTCGCCGCCTGGCTCTCGACCCTGCCCGCCCTGGTGGGCTTCACGGCGCTGGCGATCCTGCTGTCGGTCCGGACCCGCAACCCTGCGCTCGGGGTCGTCGGACCGGTCGTGGTCGGCCTCGCCATGGGGCTCCTCGGGTCCGTCAGCGGCATCGGCCTGCTGCGTCGCGCGCTCTTGAGCACCTCGCTCGAGTCCTGGCACGGGTTCTTCGCCGCCGCACCCTTCACCGGTCCCTTCCTGGACGGGCTGGTCGCCGCCGGTGTCTGGACCCTCGTCTGCCTCGCCCTCGCCTACTCGTCGCTGCGCCGCCGCGACATCATCGGAGGTTGATCGTGCCGAACCCCACCCGCCAGCACCCCCGCGAACACCAGCACCCCCGCGAGCACCAGGACGCCGGCGAGCGCCAGGAGACGGCCGGACGCCGGCGTCCCTCGGCGCTCCGCTGGCTGCGGCCCGCCGTCGGAGCGGCTGCCGTCGTCGTCGCCGCGTCCCTCCTGGCAACGGCCGGTGGCCCGGACGTCACGCGCCCCCGCCTCGAGAGCTCTCTCGACGCCGCGTTCGCCCACCTCTACGTGCAGCAGCAGCAGCTGCTCGGCCACCCCGGGGTGACCACCGCCTCGATGGGCACCAGCAGCACCTGCGACCGCGGCGGACCGACCGTGACCGACGTCGGGGCCGGAAGCGACTGGATCTGCATGGTCACCTGGGTCGACGACGCGGCCAAGAGCCAGACCGGCAAGTTCGAGCTGCAGGTCCACGCCAGCTCCTGCTACACCGCCAACGGTCCGGCCAGCCTGGTGGGCAGCTTCACCCTGACCGACACGTCCGGGAGGGAGGTCCAGAACCCGGTCAACGCGTTCGACGTCTGCTTCGACCCCGACGCGTGAGGCCCGACCGGTCCCGCAGACGGGGCATGACCACTAGGTTCGGACGGCGGAGGGGTGCGTCTCGATGAAGATCCTGGTGGCCGAGGACGACGTCCGGCTGGCCGACCTGCTCGGGCTGTCGTTGGCGGAGGCCGGGTGGGAGGTGGAGACCCACCACGACGGGCGGGCCGCGTACGACGCCGCGCTGGTGGGGGGCGACCTCGACGTCCTGCTGCTCGACCGGATGCTGCCCGGGCTCGACGGGGCCACCATCAGCCGCCGGCTGCGCCAGCACGGGGTCCGGACGCCGATCATGATGCTGACCGCGCGGACCAGCCTCGAGGACCGCGTGGGCGGGCTCGACGCGGGCGCGGACGACTACCTCGCCAAGCCGTTCGAGCTCGACGAGCTGCTCGCCCGCCTGCGCGCCCTGCACCGCCGCTCGGGCAGGGAGGACGCCGACGAGCTGCTGCGTGCCGGCGACCTGGTCGTCGACCCGCGGGCCCGCCGCGCCACGCGCGCCGGCGAGGAGCTGAACCTGTCGGCGCGCGAGTTCGCCATCCTGCAGCTGCTGCTGGAGCGCGCCGGTGAGCTGGTCACCCGCGACGACGTCCTGGAGGCGGTGTGGGACTCCGAGACCGACCTGCGCAGCAACGTCATCGACGTGCACGTCTCCAGCCTCCGCGCCAAGATCGACCGGCCCTTCGGCACCAGCACCATCACCACGCTCCGCGGGTCCGGCTACCGCGTCGAAGCAGACCCCCGCTCGTGACGCCCTCGCTGGCCCGGCTGCCGCTGCGGGTCCGGCTCGTCGCCGGCTTCTCCGCCACCATGCTGCTCGTGCTGCTCGCCGCGGGCGGGTTCGTCTACTGGCGCGTGCACTTCGCGCTGGACCGGCAGCTCAACGAGGAGCTCGCCGGCACGTCGGCGCGGCTGAGCCCGCTCGTCACGGCCGACGGCGGTCTCGGGCCCGAGGCCTCCGCCACCGACCGCAACGAGATCTACCAGGTCCTCGACGCGCAGGGCCGGATCCTCGCTGGCAGCGCCACCGCGGGCACCTCCCCGCTGCTGGACCCCGTCGACGCCCGCGCCGCGCGCGTGGCTCCCGTGCGCCGCGACATCGGCGCCCTGCTCCCGATCGACCAGCACCCGCTGCGCGCGTACGCGGTCCCGCTCGCCGCCGCGCAGGCCCCCGCCAGCGTCCTCGTGGTCGCCGTCCGGCGCGATCACCGCGACGAGGCGCTGCTCGAGCTGCTCGTCCAGCTCGGCATCGCGGGGCTCGCCGCGCTGACGGTGACCGCCGCCGTCGGTTATCTGCTCGCCCGGTCCGCGCTCCGGCCCGTCGAGCGCTACAGGGCGCAGGCGGCGCAGATCGCCGAGGGCATCCCGCACGTCCGCCTCGAGGTCTCCGAGGAGCGCGACGACGAGGTGACCCGGCTCGGCCGCACGCTGAACACCATGCTCGAGGCCCTCGAGACCGCCGTCGAGCGCGAACGTGACTTCGTCCGCGACGCCAGCCACGAGCTCCGGACGCCCCTCACCCTGCTGACCACCCGCGTGCAGCTGGCCCTGAGCCGCCCGCGCAGCGTCGCCGAGCACGAGTCCGTCCTGCGGGAGGTCCGGACCGACCTCGACCGCCTGAACCGGCTGGCCGAGCACCTGCTCCGGGCCGGCACCCAGCGTCCGTCGGACGGCGAGGTGGGCGAGGAGGACGCGAGGCTCGACGAGGTCGTGCGCCGCGCGGCCGAGGACCGTGCGCGCGGCACCGGCGACCCGCCCGGGAGCAGCCCCGCGCTCCACGTGGAGGCGGGGGTCCCGGTCGCCGTGCGGCTCGCGGAGGTGGAGCTCGCGCAGGTCGTCGGCAACCTGCTCGACAACGCCGCGCTGCACGGACGCCCGCCGGTCCGCGCCCGCGTCGACCGGCCGGCCGCGGGCGTCGGCCGGCTCGAGGTGGACGACGCCGGGTCCGGGATGGACCCGCACCTGCTGGCCACGGCCACCCTGCGGTTCACGCGGTCGCCGGAGTCCCGGTCGCGGCCGGGGTTCGGGCTCGGGCTCTCCGTCGTCGCGGCGACGGTGGCCCGCAGCGGGGGCGAGCTGCGGCTCTGCCACGACGGGCACCACGAGAGCCACGGCACGGCGCTCCCGGTCACCTGCGACCACGGCCCCGGCATGACGGTGACCGTCCTGCTCCCGACGTCCGGACGGGCGGTGGTCGCCGCGGACGCCGACGAGCCCGTGCAGAACGACGAACACGCCGAGGTGTCACACCTGTGACATATCCTGGTGTCATGGAAGAACCGACAGCGCGGGGCTGGCTCGTCCTGCTGGTCCGGGTCCCCGCCGAGCCGGCCCGTCACAGGACGGCCGTGTGGCGCGAGCTGCGGCGCTCGGGTGCCGTCGCGCTGGGCCAGGCGACCTGGGCGCTGCCGGACCTGCCGGCGGTCTCCCCCGTGCTCGACCGGGTGCGCGCGCTGGTGGCCACCGCGGAGGGCACGCTGCTCGTGCTTGCGGCGCGGGGGCACGCCGAGGCGGACGCCCAGCACCTCGACGGGCTGTACGCCGCGGCGCGCGAGGCCGAGTGGACCGAGCTCGTCGCCGACTGCGGGAAGTACCTGGCCGAGCTCGACCACGAGGAGGAGATCGGCAAGTACACCCTCGCCGAGCTCGAGGAGGAGGAGCAGAGCCTCGACCGCCTCCGCCGGTGGTACCGCGACCTGCGTGCCCGGGACCTGCTGGGCGTGCCGGCGACGCGCGACGCGGGTGCGGAGCTGAAGCGGTGCGAGGCACGGTTCGACGCGTACGCGGAGAAGGTCTACGCGGTCCTCGGCCAGACCGGCGGACCGGCGTCGTGACCGTGTTCCACCCCCGGGGCTGGCTCGATCGCGTGTTCCTGGTGGGGATCGTGGCCAAGGGGCTGAACGGCCTCGTCGAGGTCGTCGGCGGCGCCCTGCTGCTGCTCGTGACCCCGGCTACCCTCCAGCGGCTCGCGGCCTCGTGGACCCACGGGGAGCTGTCCGAGGACCCCCACGACCTCGTGGCGACGCACCTGCTGCACACGGCGAACGGCCTGACCGGGCACGCGGTGCTCTTCGGCGCCGTGTACCTCCTGGTCCACGGACTCGTGAAGGTCGTGCTCGTGCTGGCGCTGCTGCGCGACAAGCTGTGGGCCTACCCCTGGCTGATCGTCGTGCTGCTGCTCTTCATCGCCTACCAGCTCTACCGCATCGTCCTCGACCCGACCGCCGGACTCGTCGGTCTGACGCTCTTCGACGCGGTCATCGTCGCCCTGACCTGGCGCGAGTGGCGCGTGCAACGCCGCCGACGTGCGGCCCCGGTCGTGGTGGCCGCGTGAGCGCGTCAGAGACGCGCGAGGAGCGCGCACCCGGACGGACCTGGTCGCCCTGGCGGGCCGTCGTCGGCTTCGGCGTCGTCAGCCTGTCGGCCGACATGGTCTACGAGGGGGCGCGCTCGATCACCGGCCCGCTGCTGGCGTCCCTCGGCGCGAGCGCGGTGCTGGTCGGCCTCGTCACCGGCGTCGGGGAGGCGATGGCCCTGCTGCTCCGGCTCGTCTCGGGGCGCTGGGCGGACCGCAGCGGGCGCTACTGGACCCTCACGATCGTCGGCTACGGCATCACCGCGGTCTGCGTGCCCGCGCTGGCCGTCACCCCGTTCCTGGGCGGCGCCGGGCTGGCGCTCGCGTGCGCGCTGATCCTGGCGGAACGCACCGGCAAGGCCGTGCGCAGCCCCGCCAAGACCGCGCTCCTCGCCCACGCGGCCAGCGGGGTCGGGCTGGGCCGGGGCTTCGCGGTGCACAAGGCCCTCGACCAGGCCGGTGCGGTGGCCGGGCCGCTGCTGGTCGCCGGCGTGGCCGCGCTCGCCGGCACCCTCTGGCCGGCGCTGGCCGTCCTGGTCGTGCCCGGCGTCGCCGCCCTGCTCGTCCTCGGCTGGATCCGCCGCCGTACGGGCAACCCGGACACCCGTCCGGCGACCGCCCCCACCGCCGCACCGACGCAAGGACCCCCGGGACCCGCGACCCGTCGCGCGGGCTGGTGGAACCCCGGTGACGGGCTCCCCCGCACCTTCTGGCTCTTCGCGGCCGCGGCGGGGGCGGCGACCGCCGGGCTCGTCACCTTCGGCGTCATCTCCTTCCACCTCACCCGCGAGCACGTCGTGCCGGTGGCGGCCGTCCCGCTCGTCTACGCCGCCGCGATGGGCGCCGAGGCCGTCGCGGCGCTGGCGACCGGCTGGCTCTTCGACCGGTTCCGGGGGCGGGTGCTGCTCGTCCTCCCGTTCCTCGTCGCCGCCGTCCCGCCGCTCGCCTTCACCGGCTCCGTGGTCGCCGTGCTCGTCGGCGTGCTGCTCTGGGGCGCGGCGATGGGCGTGCAGGACTCGACGGTCAAGGCGCTCGTCGCCGACCTCGTGCCGCCGGCGACCCGGGCGTCGGCGTACGGGCTGTTCGCGGCGGTGCAGGGCGGCGCGGCGGTGCTCGGCGGGGTCCTGGCCGGCAGCCTCTACGAACGGTCGCTGCCCGCGCTGGTCGTCGTGGTCGCCGCGACGCAGCTGGTGGCCCTGGTCCTGCTCGTCGTCACGCTGCGGCACGTCCGCCGGGCACGGGTCGCCACGACCGCCTGACGCGTGGGGACGGCCTAGCGGGCCCGCGGGTGCGCGCCGGCGTAGACCTCGCGCAGGTGGTCGACGGTGACGAGGGTGTAGATCTGCGTCGTGGTCACCGACGCGTGCCCGAGCAGCTCCTGCACCACGCGCACGTCGGCGCCGCCGTCGAGCAGGTGCGTGGCGAACGAGTGCCGCAACGTGTGCGGGCTGACCTCGCCGGGCACCCCGGCCTGCTCGGCCACCCGGCGCAGGACCGCGTACGCGCTCTGCCGCGACAGGCGCGCCCCGCGGGCGTTCAGGAGCAGGGCGGGCGTGCCGCGACCGCGGGCGGCGAGGGCGGGCCGGCCGCGGACGAGGTAGGCCTCGACCGCGCGGCGGGCGAAGGAGCCGAGCGGGACGACCCGCTCCTTGCTGCCCTTGCCGAGGACGCGGAGGCCCGCGAGCTCGTCGGGCGGCCCGGACAGGGCCCGGCTCAGGTCGTCGACGTCGAGGTCGACCATCTCGCTGATGCGCCCGCCGGTGCCGTAGAGGAGCTCGAGCAGGGCAGCGTCGCGCAGCCCCTCGGCGGTCTCGGTGGAGGGCAGGTCGAGCATCAGCTGCACCTGGTCGAGGGTGAGCGCCTTGGGCAGCCGGCGCGCCGGGCGGGGCGGGTGCACCTCGACGGCCGGGTCGGTCGTCGCGAGCCCGTCGGCCACGGCGAAGCGGTGCAGGCTGCGGACCGCCACGACGGCCCGGGCGATGCTGGCCGGGGCGAGGGGCGGCTGCGCCACGGAACCCTCCGTCCCCGGAACCCCCTCCGCCAGCGTCGACGCGTACGCCCCCACGTGCGCCGGCGTGACGTCGGCGACGTCGGTCACCCCCACCCCCGCGAGGTGGTCGGTGTAGCGGGCGAGGTCGCGCCGGTAGGCCGCCACGGTGTGCGCGGAGACACCCCGCTCGACGACGAGGTGATCGAGGTAGGCCGTGACGAGCCGTTCCAGACCGCTCAGGCGAGCACCTCGGCCACGGGACGCGCGGTGGTGCCGTGCGCCGCGGCGACGGGCGCGTTCATGAGCTCGCCGTCGTGGGTGTTGAGCCCGAGCGCGAGGGCCGGGTCGCGGCGCAGCGCCTCGCGCCAGCCGCGGTCGGCCAGGCTGGCGGCGTAGCGCAGCGTGACGTTGGTGAGCGCGTACGTCGACGTGTGCGGGACCGCGCCGGGCATGTTCGCGACGCAGTAGAAGACCGAGTCGTGCACCCGGAACGTCGGGTCCGCGTGGGTCGTCGGCCGGCTGTCCTCGAAGCAGCCGCCCTGGTCGATGGCGATGTCGACCAGCACGCTGCCGGGCTTCATGCGCGCGACCAGGTCGTTCGTCACGACCGTCGGTGCCTTGGCGCCCGGCACGAGCACCGCACCGACCACGAGGTCAGCCTCGAGCACGGCGCGCTCGACCTCGAAGCTGTTCGAGGCGACGGTCTTGATGTGGCCGCGGTAGAGCCGGTCCGCGTCGCGCAGCTTGTCGATGTTCAGGTCGAGCAGCGTCACCTCGGCCTGCATGCCGAGCGCGATCGTCGCCGCCTCCATGCCCGAGACGCCAGCGCCGATGACGACGACCTTGGCCGGGTGCGTCCCCGGGACCCCGCCCATGAGGGTTCCGCGGCCGCCCTGCGAGGCCATCAGGTGGTAGGCCCCGACCTGCGGCGCGAGCCGGCCGGCGACCTCGCTCATCGGCGCGAGCAGCGGCAGCGACCCGTTCGGGAGCTGGACGGTCTCGTACGCGATCCCCGTGACCCTGCGGTCGACCAGGGCGCGGGTGCAGGCGCGGTTCGCGGCCAGGTGGAGGTAGGTGAAGAGGACCTGCCCGGGCTGCATGCGGTCGTACTCGACCTCGACGGGCTCCTTGACCTTGAGCACCATCTCGGACTCGTGCCAGACCGGCTCCCAGCCCTCGACGACCTTGGCGCCCGCCGCCCCGTACGCGTCGTCCGGGATCGAGGAACCGACGCCGGCGCCGGACTGCACGAGGACCTCGTGACCGCGGCTGGTGAGCTCGTGCACGCCCGAGGGCGTGATGGCGACGCGGCCCTCGTTGTTCTTGACCTCGGTGGGTACTCCGACCTTCACGCGTCACTCCTGGGTTGGAGACGGCGGAGGTGTCCGGCCCACCCCGGCGTCTGCGGCACTGCTCCGACGAGGCGAGCATAGACGTGGGGCAGCCGGTCGGTGGGTGCGCCACGAGGGACGTCACCGCAGGCCGCGTGCGGGGTGCGCGCCGCCGTCGGTGCGCGGCCGGCGGGAGCCGCCACCGAGCCGTTCGCGACGTGCGCGCAGGTGGGCGCGCACGGGCTCGTCGCCGGTCAGCGCGACCGCCCGCTCGTACGCGGCGGCGGCCTCGACGGGCCGGCCGGCGGCCTCGAGCAGGTGGGCCCGCACCGCCCACCAGGGCTGGAAGCCGGCGGTGCCCGGTTCGTCGAGCAGTGCGTCCAGCCGGGCGAGGCCGGCGTCGGGCCCGTGCCGCCGCCCGGCCACGCTCGCGGCGGCGACGTGGGCGCCGAGCGTGGGAGCCACCGCGAGCAGGGCCGCGTAGAGCACCTCCAGCGCCGACCAGTCCGTCGTCCCGGTCCGGGCGCGGGCCACGTGCACGGCGGAGATCGCGGCCTCGAGCCGGTAGCGGCCCGGGGTCCCGCCGCCCGCCCGGAGCAGGAGGTCCTCACCGGCCCGGAGGAGGCCCGCGTCCCAGCGCCGAGGGTCCTGCTCCTCGAGCGGCACGTAGGGCGTGCCCTCCTCCGGCGCCCGTGCGTCGTCGAGCGTGACGAGCGCGGCCAGCCCCCACGCCTCGGGCTCGTCGCGCAGCAGCTCGGCCAGCGTCACCGCGAGGAACCGGGCCTCCCCGGCCAGCGCGCCGCGGCCCACGGCGTGGCACCCGTAGACCGCCTCGAGGACCGCCGGCAGCCGTCCCGGCAGCGCCGCGCGCGGAGGCACCGCGAAGGGGATCCGGGCGTCGCGGATCCGGCGCTTGGCCCTGACCAGCCGCTGGGCCATGGTGGACGTCGGCACGGCGAACGCCGCCGCGACCTCCGCCGCCTCGAAGCCGAGGACGGCCTGCAGCATCAGCGGCGTCCGCACGGCCGTGTCGATCGCCGGGTGGGCGCAGACGAAGAGCAGCTCGAGGCGGCGGTCCGGCAGCGTCGCGTCGGCCGCCCCGTCCTCGAGCACCCCCGGCGGCGGCACGGGGTCACGCACGTCGTCCACCTCCTCCCACCAGGCCCGGCGCCGGTGCCCGGCCGAGCGCCACACGTCGCGCTGCCGGTTGCGCGCGACGGTCAGCAACCACGCCTCCGGGTTGCCGGGCACGCCGGTCCGCGGCCAGGTGGTGAGCGCCTGCTCGAAGGCGTCGGCGAGCGCGTCCTCGGCCAGGGCCAGGTCGCCGGACGACGTGGCCAGCAGGGCCACGAGCCGCCCGTACGACCGCCGCGCCGCCTGCTCGGCGACGGCGGCGGCCGGCGTCCCGCTCAGGCGTTCGGGCGCCACTGGCCGTCGGCGTAGAAGACCGCGCCGGGCCGCACCTCGACGCCGCCCCACGCCACGGCGGGCGCCTGGCCGGCCCACTCGAGGGCCGCATCGAGGTCGGGCACGTCGAGCACGAAGGTGCCGCCGAGCTGCTCCTTGGTGTCGGCGTACGGGCCGTCCTGGACCTGGAGCACGCCGTCGCGGACGCGGACCGTCGTGGTCGCGACCGACAGCTGCAGGACCTCGGCCGAGAGCAGCACGCCCGCCGCGTCCAGGGTGGCGGCGTAGCTGGTGAAGGCCCGCTGACCCTCCGCGAGCTCCTCGGGGCTCAGCGAGCCGGACTGCTCGGGGTAGTGCAGCAGCAACGTGTAGCGCATCGTGGACCTCCTGGTGCCGGGGCCCGCTCGTCGGGCTCCTTCGCCGTCATGACGATCCTGCCCGTCCCCGATCGACACCGGCACCCGTCGACCGTCCGGACCGGGGTCACTGCTCGGCGAGGACCCGCCGGACCGCGGTCCGGACGTCCGGCGGCAGCTCGGGGTAGGCGGGCACGTAGACGACGTGCCGCATCAGGTCGGAGCCCGGCCCGTCGGGCAGCAGCGCCACGAGGTTGCTCGTCGCGGCGCTGGCGTCGACCCCGGCGGCGCGCAGCCGGGCGACGAGCGCCTCCGGGTCGGCGCTGCGGACGGGGAAGAGCCAGTGCGTCCGGGACACCCGGGCGCCCGGCTGGCGCAGCGTGTCGGGCAGCACGGCCCGCAGCCGCTCCCCCGCCGCGGTCCGCGAGCGCACCCGCGCGGGGCTCCCGTCCTCCGCCGACAACCGGCGGGCCATCGTCACGAGCAGGGCGCTGGACGGGCGGAGCCGGGCGCTGCGGCCCGGGCCCGGGGCGGGCGTACGGGTGGCCCGCTCGAGGACCGCGCCGGGCGAGGCGCCGAGCACCCGGCAGAGCAGGAGGAAGGCCCCGTACGCCCCCGGCTCGCCGAGCAGCAGCAGGGCCAAGGCCCGGAGCAGCCGGGCGGCGTGGTCGAGCCGGCTCTGCACGGGCCAGGCGCGGTGCAGCCGGCGCAGCCGCAGCAGCAGGGCGGGGTCCGCGACCCGGACCAGCGCGCCGCCAGCCGCCGTCGCGGTCTTCAGCAGGCCGAAGCTCACCAGCGTCACGTCCGCGGCCGACCGCAGCGTCTCCGGGCCGGTCCACGCCTGCGCCGCGTCCTCCACGAGCAGCAGCCCCCGGCGGCGGCAGAGGGCGGCGACCACCGACAGGTCGGCCCGACCGCCGAACAGCTGCGCCACCAGCACCGCCCGGGTGCGGTCGGTGACGACGGCCTCGAGCGCCGCCACGTCGGGCAGCAGGGTGTCGAGGTCGACCTCGACCGGGACCGCGACGAGGCCCGCCTCGCCCACGAGGGCGGCCATGCCCGGGTGGGTGATCGCGGAGAGCACGACCTCGGACCCGGGCGGCCAGGCGCAGGCCGCCAGCAGCAGCTCCCAGGCCGCCCGGACGGACAGCGCGGCGAACCCGTCGTCGGCCGCGTCGACCAGGGCGAGCAGCTCGCGCTCGCGGCGGCGACGGCCGCGGGCCGTGAGGACCGCGAGGAGCCCGTGGCCGACGTCGGCCGGCCGCAGGTCGAGCCGGTGGCGCGGGTGCACGGGCACAGCCGACCACGGAAGGACCCCGCACCGCAGGCAGACCCGCCGGACGGCGGTTCACGGAGGGCTGCCGGGACCTCAGGGACCGGCGGCGTCCGGGTCGCCGCGTCGGTGCAGCAGGGCGACGGAGCTGCTCGCGCGGGCGGTTCGGGTCGCACCGAACGGCACCACGCAGGCGACCGCGAGGGCCAGCAGGACGCTCGACTCGCGCAGCAGCGGTCCCGGCGCCCCGACGTGCAGCAGCAGGGCCTGGACGGGGATGCCAGTCAGCAGCAGGACCGCCGCCGTCCAGGTCGCCGCGCCGACCCGTCCGAGCGCGGGACCGCACGCCGCCGCGAGGACCAGCGGCACCTGGTGGTGGCTCCACGACACCGGCGACACCAGCACGGCCACGGCCCCCACGACGACGGCGCCCGCCAGCACCTCGCCCCGGCGGTGCGCGAACCGGGCGCGCCGGTACCCCAGGACCATCACGAGGGCGACGACGACGAGCAGCGCGACGAGCACCGGCCCGCTCCCGGTGCCCAGGCCCGAGCGGGTGAGGAGGCCGACGAGCGAGGCGTTGTCGCCCTGCCCGAGGTCCTGGAACGGCCGGTCCTCGCCGAGCGAGGCGACGAAGCGGCGCGAGTCGGCGGGCGCGAGCCACCACCCGACGGCCGCGGCCGCCGCCCACGTGACGAGAGCGGTTCCTGCCGCGCGGCGCCGCCCGGTGAACCACAGGTAGGGGACGAAGACGAGCGGCGTGAGCTTCAGGGCCGCGGCCAGCCCGGTCGCGACGCCGGCGAACCGGCGCGGTGCGAGGTCCACGGCATCGACCAGCGCGAGCAGGGTGACGAGGAGGCTCACCTGACCGAGGAAGATCCCGCTGAACACCGGGTAGGTCAGCAGCAGCACCGTCGCGACGAGCGGGACCCGGACACCGGGCGCCAGGCGGGCGAGCGCGGGCAACCGGCTCCTCCGAACCACCACCCAGGCGAGCACCACGACCTGGGCGCACGACAGCAGCGTCCACACCACGCGGGCGACGAGGTCCGGCAGGACGGCGACCGGGACCAGCAGCAGCCCCGCGAACGGCGGGTAGACGAACCGGTCGCCGTTGGCCGCGGCGAAGCCGTAGAGGCTGCCGCCGTCGAGCGGCGCCCGGACGGCGCCCGTGTAGACACCGAGGTCCGACATCCCGTCGGGACCGGCGGGCCGGCGTACGGCGATGTGCACCAGCACGGCCGTGCACACCGCGAAGACGGCCCAGGCCGTGCGGGCGGGCCAGGTGCGGCGGAGCGGGAGGGTGGTGCGGGAGCGGGCCAACGCCGCCTCCTCGGGAGGTGGGCAGGTCGGCCCGCTGCTGGACCCCGGACCCGCTTACCTCCGGGCTGCCCGGCCAAACCGTTTCGTCGGGCAGGGAAGTTGCTCGATCGGACGACCGAGATCGACCAGGCGGTGCCGGCTGAGCGCGACGCAGACGACCCGCCGCCGTGTCGGGCGCCGGAACGAGCAGGTCAGTCGGGCAGCAGGCCCGCGGCAGCGAGCGCGTCGCGCGCGGGCCAGGGTGCGTCGGCGGGCCGCAGCGAGGCGAACCCGTCGCGCAGCCGCGCCGCACCCGCGGCGAGGACACCGCTGACCAGCGTCGGGTTGTGCAGGCGGCCGTCGAGGACCGCGTCGAAGAGGTCGTCCAGGGACGCCCAGACGGTGTCCATCTCGGCCTCCTCGCCCTCGGCCGTGAAGCCCTCGGGGCGGTCCGCCGGCGCCAGGTCGCGGGCCAGGTAGACCCGCAGCCCCTCGCCGATGATCCCGGGGGTGCTGAAGAGGTCGACGAGCACGTTCCAACGCCCGGCCGACAGCCCGACCTCCTCGGCCAGCTCACGCTGCGCCGCGACGAGCGGGTCCTCCCCGGCGTGGTCCAGCAGGCCGGCGGGCGGCTCGGTCAGGCGGTGGCGCACCGGGTGGCGGTACTGCCGCACGAGGACGACCTGCTCGTCGTCGTCGAGGGCGATGATGCCGACGGCTCCCGGGTGACGCAGGTACTCGCGCGTCATCTCGCCGCCGTCGGGCGTACGGACGACGTCCTGCGCGAACGTCGCGACGTGACCCTCCGCCAGCACCTCGGTGGAGAGGACGGGCCAGGCCAGCGGGAGGTCGGCCAGCTCGGCGGGCGCCAGGACCACGCGGTCGTCGCCCAGGGAGCGAGCGCTCACCGGCGCTGCTCCACCGGCAGCCGGGTCGACAGGCGCCGGTCCAGCGCCGCGTCGACGAGGCCGGCGAAGAGCGGGTGCGGCTTGGTCGGGCGCGACTTGAGCTCGGGGTGGGCCTGGGTCGCGACGAAGTAGGGGTGGACCTCGGCCGGCAGCTCGACGAACTCCACCAGCTGGGAGTCCGGGGAGGTCCCGCTGACGACGAGCCCGGCCTCCTCGAGGCGCCCGCGGTAGGCGTTGTTCACCTCGTAGCGGTGCCGGTGCCGCTCGCTGACCTGGGTCTGGCCGTACGCCTTCGCCACGACCGAGCCGGCCTGCAGCTCGGCCGGATAGGCCCCGAGCCGCATCGTCGCGCCGAGGTCACCCTCGCCGGACACGATCGCCACCTGCTCGGCCATGGTCGCGACCACGGGGTGGGGCGTCTCGGGCGCGAACTCGCTGCTGTCCGCCCCGCTCAGGCCGGCCAGGTTCCGGGCGACCTCGATGACCATGCACTGCAGGCCGAGGCACAGCCCGAGGATCGGGATCTGGTGCTCGCGAGCGTACTGGATCGCGCCGATCTTGCCCTCGGTGCCACGGATGCCGAAGCCGCCGGGGATGACGATGCCGTCCACGTCCCCGAGGTGGCTGGCCGCCCCCTCCTGCGTGGAGCACGCGTCGGACGGCACCCAGCGGATGCCGACCTTCGCCCGGTTCGCGAAGCCGCCGGCGCGGAGCGCCTCGACGACCGAGAGGTAGGCGTCGGGCAGGTCGACGTACTTGCCGACGAGCGCGATCACGACCTCCTCGCGCGGGTGGTGGACCCGCTCGAGCAGGTCGTTCCAGCGCGTCCAGTCGACGTCCCGGAACCGCAGGTCCAGGCGACGCACCACGTACGCGTCCAGACCCTCAGCGTGCAGCACCTTGGGGATGTCGTAGATGCTCGGCGCGTCGGCGCAGGCCACCACGGCCTGCTCGTCGACGTCGCACATGAGCGAGATCTTGCGCTTGACCGACTCCGGGATCTCCCGGTCGGAGCGGCACACGACGGCGTCCGGCTGGATGCCGACCTGGCGCAGCGCGGCGACCGAGTGCTGGGTCGGCTTGGTCTTGAGCTCGCCGCTCGGGCCGATGTAGGGCACCAGCGAGACGTGCAGGAAGAAGACGTTCTCGCGGCCGACGTCGTGGCGGACCTGGCGCGCGGCCTCGAGGAACGGCAGCGACTCGATGTCGCCGACCGTGCCGCCGATCTCGTGGATGACCACGTCGATGTCCGGACCGCCCATGGCGAGCATGGAGTCCTTGATCTCGTTGGTGATGTGCGGGATCACCTGGACCGTGTCGCCGAGGTAGTCGCCGCGGCGCTCCTTGGCGATGACCGAGGAGTAGACCTTGCCGGTGGTGATGTTCGCCTCGGCCGAGAGGTTCCGGTCGAGGAAGCGCTCGTAGTGGCCGACGTCGAGGTCGGTCTCCGCGCCGTCCTCGGTGACGAAGACCTCACCGTGCTGGAACGGGTTCATCGTCCCGGGGTCGACGTTGAGGTAGGGGTCGAGCTTCTGCATCGACACGCTGAGACCCCGCGCCACGAGCAGGCTGCCCAGGCTGGAGGCCGTCAGGCCCTTGCCGAGCGAGGAAGCGACCCCGCCGGTCACGAACAGGTGCTTGGTGAACTTCGCGCGTGGTCCCACGGGCCTCCAGCCTAGGCCATGACGCCAGCTCTGCGGTGCTCCTCGCTCCCCCGCGTCGACGCGGGACGCTCCTCCTGCCCGGAAAACGCTGGGCGGCGACAGAAGGAGGGGCGGTTCCAGGGGCCGGCGTCAGCGGTTCGTGGCGGCCTCGGCGCGCAGGATCCGGTCGAGCGTGCGGCGCCCGAGGGCGCTGAAGGCCGGGAGCGACGTCCGGTAGTACCAGACCAGGCCGACCGCCTGCTCGTACGCCCAGGCGACCCCGCGCGCCCACGTGGCGTCGTCGACCCCGAGCGTCTCCCGGAACACCGCGCGCGGCCCGTCCTCGAGCAGGTGCCAGGCGCCGACCAGGTCGAGCGCCGGGTCCGCCGGGCCGGTCCCGCCCACGTCGAGCAGCCCGACGAGCCGTGCGTCCGGGCCGGGACCGGCGACGAGGACGTTGCCGGGGATCAGGTCGCCGTGCGTGGTCACGTCGGGCTCGGGGCCCCGCGGAAGCACCCGGAGCCGCTCCCACAGCGCCGCCAGCGCGGGCACGTCGAGCAGGCCGGTGCTGCGCCCCAGGCAGGTCCGCACCCACGCGTCGTGGTCGGCGACCGTGCCGCCACGGCCCGTCCGCCGTTCCGCCGCGAACGTGCGCCCGCAGGTCGGGACCGCCCGCAGGTCGGCGACCAGCGCGGCCAGGTCGCGCGCGAAGGCGTACGAGGCACCCGGGTCGACGACCGAGCCGTCCGTCTCCGGCAGCCAGGTCTGCACCGTCCACGGCAGCGGGTAGCCGCGTCCGGGCCGGCCGATCGCGACGACCTCCGGCACCGGGACCCGCAGGCGGCCCACCAGCGACCCGGCCGCCTCCGCCTCCCGCTCGAGGACGCGACGCACCTCGTCCGGCGGTTCGGGCCGCAGCGGGAACCGGGCCGCGAGCCGGTCCCCCAGCCGCACGACCGCGTTGACCGTCCCGGCCGGCGGGAGCATCCGGACGGGCAGCCCGGCGAGCTCCGGCAGCTGGTCGGCCAGCAGGGCCCGTACGGTCTCCGCGTCGAGACGGAGCTGGTCCTCGTGCACGGCCACCGGTGCGTCGCCTACCGCGGGAACCGGTCGAGGGCGGGCGCGAACCGGCGGAGCTCGCCCTCGACCACGCCGTTGCCGCGGGCGACCTCGCGCCACGCCGCCGTGCCGGCGAGGACCTCCGCGAGCACGGCCGCCGCCCGGTCGCGGGTCAGCCGGAAGGCGCCCGCGTTCGCCACCAGCTGCTCGAGGGCACCCTCGGCGTCGTCCACGAACCCGATCGTGGTGATGCGGGCGGCACCCGGGTCGGGGTCCGGGTTGAGGTCGAAGGCGGGCGACAGCGTCCACCCGGACGCCGAGCGCAGGAAGCCGTGGTTCCGCAGGTGGTCGTCGACGTTGTTGACGACCAGCATGAAGGCGATGCGCCGCCACAGCCGGGCGAGGTCGGCCACCACCGCGCCGCCGTGCTCCGCGAGCGCCTCCGCGACCTCGAGGTAGTCGGCCGCGACCCCGTCGGAGGACCGCAGGAGCGTCATGGCGCTGATGTAGCCGACCCGCGTGGTCCCCCGGCGGTCGAACCGGTCGAGCAGCAGCACGTGCCGCTGACCGACGCGGACGAGCCGGCTCCGCGGGACCTCGATCCCGCAGCGGTCCGCCAGGTCGAGCGCGGTCTTCTCCCACGCCATCACGTCCCACGCGTCGCTTCGGTGCGGGAACTTGGCGATCAGCAGCTCGTCGCCGTCGCGGACCGACGCCTTGGGCCGGGCCCCGCCGAGGGAGCCCGAGCCCGCGACCAGCAGCTCCTTCACCGCGGCCAGGTCGTCGGCGGCGTCGTCGGCCACCGCGTCGGCCGCGCGCAGGAGCCGGGGCAGCGCGACCAGGCGCGGCACGTCCGACCCCGTCCCCAGCCAGGGCCCGGCGTCGTCGAGGGCGAAGCGCAGCGCGCCCTGCCGGGTCTCGTCGGCGACCCCGAGCAGGTAGTCGACCTCGCGGACCGTGGTCGCCGCCTGCTGCCCGGGTGGTGCCTGGGTGCGGAGCCGCTTGGCGATGAGGTTGCGGCCCCAGCGGTCCGGGGCGCTGTCCGCGAACGCGCCGGGCAGCCCGCCGGTGACCTGGTGCCGCGTCGCGAGCAGCGGGAGGTCCGGGCTCAGCGCGTACGCGGCGGGCGCGGCGGTCCAGGCGGGGTCGTAGGTCAGGGTCGTGGAGACGACGCCGCGACGTTCGCTGACGTGGGCGGTGGCCACGGGCACCGTGCCGCTCGCGCCGTCGACGCCGACCCGGAGCCGGGTGGACGGCGCCGGGCTCACCGGCGCACCCGCTCGGGCAGCACCTCCTCGGCCCGCGCGCGGCCGAGGTCGGTGTCGTAGGGGTCGAGGACGTCCACCACGCGGTCGAGCTGACCCAGCGCCCGCGCGACGCGCAGGAAGACGTCGAGCCCGACCCCGGGCTCGCCGTGCTCGAGGCGCCGCAGCGTCGTACGCGTCACGTCGGCGCGCTCGGCCACCTGCTCGGCCGTCAGGTTCTGCAGCTTGCGCCACGTGACGAGGTGCCGCCCGATCTCCTCGGCACCGCGTCGAACCCGGACCGGCGACTCCCGACGCGTCACGGTCTGCTCCTCACGGTCAGTGGGCTGCTCGTTAACAACGCTAATGAGCAGTCTCGTTGACCATTGTGGCACGTCCGCGGTACCCGTCCCGCGCGATCCGGCACCGTCGGCACACCCTGCCCACGTCGGCACCCCCTGCTGACGTCGGCACACCGTCCTGACCAAGGCACACCCTGCTGACGGAGGCACACCCTGCAGGGTGTGCCGACGCACGCTGGGTGTGCCGATGTGGCCTGGGTGTGCCGATCTGGCCAGGGTGTGCCGCGGTCTGCGCATCGACCTCGCCGAACCCTCGCCCCGCGCCGCCCGAAGACGCGCGGAGCGAGGCCTCAGGCGATCTCCCGGCGCCCGGCCTCGAGGAACGCGTCGGCGTACGTCTCGGCCGGGAAGTCGCCCAGGTAGTAGGTCTTGAGCCGGCGCCGTTCCGCGTGCTGCGGGTCGGCGCCGAGCAGGTCGTCGAGGACCGCGTCCAGGTTGCCGGCGTCGCCCGAGAGGACGTAACCGCCGCGGGCGACCGGCATCTCGGCGAAGAACTCCTCGACGCTGCCGCCCATCGCCGCGACGGCGAAGGGCTTCTCGGAGTAGAGGAAGTCCGGCACGACGCTGGAGACGTCGGAGACCAGGGCGTCGGCGGCGTTGAAGCAGTCGACGATGCTCCACACCTGCTCGGCCTGGGCACCGAACACGTGCTCGGTGCCGGTCTTCGCGCGGTCCTCGGCGAGCAGCGCCAGGATCCGCTGCGAGGCGGCGACGAGCTCGGGGTTGCGGCCCGTGTAGGGGTGCGGGCGGTAGATCACCGTGCACCCGCGCGCGACCAGGCCCTGCACGATCTCCGGCCCGATCGGGAGCGAGCTGTAGGCCGAGTCGGCGTGCATGCCGGCCCAGGTCGGGGCGTAGAGCACGCGACGCACCGGCGTGCCCGGCACGGCGACGGCCACGTCCTCGACCTGCGGGCGGCCGACGATCTCGAAGAAGTCGGGCGCGGTGGAGATCCCGTGGGCGCTGAACCGGTCGATCGCGGCCTGGCCGGCGACGAAGTTGCGGTCGAACATCCGGAACACCGGGTTGTAGCTCGTGGCCTTGTCGCTGTCGCCGTGGTTCAGCTGGACGTGCCGCAGCCCGGCGTAGCGGACGACGTGGACGTTGCGCAGGGCGTTGTTCACGTAGAACACGCAGCGCAGCGTGCTCACCATGACCGGGTCCATCTCGCGCGCACCGCGCCGGACGAGGACGGGCTGGTCGGTCATCCGCTCGGCCTCGGCAAAGCTGTTCGGGTTGCGCACGACGACGACGTACGGCACCCCGAGCCGGTCGAGGTAGGGGATCCAGCGCCCGATCTGGTAGCCGGTGCCCGGCTGCGCGTCCCAGTGCAGGGCGAAGCGCGGCCCGTACGCGGTGAGCGTCTTGGTCAGGCGGCGCTCCGCGCGGCGCCGCTGCAGGACCCACAGGGCGGCGTCGGCCAGGCCCGCCAGGGCCAGCACGAGCGCGGCGAGCGCGAACACCCACGACAGCCAGGCCGGCACCGGCGTCAGCGCGGACACCAGCACGAGCGCGGCCGCCACGGGACCGGCGTAGCCCAGCCAGCGCGGCTGCAGCCGGGCCGACGGCCGGACGTCGATCCCCGGCAGGTGGCTGCTGAAGGGCACGGCGACCCGGACGACGCGCGCGTAGCCCACCTCGATCACGACCGCCGCGGACAGCAGCACCAGCGGCAGCCAGTGCACCGGGCCCTGCGGCAGGACGACGACGAGGGCCGCCGCCAGCACGAGCAGCCGCCCGACGCCCGCGAGCCCGGCCACGGGCTGGGCGACCTGGGCCCGGACGGCGAGGGCGAGCAGCACGGCGAGCACCAGGCCGAGCACGAGCACGACGAGGTCCGGGGCGCCGAGGGCGGCGACGAGCAGGGTCACCAGCCCGACCCCGCCGAGCACCAGGTCACCGACGCCGAGGCCCCACGCGATCCGGGCCGGGGTGGGCGCGGTGGCGCCCTCGATGGCGAAGGCGGCCTGCGGCGCGCCCGGCTCCGGAGGGGTCTCGGTCGTCTCCGGAGTGGTCTCGGTCATGGGTGCTCGCTGCTTCGGCTGGGGGCTCGGACGGTGGTGCTGCGGTTCCGACGGGACTCGGACGAGGTCGGCCGGAACGACCCATCCTAGGAAGCGGAGCGGCCCCGGCCCGTGAGGACGTGCCGGTAGACGAGGCCGAGCTCGTCGGCCACGTCGTCCTCCCCCGGCCAGGTGGCGGCCTGCCGCAGGCCCGCGTCGGCGAGCGCGCGGCGCGCCGTCGCGTCGTCGGCCAGGCGTCGTACGGCGTCGGCAGCGGCCCCGGCGTCGTCCGGGTCGACCAGCACGGCGGCCTCCCCCACGAGCTCGGGGATCCCGCCGACCCGGGTCGCGACGAGCGGGACGCCGGCGAGCATCGCCTCCTGCGCGACGAGCGCGCGGGCCTCCCACCGCGACGGCAGCAGGGCCAGGTCCGACGCCCGGAACCAGGACGCGACGTCGTCGCTGGCCCCGACCAGCGTCACCCTCAGACCCTCGTCCACGACCCGGCGGGCGAGGGCGTCGTGCAGCGGCCCGGACCCGACCAGCGCGTACGCCAGGTCGGCCCGGTCGCGGGTGCGGGCGGCGACGTCGAGGAGGAGGTCGAGGTTCTTCTGCGGCGCCAGCCGGGTCACCGTGACCACGAGGACGTCGTCGGGGGCGAGCCCGAGCGTGGCCCGCCGGGCGTCGCGCGCCAGGACCGGCAGGGCGAGGGCGGGCGCGGCGACGGGGGCCAGCCGCGCCTCCCGTGCGCCGAGCGCGACCGCCTGCGCGAGCAGGTCGCTGCTCGCCGCCAGCACGACGTCGGCGCCGCGGGCCACGACGCGCTGCAGGATCCGCCCGGCCCGCGCGCCGCCGCCGGAGTCGAGGACGGCGTTGTGCCAGGTGACCACGAGGGGCACCCGCCGCACCCGCGCGTACGGGAGGGCGAGGGCGGCGGCCTTGTAGCCGTGGGCGTGCACCACGTCGGCCGCGGCGACCCCGCGGGCGAGGGCGACCGCGTCGAGCGGGACCGCCGGCACCCCGACGTCGTGCGCGGCCAGGGTGACCGGCGAGGCGTACACCGTGACGTCGAACCCGCGCGCCGCCAGCCGGGGGGCGACGCTGGCCACGTGCCGGCCGATGCCGCCGGTGCTCGCGGTGAGCACCATGGCCACGCGAGTGCGGCCCGCAGGCCGCGAGGGGTCGGGCTCGAAGCCCGGCGGCGGTCCGGGGCGGAGCTCGGCGTCGGGGTCAGGCACGGGCGGGCTCCGTCCGGTCGTGGGGCTCGGGGTGCCGCAGCGCCAGCGTCGCCCGCAGCAGCGGGCGCCGGACGAGCGCGAGGACCCCGACGAACACGGCGGTGGTCACCAGGGCCGCGGCGACCGCCAGCCCCGCCGCGGCCAGCAGCCCGGCCCGGGAGGCGAGCCGGGCCAGCGCTCCCCCGGCGACGACCGCGGGGACGGCAGCGGCGGCGCTGGCGAGCAGCGCGGGGACGACCCCGGGCCGCGCACCGGTCGGGCGGACCAGCGCCACCCACCCGACGACCGCGCCGACGGCCAGCCCGAGCGAGACGCTGCCGGCGAGGGCGACGACCAGCGCGGGCGCCGGCACGACCGCGGCGGCGACCAGCGCGCCGAGCGTCACGGTTCCCCAGGCCAGGGCCGTGGTCGTGCCGGCGGCGAGCGCGCGGTGCTGCGCCAGCAGGGTTCGCGTGGCCAGGCCCATCAGCGCGAAGGCCAGGACCGCCGGGGCGAGGGCGACGACCGGCCCGGCGAGCGCCTCCGTGCGGCCCGACCCCGGGCCGAGCACGAACACCCGGGCGACGGGCACGGCCGTCGCGGCCAGCAGGGCCGCCCCGAGCCAGGACAGGACGACCAGCGGCGGCGCGGTCCGCCCGAGGACGCCCGCCACCTCGGAACCGCCGCGCTCGGCCGCCGCGGCGAGCCGCGGGAACGCGAGCTGGAGGACGGGGGCGGCCAGGACCGCGTACGGGAGGAGGTAGAGCGCGTTCGCCCAGGTGAAGCGGGTCAGCGCGCCGGGGTCGGGGCTGCGCTGGGCGGCGAGGTTCACCACGAGGACGCTCACCTGCTGCAGCACCAGACCGGCCAGGCCGGCGGCCCCGATGGCCGCGACCACGCGGGCGTCGCCGGTCGCGAAGCGCAGGCCGGGGCGCACCCGGGAGCCGAGGCGGCCGAGCGGGACGGCCGTGCACAGGGCCAGCGCGACCACGCCGGCCGTGGTGCCCAGGCCCAGGGCCAGCAGCGCCGACCGGTCCAGGAGCCCGAGGTCGGAGGCGGCGCCGGGCGCGGCGACCGCGGCGTAAACGAGGTAGGCGGCGACGACCACGACGCTGGACAGCAGCGGCGCCGTCGCGGCGGCGAGGAACCGGCCGTGGGCCTGCAGGACGCCCGCGCTGACCACGGCGACCCCGTAGAACCAGACCTGCGGCACGAACATCACCACGAGCGCCGTGAGCACGCCCGTGCTGCCGGCGCAGTCCGCCTTCGCGTACGCGCGGGCGTAGAGCCCGGCGCCGAGCAGCGCCGCGACGGCGACCACGGTGAGCACGAGGAGGGTCCAGGAGAGCAGCGCGGACGCGGTGCGGTCGGCCTCGGCCCGCCGCCCGGCGCCCAGGTGCCGGGCGACGACGGGCACGACGACGCCGGCGAGCACGCCGCCGGCGGCGACCTCGAAGAGCACGTTGGGCAGCGCGTTGGCCGCGTTGTAGACGTCGCCGAGGCAGGTGTCGCCGACGGTCTTGGAGAAGACCAGCGAACGCCCGAAGCCCACCACCCGGGCCGCGAGGGTCAGCCCGCCGACGCCGAGCAGCACCGAGCCCCGCCCCCTCACCCCGGTCCCGCTCCCGTAGCCGGCGGCGTACGCCCGAGGCCGTCCAACCACGCGAGCGCGGGCGTCCGGGCGATGACGGCGGTGAAGCTGACGCGCTCGCTGGCCGCGTTGAGGGCGACCACGAGCGCCAGGGCGGCGAGCCGGGCGGGACGCCCCAGGGCACCCGCCGCGGCGGCGGCAGCGGCGGCCCCGAGCGCGTTCGCCCCGCAGTCCCCGAGCATCGAGCGGGCCGCGAGGTCGGTGGGCAGGCTCCCGGCCGCCGCCCCGAGGGCCGGGCCGCCGCCCGCTCCGGCGAGGCCGCCGGCGAGCAGCACGACGACCTTGGCCGCCCGCCCGGGACGGAGGTCGAGCAGGTTCACGAGGTTGGCCGTTCCGGCCACGAGCGCGGTGTCCACGCCGACGTCGACCAGCGCAGCGGTGAGCGGCCGCCCGGTCCCCCGGCGGTCCCGCTCGAGCAGGACCGCGGCGACGAGGCCGCTCAGCCCGACGCCGACGATCTTGACCGTGCCGCTGGTGACGGTCCCCCGACGCAGCGCGGCGAGGTGCCCCCGGAACCCCCGGGCCTGCGCGCTGCCGCGCAGGTCGTCGTACGCGCCCACGACCCCCGACCCGAGCCCGGCCACGGCGACCGCCAGCACCCGCGCGCGCGGTGCGCCGAGCAGGCCTTCCACCAGGCAGCCGACGAGCAGCGCGCCGGTCGCCGCCGGTCCCTCGAGCAGGGTGACGGGCGCGCCCGCATGGTTGGTGCGGAGCCAGCGGCGGGCCCACGGGGCCTCGGTCGCGCGGGTCAGCGCGGTCCCGGCGAGCAGCGCCGTCCCACCCGCGGTCGTAGTGGCCGCGAGACCGCGGACGGACGCGGACGTCACGGTCTCAGCGCACCGGGACGGCGGGCAGCGCGTCGTCGGCCCGGGCGAGCGCGCCGTAGTGGCCCTGCCGGCCGAGCATCTGCTCCTTGCCCGCCAGGACCGTCGTGACGACGCCGCTCGGCAGGTCGGCCACGTCGACGGTGCTGAGCTCGGACGACGCCGCCGATGTCGTACGGATCGCGCCCACGTCGGTGCCGTCCAGGCCGTCGCTGTTGGGACCGGCGACCACGACCGCGACGCGGTCCGCGGTGCCGCCCTGCTCGCGGATCCCGGCCTCGAGCTGCACGTGCGCGGTGGTCACGTCGGTCGCCGGCGCGGGCACGACGGTCGGCGCGGTCACGACGATGACGAGCTGCGCGGCGTCCTCGATGTCGCTGCGGACGTCGACCAGCCCGGCGTCGGAGAGCGTCCGGCCGACCGTGCGCGCGTAGTCGTCCCGCGCCGACGTGGACTTCGAGCCGAGCGTCCGGGACAGGCACCACCCGACCTTCGTCGCCGGGGTCATGTCCTCGGTCAACCCCAGCGGGCCGAGGTCGGCGAGCGCGGTGTTCACGGTCGCCGCCTGGTCGGGGTCGAAGACCTCCTCGCTCACCTTGACCTGGCTCACGACCCGGCCGCCGGACTGCGCGACCGCGTCGCCGATCGCCGTCACGACGGCCGCCGGCGCGTCGGGCATGACCACCAGGGACACGCGGGCGTCGGGCATCTCGCCGGCCAGCACGAGCTGGCCCGTCCGCTGCTCGTAGGTGCTGCGGTAGGCGTCCAGGCTGTTGCGCCGGGTGAGCTCGTTGCGCAGGTCGGTGACCTGCTTCCGGTCCTGCTGGGCCTGCGCCAGGATGCCCTCGTCGACCGACGGGCTGAGCGTGACCCCGACCGCGATGCCGACGGCGAGCGCGAGGAACACCGCCATCAGCGACACGATGTGGTAGCGGAAGTTGATCACGTCAGCAGTTCCTTGATCCAGTACGCGAGGTCGCGCAGCCGGGCGAGCAGCAGGTCCCCGACCGCCCCGCCGACGTCGGTCATCGCGAGCGCGGTGACCAGCGCGACGACGCCCGAGAGCACGAGCAGCGCGAGGTGCCAGCCCTTGACCTGGCTGCGGTAGATCCGGGACACGCCCTTGGCGTCGACGAGCTTCGACCCGACCCGCAGGCGGGTCAGGAACGTCGACGCCATGCCTTCGCGTCCCTTGTCCAGGAACTCCACGAGCGAGTAATGGGTTCCCACGGCGACGAGGAGGCGAGCCCCGTACGAGTCCGCGAGCAGCATGGCGGCGTCCTCGCTGGTGCCGAGCACCGGGAAGACGACGGCGCTCAGGCCGAGGGACTCGACCCGCTCGACGCCGGGCGCACGTCCGTCGCGGTAGGCGTGCACGACGAGCTCGGCACCCGACTGCAGCGCGGCGTCGGAGCACGAGTCCATGTCGCCGATGATCATGTTCGGCTTGTAGCCGGCCTCCAGCAGCGCGTCCGCGCCGCCGTCGACGCCGATGAGCAGCGGCTTGTACTCCGAGATGTAGGGCCGCAGCACGTCCAGGTCGCCGCGGTAGTTGTAGCCGCGCACGACGATCAGGACGTGCCGGCCGTCGATCTTGGTCCGGATCTCGGGGACGCCGACGCCCTCGAGCAGCAGCTCCTTCTCCTCGCGGAGGTAGGTCATCGTGTTGAGCGTGAAGGCGTCGATCTGATCGGACAGGCCGGCCCGCGCCTGCTCCAGCTGCTCCTCGAGCACGTCGGTCGTCACGAGCGTCCCGCTCACCACGACCGCACCCTCGGTGTCGAGCAGCCGGTCGCCGTCGACGACGAGCCGGTCACCCTCGGTGACGAGGGTGAAGACGTCCTCGCCGACGTCGTCGATCAGCGGGATGCCCGCCTCGAGCAGGATGCTCGGCCCGAGGTTGGGGTAGCGGCCCGACACCGAGCGCACCGCGTTCACCACGACGCCCGCGCCCGAGGCCACGAGAGCCTCCGCGCTAACGCGGTCGAGGTCGGAGTGGTGGATGATCGCGACCTCGCCGGGGTGCAGCCGCTTGGTGAGGTTCTTGGTCCGCCGGTCCAGCCGCGCGACACCACCGACCTCCGCCGGTTCGGCGCGGCGACGCAGGAGGGCGGGGAGTTTCATGGCGGGCGCCATCCTCCCACGGGTGACGCGCCCCGGGCCCGATCGCGCGGGCGCCGGGTGCGCGAGGCGCGCCCGGCCGCCGAGGGGGGTCAGCGTCCGCCGGAGCGGGCCGACGCCGCCAGCTCCACGAGCTCGCCGGCGTGCGCGAGCGCGGAGTCGGTCGTGTCCAGCCCGGCCATCATCCGGGCCAGCTCCTCGGTGCGCTGCTCCTCGCGGAGCAGCACCACGCCGCTCGTCGTGACCTGGCCGTCGTCGGCCTTGACCACGACGTAGTGCCGGTCGGCGAAGGCCGCGACCTGCGCGAGGTGGGTGACGACCACGACCTGGCTGTGACGGGCCAGCTCGGCCAGCCGGCGGCCGATCTCGACGGCCACGCGGCCGCCGACGCCGGCGTCGACCTCGTCGAAGACGAGCGTGCCGCCCGGCCGGTCCGCCGCGAGCACGACCTCCAGCGCGAGCCGGACGCGCGACAGCTCGCCGCCGGAGGCGACCTTGCCGAGGCTGCGAGGCTCGGTGCCCGGGTTGGCGGCGAAGAGCAGGTCCACAGCGTCGGCCCCGTACGGCCCGAGCCCGGTCGGCGTGAGGGCGAAGGTGAGCCGGGCGTGCGGCATGGCGAGCGCGGTGAGCTCGGCGGCGACGGCGGCGGCGAAGCCCTCGGCCGCCCCGCTGCGCAGCGCGGTGAGCCGGGCCGCCCGGGCGTGCAGGTCCTGCTCCTGGTCCGCGACGGCGGTCGTGAGCTCGCCGATCCGCTCGTCGCCGCCCTCGAGCTCGGTCAGCCGGACGACGGCCCCGGCCGACCAGGCCAGCGCGTCGTCCACGGTCGGCCCGTACGACCGGGTCAGGCCGGACAGCTGCGCGCGCCGCTCGGACACCCACTCCAGGCGGCGGGGGTCGGCGACGAGGTCGTCGACGTAGCGGGCGAGGTCGGAGGCGACGTCCGCGACGAGGTAGGAGGCCTCGGCCACCCGGACCGCGAGCGCCTCCAGCACGGGGTCGGCCGAGGCGTGGTCCAGGCTGCGGCGGGCGTCGGCCAACGAGGCCATCGCCCCGCCGCCACCGGCCGGGTCGTCGGGGTCGCCGGACAGGCCGGCCAGGGCGCCGCCGACGGACAGCCGCAGGTCGTCGGCGTGCTGCAGGCGGGTCGACTCGGCCGCCAGGGCCACGTCCTCGCCGGCCTGGGGCGCGACCTGCTCGATCTGCTCGAGCCCGAACCGCAGCAGCTCGACCTCGCGGGCCCGCTCCGCGCTCGCGGCGACGAGCGCCTCCAGCTCGGCGCGGGCGGCGCGGTGCTCCGACCAGCGCTGCCGGTAGGCCTCCAGCTCCGCGGCCAGCGCGGGACCGGCGTACGCGTCGAGCAGCTCGCGCTGCCGCCCGGCGCCGGAGAGGCGGACCTGCTCGGACTGGCCGTGGATCGCCACGAGCTCGGTCGTCACCTCAGCGCAGACGGAGACGGGGACCTGGGCGCCGCCGAGGAAGGCGCGGGAGCGTCCGGCGGCGGTGATGTGGCGGGCGACGACCAGCTCGTCGTCGTCCAGGTCGCCGCCGGCGTCGCGCACCCGGGCGGCGAGGTGCTCGGTCTGCGGGCCGGCGGGGACGGTGAGCCGACCTTCGACGACGGCGCGCTCCGTGCCGGACCGCACCGACCGTGCCTCGGCGCGGTCACCGAGCAGCAGCCCCACGCCGGTCACGATCATCGTCTTGCCCGCGCCGGTCTCACCGGTCACGCAGGTCAGCCCGGGGTGCGGCGCCAGGACCGCGTCGTTGATGACCCCGAGGTCGCGGATCCGCAGCTCCTCGATCACGTGCGCGCCCGGCCGCAGCCGTCCTCGGGCCGGTCGTCGTCGTCCGGGTTCTCGCCGGAACCGAGCGAGACCGCGCGGTCCTCGTGCTGGACCCGGTCCTCGGCCTCGCCGCGCCAGCCCTCGACCCGCAGGCCGAACTTGTTCACGAGCCGGTCGGTGAACGGCGCCTCGGAGAGCCGGGCCAGCAGCAGCTTGTGCCGGCCCTGCTGGACCTCGACCTGCAGGCCGGAGCGCAGGTCCGCGGAACGGCGGCCGTCGCACCACACGACGCCGTCGGTCTGGGAGCGGTCGATGAGCTGGAGCACGACGCGGGAGCTCGGGCCGAGCACCAGCGGCCGCGCGAACAGCGCGTGCGCGCTCAGCGGCACGACCATCATCGCGTCGACGTTCGGCCAGATCACGGGACCGCCGGCGGAGAAGGCGTACGCGGTGGAGCCCGTGGGCGTGGACAGCAGCACCCCGTCGCAGGCCCAGCGCGACAGCGGACGGCCGTCGACCTCGACGAGGACCTCCAGCACGCGCTCGCGCGACGCCTTCTCGATGGAGACCTCGTTGACCGCGTACGAGGACCAGGCCACCTCGCCGCTGGCGCACTCGCGCAGCACGACCTCGATGGTGGAGCGTTCCTCGACCGTGTAGGACCGCTGCACGATGCGCGTGACGATGCTGTCGATCTCCGAGGACTCCGCCTCGGCGAGGAAGCCGACGTGGCCCAGGTTGACCCCGAGCAGCGGGACGTCGGCGAAGAGCACCCACTCGGTGGCCCGCAGGATCGAGCCGTCGCCACCGAGCACGACCATCAGCTCGATGTCCGAGGTGGTCTCGTCCGGCGGCGCCAGCGTCACGACGGCCTCGGCCAGCTTCGGGGGCAGGCAGTCCGCGTCGCCCGCGGGCAGCGCGCTGGTGATGCCGGCCTCGAGCAGACCCTCGATCAGCCGCGTCGCGGCGGCGATCGCGGTCGGTCGCCCCATGTGGGTGAGGACGGCCACGCGTCGCTGGGATTGGGGTGCGGTCGTCACCGCGTCAGCATAGGGAGGGCGTCCTCGCCGTGGCCGGGTCGACTCACGGGCCCGCGGTCGTCCCCGTGGTCGGCGCCGCGTCGGGCGACGGCTGACGCGTCAGGTGGACGAAGAACTCCTGGTTGCCGGCCGGCCCGGGCAGCCGGCTCGCGACCACGGCCTGCACGTGCCAGCCGAGGGCCGCGGCGGCCGCGGCCACCCCGTCGACCGCCTGGCGGTGCAGGGCGGGGTCCCGGACGACGCCGCCCTTGTCGAGCGCGGCCTTGCCGACCTCGAACTGCGGCTTGACCATGAGCAGCCAGGTCCCGTCGGGCGCGGTGACCTGGTCGAAGGTCTCGAGGAACTTGGTCAGCGAGATGAAGGACAGGTCGGCCACGACGAGGTCGACCGGGCGGTCGTCGAGGTTCGCAGGCGTCAGGTCGCGGGCGCTGGTCTGCTCCTGGACGTCCACGCGTGGGTCGTCGCGCAGCAGGTCGGCCAGCTGGTCGGTGCCGACGTCGACCGCGTACACCTGCGTCACGCCCCGCTCGAGCAGGACCTGGGTGAAGCCGCCGGTCGACGAACCCGCGTCCAGCGCGCGACCCCTGGGGACGAGACCCAGGTCGTCCAGGGCGCCGGCCAGCTTGTGGGCGCCGCGGGAGACGTACGGGTCGGTGCGCGCCTCGATCAGGGCGGTCTCCTCGACGAGGTCGGACGCCTTGAGCGTGGTCCGGCCGTCCAGGGTCACCCGGCCGGCCTTGATCAGCTCCTGCGCCTGGCCGCGTGACCGGGCGAGGCCGCGGTCGACCAGGGCGCGGTCAAGCCGGACCGTCACGGCCGGGGCCCCGTGGGAGGACGGGGGCCGGCGGGCGGCCGGGGCGCCGCAGCAGCCTCGGCGGGCGTCCGGAGCACCTCCTGCAGGGCGTTGTGCGCCGTGGAGAGACGTTCCGCGTGCTCGTCGACGGGCGCGGCGGCGAGGTCGTCCACCCCGCGCAGGGCCGCGTCCACCCGCGGGTCCCCCGTCTCCGGGGCGCGGTCGACGGTCGGCTCGCTCACGGGCGGACCCCCGCGGCACCGGTCTCGTCGCCGGGCAGGTCGGGTTCGTCGACCACGGGAGCGTCGAGGTCGCCCGGCTCGTCGTCGACGAGCGCGGACTGCGGCGACGCGGCCTCCAGGGTCGCGACGCGCAGCTGCAGGTCGTCGAGCTCGATGCGGAGGACCTCCAGCTCGTCCTCGGCCGTCTCGAGCCGCTCGCGGGCGTCGCTCAGCTCGGCCGCGGGCACGACGCCCAGGCGGGCGGCCACCCGGCCGACCTCGGCGGCCACGAGCTGTTCGAAGATCTCGCGGTTGGCGCGGCCGGCCTGGCCGACCTCCTCGGCCAGCTGGGCGAACCCGGCGAGCACGGACCGGTAGGCAGGCATCTGGCGATCCTAGGCCGCGGGCGTGGACAGAGCCGGCAGCGCGCGCGTCAGGTCGAGGGGACGACCGGCGTCCTGCGCCCGCCACGCCAGGTGCGCCGCGGCCCAGACGGCCGCGACGAGCGCGTCGGTGGTGCCCGGCACCCCGCCGTCGAGCACCAGGGCCCCGTCGACCACGCGGGCCGTCGCCGGTCCGCACCGGGCCGTGTCCGCGGTGAGGTCCACGTCCAGCGCCGGGAGGAGCAGCGCCCCCACGTCGTAGCCGAGGTGCGTCGGACGGGACCCCGCCCCGGCCGTCAGCAGGTCGGCCGCGCCGTGCGAGCCCGTCAGCACGAGCATGCTGCCGAGACCGGCGTTGACGGCCCCGGCGATGTCGGTGTCGAGGCGGTCGCCGACGAAGATCGGGTGTTCCGCCCCCAGTCGCGCCACCGTCTCGTCGAGCAGGGGGCGGTAGGGCTTGCCCGCGATCTCCGGGTCGACCGGCACCGCCATCCGCACCGCGGCGACGGCGGCACCGTTGCCCGGCACCAGGCCGCGGTCGGTCGGGCGGGTGGGGTCGTCGTTCGTCGCGACCCACCGCGCGCCGTGGTGGATGGCCACGGACGCCTCGATGAGGTGCTGCCAGGTGAGCTCGATCCCGTAGCCCTGCAGGACGGCGACGGGCCCGTCCTCGGCCGAGTCCACCCCCGTCAGCCCGGCCTCGGTCAGCGCCTGCCGGACGCCCTCGCCGCCCACGACCAGCACCTTGGTCCCGGGCGCCAGGTCACGGGCGAGGAGCTGGGCACCGGCCTGGGCCGACGTGACCACGTCCGCCTTCGCGGCCGGGATCCCGAGCTCGGTCAGGTGCGCGGCCACGGCCTCCGGCGTACGGGCGGCGTTGTTCGTCACGAACCCGACCGGCACACCCCGCTCCCGCAGGCCCGCGATGGCCGGCGGCGCGCCGGGCACCGCGACCGGGCCGAGGTAGACGACCCCGTCCAGGTCGAACAGGACGCCGTCGTAGGCGTCGACGAGCGCCGCCACCTAGCCGCGCCCCGGCTCGTCCGACGTGGACGCCTCGTCGTCGTCCTGGTCGTCGTCGTCCTGGTCGTCGTCGGACTCGTCGTCCTCGTCGTCGCCCTCGTCGGACTCGTCGCCCTCGTCGTCCTCGTCGTCCTCGGTCTCGGTCTCGGTCTCGGTCTGGTCAAAGTCCTCGTCGGCGGAGTCGTCCTCCTCGGAGTCGTCCTCCTCGTGGACCTCGTCGTGGACCTCGTCGTCGATCCGGTCGGCGGCGTCGTCGTCGGAGTCGGAGGCGTTCTCGTCGGTCTCGTCGTCCTCCTCCTGGACGTCGTCCTCCTCGTCGTCGGAGTCGTCGGACTCCGCCGAGACCAGCTCGAAGTCGTCCAGGTCACCGAGGTCGAGGGTGAGGCCGTCCATCTCCTCGAGCCGCTGCAGCGCGTCGGTCAGCTGCTCCGGGTCGCGCTTGGCCGCCTCGGAGAACATCCGGCGCGCCTCGTCCGTCTGACCGGTGGCCAGCAGGGCGTCCGCGTAGGCGTACCGCAGCCGCGCGGCGGCCTGGTGCTCCTGCTCCACGGCCTGCGCGGCCGCGCCGCGGGTCAGCGCCGGGCCCGTCCGACGCGGCGGCGGCGAGGTGACGGCCTCCCGGAGCATCCGCACGGCCTCGGCCTCCTGGCCGAGGTCGGCACGGGCACCCGCCGCGACGATCGTCATCTCCGTCCGCAGCGCCGGCTCGAGGTCGAGGTCGGCGGACTCGCGCGCCAGCTTGAGCGCGTCCTGCGGACGGCCGAGGGCGCGTTCGCAGTCGGCCATCACCGGCAGGTAGTCCGAGGACCCCGTCATCCGGCGCAGGGCGCGGAACTCCGACAGCGCCGCGGCCCACTCCCCCGCCGCGTACGCCGTCTCCGCCGCCGCCTCCCGCACCACCGGCAGCCGGGCCGCGCGTCGACGCGCCGCCTCGGCGTGGGCGTACGCGAGCTCGGGGTCGGTGTCGATCAGGTTCCCGGCGGCCACGAGGTGGCCGGCGACGATCTGCTCCAGCTCCTTGGGCAGGCTGCGGAGCTCCGCGCGCACCGCCCGGTGCAACGACGACAGGTCGACACCCTCGGGGACGCGGGGTTCGTCGGGACGGGCCGCGAGGCCGGGGCGCGGCGGTTCGCCGCGGCCGACACCACCCCGCGTCTCGTGCCGCCCGCCGCGCGAGTCGTAGCCGCGCGGAGCAGGACCACGGGAGTCCGAACCCCCGCGCGAGTCGTAGCTCCGCGGACCGGAGCCGCTGCGGGAATCCGAGCCACCACGGGAGTCGTAGCTACGAGGACCCGAACCACGGGAGTCGGAACCACCGCGGGAGTCGTAGCTGCGCCCACCGGAACCGCCGCGGGAGTCGGACCCACCACGCGAGTCGTAGCTGCGCCCACCCGAGCCGCCGCGGGAGTCGGACCCACCGCGGGAGTCGTAGCTGCGCGGAGCCGAGCCACGCGAGTCCGAACCCCGCGAGTCAGACCCACCGCGCGAGTCGTAGCTCCGCGGACCAGAGCCGCCACGCGAGTCGGAACCACCACGCGAGTCATAGCTGCGCGGACCCGAACCACGCGAGTCCGAACCCCGCGAGTCAGACCCACCGCGTGAGTCGTAGCTCCGCGGGCCCGAACCGCCGCGCGAATCCGAGCCACCACGCGAGTCGTAGCTACGCCCACCGGAGCCGCCGCGCGAGTCAGAGCCACCACGCGAGTCGTAGCTACGCCCACCCGAACCGCCGCGCGAGTCAGAGCCACCACGCGAGTCATAGCTACGCCCACCCGAACCGCCGCGCGAGTCAGAGCCACCGCGCGAGTCATAGCTGCGCCCACCCGAACCGCCGCGGGAGTCAGAACCACCACGCGAGTCGTAGCTGCGCGGACCCGAACCACGCGAGTCCGAACCCCGCGAGTCAGACCCACCGCGGGAGTCGTAGCTCCGCGAACCGGAACCACCGCGGGACTCAGAACCACCGCGGGAGTCATAGCTGCGCGGACCCGAACCACGCGAGTCCGGACCCCGCGAGTCAGACCCACCGCGGGAGTCGTAGCTGCGCCCACCCGAACCACCACGCGAGTCAGAACCCCCGCGCGAGTCATAGCTGCGCCCACCCGAACCACCACGGGAGTCAGATCCCCGGGAGTCCGAGCCACCGCGCGAGTCGTAGCTGCGCCCACCGGAACCGCCGCGGGAGTCCGAGCCCCCGCGCGAGTCGTAGCTACGCCCACCGGAACCGCCGCGGGAGTCCGAGCCCCCGCGCGAGTCGTAGCTGCGCGGACCCGAACCACGGGAGTCGGAACCACGGGAGTCGTCGCGACGCGGTCGGTCGTCGCCGCCGGAAGCGCGCGACCCGCCGCGGTCGTCCGGCCGGCTGCTGCGGGGCGGCCCGTCACCACGGGGCGGACGGCTCCCGCCACCGCGCCGGTCGTCGCCGGGGCCGCCGCTGCGTCCCCCACCACGGCCGTCCCCGCGACCGCTGCTGCGCCCGTCGCCTCGTCCCTGATCGTCCGGACGTCTCGCCTGTTCCACCGCACCATCCTCCCCGATCGCGCGCGCCCGGGCGACCGCAGCCGCGCGGCCCGTGCGCGAGGCACGGTGGGAAGGTTCAGCCGACGACGACCACCTCGGGGCCGGCGGCGACCAGCTCGGCGATGATCGGGTCCGGCGCCGAGGCGTCGGTGACGATGAGGTCGAGCTCGGAGAGCGCCGCGAACGAGCAGAACGAGTTCCGCCCGAGCTTCCCGGAGATCACCGGCACGACCCGCCTTCGCGCGCTCAGCAGCATCGCGCGCTTGGCCGACGCCTCCTCGGGGTTCGTCGTGGTCAGGCCCTGGGCCGCCGTCATGCCGTTGACCCCGACGACGGCGATGTCGACGGTGAGGGACTGCAGGCGCCGGCTCGTCCAGGCGTCCACGGCGGCGCTGGTGAGCCCGCGGACCATCCCGGGAAGGGTGATCACCCGGACGTTCGGGTAGTCGGCGAGGTGCCGGGCGGCAGGCAGGTTGTTGGTGACGACCGTGAGCACGGCATGCCGCGGGACGGCCTGCGCGGTGAAGAGGGTCAGCGACCCGGAGTCCAGCACGAGGACGCCGTCGTCCGGCAGCTCCTCGATCAGCCGGGCCGCGATCCGCCGCTTGTCCTCGAGCTGCTCCGCGTGGCGTGCCGCGAGGGCGACCTCGAAGGGCACGGCGTCGAGCAGCTGCGCCCCGCCACGGATCCGCCGCAGCAGCCCGCGGCGTTCGAGCGTGTCGAGGTCGCGGCGCACGGTCTCGGTGGTGACCTCGAGGTGCTCGCTGATCTGGGTCACGGTGGCGCGCCGGTCGTCCTGCCCGAGCAGGAAGTCGGTGATGGCCCGCTGCCGTTCCGGTGGGTACCTGGTCAGCGCCGTCGCCTCCTCGTCGTCCGCCCTGCGCGCGGCGTCATCCTCGCAGGTCCGCGACGCTCCCGGCGGACCTGGCGTCCGCCGACCGCTCCCGCTTCCCGTCGTCGATCGGGCGTCCGGTCAAACGAACCGGGCACGCGGGCGGGACGCATCGGGCAGCCGACGACCGCGCGGGCGTACGCTCGTGCTCGCGCGACGGCCCTCTGGACCCGGCCCGCGCACCGTGACGAGGCTCGAGGAGGCGCCCGTCTTGACCACGCGACGAGCGGGCGACGGCACGGCCCCCGTGCTGACGCCCGGCCAGCGCTTCGAGCGGCTGCTCGCCTGGCTGGACGCGGAAGGCCGGATCGACGTCAGCGACGCCGCCGGACGCCTCGGTGTCGCGCAGGAGACGGTGCGCCGCGACCTCAAGCTGCTGGAGTCCCAGGCCAAGCTCGTCCGCGTCCACGGCGGGGCCGTCGAGGTCGAGCCCGAGGGGCTCGGGTCCGCGGTGCCCGGCCTCGTGGTGCCGCCCGGCAGCGGTGCGGTCGTCTCGGAGGACCGCGGGCTACTCGAGGGCCTGTGGGCCGAGCTGCCCCACAGCGGGACGCTGCTGCTGGGCACGGGCCGCTTGAGCCTCGAGCTCGCGCACGTGATCGTCCTGGCCCCGCCGGACGACGACCTGACCGTCGTCACGAACTCGCTCGACGTCGGCCTCGTGCTGTCGCGGGTGTCCCGGCTCTCCGTCTACAACATCGGCGGGACCGTCAGCCCCCGTACGCGGGCCCAGGAGGGCGACTGGGCCCTCACCGAGCTGCGCCGCGTGCACACCGACGTCAGCGTCGTCTGCCCGACCGGCATCAGCGTGGAGCACGGGCTCAGCCAGCCGACCCCGGCCGCGGCCGCCGTGTCGCAGGCCGAGGTGGCCGCCGGCTCGCGCGTCCTCGCCCTCGTCGAGGCCGCTGCGCTGGGCCGGCCGTCGTTCGTGACCTTCGCCGGGCTCGACGAGATCGACCAGATCGTGGTCGGCGGAGACCCGCCGCTCGCGGTCGTGCAGGAATTCACCGAGAGAGACGTGACTTGCACCGACCATCGCTCGATGGCGGGCACCGTGAGAGGACGAAGAAGTTGACGCTGGTCGCAGGGGTGGACTCGTCCACGCAGTCGGTCAAGATCGTGGTCTGCGACGCCGAGACGGGCGAGGTCGTGCGCTCCAGCCGCGCCCCGCACCCGGACGGCACGGAGGTCTCGGCCGCGGCGTGGTGGGACGCCTACCGCAAGGCGGCGGACCAGCCCGGCCTCCTCGACGGGGTCGAGGCGATCGCCGTCGGTGGCCAGCAGCACGGGATGGTCACGCTGGACGAGGACGGCGCCCTCGTCCGGGACGCCCTGCTGTGGAACGACACCCGCTCCGCCCGTGACGCCCAGGACCTCGTCGCCGAGCTCGGCGGACCGCAGGCCTTCGCGGACGCGACCGGGACGGTGCCGCTCGCGTCGATGACGATCACCAAGCTGCGCTGGCTCGCCCGCTCGGAGCCCGAGGTCGCGAAGCGCGTCGCGTCGGTGATCCTCCCCCACGACTACCTGACGTGGGAGCTGGGCGGCCGGTCGTTCGCCCCCGTCACCGACCGCGGTGACGCGTCGGGCACCTGCTACTTCGACCCCGCGACGAACACGTACAACGACGACCTCGTACGGCTGGCCTTCGGGCGCCTGATCGACCTCCCCCGCGTGGCCGCTCCCTCCGAGGTCGTCGGGCACACCCCGGACGGCATCGCCATCGCGGCCGGCACCGGCGACAACATGGCCGCCGGCCTCGGCCTGGGCCTCGAGTCCGGCTCCGCCGTCGTCTCCCTGGGGACCAGCGGAACCGCCTTCACCCGCAGCACCACGCCGACGCACGAGCCCACGGGGACGGTCGCCGGCTTCGCGGACGCCACCGGCGCCTTCTTGCCGCTCGTCTGCACGCTCAACGGAGCCCGCAACCTCGTCGCGACCGCCGACGTCCTGGGCGTCACGCTCGACGAGCTCGCCCGCCTGGCCCTGACCGCGGAGCCCGGCAGCGGCGGCCTCGTGTTCCTGCCGTTCCTCGAGGGCGAGCGCACGCCGTCCCTCCCCGACGCCAAGGGCGAGCTGGTCGGGATGACGCTGTCCAACATGAAGCCCGCCAACCTCGCCCGGGCGGCGATCGAGGGCGTCCTCTGGAGCCTCGCGTACGGGGTCGACGTCCTCCGGGACCAGACGGGCACCATCTCGGCCATCACGCTGACCGGCGGCGCCTCGCAGTCCGAGGCCGTACGCCGGATCGCCACAAGCGTGTTCGGCCTCCCCGTCGTGGTCACCGAGGCCTTCGAGAGCGTCGCCGTGGGTGCCGCCCGCCAGGCCGCCTGGGCCCTCACCGGCAACCTTCCCGACTGGGCCGTCCCCGTCGCCGGCCGCTACGAGGCCACCGACGCCGACGTCTCCGCTGCCGACTCCCTGATGGAGCGGTACACCGAGGTCCTCGGCCAGCACTTCGACGTGCCGTCCTTCGGCCACTGACCCTTTTTGGCTCCGCCAGAACGACACACGAGCGGTAGGCCACGCCTCTCCTTTTCGACCAGGAGAAGGCGCGACCTACCGCTCGTGCCGTCTGTGGGTCCCTAGAAAGCCGAGGCCCCACCGTTCGTCAGGGCTTACTAGCGCGCCTGCCTTTCCTCTCCACACCGCACCTGCAGCGTCTCGAGTCCGTACGGATGCTGCCCGCTCGGTCACTGTGACGTTTGCGCGTGTTCATTCCCGTGCAGGTGACACGAAGCCGAGCAGCTACTCGGCCGGCCCGATCAGCCCGTTTCTCAGTGGACGACAAGAACGCAGCAACGACAAAGGCACCGGCGAGAGAGACCACCCCGTCCCTTACGGGATCCCAGTCTGGGCGGGTCAGTGTCGTCTGCTCGATGTTGTGTCGTCTGCGCGTGTTTGAACCCGCGCAGATGACACAAACGCGAGCAGACGCACGGCTGGCCGACGAGCCAGTCCACAGTGGACGACAAGAACGCATCAACGAGGGACCGCGGCCAGCGATCGCCTGCATGCCGGCGCTAGAGCTAGCCAGGGAGCCTTCCGTGCTGTCTGCTCGACCTTGTGCCGTCTGCGCGGGTGAGAACCCGTGCAAACAGCACCGAAGCGAGCAGACGAGTCAGAAACCTCGCCCCATCTCCCGCCTGGCGCCGGCCGTTGACCATTCCAGCGAGGCACCGACACCTTCGCCAGATTCTCACCAGCTCGCCATGAAGGGAGTGGTCGGGAAAAGGGTCTGGATGCACAAACACCTCAGGGTCGACCACGAATGGTCGACCCTGAGGTGTTGTGTGTTGTCCGGCG
>NZ_BAAAYR010000005.1:245755-344450 GCF_039536445.1 Microlunatus spumicola | reverse complement strand
GCCATCCGCCTCATCGAGTCCGGCGCGCTGCCCATGGACGACATCTGCAGCCACCAGCTCCCCCTCACCGACTTCCAGCGCGGCCTCGACCTCGTCGCCAGCGGCAAGGAATCCATCAAGGTCACGCTGATCCCGTGAACGCCTCGTCCACCCGGACGGCCGACGGCGTCGCCGACCCGTCCACCCGCTCCGCGCCCACGGAGCCGCGCCCGGTCTGGCTGGGCACCAGCTGGAAGATGACCAAGACGCTCGCGGAGGCGCGTGCGTACGTCGAGGGCCTCGGGCCCGCGACCGTGCCCGACGGTGTCGTCGCCTTCCTGCTCCCCCCGCTCACGGCGTTGCACGTCGTGCGGGCGACCCTGCCGCAGGGGTCGCCCGTGCTCGTCGGGGTGCAGAACGCGCACTGGGCGCCGGACGGCGCCGTGACCGGCGAGGTCTCCATGCACCAGGTGCGCGACGCCGGCGCGCAGGTCGTCGAGATCGGCCACTCGGAGCGGCGCGACGGGCTCGGCGAGACGGACGAGACGGTCGCGGCCAAGGTCGCCGCGGCGCTCGACCAGCAGCTCGTCCCGCTGGTCTGCGTCGGCGAGCCCTGGTCGGTCCGGTCGGAGGGACGCGCGGAGGAGCACGTCGCCGACCAGGTCCGCCGGGCCCTGGCGCACGTCGCCCCGGAGGACCTGTCACGGGTCGTCGTCGCGTACGAGCCGGTCTGGGCGATCGGCGCCGGCGGCCGGGCCGCGACCCCCGGGGACGTGGTCGGGGTGCTCGGCCGGATCCACGCGACCGTCGCCGCCCTGGCGCCCGGGGCACGGCTGCGCGGCCTCCTCTACGGCGGCAGCGTGAGCACCGGCAACGCCGACGACCTCCTGGCGCTCGGCGAGCTCGACGGCCTGTTCGTCGGCCGGGCCGCCTGGACCGCCGACGGGTTCACCGCGCTCCTCGCGTCCGCCGGCCGGGCGGCCGCCGAGCGCCGCCACCTGTCCCCCACCCCCGCGCAGAGGAGCCGTTGATGGCCACGGTCAAGACCGCCACCCCCACCCGCCGGTTCTCCACGAGCCGGGTCGTCGGAGCCGTCGTGCTCGTCGCGCTGGTCGTGGCGATGGTCCTCAGCACCAAGTTCCTGACGCCAGCCGAGCTGTCGACGATCGCCCCCAAGCCGTTCGACCCCGTCGCGACCGCCCAGGACCTCTACGGCCGGGCGCAGACGCAGATCCCCGGCGACGCCGCCGACCTGGGCAAGGTCGTGCCGGCCTTCCAGTCGGACCCGCGGAGCGCGGCCGACACCTACAAGGCCGTGTCGCCGAGCGAGAACGCCTACGTCTTCGACGTGAAGGCGACCGGCACCGTCGTCGAGGCCACCGACGCCTCGCTGCGGCTCAAGGTCGACGGCGTGCCGGGCCAGACGGTGGTCCTCGTGCCCCTCACGACCGCCGTGAACGGCAGCGTCCTGCGTGACGCGATGGGCTTCAAGTTCGCGGACGCCCCGGGTCAGACGCAGTACCAGTACGTCGCCGACGAGCTGAAGAAGCTGATGCTGTCCGACGTCCAGTCCTCGGTGCCGGACCCGGCGTCGCTGCAGGGCAAGAAGGTCGACGTCGTCGGCGTCGTCAGCGTGACCGCCACCGGCGGTTCGCCGGTGCCGCGGGCCAAGCCGGTCAACGTGCAGCCGCTGAGCATCAAGGCGGCGTGATGAGCACCGCGAGCACCGTGACGACGACCGCCGCCGACGACCGCGCCGGCGAGGTCGTCCTGAGGGCGATCGACATCAGCAAGACGTACGACGTCACCCGCGCCCTGAAGGGCGTCAACTTCGAGGTCCGGCGCGGCCAGGTGACGGTCCTCTTCGGGGAGAACGGCGCCGGGAAGTCGACGCTGATGAAGATCCTGTCGGGCGTCGAGAAGCCGACCGGCGGCCGGCTCGAGCTCGACGGCGAGGCCGTGGACCTCGCCTCGACCACCGACGCCGTCGACCGCGGGATCTCGATCATCCACCAGGAGCTGAACCTCTGCGCCAACCTCAGCGTCCGGGACAACATCTTCATCGGCCGCGAGCTGCGTTCGCGGACCGGCGGGATCGACTTCGCCCGCGAGGGCGAGATCACCCGCCGGCTGATGGAGCGGCTCGAGGAGCCCATCCGGCCGACCACCCTGGTCCAGGACCTGCGCGTCGGGCAGCAGCAGATCGTGGAGATCGCCCGGGCGCTGCAGACCGACACCCGGATCCTGATCATGGACGAGCCCACCTCCGCGCTCAGCGCGACCGAGGTCGAGGTGCTCTTCAAGGTCATCCGTGAGCTGACCAGCCAGGGCGTGGCGATCGTCTACATCTCCCACCACCTCGAGGAGGCGATCGAGATCGCCGACCACGCCGTCGTCTTCCGCGACGGCGAGCTGGTGGCGACCGAGGAGGCCGCGAACATCGACCTCTCGTGGGTCGTGCGCCAGATGGTCGGCCGTGAGGCGGACTACGACTTCCGCGACGCACCCCGCGAGTACGGCGACGTCGCCCTGTCGCTGCAGAACGTCACCGTCGCCGAGCTCGACACCGGCCGCGTGGCGGTCAACGACGTCTCGCTCGACGTCCGGGAGGGCGAGATCGTCTGCCTCTACGGGCTCATGGGCGCCGGCCGGACCGAGCTGATGGAGGCCGTCGCCGGCCGCGACCCGATCTCCGGCGGGCGCATCCTGCTCGGCGGGACGGACCTCGGCACCACCAGCGTCAAGGACCGGATCGCCCTCGGCCTCGGCCTGGTCCCCGAGGACCGGCAGCGGGACGGGCTCGTGCAGATGATGAGCGTCGGCGCGAACATGTCGCTCGCGAGCCTGCTGTCGACGGTCAAGAACCTCTTCATCCAGCGCCGGCCGGAGCGGGCGAACATCGAGAAGGAGATCGCCGAGGTCCGGGTCAAGACCTCCGGGCCGAACGCGCTGATCACGTCGCTGTCCGGCGGGAACCAGCAGAAGGTCGTCATCGGCAAGATGCTGCTGACCGCACCCAAGGTGCTGCTGCTCGACGAGCCGACCCGCGGCATCGACGTCGGGGCCAAGGGCGAGATCTTCTCGCTGCTGTTCCGCGAGGCCCAGAAGGGCCTGGCCGTCCTCTACGTCACCTCCGAGGTCGGCGAGGCCCTGACGGCGTCGCACCGCATCGTCGTGATGAGCCGCGGGCGCTTCGTGCGCGAGCTCGACCCGCGCACGTGCACCCGGGACGAGGTGATGGCGGCGTCCGGCGAGCACGAGCCCGCCGACGACGTCCCGCACGGCGGGACTGCCGCCGACCGCCCCGGTGGGTCCCCCACCGGCACCGTCCCCACCGCCGTCAACGCTGACCGAAACGGAGCGTCATGAGCACCACGAGCACCGCGCCTGCCCCGCAGGCCGCCGGGCCGACCCCGGCCGGCACCCCGGCCCGGGGGTCGTTCAACCTGAACTCGGTCCTCGTCGAGGGGCGGGCCCTGATCGCCCTGCTGATCATCATCGCGATCTTCGCGGTGCTGAGCGACAACTACCTGACGGCCGGCAACCTCACCACCATCACCAAGCAGGTGGCGTTCAACGCCATCGTCGCGCTCGGGATGCTGCTGGTGATCCTCAACGGCGGCATCGACCTCTCGGTCGGCTCCACGGTGGGCCTCACCGCCGCGGTGGCCGGCACCCTGTTCCGCGGGCTGAACCTCCCGCTGACCGAGGCGATCATGTTCCCCCAGGTCTGGGTGATCGTGGTGCTCTCCGTCGCGGTCGGGATGCTGGTGGGCTGGGTCAACGGGTTGTTGATAGCCCGGCTCAACCTCGCACCCTTCATCACGACGCTCGGCATGCTCTACGTCGCCCGGGGCCTCACCGAGGTCCTGCTGAACGGGCAGAACATCACCAACGAGCTCAGCGGGCAGCCCTACCTCAACAACACCGGCTTCTTCACGGTCTTCGCGAGCCGCCCGCTCGGCCTGCCGATCTCTGCCTGGGTGATGATCCTCTTCGCGGTCGTCTTCTCGATCGTGCTGACCCGCACGCCCTTCGGACGCTGGCTGTACGCGACCGGCAGCAACGAGCGCGCCGCCCAGCTCTCCGGCGTGCCGGTGAAGCGGATCCGCACCCGGATCTACGTCCTCTCCGGGCTGTGCGCCGGCGTGGTCGGGATCCTGCAGATGGCCAACATCAGCTCCTCCACCGCCGACCTCGGCACCTACTACGAGCTGAACGCCATCGCGGCGGTCGTCATCGGCGGTGCCGCGCTCTCCGGCGGCCGCGGCACGGTGCGCGGCACGATCATCGGCGCCTTCGTCATCGGCTTCCTCGCCAACGGCCTCGTGATCGTCGGGGTCTCCCCCTTCTGGCAGAAGGTGATCACCGGAGCCGTGATCATCCTCGCCGTCGCCGTCGACCAGATCCAGCAGATCATCGGCCGGCGCCGCAACGCCCGCCGAGCCGTCGCCGCGGTCCGCCAGGGCAGCGCCACCAAGACCGGCTGACCTTCCTTCCATCACCCCGTCCAGCCACCCACCCACCCCGTACGCCACCGAAAGGAACACTGATGTTCAACCTCCGCCGGAGCGGTCCCCTGCTGACCGCCGCCGCCCTCATGGTCACCCTCGCCGCCTGCGGCGGTGGCGGTGACGCCCAGCCCGCCGCCTCCGCGAGCGGCAGCGCGGGAGGTGGCGCCGCGGGCGGCACCATCGCGATCATCACCGTCGACCCGAGCAACCCGTACTGGAAGGCCGAGGCCGACACGGCCCAGGCCGCGGTGACCAAGCTCGGCTACAAGGCCACGGTGTCGGCCAACAACAACGACCCCGAGACCCAGAACCAGCTGATCGAGACCGCGATCAACGACAAGGTCGCCGGCATCCTGCTCGACCCGGCCGGCGCCGACGAGAGCGTCGCGGCCGTGCAGAAGGCGGTCGACGCCAAGATCCCGGTCGTCCTCATCAACGCCGAGATCTCCAAGACGGGCCTGGCCAAGGCGCAGATCGTGTCGAACAACGCGCAGGGCGCCGGTCTCGGCGCGGAGGCGTGGGCCGAGGCCATGGACTACAAGGGCACCTACGTCGAGCTGTTCGGCAAGCCCAGCGACAACAACGCGCAGGTCCGATCCGACGGCTACAAGTCGGTCATCTCGCAGTACCCCGACCTGAAGAGCGTGGGCATGGAGATCGCCAACTGGGACCGCCAGCAGGGCCAGGAGAAGATGGAGTCCCTGCTGAGCAAGAACCCCGACGTCAAGGGCGTCATCGCCGGCAACGACGAGATGGCCCTGGGCGCGATCAACGCGCTCAAGGAGAAGGGCAAGCTCGACCAGGTCAAGGTGCTGGGCTTCGACGGCAACCAGGACGCGGTCGACGCGGTCAAGAAGGGCGAGATGGTGGCCACGGTCCTCCAGCCCATCGTGGAGGGCACGAACAAGGCCATCACCGAGCTGGACGGCGTCATCAAGAATGGTCAGACGGGGGTGCCCGACGAGAAGCAGGCGCTGGACTGCACCCTGATCAACAAGGACAACGCCGCTCAGGTGAACAACTTCCAGCTGAGCAGCTAGTCCGAGCCGGAGGTCCCGGGCCCACGGGCCCGGGACCTCCACCCGCCCTGTCCCGCCGTCGTCCCAGGAGCTCCGCATGACCCACGTCTACGACGACCCCGCCGCCTTCAAGGACGACGTCCTCGTCGGCTTCGCCGCCGCCTACCCCACCTACGTCCAGCGGGTGCCCGAGGCCTCGGGCTTCGTCCGGGCCGGCGGACCCCTCGAGGGCAAGGTCAGCCTGGTCCTCGGCGGCGGGTCGGGGCACTACCCCTCGTACAGCGGCACGGTCGGGACCGGCTTCGCCGACGGCGCGGTGCTCGGCGACCTCTTCGCCTCCCCCTCCGCCGAGCAGGTCTACCGGGTCTGCAGGGCCGCCCACGGTGGCGCCGGGCTCGTGATGGGCTTCGGCAACTACGCGGGCGACCGCCTCAACTTCAAGGTCGCCGCCGACCGGCTCGAGGCCGAGGGCATCGACGTGCGGATCGTCTGGGTCACCGACGACATCGCCTCGGCCTCGGCCGACGAGCAGGCCAAGCGCCGCGGCATCGCCGGCACGTTCACCGTCTACAAGGTCGCGGGCGCGGCCGCCGAGGCCGGCCTCGACCTCGACGGGGTCGAGCGCGTGATGGCCAAGGCCAACGCCGCCACGTACTCCTTCGGCGTCGCGTTCGACGGCTGCACCATGCCGGGCGCCGGCGAGCCGCTCTTCCACGTCGAACCCGGGCAGATGGACTTCGGGCTCGGGATCCACGGCGAGCCCGGCATCACCTCCGACGCCTGGATGCCGGCCCCGGCCCTCGCGGCCCGGCTGGTCGACACGGTCCTGGCCGAGCGCCCCGCCGACGCCGACGGGCGCGCGGCGGTGCTCGTGAACGGTCTCGGTGCGACGAAGTACGAGGAGCTGTTCGTCCTCTTCGCCCACGTCGCCCCGCTGCTGGAGAAGGCGGGCGTCACGCTCGTGCAGCCCGAGGTCGGGGAGCTGGTGACCAGCCTCGACATGGCCGGGTGCTCGCTCTCGGTCACCTGGCTCGACGACGAGCTCGAGGAGCTCTGGACCGCCCCGGCCGACACCCCCGCCTACCGCCGCGGCACCCCGGTGACCAGCGACCGGTTCACCGAACGTCGCGAGGTCACCCGCGAGACCACGCAGAGCGCGGTCGCCGAGGCGAGCGAGGAGTCCCGTCGGGCCGCCGAGGTCGCCCGTCGCGCCGTCGCCGCCCTCAGCGCGACCGTCGAGGAGCACAAGGACGAGCTCGGCCGCCTCGACGCCGTCGCCGGCGACGGCGACCACGGCATCGGCATGTCGCGCGGGGCGAAGGCGGCAACCGAGGCGGCCGACACGGCGGCCGAGGCCGGCGCCGGGGTCCGGTCGCTGCTCGCGGCGGCCGGCTCGGCCTTCGGCGACAAGGCCGGCGGCACCAGCGGCATCCTCTGGGGCCTGCTCCTCGACGGGGTCGGGCAGCAGCTGGGCGACGAGGACGCGGTCACCGACGAGGCGGCCGCGCACGCGGTGCAGGCGTCCACGACCCGGCTGCAGGAGTTCAGCAAGGCCAGCCTCGGCGACAAGACGATGCTCGACGCGCTGTTCCCCTTCGTCGACGCCCTCGTCGGCGCCGTCGACGGCGGGACCCCGCTCGCGCAGGCGTGGCGCGACGCCGCGACGACCGCCACCGAGGCCGCGCAGGCGACGGCGTCCCTCACGCCGAAGATCGGCCGGGCCCGCCCGCTCGCCGAGCGCAGCGTCGGCACGCCCGACCCCGGCGCGATCTCCCTCGCCCTGATCGTCACGGCGATCGGCGACGTCCTCGCCGACGGCCCGTCCTCCCCCGCCTGACGGCCGCTCCCCGCCCGACCGCGCCGCCCGACCGCGCCAGACTGGACGTCGGCCGGGCACCCCCGACCACCTCGGACCGACCACGTACGAAGAGAGGCTCACCATGGCTGACGGCATCCGTCTGCTGCTCGGCGGCGACAGCGCCGGCTACCACTACAAGGACGCGATCCTGGCGGACGCCCGCGAGGACCCCCGCGTCGCGAGCGTCGAGGACCTCGGCGTGAACGAGAGCGACCCCAAGGCGGGCACCTACCCGTCCGTCGCGATCGCCGCGGCGACCAAGATCATGGCCGGCGAGGCCGACCGCGCGATCCTCGTCTGCGGCACCGGCATCGGCGTCTCCATCGCCGCGAACAAGGTCAAGGGCATCCGCGCGACGGTGGCCCACGACTCGTTCAGCGTGGAGCGCTCGATCCTGTCGAACGACTGCCAGATCCTGACCATGGGCGAGCGGGTGATCGGCCTGGAGCTGGCCCGGCGCCTCGCCAAGGAGTGGCTCGGCTACGCCTTCGACCCGAGCAGCCACTCCAAGGCCAACGTGGACGAGATCGTCGACTACGAGGGCGCACCGAGCGACTGAGGCCAGAGCCTAGGATCCCCGTCGTGCCCACCCCCGAGGTCGACCGGCTGCGCACGGCCCGGGTCGTGCTCTGCGACGCCGACGGCAACCTCTTCCCCTCCGAGGAGCCGGCCTTCGTCGCCTCGGTCGAGGTGACGAACCGCTTCCTCGCCGAGCACGGCGTGCACCGCCGCTACGGCGCGGAGGAGCTGCGTCTGGCCGTGACCGGGATGAGCTACCGCGTCGTCCTGGCCACGCTCGCGCGCGAGCACGGCCTGCCCACGCCCGCCCCGGCGGAGCTCGAGGAGTGGGTGCGGCAGGAGAAGGTCGCCGTGACCGCGCACCTGCGCCGGGAGCTCCGGCCCGACCCCGACGTGCTGGGCCCGCTCACCGAGCTGGCCGGGCACCGCGGGCTCGCGGCGGTGAGCTCGAGCGCGGACGACCGGATCGCCGCGTGCTTCGAGGTGACCGGCATGGCCGGCTGGTTCCCACCCGAGCGGCGGTTCAGCGCGGAGGACTCGCTGCCCGTCCCGACGAGCAAGCCGGACCCCGCGATCTACCTCTACGCGCTGCACGCCCTCGGGCTGCCGGCGACCGAGGCCGTCGCGGTCGAGGACTCGGGCACGGGCGCGACCTCCGCGGTTGCCGCCGGCATCCCGACGATCGGCAACCTGCAGTTCGTGCAGCCCGCCGAGCGCAAGGAGCGCCGGCAGGTGCTCACCGACGTGGGCGTCACCGCGATCGTGGAGACCTGGGCCGAGGTCGTCGACCTGCTCGGCTGACCAGCCGGACCGCGATGCCGCTCCCGAGTGCGCGCGAACCGCGGGGACACGCCGGTGGGTCACGCGTTCTGCGCGCACTCGCCGGTCGAAGGGGCCTAGACCGCGGCGGAGACGTCGTGGCAGGTGTCGCGGTCGCTGCCGTGGCTGGGGTGGCGGTGGCGCCGGCGGGTGTAGACGAGCGCGCCGCAGGTGCAGGCGACCCAGTCGCAGCGCGGGTTGGCGCAGTGGTGGCTGAGGGTGTCGACGTTGGTGCAGTGCGGGCAGGCCCGCAGGAGCGTCCCGTCGTGGCGGGTCGGGCGTGCGTCACCCGCGAACGGCAGCGGCAGGGTCAGGCGCAGCCACCGCATCCCGAGCGAGCCCATGCCGATCATGCGGACGGCCGGTGGGAGAGGGGCAGGGGCACGGCAGGACTTCCTCGAGGCGCGGACAGGCCCGACACCGCCTCGTCGCCGCGTCGTACGCGGCCAGTTACCCCGGTTCCTCCGAACCGAATCCGGTCAGGTGCCCCCGCTCAGCCGCCGACGGACTCGTTGTAGCTGGCGACGGACTCGGCCACGTTCTCCTGGACCTTGACCAGCGACGTCCTCGCGTCCTTGCCGATCAGCGCCCGCTCCAGCCCGTCCTCGAGCGCCTTGCGCATCTGCGGCATCGGGCCCGCCGCGCAGCCCGTCGTGGCCGGGGAGACCTGCGTCCTGTTCAGCGAGTCGATCGCGACCGTGAACAGCGGGTTGGCCGCCACGAACTCCTTGTCGACGGGCTCGTCGAGCGCCTTGCTGGTGACCGGGAAGTAGCCGGTCTGCGTGTGCCAGACGGCCTGCGAGTCGGGCTGCGCGAGGAACTTCGCCAGCTCCCAGGCCGCCTCCTTCTCCGCCTCGCTGTGCCCGGGGCCGGAGATCCACAGGCTGCCGCCGCCGATGGACGGGCCGTTGCCGGGCTTCTCCGTCCCGGAGACGACCGGGTAGGGCGCGGCCCCGAGCTCGAACTTGCCCTTGGCGGCCGTGGTGAAGCCCTTGACCTGCCCGGTCGACTCCAGCGTCATCGCCGTCTGCCCGGCCTTGAACGCGTCCTGGGCGTCCTTGGTCACCCGCCCGGTGTTCACGGCGAGCCCGTCGGCGACCATCTTCTGCCACCACTCGACGGCCTCGGTGATCGTGGGCCCCGACATGTTCGCCGCGGTCACGCGCTGCCCAGTACGCCCGTTCCCGGCGTTGCAGAACTCCTCGCCGTTCGTGGCGGCGAACTGCTCCAGGAACCAGCCGTAGATCGCCGCGCCGAAGCCGTACGCGACCGGCCCGCCGTTGACCTTGCTGAGCTTCTCCGCCGCGGCCCGGATCTCGGCCAGGTTCTGCGGGGGCTTGTCGGGGTCGAGTCCGGCCGCCTTGAAGGCGGTCTTGTTGTAGTACAGCAGCGGGACGGAGCTGTTCAGCGGCATCGACCACTGGGTGCCGCCGACGGTGTAGGTGCCGGCGATGTTCTTCTGGATCGCGCCGAGGTCGTAGCCGTCGCGCTTCGCGAACCCGGCGATCGGCACCACCTCCTGCGAGTCGACCATGAACTGCGTGCCGATGTCGTAGATCTGGATGATCGACGGCGTCGTGCTCGACTGCACCGACGCCTTGTACTTGGTGATCGCGGTGTCGTAGTCGCCCTGGAAGATCGGCTCGACGACGACCTTGCCGGCGTGCGCCGCGTTGAACCTGGCGACCAGGCTGTTCAGCGCCACGCCGTTGCTGGCGTCCATGGAGTGCCAGAAGGTGACCCTGGTGATCCCCGGCGCCGCCTCGAGGGCGTCCGCGGCGGGCACGTCGAGGTTGCCCTCGGGTCGGCTGCCCCCGCAGCCGGCCACGGTCACGAGCAGCAGGACGCCGAGCCCGGCGAGCAGCCGGCGGGCCGCGAGGCCGCGGCGACCACGTACGGGGCGGGCGGAGGTGAGCGCGCTCATCGGCCCGACCCCGCCGTCAGCCCGCGGACGATGAAGCGTTGGCCGAAGAGGACGAGCGCCAGGGTCGGCAGCAGCGCCAGCACCACGCCGGCGAGCACCATGCCGGGGTCGTTCGCGTCGACCGACTGCAGCTGGGCGATGCCGATCTGGATGGTCTGGTTCTCGGGCGCCTGCGTGATCAGCAGCGGCCAGAAGTACATGTTCCAGGCCGAGAGGAACGACCAGACGCCGAGCGCCGCGATCGTCGGGCGGGTCAGCGGCACGAGGATCCGCCAGAGGAAGCCGAAGGTGCTCACCCCGTCGACGCGCGCGGCGTCCCGCAGCTCCATCGGGAAGGTGAGGAAGGCCTGGCGCAGCAGGAACACACCGAACCCGGCCGCGAGGTAGGGCAGGGCGAGGGCGGCGATGGTGTTGATCAACCCGAGCTCGGCCATGGCCAGGTAGTTCGGGATGATGATCGCCTCCCAGGGGATCATCATCGTGCTGAGCAGCAGGGCGAACCAGAAGCGGCGTCCGCGCAGCCGCAGGAACACCAGCGCGTACGCCGCCAGCACGCTCGTGACCAGCTGGCCGAGCACGACGAGCACGGCGACGGCGGCCGAGTTCAGGTACTGCCGGGCGAGCGGGATGACCTCGAGCGCGTTCGCGTAGTTCTCGGCGACGAAGCCGCCGAGCGGCCACAGGTGCGGCGGGAAGGTGTTGATGTCGCTCGGGCTCATGAAGCTGCCGACGAACCCGTAGTAGACGGGGAACAGCAGCACGACGAAGAGCAGGCCCAGGAGCACGTAGTTCAGCACGCGGCCGCCGCGCGGGCGGTGGCCGGAACCCCCGGACGAGGACGGGGAACGCCGCGCCCCGGGTCGTGCCGCGGTGGGCAGAGGAGAGGTGACGGTCGCCATCAGGAGTAGAAGACCTTCCGCTGGAGGAAGCCGAACTGGAAGGCCGTGATGGCCAGCACCACGATCAGCAGCACGATGGCCTGCGCCGAGCCGGCGCCGAAGTTCGAGTTGTTGTTCGCGAAGGCGACGTCGTAGATCGAGTAGACGAGCGTCTGGGTCGAGCGGTCCGGCCCGCCGCGCGTCAGGATGTGGATCTGGCCGAAGCTCTGCAGCGCCTGCACGGTCCCCGTCACCGCGAGGAAGAACAGCTGCGGGCTGATCAGCGGCAGCACCACCCCGGTCTGGAGCCGCAGGCCCGAGGCGCCGTCGAGCCGGGCCGCCTCGAGGACGTCGTCGGGCACGGCGCCGAGCCCGGCCGAGAGCACGAGCAGGTTGTAGCCGACCTGCATCCACACCGAGGTGGCCGCGACCGCGAGCAGCGCGGTCGAGGGTTCCGTGAGCCAGCCGACCGGGGCGACGCCGACGTACGAGAGCAGGCCGTTGATCACGCCGGTGGCCGGGTTGAGCATCACGCCGAAGACGACGGCGGCCGTGGCCACGGAGAAGGCGAACGGCAGCGCGAAGGCGGTGCGGAAGAACCGCACCGCGCGGATCCGCTCCTGCAGCAGCAGCGCCAGCACGAGCCCGATCAGGATGCTCGGGATCACCGTCAGCAGCGTGAAGCCGAGCGTCACCAGGAGGGTCTTGCCGAAGCCCGGGTCGGTGAAGAGGTTCGTGTAGTGCTCCACCCCGACGAAGCCGCGCGGCCGGCCGAAGAGGTCGCTGCGCTGGAACGAGAGGTAGACCGAGCGGCCCAGCGGGAAGAAGAAGAACGCCACGAAGACGATCAGCGCGGGCACCAGGTAGAGCACCGCGCCCCACGAACCCGGTTCGCGCCGCGAGCGCACCCGGGTCTCGTCCGCGGAGGTGACGAGCGCCGACGGGGCGGCGGTCGCGGTCACGTCTCCGCCTGGGACGGGAGTGACTGCATTTGTGTGAGGGGCAGCACAGGCCGGACGTTACACCGGGGACATCTCGTGGCCCGGAGCACGACACCCGGCGTTCAGGCCCCGTTCACGGCGCGGCCGGGTCCGACGCGCCGGCCGCCCCTCGGACGCGCGAAGGACCGCGAGGCCGGAGCCCCGCGGCCCTCCGGCCGAACCATCCCGTACGTCAGTCCTGCGGCGGCGCGTACAGCTGGAGGTCGTTGCCCTCGGTGTCCTTGAACGGCGCGATGCGGCCCCACGGGTGGTCGCTGATGCCGCCGGCGAACTCGACGCCGAGGCCCTGCAGGCGCGCGACCTCGTCGTCGATGGTGCCCTCCGGCGTGAACGTGATGACCGCCCCGCCGTCGGCGTGCGCCGCGGTCCCCTCGCGGGCGTTCAGCCCGATGGTCAGGTTGCCCGCGTCGACCTCGCTCCACTCGGGCGTCTCCTTGCCCACCTCCAGGCGCAGGGTCTCGCCGTAGAAGGCCTTCGCCCGGTCCATGTCGTCCACGGGCACCCACACGGTCGCTACTGACTTCGCCACGCGTTCCTCCTCGATCGGATTTCTGTCTCCTCCTACGTACCCGCGATCCCCGGCCGCACTCCTGAACTTCCCGCCGTCTGACCACCGCATAGGTGGTCGGACAGCGGAACGTTCTCGGTCGACGCCTCCCCTAGCCTGAGCCGGTGCTGTTCGTCGTTCTCGCCGGGCTCTCCGGCCTTGTTTGGGGGGTCGGCGACTTCGCCGGCGGCAAGGCGACGCAGCGGGCCGACGCGCTGCGGGTCGTCTGGCTGAGCAAGCTCGCGAGCCTGCCGCTCCTGGCGCTCTACCTGGTCCTCCTGCCCACGGGCGCGGACCTCGGCGGTCTCGCCTGGGGCGCGCTGGCGGGGCTCTTCGGCGCCGTCGGGGTGATCGTCTTCTACCGCGCGCTGTCGGCCGGGGCGATGACGGTGGTCGCGCCCGTGGCGTCGGTGACCTCCGCGGCGATCCCGGTCGTCGTCGGCCTGGCCTCCGGCGAGCGTCCGAGCCCGGTGGCGCTGGCCGGAGTGACGTGCGCGCTCGTCGCCATCGCGCTGGTCAGCCTCGCTCCCCCGCGGCCGGGCGTGGTCTCGGTCGTCACCGGCCGGCTCGTCGGGCAGGCCGTCCTGGCCGGGGTCGGGTTCGCGCTCTTCTTCGTCCTCCTCGCCCGCGCGAACGTCGCGGCCGGTGGCGACGCCGGGCTGTGGCCGGTCGGCAGCGCCCAGCTCGCCGCCCTCGTCCTCACCGGCCTCCTGGTCCTCGTCGCCCGGGCCCGGAGCAGGGACGCGGGGGGCGGGAGCTGGCCCCGCGGCTGGTCCCTGGTCTGGACGGCGGTCGCCGGGCCCTTCGACATGACGGCCAACGCGCTCTACCTGGTCGCCACCCGGTACGGCGACCTGAGCCTCGTCGCCCCGCTCGCCGCGCTCTACCCGGTGACGACGGTGCTGCTCGCCCTGGCCGTCGACCGGGAGCGGCTGCGGCCCCTGCAGGTCGTCGGTCTGGTGCTGGCCCTCGCGGCGCTGCTGCTGGTCAGCGGGCCGTTAGGCTGAGCACGGCAGGCCACGGGGCACCCCGCGGCGCGACGACCCGGTCCCCGACCGGCGGACAGACGGGAACCGACGGCGTGGACGTGTCCGTCGACTACCCGCGGCGCGTCGCCATGATCAGCCTCCACACCTCACCGCTGGCTGTGCCGGGCGTCGGCGACGCCGGCGGGCTCAACGTCTACGTCAACGAGGTCGCCCGCCGCCTCGGCGAGCGCGGCCTGCACGTCGACGTCTTCACCCGCGACGACGGGACCGCCCCGGCCGAGGTCGTCGAGGTCAGCGAGAACCTCCGCGTCGTCCACGTCCCCGCCGGACCCCGCGCGGTCGTGGCGAAGGAGCAGCTCCCCGACCTCGTGCCCGAGTTCGCCGCGCGGCTGGAGTCGCGGGCGTCGGCGTACGACCTCGTGCACAGCCACTACTGGCTGTCCGGGATGGCCGGCCTCGCCCTGCGCCGCAGCCACGGGCTGCCGCTCGTCCACACGATGCACACGATGGCGCGGGTCAAGAACGGCGCGCGTCCGGCGGCCGGCCCGACGGAACCCGACCTCCGCGCGCTCGGGGAGTCGCAGATCGTCTTCGGTGCCGAGACGCTCACGGCCAACACCACCGACGAGGCGGCCGACCTCGTCCGCGCGTACGGCGCGAGCCCCGACAAGATCGCGGTGGTGCCGCCCGGGGTCGACCTGCACACCTTCCACCCCTGCGACCAGCAGCAGTCGCGCGAGCTGCTCGGCGTCGACCCCGAGGTCCAGGTGGTCCTCTTCGTCGGCCGCATCCAGCCGCTCAAGGCGCCCGACGTGCTCATCCGCGCCGTCGCCCGCCTCGTCGAGCGCGAGCCGCGCCGGCGCGAGCGCCTGCGCCTGATCGTGATCGGCAGCGCCAGCGGGCCCGACGCCGGCTGGTCCGGCACGCTCGCCCCGCTGGCGGCGGAGCTGGGGGTCGGCGACCTCGTCGAGTTCCGTCCGCACGCGGAGCGCTCGGAGCTGTTCCGCTACTACTGCGTCTCCGACGTGGTGGGTGTCCCCTCCTACAGCGAGTCCTTCGGCCTCGTCGCGCTCGAGGCCCAGGCCTGCGGGCGGCCGGTGGTCGCGACCGACGCGGGCGGCTTGCGGCACGCGGTGCACGACGGGCACACCGGCCGGCTCGTCGAGGGCCACGACGCCGACGACTGGGCCGACGCCCTCGCCGAGATGCTCGACCACCCCGCCGAACGCGTCCGCCTCGGCGCCAACGCCGCCGCCCACGCCTCCCGGTTCAGCTGGTCGACGACCGCGGCGGCCACGCTCGAGGCGTACGGCGAGGCCCTCCGTGCGGCCCGCCGCCGCGCCTTCATCACCGGCGCCTGGTTCGAGCGCGGTCGCTGACCCCGCTCACCCCGACGAGCCATGAGCTCCGACCGCGCTAGCGGGACAGGGGCCGCTGGTAACCCGGACGTCCGGCGGTGGCCGCGGCCGTGAGGACGTTCCGGCCGACGGCGCCGGCGACCCGGCTCAGGACCGACGGCGGTTCGCCGGAGATGTGCGGCGGCATGACCACGACCGGGCAGGACGCGGCGTAGACCAGCCGGTGCGCGAACATCGGCCCCGCGAGCAGCTGCCGGGGCGCGTCGACCACGAGCAGGTCGGCGTCCTCCGCCGCCTTGAGCAGGACGGCGTACTTGCTGCCGCGCACGAGCCGGAGCTCGACGCCGTGGTCCTCCCCGAGGGTCGCGGCCACGTCGCGCTGGAGCGCGGCGCGGGCCTCGGCCTCGATCTCCTCGGCCCGCGAGATCCGGCCGGCCGGGGTGCCCGACGGGGTCGCCTGCGGGTTGGGCAGGCGCCAGGCCCGGACCGCGACGAGCCGGCCGTCACTGCCGGCCTGGGCCCGCCCCCAGTCGAGCGCGGTGGGCGACTTCGACGTGGCGCTGACGCCGACGACGACGGTGTAGGGACGTGCAGCCATTCTCCCGGCTCCTTCCGGTCTAGACGGGCAGCTTGGTCAGCTGGTTGCCGTGCTCGTCGTACGTGCTGAGCGGCGGGGCGATGTCCTCCAGCGCCTTGCCCTCGGCGTCGACGCCGAACTTGAAGGCCACCAGACCGCCGATCAGCATGATCAGCGAGGCACCGATGTAGCCCCAGGTGAGCGGGCCGCGCTCGCTGCCGCCGCCGATGAGGGCGCCGAAGATCAGCGGCCCGATCGAGCCGAAGATCTGGGCGATCGAGAAGAAGTACGAGATCGCCTGCCCGCGCACCTCGAGCGGGAAGATCTCCGACACGGTCAGGTAGCCCGCGGACGCACCGGCGGAGGCGAAGAAGAACGACAGGCACCAGAGCGCGGTGTGCGTCCCCGCCGAGAGCAGGTCGGCCTGGAAGAGCAGCGCCGAGACGAACAGCACGGCCGCCGCGATGCTGTACGAGCCGCCGATCATCTTGCGGCGCCCGATGGTGTCGAAGAACCGGCCGAGCAGCAGCGGCCCGAGCAGGTTGCCGATCGCGAAAGGGAAGAAGTAGAGCGCCGCGCTCGACGACGTCTTGCCGTAGAAGTTCTGCAGCACCAGCGACGACGTGAAGAAGATCGCGTTGTAGAGGAACGACTGCGTGATCATCAGCGTCAGGCCGAGGACCGTACGGGTCGGGTAGAGCTTGAAGAACACGTAGCGCAGCTGCTTGAACGTCACGCCCTCGTGCGCCTTGATCCACCAGCCCTGCGACTCCTCGAGGTGGGGCAGCTGCTGCCCGCGATCGCGCACCGACTGCTCGATGCCGGAGACGATGCGCTCGGCCTCCTCGCCGCGGCCGTGCGTGACGAGCCACCGCGGGCTCTCCGGGATGTGGCGGCGCAGGTAGATGATGAACAGGCCGAGGACCGGGCCGATGAAGAACGCGATGCGCCAGCCGATGTTCTCGGCGAAGCGGTCGGTGTCGAGCAGGTAGAAGCTGCCCAGCGAGCCGAGCACGGCCCCGCCCCAGTAGGTGCCGTTGATGGCCAGGTCGACCCGGCCGCGGTACTTGCCGGGCATCAGCTCGTCGATGGCGGAGTTGATCGCCGAGTACTCACCGCCGATGCCCATGCCGGCGATGAACCGGAAGACCCAGAGGAAGCCCATGTTGGGCGACAGCCCGGCGACGCCCGACCCGATCAGGTAGACGAGCAGCGTGATGATGAAGAGCCGCTTGCGCCCGAGCTTGTCGGTCAGCCGGCCGAAGAACAGGGCTCCGGCGACCTGGCCGAGCAGGTACACCGTGGCCGTGAAGCCGACCTGGGCGTCGGACATCCCGAGGTCCTTGGCGTAGCCCGCGGAGGCGACGATCTGGATCTCCAGGCCGTCGAGGATCCAGGCGGTGCCGAGCCCGAAGATGACCATCCAGTGGAACCTGGACCACGGCATCTTGTCCATCCGCACCGGGACGAGGCTCCGTACGGGCCTCTCCTCCGCCTGCGCTGGTGATGTCATCGTCGGCACCTTCCGCTCGCACCCGGGGGAGCCTGGGGCTCCCTCATGTCGGACGGGAAGTTACTCCTGGTGCTTCCTCGTTCGTTGGGCGGCCTATACGTCGGGCCCGCGGAGGGTCGGGGAGCCGGCCGCCGACCTCAGCCCAGACCCCAGAAGACGCGGTCCACGACCGCCCGCGCACGCCGGGTCACGCGCCGGTAGTCGGCCAGCAGGTGCGACGACTCCCCCGGCCCGTAGCCGAGCAGCTCGGCCAGCGACGCGAGCTCGCGGGTGTCCGAGGGGATCGAGTCCGAGGCGCGGCCGCGCATGAGCATGATCGAGTTCCGGATCCGGCTGGCGAGGAGCCACGCCTCCTCGAGCTGGCCGGCGTCGAGCCCATCGATCAGGCCGGCCTCGCGTGCCGCCCGGAGCGCCACCATCGTGCGGGTCGACCGCAGCTCGGGCACCCGGTGCGCGTGCTGCAGCTGGAGGGTCTGCACCGTCCACTCGACGTCGGCGAGACCGCCCGGGCCGAGCTTGGTGTGGCGTTCCGGGTCGGCGCCGCGCGGCAGCCGCTCGGCCTCGACGCGGGCCTTGAGCTTGCGGATCTCGACGAGCTGGGCGTCGGTGAGCCCGCCCTCGGGCCAGCGGCGCCGGTCGATCTCGGCCATCAGCCCACCGCCGACCTCGGGGTCGCCGGCCAGCGCGTCGGCCCGGACGAGGGCCTGCAGCTCCCAGGTCGAGGACCAGCGCTGGTAGTAGTTCCGGTAGGCGGCGAGCGAGCGGATGAGCGCGCCACCCTTGCCCTCGGGCCGCAGGTCGGCGTCGACGGAGAGCGCGGGGTCCGCGCCCGGGCGGCTCAACAGCTTGCGCAGCAGCGCGATCACCGCGGCGGCGGTCTTCGTCGGGTCGCTCGCCTGCTCGCCCGCGACGACGTCCGCCATCACGAACATCGCGTCCGCGTCGGAGGCGTACGAGAGCTCTCGCCCGCCCCAGCGGCCCATGGCGATGACGGCGATCCGCGGCACCGGCTGGACGTCGGAGCCGGCGCGCACGATCTCCAGCGCGGCGTCGATCGTCGCCGACGTCACGTCGGTCAGCGCCTCGCCGACCTCGAGCACGTCGATCTCGCCGAGCACGTCCGCCGCGGCGACGCGGAACAGCTCGCGCCGCCGGATGGCGCGCACCGCCTCGACCGCGGCCGCGCTGTCGGACTGGCGGCGCGCGGCGGCGAGCATCTCGCTGCGGACCTCGGCCAGCGGGCGGGGCTGCAGCCGCGACTCCGAGGCGAGCATCTGCACGGTCTGCGGCGCCCGCGTCAGCAGCGAGACCGCGTAGCGGCTGCTGGCCAGGATCCGGGCCAGACGTTCCGCCATCGCGCCCTCGTCGCGCAACGCGCGGAGGTACCACGGGGTCGAGCCGAGCGCCTCGGACACCTGCCGGAACGCGAACAGGCCGGCGTCGGGGTTCGGCGCCTCGGCGAACCATCCGAGCATCGCCGGGAGCAGCTGGCGCTGGATGCCCGCCTGCCGGGTCACGCCCTGGCTGAGCGCCGCGATGTGGCGCAGCGCGGCCGCGGGGTCGTCGTAGCCCAGCGCCTGCAGCCGGTCCTCCGCCGAGCGCGTCGTCAGCCGCAGCTCGCTGGTGGGGATGCGGGCGACCGCCTCGAGCAGCGGCGAGTAGTAGAGCCGTTCGTGCAGGCGGCGGACGGCGGCCGCCACGTGCCGCCAGGTGGAGAGCAGCTCGGTCACCGGTTCCGGGTAGCCGAGCGAGCGCCCGATCCGGCGCAGGTCCTCCTCGGCCTCCGGCAGCACGTGCGTCCGCCGCAGCCGGAAGAGCTGGATGCGGTGCTCGAGCACGCGGAGGAAGCGGTACGCCAGCGTCAGCGTCTTGCCGTCCTCGCGGCCGACGTAGCCGCCCTCGACGAGGACCTTGAGGGCGGGCAGCGTGGCGCGTACGCGCAGCGACTCGTCGACCCGGCCGTGCACGAGCTGGAGCATCTGCACGGAGAACTCGACGTCGCGCAGACCGCCCTCCCCCAGCTTGAGCTCGCGCCCGGCGTCACGGGCGGGGATGTGGGCGACGACCCGGCGCCGCATCGCCTGGGTGTCGTGGACGAACCCCTCGCGCTCGGCCGCGCGCCAGACGTACGGGGAGACGACGCCGACGAACTCGGCCCCGAGCTCCAGGTCGCCGGCGGCCGGCCGGGCCTTGAGCATCGCCTGGAACTCCCACGTCTTGGCCCAGCGCTCGTAGTAGACGCGGTGGCTCGCGAGCGTCCGGACGAGCTGCCCGGCCTTGCCCTCCGGCCGCAGCGCGGCGTCGACCTCCCAGATCGTCCCGGCGGCGGTGTGGGCCGAGCAGATCCGGGTCATCTCCGCGGCCATCCGGGTGGTCAGGCTGACGGCGCGGTCGGTCGGGATGAGCGGTTCGCCGTCGGCGTCGCGCACCGGCTCGGCGACGAAGAGGACGTCGACATCGCTGAGGTAGTTCAGCTCCTGCGCGCCGGTCTTGCCGAGCGCGATCACCGCGAGGCGCGTCTGGGCCGCCTCCGGGCCGACCTTGGCCCGCGCGATGGACAGCGCCGCCTCCAGGGTCGCGTCGGCGAGGTCGGACAGCTCGTCGGCCACCCCGTCGACCGCCTCGATCGGCTCGGGCGCGCACAGGTCGCGGGCGGCGACCCGCAGCAGGGCGGCCCGGTAGGCCAGGCGCAGGCCGTCGCCCACCAGGTCCGTGGCGACCGGGGCGGGGTCGGCGGGGTCGGACCCCACCGCGCGCAGCAGCTCGGCCCGCAGGTCGGGGGCCGAGGTCCGGCTCAGCGGTCCGGCCAGGGCGTCGACCAGCTCGGGGTGCGAGACGAGGTGCTGGCCCAGCGCCATGCTCGCCCCGACCACCGCGACCAGGTGGGCGGCGAGCTGCCGGTCCTCGACCAGGCGGTCCAGCAGGTTCGCGTCGACGTCGTTCAGCCGGTCGAGCGTGGCGAGCGCGAGGTCGGGGTCGGCGGCCTGCCCGACGGTCCCGAGCAGCTGGAGCTGGTGCAGCGACCAGGAGGCCAGCAGGCGCTCGGCGGCGGCGGCGTCGGTGAACCCCCGACGCGCCAGCGCCCCCTGCGCCGTCTCGATCCTCATCACGGACGCGATGTTACGGACGTGGGTCGGCCGGGGCTGGTCGCGCGGGTAAGTTCCCCGCGCCTCGGGTACGTTCCCGAGCCTGTCCGACGGGCAGCGGAGCGGAGGATCGTGGCGCGTACGCGGAAGACGCCGGGCGAGGCCCTCGTCGAGCAGGGCTGGGCGGTGCACGACTGGCTCGCCGAGCTCGGGCCCGAGGCGTTCGGGCACCCCACGGTCCTGCCCGGCTGGGACGTCCACGCGCTGCTCGCGCACCTCGTCCAGCTCCTGGACGGGATGCTCGCGGACCTCCGTCGACCGACGCCCGAGGCCGCGTTCGCGAACGACGTGCTCGTCGCCCGCTACGCCGCCGGGGCGGCCCGGATCCAGGCCCGCGAGGTCGCGCTCGCCGCCGCGACCTCACCGGCGGAGCTGCTGGACCGGCTGGCCGGGATCGTCGGCACGGTCGAGGCGACCGTCGTCCCGGGAACGGGCCTGCCCACGACGGTCAGCAGCGCCGAAGGCCCCGTGACGCCGACCGACCTGATCGGCACCCGGGTCGTCGAGCTCGTGGTGCACGCCGACGACCTGTCGCGGACGTTCCCGGGACGCGAGCCCGTGCCGCTCGTGCGCCCCGCGCTCGGCGTCGCGTCCCGCACCCTCGCCGGGATCATGGCCGACCGCTACCCCGGACGTTCGGTGGAGGTGCGCATCCCGCCGTACGCCGCCGTGCAGTGCTCGGCCGTCCGCGGCGGCGTCCTTGATCCGGGACCCACCCACACCCGCGGCACCCCGCCGAACGTCGTCGAGACCGACGCCGTCACGTTCTTCCGCCTCTGCACCGGGCGCACGGCCTGGTCCGAGGCTCTGAGCTCCGGCGTCATCGCCGCGTCGGGTCTGCGCGCGGACCTGTCGGAGATGGTCCCGCTGCTGGGCTGAGCCCGACCGGTGCTCAGTTCCGACCCCTCGTTCGCGCCCGGCGCACCCGTCTGAGCGTGGGAGCAGACGGCGAGGCGCATCTCGGGGGCGGAATCGAGCACAGCGGCGAGGAGCCGGCCGGACGAGGAACGCCCCCTGAGCTCGTCGAAGGGCCTCGGAGAGGTCGGCTCAGCAGGAGGCCGACCCCTTCGGGGCCCTTCGACAGGCTCAGGGGGCGTACCGGGTCAGACGTCCTAGAGGACCGGGAGCAGCCGCTCGAGCTCCTGCGGCGTCACCTGGCGGCGGTACTCGTTGAACTCCGCGCGCTTATTGCGCAGGAAGAAGTCGAAGACGTGGTCACCCAGGGTCTCGGCGACCAGCTCGGAGCCCTCCATCGCGCGGATGGCCTCGTCGAGGTTGCGCGGCAGGGGCTCGATGCCCAGGGCCTGGCGCTCGCGCTCGGTGAGCGACCACACGTCGTCCTCGGCGCCGTCCGGCAGCTCGTACTCGCCCTCGATGCCGGCCAGGCCGGCGGCCAGGGTGACGGCGAAGGCCAGGTACGGGTTGGCCGCGGAGTCGATCGAGCGCAGCTCCACGCGGGCGGAGGACGCCTTGTTCGGCTTGTACATCGGCACGCGGACCAGCGCCGAGCGGTTGTTGCGGCCCCAGCAGATGTAGCTCGGCGCCTCGCCGCCGCCCGCCATCCGCTTGTAGGAGTTGACGAACTGGTTGGTCACGGCGCTGATCTCGGCGGCGTGCTTCAGCAGCCCGGCGATGAAGTGCCGTGCGACCTTGGACAGGTGGTTCTCGGCGCTGGCGTCGTAGAAGGCGTTGTTGTCGCCCTCGAAGAGCGACATGTGCGTGTGCATCGCCGAGCCCGGCCAGTCGGTGGCGGGCTTGGGCATGAAGGAGGCGTGGATGCCCTGGCTGAGCGCGACCTCCTTGACGACCGTCCGGAACGTCATGATGTTGTCCGCGGTCGACAGCGCGTCGGCGTAGCGCAGGTCGATCTCCTGCTGCCCCGGCCCGGCCTCGTGGTGGGAGAACTCGACCGAGATCCCCATCTGCTCGAGCATCGTGATCGCCTTGCGACGGAAGTCGCTGCCGGTGCTCTGCGGGGTGTGGTCGAAGTAGCCCGAACGGTCGACCGGGACCGGCGTCTCGTTGGTCGGCAGCGGGTCCTTGAAGAGGTAGAACTCGACCTCGGGGTGCGTGTAGAAGGTGAAGCCGAGGTCGGCCGCCTTGCCCAGCGCCCGCTTGAGCACGTAGCGCGGGTCGGCGTAGCTCGGGGAGCCGTCGGGCATCGAGATGTCGCAGAACATCCGCGCCGTCGCCGGGTTCGTGTCGCGCCAGGGCAGGATCTGGAACGTCGACGGGTCGGGGTGGGCGATCATGTCCGACTCGTAGACCCGGGCGAAGCCCTCGACGGCCGAACCGTCGAAGCCCATGCCCTCCGCGAAGGCGCCCTCGAGCTCGGCGGGCGCGATGGCGACCGACTTCAGGAAGCCCAGGACGTCCGTGAACCACATCCGGACGAACCGCACGTCACGCTCTTCGATGGCGCGGAGCACGAACTCCGTCTGCTTGTCCACCGGGTCAGTGTGCCTGCCCCGCCGTAACACTCAGGTTACGGTCGCGGGCCCGTCCGGGGCCCTCCTCAGAGGCAGGCGAGGACGGCGTCGGTCAGGCGCTTCCAGCGGGGGTCCCCGCCCGCGCCGATGTTCCGCATCCGGCTGCAGACGTAGCCGAACCCGAGGCCGTGCTCGGGGTCGGCCAGCCCCAGCCGACCGCCCGCGCCGGTGTGGCCGTACGAGCCCGGCCCGAAGCCCGGCATGCTCGGCGAGGCCAGCTGGTAGCCCAGCCCGAAGCGGATGTCCGGGCCCGCCGTGCCGCTCTCGACCAGCGTCTCGACGTGGTCCGTCCGGGGCGCCGTCACGCGGGCGCGGGTCACCTCGGAGTAGAGCTGCACGCCGTTCACCGGCTGCAGCGTCGCCGCGTACATGGTGGCCAGCGAGCGGGCGTCGGTGATCGCGCCGACCGCTGGCCGCTCGGCGCCGTAGTGCGCGCGGACCTCCTCGAGGTCGGCGAAGTCCGGGTCCATCGGCGGGTTCTCGGCCAGGAACCGCTGGCGCTGCTCCGCGTACGAGCCCGGCTCGGGGGCCGTCCCGGCGTCGGGGGCCATGGGGCCGACGTCCTCCCAGCGGCCGGGGATGACGCGACCGTCGAGGCGGGACGGCAGGCCGATCCACATGTCCAGGCCGAGCGGCTCGGCGACGAGCACCCGGAGGTGCTCGCTGATCGACGAACCGGTCGCCCGCCGCACGATCTCGTCGAGCAGGGTGCCGTAGCTGACCGGGTGGTAGGCCATCGCGAGGCCCGGCTCCCACAGCGGGTTCGCCCGGGCGAAGGCCTCCGCGACGGCGGGCCCGCGGTGCAGGTCGAGCCCCTTGAGGCCGGTGCCGAGCGGCGGGTACGGCAGGCCCGCCAGGTGCGCCGCGACCATCCCGACGGTGGTGCCGGCCTTGCCGCCCGCCGCGAACTCCGGCCAGTAGCGCGTGACGAGGGCGTCCGGGTCCACCTCGCCGCGCTCCACGAGCACGGCCAGCACGGTCGCCGTGATGCCCTTGCTGCACGACGCCACCATCATCAGCGCGTCGTCCGGCATGGGGCGGCCGAGCACGACGTCGGTCCCGCCCCACAGGTCCGCCACCACGACACCGTCGTGGAGCACGGTCACCGCGGCCGCGTCCTCGCCCGGGTCGTCGAAGTTCCGGAGGAACGCGTCGGCCACCGGGCCGAAGCCCTCGGCGACCTCGCCGGAGACGGAGTCAGGCATCTCGGCAGGCTAGCGGGGCGGGACCCCGTACGGCTCAGGCACCCGCACCCCCGTCGACGGGGATGATCGCGCCCGTCACCATCGACGCGCGGTCGCTGAGCAGCCAGGCCGCGACCTCGGCGACCTCGCGGGGCTCGGCCATCCGGCCGAGGGGGACGGAGGCGTTGATCGCGTCGACGATGCCCGGGGTCGCCGCCTCCCAGGCGTCGATCATCTCCGTGGCGGTGCCGCCCGGCGTGATGCCGTTGACGCGGACGCCGTAGGGCGCCCAGGTGACGGCCGCGGTCTCGGTGATGCTGTTGAGCGCGCGCTTCATGGCCCCGTACGCGGGCAGCGCCGGGTTCGCCCGCCGGCTGCCGATGCTCGACGTGTTGACGATCGCGCCGCCGCCGGTCCGGCGCATGAGCGCGAGCTCGGCGTTCATGGCGGTCCAGTGCGCGCGGAAGTTCACGACGAACTGCCGGTCGACGTCCTCCTCGCTCGTGGTCTCGAGCGGGCCCGGCTGCTGGATGACGGCGCCGTTGTTGAAGGCCCCGTCCAGACGCCCGTGCAGCGCGTCGACCTGGTCGACGGCCCGCCGGATGCTCTCCGGGTCGGCCAGGTCCAGGCCGACGGCGTCCGCCGTCCCGCCCGAGGCCCGGACCTCGGCGACGACGCGGTCGAGGGCGTCCACCCCGCGGGCGGCGAGCACCACCGACGCCCCCTCGGCGGCGAAGAGGTGTGCGGCGGCCGCGCCGATCCCCCGGCTCGCGCCGGTGATCAGCACCACCTTGCCGGCCAGGAGGCCGAGGGGCGCGCGTCGGAGGTCGGAGGTCGAGGAGGTGGCGGAGGAGGTGGTCGGTGTGGTGGTCATGCTCGAAGCGTGGTTCGCGCGACCGGCCCCAACCAGGTACGAGCGGTACCAGGCTGGCGCCGCCGGCAGCGGCCAGACTGGGGACGTGGACAGGGTCGAGCTCGGGACGTTCCTCCGCAGCCGGCGGGAGCGGCTGCGGCCGGAGGACGTCGGCCTGCCCTCCGGCACGCGCCGCAGGACCTCCGGGCTGCGGCGCGAGGAGGTGGCGGTCCTCGCCCACATCTCCATCGAGTACTACGTGCGTCTCGAGCAGGGGCGGGCGCCACGACCGTCCGGCGAGGTCCTGGCCGGGATCGCGGACGCCCTGCGCCTGACCGCGGCCGAGTCCGCCCACCTGCACCTGCTGGCGGGCACGGCCCCGAGCCGCACCGGGCTGCACCGGCGCGACGTCCGGCCGAGCATCCTGGCCCTGCTCGAACGGCTGCCGCAGACGGCCGGCTTCGTCGTCTCGGCCGCGTTCGAGGTCCTGGCCTGGAACGACCTCGCCGCCGCCCTCATGGAGGACTTCGGCCCGCTCCACCCCGACGACCGGAACCTCGCCCGCCGGGCGTTCCTGGGGTCCACCCGCTCGGCCGCCGGCCTCTACGGCGTCTCCGACCCGAGCGAGTTCCAGCACGACGTCGTGGTGCAGCTGCGCACCACCGCCGCCCGCTACCCGACCGACCCGGTCGTGGCCCGGCTCGTCCACGACCTCCGTACGGGCAGCGACACGTTCGCCCGGCTCTGGGAACAGCACGACGTCCAGGCGCCGCCGACGCTGCGCAAGACCTTCCACCACCCGGTCGTCGGCCCCGTCACCGTCGACTGCGACGCGCTGGCGCTCGACGAGCGCGACCAGCACCTGGTCCTCTACAGCGCGGCCGTCGGCTCCCATGACGGCGAGGCCCTGGCGCTGCTCGGCGTGCTCGGGCCGCAGGGCGTCGCCGCCGCGCTCTGACGCCGCGCTCAGCTGTCGCCGAGGACCGCCTCGACAGGCAGGTCGCGCTCGACTAGACGGTCGGCCACCTCGTCCAGGCTGAGGCCGTGGCTGTAGGCCCAGCCGCGCAGCGTGGCCAGCGCGTCCAGGTCGTCCTGCTCGGAGCTGCCCACGACCATGCCGACCGCGGTCCAGACGGCGACGCGTCCGACGGCAGGGTCCTCCGTCAGCCAGTCCGGCACCCCGACCTCCTCGTCGTAGAGCCGGGCGAACGCCCCGGACAGCATCACGGCGATCGGCTCGGCCACGCTCGCGGTGAGGTCGGGCAGGGCCAGCGTCGGCGTGAGACCGGCCTCGTCCGCGTAGAGGTCCAGCGCCCCGAACGGTGCGTCGTCGCCGACGCTCAGCGGGATCGAGGCGACCGACCGGAACGAGGTGAGGCGCTGCAGCTCGCCCCAGTAGACGGGCCACCGGTCGGCGATCACCCGCTCGCCGGCGGCCAGGGCGGAACCGGCCTCCGCGGCCGAGAGGCAGGGCCCGGTGCCCACCGTCGTCTGCGCCCGCTCGGCGACCCCGACCGCCGGGCTGCTCCAGCCGAGCGGCACGCGGAGCGACTTCTGCACCAGGCTGATGCCGGCGCCGTCGACCGGCAGGACGTCCACGCACGCCTCGCACATCAACGACGGGTTCACGTCGACGGACCGGCTCGACAGGACCCGCTCCGACACCGCCCCGAGGTAGTCCTTCTTCAGCCTCACGCCGTCCCACCCTCCTGCCGCACGACACCCAGGTCTTCCCTCTACCCGCCCGCACCCTCACGAACCGCCGCACGCCGAGTCCCCCGACCGCCGAACCGTCGACCGGGGGCGCGGCTGAGAGACTGGGGCCGTGGAATTCGCCTCGATCTACGACCAGGGGTTCGTCCGCGTCGCCGCGTGCGTGCCGGCCGTCGCCATCGCGGAGCCCCGGGTGAACGCGGCCTCCGTCGCCGAGCTGCTGCGGGCGTGCGCGGACGAGGGCGTGGGGGTCGCCGTCTTCCCCGAGCTCGCGCTGACGGGCTACTCGATCGAGGACCTGCTGCTGCAGGAGGCGGTGCTCGACGAGGTGGAGGTGGCCGTCGCCGACCTCGTCGCGGCCTCGGTCGACCTGACGACCGTCTGCGTCGTCGGCGCCCCGCTGCGCCACGGCAACCGGCTGCTGAACTGCGCCGTCGTGATCCACCGCGGCGTCGTGCTGGGCGTGGCGCCGAAGTCCTACCTGCCGACCTACCGCGAGTTCTACGAGCGCCGGCACTTCGCGCCCGGCGACGACCGTCGCGGGGCGTCGACGACGCTGGCGGGCCAGACCGTGCCGCTCGGGCCCGACCTGCTCTTCACCGCCTCCGACGTGCCGGGCCTGACGTTCCACGTCGAGGTGTGCGAAGACCTGTGGGTGCCCGTCGCCCCGAGCGCGGAGGCCGCCCTGGCCGGCGCCACGCTGCTGCTGAACCTCTCCGGCAGCCCGATCACGGTCGGCCGGGCGGAGGACCGCCGCCTGCTGGTCCGGTCCCAGTCCTCGCGCTGCCTCGCCGCGTACGTCTACACGGCGGCCGGCCCGGGCGAGTCGAGCACCGACCTGTCGTGGGACGGCCAGACGATGGTCTACGAGCTGGGCCAGCTGCTGGCCGAGACCGACCGCTTCCCCGACGGGCCGCGCCGGGCCGTGGCCGACGTCGACCTGCTCCGGCTCCGGCAGGAACGGGTCCGGCAGGGCACGTTCGACGACAACCGGCGCACCCTCGCGGCCAGGGCCGGCGACTTCCGCACGGTCACCTTCACGCTCGACCCGCCGCGCGTCGACCTCGGGCTGCGGCGGAGCCTGGACCGGTTCCCGTTCGTGCCCGACGACGCCGACCGGCTGGCCCTCGACTGCTACGAGGCGTACAACATCCAGGTCACGGCCCTCACCCAGCGCCTCGTCGCGATCGGCAACCCGCGGATCGTCATCGGCGTCTCGGGCGGGCTCGACTCCACCCACGCACTGATGGTCGCCGCGAAGGCGATGGACCGGCTCGGGCGGCCGCGGACCGACATCCTCACGTTCACGATGCCGGGGTTCGCGACGAGCGCGGCGACGAAGGACAGCGCGACCCACCTGTCGCTCGCGCTCGGGACGACCTTCGCCGAGCTCGACATCCGCCCGGCCGCCGAGAAGATGCTCCACGACATGGACCACCCGTTCGCCGACGGGCACCCGGTCTACGACGTGACCTTCGAGAACGTCCAGGCCGGCCTGCGCACCGACTACCTCTTCCGGCTGGCCAACCAGCGCAACGGCATCGTGCTCGGCACCGGCGACCTGTCCGAGCTCGCGCTCGGCTGGTGCACGTACGGCGTCGGCGACCAGATGTCGCACTACGCCGTCAACGCCGGCGTCCCCAAGACGCTGATCCAGCACCTGATCCGGTGGGCGATCGGCAACGGCGAGTTCGACGCGGAGACCAACCGCGTGCTCAGCACGATCCTGGCCCAGGAGATCAGCCCCGAGCTCGTGCCGGTCGCCGAGGGCGAGCGGCCGCAGAGCACGGAGGCCAAGATCGGCCCGTACGCGCTGCAGGACTTCACGCTGTTCCACGTGCTGCGCTACGGCTTCCCGCCGAGCCGGATCGCCTTCCTCGCCGCCCACGCCTGGTCCGACGCCGGGACGGGCGCCTGGCCGCCCGGCTACGACGGGGTGCGAACGGCGTACGACCTGCCGACGATCCGGCACTGGCTGACCGTGTTCTGCCAGCGGTTCTTCGGCACGAGCCAATTCAAGCGGTCGGCGATCCCCAACGGCCCGAAGGTCGTCGCCGGCGGCGCCCTGTCCCCGCGCGGGGAGTGGCGGGCGCCCTCCGACGGGAACGCACGGGCCTGGCTCGCCGAGCTCGAGCGGAACGTCCCCGCCTGACGGACCGGCGCGGGACGACGGGCATCGGCGCGCGGCGGCACTAACGTGAGCGCGTGCCCCTGTCCGGCTGGTATCCCGACCCGGGTGGGCGCCCGGGCCACTACCGCTACTGGGACGGGCAGAGCTGGGCGGAGACCACCTCCACCAGCCCCGGCGGACCTCCCGGTCCCGACCGCGGGGCACAGTCACGGTCTCCGCGCCGCGGGCGCGCCCGGTGGGGCATCGTCCTCGCCGCCGTCGCGGCCGTGCTGGTGCTGGTCGTCGTCGGGGCGCTGGTCGTCCGGGACGCCGGCCGGCAGACCGCCGACGGAGGTCCGGCGCCCTCCGTCACGTCAGGCGGCGCCGATGCCTCCCCGAACGCGGAACCGACCCCCGACGAACCCTCCGCCGTCGACCCGACGCCCGTCCCGAGCGAGACCGCCAGCGCAGCCCCCAGCCCGAGCGGACCGCCGTGCCCGGTCGGCAACCCCTTCTCGCGCCAGGACTACGAGCGCGACGACCGGGTGCACGGCGGCGGCCTGTCCTTCCCCCGGCAGCCCGGCTGGCAGGACCCCGGCCCCCAGGCCAGCGCGTTCACCTGGGCCTACGACCTGGGCGAGACCGACATCCAGCTGGACCAGACCCGGTTCGCCTCGTACGCCGTGGGCGCCGTCTCCGTGGCCGACGGCTTCGAGGACCCGCGGACGGCCGCCGAGCTGATGCTGCGGTGCACCGTCGCGTCGGCGCTCTACAGCAACGTCTCCGGCACCACGACCCTCGTCGACGAGGAGACCACGGTCGACGGCTACCGGGCCTGGACGCTCCGCACGGAGGTCCGCGCCTACGACGCCCGCACGAGCTACCAGGGCGACACCGTGCAGATCGTCGTCGTGGACCTCGACTCCCCCGAGGCGCTCGCCTTCTTCTGGGGGTCGGCCCCGATCGGTAGCGACGCCTTCACCGCCCGGCTCGACCAGGCCGTCGAGCAGCTCCAGGTCGGCTGATCCACGAGGGGGGACGACCCCCGCACCCCGAGGGGTTCCGCTTACCGGCGCTCGTGGGACCGGTCAGGCGAGGGCGGCCTCCCGCGGGACGCCCGCCTCCTCGGCCACCACGGTCATCCGCTGCAGCCACGGCGCACCGTAGGTCGTCGCCATGGCGACGTCGCCCGCGTCCCGGCCGCGGCCGATCAGCACCCTGCCCTTGCGCTGCGCGTTGTTGCGCGGGTCGAAGGTGAACCAGCGGCCCCCGAGGTAGACCTCCATCCACGCCGCGAAGTCCATCGGGCTCGGCGACACGGCCACGTCGATCTCCGGCAGGTAGCCGAAGACGTAGCGCGCCGGGATGTTCAGCGCCCGGCAGAGCGAGACCGCCAGGTGCGTGAAGTCGCGGCAGACGCCGTAGCCGGCCGCGTGCACGTCGGCGGCGGTGCTACGCGCGTTGCTGCTCCCGTACTGGAACGTCAGGTGGGAGTTCACGTAGTCGCAGATCGCCTGGACGCGGGTGTAGCCCCGCGGCAGCTGACCGAAGCGGTTCCACGCCTCCGCGCCGAGGACGTCCGGCAGGCAGTAGCGGCTGGGCAGGGTGAAGATCAGGACGTCGTCGGGCAGGTCCTCCGGCGCCAGCTCCTCCGCGCTCTCGTCGACCTCCTCGGTCGCGTCGGGCACGGTCACCAGCGCCGAGTACTGCAGAGTCGACTGACCCGCCGGGATCGTGAGCCGCCGGCACAGGTTGTCGTAGAGGTCGTGGTAGACGTGCGTCGACTGGTCCGGGACCGAGGTCCAGGTCTCGTCGTGCACCACCACGTCCTGGCCGGGCGCGGGCTCGACCTGGAACACGGCCGGGACGTCGTACGCCGAGGAGTGGACGAACTCGCAGCCGATCCGGACCTCGCGGGTCCCCGGGTCGCCCGGGCTCACGCGGAGGTGGCGGAGGTCGTACCCGGCGCGGCGTCGGGCTTCGGCGCCTCGGCGACGGCGTCCGCCGCGCTGTTCACGACGTTCGCGATCGGGTCGGGCAGCGAGCCGGTGTTCTTCTTGACCTCGGCGGCCACCTTCGCCGCGGCGTCCTGCGCCTGCTGGCTGTGGGCGAGGTCGTTCGCGCGGGCCTTGAGCTGCTCGTACTTCTCGCGTCCGGCGCGCGTGCCCAGGACGTATCCGATGCCACCCGCGACCGCGGCCACCAGGACTGTCTTCGCCTTCATCTGCTCCTCGATCCTTCGCCGTGCAGGGCCGCCGTAGAGCGGGTTGGCGGAAGCCTACGGTGGAGACCGACCGGGGCTCAGGGCAGCCCGGGGCCGAAACGTGGCGGTAACGCGCCGCGGGTGCCCGTCGGTCGCCAGCAGAGAGAGGTGGGCCGGTGGGCGGCGCCGTACGACGCGTGGAGGTCACCGGGCCGGCCCGGCCCGACGTCGCCTGGGAGCGCTACGCCTCCCTCGCGGCCTGGCCGACCTGGGCGCCGCAGATCCGCTCCGTCGAGGCCGACGGACCCCGGCTCGCGGTGGGCCGCACGGGCACGGTGCACGCGCTCGGCGGGCTCCGCGTGCCGTTCGTCGTCACGGCCGTCGACGCCGAGGCCCGGACCTGGAGCTGGCTCGCCCGCGTCGGCCCGCTCGCCCTGACCCTCCACCACGACCTGACGCCCGACCCGGACGGCACCCGCGCCGGCCTGGTCCTCGAGGGCCCCGCCCTCGTCGTCGCGACGTACGGCCCCCTCACCCGCCCCTCCCTCGCCCGCCTCGTGGGCGCCTGAGCAGCAGGTAGGCGTAACGCCCCCTGAGCCTGTCGAAGGGCTGAGCGAACGCCCCCTGAGCCTGTCGAAGGGCCTCGAAGAGGTCGGCTCCTGCTACCTGCCCCTGAACGCCGACCCGTTCCGGGCCCTTCGACAAGCTCAAGGGGCGTGGCTCGGCCTTCGACAGGCTCAGGGGGCGTTCTCGGGTTCACGACGCCTCAGTGAGGCGTTCTCGGGCCCGTCGAACGTCTCAGCATGCGATCAGAAGTCTCACCGAACCGCAGTGAGCCTGCATTCTCTAGTCGACCGCTAGGCAAACTGCCGCGCCGCTCCAGAGAACAGGCTCCACCGTGACCGTCCCGCTCCTCCGCCGTCTGCACACCCGGGGCGTCGCCGCCGTCGCGACCGCTGCCGTGTCGTCCCTCCTGCTGGCCGGCTGCGTGGGCGGGTCCGCCACCGGCTCGGGCGACGCCGGCTCGGGCAGCTCCGGCGCGGGTGGCGCGGTGATCCACCTCGTCGGGTACTCGGTGCCCAAGGAGGCGAACGGCGCGATCGAGAAGAAGTTCCAGGCGAGCCCGGCGGGCCAGGGCGTCACGTTCGAGGAGGCGTACGGCCCCTCGGGCGACCAGAGCCGCGCGGTCGTGAACGGCCTCGCCGCCGACTACGTGAGCTTCTCCCTGGAGCCCGACGTGACCCGCCTGGTCAAGGCCGGCCTCGTCGACACCAGCTGGAACGCGGGGCCCACCAAGGGCATGGTCGCCGACTCGGTCGTCGTCATCGCCGTCCGCAAGGGCAACCCCAAGGGCATCAAGGGCTGGGACGACCTGATCAAGCCGGGCATCAAGATCATCACGCCGAACCCGGCCTCCTCGGGCTCCGCCCGCTGGAACACCCTCGCGGCCTACCAGCACACGATCTCCGACGGCGGCACGCCGGCGCAGGCGAAGGACTACCTCACCCAGTTCTTCAGCCACGTGCAGTCCCTGCCGGGCAGCGGCCGCGACGCGACGAACGCCTTCCTCGACGGCGACGCCGACGCGCTGATCAGCTACGAGAACGAGGCGATCCTGGCCCGCCAGTCGGGCGAGGACTTCGACTACGTCGTCCCCGACGAGACGGTGCTCATAGAGAACCCGGCCGCCGTCACGACCAAGGCCACCCCGAAGGCGAAGGACTACCTCGACTTCGTGCTGTCCGCGGACGGGCAGGCCGAGTTCGCCGCCAAGGGGTTCCGTCCCGTCGTCAAGGGCACCCCGACCGGCACGGTCGAGGGCGCCAACGACCCGGCCCAGCCCTTCCCCACGCCGGCCAAGCTGACCACGATCGCCGACCTCGGCGGCTGGGAGTCGGTCAACACGAAGTTCTTCGAGGACAAGACCGGGATCGTCCCCCAGGTCCAGCAGGCCACGGGCAAGAGCCAGTAGGACCGTGACGACCGCCGTCACCTCGGCGCTGGCGGGCACGGCGGCGTCCGAGGACTCCCCCTCGCCCGGCCGGGCCCCCTCTGGTCGGCGTCGCCGCAGCACGCTCACCCGCGCCTCCGGGCTCGGCCTGGGCGTGGCGATGCTGTGGTTCAGCCTCCTCGTGCTCATCCCGCTCGTGGCGGTCGTCGTCCAGGCGACCCGCGGCGGCTGGAGCGCCTACGCCGCCGCCCTCACCAGCCCGCAGACCGTCGCGGCGCTGCAGCTGACGGTCGGGCACGCGGTGCTGGTGACCGCGATCGACATCGTCACGGGCACGGCGATCGCGTGGGTGCTGGTCCGCGACTCCTTCGTCGGCAAGCGCGTCCTCGAGGTCGTCATCGACATCCCGTTCGCGCTGCCGACGATCGTCGCCGGGCTCGTGCTGCTCAGCCTCTACGGCGCGAACTCCCCGCTCGGCCTGCAGTGGGCCAACACCTCGCACGCGGTGACGCTGGCGTTCCTGTTCGTCACGCTGCCCTTCGTCGTCCGCACGGTCCAGCCGGTGCTGATGGAGATCGAGCCGGAGGTCGAGGAGGCGGCGGCGTCCCTCGGCGCGAGCCGCTTCACCGTGTTCCGGATGGTGATCCTGCCGAGCCTCGTGCCCGCCATCACCTCCGGCGCGGCCCTCGCCTTCGCGCGCGCCATCAGCGAGTACGGCTCCCTCGTCCTGCTGTCGGGCAACCTGCCCTACTCCACCGAGGTGGCCAGCGTCCGGATCCTGTCCTTCATCGAGGGCGACCAGCTGACCGCGGCTGCCGCGGTGGCGTCGCTGCTGCTCGTCGTCGCGCTCGTCGTGATCGTCGGGCTCGAGATCGTCTCCCGGCGGGTGGCGCGGCATGGCTGACCGGGCCGCCGTACCCGCCGCCACCGGCGGCACCCGCGTGCGTACGGTCCGCCGGCCGTCGCTGCTGCGCTGGCCCCTGCGGATCGCGGTGATCGTCTACCTCGCGCTGCTGGTGATCTGGCCGGTCGTCATCGTCGGCGTGAAGACCTTCGAGCGGGGCCTGTCCCCCGTGCTGGAGGCCCTCGGCCAGCCCGAGGTCCTCTTCGCCTTCGAGCTGACCGTCGCCAACGCCTTCTGGGCCGTGGTGATCAACACGATCTTCGGCGTCGGGATCTCGCTGCTGCTCGTCCGCTACGAGTTCCCGGGCCGCCGCGCGCTCTCGGCGCTGATCGACCTGCCCCTGTCCGTCTCGCCCGTCGTCGTCGGCCTCGCGCTGCTGCTCGTCTACTCCGGGCGTACCGGCTGGTTCGGGCCCACGCTGGAGTCGCTGGGGCTGCAGGTGATCTACGCGCAGCCCGGCATGATCATGGCCACCGCGTTCGTCAGCCTGCCGCTGGTCATCCGCGAGGTCGTCCCGGTGCTGCACGAGATCGGCACCGAGCAGGAGCAGGCGGCGAGCAGCCTCGGCGCCTCCGCGCTGCAGACGTTCCTGCGGATCACGCTGCCCGCCATCCGCTGGGCCCTGCTCTACGGCGTCGTCCTCAGCCTGGCCCGCTCGCTCGGCGAGTACGGGGCCGTCAAGGTGGTCTCGGGCGGCGTCGCCCTGCGGACCCAGACGGCCACGCTGCTCGTCGAGGAGCGCTACTCCCAGTTCGGGGCGGACAACGAGACGGCGGCGTACGCGGCCGCCTTCGTCCTGGCCCTCCTCGCCGTCATCGCGCTGGTCGTCGTGTCCAGCCTGCGTCCCCAGGAGCACGACAGGTGATCAAGAAGTGAGCATCAGGATCAGCGGCGTCAACAAGTCGTTCGGCGACTTCGCGGCGCTCACCGACATCGACCTCGACCTGCCGAGCGGCCAGCTGACCGCCCTGCTCGGTCCGAGCGGCGGCGGCAAGTCCACGCTGCTGCGGATCATCGCGGGCCTCGAGCTGGCCGACACCGGCTCCGTGGAGATCGAGGGCGTGGACGCTACCCGGCTGCCCGCCCGCAAGCGCAACGTCGGCTTCGTCTTCCAGCACTACGCCGCCTTCCGGCACATGAGCGTCGCCGACAACGTCGGCTTCGGGCTCAAGATCAGGAAGCGGCCCAAGGCCGAGGTGCGCGCCCGTACGCAGGAGATGCTCGAGCTCGTGCACCTCGCCCAGTTCGCCGACCGGCTGCCCGCCCAGCTGTCCGGCGGGCAGCGGCAGCGCATGGCGCTCGCCCGGGCCCTCGCGATCGAGCCGACCGTGCTGCTGCTCGACGAGCCCTTCGGGGCGCTCGACGCCAAGGTCCGCAAGGAGCTGCGCGACTGGCTGCGGCGCCTGCACGACGAGGTGCACGTGACGACCGTCTTCGTGACGCACGACCAGGAGGAGGCCCTCGAGGTCGCCGACCGGATCGTCGTGATCAACAACGGGCGGCTGGAGCAGGAGGGCACGCCCGACGAGCTCTACGACCACCCGGCCGGCGAGTTCGTGATGAGCTTCCTCGGCCCGGTGACGACGCTGCAGGGCCACCTCATCCGCCCGCACGACCTCGAGGTCGAGACGCACCCCTTCGGCGACGCCGTCGCCGGGCGGGTCGAGCGGCTCACGCGGGTGGGGTTCGAGGTGCGCCTCGAGGTCGCGGTCAGCGGGGAGCGGGCCCCGGTGCTGGTCACGCTGACCAGAGCGGACGCGGCCCGCAAGGACCTGGCCGAGGGCAGCAGCGTGTGGATCCTGCCGGTGCCGGGCGCCTCGCGCGTCGCGGTCAGCGGCCGGGTCCCGGTCGCCGCGGAACCCGAGCTGGCCGCGCCCGTCGCCTGACCCGGGCCCGGGCGCGGTCGGGCGGAGGCTTGGCTAGCGTGCCCTCATGACCGACCTCGCGTCCGTCGCCCGGCACTACCGCGGCTTCGCCGTGTCCACGCGCGGCCAGTCGGCGTGCTTCGAGGCGTGGTCCCGGGGCGTGGCCGACGACCCCGAGGTCCTCGGCTGGATCGCGACGCTCCCCCGCGGCAAGCAGCAGCCGGGCCTCGTCTTCGCCGCCGCGCGCTGGCACGGGGTCGCGGCACCCGGACCGTACGCGGGGCTGCGAGCGGCGCTGCTCGACGACGACGGGACGATCCGGCGGACGATCCTCGAGCGCCGCACGCAGACGAACGAGGTCGGGCGGCTGGCGACGCTGGTGCCCGCGCTGGCCCGGATCGCGGCGGAGGCCGGGCCGCTCGCCCTGCTCGAGCTCGGCACGAGCGCGGGCCTCTGCCTCTTCCCGGACCGTTACGACTACGCCTGGCCGCCGCTCGGCACGCTGGCGGGCAGCGGCGGGCCGACGCTCACCACGGCCACCGAAGGCCCGTGCCGGTGCCGACGGCCCCGCTCCCCGTCGCGTGGCGGGCCGGGGTCGACATCTCCCCGGTCGACGTGCGCGACGACGCAGCGGTCGCCTGGCTCGAGACGTGCGTGTGGCCCGAGCAGGAGGAGCGGCGCGAGCGCCTGCGGGCCGCGGTGGCGATCGCGCGGGCCGACCCGCCGCGGATCACGCAGGGCGACCTGCTCGAGCTGGTCGACGACCAGGTGGCGGAGGCGTCCGAGCATGGCTCGGTGGTGGTCTTCCACAGCGCCGTCGCGATGTACCTGGACCGCGCCGGCCGGGAGGCACTCGTGGAGCGGATGCTCGGGCTCGTCGCCGCGGGCCGCTGCCACTGGGTCAGCAACGAGCTCGGCGACGTCCTGCCCGGCGTCACCGCGAGCGCGACGGCGCCGCCGGACGACCGGCTGTCCTTCGTGCTCGGCGTCGACGGCCAGGCCGTCGCCCTCACCCACCAGCACGGCGCGGGCATCCGCTGGCTCTGAGGTGGGCGGTCAGGAACGATGCGGATCCGACCGCGTCTGCCCGGTCAGATCCGCATCGGTATCGGCGAGGTGCCGCTCAGTTGTCGTCCCACTTGTCGGCGGCCTCGTTGCGCTGCTGCACCGTCTCGAGCGCGTGCTCGGCGGCCTCGCGCGAGGGGTAGGGGCCGAGCCGGTCGGCCGCCTTGCCCGCCTTGTCGTCCTGGACCACCTGCTTGGTGCTGAGGTCGAACCACCAGTCGCCTTCGGCCATGTCGCCTCCGTGCCCGGGCAGCCCGTGCGCTGCCGATCGACGCTGACGCTACCGCCCGCGACCGGCCGGGTCCGCGCCGCCCGGACGTAGCATCGACGTCGTGCCGACCGCCCTCCAGCCCGCCCCGGTGTCGCCCGTCCGGAGCGTCCCGGCGTCCATCCCGAGGCCCGAGTACGTCGGGCGCCCCGGCCCCACCCGCTACGACGGCTCCGACGTGCAGACGCCCGAGACCATCGAGCGGATGCGGGTCGCCGGCCGGATCGCCGCGCAGGCGATGGCCGCGGCCGCCGCGGCGATCGCCCCCGGGGTGACCACCGACGCGCTCGACGCCGTCGCGCACGAGTTCATGCTCGACCACGGCGCCTACCCCTCGACCCTCGGCTACCGCGGCTTCCCGAAGTCCTGCTGCACCTCGGTGAACGAGGTCATCTGCCACGGCATCCCCGACGCGCGCCCCCTCGAGGACGGCGACCTCGTCAAGATCGACGTCACCGCGTACAAGGACGGCGTGCACGGCGACAACTGCGGCACCTACTTCTGCGGCGACGTCGACGAGGAGTCGAGGCTGCTCACCGAGCGCACGAAGGAGGCGCTGGACCGTGCGGTCAGGGCGGTCCGGCCCGGGCGCCAGGTGAACGTCCTCGGCCGCGTCGTGGAGACGTACGCCCGGCGCTTCGGCTACGGCGTGGTGAAGGACTACACGGGCCACGGCGTGCACACGGCGTTCCACTCCGGCCTCGTCATCCCGCACTACGACGAGCCGCGCTACGACACCGTCATCGAGCCCGGGATGACCTTCACCATCGAGCCGATGATCACGCTCGGCAGCGGCGACTCGTACATGTGGGACGACGACTGGACCGTGCTGACGGTCGACGGCAGCCGCTGCGCGCAGTTCGAGCACACCCTCGTCGTGACCGACACCGGCGCCGAGGTGCTGACCCTGCCCTGACGAGGGCGTTCACCTGCTGTTCAGGTGCTCGCCGCGACCCCGACGGGTCCGGTCGTGCGCAACCGGTCAGGATGGGCTCATGACCGACATCACGATCAAGAACGGCCTCCTGACCAGCATCACCCTCCACGTCGAGGACAGTGGCGGCCCCGGCCGCCCCGTCGTCCTCATCCACGGCTGGCCCCTCTCGGGCGACTCCTGGAGCGAGCAGACCGGCCCCCTCGCGGCCGCCGGCCACCGCGTCATCACGTACGACCGCCGCGGCTTCGGCAGCAGCGACAAGCCGAAGGGCCTGGGCACGTCGGGCTACGACTACGACACCCTCGCCGACGACCTGCACGGCCTGCTCACCGAGCTCGACCTGAACGACGTCACCCTGGTCGGCTTCTCGATGGGCGGCGGCGAGGTCGCGCGCTACGCGTCGAAGCACGGCAACGAGCGCGTCCGCAGCGTCGTCTTCGCCGGCGCCGTCCCGCCGTTCCTGCTGAAGTCCGACGACAACCCGGACGGCCCGCTGGACGAGGACACCGCGTCCGGCTTCGAGGCCGGGGTCAAGAACGACCGCGAGAAGTTCTTCGACCAGTTCATGACGCAGTTCTTCTCGGCCGACGGCGTGCTCACGGTCACCGAGGACCAGCGTCAGCAGGCGCTGGCGCTCGAGGCCCAGGCCGACCACCGCGCCGAGCTGGGGTGCCTGAACGCGTTCGGCACGACGGACTTCCGCGAGGACCTGAAGCACGTGACGGTGCCGACCCTGGTCATCCACGGCGACTCCGACGCGGTCGTCGCCTTCGAGGGCTCGGGCAAGAGGACCCACGAGGCGATCGCGGGCTCCGAACTCGTCGTCGTCGAGGGCGGCCCGCACGGCTTCAACGTGAGCCACGCCGGCGAGCTCAACGAGGCGCTGATCGCCTTCCTCGCCAAGTAGCCCTCGGCTCCGCCTCTGCCGACCACTGGTCACTTCGTCACCCGCGTACGTCGTCGTGGTGCCGCGAAGTGACCAGTGGTCGACGTCGCGTCAGGGGGAGGACGCGGTGCGGGGCTGGGCTGGGCTGGGTGGACAAGAGTGGGAGCGTCCGGCGGTAGCCTTGGGCCGGGACGAGTCGGTCAGGCGGTCGCGGCGTACGGGTTCTCGCGAACCTGTGCGTCGAGGAAAGTCCGGACTCCGAAGAGCACGGTGGTGGGTAACGCCCACCCGGGGTGACCCGCGGGACAGTGCCACAGAAAGCAGACCGCCCGCACCGCCTCGGCGGCGCGGGTAAGGGTGAAACGGTGGTGCAAGAGACCACCAGCACCCCTGGTGACGGGGGTGGCTAGGCAAACCCCACCGGGAGCAAGACCAAGAAGGCGCCCTCCTGCAGAGGAGGACGCCGCGGGAGCGTTCGAGGGCTGCTCGCCCGAGCTCCCGGGTAGGTCGCACCAGGCCGCTGGCAACAGCGGTCGCAGATGGATGATCGCCCTCTCCGCCTCGGCGGGGGGACAGAATCCGGCTTATCGACCGACTCGTCCCCCTGCCCGCACCGGCGCCTCGGCCGGCAACCCTGCTAGCAATCGCGTACGTCAGCGCGGTGGTCGGACGACGCTCAGGGCCTGCACGTCGCGGACGAAGAGCGTCGCGATCCGCGCGTAGCCCAGGTTGTTCGGGTGCCCCTTCTCCGGGTTGACCATCGTCGCCGCGTCCCCCGCGACGAACCACTGCTCCGCCCACGGGTTGATGAGCTGCAGGGAGTGCGCGGTGGCGTAGGCGGTCAGGACCCGGTTCACCTTGACCCGGTTGGCCCCGATCGTGGCGTACGGCGTGACCGGGCCCATGAGCAGGATCTGCGCCCTCGGGTAGCGACGGTGGACCGTGCGGACCGTGAGGTCGACCGCCTTCGCGATGTCGGCCTCCGGTGCCTTCTCGTCGTTCGACCCGCCCTGCAGGACGACGAGGTCGTACCCGTCCGCGGGGTGCCGCCAGAGCCGCTGGGGGTAGGTGCCCTGCTGCTTGAGGCCGGGGTTCAGGTAGCCGGTCGAGCCGATGCCGTCCCGCGTCAGGCGCCAGCCGAGGGGGCCCGCGATCTGGAAGGCGAAGCCCCCGCTCAGGGGCGTCGCGCCCCAGCCCTCCGTGTACGAGTCCCCCATCAGCAGGACCTGGGGCTGGACCGGCAGGTCGAGCAGCGCGGGTGCCGGAGGAGGCACCACCGGCGGGGCCGCCCACGCGGCCTCCCGTCCGGCGGTCGTCCAGCCGGCGAGCGTCACGAGCAACGCCAGCAGCACCGCCGTCCCCCGTGCTCGAGACGTGCGTGGTCCTGAGATCCCCCGATCCATGGCGTCAGCATGGGCAGGCCGCGCCCGGCCCGCAGGCCGTCCGGCCCCCTGTCACCCGTGGGGGTGACGACCACCGGCGCCGCGTCCGGGCCGGGCGCCGGACGGGGTCGATACCGTGGGCGCGTGCCCCGGCTGCTGCTCCTGAACGGACCCAACCTCAACCTGCTCGGCACGCGCGAGCCGGAGGTCTACGGTTCGGCGACGCTGCAGGACGTGGAGGACCTCGCCCGCACGACCGCGGAGTCGCTCGGGCTCGAGCTGCGCGCCGTCCAGAGCAACTCCGAGGGGGCCCTCGTCGACGCCGTACAAGCGGCCCGCGAGGACTGCGACGGCGTCGTGGTGAACGCCGGCGCGTACACCCACACGTCGATCGCCCTGCGCGACGCGTTCGCGTCGGTGGCGCTGCCGTTCGTGGAGGTGCACGTCAGCAACGTGCACGCCCGGGAGGAGTTCCGTCACCACTCCTACCTCGCCGCGCTCGCCAGCGCCGTCATCGTCGGCGCGGGCGTCCAGGGCTACGTCTTCGCCGTGCAGCGGCTGGCCTCGGTGCTCGCGGAGGCGGACACCCGCTAGCCGCGCGACACCCCCGAAGCAGTCCATCGGGGCCCACCCGTCACATCGGCCCCGACGCGGCGCAGACGGTCCTACCGTGGACGCATGGCCTACCTCGTCGCGCTGCTGCGGCCGCGACGACCGGGCTGGCCCACGGTCCTGGTCCTGGCGGGCACCGCCCTCGTCTGCCTGTCCCTGGCGCTGGCCGCGGTCCCCGTCGTCCCGCTCGCGGTGACCACCGTCGGCGCGCTGCTGGGCGGGACCTCCTTCGTGCTCGGCGTCTCCGCCAGCGTCTCGGCGTTCTTCGAGCGGGACGCGTACGCGGACTCCGACTTCTACCGCTGACGCCCGCCGCTCGTCGCCCGCGGTGAGCGGGTTCGGCGCTCGGGCACACTGGCCCGCGTGCCCGAGCTTCCCGAGGTCGAGAGCGCCCGCGCGACCATCCAGGCCGCGGCGCTCGACCGCCGCATCGCCGACGTCGACGACAGCGACACCTACGAGTGCCGCCCGCACCCGCCGGGCGAGATCCGCGACGCGCTGGTCGGGCGTTCCATCACCGCGGCGCACCGCCAGGGCAAGAGCATGTGGTGCGACACCTCCGGCGTCGGCCGCTCCCGCACGCCCGGGCCGACCCTCGGGCTGCACCTGGGGATGAGCGGGCGGATCCTCGTGACCGACGCCGACGGCGCGCTCTACGAGGGCGGCGACTGGCAGGGCGGGCGTTACGGCCAGGGCGGCGAGCAGCCGGACCGCAAGCCGGTGTGGGACCGGTTCACGATCACGTTCGCCGACGGCGGCACGCTGCGGCTGTTCGACAAGCGGCGGCTCGGCCGCGTCCGCCTCGACCCCGACCTCAGCAAGCTCGGACCCGACGCCGAGGAGGTCTCCGCCGACGACCTCGCCACCCGGCTCGGCCGCAGCAAGGCCCCGGTCAAGGCGCGCCTGCTCGACCAGTCCGTCGTCGCCGGCGTCGGGAACCTCCTCGCCGACCAGACCCTGTGGGAGGCCGAGATCTCCCCGCAGCGACCGGCCGACGACCTCAGCCCCGCCGAGCTGGACCGCCTCCACGACGCCCTGCACCACGCGACCAAGGACGCCATCGCCAACGGCGGCGTCCACACCGGCGAGATCATCGCGTTCCGCGCCGCCGGCGCCCGCTGCCCCCGCTGCGGCACGGAAATGACCCGCGCCACCGTCGGCGGCCGCACCACCTGGTGGTGCCCCAAGGAGCAGACCTAGCCCACCCCGTACGCCCGCACTCCGGGAGGTCCCGCGAGTCCCAGGACTTTCACGTTTACGTGAAAGACCGGTACTGGGAACAGCAGATCTGCCGTGGTGAGTACCGGACTTTCACGTTTACGTGAAAGTCCTGGGACGCGAGGGACGAGCCGACCCAGCCCCAGCGAGGCCCGACCGAGCAGCGCTCAGGCGGGTTCGAAGGTGACGCGGCCCTGCTCGGGGTCGGCCTCGGTGAGGCGGACCTGGATCTCGTGGCCGAGCGGGAGGGCGTCGCCCATCACGCGGGCCTCGACGGCGGGTTGCTGGACGACGACGGTGCCGCGGTGGTGCTCGGCGTCGACCTCGACGACGGTCGCCGTGAACGTCTCCCCCACCCGGTGCTGCAGGACGCACGCCTCGACCCAGTCGACGACGGCGCGCTCGTAGCGGTGCGCGGCCTGGTCGGCGCGGGCCATCTCGGCGGGCAGGCCGGGCAGCGCCTCGCGCACCCATTCGGGGACGGGCGTACCCGCGCAGAGCGCGAGGCAGACCTCGCCGGCGTAGCGGTCGACGAGGCGGCGCAGCGGCGCCGTAACGTGGCTGTAGTCGCTCGCCAGCGCGGCGTGCTCCGGGTCCTCGGGGACGCTGCCGTCGAACGCGGCGTAGCCCGCCCCCCGGAACAGCACGGTGCAGGCGTCGAGCATCGCCGCGTCGGCGGGACGCGAGGGATCGAGGCTGCGGACGAGCTCGGGGTAGTCGAGCTCCGCCGGCCACCGGATGCCGAGGGCGCGGGCGACCGCACGCAGGCGGCGCAGCGACGCGCTCGTGGCGGGCGGCATCGTCCGGACGATGCCGACGCGCGCGTAGATCATCAGGTGCGCGGCCGCCATACCGGTGAGCAGCGAGACCTGCGCGTTCCAGCCCTCAACGGGCAGCAGCGCGCGGTAGGTCAGGGCAAAGCTGCCGTCGGCCGCCGGGACGACCTCCTGCTCAGGGATCTGCAGGCTCACGCCGCCGCGCTCGCGCTCGCGCTGCTCCCGCAGCGGGCCGACCTGCGCGAGCAGGGCGAGCGTCGGACGCGTTCCGTCGGGTCCCGGGTGGTCGATGTCGTCCTGCGCCTGCTCGTACGTCAGCTGCTCGCGGCTGCGGACCCGGGCCCGCACGACCTCGGCGTCCGTCGTGGCCCCGCTGGCGTCGAGCTGGACGGTCCACAGCAGGGCGGGCCGCTCCTGGCCGGGCAGCAGGCTCGCCGCCCCCTCGGAGAGCACGGGCGGGTGCAGGGGGCTCCGGCTGTCGGGGCCGTAGAACGTCTCGCCGCGGCGGTGGGCCTCACGGTCGACCGGGTCACCGGCGGTGACGAACGCGGCGACGTCGGCGATCGCGTACGAGACGGTGAAGCCGCCGTCGGGCCGGGCGGCGATGTGCAGCGCCTGGTCGAGGTCCTTGGACCCGGGCGGGTCGATGGTGACCAGCTCGAGGTCGGTGCGGTCCAGCCCGGGGAGCCGGGGCGCGGCCGCGGCGCGCTCGGCGGCGGCGAGGACCTCCGGCGGGAACGCCTCGGGCACCTCGAGCTCCGCGCGGATGTGCTCCAGCCCGCGCGTGACGCCGGCCGTCTCCGGCGCCTGCAGTACGGCCTTCGGCAGGCCGATCCGGGTGGCGGTCATCGCCGCCCGCCCCGACCCCCGCGACGGCCGGCCCGACGGGCCGGCCTCACAGACCCGACTCGGCCGTGCGGACGAGGATGCGCCCGCACTCCTCGCAGCGCAGCACCTCCTCCGCCGCGGCGGACGCGTAGTCCCGCAGCTCGTTGGCGTTCACCTCGAGCTGGCAGCCGGTGCAGCGGCGCTGCTTGAGCTCCGCGGCGCCGACCCCGCCCTTGCTGGCGGCGATCTTCGTGTAGAGGGTGAGCAGGTCCGCCGGCACCTCCGGCAGCAGCCGGTCGCGCTCGGTGCGCTGGTAGCCCGCCTCGTTGGTGAGCTTCTGCACGGCGGCGTCGCGCGCCGCGGTCGCCTCGCTGATCTGGGCGGCCAGACCGTCGACGCGCTCCTGGAGGACGTCCCGCGCGGCCTGCGCCTGCTCCAGCGCCTCCATCGACTCCAGCTCGAGGTCCTCGAGGTCGCCGATCCGGCGGCGCAGGTGCGCGACCTCCTCGACCATCGAGCCGAGCGACTTGGCGTCCACGGTGCCGTCGGCGATGCGCTTCTCGTTGCGCGTCAGCCGCTGGCGGACGGGCTCGAGGTCCGCCTCCGCCCGTTCCGTGTCGAGCTCGAGGTCGGACACGCGGGTCTGCGCCCCGACCAGGTCGGAGGACACGTCGGCCGACTCGGCGAGCAGCCGGTCGAGCACGGCCTGCTCGGGCAACGTACGGCGGCGCTGCGCCAGCTGGGCCAGCGCGGAGTCGACCGCCTGCAGGTCGAGCAGCCGCAGCTGCGCGGTGACGTCGGCTCTGATCGCACTCACCCTCTCCCGGGACCCCGCTCGACGGCGGGAAACCCCTCGGACACCGTCGGCGTCCAGCAGCCCAGCCTACTGAGGGCGGTGGCGCCCGGTGCCCGTGCCCGTCGACCCGGCTAGCGGGGCGGCGCGTTCCACTGGTCGAGCGAGCCCCGGCCCTTGGCCTGGCCGAGGATCGAGACGGTGCTGGTGTCCAGCGGGAAGCGGTCGCCCACGGACAGGTCGAGCCCGAGCCAGCAGAGCATCAGCGCGCGGAGCGCGTGCCCGTGGCTGAACACGACGGCCTGCTCGACGCCGCTCGCCCGTACGCGCTCGATCACCCGGGTCAGCCGCTCGCGGACCTGCTCGGCGCTCTCGCCCCCGGCGGGGGTGCGCGTGAAGACGGTCCAGCCCGGGTCCTGCTCGTGGATCTGGGCGCTGGTCCGGCCCTCGTAGTCGCCGTAGAACCACTCGACGAGGTCCTCGTCGACCTCCGGGGCGTGCGGTCCCACGAAGCCCGCCAGCTCGGCGGTGATCTGCGCGCGGTGCCGCGGGCTGGTGAGCACCAGCCCGAAGGACTCGGGTTCGAGGTGGCCGTAGAGCTTCAGCGCCTGCTCGCGGCCGCGGTCGGTCAGCGGGAGGTCGGTGACCGAGGTGTGCCGGCCGTCGCGGCTCCACTCGGTCTCGCCGTGCCGGACGAGGAAGAGCCTGGTCATGGCGGTCAACCTAGTGGACCTCGGCGCCGCCCCCAGGGGACGTGGACGCCCCCGGGCCGCCGTCCGTACGGACCCATAGCCGGGCTTTCCGAACCCGTCGCCTCCAGGTCACCGGGGCGTTGCCTCGCGGTGCGACAATGCCCAGCGGATCACGGACGAGAGGGAGGCGCGCAGATGAGCGACGCGAGCGGCACGGACGACGCGGTCGAGACGGTCGACACGGTGGTGACGAGCGAGGAGCCGCCGAAGCCCTCGAACCGGGCGGTGCCCTTCTCCGACGCGTTCAAGGCCTTCATCTCCCAGGGCTGGGCGCCCTACCCGAGCACGCTCCCCGAGCCGCTGCCCGCGACCGCCTGGACGGCCGCCCGCCGCGAGGCGCTCGGCGCGCTGTTCCCCGGCGAGCGGCTGGTGATCGGCGCGGGCGGGCTCGAGGTCCGTTCAAACGACACCGACTACCGCTTCCGCCCGCACTCGGCCTTCGCGCACCTCACCGGCCTGGGGACCGACCAGGAGCCGGACGCCGTGCTCGTGCTCGAGCCGACGGACCCGCCGGAGGGCAGCAGCCACGACGCCACGCTCTACTTCCGCCCGCGGGCCCCGCGGGACTCCTCGGAGTTCTACGCCGACGCGCGCTACGGCGAGATGTGGGTGGGCAAGCGGCCGTCGCTGGACGAGATGGCCGCGCTCACCGGCCTCCGGACGGCGCCGGTCGACGAGCTGGCCGAGCACCTGCGCAAGGACGCCGACACCGTCCGGGTGCGCGCCAACCGCGAGGACCTGGCCGCCGACGTGCAGGCCGTGCTCGCCGAGGTGGCACCGCTGGACACGGTGTCGGACGGCTCTCTGTCGGACGGCTCGGAGGCCGTCGACCGCGACGGCGGGCTGATGACGGCGCTGAGCGAGCTGCGCCTGGTCAAGGACGCCTTCGAGGCCGACCAGATGCGGGAGGCCTGCGCGCTGACCGCCGAGGGCTTCGAGGCCGTCGTCGCCGACCTGCCCCGGGCGGTGGCCGCCGGTCGGGGCGAGCGCTGGGTCGAGGGCGTCTTCGGCCTGCAGGCCCGCCACGCGGGCAACGCCGTCGGCTACGACACGATCGCGGCCGCCGGCGACCACGCCTGCACCCTGCACTGGATCCGCAACGACGGCGACCTGCGGCTCGGCGACCTGCTGCTGCTGGACGCGGGCGTCGAGGTCGACAGCCTCTACACCGCCGACGTCACGCGCACGCTGCCCGTGTCGGGGACCTACTCCGAGGCCCAGCGGCGGGTGTACGAGGCGGTGCTCGCGGCCCAGGAGGCCGGGATCGCCGCCGCGCAGCCGGGCGCCTCGTTCGCCGACGTGCACCGCGCCTCGATCCGGGTCGTGGCCGAGCACCTCGACGCCTGGGGACTGCTGCCCGTGCCGCTCGAGGACGCGCTGTCGGAGGACGGCGGGCAGCACCGGCGCTGGATGCCCCACGGCACCTCGCACCACCTCGGCATCGACGTGCACGACTGCGCCCAGGCCCGCCGCGAGAACTACCGCGAGGGCACGCTCGCCCCCGGCATGGTGATCACGGTCGAGCCGGGGATCTACTTCAAGTCCGACGACGAGCTCGTGCCCGCCGAGCTGCGCGGCATCGGCGTCCGGATCGAGGACGACATCCTCATCACCGAGGACGGCAACGAGAACCTGTCCGCCGCCCTCCCCCGCAGCGCCGACGAGGTCGAGGCCTGGATGGCCGACGTCTGGGCGCGCGAGGTCGCGGGCACCACCGCCGGCGGGACGACGGACGGGACGACCGGGCGGTGACCGCGCGATGACGACGGTCCCCCAGCGCCGGCACCTGCCCGGCATCACGTCGCTGACCGCGCTGCCGGGCCTCAGCCGCCGCGCGCCGGAGCGCAAGCGCGTCCCCCTGGTCGAGGAGGAGGCGAGCTCGATCGTCGCCTGGGCCTGGTACGTCGACGGCGTACGCCGGCCCGCCGGGAGCCTCACGCAGGCCGCGCGGAACGCGCAGGAGGGCGAGGGCTTCGTCTGGCTCGGGCTCAAGGACCCGGGCAACGACGACCTGGAGGCCCTGTCCTCGCAGTTCGCGCTGCACCCGCTCGCGATCGAGGACGCCGTCAACGGCCACGACCGGTCCAAGCTCGAGACGTTCGGGGACGACCTCTTCATGGTCGTCTCGACGGTCGCGTACGTGGACCACGACGAGATGACCGAGAACTCCGAGGTCGTCACCACCGGACAGGTGATGATCTTCCTCGGCGACCACTTCGTGATCACGGTGCGCCGCGGCGAGCACGCCCAGCTGAGCGCGCTGCGGCGGTCGCTGGAGGCGGACCCGGAGCGGCTGTCCCGCGGCCCGTCCGAGGTCCTCTACGCGATCACCGACAAGATCATCGACGACTACATGGCGGTCGTCGACGAGATCGAGACCGACGTGGACGAGGTCGAGAGCGCGGTGTTCGCGCGCGGCGGCTCGCACGAGGTCGACCGCGTCTACCAGCTCAAGCGCGAGCTGATCGAGTTCAAGCGGTGCGTGCTGCCGCTCGGCGCCCCGCTGATGCGGCTCGCGACCCGCGAGCTGCCCGTGGTGCCGCCGCAGACCCGGGCCTACTTCCGCGAGCTGGCCGACCACCACACGCAGGTGCGCGAGGCGGTCGCGTCCTTCGACGAGGTGCTGAGCTCGATCCTGCAGGCCGGGCTCGCGCGTGCGTCGGTCGCCGACAACGAGGACATGCGCAAGATCTCGGCGTGGGTGGCGATCATCGCCGTCCCGACGATGGCGGCCGGCATCTACGGCATGAACTTCGACAACATGCCCGAGCTGCACTGGCACTACGGCTACTACATGTTCCTCGGCCTGATCGCCGTGATCATGGTCGCGCTGTACGCCGGGTTCAAACGGAACCGCTGGCTGTAGGAACGACCGCGAGCGGTACGCCTTCCCGGTCCGGGGTCGTCCGGGACCGGGATGGCGTACCGCTCGTGGTGGTCGGGTACCGCTCGAGCGCCTACTCGAACGCGGCGGCGCGGGCGCCCGGCAGCTTGAGCAGCATCTCGCGGGCCTGGGCGGCGACCTTGTGCTCGCAGAGGACCTCGTACTTGGTCGCCACGGTCTGCGTGACCGAGGTGAAGTCGCGGCGGCCGCGGCTCAGGGCGTAGCCGAGGGCGGCGAAGCCGACGCCCAGGACGATGCCGATGCCCAGCGCGACGAGGAAGAGCGGCAGGAAGCTGCCCGACTGCGGCAGGAAGATCAGCAGGACCAGGGCCACGAGCAGACCGGTCGACAGGCCGGACTGCACGCCCTGCGCGACGACGGTGCTCCACGTCCGACGCCCGAGCACGCGCTCCACCGACTTGAGGTCGGTGCCGACGATGGCGAGGTTCTGCACCTCGAACTTCTCGTCGGAGAGGTAGTCGACGGCGCGCTGCGCCTCGTCGTAGGTGTTGTAGATCCCGACCGACTGGGGGAACTGGAGCTCGAAGAGCGAGCTGGGCTGGGGACGCGCGAACGACATGGCGGGGTTCTCCTCGGGATCGAGAGCCCAAATCTAGCGGGCGCGCCTGTCCGTCTCCCAGGTGTCTCCTGTGCGCGCCCGGTGCGCCGGCCGCCGGATCAGCGGGTGGCGACCGCGGCGAGCGCGAGCGCGGCGGCGTCCTCGGCCACCGCACCCGGCCAGTCACGACCGAACGCCTTCGACGCCCACCCCCGCCACGCGTGCCCCAGGAACGCGGACGCCAGGCTCGCGACCACGGCGACCGGGACGGCCACGTACGCCGTGGTCGGCACCACGGGCGCCCGGACCTCGGGCGGCTGCGAGGCCTCCGCCGGACCCTGCTCGTACGCCGTCGGCCCACGCCTGGCGCGCCCGTCGACGTCAGCGGCCCGGCTGGCCAGGAGCGCGGTGAGCGCCGCGAGGCCGAGGCGGGAGGCGAGCACGGGCGGTGCGAGGCGGCTCGGGACCGCCGGCAGCTTGTCGCCCACCAGCTCGCCCGCGGCCAGCAGCCCGACGAGGCCCTTCACGCGCAGCCGGCCGAGGGCCTGCTCGGGCTGCCGCGTCGCGAGGGACGGCGTCGCGAGCACCTGCGCGGCCAGCCCGGTGAACGATCGTGAGCCCGTCGCCAGACCGAGGAGCGCGGCCCGGGCGACGGTCGGCAGCTGGAGCGTCATGGCCCCTGTTCTACCCCGCACCCGTCGACGCGGCGTCCGCTACCCCCGCCAGCCGGCGAGCGCGACGACGACCTCGTTCTCCATCGGCCGTGGGGTCGCGCCGGCGTAGTTGCTGAGGATCGAGAACGCGTAGCGCCGCCCGTCGCGACCCTTCACGTAGCCGCTCAGCGCCGTCACCCCGGTCAGCGACCCGGTCTTCGCGTGGGCGTTGTCCGCCGCGCGCGTGCCGTTCATCCGGTGTCGAAGGTTGCCGCCGACCCAGTGGCTGTCGACGCCGGCGACGGGCAGCGCGGCGTCGAACGCCGACCACCAGGGCTCGTCCCGGACCTCCACGAGGGTGCTCGCCAGCGTCAGCGGCGTGACCCGGTCGCGGCGCGAGAGCCCGGAGCCGTCGACCAGGTCGAGGCCCTTCGTCGGGACGCCCAGGTCGCGCAGGTAGGCCGTCGTCCGGGCCACCCCGGCCGGCCAGCTGCCGGGCGCGCCGCCCTGCGCGCCCATCGTCTTGGTCAGGGCCTCCGCGTGCAGGTTGTTCGACAGCTTGAGGAAGGGGACGAGCAGCTGGGACAGCGGCACGGACCGGTCGCGCGCGACCCGGGTGCGCTTCGTCGCGGGCGTGGTTCCAAGCTTGGTGCCGCCCACGACGGTGATGTCCTGCCGCTTCAGCTCCTCGCGGAACACGGCGGCCGCGTACAGCTCGGGCTTGTCGACCGTGACCAGGCCCGACCACGTCGTGCCCGCCCGGACGTGGCCGCGGACGGTGATCGCGTTCCCGCCCGACGCCCGCGACAGCGACAGGCTCGTCGAGCCGGTGGTCGAGGGACTGCCGACCAGGCGGACGTACTTCTTGGCGATCCCCGGCGTCGTGCTGATCTTGGGCCGGCTCCCGCGGCTGCCGCCCTTGACCTTGACGATCACGGTGCCGGTGTCGAGGTCCGCGTTCGGCGCGACCGTCAGCGCGGCCGTCTGGGCCGCGTAGTACGACGACGCGTACGAGGTGGACCAGGCCGGGTGGTAGCGCTGGGCGTCGAAGAAGCTGCCGTCCGCGACGAGCTTGCCGGTCACCTTCGTGATCCCCGCGGCCCGGACCTGGGCCGCCAGCGCCTTGTAGTCGGACTGGCGGCTCGAGGGGTCGCCGTGCCCGACCAGGTAGAGCGAGCCGTTCAGGACGCCGTCGGTGACCCCGCCCCGGCGCACCACGTCGGTGGTGAAGCGGTAGTCGGGGCCGAGCACGTGCATCGCGGCGACGGCCGTGAGGACCTTGGCGTTGGAGGCCGGCAGGTTCGCGCTCGTGGAGCGCCGGGAGTAGACGACGGCGCCGGTGTCGGCGTCGAGCACCGAGACGTCGGTCTCCGTACGACTGCGGGCGTCGTCGAGGATCCCGGACAGCTTCGTCCCGAGGCGCGCCTGCGACGAGGCGAGGGCCGACGCGGCCCCGGCGCTCGGGGCGACGGCGACCGGCGCGGCCTCGGCGGGCCGGCCGGGGGCGAGCGGGGCCACGAGGACCAGCGCGGCCAGGCCGGCGAGCGCGGCACGACGGGCTCCGGCCGCGGGAGCGGCGGTTCCGGGGACGGACGTGGGTACGGGCATGAGCGCCTCCGCAGCGTTGGGGTCCCCGAGCCCGAGCACCTTAAGCCGCTCTCAGCCGCCCTGCCCAGGGGTCACCCTCGCCTCTGAAGTGACGGTCGAGACTCCGGATCGTGAGGCGAAAGAGCCTCACGACCCGTCACGAGGAGGGCCGGAACACGCAGAACTCGTTGCCCTCGACGTCGGCCAGGACATCCCACGCGATCTCGTCGTCCCGCGTGCGCAGCAGGGTCGCGCCGGCCGCGAGCAGCTCGTCCGTCGAGCCGACCACGTCCCAGTGCACGCGGTTCTTGACCGTCTTCGCCTCGGGCACCGGGACGAAGTTCACGGCCCAGGGCAGGCCGCCGCCCTCGATCCACGTGTCCTCGGCGTTCGTCTGCGCCTCGACGCCGAACCGCTCCGCCCACCACGCGGCGAGCCGGTCGGGGTCGCGGCAGTCGACGACGAGCTCGTGCAGCCGGTAGGCCCGCAGCCGCTCGGGAGGCCGGACGAAGGCGCAGAGCTCCCCCGCCTGGTCGTGGGTCAGCACCGTCCACGGGAAGCGGTCGTCGCTCACCCGGGCGCCCAGGGCGACGACGTCGTCGACCGCCGCGACGTCGACGTCGAGGTGCACGCGGTTCTTGACCGTGCGCGGCTCCGCGACCAGGTTCAGCCAGACCGTGTGCGCCGGCACCCCGTCGCCGAGCCGCAGCACCGTGGGCCGGCGCTCCTCCCCCTTCAGGCCGAGCAGCGGCCCCAGGAAGGCAGCGGCCGCGTCGAGGTCGGTCACGTCGACGCACAGGTCCTGGAGCACGACCCGCGCGGCCCGTTGATCATGGTGCTCCGGAGCACTCATCTGATCATCGCCTCTCATGATCAACTCACCACCGGTCGGGAGCCCGCACGTCTGGCATGCGTCCTGGTCCGGTGCCGGTCCGAAAGAGGAACATAATCGGGCGGTGGCGTCCGCGACCTCGAGCACGATCTTCGTCTCACGCATCCGCGGCCTGCCGGTCCTCGACGCGTCGGGCGACCAGGTCGGCCGGTTGCGTGACGTCGTCGTGCAGCGACGCGCCGGGATGCTGGCCCCCCGCGTCAAGGGTCTGGTCGTCGAGCTCTTCGCCCGTCACCGCATCTTCATCCCGATGGTCCGCACCTCCAGCATCGACGCCGTCCAGGTCGTCATCACCGGCGTCGTGAACACCCGTCGCTTCGAGCGTCGCGAGTCGGAGACGCTCGTCATCGACGACCTGTTCGACCTGACCGTCGACCGTCTCGACCACGCCGGCAAGGCCGTGATCTTCGACGTCGCGATCCAGCCGGTCCGCAGCCGCGACTGGGAGCTGTCGCAGGTCGCGCTCCGCGCCGCGGGTCCCGCCCGCCGCTTCGGGCGTCCCGGGAACGTCACCATCGTCGACTGGCGCAACATCCGGCTGCCCGGCAGCGCCAGCAGCCAGGGCACCGAGCAGCTGCTCGCCCAGCTCGAGGACATGAAGGCGGCCGACGTCGCCCGCGAGCTCCACGAGATGACGCCCGAGCGGCGCAACGAGGTCGCGTCCGCCCTCGACGACACCAAGCTCGCCGACGCGATCGAGGAGCTGCCCGAGGACGAGCAGGTCTCCCTGATCTCCTCCCTCGACTCCGACCGGGCCGCCGACGTCCTGGAGGAGATGGACCCCGACGACGCCGCGGACCTGATCAACGAGCTCTCCCCGGAGATGGCCGAGGTGCTGCTGCAGCGGATGGAGCCGGACGAGGCGCGCGACGTGCGCCGGCTGCTCAGCTACAGCGAGTTCACCGCCGGCGGCATGATGACGCCGGAGCCGGTCGTCCTGCCGCCCGACGCGACCGTGGCGGACGCGCTCGCCCGGATCCGGGAGCCCACGCTGACCCCGGCGCTGGCCTGCATGGCGTACGTCTGCCGCTCGCCGCTGGAGACGCCGACGGGCCGCTACATCGGCGCCGTGCACTTCCAGCGGCTGCTGCGCGAGCCCCCGTCGACGCTGGTCTCGGCGATCGTCGACACCGACATCGAGCCGGTCAGCGTCAACGCCGGGCTGCACGCCGTCAGCCGCTACTTCGCCACGTACAACCTCGTCAACGCGCCCGTGGTGGACGGCGACCACCGCCTCATCGGCGCCATCACCGTCGACGACGTGCTCGACCACGCGCTGCCGGCCGACTGGCGCGGCAACCAGCTCGACGCGCCGAGCCAGGAGGCGACCGGCGACGGCAGAGGTGACGGTCGGGGCGACGGCACGGAGCCCCGGGCCCGCAGGGCGGTGAGCCGTGGCCAGGGCTGACCGCGACGGCGACCGCGGCACCAGCCGCGAGCAGCAGCGCCTCAACACGCCAGGTCGCCGGACGCGGTCGGTCCTGCCGACGCTGCGCTGGGACCGGGACGCCTTCGGCAAGTTCGCCGAGAGCTTCGCCCGCTTCATGGGGACGGCCAAGTTCCTCATCGGGATGACGGTGATCATCGTCCTGTGGGTGCTGTGGAACGTGCCCTTCGGCCCGCCCCGCCCGCGGTTCGACGAGTACCCCTTCATCTTCCTCACCCTGATCCTGTCGCTGCAGGCCTCGTACGCCGCTCCCCTGATCCTGCTGGCGCAGAACCGGACGGAGGCCCGCGACCGGGTCGCGCTCGAGGCCGACCGCGAGCAGACCGCGCAGAGCCGGGCCGACATGGACTTCCTCGCCCGCGAGATCGCCGGGCTGCGGATGTCGGTCGGCGAGCTGGCGACGCGCGACTTCCTGCGGGGCGAGCTCCGCGGCGAGCTGCGCGCGATCATGGACGAGCTCGACGACGACGAGGACGAGGGCGACCTCAGCAAGCCGGACCGGCACGCGTCGAACGGCTCCTCTCGGCGCGACTCCCAGCTGCGCGAGTCGAACCGCCGCAGCGACGGCGCGCGCTCCCGGTGAGCGACGTCCGGGACGAGGGCGGGCAGGACGGCTTCGCCGCCGAGCTGTGGTCCGCCGGCGCGGCGACGTACGACGCGATCGTGGCGCACCCCTTCCTCACCGGGCTCTCCGACGGCACGCTGCCGCGGGAGGCGTTCGCCGCCTTCGTCGCCCAGGACAGCCACTACCTGCAGGCGTACGCCCGGGCGCTCGCGCTGACCGCGGCGCGGGCGACGGACCCGGCCGCCGTCCGGATGTTCTCCGCGCACGCCGCGAACGCGATCGCCGTCGAGCAGGACCTGCACGCCCGGCTGCTCGCCGAGCTGGGGCTGAGCAGCGCCGACGTCGCAGCGACGCCGGTCGGGCCGACGACCCTGGCCTACACGTCGTACCTGCTCGCCGTCTGCGCGACCGGGACCTACGCCGAGGCCGTCGCCGCCGTCCTGCCCTGCTACTGGGTCTACCGCGACGTCGGCCGCACGCTGCTGGAGCGCTCCTCGCCGGACCCCGTCTACGCCACCTGGATCGCCACGTACGCCAGCCCCGAGTTCGACGCGGTCGTCGAGGCCGTCGTCGCCACGGCGGACGCCCTGGGCCCGAGCACCGGCCCGGCCGAACGCGCACGCTGCCGGACGCACTTCGCCACGACGACGCGCTACGAGTGGATGTTCTGGGACGCGGCCTGGACCGGTCTCACCTGGCCGGTGTGAGGAGATCGGCGGCCGGGACGGCCCGCGCGCCGACCTAGGCTTGGGCCCGTGAGCACCACCACCGCTGAGCACCCCCTCGTCCCCCGCGTCCGCGCGGCGCTGCACGGCGTCAACGACCCGGAGATCCGCCGCCCGATCACCGAGCTCGGGATGGTCGACACCCTCGACGTCGACGCCGCCGGCCGGGCCCGCGTCCGCGTGCTGCTGACCGTGTCGGGGTGCCCGATGAAGGAGACCCTGACCCGCGACGTGACCGCCGCCGTGTCCGCGGTCGAGGGCATCAGCGGCGTGGACGTCGACCTCGGCGTGATGAGCGACGAGCAGCGCGGCGCCCTGCGCGACGTCCTCAAGGGCGGGACGCCCGACCGCGAGATCCCCTTCGCCCAGCCGGGCTCGCTGACCAAGGTCATCGCCGTCGCGTCCGGCAAGGGCGGCGTGGGCAAGTCCTCCGTCACGGTCAACCTCGCCCTCGCGCTAGCCCGTCGCGGCCACCTCGTCGGCGTGCTCGACGCCGACATCTACGGCCACTCCGTGCCCGCGATGCTCGGGGTCGCGGACGCGCGTCCGACCGCGGTCGAGGACATGATCATGCCGGTCCCGACGCAGGGCATGAAGGTCATCTCCATCGGGATGCTCAAGCCCAAGCGCGACCAGGTGGTCGCCTGGCGCGGCCCGATCCTCGACCGGGCGCTCACCCAGATGCTGGCCGACGTCTACTGGGGCGACCTGGACTACCTGCTCCTCGACCTGCCGCCAGGCACCGGCGACGTGGCGATCTCGCTCGGGCAGAAGCTCCCGAACGCCGAGGTCATCGTCGTCACCACCCCGCAGCAGGCGGCCGCCGAGGTCGCCGAGCGCGCGGGCACGATGGCGTCGATGATGAACCAGCGCGTGATCGGCGTGGTGGAGAACATGTCCTACCTGGCCGTCACCTGCCCGCACTGCGGGGAGGAGCAGCGCCACGACGTCTTCGGCACGGGCGGCGGCGAGTCGGTCGCCCAGGGCCTCACGACGCGCCTCGGCTACCCGGTGCCCCTGCTCGCGGAGGTTCCGCTCGACCCGCGCGTCCGCGCCAGCGGCGACGTCGGCTCCCCCATCGTCGCGGAGGACCCGGAGACCCCGGCCGCGCAGGCCCTCCAGTCCCTCGCCGACGGGATCGCCGCCCGCGGACGCAACCTCCTCGGCCGCCAGCTGGGACTCTCCCCGGTCTGATTAGCCGAGTCGGCAAGAACGCCCCCTGAGCTTGTCGAAGGGCCCCGGAGGGGTTGGCGTTCTGCTGAAGCGGCGCCGACCTCTTCGAGGCCCTTCGACAGGCTCAGGGGGCGTTTCCGCTGAGCCCTTCGACAGGCTCAGGGGGCATCTCCGCTAGGCCCTCGACAGGCTCAGGAGGCTTTCGGCTACGTCGCCTCGGCGTCGTACGGGGTGTGCGCGGGGGTGGCCGCGGCCATCGCGTCGGCCGGGCCGCCGGGGCTGACGTCCTTGGCCCCCTCAATCGAGGCGTGCACGGACTCGCGGCTCTCGCCGAGGGTCTCCCCCACGCCCGCGATCTCGGCCTTCACGTCGGCGATGACGGAGTTGTCCAGCAGGTTCTTCTGGATGAAGGAGCGCGGGTTCAGGTCGCGGAAGTCGAGGTTCTCGAACTCCGGGCCCAGCTGCTGGGTGAGCTGCTGCTGCGCGCTGTTGGCGGTCGTGCGCAGGTAGTTGATCAGCCGGGCCGCCTTGCGGGCCAGGTCCGGGAGCCGTTCGGGCCCGAAGAGGATCACGGCCAGGACCAGGAGCAGCGCGAACTCCGGCCCGTTGATGTCGAGCAGCAGCGGCGTCACGTCAGCCCACCCGTCCGCCGAGCGTGAGCTCGGCCTCGGCGCGGCTCGAGCCGCGCGTGTAACCGAACGTGACCCGGTCGCCCGGGCGGTGCGTACGGACCATGACGACCAGCTCCTCGCGCGTCTCGACCCGGCGGCCGTCCACGGACGAGATGAGGTCGCCCACCTTCAGCCCGGCCTTGCGGGCCGCGCCGCCGGCCTCCACGCTCGTCAGCTCCACGCCGTCCGTGCCCTCCTGCAGCTGGGCCCCGACCACCGGGTAGGTGGCCCTGCCGTCCTTGACCAGCAGCTCGCCGATCGTCTTCGCCTGGTTGACCGGGATGGCGAAGCCGATGCCGATGTTGCCGGTCTGGCCCTGTCCCGACGAGAGCGTCAGGATGGCCGAGTTCACGCCGATGACCCGCGCGCCCGCGTCGACCAGCGGGCCGCCGGAGTTGCCCGGGTTGATCGGCGCGTCGGTCTGGATGCCGTCGATGTAGGCGGTCGGCGCGTCGGCGCTGCCGGACTCGTTGACCGTCACGGGGCGCTCGAGCGCGGAGACGATGCCCTGGGTGACCGTGCCCGGGAGGCCCAGCGGGGACCCGACGGCCACGACGGGCGCGCCGACCGCGGCCGACCGGGAGTCGCCCAGCTCGAGCGGCCGGAGCTGGTCGTCGGCCTTCACCTTGATGACGGCCAGGTCGTACGAGGGGCTGCGCCCGACGAGGGACGCGGTGGTCCGGCGGCCGTCGGAGAAGACGACGCGGATGCGGCTGCCCTTCGAGGCGCCGGCGACGACGTGGTTGTTGGTCATCACGTGGCCCTGGCGGTCGATGACGAAGCCGGAGCCCGTGCCCGTGCCGCTACCCGAGCCGACCTCGATCATGACCGTGCCGGGCAGCACGCGGCGGGCGACCTCGACGGTGCTCGTGGTCTCGCCCGGCGGCAGCGGGGCCGGGGCGGGGTCGGTGCTGCGGGCCGGGTCGGAGGTGGCCGAGGCGCTGCCGCCGGCGGCGAGCCGGGCGGCACCGAAGCCCGCTCCCCCGCCCACGAGCAGCGCGGTGACGGTGGCGACGGCGACCACGCCGCCGATCCCGGTGCCCCGGGGTCGACGGGGCGGGGGCGGTGTCGCGGCCTCGCCGAAGGGCCAGTGGTAGGAGGGTGCGGCGCCCGGCCCGTCGACCGACGCGGACGGCACCGACGAGCCCGAGCGGTCCGGGCCCACGCCGTGCGACATCCTCAGCCCTTCAGATCGGCGAGGATCCTCGACCAGCCCTCACGCACGCGGCCCAGGGTAGTCGTCTCGACCGGCCCCTCGTGAGGGAACGCGGCGACCGACCGGCGCAGCAGCGAGGACGGTCCGTCGGTCGTCACCGTGTAGACCGTGTCGCCGGACTGCCAGGTGGCCCAGCGGACCGCACCGCTGTGGCGCCAGGCCTGCAGCTTGTCGTCCCAGCGGGCGCCGGCCGGGGCTCCGGAGAGCCGGCCGTGGCGCTGCAGCACGCTCACGGTGCTCGCCCCGTCGCCGTAGACGACGTGCACGGACCGCGGGTCGGTCGGGGTGTCGGTGGTGACCTCCAGCAGGTCCAGCCCGGCCATCTCGTCGGAGCAGGACCAGCCCGAACGGCTCAGCTGGGCCGCGTCCGCGCTGACCACGGAGGTGGCGAGACGTGTCGCCGCCTTCGTCGGCGCGACGTTCGCGTACGGGACCACGTCCACCTCGGTGAAGCCGGCGGCCGTGCTCAGCCCCTCGTCGTCGTAGCTCTCCTGCCACAGCAGGACGCCGGTGGCGTCGTCCACCCACCAGCGCTTGGCGACCATCCCGTGCTCGTCACGCGCCTCGACCACGGAGGCGCGACGGCCGGCGACGTGCAGCCCCGAACCGGTGCTGAGCGCGTACGCGTGGGCGATCAGGTCGACCGGCGAGGCGCCGTCGGCGGCGGCCACCTGGGCCTGCGCGAACGAGCTGGCGAGCACGTGCCCGTCGGGGTCGAACACGCTGACCATCGCACCCTGGCGGCTGCGGGTGTCGACGCCGACGCGGGCGGCGACGGTCCGCTCGTCCATCCGGGCCAGCACGGCCTGGTCGCCGGCGACGGTGGTGGTGCGGCCGGCGGCCATGGCCCGGTCGAGGAGGTCGACGGCCTCCGGCTCGCCCTCCGCGTGGTGGATCTTCTGCGACGGCCGTTCGACCTGGGAACCGTCCTGCGTCGCCTCGGGGAGCGAGTCCAGCAGCATCAGGGCACTGAGCGAGGCGCCCGTGACCGAGAGCTCGGCCGCGGCGGCGCCGAACTCGGCCTGCGCCTCGTCCGCGGGGTCGGCGACGGCGGCCAGGTTGCCGTTCGGGGCGGCGAACCAGCCGGTCAGCCCCACCACGCCGAGGATCGCGCCCGTCGCGAGCGTGCCCAGGACCGCCCGGACCCGCGCACGGCGCCGCTCGGACGGGAGCGCGAGCCCGCGGGAGCCGTCGAAGGCCTTCGTCCAGGGCCGCACGGAGGCGTCGTCGGCGATGGAGACGAGCCGTGCGGAGAGCGGCGCGGGCGCCGGGGTCCCGGCACCGCTGCGGCCGAGGAGGTCACGGACGGCCCGCAGCTCCGCGACGTCGGCACGGCAGTCCGCGCAGGAGAGCAGGTGCGCGACGACGCGTTCGCTGTCCTCCGGGGACAGGGCGCCGTCGACGAAGCCGGAGCGCAGCTCGGCGAGGCCGTCGCAGGCGCTGCTCACGTGTCTCTCACAGGGCGACCGCGTGCACCCGTCCGTCGAGCCCGCGTCGTGAGGAGGAGCGACCCCCCTCACCCCCTGCCGAGCTCCACCCGCTGGAGCTCGTGGGGCTCGGGTCGGCACCGTCGAGCTCCGCCGCGCGACCCGCCTCGGCGTCGACGCCGAGGTAGCGGGTGTGCTCGAGGGTGGGACGGCGGTGCGCGAGGGCCTCGCGGAGCTGGGCGCGGCCGCGGTGGATGCGGCTGCGGACGGTGCCGATCTTGAGGTCGAGGACCTCGCTGATCTCCTCGTACGTCAGGCCCTCGATGTCGCAGAGGACGACGGCGGCGCGGAAGGTGGGCGCGAGCGCGTTGAGGGCGGCGGCCACGTCGTGGTCGAGGTCGGCGTCGTCGAGCTGCTGCGACGGGTTCGGCCACGAGCTCGCGAGCCGGTCGTCGCTGCCCTCGGCGAGGCCGTCGAAGCGGATCTTCTGGCGGCGACGGGCGCCGTCGAGGAAGAGGTTCGTGGTGATGCGGTGGAGCCAGCCCTCGAACGTCCCCGGCTGGAAGCGGTGCAGCGAGCGGAACACCCGGACGAAGACGTCCTGGGTCAGGTCCTCGGCGTCGTGCGCGTTGCCGGTGAGGCGGTAGGCGAGGCGGTAGACGCGCGCGCTGTGGTCGCGCACGATCTCCTCCCAGCTCGGCGGCTGCCACACGACCTCGGCGGTCTCGGTGGGGGCGGAGCCAGGGACGGTACGCACGGGAAGTGCCTCCTGCGACACAGGCGCGGCCGGAGCGGTCGCGACCAGGGCCTCATCGTGGCGAGCCGACCTGTCCAGCGACTTCACGAAACCTGTCAGCAACCTGTGCACCTCCCTCCCACGTCTCGTACGTGGCAAGAACGAAGCAGGCCGGGCCCGTGTTCCCCGGCGCGTGCCGGGAAGGGGTCAGACGGCGGCGGGCGCCGGTGCCGACGCGAGCCCGGCGGCGTCGAGGGCCTCGCCGAGCGCGACCCGCTGCTCCGGCGTGGCGGGGACGAGCGGCAGCCGTACGCCGCCGACCCCGCGCCCCTGCAGCTCGAGCCCGGCCTTGACGAGGATCGCGCCCTGCGTGGCGAAGATGCCCGTGAAGATCGGCAGCAGCCGGCGGTGCAGCCGCAGCGCCTCCGCCGGGTCGCCGCTCATCGCGGCGTCGATCAGCGCGCGGACCTCGGGCCCGCAGAAGTGGGTCGAGGTGCCGACCACGCCGACGGCCCCGACCGACAGCAGCGGCAGGGTGAGCGCGTCGTCGCCGCTGTAGTAGGCCAGGTCGGTCGCGGCCATCACGGCCGCGGACGCCACCAGGTCGCTCTTCGCGTCCTTGACCGCGACGACGCGCGGGTGCTCGGCCAGGCGCAGCAGCGTCTCCGACGCGATGGCCGTCCCGGCGCGGTGCGGGATGTCGTAGAGCATCACCGGCAGGCCGGTCGCGTCGGCCAGGGTCCGGAAGTGCGCGAGCAGCCCGGACTGCGGCGGGCGGGAGTAGTAGGGCGTGACCGCGAGCAGCCCGGCCGCGCCGGCCTTCTCCGCGGCGGCGGCGAGCTCGAGGGTGTGCGCGGTGTCGTTGGTGCCGACGCCGGCGACGACGTGCGCCCGGTCGCCCACCGCGTCGACCACCGCGCGGACGACGTCGGCCTTCTCGCGGTCGCTCGTGGTCGGGGCCTCGCCGCCCGTGCCGTTCACCACGATGCCGTCGTGGGCGTCGCGGTCGACGAGCGTGGTGGCCAGGGTCGCGGCGGCGTCGAGGTCGAGCGCGCCGTCGGCGTCGAAGGGCGTCACCATCGCGGTGAGCAGCCGGCCGAACGGCGGAGGAGCCATGGCCGTCATCCTACGGAACGCGGTCGGCGACAGGTCGGCGCAGCGCCGCCGTCAGGACGGGTCGATGACCACGAGCGGGTCGCCGTCGTTCACGACGTCGCCGTTCTCCACCACGATCTCGACCACCGTGCCCGCCACCTCGGCGAGCACCGGGATCTCCATCTTCATCGACTCGAGGATGACCACCGCGTCGTCGGCCGCGACCCGCTGACCCACCGCGACCTCGACCTTCATGACGGCCGCGACGAGCTCGGCGACGACGGTATGGCTCATGGTCGGCAGGGTATTCCCACGCGGGCACCGGCCGCTGCCACCCGTCCGCCGCACGGCCCCCTGCCCCCCGCCGGCCGGGTCGGCGCCGTACGCTCGCGACCCGCCCGCACCGATAGGCTGCCGTCGTGAGTCCCTCGCCTGCCGCTTCCACCCCTGCCGCCAACCACGGTGAGCCGACGTCGCCCGACGTCGCGCCGAAGCCCGCGAGCTGGGCGTACGCCGAGGACTTCGCGGTCGAGGGGGACGCGGCCGCGCAGGCCCGGGTCGAGGCCGAGCCGCTCGGCGTCGAGCCGCTGAGCCGCGGCACGGTCAGCACGCTGACCTTCCTCGCCCGCACGGTGCAGGCGAAGGCGGTCGTCGAGATCGGCACGGGCACCGGCCAGTCCGGGCTCGCGCTGTTCGCGGGGATGCAGCCCGACGGGATCCTGACCAGCGTCGACCTCGAGGCCGACCACCAGCGCCAGGCCCGCAAGGCCTTCAGCTCGACGGGCATCCCGAGCCAGCGGTTCCGGCTGATCGCGGGTGACGCCCTGACCGTGCTGCCCAAGCTGAGCGACGGCGCGTACGACCTCGTCCTCGTCGCCGGCGACACCCTGGAGTACGCCGACTACGTGCAGCAGGGCCTGCGGCTCCTCCGCCACGGCGGCCTGCTCCTCATGACGCACGCCCTGTGGCACGACCGCGTCGCGGACGGTTCCGACGACGACGACGAGACCCTCGCCGTGCGCAGCGCCCTCGAGGCCGTGGCCGAGAACGAGGACCTCGTCGCGACGCTCCTCCCCGTCGGCGACGGCCTCCTCGCCGCCGTCAAGCGCTGAGCCTTCCTGCCTGACGCCGCCCCCTCGTTCGGGTGCGGCAGCGGTCACTCGAGTCACAGGACTTTCACGTTTACGTGAAACACCGGTACTGAGCACGGCAGATCTGCCGTGGTGAGTACCGGTCTTTCACGTAAACATGAAAAACCGGGGACAGGTGGGGCGGGCTCTCGACCAGCGCGGAGACGCCGCGAGCCGCCCCGGACGTGGTCCGGGACGGCTCGGGTGGTGCGGCTGGAGGCGGTGAGCTCAGGCGGCGGCGTAGGACAGGCAGTCCGCGCCGGAGGCGGCGGAGCCGACGCTGACGAACGGCGCGCGGCACTCGAGGGCCTCGTTGTTCACGCAGTCGGCGCGCTGGCAGGCGCCGACCTGGGCGACGACGTCGAGGCCGCCCTTGTCGTTGAGGGAGAGGAACGTCGCGCACTCGGCGTCGGCGTTCATGCTGATCGCGAAGGCGTGGCAGCCGTCGTGGTTGTACGCGCAGCTCGTGGCCGAGCAGTCGTGGACGGGGGGCATCTCGAGCAGGTCGGTCATGGGAGCCTCCAGGCGGTGTCGGGGTCGCTGGAGGCCGACGCTAGCCCCGGCCGGAGGGGTCCCGCCAGCAAGCGGAGGCTCCCCTCAGAAGTCGTAGGGCAGCCTCTCCTACGCCTCTCGCGCGCTCCTCGCGGGCCGCCCGGCGACGAGCAGCGCGACCCCGGTCAGCACCGCCCAGGCCAGGAAGCTGTACATCGGGATCCGCTCCGCGACGCCGATGGCGAGCCTGCCGTACGTGAGCGGGATGCTCAGCAGACCGACCACGCCGAGCCCGACGCCCACCCCGCGAACCCCCGCGGGCAGCCCGAGCCGGCGCCCCAGCAGCCCCACCGCGACCGCGAGCGCGTTGCCGGCGACGATCGAGCCGAACGCGCCGGCGAGGTAGAGCGGGAGCAGCCCGGCGGCGATCGTGGCGGGTCCGAGCGGGACGACCGCGAACACCAGGAGCCCGAGCGCCACCACGACCCCGGCCCCGGTGACCAGCCCGCGACGCCACCCGGCCAACCCGCGCGCCAGCCGGGCGGCGGCCGCGGCGACGAGGAGCCCGGTCGCCACCCAGCCGACGTCCATCAGCAGCCAGCGGGGCGAGGAGATCGCGTAGCCCCCGAACTCGCCGACGAAGCGGCTGCCGAGGACGTTCACGTAGTCGTCGGCGTAGCTGTAGGGGCGGACGTCCCAGGCCGCGGCCACGACGGCCTCGACGACGACGAACCCCACGCCCGCGAGCAGGAGGGCCGCGCCGGTCCACCGCGACGACCGAGGGTCGGGCGTCGTGGCGGAGGTCGGGCCGGTGGAGGTCGGGGCGGTCACGGGACCAGCACCACCTTGCCGTTGAGGGTGCGCGACTCGGCCAGCTCCATCGCCCGGACGACGTCGGTCAGCGGGAAGCGGGCGGCGACGTTGGCGGTGATCGTGCCGTCGGCGAGCAGCGCGAAGACGTGGCCGAGGTCCTCCTCGAGACGCCTCCGGAACCGTGCGGGCCGGGTGCGGTGCCCCGACCAGAGGTCGTAGAACGTCGCCCGCCTGCCGTTCGGCAGCGCCGACCACAGGAGCGCCTGCCCGATCGCGGACAGGAACGGCCTCCACAGCCCGCCGGTCCCGCTGACCGCGTCGATGATCGCGTACGAGACGAGCGTCCCGCCGGGCGCGAGCAGCGACCACGCGGTGCGGGTGGTCGCGCCGCCGATGTTGTCGAACACCGCGTCGACGCCTCCGGGGGCGAGCGCGCGGACCCGTCCGGCCAGGTCGGGGTCGGCGTAGTCGACGGGCTCGACGCCGGCCGCACGCAGGGCCTCGTGGTGGCGCGGCGAGGCGGCACCGATCACGCGTACGCCGTGGTGCTGCGCGAGCTGGACGAGGATGCCGCCGACCCCGCCGTTCACGCCGAAGACCAGGACCGTCGCGCCGGGCCGGACCCGGGCGGCGCGGTGCAGCATCTGCCACGCGGTGACCCCGTTGACCACCACGGTCTCGGCGTCCTCCGGGGCGATCCCGTCGGGCACCGCGACGGTGTCACGGGCCTCGACGGCGACGTGGCCCGCCCACGCCCCGGTCTTGGTCATGCTGGCGACCCGCCGGCCGACGAGCGCGGCGTCGGCGCCCGGGCCGGCCGCGAGGACCCGGCCCACGAGGTCGTAGCCGGGGGTGAACGGGAAGGCGGGCTGGCCGAAGTAGCGGCCCTTGCGCATCGCCTGCTCCGCGTACGAGATCCCGGTGGCCTCCACCGCCACGAGCAGCTGGCCGGGGCCGGGGTCCGGGACGGGCGCGGTGACGAGCTCGAGGCCCGCGGGCTCGACGACCCCGGGCAGGACGACGCGGGTGGTGGTGGCTGGCGCCGGTGCGGAGCTGGTCACGTGGGTTCCTCTGCTTCTGCTGCTGTGGTTCACGATGTGAATACCCTTCACACTAGTGAGTACCTGTTACGGTGTCAACGAACTTCACGGAAGGGGGACTCATGAGCACCGAGCAGCGCAGACCGACCCGCCGCGAGGAACGGCGGGTGCAGACGGTCCGGGAGATCAAGGCGCTGGCCATGGAGCAGATCCGCTCCGGCGGGCCCGACGCGGTGTCGCTCAGCGGGGTCGTCCGCGAGATGGCGATGTCGCCGGCGGCGGTCTACCGCTACTTCGAGAACCGCGACGCCCTGCTGGCCGACCTCGTCGTCGACGCGTACGACGACTTCGCCGACTTCCTGGAGTCCCGCGGCGCGGCCGGCGGCGGCGCGGACGAGACGCTGGCCGCGGTGCTCGGGGCCGCGCGAACCTGGGCCGGCGAGCACCCGAACGAGTACCGGCTGGTCTTCCAGTCCCGCGCCGGCTCGGGCGTGGACCTCGCGCCGGAGCGCACGGTGCCGGCCGCGACCCGCAGCATGCTGGTCCTCGTCCGGGCCCTGGCGGCGGCGGACGGCTCCCCCGCCGAGACCTCAGGGGCGCCCGGCACCCCCGGGCGGGCGGATGGCGACACGCTCGACGGCGCCGTCCGGGCGTGGGCCGAGCACGCCGGGCTGGATGCGTACGCGCCTCGGGTGCTGCGGCTGGCCCTGGCGTCCTGGACGCGGCTGCACGGGGTGATCAGCCTGGAGCTGGGCGGGCACCTCGGCGCCGCGGGGCTCGACCCCGCCGTGCTCTACGCGGCCGAGGTCGACGCGATCGTCCGGGCGCTGGTCGAGCCCGGCACCACCGACCTCGGCTGAGCTCGGGCTCGGCTGACCACCGGGCTCAGCCGACGGCCGGGCTCACCGGACCGTGACGCCCTTGCCGACGACGGTGATCCCGCTGTCGGAGACGGTGAAGCCGCGCGCGAGGTCGTCGGCCTTGCTGACGCCGATCTGGGCGCCGTCGAGGACCACGACGTTCTTGTCGAGGATCGCGCTGCGGACGACGGCCTTGTGGCCGATCCGCACCCCGGTCAGCAGCACCGAGTGGTCCACCTTGGAGCCCTCGTCGACGCGGACGTTCGGCGACAGCACCGAGCTCTCGATCGAGCCGCCCGAGATGATGCAGCCGGGGCTGACCAGCGAGTCGAGCGCGAGGCCGCGGAGGGTGAACTTCGCCGCCGGCTGCTGCACGGGGTAGGTCCAGATGGGCCAGCCCTGGTTGTAGAGGTTGAAGACGGGGTCGATGGACACCAGGTCCATGTGCGCCTCGTGGTAGGCGTCGATCGTCCCGACGTCGCGCCAGTAGGCCTTGTCGCGGTCGGTCGACCCCGGCACGTTGTTGCCCGTGAAGTCGTAGACCTGCGCGTCCCCGGCGTCGACGAACGCGGGCACGATGTCCCCGCCCATGTCGTGGCGCGAGTCCTCGAGGTCGGCGTCGCGCTCGAGGCACTCGATGAGGGCGTCGGTCGTGAAGATGTAGTTGCCCATCGAGGCGAAGGACGACTCGGGGTCGTCGGGCAGGCCGGGCGGGTCGGCCGGCTTCTCCAGGAACTCGGTGATCTTGTTGTCGGGCGCCGCGTCGATCACGCCGAAGGCCGAGGCCTGGCTGCGCGGCACGCGGATGGCGGCCACGGTCAGCCCATGGCCCCCGTCGATGTGCGCCTGCAGCATCTGCGAGACGTCCATCCGGTAGATGTTGTCCGCGCCGAAGACGACGACGTAGTCCGGCTTCTCGTCGTTGATCAGGTTCATCGACTGGAAGATCGCGTCGGCGCTGCCCTGGTACCAGTGCGGCCCGCGCCGCTGCTGCGCCGGGACCGGCGTCACGTAGTTGCCGAGCATCGTCGACATGCGCCAGGTCAGCGAGATGTGGCGGTCCAGCGAGTGCGACTTGTACTGGGTGAGCACGGCGATCTGGCGCATCCCGGCGTTCGCCAGGTTGGACAGGACGAAGTCGATCAACCGGTAGGTCCCGCCGAAGGGGACCGCCGGCTTGGCCCGGTCCATCGTCAGGGGCATCAGGCGCTTGCCCTCGCCGCCGGCGAGGACGATGGACAGAACCTTCGCTGGTACAGCCATGAGGGAAACCTAGAGCGCACCGTACGACCGGCCTCACGCGGGGTCGTCGGGGGTGGGCCGACGCCCCGCAGAGACGCACGTCACGTTGTGGGAGCATGCCCAGATGAGCCCCGCCGACGACGTCCAGGACGCCGAGACCCTCGCAGCCACGGACGAGGCGGCCGCGCCCGACCGGCGGCTGTCCGTGTCCGTGCTGACCCGCGAGTACCCGCCGACGATCTACGGCGGCGCCGGTGTGCACGTGGCCCAGCTGGTCCCCCAGCTGCGCGCGCTCGTCGACGTGGACGTGCAGTGCATGGGCGAGCCGCGGGAGGGCGCGACCGCCCACCCCGAGACCTACCCGGCCGGCGCGAACGCCGCGATCCGCGTGTTCGGGGCCGACCTGGGCATGGTCGCCGCGGTGCCGCCGGTCGACGTCGTCCACTCGCACACCTGGTACGCCAACCTCGGCGGGCTGCTGACGGGGCTGTTCCAGGACGTCCCGCACGTCGTCACCGCGCACTCGCTCGAGCCGCACCGGCCCTGGAAGGCCGAGCAGCTGGCCGGCGGCTACCGCCTCTCGTCCTGGGCCGAGCGCACCGCCTTCGAGGCCGCCGACGCCGTCATCGCGGTCAGCGAGGGCATGAAGACCGGGATCCTCGAGTCCTACACCGACCTCGACCCCGCCCGGCTGCACGTGGTCAAGAACGGCATCGACACCGACGAGTTCAAGCCCGACCTGGGCACCGACGTCGCGGAGTCGATCGGCATGGCGCTCGACAAGCCGACGGTCGTCTTCGTCGGGCGCATCACCCGGCAGAAGGGGCTCATCCACCTCGTGCGCGCCGCCGAGCAGTTCCACCCGGACACCCAGCTCGTCCTGCTGGCCGGTGCCCCGGACACCCCGGAGATCGCCCGCGAGATCGGCGACGCCTTCGGGCACCTGCAGAGCACCCGCGGCAACGTGATCTGGATCGAGGAGATGCTGCCGCGGGCCAGCGTGCGCCAGATCCTCTCCCACGCCACGGTCTTCGCCTGCCCGTCGGTCTACGAGCCGCTCGGCATCGTCAACCTCGAGGCCATGGCCTGCGAGACCGCCGTCGTCGCGAGCGCCGTGGGCGGGATCCCCGAGGTCGTCGTCGACGGCGAGACCGGCTACCTGGTGCCGTACGACCCGGCGAAGGCCGACGACCCGGCCTTCGTCGCGGCGTTCGAGGCCGAGTTCGCGGCGAAGGTCAACGCGCTCACGGCCGACCCGGAGCGGGCGAAGGCCTTCGGCCTCGCCGGTCGGCAGCGCTGCGTGGACGAGTTCAGCTGGGCCAAGATCGCCGCCGAGACGGTCGACGTCTACCGCGCCGCGATCGCCCACCACGCGGGTCGCTGAGCCCGTCAACGCCCCCTGAGCCTGTCGAAGGGCCCGGAACGGGTTGGCATTGGTGATGAGAAGCGCCGACCTCTTCGAGGCCCTTCGACAGGCTCAGGGGGCGTTCCCGAGGCGCTCCTGCGAGGTGATGTGGCGTTGCCGTGAGCGTCCGGAGACGGCACAGGCCCCGCGCTGAGCGCGGGGCCTGGTCGTTCTAGGGGTCATCTCCCTCAGCCGATGACGCCCTTCAGGGCCTCGGCGAGGTCGGTGGCCTCGGTGGCGTTCAGCTCGACGACGAGGCGACCGCCGCCTTCGAGCGGAACGCGCATGACGATCCCGCGACCCTCTTTGGTGACCTCCATGGGTCCGTCACCGGTTCGCGGCTTCATCGCTGCCATCGTGCATCCTCATCTGCTAGGGGATCGTGGTACTCGGCTAATTATCGCGTACGACCCCAGGGTTTCGCACGCTGGGCGGCGACGGCCTCGACGGCGGCCCGCAGCAGGGCCGCGTCGGGGACCTCGCAGTCGCTGCGGTGGTCGTCCACCAGGCCGGTCGCCTGCATGAGCGCGTACGCCGTGGTGGGGCCGACGAAGCGGATCCCGGCGGCCTTCAGCGCCTTGGCCAGCGCCGTCGACTCGGGCGTGACGGCCCGGAACTCACCGGGCCCCGGGCGCGGGGAGTCCGTCCGGAACGACCACACCAGGTCCGCGAACCCCTCCCCCAGGTCGGCGACCACCCGGGCGTTCGCGAGGGCGGCGTCGATCTTCGCAAGGTTGCGGACGATGCCGGCGTCGGCCATCAGCCGTTCACGGTCGTCGTCCCCGAACCCGGCGACGACCTCGGGGTCGAAGCCGGCGAACGCCCGCCGGAACCCCTCGCGCTTGCGCAGGATCGTGATCCACGCGAGCCCGGACTGGAACGCCTCGAGGGTCAGCCGCTCGTAGAGCCCGGCCACGCTCGCGACCGGCCAGCCCCACTCGGTGTCGTGGTAGGCGACGTACTCCGGCGTGGAGAGCGACCAAGGGCACCGGACGAGACCGTCCGGGCCGTGCACGACCTCCGGCTCAGGCCCCACGGGGACGCTCGACGAGCCCGGCGAACGTGTCGAGGCTCGCCGCGAACCCCCGCCGCATGACCGGCAGGACGAGGCGCAGCAGCGCCTCCACCGGAGCGCCTCCCGGCACGGTGAAGACCTCGGTGCAGACCAGCCGCGCACCGGCCGGGTCGGGCAGGACCTTGAAGGACCCCTCGCCGGTGAAGTACGGGCCCAGGTGCAGCACGGCGAGCTCGCCGGGGGCGTCGCCCGGCGCGGACCCGGGCGGGGTCCAGCCGGTGACGACGAAACGGTCGAGCAGCCCGACGGGCACGGGTCCGAGCCAGAACCCGCTGAGCGCCGCCACCCGCGCGCCGAGGCCCGTGCTGCGCGTCCCGGTGACCCGGACGTGCGTGAGCGGGATCCAGCGGTCCTGCCCCCGCCAGTCGACGAGCTCGTCCCAGACGCGCTCCGGGCTCGCCCGCAGCTCGCGGGAGACCTCCAGCCGCAGGCTCACCGCTCCACCTCGGAACGACCGGTGCCGGCCAGCTGCGCCTCGAGCTCAGCGACCCGCGCGTCGCGGGCCTCGAGCTCGGCTGCCAGCCGGTCGAGGACGGCGTCGACCTGGTCCATCGCGTAGCCGCGCAGCGCCACGCCGAAGCGGAGCCCCCGCACGGCCCCGGCGTCGAGCGGCTCGTCGGAGACCGTCATCGCGTACGTGTCCCGCACCGGGTCCTTCGCCATCGACCCCCCGCCTCCTGCCGCGACGACCGCGGCCACGCCGAGCGCCACGACGGCGACCGCAGCGATGAACCACTCCATGGGTGAGATCGTGCCACGCCGCTCGGAGCGGGGCCCTACTCCGGACGTTCCGGGGTGACCGGTTCCGGGTCGGCGACCACGGCCGCGACCGCCTCGTCGACATCGTCGGTGACCGTGAACATCTCCAGGTCGGGTTCGGAGATCGCCCCGTGGGTCAGCGCGGTCTCGCGCAGCCAGCCGAGGAGGCCCGACCAGTAGGAGCTACCGAAGAGCACCACGGGGAACGACGTCACCTTGCGCGTCTGCACGAGCGTGAGCGCCTCGAAGAGCTCGTCGAGCGTGCCGAAGCCGCCGGGCAGCACGACGAAGCCCTGGGCGTACTTCACGAACATCGTCTTGCGGGCGAAGAAGTAGCGGAAGTTGATGCCGAGGTTCACGTACGGGTTCAGGCCGGTCTCGAACGGCAGCTCGATCCCCAGCCCGACCGAGATCCCGCCGGCCTCCGCCGCGCCCTTGTTCGCGGCCTCCATGATCCCGGGGCCGCCGCCGGTGATGACGGCCTGGCCGGCCGCCGCCAGCCGCGCGCCGACCTGCTCGGCGGCGGCGTACAGGGGGTGGTCGGCGGGCGTACGTGCGGAACCGAAGACACCGGTCGCGGGGCCGAGCTCGGCAAGCGTGCCGAAGCCGTCCACGAACTCGGCCTGGATCCGCAGCACGCGCCACGGGTCGGTGTGGACCCAGTCCGTCGGCCCGCGCGACTCCAGGAGCCGCTGGTCCGTCGTCGTGCCCTGCCGCTGCGTACCGCCCCGCACCACCGATCCTTCGACGAAGCGCCTGCCCTCGGTCCGGTCCGTCACGCTCCGACCCTAGCCGCGGGCGCCGTCTCGACCAGTCCCCCGCACCGTGGTCGGGGGCGGTGCGATCCTCCCAGGGTGACGGGGGCGAGCGCGGGGACGCAGCGGGTGACGTTCGTGAACGCGAACTGGTCGCCGGGACGGCCCGACGGCGAGGCGTTCGAGCTGATGGTGGTGACGGAGGACGAGCAGCGCCACGCCCTGCCGGTCGGCGCCGGTCAGATGGCGGCGCTCGTCGCCCTCACCCAGGCCGCCGGGGTGGTGCTGCTGTGGGACCCCGAGGACAGCACCCTCGTGGCGGCGAACCTCCTCGGCGAGTGGGTCCCGACGACCTGGTCCGCCTCGACCGCGGGCTAGGCCAGCCAGCGCAGCAGGGCGTCGCGGCAGGTGTGCAGGTCCGCGGTCGGGCAGAACTCGTCGTCGGCGTGGGCCTTGCCCGGGTCGCCGGGGCCGAAGTTCACGGCGGGGATGCCCAGGGCCGAGAACCGGGCGACGTCGGTCCACCCGAACTTGGGCTGCGGCTCGCCGCCGACCGCGGCCACGAAGTCGGCGGCCACGGGCTGGTCGAGCCCCGGCCGGGCGCCGGCGGCGACGTCGGTGACCTCGAGGTCGAAGCCGTCGAGGACGTCGCGCAGGTAGGCCTCGGCCTGCGCCGGGCTCTTCGACGGCGCGAAGCGGTAGTTGACCTCGACCACGCAGCGGTCGGGGACGACGTTGCCGGCGATGCCGCCAGCGATGCGGACCGCGTTCAGGCCCTCGCGGTAGACGAGCCCCTCGACCTCGACCTGCGCGGGCACGTGGGCGGCGAGGCGCTCGAGCAGCGGCCCGGCGGCGTGGATGGCGTTGGACCCCTTCCAGGAGCGGGCGGAGTGCGCGGCGACGCCGGTCAGGGTGATCTCGGCGCGCATGGTGCCCTGGCAGCCGCCCTCGACGCGGGCGTTCGACGGCTCCCCCAGCACGGCGAAGGTCGCGGCGAGCAGGTCGGGGCGCTCGCGGCCGATGCGGGCCAGCCCGTTGCGGCTCTCCTCCACCTCCTCGTTGTCGTAGAAGATGTAGGTGAGGTCGCGCGAGGGTTCCGTGAGCGCGGCCGCGACGGCGAGCTGCACGGCGACGCCACCCTTCATGTCGCAGGCGCCGCGCCCGTGCACGACCCGGTCGTCGCCGGAGCCGGTGGTCCGCGAGGGGACGTTCCCCGCGATCGGGACCGTGTCCGTGTGCCCCGCGAGCACCACGCGCTCGGCGCGTCCCAGCTGCGTACGCGCGACCAGGACGTCGCCGTCGCGCACCAGCTCGAGGTGGTCGAGCGGCTCGAGGGCGGCCTGGATCGCGTCGGTGAGCCGCGCCTCGTCACCGCTCACGGACGCGACGTCCACGAGCGCGACCAGCAGGTCGGTCAGGTCACCGGTGAGGTCGAGCCGGGGCAGGGGTTCCGAGGGCGACGTGGGCACGGGGCCGACCCTATCGAGGGGCGACCTCGTCGCTCCCGAGCCGGAGGGGAGCCGCCGACGGCCCTCCCCTCTAACCTTGGGCGCATGACCGACGCCGAGACCGACGCCGCGACCGCTGAGACCACCGCCGGCCCGCGCCTGGCCTGGGGCTGGGGCCTCGCCACCGTGCACGAGAGCGCCGGGGTCCTCGACACCGCGTTCCCCGCGCCCGCGCTGGGCGCCGCGTCCGACGGGCCGGCGCCGGCGGAGTGGCAGGCGGCGGAGCGCACGGACGAGGTCCGCGGCGTCCGCGTCGAGCTGCGCCGGGTCGAGGTCGACCTCGACGCCGCCCCGGCCGACACGTCCGACGCCTACCTGCGGCTGCACCTGCTCAGCCACCGCCTGGTCGCACCGCGCTCGATCAACCTCGACGGCCTCTTCGCCGTCCTGCCGAACGTCGTGTGGACCACCGCCGGTCCCTGCGCCGTGGCGGGCTTCGAGGCGGTGCGCTGGCGCCTGCGTGCCGCGTACGGGGTCGTCACCGTCTACGGCGTCGACAAGTTCCCCCGGATGGTCGACTACGTCCTCCCCACCGGCGTGCGGATCGCCGACGCGGACCGGGTCCGGCTCGGCGCGCACCTGGCCGAGGGCACGACCGTGATGCACGAGGGCTTCGTGAACTTCAACGCCGGGACGCTCGGGACCTCGATGGTCGAGGGCCGCATCTCCGCGGGCGTCGTCGTCGGTCGCGACTCCGACATCGGCGGCGGCGCCTCCGTGATGGGCACGCTCTCGGGCGGTGGCAAGGAGCAGGTGTCCATCGGCGAGCGCTGCCTCGTCGGTGCGAACGCCGGCATCGGCATCTCGCTCGGCGACGACTGCGTGGTCGAGGCCGGCCTCTACGTCACCGCCGGCACCAAGGTCACGCTGCCGGGCGGGCAGGTCGTCAAGGCCGCCACCCTCTCCGGCGAGCGCGGCCTGCTCTTCCTGCGCAACTCGCTCAGCGGCGCGATCGAGGTGCGGCGCCGCGCCGGGCAGTCCGTCGAGCTGAACGCGGCGCTGCACAGCAACCAGTAGCCGGGCCGCCCGTGCCCGCTCGCACCCCGCCCCGGAAGCCCGCCGCCCGCAAGACCGCCGCGCGCAAGCCCTCGGGGTCGGCCGCCCGGACGTCGACGCGCCGTCGGGCAGGCGGCCCCGCCCCCGCGTACGCCCGGCGCCGCGCCCTCGCCGTCGGCGCGCTGCTCGTCGTGGTGGCCCTCGTCGTCGTCGCCGCGCTCGGCGTGCGCGCGTTCCTGCGCGACCGGGGCGTGGCGCCGCCCGTGCCCGGCGAGGAGCGCTGCGTCGTCACCGTGAACGACCGGGACGTGGAGCTGGACCTCGACCAGGCGCACTACACCTCGATCGTCGTGGGGCTCTCCGTCCGCCGCGGCCTCGCCCCGAGGGCCGGCTCGATCGCCATGGCCACCGTCTACCAGGAGACCGGCATCCGGAACCTGGACTACGGCGACCGCGACTCCGTCGGGCTCTTCCAGCAGCGGCCGTCGCAGGGCTGGGGCAGCGAGAAGCAGCTGATGGACCCGTACTACGCGACCACGAAGTTCTACAACGCGCTCGTGCGCGTGAACGACTGGGAGACCCGCGACATCACCAAGGTCGCGCAGGCCGTCCAGCGCAGCGCCTACCCGGACGCCTATCGCGACCACGAGCCGGACGCCCGGGTGCTCGCCAGCGCCCTCACCGGACAGACCGCCCGGGCCGTCACCTGCCTCGTCCACGACGACGACGAGGACGGCGACGCCGACGGGCTCGCGGAGTCGCTGGAGGAGACGTTCCGGAGCGACGCGAAGGCCACGGACAAGGTCGTGACCATGACCGCGAAGACCAAGCGGCTGGCCTGGGCCTACGCGCAGTACGCCGTCGCCAACGCGAGCCGCCACGGCGTGCAGACCGTCGAGGTCGACGACCGGGTCTGGACGCGGGACCAGTTCACCCTGCCCACCTGGGTGAAGCAGGGCGACGCCGGCCGGACGGTCCGCATCACCGTCCGCTAGGCGCGTCGCCGCCTCGGTCTGCGTACGTGCGCTCCCGGGTGAGGTGACCACTGGTCCCTTCGGGGCTCTTGCCGCCACTCCCACCACCCCCAGGTGACCACTGGTCACTGGGGACGCCGTCCACCACGAAAGCCGGGTCCGGAGCGACCAGTGGTCAGGACGCCAGGTGGGCTGGGCGGAGGGAGGGCTGGCAAGCGGGGAGGCAGGGCCGAGACGTCAGCCCGTGCGGACCCGGTAGCTGCGGGTGTCGCTCTGCGCGCCGGTCGCGACGTTCTTGACGCTGACGTCGAGGTAGCGCACCGCGGTGAAGTCCCTCGGCGGCGCGAACGTGCAGTCGGCGACCGTCGCCCCGGCGGCCAGCCGCTTCCGCTCGCACGACCAGCCCTTCGGGGCCGAGGCGATCGGCACACCGTCGGCGTCGCGCCACCGGAGGTACAGGTTCACCGGGGTGCCCTGCAGGTCCGACGCACCCAGCTGGACGTGCGACTGCTCGCCCACCGCCGCCTCGACCCGGGCACCGTTCGCCGGCGTCGCCGGGCTCCAGCGCGGCTTGTCGTCGACGTCGGGGACGGGCCGGGGGTCGACGAGCAGCAGGTGGTAGCGGTCGAACCCCAGCGGCCGACCGACCTCCAGCACGTCTCCCGCCGGGGCGAAGCCGAGCGGGTAGCCGCGCAGCGGACCGGACAGGACGTGCCGGCGGAGGTCGGCGACGTACGGGGAACCAGCGCTCGCGCCCCCCGCCGTCACCACGCTCACGACGGCGAAGCGACCCGACGCGGACGAGCTGGACCGGCTGCTCGGGCCGGTCGGCACGGAGTAGCAGCTCCGTGGCGGGGGCGGGCCGAAGAGGCTCACGGTGTTGGTGGCCGGGGACCACTGGCGCAGCGACGAGCAGCCGCCGGGGCCGAGCCCCAGGAAGGAGGACCCGTCCATCGTCCAGTAGCCGCCCGTGCCGCGGTAGGTCGCCGGGGCGGACGCGCCGGTGTCCAGGTTGACGTAGCGGAACGCGTCGCGCACGGGCTCGCCGGTCAGCAGGTACGGGCCCGTGGGCGAGTCGTACGCGACGCCGACGGAGGACCGGACCACCGTGCCCCTCGTGCGGGTCCAGAGGGCGGTGCCCTCCCGGAGGTAGCCCAGCACCCGGTCGGCACCGGTGCCGACGAACAGCGCGTAGTCGACGCGGCCCGCCCGGGTCGGGAAGGGCGTCGTCGAGCCGTCCCCGAAGTCGTGGACCGCGATGACGTTGTCGCCCCCGCCGAGCACGATCTCGCCCACCACGGCGGTGCCGTCGACGGACCAGCCGTCGGCGAAGAACGGGTGCGGGTCGGCGGGCAGCCGGCAGGCGGCCCCCGAGCCGAAGCACGCCCCGGTCCGCAGGTCGAACGGCGTCCGGCCTCCCGTGCCGGCGAAGAAGGCGTGGCCCTTCGGGGCCCACTGGCCGAGCTCGACGTGCACGTCGCCCGCGGAGAGCGGCAGGCTGACGCCCGTGCTGCGGTCCCACACGAACCAGGCGTTCCGGGAGGGGTCGACCGCGGGCGCGGGATGCGTGTCGGACCGGCCGATGAACGCGAGGAAGCGGCCGTCGGCGGAGACCTGGGGCCTGGGGTAGCCCGAGGCCGGGGCGAAGACCTCGGCGTCGGCGGCCTGGACCCGTACCTGCCCGGGGTCCGCGTCCCAGGCGTACGCGATCACCAGTCCCGGCGCCGCGTCCACGAGCCAGACCAGCGTGTCGGTGTCCGCGGCCCAGCGGATCCCCGTCGCGTCGCAGAGGACGTGGGCGTGGGTGAGCCCGACCGGCTTCCGCGCGCGGACGTCGAAGACCCGCAGGTCGCACCGGTCGCCGGCCGGCACGAGGGACGCGTGGTACGCGCCGTCCGGGCTGAAGCCAGGCGCGGCGTACGCCACCACCGTGCCCAGGTCGGCGACGACGCTGCCCAACCCCGGGTCGTCGGCCGCGGGAGCGCCCGTCGCCGCAGGGGCCGGGCCGAGCAGCACCCCCGCTCCGCAGAGCAGCAGGGCCACCGTCCAGCGCCACCATCGCGTCACGGTCGGCCGCCCTCGGAAAGAGTCTGGACGCGCGCGGGGGACGCGGTGCTCTCATCGTGCGCTGAGGTGGCGGGGCCGTCAACGGATCGGCTCGCGCTGTCACTACCGCGGGGGTCAGCGTGCTCACCCGAGGTCTCCTCCGTCCGACCACCGCAGAGGTGGTCAGACGGAGGAAGGCTCAGACGGAACGGGTGAGACGCTCCACGGCGGCGTCGATGCGCTCGTCGGTCGCGGTGAGGGCGAGCCTCACGAACTGCCGCGCCGCGTCCCCGTAGAAGTCGCCGGGGGCGACGAGGATGCCGCGCTCGGCGAGCCAGGCGAGCGTCGTCCGGCTGTCCTCGCCGCGGGTCGCCCAGAGGTAGAGGCCGGCCTCGGAGTGGTGGATCGTGAACCCGGCGGCCTCGAGCGCGGGACGCAGCCGGGCCCGGCGCGCGGCGTAGCGCTCGCGCTGCACCTCGACGTGCGCGGTGTCGGCGAGCACGGCGACCATCACGTCCTGCACGGGCCGCGGGACGAGCATGCCGAGGTGCTTGCGGACCTCGAGCAGCTCGGAGACGAGCGCCGGGTCGCCGGCGAGGAAGCCGGCCCGGTAGCCCGCGAGGTTGGAACGCTTGGACAGCGAGAAGACGGCGAGCAGGCCGTCGTGCCCGTCGCCGGAGACGTCCGGGTGCAGCACCGAGACCGGGTCGGCCTCCCAGCCGAACTCGCCGTAGCACTCGTCCGACGCCACGATCGCGCCATGTTCGCGGGCCCAGGCGACGCGCTCGGCGAGCACCGACGGGGCGAGCACCTCGCCGGTGGGGTTGGAGGGCGAGTTCAGCCAGACCAGCGCCGGGCGGATCCCGCGCGCGTCGAGCCGGGTGAGGTCGTCGCAGGCCACGCCGCGCGCGCCCGCCACCTGCACGCCGGCCGCGTACGTCGGGTAGGCGGCCTCGGGGTAGACGACCGTGTCGTCCGGCCCGAGCCCGAGCAGCGTCGGGAGCCAGGCGACCAGCTCCTTGCTGCCGACCAGCGGCAGCGTCGCCTCGGGGAGGACGGCCGCGCCCCAGCGCCGGTCCACGTACGCGGCGAGCGCCTCGCGGAGCGCGGGGGTGCCGGACGTGAGCGGGTAGCCCGGGCTGTCGGCACCGTCCGCGAGGGCACGCTGCGCGACCTCGGGCGTGGGGTCGACCGGCGTCCCGATGGAGAGGTCGACGACCCCGCCCGGGTAGGCGTTCGCCGTCGTGCGGGCGGTGGCGAGGGTGTCCCAGGGGAAGTCCGGGAGCCCGGCGCCGAGCCCGCGACGGGCGGAGGCCGTGACGCTCATCGCCGGCTCAGGAGAGCCGGCCGACGCGGAGGAGCACGCTCACTCGGCGTGCTCCTGCGGGGGCAGCGCGGCGATCATCGGGTGGTCGGCGTCGATGACGCCCATCTTGGCGGCGCCGCCGGGCGAGCCGATCTCGGAGAAGAAGCCGACGTTGGCGTCGTAGTAGCCCTTCCACTCCTCGGGCGTGTCGTCCTCGTAGAAGATGGCCTCGACCGGGCAGACGGGCTCGCAGGCGCCGCAGTCGACGCACTCGTCGGGGTGGATGTAGAGCATCCGCTTGCCCTCGTAGATGCAGTCGACCGGGCACTCCTCGACGCAGGCGCGGTCCTTGAGGTCGACGCAGGGCTGGGCGATGACGTACGTCACGAAGGGACTCCTCGGTGAGGCGGTGCCCGCGGGCCCGGTGGTCGGGGCCGCGACGGGCAGGGATGCGTGCGTGGCAGGTTGAGCGCTCCTAGTATCGCGCCTGGTCGCCCGCCCGGGCGGGCACGGTCAGCCAGCGGGAGGGTGAGTCACGCCATGCAGGTCCTGAGCGGCGCGCGCGCCGGCGAACGCTGGGTCGTCCGCGTGCGGCAGCCGGACGGTTCGGCGAGCGACGTCGTCGGTTGGGTGGTCGGGCTCGACGACGACGCGGTGACGCTCGAGGGCCTGCTCGACCCGGCGTCGCCGGCCACTCCGGCGGACTCCTGGCACGTCCCCCTCCGCGACGTCGTCGTGGCCCGCCGCGCCCCGGCCGCCCGGGGTGGACCGGACCCGGGTCGTACGCCCGCGGCCGCCGTCGACCGGCTGGGCGTCGAGGCCTGGGCGGTCGACCTCGATCCGCTGGGAGACTGGTTCCTGCGGGCGGGCGGCGGCTTCACCGGCCGCGCCAACTCGTGCCTCGCGGTGGGCGACCCGGGGATGCCCGTGGACGAGGCCGCCGCGGCGGTGGAGGCGTACGCGGCGGAGCACGGGATCGCCCCGCTCGCCCAGGTCGTCACCGGGTCGGACGAGGACGCGGCCCTGCGGACGCTCGGCTGGGCCGAGACGTACGTGGCGACCGACGTGCTCGTGACCCGGCTCGCCGACCTCCTCGGCGAGGTCCCGCCGGACCCGCGGGTGGTCGTCGACGAGGAGCTGACGGCGGGCTGGCGGGCGACGTTCGACGAGTACCGGCCCCACGACGCCGACCCCGCCCTGGTCACCCGGCTGCTCGACGGCCGCCGGCCGCGGGCCTTCGCACGGGTGGAGGTCGACGGGCGCGTCGTCGCGGTCGCACGGGGGCACCTGGCCGACGGCTGGCTCGGGGTCGCCGCCGTGTGGACGCGCCCGGAGCACCGGCGCCAGGGCCTGGGCACCGCGGTCGTGCTCGCGCTGGCTGGCTGGGCGGCCCGGCGTGGCGCCCGCTGGTCCTACCTGCAGGTCGAGACCGCGAACGACGTCGCGCACGCGGCGTACGAGCGGCTCGGCTTCGTGCGCCACCACCGCTACCACTACCTGGCGCCGCCGAGCGCCTGACGGCTGTCGACCGCGGGAGGCGGGGGTTCGGGGTTCGGGGGTCCGGTCAGTCCAGGCCGACGAACAGGTCGTCGGCCCAGCCGGTGCTGCCGGTGCCCTGCGGCCCGGGGAACGGGACCCCGGCCGCGAACCGGTAGAACTCGTGCGACCACATGCTGTCGACCGACATCTTGCCGCCCGCGAAGAAGGTTCCGTCCGGCCGGATCTGCGTCGTGTGCGCGCGCATGGCGTCCAGCTTCTGGCCGACGTACGCGGTCCCGTCGACCACGGCGGCGATGGCCTCGTCGGACGACACCATCGGCAGGTCCTCGCCGGCGTCCTCGAACCCGGCGAACGTCTCGGTGTCCCCCGCCGCCCGGAGCTGCGACACGGCCTCCCGCATCCGGGTGGCGCTCATGGTGCTCCAGACGACCCGGTCGACGGTCCAGGGCTCGCCGAGGTCACGGCGGTAGCTGGGCACGCCCGCGAGCAGGTAGCCGTACGTCGCCACGCGGTGCGCCTGGACGTGGTCGGGGTGGCCGTAGCCCCCGATCTCGTCGTACGCGACCAGCACCTGCGGCCGCCGGTCGCGGATGAGCGCGACGAGGTCGTTGGCGGCGGCGAGCAGGTCGGCGGTCCAGAAGATGCCGTCGCGCAGGACGTCGCGCGCGATCGCCCGGCCCTTGTCGTCGTACGCCATCCCCGAGTCGCGGTAGCGGCCGTCGGCCCCGAGCCGGACGAAGTCGGTCACGCCCAGCAGGCGCATCGCCTCGGTGAGCTCGCTCAGCCGCTGCGGCGCCAGGTCGTCCTCGTGCTCGGCGTCGAGGTGCACGAGCTCGGGCACGAGCACCTCGCCCTCCTCGCCGAGGGTGCAGGTGACGAGCGTGACGCTCGACCCCTCGGCGACGTAGCGGGCCATGGTCACGCCGTTGGCGATCGTCTCGTCGTCGGGGTGGGCGTGGACGAGCATCAGGCGGCGGTCGTGCGCAGGAATCACCCGGACACCCTAGGCGGCGCGGGGCGTGTCCCGGTCACCGCTCCGCGGGCGGTCCCCAGCGGTTCCCCGGCCCACTGACCACGGAAGTCTCGTACCTTGCCTGGCAGATCTGCCGTGGTCAGTACCGGACTTTCACGTTTACGTGAAAGTCCTGGGACAGGCGGGACGACGGCCGCCGATCGCGCGGTCGAGACCACCCTGGAGAGCGTCGAAGCTCAGCCCGTCAGAGCGCCTGCGCCACTGACCACGGAACTCTCGTACCTTGCCCGGCAGATCTGCCGTGGTCAGTACCGGACTTTCACGTTTACGTGAAAGTCCTGGGACGGGCGGGACGACCGCGCAGGTGTACGAGGGCCGGCGGCGCCGCGCGGAACCCGTCAGTTCAGGCGGACGCGGGGGTCGAGGACGGCGTAGAGCATGTCGACCACGATGTTCGCGACCACGACGGCGCCGGCGGCGACGATCACGACGCCGATGATCACCGGGGAGTTCTGGTCGTTGATCGCGCGGACGGCCTCGAAGCCCATGCCGTCGATACCGAAGACCGACTCGGTCACGACCACGCCGCCGACGAGCACGCCGAGGTCGATGCCGAACTGGGTGACGATCGGCGTCAGGGCGCTGCGCAGGCCGTGGCGGTAGACCACGCGCCGCTCGCCGAGGCCCTTGGACCGGGCCGTACGGATGTAGTCCTCGCCCAGGACGTCGAGCAGCGACCCGCGCGTGAGCCGGGTGTAGAGCGCCGCCTGGACCAGGGCCAGGGTCAGCCACGGCAGGATCAGCGACCGGAACCAGGTGAACGGGTCGTCGGCGAGGTTGACGTACCCACCGGGCGGGAAGAACGTGATGCCCGCGATCGTCAGCTTGAAGTAGAAGAAGTACAGCAGGGTCAGACCGAGGACGAAGGTCGGCAGCGAGTAGAAGAACAGCGAGAAGACCGTCAGGGTCCGATCGGCCACGGAGCGCGGCCGGACGGCCGACAGGACGCCGTTCAGCACGCCCAGCAGCAGCCAGATCACCGAGGCGCCGAGGGCGATCGAGACGGTCTTCGGCAGCGCCGTCGCGATGATCTGGGTGACCGGGACGTTGTGGTAGTAGTCGTAGCCGAGGTTGCCGTGCAGCAGGTTCCACAGGTAGCGGCCGTACTGCACGTAGGTCGGCTGGTCGAGCCCGAGCCGCGCCTTGATCAGCGCGATGGTCTCCGGCGTCGCCTGCCGTCCCGCGAGGGTCCGCGCGACGTCCGACGGGTAGACGTAGAACAGCGCGAAGACGAGCGAGACGGTCAGGAACAGGACCAGGATGCCGAGGAGGACCCGGCGGACGAGGAAGCGCAACATGTTCTCTCCTCCCTACTTCTGGAGCATCCGGTCGCCCCGCGGGTCGAAGGCGTCACGGACGCTGTCGCCGAGCAGGTTGAACGCGAGGGTCAGCACCAGCAGCAGCAGGCTGGGGAAGGCCAGGAACCAGGGCGCGAGCTGGTAGAGCCCGCCGGCCTGCGCCTCGGAGATCATGTTCCCCCAGGTGGCGGTCGGGGCCGGCACACCGAGCCCGAGGAACGACAGCGTCGCCTCGGTGACGATGACCGACGGGATGAGCAGGGTGGCGTAGACGATGATCGGCGCCAGCACGTTGGGCAGCACGTCGACGAACATGATCCGCGTGCTGCTGGCGCCCAGGGACCGGGCGGCCTCGATGTACTCGCGCTCGCGGATCGACAGCACCTGGCCGCGCACGATGCGGGCCACCGACGCCCAGCTGAACATCGCGATCACGAAGATCGTCACCGAGAGGCTCGCCCCGACGATCGACACCAGCGAGATGGCGAAGAGCAGGAACGGGAACGACAGGACCACGTCGATGACGCGGGACAGAACCGTGTCGGCGACCTTGCCGTAGTAGCCGGCGATCAGGCCGACGACCACGCCGACGACGATGGTGAAGCCGGTGGCGACCACGCCGACCAGGATCGAGATCCGGGCGCCGTACGCGCAGCGCACGAAGATGTCGCGGCCCAGGTCGTCGGTGCCGAACCAGAACTCGCCGTTGGGCGCCCTCGGCAGGCCGTTCGGATCGAGGCCCGTCTCGTTGAACTGCTGGTTGACGCCGTGGCCGGTGAGCAGCGCCATCAGCGGCGCCAGCAGCGCGAACAGGACGATCAGCACGATGAAGGCGAGCGAGACCATCGCCACGCGGTCGCGCCGCAGCCGTTCCCAGGCCAGCTGCCACGGGCTGCGGCCCTGGATGCGGGTGGGGCCGTCGGCGGTGTCGACGGTCGAGCCGCCGGGGGCTTCGGCACCACGGTCGGCGGTGACGGCCAGCCGGCCCTCGTCCGCCTCGGTGGTGCGGAGGGTCTCCTCGCTCATCGCGCCTCCTCCTCACGGGCGGGGGTCGCGAAACCCGGGGTGTCGGCGAGCCCCGCGAGCACGGACTCGACCTGCACGTCGGAGGCGTCCTCCTGCTCGATGCTGGCCTCGGCCTTGCTGAGGTCCTCGCCGTCGGCGACCGGGAAGTGGCAGGCCGCCACGTGACCCGGCGCGTCGGAGAAGCGGGGCACCAGCGGCGGGTCCTCCGCGACGCAGAGCTCCTGCGCCTTGGGGCACCGCGTGTGGAAGTGGCAGCCCGACGGCGGGTGGATCGGCGAGGGGACGTCGCCGATGAGGACGATCCGCTCGCGCTGGGCGGCGGCGTTCGGGTCCGCGACCGGCACGGCCGAGAGCAGCGCGTTCGTGTACGGGTGTCGCGGGTGGCCGTAGAGGTCGTCCACGTCGGCGAGCTCGGCGACCTTGCCCAGGTACATCACGGCGACCCGGTCGCTGACGTGCTGCACGACCGACAGGTCGTGGGCGATGAAGAGGTAGGTCAGCCCGAGCTCGGCCTGGAGGTCGGCCAGCAGGTTGATGATCTGCGCCTGGATCGACACGTCGAGGGCCGAGACCGGCTCGTCGCAGACGATCAGCTTGGGCTGCAGGGCGAGCGCGCGGGCGACGCCGATGCGCTGGCGCTGGCCGCCCGAGAACTCGTTCGGGAAGCGGTTGTAGTGCTCCGGGTTGAGCCCGACGAGCTCCATCAGCTCCTGCACCCGGCGCTTGCGGGCCTGGCCGTCGAGGGTGCCGTGGATGACGAAGGGGTCGGAGATGATCGAGCCGACGCGGCGCCGGGGGTTCAGGGAGCCGTACGGGTCCTGGAAGATCATCTGGACCTCGCGACGCACGTCGCGGAGCTCGCTGCCCTCGAGGCGGCTGATGTCGCGGCCGTCGAAGTCGATCGTCCCGCCGGTGATCGAGTAGAGCCGGGTGATGCAGCGGGCCAGGGTCGACTTGCCGCAGCCGGTCTCCCCCACCAGGCCGAGGGTCTCGCCCTTGCGCAGCTCGAAGCTGACGCCGTCGACCGCGTGCACGGCGTCGTTGCTGCGGCCGAACAGCTTGTTGGACGCGACCGGGAACTCCTTGACCACGTTCTCGACGCGCAGGAGCACGTCGGACGAGCCGCCGGTCCGGCTCGGGGCGGTGGTGGTGGCGGTGCTCACGAGGCGGCTCCAGCGAGATCTTTGGCGACGTCGGTGCTGATCTCGCTCTGCTGGGCGAGCACGGCCTGGACGCGCTCGCGCTCGGCCTGGCGCTCGGCCTCGTCGGAGGGCAGCCAGCACGCGGAGCGGTGGTCCTCGCGTCCGTGCACGGGGGCCAGCGGCGGGGTCTCGGCGACGCACTTGTCGAAGGCGTACGGGCAGCGGGGGTGGAACGGGCACCCGGTCGGGAGCTGGATGAGGCTCGGCGGGGTGCCGTGGATCGGCAGCAGGCGCTTGGTGCGGTCCGCGCCCGGCTGCGGGATCGAGGCCAGCAGACCCTCGGTGTACGGGTGGTGGTTGTGGTAGAAGAGCTCGCGCCGCTCGGCCTTCTCCATGGCCGTGCCGGCGTACATGACGACCACGTCGTCGGCGATGTCGGCGATCACGCCCATGTCGTGCGTGATCATCACGATCGCCGTGCCGAACTCGGTCTGCAGCCGCTCCATCACGTCGAGCACCTGGGCCTGCACGGTCACGTCGAGCGCCGTGGTGGGCTCGTCGGCGATCAGCAGGATCGGGTTGAGGGCCATCGCCATCGCGATCATCGCGCGCTGGCGCATGCCCCCGGAGAACTGGTGCGGGTACTCGTCGACCCGCGCCTCGGGCTTGGGGATGCCCACCAGCCGGAGGAGGTCGATCGCGCGGTTCTTGGCCTGCGCCTTGGAGACGTCGGCGTGGGCGCGGATCATCTCCACGATCTGCCAGCCGACCTTGTAGTACGGGTGGAGGCTCGACAGCGGGTCCTGGAAGATCATCCCGACCTTGGCCCCGCGGATCGCCCGCAGGTCCTTGTCGTTCATGGTCAGCAGGTCCGCGCCCTCGAACCGGGCCTGGCCGCTGACGCGGGCGCCGGCCGTGAGACCCATGATCGTCTGGGTCGAGACGCTCTTGCCCGAGCCCGACTCGCCCACGATCCCGACGGTCTGTCCCCGGTCCACGGAGAAGGTCAGCCCGCGTACGGCCTTGACCACCCCGTCCGCGGTGTTGAACGAGACGTGGAGGTCCTCCACCTCGAGCAGCGCCATCTAGCTCCCTCTCGTCTCGGTCAGGCCCGGACCCCGAGCCCGGTCGACCATCTTTCGAACCTACTCACCAGGACGCTCCCGCCCGGGGACCCGGGCGGGAGCGTCACGGTCAGTCCTGCAAGCCCTGCTTCAGGCTTTAACCGCCCTGCTTGCCAGACGCCAGCCAGACGTTCGCCGGGTCGAAGTTCTGGAAGGAGGGCATGAACACGGCGTTGTTGACCTGGGTGGCCTTGTAGTTCGCCGTGTTCGGGTTGGTGATCGGGAAGAACGCCGCGTCGGCCATGACGGACTGGTCGGCCTGGCGCCACAGCGCCGCCGCGTCGTCCTGCGTCTTGGCGACGGTCGCCTGCTTGATCAGCTCGTTCGTCTTCGGGTTGTTGTAGAACCCGTAGTTGCTGCCGATCGGCGGGTAGGCCGCCTCACCGCTGTAGAGCGGGCCGAAGAAGGACAGGGCGGCGTTGCCGTACCAGTCCGAGCCCCAGCCGGCGATCGCGATGTCCCAGACGCCGCGCTTGGCGACGCTGCCCTGCTGCAGGTACTTGGTGTAGAAGTCGGCGTTCGGCGCCGGGACGCCCTCGACCTTCATGCCCTGCTCGGTCAGCTGCTGCTGGACCGTCTGGAAGACCTTCGTCGAACCCTGCGACGCGTTGCGGTACAGGATCTTGATCGTCGCACCGTCACCACCGGCCGCGGACAGCATCTGCTTGCCCTTGGCGGCGTCGTACGGGTAGGGGTCGAAGCCCTGCTCGCCACCGACGATGTTCGCCGGGAGGACGTTGGTGAGCGTCGTGTTCAGCGCCGGCCCACCGAGGACCTGGATCAGGTTCGCCCGGTTGATGCTCGTCGACAGCGCCTGGCGGAAGGCCACGTTCGCCATCGCCTTGTTGTTGTTCGGCGAGACCGTGTTGTAGATCAGGAACGGGTTCGACGAGGACTCCTGGCCGATGCTCAGGTTCGGGTCCTTGCGCGCCTGCAGCCCGGGCACCTGGGTGGCCGGCGGGAAGGTGTCGAACGCCATGTCGGCCGACTCGGTCGCCGTCTCCAGCTGCTGCTGGATGCTCTCCTGCGTCCCGGTCTCGTTGACCTTGATCTGGTCGACGTAGGCCTTGCGGATCGGGTCGCTCGCCTCGTTCCAGGCGGGGTTGCGCTTGAAGTCGATCGTCTTCGTCGGCGTGTACTCGTCGATGTAGTACGGGCCGTTGGAGATCAGGTTCTTGACGTCGTTGCCGAACTCCGCGCCGGGGACCGCGTCGAGGAACTCGACGGGGGCCGGGCCGAGGGCCGTCAGCGTCAGCATGTCCTGGAAGTACGAGGCCGGGTGCGTCAGCTTGAAGACGATCGTCTTGTCGTCGGGCGCGGTGACGCCCGGCAGGTCGGTCTTCTGGACGTAGTCCTTGATCGCCGCGGCGGTCGGCTTGACCTTGGCGAACGCGGAGCAGAAGTCCGCGTAGCCGACGATCAGCTCCTGGAAGTCCGGGATGCCGCCGAAGGGCTGGACCGGGTTGCAGGTGCGCTTGACGCCGATGATCTCGTCGCTCGCGACGACCGCGCGGGCCGGCGTGGTGTTCCACTGGGCGCCGTCACGCAGCTTGACGGTGACGGTCAGGCCGTCCTCGCTCGTCTGCACGGGGCCGTCGGCCAGGTCGGGCACCGAGGTCGTGTTCTTCGCCGGGTCGGCCGGGTAGGTGTACAACTGCCGGCTCCACAGGCGGTGGACCATGTACGAGCCCGAGTAGTAGGCCGACTGCGGGTCCATGTAGTCCACGTCGCCGACGCCGAGCATGTTCAGCACGCCGCCCTTGACGGGCGTGCCCGCGTTGGCCGAGGTCCCCGGCGTGCTGGTGCTGCCGCCTCCGCACGCACCGGCCAAGAGCGCCAGCGAGGTCACCGCAGCGCCCGCCAGCAAGCGAGTTCTTGCTCGCATGTACTTCCTCCTCAGGAAAATCTGCGTCGATCGACGCGATCAGCGCGAAGGCACGTCGAGACCCCGCACGCACGACGGGGTCCTTTCTAGGCGAGCGGACCAGCCTGCACAAGCCAGCGACAGAAGCCGCGCCGATAAGCAACATGATTGTGACCTCGCGCGGATGCTTTTCCCGGCTATCCGCTTCGTGAGACGCGACGAGGCTCGAACACGCGCTGACCAGGGGTTTTGCCTGCTCTCCGGACGATCGTCAGGACCACTTCCGCAACGACTCCACCGCTCGTCGGAGCCGGTCGGTGCCGTCCGTCACAGCCCGTCCCACCTGCGCGGCCAGATCGGTGCGGAGCGCGTCGTCGGCCAGGCGCAGCGTCTGCTCGTCCGCCGCGGTCCGCGGGAAGGCCTGCGTCGCGACCTGGCCGAGCGCCCAGCCCTCGCGGAACGCCGCGGTCCGGCCGATCTCGCCGAAGTAGCGCGCGACGTACGGGGCCGTGAGCTCCTCCTGCCCGACCGCCCAGAAGCCCTCCCCCGTCGCGTAGAGCTCGTAGGCCCCGGCCGAGGAGGGCTCGACGAGCAGCCGGAAGGCGGCCTCCTTGGCCGCGGGATCCGGGCGGCGCGCCCGGGCGCGGGCCGCGTGCACCTGGCCGGACGCCGAGGAGTCGTGCGCCAGGGCGTCCTCGAGCAGGTCGGTGCCGGTCTGCAGGGCGGACCAGCGCTCGACGACCGACCACACCAGCTCGGGGTCCGGCTCGACGCCCTCGGGCAGGTCCCGTCCGGAGTACCAGGCGCGCAGCCGCTCCGGGTCGGCCTCCGACCGCACCGCCTGCCGGAAGGCGACGAGCTGCCGGTCGGACCCGAGGGGCGCGCTCCGCAGGAGCCGCCAGGCCACCGCACGGACGCGTTCCGCCCGCCCGGCACGCTCGGCGACGGGAGCGTAGACGCCGGCCAGCTGGTCGAGCGCGAAGCCGAGCACCGAGGCGCAGACGATCTCCGAGCCCGACGTCGGGAGGGCCGCCTCGACGACCCGCAGCGCGAAGGCCGGGTCCAGCGTCGCGTCGCGCACGGCGTCGCGGACCGCGTTCCACACGACCACGGAGGCCGTCTCGTCCTGCAGTCCCGGCAGGGCGGCGAGAACGCGCTCCCAGCCGTCGGTGCCGAAGCGGACCTTCGCCCAGGCGAGGTCCGTCGCGTCCGGCGTGACCAGCACGGCCGGCGCCGCGACCGGGACCACCGCCGAGGGCTCGGTGCCGACGTCGACCGCGTCCAGGACGGTGAGCCCGCCGGTCTCGTCGACCAGCCCGACCTGGACGGTGTGCGGGCGCGCCTCTCCCCCGGCCGGCGCCATCGCCACGAGGCGGACGCCGGCGTCGGTGTGCTCGACGTCGAGGGTGTCCATGCCGGTGGTGCTGAGCCAGGCGCCCGCCCAGACGGGCAGGTCTTGAGCCCCGGCGCCGGTCCAGGCGTCGAGCAGGTCGCCGAACGTGGCGTTGCCGTACGCGTGCCGGTTCATGTAGTCGCGCAGTCCGGCCAGGAAGACGTCGTCGCCGACGTGCGCGGCGAGCTGGCGGAGCACCGCGGCGCCCTTGGCGTACGAGATCCCGTCGAAGTTCTGCAGCGCGGCCGCGGCGTCCGGCGCGGCGTTGCCGGCCACCGGGTGGGTGGAGGGCGACTGGTCGGCGACCGAGCCCCAGTCCTTGCGCAGGATGCCGAACTCGGGCCACAGCGCGTACGAGGTCGCCTCGGTGCAGCAGCGGTGCGCGAGGTACTCCGCGAACGACTCGTTGAGCCAGAGGTCGTCCCACCAGCGCATGGTCACGAGGTCGCCGAACCACTGGTGGGCCATCTCGTGGGCGATGGTCCCGGCGCGGGTGGCGCGCTCCGTGCGGGTCACCCGGCCGCGCGGCACGTAGCCGTCGCGGAAGGTCACGCAGCCGGGGTTCTCCATCGCGCCGGCGTTGAAGTCGGGGACGAAGGCCTGGTGGTACTCCCCGAACGGGTACCGGATGCCGAACAGCCGGTGGTAGTAGTCGAACGACGCCGCGGTCACCGCCAGCATGTCCGGCGCCTGCGCCTCGAGCTCGGCCCGCAGGGACGCGCGGATGTGGAGGCCGAGCGGGATGCCGTCGTGCTCGCCCCACACCGACGCGTACGGGCCGGCGACGAGCGTGGTGAAGTACGTCGAGAGCGGGTGCGCGGGTTCGATGCGCCAGCGGCCCTCGCCCTCCGCGACGGCCGGGCCGTTGCCCAGCACCGTCCACGCGGGCGGCGCGGTGACCGTGAACGCGTAGCGCGCCTTGAGGTCGGGCTGGTCGAAGCAGGCGAACCAGCGCGGGGCGGCGTCCAGGAACGACATCGCGTAGAGGTAGGTCTGGCCGTCCGCCGGGTCGACGTGGCGGTGCAGCCCCTCGCCGTCGCTGGAGTAGGCCATCCGGCCCTCGACCTCAAGCACGTTGTCCGCCTGCAGCCCGGTGAGCGGGATACGCGCCCGCTGCCAGGTCGCGAGGTCGAGCGGGCGACCGTTCAGCGTGGCCGAGAGCAGCTCCTCGCCGGCGAAGTCCACGAAGGTCGTGTCGACGTCGCTCGCGAAGCGGATGACCGTGCGCGACCCGAAGGTCGGCAGGGCGTCCCCGAGCAGGTCGAGCTCGACCTCGACGTGTTCGACCCGCAGCGCAGCCGCGCGGACCTCCGCCTCGACCCGGGTGAGGCTCGCCCGGCCGTCGGCACCGGCGCTCACGCGGGCACCGTCCCGCTCGTGCCCTGCTGGACCAGGCCCTGCTGGACGAGGCCCTGCTGGACCAGGAAGTGCTCGTAGGCGTAGCCGGTGAAGAACTCGGGCCAGTCGCCCACGAGGCAGGTCTGCTCGAACACCTCCCGGGCTGCGGCCAGGCGTGCCCCGCCGGGCTCGTCGGCGGCCGCGGCGAGCGTGGTCACCACCTCGTCAAGGACCGAGCGGACGAGGTCCTCGGTCACCCGGGTGCCGTCGGCCGTGCGCACCCCGTGGCGCAGCCAGTGCCAGACCTGCATGCGGGAGATCTCGACGGTCGCCGCGTCCTCCATGAGGTTGTCGATCGCCACGGCGCCGGCACCGCCGACCCACGCCGAGAGGTACTCCAGGCTGATGCGGACGTTGGTCCGCAGGCCGTCCACGGTCACCTCGCCGCCGGTCGTGGCGACGTCGACCAGCTCCTCGCGCGTCACCGCGACGTCCGGGCGCTGCCGCTCGAGCTGGTTGGGCCGGTCGCCGAGGACCGCGACGAAGGCGTCCAGGCAGGTCTGCACCAGCGCCGGGTGCGCGACCCACGAACCGTCGAACCCGAGCCCGGCCTCCCGGGACTTGTCGGCCGTCGTCTTCTCCAGCGCGGCCGCGGTGGCGGCCGGGTTGCTGCGGCTGGGCACGAAGGCCGCCATGCCGCCGATCGCGTGAGCGCCGCGGGCGTGGCAGGTCTTCACCAGGAGGTTCGCGTACGCGGCCATGAACGGACTCGTCATCGTGACCTGCGAGCGGTCCGGCAGCACGTGGCCGGCGTCCTCCGCGAAGTTCTTGATCATCGAGAAGATGTAGTCCCACCGGCCGGCGTTGAGGCCGGACGAGTGGTCGCGGAGCTCGTAGAGGATCTCCTCCATCTCGAAGGCGGCCGGGGTCGTCTCGATCAGGCAGGTGGCCCGGACGGTGCCGTACGGGACGCCGAGCCGCTCCTGCGCGAAGGTGAACACGTCGTTCCAGAGGCGCGCCTCGAGGTGGCTCTCGAGCTTGGGGAGGTAGAAGTACGGGCCCGCGCCGGAGTCGATCAAGGCCTGCGCGTTGTGGAAGAAGTAGAGCCCGAAGTCGACGAGCGAGCCCGGCACGGGAGTCCCGTCGAGCACCAGATGATCTTCGTCCAGGTGCCAGCCGCGGGGCCGGACCATGATCGTCGGGGTCTCGGTGCCCACCGCGTAGCGCTTGCCCCGCTCGTCGGTGAAGTCGACCTGCCCGCGGATGGCGTCGAAGAGGTTCAGCTGGCCGTCGACGACGTTGAACCAGGTCGGCGACGTCGCGTCCTCGAAGTCGGCCATCCAGGCCCGGGCGCCTGAGTTCAGGGCGTTCACGACCATCTTGCGGGTGGTCGGGCCGGTCATCTCCGCGCGGCGGTCCTCGAGGCCGGGAGCGGGCGGCGCCACCCGCCAGGAGGGGTCGTCGCGGACGGCGGCGGTGTCCTCGCGGAAGCCGAGGTGATCGCCCGGCCGGCCGGCGGCGTACCGGTCCGCACGGGCCTGGAGCAGCTCGTCGCGCCGGCCCCGAAAACGTTCCGCGAGGGCGGCGACGAAGCCCAGCGCCTCTGGTGTGAGGATCTCGTCGAAGCGCGGCAGCTGCTCCCCGCGGACCTGCAGGGCAGGCCCGCTGTCGGTCCCGGTGTCGGTCCTGGGGTCGGCGCTCGTCATGCCCGCAGTCTGTCAACCGCCGTCCGGGCGCCCGACGAGGGGACGCAGCAGGAGGCTGACGGACGCGCTGGCCGCCTCGCCACGACCCTCGGGCCCGAGCCCGTCCGCGGACCGCGCCTTGACCGACACGCGGTCGAGCGGCACGCCGAGCGCGTCGGCGAGGTTGGCCCGCATCGCGTCGACGTGGGGCCGGAGCCGGACCGTCCCGAGGACGACGAAGCTGTCGAGCGAGCCGACCTCGAACCCGCGGTCGCGGACGCGGGCGGCGAAGGCGACCACGAAGTCGAGGCTGCGGGCCTCGTCCGCCTCCGGGTCGTCCTCGGGGTAGTGCACGCCGAGGTCGCCGTCGGCCATCGCCCCGGCGAGCGCGTCGACGACCGCGTGGCTCAGCACGTCGCCGTCGGAGTGGGTGTCGAAGCCCGCGGGGGCCGGAACCTCGACCCCGCCGAGCACGAGCCGGTGACCGGCCACGAGCCGATGGATGTCCCACCCGATGCCGGTCCGCAGCTCGTCCACGCGGCGAGGCTAGTGGTGTGGTGCCGACGTTCCTCGGCGCTCGGCAGCGTCCAGGTGCGTGCATCGCCAGGACGACGAGGGAGGGATGCCGGGCGAACCTCGACCCGGGTCGGACGCCGCGAGGTGCGGTGGCTGGGCGTCGCGAAGCGCCGAGAGACTTCGGCACCGCGCCACCGAGCAGCGGGCTTGGCAGGATGACGGGGTGACCATCGACGTGCGCCGGCTCGGACCCGAGGACGCCCTCGCGTCGAAGCGGCTGGAGCAGGAGGCGTTCGGCTGGCCGGCGACCGACCTGGCGCCGGACGACCTCGAGAAGCCGGGCTCGCACTGGTGGGGCGCCGTCGACGGCGACCGCCTCGTCGCGCAGGCGGTGGACCACGCGTACGAGGGCTGGTTCGGTGGGCGGGTGCTGCCGGTCGCGGGCATCGGCGACGTGACGGTCGCCGCCGAGGAGCGCGGCCGGAGCGTGCTCGGGCCGGTGCTGGTCGCCCTGCTCGAGGGGGCCCGTGAGCGCGGAGCCGTCGTCTCCACGCTCTTCCCGACCGCGCCGCGGATCTACCGGCGGTTCGGTTACGAGGTCATCGCCGCCACCCGCCGCGTGGACGTGCCCGGTGCCGCCCTCGCCTCGGTCGCCCCCGCCCCCGACGTCCGGCTGCGACGCGCCGGCGCCGACGACGCCGAGGGGATCCGCCGGGTCTACGACGCCTGGGCCTCCGGCCTCGACGGCCCGCTGACCCGCCGCGGCGTGCGGTTCCCCGGGAGCGACGCGGAGCTGGTCGGCAGCGTCACCGGCACGACCCTCGCGGAGGACGCCGACGGCACGCTGCTCGGCTACGCGTCCTGGGTCCGCGGGCCCGGCCAGGTTCCGCCGGAGCTGCTCGTCCTCGACCTGGTCGCGCTCCGGGCGGACGCGTACGCCGCCCTGCTGCGCACCCTCGGCAGCTTTTCCAGCGTGGCCCCGACCGTCCGGCTGCGGACCTCCGGCGACGACCTCGTCCGGCTCCTCCTGCCCACGACCGCCTGGACGCCGGTCCAGGAGGACCTCTACATGCTCAAGGTGCTCGACGTGGAGGCCGCGTTCACGGGCGCCCGCTGCGCCCCGGGCCTCACGCTGCGGTCCGGGTTCACGCTCGCCGGCGACGTCCTGCCCGACCTCGACGGTGCGTACGCCGTCGTCGCCCAGGGCGGGACGGTCCGGTGCGAGCGCGGTGCAGCCGTCGACGACCGCACCCTGACCTCGCGCGGCCTCGCTCTCCTCGTCACCGGCGCGACCCCCTGCCGCGACCTGCGCGCCCTGGGCCTGCTGACGGGTGGAGACCCGGCCCAGGACGCGGACTGGGACGCCCTCGTCGCCGGCCGGGTCCGCGGGGTCCTCGACCACTTCTAGGTGCGCGAGTGGCGCCACCCGGTACGCGATCGCGGCGTGGCGCGCGCCGAGTGGCGCCACTGGTGCAACTGGACGCCGGTCGCCCCGGGTAGGAGTGGGTGACGGAAGGAGGCCGACGATGGCCGACAAGAAGGGCAAGGGCAGCGACACCGCCAAGAAGGCGAACGCGAAGGCCGCCAAGGAGGGCAAGAAGAACCCGCGCAAGTCCTCCGCCGCTCAGGCCGAGCTGGGCAAGAAGGGCGGGAAGACCAAGAAGAAGAAGTGACCCGTCAGCGGTGACCGAGGCTTCCGCCGAACCCAGCCTCCTCCGGGTGCTCGTAGCCCAGGGACCTCAGGTCGAACGTCCGTGACCCTGCAGCCGTGAAGCCGTCGCCGGCCCCTCGGAGCGTCGTGATCGCCCCGGAGCCGTTCTCGCCCGGCGCGCCGACCGTCAGGTCGAGGCGGCCGTCCTGGTCGTGGTCGAGCAGCGTCACGCTGCTGCCGAAGTAGTCCTGGGACTCACCAGCGTTCGGGACGCCGGGGCTGTCCTGGCTGTACGCCTCGTTCCCCGTCGATCGAGGGCCGTCAGCTCCTCCCCTAGCCACGAGCACGCGCCCTCGTCCGTCGTTCGCGCCTGGTGCTCCCATCACGAGATCGGCGTAGCCGTCCCGGTCGACGTCGCCCGCGTCGACGCTGGCCCCCAGGCGTGCCGCCCAATCTCCCGTCCCCGGCAGACCGACGTCGAAACCGTTCATCGACCGGGCCTCGGCGACGGTGAACCGCTTGCTCCCCTTCAGCCGCAGAACGGTCACGTGGCCCTCGTCGTCGTCGAAGCCGACCGGCTTCGCGAGCACGATCTCTGGCCGCTCGCTGCCCCAGACGTTGGCGACCAGCACCGAGCTCGGGCCGGCCCAGCCGACCCCGTACGCGAGGCGGGCGCAACCCCTGGGTCCTGACCTTCCGTTGAGGCAGTAGCTGAGGGACCCTGGCATCGAGTCATCCCCGCTGTCCGCGAAGCCGTCGGAAGCCACCACGAGATCGACGTCTCCGTCCAGATCAAGGTCACCGGCGGCGATCCTCTCGCCGAACCGCATGTCCCCGTCCGACGCGTCTCGGTCGCCGCGGAGGACCAGATGCGCTGCGCGAGACAGCCCCTTTCGACCGCCGCCGAAGACGGAGACGGTCCCGCTCGGCTGGAAGAACTCGTCGCGCACGGCGGGGGCTGCTCCCGGAGACCCGACCGCGAGATCGGCGAAGCCGTCCCGGTCGAAGTCGGCGGCGACGAGCGACGTCCCGAAGTTCGCTTCGTACACGTCTCTGGTACTGATCCGCAGGCGACGGGCGTGCTTCGTGCCGAGGCCGTGCGCCGAGCCGTAGACCACCGTCACCGCGCCCACGTGCAGCGCTTTCGCCGACGTCTCCCCGGGGGCACCGATCGCCAGGTCCGCGTACCCGTCCCGGTTGAAGTCGCCGCTGGCGATCGAGCGTCCGAACTCGTCACCGGCCTCTGACGCCCCGGGGACCCCGCGGCTCGACTGCGTGATGACCTTCTCGTCCTGCGACATTCCGGTCGCGGAGGCCGGCAGGACGACCACGCCGCCAGCCGGCTGCCCGTTGACCTGCAGCCCCGGTGCACCCACGACGAGGTCGGGGTGTCCGTTGCCGTCGAAGTCGTAGGGCTTGGCACGCCGCGCTGCCTCGGCCGGAGGCACGGCGACCAGACCCAGCAGGACGACGAGAAGGGCACCCCAGACGTACGACCTCACGTTGTCCCCCCTCGCGTGCGGCGGTCCTCGGCCGCCGGCCCAGCCTCGACCGCTCGAGCGTGACGGGGACAGGGCCGAAGGTCCCGTGCGCTGGCTCTCGGGGCCGAGTCGCTCGTCGAGTGCGCACTTGTTGCGCGACACGCCGGCGTGTCGGGTGCGGGAGCGCGCACTCGGCGAGCGCGCCCGGGGTCAGTTGTTGAAGCGGAACTCCACCACGTCGCCGTCGGCCATGACGTAGTCCTTGCCCTCCAGGCGCACCTGGCCCTTGGCCCGGGCTGCGTTCACCGAACCCGCCGCGACGAGGTCGTCGTACGAGACGATCTCGGCCTTGATGAAGCCCTTCTGGAAGTCGGTGTGGATCACGCCGGCGGCCTCGGGCGCCGTGGCGCCCTTGGGGATCGTCCAGGCGCGGGACTCCTTGGGGCCGGCGGTCAGGTAGGTCTGCAGGCCGAGGGTGTCGAAGGCGACGCGGGCGAGGTGGTCGAGGCCGGGCTCGTCCATGCCCATCTCGGCGAGGAGCTCACGCGCCTCGTCGGGCTCCATCTCGACCAGCTCGGACTCGATCTTGGCGTCGAGGAAGATCGCCTCCGCAGGAGCGACGATGGCGCGGAGCCGGTCCAGCAGCGCGGTGTCGGCGAGCTCGTCGGAGTCGCAGTTGAAGACGTAGAGGAACGGCTTGGCCGTGAGCAGGAACAGCTCGCGCAAGGGCGCGAGGTCGAGACCGGCGGCGAAGACCGTACGACCGGAGTCCAGGACCACCTGCGCCTCCTTCGCCGCGGCGATGACGGCCAGCTTGTCCTTGTTGGTGCGGGCCTCCTTCTCCAGCCGCGGCAGCGCCCGCTCGATGGTCTGGAGGTCGGCGAGGATCAGCTCGGTGTCGATGGTCGAGATGTCGTCGTCCGGCTCCACCTTGCCCTCGACGTGGGTGACGTCCGGGTCCACGAACACCCGCGTGACCTGGCAGATCGCGTCCGCCTCGCGGATGTGGGACAGGAACGCGTTGCCCATCCCCTCGCCCTGGCTCGCGCCACGGACGATGCCCGCGATGTCGACGAAGCTGACCGTGGCCGGGACCGTGCGCTCGGAGGAGAAGAGCTCGCCGAGCACCCCCAGCCGAGGGTCCGGGACCCCGACGACGCCGACGTTGGGCTCGATCGTGGCGAACGGGTAGTTCGCCGCGAGGACGTCGTTGCGCGTCAGTGCGTTGAAGAGGGTGGACTTGCCGGCGTTGGGCAGTCCGACGATGCCGATGGTGAGAGCCACGTCGGTCGAGTTTAGGGTCCGGAGCATGGCTGACCGACCACCGCTGCCGCCGTTCACCGCCGAGACCGCCGCGGCGAAGGTGCAGGCGGCCGAGGACGCGTGGAACAGTCGGGACCCCGAGCGGGTCTCGCTGGCGTACACGGAGGACTCCGTCTGGCGCAACCGCGACCGGTTCGTCTCCGGCCGTGCGGAGATCGTCGCGTTCCTCACCGCGAAGTGGGAGCGCGAGCAGGACTACGCGCTGCGCAAGTCGCTCTGGGCCTTCACCGACGACCGGATCGCCGTCCGGTTCGCGTACGAGTGCCGCGACGCGCAGGGCCGGTGGTGGCGCAGCTACGGCAACGAGAACTGGGAGTTCGACGCCCACGGGCTGATGCGCCGCCGTGAGGCGAGCATCAACGACGTGGAGATCACCGAGGCGGACCGACGCATCTTCGGCCCGCGGCCCGAGAACGAGCGAGGGGTCGAGCTACCCGTGAGGTAGCTCGACCTCAGCCCTGCGTCAGAGGACGCCGGCCTCGCGGGCCTCGCGAACCCGACGACGGCGCTTGGCGCCGAAGAGGGCCCGGTCGAGCGAGATGGCCCCCGCGCCCGAGATGGCCAGGACCAGGGCGACGACGCCGGTCAGCCCGGCGAGCTCGTAGCCGCCCTGGGCGACGAAGAACCCGTTGGCCAGGTGGACGAAGACGATCGCCACGGCCATGGCGGCCGCGTAGCAGAGGCCCACGACCACCGTGAGGAGGCCGAACGCCATGGCCACGCCGCCGGCGAGCTCCAGGACGATGATCAGGATCCCGGCGACCTGCGGGTAGGGCACGCCCATCTGGGCGAAGCCGCCCTGCGTGCCGGCGAAGCCGCCCTGCAGCACGAGCTTCTGGTAGCCGTGGGCGAGCATGATCGCGGCGAGGCCCAGGCGCAGGAGCAGCAGGCCGAGGTCGGCGCGGGCGTGGCCGCGCGGCTTGACCGGCTTGACGTCGGGGTCGGTGTCGCCGGTCCGGGTCGCGGGGGCGTACGTGCTGGACGTGCCGTTCGAGCCGGACGTCCCCGACGTGCTGGTCGAGTACCCGTCAGGCCGGGTCGGCGGGGTGTAGGAGCTGGACACCGTCGGTCCTCCGAGTGGTCGTCTGCCCTGGTCAGGGCCGTGGACGTCCACCGTAGAGGTGACGGGCCGCCCGGCCAGGGACGCTCGCCGGGCCCTCGGGCTCCTTCTCGGACGCCGGACCGGCAGGCCCTAGCCGGACCAGAAGGTGGTGAGCGCGCGGGAGAGGTCGTACGGGTCCTGCGCGCCGGTGAGCTCGCGGGCGGAGTGCATGGAGAGCGTCGGGACGCCGACGTCCACGACGGCGATGCCCAGCCGCGTCGCCGTGAGCGGCCCGATGGTCGAGCCGCAGGGCACGGCGTTGTTGGACACGAAGGGCTGCACCCGCACGCCCGCACGACGGCAGACGTCGCGCCAGCGGGCCATGCCGACGGCCTCGCTGGCGTAGCGCTGGTTGGCGTTGATCTTGAGCAGCGGGCCGCCGTTGAGGAGCGGGCGGTTCACGGGGTCGTGACGCTCGGGGTAGTTGGGGTGCACGGCGTGCCCGGCGTCGGCGGAGACGCAGAACGATCGGGACCAGGCGCGGTGCTGCTCGTCGGTCCCGGCGCCGAGCGCGGCACCCGTGCGCGTGAGCACGTCGGCGAGCAGGGGCCCCGACGCGCCGGTGCGGCTCTCGCTGCCCAGCTCCTCGTGGTCGAAGGCGGCGAGCACCGCGATCTCGTCGCTCTCCCCCGCCGCCAGCAGGGCGGTGAGGCTGGCGTGCACGGAGACGAGGTTGTCGAGCCGCCCGGAGGCGAAGAACTCGTCCTCGGGCCCGAATACGGCGGGCGCGGCGGTGTCGAAGGCGAGCAGGTCGTACGCGTCGACGTCGGCACCGGTCGCGCCCACGAGGCCGGCGACGTGGTCCAGGACGCCGGGCCCGGGCACCCCGACGCCGTAAACCGGCGCGGTGTGGTGCTGCCGGTCCAGCTTGAGCCCGGTCTCGCCGATGGCGCGGTCGAGGTGGATGGCCAGCTGCGGGATGCGGGCCACGGCCCCGGTGCGGACGAGCTCGGTGCGTCCGCCCCGCAGGACCAGCCGCCCGGCGAGCCCGAGCTCGCGGTCGAGCCAGGAGTTCAGCAGCGGGCCGCCGTAGACCTCCCAGCCGAGCTGGTGCCACCCGTACGCGGCCAGGTCGGGCGAGGGCTTGAGCCGGAAGGTGGGCGAGTCCGTGTGCGAGCCGACGACGCGGAACGGCGTCAGCGGGCCGGCACGGTCCGGCACGCGCCAGGCGACGAGCGCACCGTCGCGGACCAGGAAGTGGCCCCCGGGCGAGGCGTCCCACGGCTCCGACTCGTCCTGGCGGAAGAAGCCCGCGTCCGCGAGGCGACGGGCACCCTCCGCGGCGGCGTGGAAGGAGGTCGGCGAGGCCTGGACGAACGCGGCCAGGTCGTCGAGGTGCGCGGCGGCGGGTCCGCCACGGCGCTCGGCGGGGCGCTCGTAGGGGTCGACGGCCGGGGTGGTGGGCGCGGGCACGCGACCACCGTAGACGGGGGCCGGCGACGTGACGCCGGTCGCGGTCGGGCGCCCGACGGTGTGGCGTGGGCGTTGTGTCAGTGGGCCCGTGCATCCTCGTGGCCATGGACGGGATCACGCTGTTGCTGCTGGCCGTGGCGCTGCTGGTGGGCGTCGCCGCCGGGGTGCTGGTCGGGCGTCGCCTGGCCGGTGCCGAGCGCGACACCACCGACGCCCGCGGCGAGGCGGCCCTCGCGGCCGCCCGTGCCGAGGTGGCCGAGGCGCAGGCCGGCGCGGCGCACGCGCGGACCGAGGCGGCCACGGCGCGCACGGAGGCCGCCAACGCCCGGGCCGAGCTGGGCCAGG
>NZ_BAAAYR010000005.1:16074-245654 GCF_039536445.1 Microlunatus spumicola | reverse complement strand
GCCGTCGCCGCCGAGATGGCCGGCGCGGTGGCCCAGCGCGACGCCGCGGTGGCTCGGGCGAAGGAGGTCGCGGCCGACCGCGAGGCGCTGCTGAACCACTTCAAGGTCGTGTCCAACGAGACCCTCGAGCGCCAGGGCGCCACGGCGGAGGCGGCCCACGAGGGCCGGCTCAAGGCGACGGCGGAGCTGATGGCGCCGGTGCGCGAGCAGCTCGGCCTGCTGAGCTCGCGGCTGATCGAGGTCGAGAAGGAGCGCGTCGAGATGTCGGTCGACCTGCGCGCGCAGGTGCAGACCGTGCGCCAGACGGGCGAGACGCTGCGCCGCGAGACCTCGGCGCTGGTCACGGCGCTCCGCAAGCCGCAGATCCGCGGGTCGTGGGGCGAGACCCAGCTCAAGCGCGTGGCGGAGATCGCCGGCATGCTCGACCGCTGCGACTTCGAGCTGCAGCACACGATGGCGTCGGACGACAAGACGTTGCGCCCGGACATGCGCGTCCACCTGGCCGAGGGCAAGCACGTCTTCGTCGACTCCAAGGTGCCGCTGTCGGCCTTCCTCGAGGCGGCCGAGGCGGAGTCGGCCGAGGACGACGTCCGCCGCACCGAGGCGCTGGTGCGCTACGGCCGCCACGTGCGGACGCACGTCGACCAGCTCTCGACCAAGCAGTACTGGAAGGGCGGGGAGACGCCGGAGTTCGTCGTGCTCTTCCTGCCCAGCGAGGCGTTCTTCGCCGCCGCGCTCGAGCAGGTCCCCGACCTCTACGACTACGCGGCCAAGCGCAACGTCGTCCTGGCGACCCCGACGACGCTGATCGGCCTGCTGCGGGCGGTCGCGTACGGGTGGCGGCAGGCGGCCCTGGCGGAGAGCGCGGCCGAGGTGTTCCGGCTGGGCCGGGAGCTCCACGAGCGGCTCGGCGTGATGGGCAGCCGGCTCGACAAGCTGGGTCGGGCGCTGCAGGGCTCGGTGAAGGCCTACAACGAGACCGTCGCGACGGTGGAGAGCCGGGTCATGGTGCAGGCCCGCCGGTTCTCCGACCTCAAGGTCACCGAGGCGGAGCTGACCGGGCTGACCCAGCTCGAGGCGACCACCCGGCAGATCCAGGCCCCCGAGCTCGTGGAGGACGCGACCAAGGTGGAGCCGATGGTCGGGCGGACGAGCAAGCGGCGCGGCCGCAGCAGCGCTGCCCTGATCCCCGAGGCGGAGGAGCTCGTCCGCCCCGAGCCCGACCTGTGGGAGCTGGTGTCCGAGGACGCCGGCGCCGACGACGACGAGCGCGAGGCCCGTTCGTCCTGAGCCGGTTCGTCAGGGGAAGCGCTCCCTGAGCCTGCCGAAGGGCCTCGAAGAGGTTGGCGCTCTCCCTCAACCCGCCGATCGCCAGAGACGCCGAGCCGTTCCGGGCCCTTCGACAAGCTCAGGGAGCGTCCCGCGGGCGTAGGCCAACTGGCCCACTTCGGAGGAGGGCGATCGGCCTCTACCGCTCAGCTCGTGTCGACCAGCGCCTCGCGCAAAGACGCGAAGCGTACGAAGGTGCGGTCAGTCGCCCTGGACCTGGCGCTTGAGGCCGCGGCGCAGCTCGGGCGGGAGCGCGAAGGTGAGCGACTCCTCGGTCAGCCGCTCCTCGCGGGCCGCCGGGTAGCCCTGCGCGACCAGCAGCTCGAGGACGCCCTGGACGAGGTCGTCGGGCACGGACGCGCCGCTCGTGACGCCGACCGAGGACACGCCGTCGAACCACGCCAGGTCGACCTCGGAGGCGTTGTCCACGCGGTAGGACGCCTTGGCGCCGGCCTCGAGCGCGACCTCGACGAGGCGGACCGAGTTGGACGAGTTCGCGGAGCCGACCACGATCACCAGGTCGGAGTGCGCGGCGATCTGCTTGACCGCGGCCTGACGGTTCGTCGTGGCGTAGCAGATGTCGTCGCTGGGCGGGTCCTGCAGCAGCGGGAAGCGCTCGCGGAGCCGTGCGACCGTCTCGAGGGTCTCGTCGACGCTCAGCGTGGTCTGGCTGAGCCAGGAGAGCCGGCTCGGGTCCTCGACCTCGAGCGTGTCCACGTCCGCCGGCGACTGCACGAGGGTGGTGCGCTCGGGCGCCTCGCCCATCGTGCCCTCGACCTCCTCGTGGCCGGCGTGACCGATGAGCAGGATCTGGCGGTCCTCCCGGGCGAAGCGGCGCGCCTCGTGGTGGACCTTGGTGACCAGCGGGCAGGTCGCGTCGATGGCCTGCAGCCCGCGCTCGACCGCCTCCGCCTTCACCGCCGGGGAGACCCCGTGGGCGCTGAAAACCACGGTCGAGCCCGTCGGGACCTCGTCGAGCTCCTCGACGAAGATCGCGCCGCGGGCCGCGAGGTCCTCCACGACGTGACGGTTGTGGACGATCTGCTTGCGGACGTAGACGGGCGCCCCGTACGCCTCGAGCGCCTTCTCCACCGTGACGACCGCGCGGTCGACGCCGGCGCAGTAGCCCCGGGGTGCCGCGACGACGACCTGCCGCTGGTTCGCCGGGCCAGGCACGGCGGGGGGCAGGTCGAGGGTCGCGCTCGGGCTCGTTGCGGGGGTCTCGGCCATGGCTCCAGTCTACGGAGCGCCGCAGCACCCGCTCCTCGTCCGAGCCGCTCTCCCCCGCTTTCCGGGGAAGTGGTCGGTCCGGCGGGCCGATACGGCGTGTCGCCGCGCCGGACCGACCACTTTCCGGTGAAGCACCTTGCCGCGCGACGCCGGGCGTGGTTTGGGCCGGTCCTGTCGGTCCCCCTGGTTACGCTGCCTGCCGTGGCCCTGGAGTCGTCCCCCGAGAACCCGCAGCCCCTGCGGCGCGTGGCGCACCTCGTCAAGGGCTGGATCGAGCGGCTCGGCCCGGTGTGGGTGGAGGCGCAGCTCATCGAGGTGAGCCGGCGGAGCGGGCGCACGATCTTCCTCACCCTGCGCGACAAGCTGGCCGAGGTGTCGGTGTCGGTGTCGGTGTCCCCGACGACCTTCGACGCCGCCGGGCCGCTGACCGAGGGTTCGACGGTGGTCGCGCGGCTCAAGCCCTCCTACTACGAGCAGTCGGGCCGCTTCTCCTTCTACTGCGACGCCCTGACGCCGGTCGGCGAGGGCCGGCTGCTCGCGCGCCTCGAGCAGACCAAGCGGCTGCTGCAGGCCGAGGGCCTCTTCGACGCCGCGCGCAAGAAGCGGCTCCCCTTCCTCCCCCGCGCCGTCGGGCTGATCACCGGTGCCGATAGCGCCGCGGAACGTGACGTCGTCGAGAACGCCCGCCGCCGCTGGCCCGGCGTCCGGATCGAGGTCCGGCACACCCTGGTCCAGGGCGCGCAGGCGGCCGAGCAGGTGATGTCGGCGCTCGAGCGGCTCGACGGCCTCCCCGAGGTCGAGGTGATCGTCATCGCCCGCGGCGGCGGTTCGTTGGAGGACCTGCTGCCCTTCTCCGACGAGGGCCTGGTGCGGGCGGTCGCGAAGGCCCGCACGCCCGTCGTCAGCGCGATCGGTCACGAGGTCGACAACCCGATCCTTGACCTCGTCGCCGACGTGCGCGCCTCGACGCCGACGGACGCCGCCAAGCGCGTCGTCCCCGACGTCACCGAGGAACGCACCCGCATCACCCAGGTCTCGGCGCGGCTCGACCACCTGGTCGACGCCCTGATCGCCCGCCAGCAGGAGTCGCTGCGGGCACTGCGGTCCCGCCCCGTGCTGGTGGACCCGACGGCGACGTTCACGGTCAACGAGGACCAGCTGGCCAGCGCCCGGGCGCGCGCCCTGCGCGCGGTCAGCGTCCTGGTCGAGCGGGAGTCGGTCGCCGTCGGGCACCACCTGGCCCGGGTCCGCGCCATGTCCCCCAAGGCGACGCTCGAGCGCGGCTACGCGATCGTCGTCGGACCCGAGGGCCACGCGCTGACCTCGGTGCAGGACGCCGACCCCGGCGACGACCTGCTCGCCTACCTCGCCGACGGCCAGCTCGTGGTCGAGGTGCGGGACGTCCGACCCGGAAGGAACGCGGCATGAGCCCCAGCGGCCCGGCAGAGCCCGAGCTCTCCTACGAGAAGGCGCGCGACGAGCTCGTCTCGGTGGTGCAGCGCCTCGAGTCGGGCGGGGTCCCGCTCGACGAGTCGCTCAAGCTCTGGGAGCGTGGCGAGGAGCTGGCCGCGATCTGCCAGCGCTGGCTGGACGGGGCCCGCGCCCGCGTCGACGCCGCCCGCAAGGCGCGGACCGGCGAGGCCGGTCCGTCGGACGGCTGACCCGGCCGCCCGTGCCGCCGGTGCGCTAGTCCGTGCTGGAGAGGATCCCGGCGTAGGTGTCGAGCGCCTCGTACGGGAGGTCGGCCGTCACGATCGTGGTGACCTCGGGCGTCGACTCCACCAGGGAGTGGGTCCGCCCGTCCGGGCTCTCCAGGCGCTCCCAGGTCTGGCCGCCGAGGACGCTCTGCCCGTCGCCGGTGCCCTCGCGCGTCTCGTCGCGGACGAGGTCGTCCGGCTTGAGGTCGCCCTGGATGAGCCCGACGAACACGTCGTCGCTGGTGAGGAAGCCGAGCTTCCACAGGTTCCGCGGCGAGGCCTCGCCGTTGAGGTAGGGCTCCCCGGTGCGGACCCACGTGGCCTGCACGGGCCGCCAGCCCGGAGGCAGGTTGACCGGTGCGACCACGGGGTAGGGCGCCTGCGACCGGGCCAGGGTCAGCACCGGGCGCCAGTCGACCTCCTTGACCGGGTGGTCGCCGAGGTTGCGGGTGAAGAAGGCCGAGATCAGCAGCAGCGGCACGATGATCACCAGCAGGGATCGGACGAGGTCACCCATCGTCGCCGGTTTCTTCGCGCGTGCCACGCCTCCATGGTCGCGTACGGCACCAAGTCCGGGACCACGCGCGCCGGGTCGGCGCGACGCGGGGCCCAGGGTCCCGGTCGGGCGCACGGGGGGACGCCCGACCGGGATGTCTCTGGTACCTCAGTGACGCCGGCGCCGCCGCGAGACGACCACCGTCGTGGAGCCGGCCGCGAGGAGCAGCAGGGCCGCGAGCCCGACGAGCAGGGACGGACCACCGGTCGAGGCGAGGTGCCCGCCGTTGCCGTTCCCGTTCCCGTTGCCGTTCCCGTTGCCGTTGCTGCCGTTCCCGTTCCCAGACCCGTTGCCGTCACCGGACCCGTTCCCGTTGCCGTTCCCGTCGCCCGAGCCCGCGTCGACCGTGAAGTCGACCGGGTCCGAGACCTGGTCCGGCTGGCCCGGCGTGGTCTGGGTGACGGTGACCGTGTGGTCGCCGTCCTCGAGCGTGACCGTCACGCAGAACTCACCGTCCGCGTCGACGACGGCCTGCCCCAGCACCGTCCCGTCCTCGTCCCGGAGGACGACCGTCGAACCGGCCTGGCCCGTGCCGCAGACGTCCGTCGGCGCGTCCACGGTCTCGCCGCCTACCGGCGTCGTGATCGCCGGCGGTGTCGGCGCGACGACGAAGGTGACGTCGTCGGAGACGTCGAATGCCTCGTCCAGCGGGGCGTCCGCGGCCTCGTCCGTGAACCGCTGCTCGGCCTGGACCCGGTAGGTCCCGTAGCCGAGCTCGTCGCTGACGTCGAGGCTCCAGTTGCCGTCGACGTCCACCACGGCCGTCCCGATCGTGTCACCGGCCTCGACCGAACCGGCGTCCTCGAGCGCCACGACCGTGATGAGCCCGCCCCGCGTCCCGGTCCCGGCGATCGTCGGCGTCGGGTCGACCACCGCGCCGTCGGTCGGGTTCACGACCACCGGCTTGGCGACGATCACGAAGTCGGCCTCGTCGGTCTGCGCCGACTCGTTGCCGGCCGCGTCGGTGGCCGTGGCCCGCAGCATGTGCTGAGCGGCCGTCAGCGGAGCCGTCGGCGTGTAGGTCCACCGCCCGTCGGTGACCGGCAGGTCGTCGACGAGCTCCTCCCCGTCGAGGAACAGCCTCACCGTGGACCCGGCGTCGGCCGTACCCGTGAAGGTCGGGGTGAGGTCGCGGAACCGCTGCCCGTCGGTCGGGACCGTGATGACCGGCAGAGCCGGCGCCGTGGCGTCGACGACGAAGTCGACCGGGTCGCTGACCGGCGACGGGTTGCCCGCCGGGTCGGTCGCCACCGCGGTGACCGTGTGGGGCCCGTCGTCCAGCGGCGTCGTCGGCGTCACCGAGAACGTCCCGCCCGGCGTGGCCGTCACGCCCGGGAGCGGCGTGCCGTCGACGGTCACCACGACCGTCGAGCCCGGCTCGGCCGTGCCCGAGATGGTCGGCGTCGGGTCGTTCACCGTGGTGCCGGACCCGGGCTGGGTGATGGCCGGGGCGGCCGGGACCACCGTGTCGACCGTGAAGTCGACCCGGATGCTGACCGGCGAACGGTTGCCCGCCGCGTCGACCGCGACCGCCGTCGCGTAGTGCCGACCCTGGCCCAGCGTCGGGGCGGTGATCGAGAACGTCCCGTTCCCGTCCGCGGTCGTCGGCACAAGGGTGACGCCGTCGATCGTGACCTCGACCCGGGCGTTCGCCTCGGCGGTGCCGCTGATCGTCGGCGTCGTGTCCGTGGTGAAGCTCTCGTCCACGGGCACGGCGATGACCGGCGCCGCAGGAGCGGTGGCGTCCACCGTGAAGGTGACGGGCACGCTGGGCGACGACGGGTTGCCCGCCGCGTCCGTCGCGACCGCGGTCACGGTGTGCGGACCGTCGCTCAGAGGCGTCGGCGGCGTCACCGAGAACGTCCCGCCCGGCGTGGCCGTCACGCCCGGCAGCGGCGTGCCGTCCACGGTCACGACGACCGTGGAGCCCGCCTCCGCCGTGCCCGAGATGGTCGGCGTCGGGTCGGTGACCGTCGTGCCGGACGCGGGCTGGGTGACGGCCGGGGTTGCCGGGACCACCGAGTCGACCCGGAAGTCGACCCGGTCGCTCAGCGGGGAGCGGTTGCCCGCCGCGTCGACCGCGACCGCGGTGACGAAGTGCGGACCCTCGCCCAGCTGCAGCGCATCGACCGTGAACGACGCGCCCGGCGTCGCTGTCGTCGTCAGCACCGTGGCTCCGTCGACCGTGACCTCGACCCGGGCGTTCGCCTCGGCCGTGCCGCTGATCGTCGGCGTCGTGTCCCTGATGACGCTGTTGTTCACGGGCACCTGGACCACCGGCGCGGCCGGGCTGGCCGTGTCGACGGTGAAGGTGTTCGCGTTCGAGTCGGCGGACACGTTCCCGCCGGCGTCGGTCGCCCGCACCAGCACCGTGTGCGACCCGACCGACAGCTGGGTCGACACGATCGAGAAGGCACCCGTCTCCGTGGCCTGGCCCGTGCCGACCACGGTCGCACCCTCGTACACACGCACGGTCGAGAAGGCCTCGGCCGTGCCCGTGTACGTCGGCGTCCGCGTCGGCACCGACGTCCCGTTCGCCGGGGTCGCCAGCACCGGAGCCGCCGGAGCGACCCGGTCGAGCGTGAAGGTCACCGGCGTGCTGGTCGGGGACACGTTGCCCGCCGCGTCGGTCGAGACCGCCGTCGCCACGTACGTGCCGTCGACCAGCGGAGCGTTCGGGGCCACCGAGAAGTTCCCCGTCAGCGCGTCGGCCGTCGTCACACCCAGGCTCGTCGTGCCGAGGAACACCTCGACCCGCGAACCCTTCTCCGCCGTCCCGCTGATCGTCGGGCTCGGGTTGGTGATCGTCGAGCCGTCCGTCGGCGCGGTGATCGCCGGCGCGGCCGGGCTCGTGACGTCGATGGTGAAGTCGACCCGGTTGCTCAGCACCGAGCGGTTGCCCGCCGCGTCGACCGCGACCGCGGTGACGTAGTGGCGACCCTCGGCCAGCGCCAGCGAGTCGACCGTGAACGTCCCACCCGGCGTCGCCGTCGTCGTCAGCACCGTGGTTCCGTCGACCGTGACCTCGACCCGGGCGTTCGCCTCGGCCGTGCCGCTGATCGTCGGGGTCGTGTCCTTGATGACGCTGTTGTTCCCGGGCACCTGGATCAGCGGCGCCCCGGGCGCCGTGGCGTCCACCGTGAAGGTGACCGGCCCGCTGACGGGGGAAACGTTCCCCGCTCCGTCCGTCGCCACCGCCGTGGCGACGTGCTGCGTGTCGGTCAGCGGCACCGTCGGGGTGACGGAGAAGCTGCCGTCCGCGTCCGCCACGTCCGTCCCGACCGAGACGTCGTCGACGAACACCTCGACCGTGGACCTCGGCTCGGCCGTGCCGCTGATCGGCGGGGTCGCGTCGGTGACGGTCGTCCCACCGACCGGCTGCGCGATCACCGGCGCACCCGGCAGCACCGTGTCGACGGTGAAGTCGACCGGGTCGCTGTCGTCGGACACGTTGCCCGCCGCGTCCGTGGAGAACGCGGTCGCGGTGTAGGTGCCGTCCTCGAGCGGGTCGGGCTGGGGCACCGAGAACACCCCGGTCTGCGGGTCGGCGTCAGCGCTACCGAGGACAGCGCCGCCGAGGCGCACGGTGACGCGGGAGCCGGGCTCGGCCGTCCCGGTGATCGGGGGCCGCCGGTCGGTGATCCGCGCGCCGTCGAGCGGCGACGTGATGACCGGCGCGGCCGGGTCGGTGGTGTCGACGGTGAAGGTGTTCGCGTTCGAGTCGGCGGACACGTTCCCGCCGGCGTCGGTCGCCCGCACCAGCACCGTGTGCGACCCGACCGAGAGCTGGGCCGACACGATCGAGAACGTCCCCGCGTCGGAGGCCGTCCCGGTCCCGAGCAGGTTGGCTCCCTCGTACGCACGGACCGTCGAACCGGCCTCGGCGGTGCCCGTGTACGTCGGGGTCGTGTCGTTCGTCGACGACCCGTTCGCCGGGTCCACCAGCGCGGGCGTCGCCGGCGCGATCCGGTCGAGGGTGAAGGTCACCGGCGCGCTCGTCGGGGACACGTTGCCCGCGGCGTCGGTCGAGACCGCCGTGGCCACGTACGTGCCGTCGACCAGCGGAGCGTTCGGGGCCACCGCGAACGCGCCTGTCAGCGCGTCAGCCGTCGTCACACCCAGGCTCGTCGTGCCGAGGAACACCTCGACCCGCGAACCCTTCTCCGCCGTCCCGCTGATCGTCGGGCTCGGGTTGGTGATCGTCGAGCCGTCCGTCGGCGCGGTGATCGCCGGCGCGGCCGGGCTCGTGACGTCGATGGTGAAGTCGACCCGGTTGCTCAGCACCGAGCGGTTGCCCGCCGCGTCGACCGCGACCGCGATGACGTAGTGGCGGCCCTCGGCCAGCGCCAGCGCGTCGACCGTGAACGTCCCACCCGGCGTCGCCGTCGTCGTCAGCACCGTGGCTCCGTCGACCGTGACCCGGACCGTCGCGTTCGCCTCGGCCGTGCCGCTGATCGTCGGCGTCGTGTCCGACGTCGAGCTGTTGTTCGCCGGCACCTGGATGACCGGAGCACCCGGCGCGGTGGCGTCCACCGTGAAGGTGACCGGCGCGCTGACCGGGGACACGTTGCCCGCCGCGTCGGTCGCCACCGCCGTGACGGTGTGCGCAGCGTCGCTCAGCGGCACCGTCGGCGTCGCGGTGAAGGTGCCGCCCGCGGTCGCGGTGACGGCCGGCAGCTGGATGCCGTCGATCGTCACCACCACGGAGGAGCCCGCCTCGGCGGTGCCCGTGATGTCGGGGGTCGGGTCGGTGACGGTCGTCCCGCCCACCGGGTCCGTGATCACCGGCGTGGCCGGCGCCAGCGAGTCGACCGTGAAGACGGTGGCCGTGCTCGCGTCCGACCGGTTGCCCGCCGCGTCGACCGCCACGGCGGTCGCGGTGTGCCGACCCTGGAGCAGGGTCGTCGAGTCCAGGCTGAAGCGCCCGACGCTGTCCGCGCGGACGAGGGGCTGGACGGTCGTGTCGACCGTGACCTCGACGAAGGCGCCCGGCTCGGCCGTGCCGCTGATCGTCGGCGTCGTGTCGGTGGTGATCGTCCCGTTCGCCGGCACCTCGATCACCGGCGCGGCCGGGTCGGTGGTGTCGACGGTGAAGGTGTTCGCGTTCGAGTCGGCGGACACGTTCCCGCCGGCGTCGGTCGCCCGCACCAGCACCGTGTGCGACCCGACCGACAGCTGGGTCGACACGATCGAGAAGGCACCCGTCTCCGTGGCCTGGCCCGTGCCGACCACGGTCGCACCCTCGTACACACGCACGGTCGAGAAGGCCTCGGCCGTGCCCGTGTACGTCGGCGTCCGCGTCGGCACCGACGTCCCGTTCGCCGGAGTCGCCAGCACCGGAGCCGCCGGAGCGACCCGGTCCACGGTGAACGTCACGGCCGCGCTCCTCGGCGACACGTTCCCCGCGGCGTCGGTCGAGACCGCCGTCGCGACGTACGTGCCGTCGACCAGCGGGGCGCTCGGGATCACGGCGAACACACCGGTCTGCGCGTTCGCGACGCCTGTGCCGATGCTGGTCGCGCCGAGGAACACCTCGACGGTCGACCCCTTCTCCGCGGTGCCCGTGACCGCCGGGCTCGGGTCCGTGATGGTCGCGTTGTTCGCCGGGGCCGTGATGACCGGCACCGTCGTGTTCTCCGTGTCGACCGTGAAGGTGACCGCGTTGCTCGGGGTGGAGTCGTTGCCGGCGGCGTCCGTGGCCACCGCGGTCACGGTGTACGTGCCCGGGGTCAGCGTCGTCGACACCAGGGTCCACGCTCCGGCCCCGTTCGCCGTCGTCGTCCCGGCGGTCCCGCCGGCGTAGGTGACGACGATCGACGCGAACGGCTCCGAGGTGCCGCTGATCGTCGGCGTCGTGTCCGACGTCGAGCTGTTGTCGGCCGGCGTCGTGATCACCGGCGGGGCCGGGTCGGTCACGTCGACCGTGAACGCGACCTGGAGGCTCGCCGGCGAGGCGTTGCCCGCAACGTCCGTCGCCACCGCCGTGGCCACGTGCCGCGTCTCGGTCAGCGGGGTGCTCGGCGTGACCGAGAAGGCCCCGGTGTCGGCGTCCGCCGTGTCGGTCCCGACCGGCACGCCGTCGACGAACACCTCGACGGTGGTTCCGGCCTCCGCCGTCCCGCGGATCGTCGCGGTCGTGTCCGCGACGGTGCTGTCGTTCACGGGCGCCGTGATGGTCGGCGCGAGCGGCGGGTCCGCGTCGATGCGGAACGCGTTCCGGTTGCTCAGCACCGACACGTTCCCGGCGGCGTCCGTCGCCCGCGCCGTCGCGGAGTGCGGGGCCTGGCTCAGCGGCGTCGTGGTGAAGGACCACTCGCCGGCGCCGTTCGCCGGGACGATCCCGACGCTGGCGTCGTCGACGAGGACGGTGACCGAGGCGAAGGGCTCCGCCGTGCCGGTGATCGTCGGCGTCGTGTCGTTGATGACGCTGCCGTCGGCCGGGAGCACGACGACGGGCGCCGCCGGCGTGGTGACGTCCACGTCGAAGGTGAGCGCGTTCGAGTCGGCGGAGACGACACCGCCGTTGACGGTCGCCTGGGCGACCACCGTGTGGGGACCCTCGGCGAGCAGGCCCGACGGGATGGAGAACTCGCCGGCATCGTTCGCGGTCCCGCTGCCGACGACGATCGTGCCCTCGTAGACCACGACGTCGGCGTTCGGCGCCGACGTGCCGGTGTACGTCGGCGTGCGCGTCGGGATCGACGACCCGTTGGCGGGCGTCAGCAGCACCGGGGCCGCTGCCGCCGAGTCGATGATGAAGCTCACGGCCGCACTGGTCGGCGAGGCGTTGCCGGCCGGGTCGGTGGCCACGGCCGTGGCGCTGTGCGCACCCTCGTCGAGCGGGAGGGCCGGGGTGACGGTGAACGTCCCGCCCGCGTCGGCGACGGTGGTGCCGACGACGAGGGTGTCGACCGTGACGACGACGGTCGCGCCCGGCTCCGCCGTTCCCGAGATGTCCGGGGTGGTGTCGGCGATCGTCGCCTCGTTACGGGGAGCGGTGATGACCGGGGCGGCGGGGGCCGCCGAGTCCACCCGGAAACGGTTCGTGTTGCTGACCGGGCTGCGGTTGCCGGCGGTGTCGAACGCCCGCGCGGTCGCCGTGTGCGGACCGTCGGCCAGGACGGGCGCGTCGGTCGTCCAGGCGCCGGCACCGTCGGACACGACGGTGCGGACGACGGCGCCGTCCACGAGGACCTCGACCTGCACGTCCGGGTCGGCCGTGCCGCTGATCGTCGGCGTCGTGTCCCGCGTGACGCTGCCGTCGGCCGGGATCACGACCACCGGGGCGGCCGGCGCCGTGACGTCGACGGTGAAGGTGTTGGCGTTCGAGTCGGCCGAGGTGTTGCCGGCCGCGTCGGTCGCCCGGGCCAGCACGGTGTGCGGGCCCTCGGCGAGGCGGGTGGAGACGATCGAGAACGTCCCGCCCGAGGTGGCCTGGCCGCTGCCGACGGCGGTCGCGCCCTCGTAGACCGTCACGGTGGAGCCCGCGTCCGCCGTACCCGTGTAGGTCGGGGTCGGGTCGTTGGTGACCGAGCCGTTCGCGGGCGTGGTCAGGACCGTGCTGGTCGGCGCCTGCGTGTCGACGGTGAAGCGCACCGTGGGGCTCACCGGCGAGGCGTTGCCGGCCGCGTCGGTCGCGACCGCGGTGGCGTCGTGCGGGCCGTCGCCCAGCGGGGCGTTCGGGACGACCGCGAAGGTCCCACCGGTCGTCGCGGTGGTCGTGCCGACCGGCGCACCGTCGACCGACACCACGACCGTGGATCCCGGCTCCGCGGTGCCGCTGATCGTCGGGGTCGGGTTGTTGGTGGAGCTGTTGTTCGCCGGCGCGGTGATCACCGGGGCGGCCGGGGTGCTGACGTCGACGGTGAAGCGCACGGGGGCGCTGGGCACGGAGACGTTGCCCGCGGCGTCGGTCGCGATCGCCCGGGCGACGTGCGGACCCACGGCGAGCTCGGCGGTCGGGGTGACGGCGAAGCCGCCCTCCGGCGTGGCCGTCGTCGTGCCGACGCGCGTGCCGTCGACGAAGACGTCGACCTGCACGCCCGGGTCGGCCGTGCCGCTGATCGTCGGCGTGGTGTCGTTCGTCGCGCTGCCGTCCGCGGGCACGGCGATCACGGGCGCGGCCGGCGCGACCGTGTCGATCCGGAAGGTCACCGGCGCGCTGGCCTGCGACCGGTTGGTCGCGGGGTCGGTGGCGGTCGCGGTCGCGACGTGCAGGTCCTCGGCGAGCGGGACGGTGGGGGTCACCGCGAACCGCCCGGTGGCGCTGGCGGTGTCCGTCCCGACGCTCAGGCCGTCGACGAACACCTCGACGCGCGAGCCGGGCTCAGCGTTGCCGCGGATCGTCGGCGTCGTGTCGGCCGTGACCGAGCCGTCGGCGGGGGTCGTGATCACCGGCGCGGCCGGGGCGACCGAGTCGACGGTGAAGCGGACCGTGTTGCTGGTGGGCGACACGTTGCCGGCGGCGTCGGTCGCCAGCGCGCTCGCGGTGTGGACGCCCTCGGTCAGCGTGGGCGCGTCGATGGTCCACACGCCGTTGTCGTCCGCCACGACCGGGCCCACGGCCGCGGAGTCCACGAAGACCCGCACCGAGGCGCCCGGCTCGGCCGTGCCGCTGACCGTCGGGGTCGTGTCGTTGGTGGTCGAGCCGTCGGCCGGCGTCACGACGACCGGAGCCTCCGGAGCGACGGAGTCGACGACGAAGGTGTTGGCGTTCGAGTCGAGGGAGACGTTGCCGGCGGCGTCGGTCGACCGGACCAGCACGGTGTGCGGGCCCTGGCCGAGCTGGTTCGAGACGATGGCGAACGTCCCACCGCTGGTGGCCTGGCCGGTGCCCAGGAGCGTGGTGCCCTCGTAGACCCGCACGGTGGAGCCCGCGTCCGCGGTGCCGCGGTAGGTCGGGGTCCGGTCGGAGATGGTCGTCCCGTTGGCCGGCGTGATCAGCACGGGGGTCGCGGGGGCCACCGTGTCGACGGTGAAGCGCACGGTGTCGCTGGTCGGGGAGACGTTGCCGATCGCGTCCGTCGCGACCGCGGTGGTGGTGTGCGGGCCCTCGCCCAGCGGTGCCGTCGGCGTGACCTCGAAGCGGCCGCCGGCGGTCGCGGTCACCGTGTCGACCAGGACGCCGTCGACCGAGACCGCGACCCGCGAGCCGGGCTCGGCGGTGCCGCTGATGGTCGGCGTCGTGTCGTTCGTCGAGCTCAGGTCGGCGGGGACGGTGATGACCGGCGCGGTCGGGGCGACCGAGTCGACGGTGAAACCGACCGGGTCGCTGGCGACCGAGACGTTGCCCGCGGGGTCGGTCGCGACGGCCGTGGCCGTGTGCGGGCCCTGGCCGAGCGGGGTGGCGTCGATCGTCCAGGCCCCGGTGCTGCTCGCGGTGGTAGTGCCGACCGTGTTCCCGTCGACCCGGACCCGCACGGTGGCGTTGGCCTCGGCCGTGCCGCTGATGGTCGGGGTCGTGTCGGTCGTGGTCGTGCCGTCCGTCGGCACGGTGATCACCGGGGCTGCGGGCGCGGTCGTGTCGATGGTGAAGGTGTTGGCGTTCGAGTCGCCGGAGACGTTGCCGGCCGCGTCGGTGGCGCGCGCCAGCACCCGGTGGGACCCGGGCGCGAGCTGGTCGGACCGGATCGAGAAGGTGCCGGCGCTGTTCGCGGTGCCGGTCCCGACGAGGGTGGTGCCCTCGTAGACCCGGACGGTGGAGCCCGCGGCCGCGGTGCCCGTGTAGGTCGGGGTCCGGTCGTTCGTGACCGAACCGTCCGCCGGGGTGCTGAGCACCGGCGCGGCGGGCGCGGTGACGTCGACGTCGAAGGTGTTCCGGTTGGAGGCGAGCGACTCCGTGCCGAAGCGGGTCTGCGTCGCCGACACGCTGTGGCTGCCCTCGGCCAGCGCCACGGTCGGGGTGTAGGTCCAGGTGCCGTCGGTGTCGACGGTCGCGACGGCCGGCGTACGGGTGCCGTCGACGGTGAGGTTCACGGTCGCGCCGGGGATGCCGGTGCCGCGGTAGGTCGGGGTCGTGTCGTTGGTGCTGGACCCGTCGGCCGGGGTGGTGACGACCGGCGCGGCGGGGACCGGGGCGGGGCAGTCGATGCCGCCGGCCGGGACCGAGGCCGAGGAGCTCAGGGGCAGCAGGTCGATCGTGGCGGTCAGGACCGGGACGACGAGACTCACCGTGACGTCGACGGTGACGGCCGACGCGAGCGCGCTGATCGAGGTGGCGTTGGGCCTGGTCACGGTGGCCGCGTCGTTGGCCCGGATCCGGACGGTCGCGGTGCGACCTCCCGCCAGGCCGGTCACGTTCACGGTGACGGAGGCGCCGGCCGTGAGGGGTCGCTCAGGCTGGCCCGGCGGCGTGACGGTGACGGCGGCCGGCCTGAAGGTCGGGGTGGTCCCGTTCGCGTTGGCGGTCGTCACGAGCCTCGACCCGTCGGCGACGCCGATCCCGACGCCGAGGACGTTGGCGGTGAGCGTCCCGGCCCTGGCCGTGCTCTGGACGCCGTTGTTGACGCCGTTGTTCGAGGTGACGCCGGTGGGGACGAGCTCCGTCGTGCCGCTCGTCGTCGACGCGCCGGTCGACAGCAGGGGCAGACCGAGCGGGGTCACGCCGACCCCCGCGGTCGTCGTGGAGGCCGTGGACAGAGGACCGCTGGTGACGCACGAGGTGTCACCGGCCCAGGTCGCCGTGTCCGTGACGTCGAGCGCCCCGACCGAGACCAGGCTCCCGCCGACCGTGGCCCCGATCGAGCGCGGCCTGGTGTTGGTCTCGGCGGCCGGTCCGGCGGTCACCACGTTGTCGGCCACGGCGAGACCGAGACCGGCCACCGTGGCGCCCAGGTTCGCGGAACGCGCCGTCGCGCGGTTCGGGGTGCGCTGCGAACCCGCGTCGGCCCGGCTCGTGGCGAGAGCGACGTCGGCGAGGTCGAGCACGCCGATCAGGTCCAGCCCCACGCCGGCCGTGCTGCCGCCGGCTCCACCCGCCCAGGTGCTGGTGGGTGGTGCGGCCGACGCCGTCAGCGGTGCGGCGGACAGGAGCCCGACGGACATGGCGAGGACGAGAAGGGGGGCGAGGAGCCGGCGCATGCGGGAGGCCTTCGGTCAACGGTGGCCCGACGTCGAAGACGTCGGCAAGGCTCCCCCGAGCGAGCGGAACGATGACACCCGCACCCGAGGGGGCGAGGACGGGGCGGAAGATCCGCGGGAGGTTGACGAGCACCCCGACGACGCCGCGTCGGCCGATTTTTCTTGCTGGACAGAAGAATCAGTTCGGCTGAGCGAATTACTAAGAATCCCCTGAAGAACGGCCCTTGTCCCCCGTGCGGAGGACACGGCCCGCACCCCTCCGGCACCCCGTGACCACCCGCCAGAATGGCGGCGTGGACGAGCTCACGACCCTCGGCCGGGCGGCCGGCCCGCACGGCGAGGTGGTGCTCCGGCGACGCGTCTCGGGGTCCTCCGTGGTCGAGGAGCTCGTGGTGGACGGAACCTTCGCGATGGACAGCCGCGAGACCCGGAGCGAGCAGGAGCTGGGCCTGGTGGCGGCCGGTGCGGGCCGCGTGCTCGTCGGCGGGCTCGGCCTCGGGCACACCGCCGCGGCGGTGCTCGACGAGGCCGACCGGCGCGGTGCCGACGTCCGGGTCGACGTCGTCGAGCTCGAGGAGGCCCTGGTCGGGTGGGCCCGGGAGGGGCGTACGGAGACCCTCGCGCGGGTGGCCGCGGACCCCCGCGTCCGGCTGCACGTCGGCGACGTCGCGACCGTCCTCCTCGGGTCGGACGGCGGACCGGCCGGTCCCTGGGACGCGATCCTGCTCGACGTCGACAACGGCCCCGACTTCCTCGTCCACGCCGGGAACGACGTGCTCTACACCGAGCCGACGCTCCGGGCGGCGTACGGACGGCTGGCGCCCGCGGGCGTCCTCGCGATCTGGTGCCAGGCGCCGTCGCCTCCCCTGCTGGCGGCGCTGGGCCGCCTCGACCCGTCCGCCGAGGAGGTCCGGCTCACCGTCGACCGGGAGGGCCGCAGGTTCACGTACGCCATCGAGACCGTCCGTCGGCCGCTCGCCCGGAAGCCTTCAGGGGGTGCGGCAGGATGACCGTCATGGCCAGCGCAGACGCCCAGACCCCGTTCCGGATCGAGCACGACACGATGGGCGAGGTCCAGGTGCCGCGGGACGCGCTGTGGAAGGCGCAGACCCAGCGGGCCGTGGAGAACTTCCCGATCTCGGGCACCCCGATCGAGCCGGCGCTCGTCGCCGCCCTCGGGATGATCAAGGGCGCCGCGGCGCAGACCAACGCCCGGCTCGGCCGGCTGGCGCAGGACCGCGCCGACGCGATCTCCGCCGCGGCCGCGCAGGTGGCCGCCGGGGCGCACGACACCGAGTTCCCCATCGACGTCTTCCAGACCGGCTCGGGCACGTCGAGCAACATGAACGCCAACGAGGTCATCGCCTCGCTCTCGAGCACGGCGCTGGGCGCCGACGTCCACCCGAACGACGACGTCAACATGTCGCAGTCGAGCAACGACGTCTTCCCCAGCGCGATCCACATCGCCACGACGCAGGGCCTCGTCCAGACCCTCGTCCCGGCGCTGGCGCACCTCGCGGAGGCCCTCGAGGCCAAGTCGGCGGAGTTCGCGGACGTGGTCAAGAGCGGACGCACGCACCTCATGGACGCGACGCCGGTGACCCTCGGCCAGGAGTTCGGCGGGTACGCCGCGCAGGTCCGCTACGGCGTCGAGCGCGTCGAGGCCGCGATCCCCCGCGTGGCCGAGCTGCCGCTCGGCGGGACCGCCGTCGGCACCGGGATCAACATGCCGCCCGGCTTCGCCGCCGCGGTGATCGGGATCGTCGCCGAGCAGACTGGGCTGCCCTTCACCGAGGCGCGCAACCACTTCGAGGCGCAGGGCGCGCGCGACGCGCTCGTCGAGGCGTCCGGGGTGCTCCGCACGATCGCCGTCGGGCTGAACAAGATCGCGAACGACATCCGCTGGATGGGTTCGGGCCCGCGTGCAGGGCTCGGCGAGATCGCCCTGCCCGACCTCCAGCCCGGCAGCTCGATCATGCCGGGCAAGGTGAACCCGGTCCTGTCCGAGGCGATGACCCAGGTCTGCGCCCAGGTGATCGGCAACGACGCGGCCGTCGCGTTCTCCGGCGCGGCCGGGGCGTTCGAGCTGAACGTGATGCTGCCCGTCATGGCCCGGAACGTCCTCGAGTCGATCCGGCTGCTGGCCAACATCAGCCGGGTCTTCGCCGACCGCTGCGTCGACGGCATCACCGCCAACGTCGACCACTGCCGTTTCCTGGCCGAGTCGAGCCCGTCGATCGTGACGCCGCTGAACCGCTACATCGGCTACGAGAACGCCGCGGCCGTCGCCAAGCAGGCTCTCAAGGAGGGCCGCACGATCCGCGAGGTGGTCGTCGAGCGCGGGTTCGTGAACGACGGCAAGCTCACCGAGGAGCAGCTGGACGCCGCGCTCGACGTGCTGTCGATGACCCGTCCGCCGGCCTGACGGTCGCGCTCAGGTCGGGCGGGGACCGGCGGCGGCCGTGGCCAGCAGCAGGTCCACCTCGGCGCGGGAGGGCATCGCGTCGAGGTCACCGGGACGCGTGGTGACGAGCGCTCCGACGGCGGCGGCGCGGTCGAGGCGGTCCGCGAAGGCCTCGCCGCCCAGCAGGCCGGCCAGGTAGCCGGCCGCGAACCCGTCTCCCGCGCCGACGGTGTCCACGACGTCCACCGCGTACGTGCGCGAGCGGACGACCGCTCCCCCGCCGTCCACGCCGAGCGCTCCCGCGGCGCCGAGCTTGACCACGACCCCGCCGGACCCGAGCTCGCGGTAGAAGTCGACGATCCCCTCGGGGTCGTCGGTGCCGGTCAGCAGCCGGCCCTCGCCGACCCCGGGCAGGACCACGTCGGCGCGGGCGGCGACGGCGTTGACGACCTCGCGCATCTCGTCGGGGTCGGACCACAGGTGCGGCCGCAGGTTGGGGTCGAAGGAGACCGTCCGGCCGGCGGCCCGGGCCGCGTCCAGGAGCGCGATGGTCGCGGCGTGCGCCACCTCGGAGACGCCGAGGGTGATCCCGGTCAGGTGGAGGTGGTCGACCCGGGCGAGGGCGTCGACCGCGTCGGTCAGCACCCGCCCCGCGTCCTGCGCGAAGGCGCTGCCGCGCCGCAGCTGGAGGACCTCGGGGTCCTCGCCGCCGACCCCGGCCTTGAACATGACGGCGGTCGGCCCGGGTGCGCGGTGCACGAGGGCTCCGACCCCCAGCCCGGCGACCTGCGCGCTCGCGTAGTCGCCGTGGGCGTCGTCTCCCAGCACGCCGGCCCAGGTCGCCGGGACGCCGAGGCGGACGAGGGCCACCGCGACGTTGAGGTCCGCCCCGCCGAGGAACCGGGTGAACGTCGTCGACCCCGCCAGGTCGCCCTCGCCGCTGGCGTAGCCGACGATCGCCTCGCCGAAGGTGAGCACCCCACCACCCGCGTACGGGGTCTCGCGCTGCTTCGTCATCGGGCCTCCTGCGTCGTCCGGGTCTGCCTCTGGGGTGCGAGGTACGGGCTCAGTCGAAGAAGCCCTGGTCCTCGGGCCGCAGGTACGCCTTCGCCGCGTCGACGTCGAAGGTCACCCCGAGCCCGGGGGCGTCGCCCACCGTGACGAAGCCGTCCTGCACGATCGGCGTGGGCAGGCCGACGACGATGTCGTACCACCAGAGGTGCTCGGCCACCGGGTACTCGAAGGCGATGAAGTTGTCGGGCAGGGTCGCGCAGACCTGGACCAGGGCCGCCAGCCCGATCACCCCGTCGAGGACCCCGTGCGGGGCGATCTGGACGCCGTGCAGGTCGGCCAGCTCGGCGACGCGCTTGAGCTCGGCGAGCCCGCCCACGTCCAGCGGGTCGGGGCCGATCACGCGGACGGCCTTGCGCTCGAGCAGCTCCTGGAAGTTCTGGCGGAGGTAGATCTGCTCGCCCGTGTGGGTCGGCGTGCTGGTGGCCATGGTGACCTCGCGGTACTGGTCGGCGTGCACCCACGGCACGTAGTCGCCGGTCAGCAGGTCCTCGCCCCAGAGGACGTCGAGCGGCTCGATCGCGCGCATCACCCGGATGGCGTCGGACACCGTCCACCCCGGCCCCATGTCGAGCGCGAGCCCGATCTCGTCGCCCAGCACGGCCTTCATCGCCTCGACGCAGCGGACCGTGTGCCGCAGGCCCTTCTGCGTGAGGGGCCCACGGTTCGGGTGGCGCGGGCCGGTGCGCTGGTCGCCGAGCATGAAGCCGGAGATGTTCTGGCTCATGAAGCCGTGGAAGCCCACGCCCTCCTTGATGATCGTGAACCCCTCGGGCGCGGCCTTCATCTGCTCCATGGCCCGGGCGTAGTGCTCCGGCTCGTGGCCCTCGAGCTCGGGCCGGACGCCGCCGTTGTAGACGCGCACGCGGTCCCGGACCTTGCCGCCGAGCAGCTTGTGGACCGGGATCCCGTACGCCTTGCCGGTCAGGTCGTGCAGCGCCACCTCGAGCGCCGAGACGACGCTGCCCCACGGCTTGAAGGCGGCGAAGCGGCGGATCTTGAGCAGGCACCGCTCGATGTCGGTCGGGTCCTCGCCGAGCAGGAAGGGTTCGTAGAGCGGCACGACCGTGGCCATGTACGGCTTGGACGACTCGATCTGGCCGTAGCCGTCGACGCCCTCGTCGGTGACCACCCGCAGGACCGGGCTGTCGCCGAGCAGCGCGCACCGCACCGCCGTGATCTTCATCTTCTGCCCCTCGCTCGCGCCGCCGCCGACCGTCGTCGGACGGCGGGGTAACCGGTTTCGTCGGAAACTAGCACGCGGTTATCCGGCGGAATCGCGCACGACGAGGACCGGGTCCGCGAAGGGCGCCGGCTCCTCGACGGTCTCCCCCAGCAGCCGCAGCAGCCGGGTGGCGCAGCGCACCCCGAGGCCGAAGACGTCCTGGGCGACGGTGGTGAGCGGCGGGCTGAACCACCGGCTGACCGACAGGTCGTCGTGGCCCACCACCGCGACGTCCTCGGGCACGCGCAGCCCGGCGGCCTGGATCGCCCGGCAGCCCGCGAACGCCATCTGGTCGTTGTCGTAGAGGATCGCCGCCGGCGGCCGCGGCTGCTCGAGCAGGGCGCGCGTCGCGGCGTGGCCCTGCTCGGCCGAGGCGTCGGTCTGCCGGATCCCGACCATGGAGGCGCCCGCGTCGGCGACCGCCTGGAGCAGCGTCCGGGTGCGGTAGACCACGTACGAGCGGCTGGGCGGCCCGCAGACGTAGGCGATCCGGTCCCGACCGCGCTCGACGAGGTGCCGCACGGCCTCGTCCATGCCGGCGCCGGGGTGCTGCGGGCCCTCCCAGGGCAGGTCGACCGGGGACCAGGGGCGGCTGACGACGACCGCGGGGAGCCCGAGCTCGCGGACGAGGGAGAAGCGATGGTCGTCGACGCTCGTCTCGGCGAGGAGCACCCCGTCGACCCGGCCCGACTGCGCGAGCTCGCGGTAGGTGGCGGCCTCCTGCTCGGCGCCCGCGTGGGTGCCGATGCGCAGCAGCAGCCAGTAGCCGTGCCGGGCGAGCACCGACTCGATGCCCGACACGAGCTCCGCGTGGTACGGGTCGGCCGCCAGCAGGTCGGGCGACCGGTCGAGGACCAGACCCACCGTCCGGCTCTTGCCGGCCAGCGCGACGGCTCGGGCGGAAGGACGCCAGCCGGACAGCTCGGCGATGCGGAGGATGCGGGCGCGGGCCTCGGCGGAGATGCCGGGCTGGTGGTTCACCGCCTTCGACACCGTCGCCTTGGAGCAGCCCGCGAGCAGCGCGATGTCGGAGATCGTGACGCGCTTGCGCCCGACCGGGCGCTGTCCGTCGACCTCCACCCCGAGCCTCAGTCCGTGCCGAAGTCGACCGGCGGCGTCCCGAGCGCGTCCACCGCGGACCAGAAGCCCTCCGGCACCGGGTGCGCGGCGAGCGCCTGCGTCTGCGCGACGCGGTCCGGGTTCGCGGTGCCGACGAGCGTGGTCGCGATCGCCGGGTTCCGCGTCGACAGCTGCAGCGCGGCCGCCGGCAGCGGGACCTCCCACTCCCGGCAGAGGTCCTCGAGCCGCGCGACGAACCGCAGGACCGGCTCGTCTGCCGGCTCGTACGCGTAGCTCGCTCCCGGCTTCGCCCCCCGGGCGAGCAGCCCGCCGCCGAACGGTGCGCCGTTGATGACGCCCAGGCCGCGCGCGGCCCAGTCCTCGACGAGGTCGGCGGCCGAGCGGTTCAGCAGGGTGAAGCGGTTGTGCGTGAGCACGACGTCGAAGACGCCGGTGTCGACGTAGGCCGAGACCAGCGACAGGGTCCCGGCGGCGATCCCGAGGTGGCCGACCGCCCCCTCGTCGCGCAGCCGCACGAGCGCCTCGACCGCACCGCCCGGAGCCATCGCCTCGGCGAAGGAGACGGTGTAGGGGTCGTGCAGCTGGTAGACGGGCAGGACGTCGACGCCGAGGCGGCGGGTCGACTCCTCGAAGGAGCGCAGCACCCGGTCGCCGTCGAACCGCCCCGTCGCCAGGTCGCGGTCGGCCTTGGTCATCAGCAGCTTGCCGTCGGGGAACCCGCCCAGCGCGGCGATGCCGGCCCCGAGCGCGAGCTCGCTGCGGCCCTGGCCGTAGCTGTTCGAGGAGTCCACCGCGACGAAGGGACCGGTGAGCATGGCCACGGCCGCCGCCACCGCCTGCTCGCTCGGCGTCCCGCCCAGCTCTCGGTCCTGACCGAGCAGGGCGGCCCCGAGGGAGACCTCCGAGACCTCCAGGCCCGTGCGTCCGAGCACCCGGCGCCCGCCGGTCCCCGGGCTGCTCGTCGGGCCGCTCGTCCCCTGCTGCGGCTGAGCCGTCACGCACTTCTCCCTGCTGTCGCTGGTGCCCTCGGCGGGCGAAACCGGTTTCGATACCCTAGCCCGGCTCGGCCTCCGCACCTTGAGAAGGGACCCGCATGCCTCCTCGTACGCTCCGCCCCGGCCAGACCTGCCAGGTGTGGGTCGGGGGCGTCGACGTCGCGACGCCCGAGCTGGTCCTGGAGACCGACGCGGTGCTGCTCGAGGCGCCGAACTGGACCCTCGACGGCCGGGCCCTCGTGCTGAACGGCGCGGGCGGGCTGTGGACCCTCGACCCCGGGTCGCCGGACGCCTCGCCCGTGCCGGTCGACCTGCCGGGCCTGCCCGACCTGAACAACGACCACGTGCTCGCGCCCGACGGCGTGCACGTCTACGTCTCGACGGCGGACACCCACGTCTACCGTGTCCCGCTGAGCGGCGGGCCCGGCGTCCGGGTGACCCCCGAGGACGGGCGCTGGCACTTCCTGCACGGCGTGTCCCCGGACGGGGCCCGGCTCGCGTACGTGGAGATCGCGGACCTGACCGCACCCCACGGCCGCCTCGTGGTCCTCGACGCGGACGGCACGACCCACCCGGTCGACGTGGGTCCGGGCCACCTCGACGGTCCCGAGTGGTCGCCGGACGGGCGCTGGATCCACCTGAACACCGAGGCGTTCACGGGGCCGGGCCACGCCCAGCTCGCTCGCGTTCCCGACGGCGGCGGCCCGCTCGAGCGGCTGCTGGAGAGCGACCGCGTCGACTGGTTCCCGCACCTCTCCCCCGACGGCGAGCACGCCACCTACGTGTCGTTCCCCGCAGGGACGACGGGCCACCCGGCCGACCTCGAGGTGGAGGTGCGGGTCGTGGCCACGACGGACTGGTCGGTCCCGCTGCGGTCCTACCCGCTCACCGGCGGGCAGGGCACGATCAACGTCAACAGCTGGTCGCCCGACAGCCGCCGGTTCGCGTTCGTGGCGTACCCGATCGGGCCCTGAGCGCACCCGAGCGTCGCGGGGCTTCCGTCAGTAGTTGCCGGCGCTCTCCCAGTGCGACTTCGCGTCGCACGGGCTGCCGTAGCGGCTCTTCATGTACTGCGCGCCCCAGATGATCTGGGTCGCCGGGTTGTCGCGCCAGTCGGGGCCGACGCTGGCCATCTTCGAGCCGGGCAGCGACTGCGGGAGCCCGTACGCGCCCGACGGGTTCTCGGCGTGCACATTCCAGTTGCTCTCGCGCGTGATGATCCAGCTGAAGCAGGCGTACTGGTCCTCGCCGTAGCTGAACTTGTTCGCGAGGATCTGCCGGGCGATCTCGCGGACGTCGGTGGTGCCCGGGGTGTAGCCCTGGTTGGCGATCGCGGCGTCCCGGGCCTTCTTCTCCGCCGCCTCCGCCGCGGCCTCCGCTGCCTCGGCCTTCGCCTTCGCCGCCTTGATCTCGGCCTTGATCCTGCTCGACTGCTGGTCGATCGCCTGGCCCTGCGTCGCGAGGCCGAGGGCCCGCTGGTAGGCGGCCTGCGCCGTCGCGGCGGCGATGCGCGTGCGCTCGGCCTCGCGGCTGTCCCGCTCCGCCGTCGCCGCGCGCTGGGCGTCGGCGACCGGGTCGGCCGGCACGAACTGCACCGGCACGAAGTCGCCCGTCGCCGCCGGGGCGACGGGAGGAGGGGCGGCGGTGGGTGTGGCGTCCGCGCCGAGCGTGGTGACCGCGGCGACCGCCGCGAACGTCGTCGCGGCGAGCCCGGCGAGGCCGTGGCGGACGAGACGACGCATCCTTCAACGATGCCACAGCGCCGGGAAGGCGGTGGCGGTTGCGGAGGCTCGGGCCTCAGGACGAGGGTGCTGCGAGAGGCTGCCCGGTCGGGCCGGCTCAGTAGTTGCCGGCACTCTCCCAGTGCGACTTGGCGCCGCACGGGCTGCCGTAGCGGCTCTTCATGTACTGGGCGCCCCAGATGATCTGGGTCGCGGGGTTGTCGCGCCAGTCGGGCGCGACGCTGGCCATCTTCGAGCCGGGGAGGGACTGCGGGAGTCCGTACGCGCCGGAGCTCGCGTTCTGCGCGTGCACGTTCCAGCCGCTCTCGTGCTTGATGATCCAGTCGAAGCAGGAGAACTGGTCGGACCCGTAGCCGAACTTGTTGTCCAGGATCTGGCGGGCCATCTCGCGCGGGTCGGTGACGCCGACCTCGTAGCCCTGGGCCTTGATCGCGGCGCGGCGCTTCTTCTCGGCGGCCTCCGCCTTGGCCTTCTTCTCGGCCGCCGCCTTGGCCTTGGCCTTCTTGATCTCCTTCGACTTCTTGTCGATGGCGTCGCCCTGGTCGTCGAGGTTGGAGGCGCGCTGGCCGGCGGCGACCGTGACGGCGTCGCGGATGCGCGTGCGCTCGGCGTCGCGGTTCTCGCGCTCGGCGGTCTCGGCACGCTGGGCGTCGACCGACGGGTCGGCCGCGACCGGAGCGAGGACGGACTGCGGGACCAGGTCCACGGCGGGGACGGCCAGCGTCGTGGTGGCGGGCGCACCGAGGGCGGTCACGCCGGCGACCACCGCGAAGGTGGTGGCCGCAGCACCAGCGAGACCATGACGGACGAGACGACGCACCGGGGAACCATGCCACAGCGCCGTTATCAAAACGAAATCTTCGCGGTGGTGACGGTGCGCGCACCGTCACCACCGGGTCACGGCGGAGGCCCGGCGGGGGCCGGGGCTAGATGCCCACGTCCTCGAGCATGTCCGTCACCAGGGCGGCGATCGGCGAGCGCTCGGACCGGTGCAGCGTGACGTGGGCGAAGAGCGGGTGCCCCTTGAGCTTCTCGACCACCGCGGCGACGCCGTCGTGGCGCCCGACGCGGAGGTTGTCGCGCTGGGCGACGTCGTGGGTGAGCACGACCCGGGAGTCCTGGCCGATGCGGCTGAGGACGGTGAGCAGCACGTTGCGCTCCAGCGACTGCGCCTCGTCGACGATCACGAAGGCGTCGTGCAGCGACCGGCCGCGGATGTGGGTGAGGGGCAGGACCTCGAGCAGCCCGCGGTCCATGACCTCCTCGATCACGGCCTTGGAGGTGACGGCGCCGAGGGTGTCGAAGACGGCCTGCGCCCAGGGCGCCATCTTCTCGCCCTCGGACCCGGGGAGGTAGCCGAGGTCCTGGCCGCCGACCGCGTACAGGGGCCGGAAGACGACGACCTTCGCGTGCTGGCGACGTTCGAGGACGGCCTCGAGGCCGGCGCAGAGCGCGAGGGCCGACTTGCCGGTGCCGGCGCGGCCGCCGAGGGAGACGATGCCGACGGCCGGGTCGAGCAGGAGGTCGAGCGCGACCCGCTGCTCCGCCGAGCGCCCGTGCACCCCGAAGGCGTCGCGGTCCTTGACCAATCGCAGCTCCTTGTCCGGGGTCACCCGCGCGAGCGCGGTGGAGCTGGAGCCGAGCAGCACGACGCCGGTGTGGCAGGGCAGGTCGCGGGCGGACGGCAGGTCGAGCGTCCCGCCCTCGTACAGGGCGTCGAGCTCGGCGCTGGTCACGTCCAGCTCGACCATGCCGGTCCAGCCGCTGCTCACCGCCAGCTCGGCGCGGTACTCCTCCGCCCGCAGGCCGACCGACGCGGCCTTGACGCGCATCGGCAGGTCCTTGGAGACCAAAGTGACGTCGCGACCCTCCGCACCGTAGTTCAGCGCAACGGCGAGGATCCGGGAGTCGTTGTCGCCCAGCCGGAAGCCCTCGGGCAGCCGGCTCGGGTCGGTGTGGTTCAGCTCGACGTGCAGGGTGCCGCCCGCGTCGTTCGCGGGGACCGGGGCGTCGAGGCGGCCGTGCTCGACGCGGAGGTCGTCGAGGTGGCGCAGCGCGGTGCGGGCGAAGAAGCCCAGCTCCGGATGGTCGCGCTTGCCCTCCAGCTCGGTGACGACCACCAGCGGCAGGACCACGTCGTGCTCGGCGAACCGCCGCAGCGCGTGCGGGTCGCTCAGCAGGACGGAGGTGTCGATGACGTACGTGAGCCGTCCGGTCGGGACGGCGGGTTCGGTGGGCTCGGGGGTGTGCGCGGCGGCGAGAGACACGGGTCTTCCCTTCGAGGGGGCCGCACGCCATCCGCGCCCGGCCCCACGGTCACGTGGTCGGCCGGGACCGATGGCGGACCGCGTGCGGTCCGAGGTTCGTGCCCGTCAGCAGACGGAGCATGCATCGCCTCCCAGGCGGTCCGCTTCCCCACGGCCCGCACCTCGGACGCTACGTCGCTCAGTCAGCCCTCAGGACCCGCCACGCCGGGGCCGTCATCCGATCGACCCGCAGCGTTCACCCGGCCGCCGCAGGTGGCCGGCGCTGCCCGACGGTCTTGCTCGATCCGTGCACCGAGACGAGGATCCGCGCCCGGGCCGAGCGTGCGAACCCGTCCTCAACGCCATCTCGGGTCACGGATCGAGCGGATCGCCTCCTCGACCAGCTCGACGACCAGGCCGGGGTGGTCCTCGAGCATCCGCCAGGTGAAACGCAGCACCGTCCAGCCCTCGAGGACGAGGTCGTTCTGCCGCCACCGGTCGCTCTCGAACAGCTCCGGGTCGGTCTGGTGGATCCGGCCGTCGATCTCGAGCACCAGGCGGAGCGCCGGGAAGCCGACGTCCAGGAAGTAGTGGTGCCCGCGGAGGTCGACGGGGAGGTTGGCCTTCCACCCCGTGATGCCGGCCGACCGGAGGAGGCGGTGGCAGATCCGTTCGGCGGCCGACCACGGCTCGTCGCGCGAGTCGAGCAGGACGGCGCGCCGGTCACGGTTCCCCGCCCGGGACGGGGTGAGCCGGAGCGCTTCGTGCAGGCCCGCGAGGGTGCCCTGCCGCCTCAGCAGGACCTGGTCGATCGGGTACCCGCCCAGCTCCGCGGAGAGGTCCAGCGCGGTCAGGTCCGGGCACGTCATGCGCAGGCCGTGGCGCTCGAGCACCAGCTCGGGCGGGACCCGGCGCTTCGCGAAGAGGAACCCGGCCTGCGGGTCCCGCGGCCAGCGCAGCGCGCACTCGACCGTCGAGCCGGGCAACGTCGGCCAGAAGGTGAGCTGCGCGGCCGTCCGACCCACCAGGACGGCGTCCGGCGCCCACCTCGCGAGCGCCGCGAGCCGCGCTTCGCGCTGACCACTGGTGCCGGCCGTCGCGTACACGCCGGGCAGGACGGGTGCGAGCTCGCCGTCCCGCACCAGACGGGCCATCGCTCCGGCCAGTGCCGGATGGTCCCGGCGGGCGATCACCCCGTCGCGCTGCAGGACGGTCCGGACCTCGTCGGAGAGTCTCACCCCGACAGGACGTCAGACCGGTGTTGTCCGAGCCGTCGTCCGACGGGCCCGAGGTGTCGTCAGCGACCGAACCGGCGTTCCCGCTGCCCGTACGCCCGCAGCGCGCGGATGAAGTCGACCTTGCGGAAGTCGGGCCACAGGGCCTCGCAGAAGTAGAACTCGCTGTGCGCCGACTGCCACATCAGGAAGCCGGAGAGCCGCTGCTCCCCCGAGGTCCGGATGATCAGGTCGGGGTCGGGCTGGCCGCGCGTGTAGAGGTGCTCGGCGATGTGCTCGATGTCGAGGTTCTTGGCGAGGTCCTCGATCGGGGTGCCCAGCCGGGCCTCCTCGGCGAGCAGCGAGCGCACCGCGTCGCGCAGCTCGTGCCGGCCGCCGTACGACACGGCGATGTTGACCATCATCCCGTCGATCCCGGACGTCTCGGCGTCCACGGACCGCAGGTGCTCGGCGGTCTCGGACGGGAGCAGGTCGAGCGCGCCGACCGGGTGGACGTGCCAGCGGCCGGTGGCCGCGAGCTCGTCGACGAGCGACTCGATCACCTCGAGCAGCGGGCCGATCTCCTCCTCGCTCGCGCGGCTGTAGTTGTCCGTGGACAGCACCCAGAGCGTGACGACCGGGATGCCGATCTCGTCGCACCACTCCACGAAGTCGCGCAGCCGCCGCGCGCCCGCCTGGTAGCCCGCGGTCAGCGGCTTGCCCGGGGCGTTCGTGCGGGCCCAGCGCCGGTTGCCGTCGGCAAGCACGGCGACGTGGCGCGGCAGCCGGTCGGTGTCGAGCTCGGCGATCAGCCGGTGCTCGTAGGTGGCGTAGAGCAGCCCGGACGGATGGAGGCGGTCGAGGTACTCCCGCCACCGGTCTGCGGTGGGCATGCTCAGCAGCGTATCGCCGGGGGCCTGGCTAACCTGGATCTCCGCAGAACCACGAACCGGGAGGCCGTCGATGCCGAACGCCCTCGACGAGGCTCCGGCGGAGGTCGTCCGCGAGCTCAAGCCGCACCTGCGCGGCTGGCTGCACACCGCGATGGCGCCCCTCGCGCTGGCCGCCGGGGTCGTGCTCGTCGCCCTCGCGCCGACCACGGCGGGCGTCGTGGGCGGGGCCGTGTTCCTGGCGGCGTCGGTGCTGCTGTTCGCGACCAGCGGCCTCTACCACCGCTTCTACTGGGGCCCGCGGGGTGACGGCATCCTGCGCCGGCTCGACCACGCGAACATCTACGTCTTCATCGCCGCGACCTACACCCCGCTCGCGCTGATGCTCCTGCACGGCCCGTCGCGGGTCGCGCTGCTCGTCATGGTCTGGACCGCCGCCCTGGGCGGGCTGCTCTTCCGGACGCTCTGGCTCGCGGCGCCGCGCTGGCTCTACACCGCCATGTACCTGCTGATGGGCTGCTCGGCGCTCGGCTGGATCGGCGCCTTCTACGAGACCGGCGGCGCTGCGGTCGTCGCGCTGATCCTCGGCGGCGGCGTCTTCTACATCAGCGGCGCCGTCGTCTACGGCCGCAAGCGCCCCGATCCCTCACCGCGCTGGTTCGGCTTCCACGAGATCTTCCACGCGTGCACGATCGGCGGCTTCGTCTGCCACTACGTGGCCATCTCGCTGGTCACCTACGCCGCCGTCTGAGCTTCCCCCGCCCCCAGTCCGGATCCCGTGCCTGGCCAGTCCCGGGCCCCATCCCGACCTTCACTGACCAGTGGTCACTTCGGGACACCCGAGGAGGCCCCCGGCCGCTCGAAGTGACCAGTGGTCGGGAACTCGGGCCGCGGGACTCCCCGGCTCGGGCAGGGCGCGCGCCTGGGTCAGACCGTCCGGAGCTGCTCGGCCAGGGCTTCCGGGTCGGTGACCGGGAGGCGGCACACGAACCCCCGGCAGACGTACGCGGTCGGGCGCCCGTCCCGCGCCGAGCGGTCCTCGAGCAGGGCGAAGCCGGCGGCGCCCTCCTCCCCGGCCACCACGACCGAGCCCGCCGGGGCGCGGTCCCACGCGAGCCGGACGAGCGCGTCGCGCTCCGGTCCCGCCGGTCCGACGACGGCGACCTCGACCGGCGCGGCCGCCGGCAGCACCTCGCTCACGGCCTCGGCCCACAGCCACCCCGCGAACCGCGGCGCCCGGGGCACGAGCGCGCCGACCGTCGCCGCGGCCTCGTCGGCCCGTCGCGCGTACGCGTCCTCCCCCGTCAGCCGGGCCATCAGGTGCAGCGCGCGCAGCGTCGCGCTCAGCCCCGACGGCGTCGCGTTGTCGGTGACCTCCTGCGGGCGCGTGTAGAGCGCCTCCGCGTCGGCGGCCGTGTCGAACCATCCCCCCCGGCCGTCCGGGAACTGCTCCTCCACGACCGCCAGCAACGTCCGCGCCCGCTCGACCCACACCGGGTCGCCGGTCGCGCAGCCCAGCCGGACGTACGCCGCCGCGACCGCGCTGTGGTCCTCGAGGATCCCGGCGGCGCCGCCCGGCCGCCCGTCCCGCGACGTACGCCGCAGCCGCCGCTCGTCGGCCTGCCAGTGGACCTCCCAGACGAGCTCCGCCGCCGCCCGGGCCGCCTCGCGCCAGTCCGGGCGCCCGAACACCTCGGCGGCCTCGACGAGGGAGTCGACCAGCCAGCCGTTCCAGGCGGCCACGACCTTGTCGTCACGGCCCGGCCGCGCCCGCTGCTCGCGCGCCTCCGCCAGCCGAGCGCGGACCCCCGCCAGCCGCTCGGGCTCGTCCTCCCCCACGCCGGGGCGCTGCAGCGTCGAGGCACCGTGCTCGAAGGTGCCCGCCGTCGTCACGGCGAACACCCGCGCCGCCCAGGCGCCGTCCTCGGGACCGAGCACCTCGACCAGGTGCTCCGGGGTCCACGCGTAGAAGGCGCCCTCGTGCAGGTGACCGGAGGCGTCGAGCGAGTCGGCGTCGAGGCTCGCGGCGAAGGCGCCCTGCGGCGTCCGCAGCTCGCGCAGCAGCCAGTCGACGGTCTCCTCCACCACGCGGGACGCGAGTGGGTCACCCGTCCGCCGCCACAGGTGCGTGTAGACGCCCAGCAGCAGCGCGTTGTCGTAGAGCATCTTCTCGAAGTGCGGCACCACCCAGTGCGCGTCGACGCTGTAGCGCGCGAACCCGCCGACCAGCTGGTCGTAGATCCCGCCGCGGGCCATCGCGGTGCAGGTCCGGGACGCCATCTCGAGGGCCTGCTCGCTGCCGTCCCGCAGCAGCGCCTCGAGCACCATCGACGGCGGGAACTTGGGCGCCCGCCCGAAGCCCCCGTACGTCGGGTCGAAGTCGCGTTCCAAACCCTGGCGGGCGGCGTCGAGGTCGGCTGGGGTGACGGCACCCGGGGCCGCGACGAGCCGCTGCTCCGCCAGCTGGGCGGCGATGCCGGCGGCGCTCGAGACGACCTCGTCGCGGCGGTCGTCCCAGGCCGCCGAGACCGCGTCGAGGACCTGGCTGAACGCCGGCATCCCCTGCCGCGCCGTCGGCGGGAAGTAGGTGCCGGCGTAGAAGGGCTTGCGGTCCGGGGTGAGGAACACGGTCATCGGCCACCCGCCCTGCCCGGTCAGGGCCTGCGTCGCCGCCATGTAGACGGTGTCCACGTCGGGTCGCTCCTCGCGGTCGACCTTCACGTTGACGAAGCGCGCGTTCATCTGCGCCGCGGTGGCCTCGTCCTCGAACGACTCGTGGGCCATCACGTGGCACCAGTGGCAGGCGGCGTAGCCGACGCTCAGCAGCACCGGCTTCCCGGTCCGTTCCGCCTCGGCGAACGCCTCGTCGCCCCACTCCCGCCAGTCCACCGGGTTGTCGGCGTGCTGCAGCAGGTAGGGGCTGGTGGCGTTCGCGAGACGGTTGGGCACGTCCCGATTCTCCCCGGCCGCCACGGGCCGCGGCTGGGCGGACCGCCCGGGGTCAGGCGGCGAGCGCGCCCACGGCCGAGCCGATCGCGAACGTGGCCGCCAGCGCGACCGCCCCGCCGAGCACCAGCCGGAGGGTCGGGCGCAGCCGCGGGGTGTCGTTGACGCGGGCGCTGAGGTAGCCCGTCAGCGCGAGGGCGAGCAGCACCACGACGAAGGTGAGCGGCACGCGGACGGCGTCGGGCAGCAGCAGGACGGCGAGGAAGGGCAGCAGCCCGCCGACCAGGAAGCTGACGGCCGACGCGAAGGCGGCGTGCCCGGCGCTGACCACGTCGTCCTCGGTGAGGTTGAGCTCGGCGGACAGGTGCGCCGCGAGGGCGTCGTGCGCGGTCAGCTCCACCGCGACCTGACGGGCCGTCTCGGGCGAGAGCCCGCGCTCCTCGTAGAGCCCGGCCAGCTCGTCGAGCTCCGCCTCGGGCTCGGTCGCGAGCTCCATCCGCTCCTTGGCGATCAGGGTGGTCTGAGCGTCGCGCTGGCTGCTGACCGAGACGTACTCGCCGAGGGCCATCGACAGCGCCCCGCCCACGAGCGCGGCGGTCCCGGAGGCCTCCAGCGCGCGTGAGCCCGCACCGGCCCCGGCGACGCCGATGACCACGGCGGCGACGGAAACGATGCCGTCGTTCGCCCCGAGCACACCCGCGCGGAGCCAGTTCAGCTGGCGCGCCAGCCCCTGGACCGCGTGCGGTTCGTCGGGGTGCCCCCCCGGCTCGAGGTCGGCGGTGCGCTCGTCGTTCGTCATGGTCGCTCCGGGGTGCGGGGGTGGCGGGAGGGTCGGTCGGTGGAACGGCCGGCGGGAGCGACGGGGACCGTGAGGCGCAGCAGGGCACCGACCTCGGGCGCACGCCGGTTCTCCGCGGTCACCGAGCCGCCGTGCCGGGTCGCGATCTCGCTCACCAGCGCCAGCCCGAGACCGAAGTGCCGGCGGTCGCCGCCGGTCTCCGGGACAGGGCGTCGGTCGCTGGAGAACCGGTCGAACATACGCGGCAGCGTGTCCGACGCGATCCCCGGTCCGTCGTCGACGACCTCCACGACGAACGAGCGGCCCGCCCGGGCGACCCGGACCTCGACCCGGGTGCGCGCGTGGTCGACCGCGTTGTCCACCAGGGCGGCGACCGCCCGGGCGAGGGCGGTGCCCGCCCCCTGCACCACGGTGGGACCCGCGGGGTCGACCTCCACCCTGAGCGTGACCCCGGCCTCCTGCGCCGCCGCCCCGGCGGACGCGACGACCGAGCGGGCGACGTCGGCGAGGTCGACGGGTTCCTGCGGGACCGGCGTACGGTCGTCGGCCTCCGTCAGCAGGTCCTCCAGGATGGCGACGAGCGCGGTGGTGTCGGCGACGATGCCGGCGGCGTCGCGCTCGACCAGCTGCTCGCGCTGCTCCGCCGGGGTCGTGCGGTCGCGCACCCGCCGGGCGAGCAGCTGGCTCCGGGTGCTGAGCAGGGTCAGCGGCGTCCGGAGCTCGTGGCCGGCGTCCGCGACGAACCGCCGCTGCTGGGCGAGCGCCCGGGCCATCGGCCGGACGGCCCGGCGAGCGAGGACCGCGGCCGCCAGGGTGGCGAGGACGAGGCCCGCACCCCCGGCCAGGCCGAGGCCGGCGAGGATCCGCTCGCGCTCCTGGTGCTGCTCGTACGTGCTCGCCATGACCTGGACGGTGTCGTCGCCGCGCTGCACGGTCAGCACCTCGAACCCCCCGGACGGCAGCCGCAGCGTTCGGCGGTCCTGCACGTGGGTCGCGGCGACCGTCCGCAGCACCTCGAGGTCGGGCAGGCCCGGCGGCACGTCGGTGGAGGTCCGCAGCCCGCGCCCGTCGAGGACGGCGTACTGGATCCCGCCGCGCGGCTCGCTGAGGTCGTGGTCGTGGTCGTGGTCCGGGTCGCGCCCGGTGCCCGCGGTCCCGACGGCGTCCTGCAGCGAGGCGGTCAGCTGCTCCTCCTGGCTGCGGACGACCGAGCCGTAGAGGACCGCCGCGACCACGAGCATGCAGGCGAGGAGCAGCCCGGCCGTCTGGAGGCCGATCCGCCAGGCCGTCCGGCGCAGCTCGACCTCCGACGGACGCCCCCGGCTCACGGGGACCGCTCCGTCCCCAGCTGGTAGCCGAGCCCCCGGACCGTCCGGACCGTCCCGCGGCCGAGCTTGCGGCGCAGGTAGTGGACGTAGGTGTCGACCACGCCGTCGTCCTCGGCGTCGGGGAAGACCTCCGCCACGAGCTCCGAACGGCTGAAGACCCGCCCGGGCCGACGGGCCAGGACGGCGAGCAGCGCGGACTCGCGCTCGGACAGGTGGGTCTCGCCGCTGCCACCGACCACGGTCCGGACCGACACCGCGAACCGTCCCCCGGGCACCGGCAACGTGTCCGCCACGTCCCCGTGGCGGCGCAGCAGCGCCCGGACCCGGGCCAGCAGCTCGTCGATGTCGAACGGCTTGGCCAGGTAGTCCTCCGCACCGGCGTCCAGCCCGTCGACCCGGTCCCGGGCCAGCCCGAGCGCGGACAGCACCAGGACGGGCGTCGTCACGCCGCGCGACCGCAGCCGGGCGAGCAGGTCGAGGCCCTCGATGGCCGGCAGCCCCCGGTCGAGGACGACCGCGTCGTACGAGCGGCTGAGGCCGAGGTGCAGGCCCGCCTGCCCGTCGCGCGCCACCTCGACGAGGTAGCCGGCCGAGACGAGGATCTCCTCGAGCATGGCGGCCAGCGCGCGGTCGTCCTCCACGAGCAGCACCCGACGTGCGTCGGACGCGCCCGGGCCGGGCCGTCCCCCTGTCGCGTCCACCACGTGCCCAGGATGCCCGGGTCAGGCGTTCTGCGACCAGGCGGCGGCCGCACCGCTGTGGCCGATCAGCACGACCTCGACCAGCGCACCGACGGCGGCGACCGACGCGACGACCATCCCTCCGACGACGAGCCAGCGCGGCAGCGCCCACATCCGCGGACGCGTGACCGCCAGCTGCGGCCAGAGCACCAGCAGGGCGCCGACGAGCAGGGCGATCACCCACGGCAGGAGACCGTCGGCCAGGTGCGTGTGGGCCTCGATCAGGGGCGTGCTCGGGAGCGTGTGCTCGAGCGTCTCCCCCGAGGACGTGGTGATCGGCACGAGGACCAGGGCCACCGCCGCGAGCGCGGCCGGCCCCCACGACGCCCAGTGCCGGAACCGCGGCCAGATGGTCACGAGCAGGACGGAGAGCGCCGCGGCCGGCACGGCGACGACGGTCGCGTGCACGATCAGGGGGTGGAGCGGGAGGCCGAGGACGGTCATGGGGTGGAGCTCCTTCGCACTAGGGCTCCGCACAGGCTCGTCACAGTTGCTCAGAGGTTTCTTAGAGCACCCTCTGAGCCCGGGCCCGCGAGCGTGGGACTCACCTGGGTCTAAGAAACGACTGGTGCAGTTCTTCTCGTCGGACGAGGACGAGAAGAGGCAGGTCACGGTGCAGGACGACTGGTCAGGACCCAGCGGCTCACGTTGGGAGCCCGCTACGGAGGTGGGGTCCGCCGAGCCCGCCCCGGTCACGGCGGGAGCCCCGCCGACCCGGGGGCGCCGACGCGTCCGGCCCGTGGTCGCGGTGCTCGTCACCCTGCTCGGCGCGGGCGCCGTGACGGGCAGTGCGGCGTACGCCCAGCGGGCCGCGTCGCCGACCGACGCTCCCCCCGCGCAAGTGGCGTCCGGCGAGGAGCACGCGGGGCGGCACGGGTCCGGCGAGGGGGCCGACGGCGGGAACCGCGGGCCGCGGACCGGCGACGAGCAGGCCGCCCCCTCCGGGGCCTCGTCGTGACCGCCCTGCTGCAACGGACCGAGAGCGCCTCGACCCCGGCGCCGGTCCGCCTCGACGCGGACGCCACCCTCGACCGGGCCGTCCGGACGGGCGCGGGGCTGCTGCTGTGGGCCGGGCTGCTGCTCGTCACCTACTGGTGGGCCGCGGACGGCGGGTTCACGGACCTGGTCGCCTGGGACACCGGGCTCATGTCCGCCGGCCGGCTGACCGGGCTCTGGTCGGCCGACCTGCTCCTCGTCCAGGTGCTGCTGATGTCCCGGCTGCCGCCGCTCGAGCACGCCTTCGGCCGCGACCGGCTCGCCCGCGTGCACCGCGTCGTCGGCTTCCTGTCCTTCGACCTGATGTGCGTGCACGTCGTCACGATCGTGCTCGGCTACGCCGGCGCCTCGTGGCTCCAGGTCCCCGCCACGACCTGGGACCTCGTGACGACGTACGGGGGCGTGCTCCTCTCCGTGGCGGGCACGGCCTGCCTCGTGATGGTCGTCGTCACGAGCGTGAAGAAGGCCCGCCGGCGGCTGCGCTACGAGTCGTGGCACCTGCTGCACCTCTACGCCTACCTCGGCGTCGGGCTGGCCCTGCCGCACCAGCTGTGGACGGGTCAGGAGTTCCTGCAGTCGACCGGCCGCACCCTCTACTGGTGGGGCCTGTGGATCGCGGCGGCCGGCACCGTCCTCGTCTGGCGCCTGCTGCTCCCCCTGGCGCGCAGCCTGCGGCACGGCCTGCGGGTCACGTCGGTGGTGCGCGAGTCCTCGGACGTCGTCTCCGTCTTCCTGACCGGTCGCCGCCTGGACCGGCTCCCCCTGCGGGCCGGGCAGTTCCTGAACGTCCGGTTCCTCGACGGCCCGGGCTGGACCCGCTCCAACCCGTTCTCCCTGTCCGCCGCGCCCGACGGGCGGAGCCTGCGGATCACCGCCAAGGCGCTCGGCGAGGGCAGCGCCCGGCTCGCCCGCCTGCGCCCCGGGACCCGTGTGACCTTCGAGGGCCCGTACGGCCGCCTCAGCAGCCGGGCCCGCACCCGGCCGCGGGTGCTGCTGGTCGGCGCCGGCGTCGGCATCACGCCGGTCCGGGCGCTCGCCGAGGGGCTGGCGTACGCGCCGGGTGACGCCGTGCTGCTGCAACGCTGCACCGCGGAGCCCCTCTTCGCGGCCGAGCTCGACGTCCTGGCCCGCGAGCGGGGCCTGCAGACGGTCGTCCTCCCCGGGCCACGACCGCACCCGGGGTCCGTCTTCGGGCCGGCCGCCGGCCCGGACGAGCTCGCCGCCCTGCGCTGGTGGGTGCCCGACGTCGCCGAGCGCGACGTGTTCCTGTGCGGACCCTCCGCCTGGACCTCCGGGGTCGAACGACTCCTCGCCGCGGCCGGCGTCCCCGCCGACCGCGTCCACACCGAGAGCTTTGGATGGTGACCACGTGCGCCGCATCGTGATCTGGCTCGCCTCGACCGTCACGGTCGTGGTGCTCCTCTTCGGCTACCACACCTCGACCAACACGCCCGCGACCGCCGCCGGCAGCGCCTCCAGCGCGCCCGCCACGCCGTCGGGCACCCCGTCGGCGACGGCCCCGCCGGACCCGTCGTCCACCCCCTCGGCCTCGTCCGGGGCCTCCTCCTCCGGGTCCTCGTCCTCGGGGTCGTCGAGCTCCTCGGGCTCCTCGTCGGGCACGAAGACGTACACCGGCGACGCGGCGTCGACCCGCTGGGGACCGGTGCAGGTGGAGATCACCGTCGCCGACGGCAAGGTCACCAAGGTGGAGGTTCCGGTCTCCCCCAGCGGCAACGGCCGCGACGTCGAGATCAACGACCGGGCGCTGCCGGTGCTCGTGCAGGAGACCCTCGACGCGCAGAGCGCCGACATCGACATGGTCAGCGGCGCCACGGTGACCAGCGACGGCTACGTCACCTCGCTGCAGTCCGCGCTCGACCAGGCCGGGATCTGAGCATGAGCACGACCGCCGCGGGACGCCGGCCCCTCCACCGCTACGTCGAGCACGTGATGGGGATGCCCGTCAGCCTCGCCCTGCGGGGCCGGCACGCGGCGACCGACGAGGGCCGGGCCGCCTGGGCGGCGGTGATGGACGAGCTCGCCGAGGTCGACCGCGTCTTCAGCACCTACCGGGCCGACTCGGTGATCAGCCGGCTCGACCGCGGCGAGCTCGACCTCGCGGCGTGCCCGGCCGTCGTGGCCGAGGTCCTCGCGCTCGGCGAGCGGGCCTCGGCCGAGTCCGACGGGGGGTTCTCCACGTCCCTGCCGGTGCCCGGCGACCCCGCCGGACGCCGGCGGCTGGACCCGAGCGGCGTGGTCAAGGGCTGGGCCGCCGAGCGCGCCGCCCGGCACCTCGCCCGGCTCGACGCGACCGACCACTGCCTCTCGGTCGGCGGCGACGTCACGTGCCGGGCCGACCGTGGCTCCGCGCCGTGGCGGATCGGGGTGGAGGACCCGCGGGACCCGTCGCGCCTCGTGGCGGTGGTCCCGGTGCGGACGGGGGCCGTGGCGACCTCGGGCACCGTGCACCGCGGGGCGCACCTCGTGGACGCACGGACCGGACGGGCACCGGTCGGCGTCGCGTCGGTCACCGTGATCGGTCCGTCGCTGACCTGGGCGGACATCGACGCCACGGCCGCGTACGCCCAGGGGGCAGGAGCCGCCGCCTGGCTGCGCACCCGGCCCGTGGACAGCGCTCTCGTCGTCGCACCGGACGGCGGCGTCACGACGGTCGTCCCCGACCGCCGGTCCGCCGCGGGCTGAGCGTCAGACCTGGGTGCTGGGGTCCTTCGTGACCTCGGGCTCGGCCGCCCCGGGCTGCGTCGGGAAGTTCGTGTCGATGCGACGGAACTGCTTGCGCAGGCTGAAGAACAGCAGCACCATCACGGCGGCCAGCCCGATGGTGATCAGCAGCGGGATCCATCCCGGCTTCACGATGTTCGGGTCCAGGTCGAGCAGGGCAAGCACGTGGGCACCTCCTCCAGGCACGGCTACATCTTCAGCCTACGCGGGCGCCGGGACCGCGATCCCGGTGAACAGGTCGTCCTCCGGCAGGTGCGTCGGCACGGTGGTGCGCGCCAGCTCGAAGTCCTCCGTGGGCCACACCTCGAGCTGCAGGTCCATCGGGATCTGGAACCAGGTCCCCTCGGGGTCGATCTGCGTCGCGTGGGCGATCAGGGCGCGGTCGCGCACCTCGAAGTACTCCCCGCACGGCACCCGCGTGGTGACCCGGCCCTGCATGGCCGGGTCCGGGGGCCAGCGGCGCAGCCGCTCCGCGTAGGGGGACTCCAGCCCGCGGGCGGTCATCGCCTCGTCGAGCGCCTTCGTCTTGTCGAGGTGGAAGGCGAAGGAGTAATAGAGCTTGGGCGTCTGCCACGCCGGGCCGAGCTCGGGGTGCCAGTCGGGGTCGGCCGCGTGGTCGTACGCCGCCACGCTGATCTTGTGGCACATGACGTGGTCCGGGTGCGGGTAGCCGCCGCGCTCGTCGTACGTCGTGATCACGTGCGGCCGGAACCGGCGGACCACCTCCACGAGCGGGATCGACGCCTCGTCCACGTCGAGGGTGGCGAAGCTGCCCTCCGGCAGCGGCGGGAGCGGGTCGCCCTCGGGCAGCCCGGAGTCGACGAACCCGAGCCAGACCTGCTCGATGCCGAGGATGCGGCGGGCGGCGTCCATCTCCTGGCGGCGGATCTCGGCGATGTTCGCGAGGACGTCGGGCCGGTCCATGTTCGGGTTGAGGATCGAGCCGCGCTCGCCGCCCGTGCAGGTGGCGACCATGACCTCGACACCCTCGGCCACGTAGCGGGCGGTCGTCGCCGCGCCCTTGCTGGACTCGTCGTCGGGGTGCGCATGGACGTGCAGCAGCCGGAGCCGCTCGCCTCGGTCGTCGACGCGCAGGGGGGCCTCGTTCACGCCGGCCATCGTCCCACGCACGTCGTGCCCGTCTCACGCCCCGACCGCTTCGGGCGGGAGGGGATGATGGGCGCATGACCGAGCCCAGCACCGTGGACGCCGCCTCGGTCGCCGAACGCCTGGCCCGGCGCTACCCGCCGCCCCTGGTCCGGCGGCGGACCAAGGTCGTCCTCGTCGTCGCCGCGACCGCGGTCGCGATGACCTGGCTGGTCTGGGCGGCCCTGCTGCACGCGACCCCGGCGGTCAGCGGGGACGTGGCGGGCTTCGACGTCGTCTCGGACACCTCGATCAAGGTCACGATGACGGTCCAGCGCGACGACCCGTCGCAGCCGGCGACCTGCCGGCTGCTGGCCCAGTCGACCGACTTCCAGCCCGTGGCCGAGAGCAGCGTGCCCGTCGCGGCCAGCGCCTACAAGGTGGTCGACGTCCCCGTCACCCTGACGACCCTCCGCCGGGCCACCTCGGTGACCGTCCGCAGCTGCAGCACCGGCTGAGCGGACGCGAACGATCTAGAGACCGGACGTCCTCGTTGCTATCGTGACCAGATGTCCGAGGCCACACAGACCATCTGGCTGACGCAGGACGCGTACGACAAGCTGCAGAGCGAGCTCGAGCAGCTCTCCGGCCCCGGCCGCGCCGACGTCACCGCCAAGATCGCCGCCGCACGCGACGAGGGCGACCTCCGCGAGAACGGCGGCTACCACGCCGCCCGGGAGGAGCAGGGCAAGCAGGAGGCGCGGATCCGGCAGCTGACGGACATGCTGCGCCGCGCCGAGGTCGGCGAGGCCGCCGCGACCGCCGACGAGGTCGCGCCCGGCACCCGCGTGACGATCGCCTTCGACGGCGACGAGAGCGACACCGACACGTTCCTGCTCGGCTCGCGCGAGGTGCTCGGCGCCGACGACCTCGACACCAACGTCTACAGCCCGCAGTCCCCCCTCGGCGCCGCCATCCTCGGCAAGTCCAAGGGCGACAAGGCCTCGTACGAGGCGCCCAACGGCCGCACGATCAACGTCACCGTCGTCAAGGTCGAGCCCTACACCGGCTGATCGACCACCCGAGGGGCCTGCAGCGCGTCTGCAGGCCCCTCGCTCACGTCCGGACCTCTAGAGGTTCGCGAGGAGCTCGGCCGCGGCGTCGGGGCTGAGGGCGCCGGAGGCGACCTCGGAGAGGACCTGCTCGCGGGTCAGCGCCGCCGGGGCCTCGTCCACGCCGGCCAGGCCGAGCTTGCGGAGCAGGTCGTTGAACCGCGCCCGCGCCGTCGGGTAGGAGACGCCGAGGTGCTTCTCGACCTCGCGCAGGTTGCCCCGCGAGGCCAGGAAGACGCGGAGCATCTCGCTCTCCCTGTCGTCCAGCGCGCAGTAGTCGCACGGTGCGAAGATCCCCGCGAGCTCCGTGCCGCAGGTCCCGCAGCCCAGCCGGGTGACGGCCAGCTGGTCGCCGCAGACCGGGCAGGCGCTCGGCGCGCGGTGGCGGTGCGGGTCGGTCGGACGGGCGCGCTCGCCCACCCCGCTCACGAGCCGCTCGTCGAGGACGAGGCGGCCGCGTCGGAACCGACGCGCACCTGGGCGTGGCCCATCACGACCTCGACGTCGAGCCGCGCGTTCCCGTGGCCCATCACGACCTCGTCGCCCGCCCCGCTGTGGCCGCCGGCCCAGCTGACCCGGCCGAGCTGCGCGTCGCTCTTGACGGTGACGTTGGAGTCGTCGCCGAGGGAGATGGACAGCGAACCCGACTCGACGCGTACGCGGTGCCGCCCGCTCGTGATCGTGCCCTTGATCGTGGCCGAGCCGGCCTGGACCAGGACGTCGTTGACGGCGGTGACGTCGAGCAGCTTGGCGCCTCCGGCGGTCACGCGGACCTTGCCGAGGTGCGGCACCCGCTCGGTGCTCAGCTGGCCGGCGGTCACCTCCACGTCGACCTCCAGCGCCGGATTGACGCGGAGCAGCAGCTCCTTGCCCAGGCCGAGCGCCCGGATGTCCTCGAGGCTGCGGGGGACGCCGCGCAGGATGCTGAACCCGTCGAGGCTGGGACCGATCTCGCCGTCGCTCGACACCTCGAGCGTGGTGCCGTTGCGGCGGAGGACGTGCGGGCCGTCGGCGGAGAGGGTGGCGACCGAGGTCTCCCCCACGATCCGCACGCGGCGGCCGACGGCGCGGACGGAGATGCGCTCCACCCCGTTCGCGGCCTTGCCGCGCGGCTCGGTGGGCGTCGTCCCCGGCGTTCCGGTCCCGGTCGTCTCGGCCTCGGTCGAGCCGGTCGGGGCCGTGGGCTCGGCGGGTTCCGACCGGACGGTCTCCCGCGCGAACGTGGCGTGCTGCGGGCGGTCGGTCGCGGCCGCCCACGGGTCGGTCGCGGCGTCGTCCCGGGGCTCGACGACGGGCGCGGCCGCCTCGGGCGTGACGGTGACGGGCTCCGAGCGGTCCTCCGCGGGAGCCGCCTTCAGGGCGTCGATCCGGCGGGCGGCCTCGGAGGCGTCGATGCGCCCCGCAGCCAGGTCACCGAGGATCGCGGACATCAGCGGGTCAGGGCTCATGCTCAAAATGTAAAGCGCGACTTACCAGAAGCGAAAGGGTCGGCACCAGAACCAGGGACACGTCGGGGTGGCGTCGGGCCCTCAGCCTGCCGAACTATCGGTTGCATCGCACAAGTACCTGTATGCTTGTGCCATGCAAGCGATGCCGCACGACGCCGCGGCGCCCACCGACGCGGCCACCCAGGTCGTCGACTCGGTGCTGCACACGGCGATGACCATCGGCCGCGTGATGCGCCAGCGCCTCCCGGGGGACCAGCTGGAGCCGGCCACCTACTGGGTGCTCAAGAACCTGCTCGCCTCCTCGATGCGCATCACCGCGCTCGCGGCGAGCACCCAGCTCGACACCTCCACCGTCTCGCGCCACGTGACCCAGCTCGAGCAGGCCGGGCTGGTCGAGCGCGGCCCGGACCCCGACGACGGCCGCGCCCAGCGGATCGCCCTCACCGCGGAGGGGCGTACGCAGCTCGAGGCCTCCACCGCCCGGCGTCGCGAGGTCCTGACCGACAGCCTCGAGGGCTGGGACCCCGCCGACCTCGCCCTCCTCGAACGCCTCCTCGGCCGGCTCGTCGCCGGCGTCGAGTCCCGGACGCGCTGACGCGCCCGACGGCTCCCGACCACCCTCACCAGCAGACCCACCAGCAGACAGAGAACGCCATGAGCACGTATGAACCACGCCGCGCCCTCGCCGAACCGGCGGACGTCGGCCGGAGCGGGACCCACGCCGGGACCCGGGCGCTGGAGGAGACCGCGGCCGAGGCCGGCGGGGTCCCCGGCGTCAGCACCGAGCCGCCGTCCGGCCCCACGCCCAGCGGCGACTACCTGAGCCACCGCCAGATCCTCGTGGTCATCGGCGGGCTGATGGCCGGCATGTTCCTGGCGGCGCTCGACCAGAGCATCGTCGGCGTCGCGCTGCCCAAGATCACCTCCGAGCTCGGCGGGCTCGACAAGCTGTCGTGGGTCGTCACCGCCTACCTGCTCACCTCGACCGCGGCCACCCCGCTGTGGGGCAAGATCTCCGACCTCCGCGGGCGGCGCCCGGTCTTCCAGGCCGCGATCGTGGTGTTCCTCGTCGGCTCGGTCGTCTGCGGCTTCGCCTCGCCGCTGTCCAGCGCGCTCGGCCTGCCCGGCATCGACGTGATGATCATCGGCCGCGCGGTCCAGGGCCTCGGTGGCGGCGGCCTGATGTCGCTCGCCCTCGCGGTCATCGGCGACGTCATCCCGCCGCGTGAGCGCGGGAAGTACCAGGGCCTGTTCGGCGCGGTCTTCGGCATCTCCTCGGTGGCCGGCCCCCTGCTCGGCGGCCTCTTCACCGACCACCTGGGCTGGGAGTGGATCTTCTTCATCAACCTCCCGATCGGGGCCGCCGCCCTCGTCGTCACGTCGTTCGCGCTCAAGCTGCACCACGTGCCGCGCCAGGCGTCGGTCGACTACCTCGGCGCCGCGACCATCGTCGGCTCGGTGACGAGCCTCGTGCTCTACCTCAGCTGGGCCGGTCCCGACCTGGGCTGGACCTCCCTGACCGGCCTCGGGCTGCTCGTCGCCGTCGTCGTGCTGGCCGCGCTCTTCGTGCTCGTCGAGAGCCGCGCGAGCGAGCCGATCATCCCGCTCGAGCTGTTCCGCTCGTGGACCTTCGTCTCCAACATCAGCTTCGCCATGATCATGGGCGTCGCGATGTTCGGTGGGCTGATCTACCTGCCGATCTACCTGCAGGCCGTCAAGGGCATGAGCGCCACGGAGTCGGGCCTGGCCATGCTCCCGCTGGTGGTCGGGATCTTCTCCACCTCGATCAGCGGTGGCCAGATCATGAGCCGCACCGGCCGCTACAAGTGGATGCCGATCACCGGTTCGATCGTCGTCGGGGTGGCCTTCGTCGGGCTCTCGCGGATCGCGGTCGAGACGAGCTACGCGTACGTCGCCGTGCTGATGTTCGTCTTCGGCGCCGGCCTCGGCCTCACCATGCAGGTCGTCGTCACCGCCGTGCAGAACAACGTGGACCGGCGCCACATGGGCGTCGCCACCGCGTCGGTGACCTTCTTCCGGTCGATGGGCGGCGCGCTCGGCACGGCGCTCTTCGGGGCGATCCTCAACACCCGCCTGGCGCACCACCTCGCCGCGGTGATCCCGCCGGGCGCCGGTGCGCAGGCCGGCGCGGCCGCCGGCTCGGTCAACGACGTGACGGCGATCCAGTCGCTCCCGGAGCCGGTCCACACGTGGGTGCTGACCGCCTTCACCCAGGCGATGGACGACCTCTTCCTTGTCGCGGTGCCGTTCCTCGCCGTCGGCCTGGTGCTGGCCCTCCTCATGCGGGAGAAGCCGCTGGGCGGGCGCGAGCCGGCCGCCCCGGCGTCGGCCGAGGCCCACGAGGAGCTCGTGGCCGCGGGGCACTGAACCGCACGTCGCCCGGGTCCCGTGCACCCCGTCCCCGCTCGGGGCCGGAGGCACGAGACCCGGCCGACACCTTTCGCACGGCCTCCGTACGAGTCCACAACGGTCTCGTCTCGGGCTCGCGAACGATTAGGAATCGGCCCGTCCGGGTGGCACATTGGAGGTGCGGGTGGGGTGGGGCACCTTAGCGGAGCACGGCGATCCGTGCCTCCCGCGGCCACCCTCCGACCGTAGAGCTGAGCCTGCGTGGCACCAGCGAGCCCAGCCGGAAGCACCTGAGGAGACGACACCCCGATGCCGACCCGACGACACCTGGCCGCTGGTGGCCTGGTCTCCGCCGTCCTGCTGCTGGCCGTGAGCGCCGGCTGCGGCACCGTCCCCGACGCGCAGGGCTCGACCGGCCAGAGCCCGGCCCCGGCCGGCGCCTCCCAGTCCTCGTCCTCCTCCCCCACCCCGGCCCCGACGCCGACGACCCCCGCGGTCAAGCTGAGCGCCAACGTCGACGACGGCGAGGACGGCGTCAAGGTCTCCACCCTCGTCACCGCGAAGGCGAGCCTCGGCAAGCTGTCCAAGGTCGAGCTCGCGTACAAGTACACCGACACCAAGGGGAAGGCCCAGAAGGGCTCCCTCAAGGGCTCGATGAACAAGGCGAAGACCTCCTGGACGGCCGGCGACCGGCTGGAGCCGGCGGGCAGCTACACCCTGACGATGACCGGCAAGAACGCGGCCGGCCAGAGCACGTCGGAGAAGACGAGCTTCAAGACGCAGTCGCTGGCGCTGAGCAAGCAGGTCTTCCCGGAGATCTACCCCCTCGACGGCAGCAAGGTCGGCGTCGGCATGCCGGCCATCGTGCGGTTCGACGTCCCGGTCACCGACAAGAAGTCGATCGAGAAGAACCTGCACGTCACCACGACGCCGAAGCAGACCGGCAGCTGGCACTGGTACGGCAGCCAGGAGGTCCACTGGCGCCCGAAGTCCTACTGGAAGCCGGGCACCAAGGTCGTCGTCGACGCGGACATCAACGGCGTGAGCGCGGGCAACGGCAACTACGGCCAGAAGTCGTCGAAGACCGACTTCACCGTCGGCCGCAAGTTCCTGATCAAGGTCAACCTCAAGTCCGACTACGCCACGGTCTACAAGAACGACAAGAAGGTCCGCAGCATCCCGGTGACGGGCGGCAAGCCCGGCTGGACGACGCGCAGCGGCACCAAGCTGATCATGGCCAAGGAGTACAACAAGGTCATGACCAACGAGCAGATCGGCGCCGAGGAGGACTACGAGCTCACCGCGGCGTACGCGATGCGGCTCACCAACTCCGGCGAGTTCCTGCACTCGGCCCCCTGGAGCGTGGGCAGCCAGGGACGGGCCAACGTCAGCCACGGCTGCGTCGGCATGAGCGTCGCCAACTCGCGCTACCTGATCGAGAACACCCTGATCGGCGACCCGGTCGTGACCACGGGCTCGAGCAAGGGCATCGAGCCGGGCAACGGCTACTCCGACTGGAACGCCTCCTGGAACGAGTACAAGAAGGGTTCGGCCCTCTGAGGCCCACCCTCCACTGACCGCGCAGAAGGGCGGGTCCGGCTCACGCCGGGCCCGCCCTTCTCGCGTCTGCGCGTCGGCCTCCGTCGAGCCGTTGCTCCCCACGCCCCCTGAGCCTGTCGAAGGGCCTCGAAGAGGTCGGCGCTTGTACCCGGGCCACGGCCGGCGACCCGTTCCGGGCCCTTCGACAGGCTCAGGGAACGTCCCACCGAGCGGTCCCGCCCACGCCCCCTGAGCTTGTCGAAGGGCCTCGAAGAGGTCGGCCCTCGTCCCCGGACCACAGACGTCAACCCGTTCCGGGCCCTTCGACAGGCTCAGGGGACGTCTCGAGCGGCACCCTGTCGAAGGGGCCGCTCCTAGCGGACGACGTTCGCGCTCGAGGGGTTCGGGAGCTCGTCGGAGAGGTGCTGCACGAACGTCTTGGCGAAGGCCAGCATCGGCACCGCGAACAGCGCCCCGACGATGCCGCCGAGAATGATGCCGACCGCGATGGCGAGCAGCACGGCGAGCGGGTGGAGCTTGACCGCACGGCCCATGAGGAAGGGCTGCAGGATGTGCCCCTCGATCTCCACGACCGCGATGATCGCGGCGAGCATGATCAGGGCCTTGACCCAGCCCAGCGCGACCAGCGCCACGACGACGGCGACGAAGCCCGAGACGAAGCCCCCGACGATGGGGACGAACGCGCCGATGAACACCAGCGTGGCGAGGGCCGGCGCGGCCGGCACGCCGATGATCAGCGCGGCGATCAGCACGCCGACGCCGTCGGCCAGCGCGACGAGGATCGTCGCGCGGACGTAGGACGACAGCGAGTGCCAGCCGTTCTGCGCGGCGCTGTCGACGCGGCGGCGCGACTTGCGCGGGATGAAGCGCATGACGAACGAGAAGATCTCGGGACCGTTGTGCAGGAAGTAGGACAGCGCGAACAGGGCAAGCGCGAAGCCCGCGAGGAAGTGCCCGACCGACGAGGTGATCTCGCCCGCGTACGTCGTGATCGTGTCCTGGCTGGTCCGGACCCAGTCGGTGATCCGCGTGACCCACTCGTCGGCGTTGAAGTAGGTGGCGCTGACGTGCAGCGGCCCGTTCTGCAGCCAGCCGGCGAGCTGGTTGAAGCCGGTGGTGACGTTCGCGCCGAGGGTCGAGGCCTGGGAGACGATCGAGCTGACGATCAGGTAGAGCACGCCGGCGATGACCGCGAGGCCGCCGAGCACGGTGATCGCCGTCGCCAGACCGCGGTTCACGCCCCAGGCGTGGAGCCGCTTGGTCACCGGCAGCAGCAGGGCGGTCAGCAGCACGGCGATGAGCAGCGGGATCGTGACCTCGGACAGGAAGGCCAGCACGTACGCGACGAGCGCGATCAGCATCGCCACGACGATGACCCGCCAGCCCCAGGCCGCGGCGACGTGCAGGCCGTCGGGGACCGCCTCGTTGTAGCGCGAGTTCAGGTCCTCGACGTGCACGTTGATCTCGGGGACCTCGGAGGTGCCCGCGACGCTCGGCAGGTTCGGCGAGGCGGCGACGGTGAGGGCGTCCGGCTCGAGGCGGTCCTCGGCGGTCGCCGTCAGGGCCGCCGGGGTGCGCGGCGCGGGGCCGGCCTGCACGGCCGCCGCGGTCGTGCCGGGACGTCGTCCGGACCGCCCGGCGATGCGGCGGATCTGGTCGGAAAGGGTCACGCTGCTGCTCTCCTCGCGCCCGACGAGGTGCCGGACCCCTCAACGTTAGTGGTCCGACGGCGTCCGCCTGTGACTTCGGGGCACACTGTGCCGGTGCCACCCGCCCGTCCCGCCTTCCTCCGGCGGCCGCGTACCGGTGGTGAGCGGCTCCCGCGCGAGGTGTACGTCCTCGGGCTGATCGCCTTCTGCGTCGCGGTCGGCTTCGGCGTCCTGGTGCCGGTGCTGCCCGTCTTCGCCCGGAGCTTCGGGGTCGGCAACTTCGAGGTCGGGGCCGTCGTCTCCGCCTTCGCCCTGATGCGGCTGGCCTGCAGCCCCTTCTGCGGGCGCCTGATCGGGATCTTCGGCGAACGGCTCGTCCTCGCCGTCGGGATCTACGTCGTCGCGCTGAGCAGCGGCCTGGCCGGGATCTCCACCAGCTACGAGCAGCTGCTCGTGCTGCGCGGGCTCGGCGGCATCGGCTCGGCCATGTTCACGGTCTCCGCGACCACCCTGCTGCTGACCAGCGTCGGGCCGGGCGTCCGGGGCCGGGCGACCGGGTTCTTCCAGGCCGGCTTCCTCATCGGCGGGATGGCCGGGCCGGCGATCGGGGGCCTGCTCGCGGCGATCAGCATCACCGCGCCCTTCTTCTTCTACGCCGCCACGCTGGCCGTCGCCGGCACGGTCGGGCTGCTCCTGCTCCGGACCCGCTCCGAGCGTCCCGACGACGCCCCCGACCTCGCCGTACGGCCGCTGCGCGACGTGCTCCGGGACCGGCGGTTCCAGGCGGCCTGCCTGGTGAACCTCGGCCAGGGCTGGTCGTCCTTCGGCGTCCGCTCCGCGCTCGTGCCCGTGCTCGTCGTCGAGGTCCTGGACCGCAGCACGTCCTGGACCGGCATCGCCTTCACCTGCGCCGCGGTCGTCCAGACCGTCGCGGTCGGGCCCGCCGGCCGGTTCGTCGACACGGTCGGCCGGCGGCCGGCCATGATCCTCGGCACCCTGCTGGGCGGCGCGTCGATCTTCGCGGTCGCGTTCGCCCCGAACATCGGCGTGCTCATCGCCGTCCTCTGCGTCTACGGGGTGTCGGCGGCCTTCCTCGGCACGGCGCCCGCCGCCTCCGTCGGCGACGCGGCCGGTGCCCGCGGCGGCACCCCGGTCGCGATCTTCTCGATGTCCTCGGACGTGGGCGCGATCCTCGGTCCGCTGGCCGCCGGCTTCCTCGCCGACCAGGTCGGCTACCCGATCGCCTTCGCCGTCGGCGCGGCGCTGCTGCTCGTGGGCACCGCGGCCTCGGTCCGCATGCCGCGCGAGGACCCGCGCTCGGAGCGGGACGTCCCGGCCCGTGTGCCGAGTGACCCGGAGGGCAGCGGTGAGCCGACGCGCGTGGACTGAGGGGCTCAGCCCCGATTGGGTCGAGGCGCTGCGCCCGGCCGAGGCGGCCCTGGCGCAGGCCGAGGCCTTCTGCGACGCGGAGGAGGCCGCCGGGCGCGCGTACCTGCCGGAACGGGCCCGGGTGCTGCGGGCGTTCAGCCGTCCCCTCGCCGACGTCCGGGTCCTCGTCGTCGGCCAGGACCCCTACCCCACCGCCGGCCACCCCGTGGGGCTGGCGTTCTCGGTCGCCCCGGACGTACGCCCGGTCCCCCGCTCCCTGCGGAACGTCTACGGCGAGCTCGAGGCCGACCTCGGCGTCCCTCCGGCCGCGCACGGCGACCTGACGGCGTGGTTCGAGCAGGGCGTGCTGCTGCTGAACCGCGTCCTCACCGTGGAGCCGGGCCGCTCGGGTTCGCACCGCCGTCGGGGCTGGGAGCAGGTCACCCAGCAGGCGATCGAGGCGCTCGTCGCCCGCGGCGGCCCGCTCGTCGCGGTCCTCTGGGGCGGCGACGCCCGCAAGCTCGCCCCGCTCCTCGGCGACGTCCCCGTCGTCGAGAGCGCCCACCCCTCGCCGCTCTCCGCGCGTAACGGGTTCTTCGGCTCGCGCCCCTTCAGCCGGGTGAACGAGCTCCTCGTCGCCCAGGGGGCCGAGCCCGTCGACTGGCAGCTGCCTCCGCCCGCCAACGCCCCCTGAGCCTGTCGAAGGGCTGACGCCCGTCGAGCCCTGTTGAAGGGCCTGGACGGGTCGGCATCTCTGACGTGAACCGCACGACGCCCCGTGCCTGTCGAAGGGCCCGGAACGGGTCGGCATCCCTGCCGTTGACCGCACGACGCCCCCTGAGCCTGTCGAAGGGCCCGGAACGGGTCGGCACCTCTGCTGGGACGAGGAGGAGCCAACCTCTTCGAGGCCCTTCGACGGGCTCAGGGGGCGTTGGGCCGGACAGGCTCAGGGGGCGTTCGGCCCTTCGACAGGCTCAGGGGGCGTTCGCTGCTCGGGTCAGGCGAGCGCCTGCTCCAGGTCGGCGATCAGGTCGGCGACGTCCTCGATGCCGACGCTGAGGCGGACGAGGTCGGCGGGGACCTCGAGCGGCGTGCCGGCGACGGAGGCGTGGGTCATGCGGCCCGGGTGCTCGATGAGCGACTCGACGCCGCCGAGGGACTCGCCCAGGATGATGATCTTCGTCTTGCCGCAGACGTCGAGCGCCTTCTCCTCGCCGCCCTTCACGCGGAAGCTGATCATCCCGCCGAAGCGGCGCATCTGGCGCGCGGCGAGGTCGTGGCCCGGGTGGGACTCGAGCCCGGGGTAGATCACCTCGGCGACGGCCGGGTGCCCGGCCAGGAACGCCGCCACCTGCTCGGCGTTGTCGCAGTGCCGCTCCATCCGCACGCTCAGGGTGCGCACGCCGCGCAGCGTCAGCCACGCATCGAACGGGCCCGCGATGGCGCCCATCGCGTTTTGGTGGAACCGGAGCCGCTCGGCGAGCGCGTCGTCGTTCACGACGAGAGCCCCGCCGACGACGTCGGAGTGGCCGCCGACGTACTTGGTGGTCGAGTGCACGACGATGTCGGCTCCCAGGGCGAGCGGCTGCTGCAGGTAGGGCGACGCGAAGGTGTTGTCGACGACGAGCAGCGCCCCGGCGGCGTGCGCCAGCTCGGCGACCGCAGCGATGTCGACCACGTTGAGCATCGGGTTCGTCGGCGTCTCGACCCAGACGATGGTCGTCTGCTCCGGCAGGATCGCCGCCTCGACCGCCGCGAGGTCGGTGAGGTCCACCGGGGTGCAGCGCAGGCCCCAGGCGTCGTAGACCCGCGCGAAGATCCGGTAGGTGCCGCCGTACGCGTCGTGCGGGACGACCGCGTGGCCGTCGGGCCCGGTGAGCGCGCGGAGCACCGCGTCCTCGGCGGCCAGCCCGCTGGCGAACGCGAGGCCGTGCCGCCCGCCCTCGAGCGAGGCGAGGCACTCCTCGAGCACCGTACGGGTGGGGTTGCCCGACCGGGAGTACTCGTAGCCGCCCCGGGTCCCGCCGACGCCGTCCTGCTTGTAGGTGGAGGTCGCGTAGATCGGGGGCGTCACGGCGTTGTAGGCCGGGTCCGCCTCCGGTCCGGCGTGGATGGCGCGGGTGGAGAAGCCCAGTTCCTCAGTCACGCCGCCATTCTGCCTCCGCTTCGCTACGGCGCTCCGAGCGCTCCGACCCGATCTCTTCCTCCCTCGCTCGCACGACGGAAGAACGCTGTCGTGCTCCCTCGGTCGTCCAGAGACCGGCGCGCTCGTCGGCGGCGGTGACGGAGCGTGCTGCGGAACATCCCGTCGAGTGCGACGGTTGAGCACTCGCCGGGCCATCCAGGTCCGCGCAGGAAGGCAGACTCGAACCATGTTCTTCTCGAAGATGAAGTCGACCCTCGTCGAGCCGGAGCAGGCCCTTCGCGGCCGCGGCCGCTCGGTCCTGGCCGACCCGACCTATCACGAGATCTTCGGCATCCCCGTCCAGCAGGTCCCGGAGGGCTCCGAGGTCGTCTACCTCGCCCTCGGCTGCTTCTGGGGCGCGGAGAAGCTCTACTGGAACGCCCCCGGCGTCACCAACACCGCCGCCGGCTACCAGGGCGGCTACACGCCGAACCCCTCGTACGAGGAGGTCTGCAGCGCCCGCACCGGTCACACGGAGATCGTCAAGGTCAGCTACGACCCGAAGAAGACGTCCTTCGAGGACCTGCTGAAGATCTTCTTCGAGAACCACGACCCGACCCAGGGCATGCGCCAGGGCAACGACGTGGGCACGCAGTACCGCTCGGCGATCTACACCACCACGCCCGAGCAGCAGGCGACCGCCGAGCGCGTCCGCGACGAGTACCAGGTGCAGTTCACCCGCTCGGGCTACGGCCGGATCACCACCGAGCTCAAGCCGGCCCCGGAGTTCTTCTACGCCGAGGACTACCACCAGCAGTACCTCGACAAGAACCCGTTCGGCTACTGCCCCGTCCACGCCACCGGCGTGACCTGCAACTGATTGCCTAGGCGCAACGCTCGAGCCCGCTGGTCTTTCACGTAAACGTGAAAGACCAGTACCTTGCCCGGCAGATCTGCCGTGGTGAGTACCGGACTTTCACGTTAACGTGAAAGTCCTGGGGCCAGTGGTGCCTTGCCTGCACCTGCGTCAACGCCCCTGAGCTTGTCGAAGGGCCTCGAAGAGGTCGGCGTTCTCCTCTCGCCAGGAGAACGCCGACCCCTCCGGGGCCCTTCGACGGGCTCAGGGGGCGTTCTGCGCGTAACCCGGTCGCGCTGCGAGCCCGACGAACGTAAATTAGGCGATCGTGTCCGCCACCCTCGTCGCCCGTGACCTCAGCGCCGGGCACGGGGCGCGCGTGCTGTTCTCCGGGCTCGACCTCACCGTCGCACCCGGCGACGTCATCGGGCTCGTCGGCGCGAACGGCGCCGGCAAGTCCACGCTGCTCGGGCTGCTCGCCGGGCAGGGCCGGCCCGAGGCCGGGACCGTCACGCTCAGCCCGCCGGGCGCGTCCGTCGGCCTGCTGCCGCAGGAGCCGGAGCGCCGCGAGGGCGAGACCGTCACCGCGTACGTCGCCCGGCGCACGGGCGTCGAACCCGCCCAGGTCGACCTCGACGCCGCCACCGAGGCGCTGACGCGCGAGGAGGCCGGGGCCGACGACTGGTACGCGGCGGCGTTCGACCGCTGGCTGGCCCTCGGCGGCGCGGACCTCGACGAGCGGATGGCCGCGCAGAGCGCGGACCTCGGCCTCACCGTAGGGCCGGGCGCGCTGATGACCAGCCTCTCCGGCGGCGAGGCGGCCCGTGTCGGGCTGCTGGCGCTGCTGCTCTCCCGCTTCGACGTCCTGCTGCTCGACGAGCCGACGAACGACCTCGACCTCGACGGCCTCGACCGGCTCGAGAAGTTCGTGCAGGACCTCCGCGTCGGCGCGGTCGTCGTCAGCCACGACCGTGAGTTCCTCCGGCGGTGCGTGACGACGGTCGTCGAGCTCGACCTCGCCCAGCAGCGCGTCGAGGTGTTCGGCGGCCGCTACGAGGCCTACCTGGCCGAGCGCGAGGTCCGGCGCCGGCACGCGCGGGAGGCGTACGACGAGTACTCCGAGACCAAGGCCGACCTGACGACGCGGATGCGGTCGCAGCGCGCCTGGGCCGTGCAGGGCGTGACCAAGGAGAAGAAGAACCCGAAGGACGGGGACAAGGCGCAGCGCGACTTCCGCATCAACCGGACGGAGAAGCAGGCGTCCAAGGTCCGCGCGACCGAGCGGCTGATCGAGCGCCTCGACGAGGTCGAGGAGCCGCGCAAGGAGTGGCAGCTGCAGATGGAGATCGCCGCGGCCCCGCGGTCGGGTTCCGTGGTCAGCACCGCGAACCGCGCCGTGGTGCGTCGCGGCGGCTTCACCCTCGGCCCGGTCGACCTGTCGCTGGCGTACGGGGACCGCGTCGCCGTCGTCGGCCCGAACGGTGCCGGCAAGACCACGCTGATCGGGCTGCTGCTCGGCCGTACGGCGCCGGACGAGGGTTCGGCGTCGCTCGGCGCCTCGGTGCAGGTCGGCGAGATCGACCAGGCCCGCGACCTCGTCGACGGGCCGGACCTGCTCACCGACGTCGTCGAACGCGCCCTGCCCGACTGGTCGCCCGCGGACGTGCGGACGCTGCTGGCCAAGTTCGGGCTGCGGGCCGACCACGTGAACCGCCCCGCCGCCTCGCTCTCCCCCGGCGAGCGCACCCGCGCCGCGCTCGCGCTGCTCCAGGCCCGCGGCACGAACCTCCTCGTCCTCGACGAGCCCACCAACCACCTCGACCTGCCCGCGATCGAGCAGCTCGAGAGCGCGCTCGCCTCGTACGCGGGCACGCTCGTCCTGGTCAGCCACGACCGGCGGCTGCTCGAGGCCGTGCACGTGACGCGCCGCCTGCACGTCGACCACGGGCGCGTCGAGGAACGCCCCGTCTGACCGCGGCGCGGCCCGCACGCGGGGCGGGCGATTGGGAGACGTGCCCTACGTTCGTCCCATGAGCCCTGAAGAGCCCGAGACCCCGCAGCAGCAGGACGTCGACGTCCGCAACAACCGGGAGTCGCGCGCGTACGCCGCCGAGGCCACCCAGCGCATCGCCCGCGCCAGCGACGGCGGGGCCCCGCCGCGCGACGCCCCGCGCGCGGGCGAGATGCCGACGCACGGCACCGAGGGCACGGCGTCGGGCAACCCCGTCGCCGGCCTCGAGATCAGCGACGCGGACCGCGAGGACGCCGTCGAGCCCAGCCAGGACGTCCAGGAGGTCGACGGACCGCAGGTCGGGCACGCCTGAGGCCTGAGGCCAACAAGAACGGGGAGGATCGCGCGCCATCGAGGTGCGCGATCCTCCCCGTTCTCGTTCGCGCCTGCTGTGAGGTGGCGCACAGCCGGAACAAGCACGTGGTGAGCGAGGTTGGCGCCGACGTCACCGGCGACCCCCCGACGCCCGTGCACACCCCCAGGAAGACGTTGATGACTGCCGCTGCGCCCCCCGAGCCGTCGACGACCACGAGCGCCACGCGCTTCGAGCCCCTCGGTGGCGACCGGCCCACCCGGCCGAGCTGGGCGCTCTTCGCCCTGGCCGTCGGCGGGTTCGCGATCGGCACCACCGAGTTCGCCTCGATGGGCCTGCTGCCCCAGATCGCCGCCGGCGTCGGCGTGAGCATCCCGACGGCCGGGCACCTGATCTCCGCGTACGCGCTGGGCGTCGTCGTCGGCGCCCCGCTGATCGCCGCCGTCGCCGCGCGGGTCCCGCGCCGGCAGCTGCTGCTGGTCCTCATGCTCGTGTTCCTGCTCGGCAACGCCGCCTCGGCCTTCGCGAGCTCGTTCGGCTTCCTGCTCGTCGCGCGGTTCGTCTCCGGGCTCCCGCACGGCGCGTACTTCGGCGTCGCCTCGGTCGTGGCCGCCGCCCTGGTCGCGCCGAACCGCCGCGCCTCGGCCGTCGCCCGCGTCATGCTCGGCCTGACCATCTCGAACATCGTCGGCGTCCCCGTCGCCACCTGGGCCGGTCAGCACCTCGGCTGGCCCGCGCTCTACCTCGCCGTCGCGGTCCTCGCGCTGGCCTGCCTGGTCGCCGTCAGCACCTGGGTGCCGCCGGTCCGCGTGGGCAGCGGCGTGGCGAGCGTCCGCACCGAGCTGAGCGCGCTGGCCCGCCCGCAGGTCTGGTTCGCCCTGGTCACCGGCATGGTCAGCTTCGGCGGCATGTTCGCGACGTACTCCTACATCGCGCCGACCGTCATGACGCTGGCCGGGCTGAGCGAGGGCGGCGTCGTCTGGATCCTCGCCGCGTTCGGCGTCGGGTCGACCGTCGGGACGCTGCTCGGCGGTCGCCTCGCGGACCGCGCTCTGGTCCCGACCCTGATCAGCGGCCTCGTCGCCATCGGCGTCGTGCTCGCGGTGTTCGGGTTTCTGGCCACCACCCCGGTCGGCGCCTTCGCCGCCGTCTTCCTGCTCGGCGCCTCCGGCAGCTACATGATGCCGGCGCTCCAGACCCGCCTGATGGACGTCGCCGCCGGGGGCCAGTCCCTCGCCGCCGCCCTGATGCACTCCACGCTCAACGTCGCCAACGCCGTCGGCGCCTGGATCGGCGGGGCCGTGCTCGCCGCCGGCTACTCGTACGCGTGGCCGAGCCGGGTCTCGGTCGTCCTCCCGGTGCTGGGCCTGATCATCTTCGGCGTCGGCCTCGCGTTCCAGCGACGCGAGAAGGCGCGCGCCGAGCGCTGACGGACGGGCCGATCAGCTGACGGCGCCGCTGGCGAACGTGTCGCAGGCGTTCGGGTCGCCGCTGGTGAAGCCGGTGGTGAGCCACTTCTGACGGTTCGCCGCGGAACCGTGCGTCCAAGACTCGGGGTTCACCTGGCCCTGCATCTTCTTCTGGATCCGGTCGTCGCCGACGGCCGCGGCAGCGTCGAGCGCGTCGTCCAGGTCGGCCTGGGTGACCTCGCTGATCGGGGACTGCGGGTCGTTCGTCGCGTGGTTGAACCAGACGCCGGCGTAGCAGTCGGCCTGCAGCTCGAGCCGGACGCCCGACGAGGTCGGCCCGGTCCCACCGCTGCCGCCCTGGACCCGCTGCAGCGTGCCCTCGAGGTCCTGCACGTGGTGGCCGAACTCGTGCGCGAGCACGTACGCCTCTGCCGCGTCGCCGCCCTTGGCGCCGAGCTTGGTCGTCAGCTCGTCGAAGAAGCCGAGGTCGAGGTAGACCGCCGTGTCGCCGGAGCAGTAGAAGGGGCCGACCTCCGACGTCGCCGTGCCGCAGGCGGTGGAGATCTGCCCGGTGAACGTCGTCACCTTGATCACCTGGTAGTCCTGCACCGCGTCGCCCCAGTAGTCCTGGATCGAGTTCGTGTAGGCGACGAAGCGGCAGTTCCGGTCCTGGCCGATGTCGCTGCCCCGGGTGCACTGGGCGAAGGGCGACGACGACGCCCCGCCCGACCCGGGCTGCTGCCCCGGCTGCGCGTCGGAACCGAGCAGGTCGCCCGGGTTGACGCCGAGCAGCAGGGCCAGGATCAGCACCACCACGCCGGCGCCGCCACCGATCGCGATCTTGCCGCCGCCGCCGCCGGGGCGGCCGCCGACCTGTGACGGGTCCAGGTTCGCGCCCTCGTTGTACTTCACGGGGTCAGTGTGGCGGAAGCGGCAGGGTCTAGGGTCGTGCCGCGGTACGGACGGGACCGACGCGACACGGGGGGCCTGGGATGAGACTGACGATCGCCGGCCTGCAGCACCCCGGGCACCCGGGCGACGTGGACGCCAACCTGGCCGTCGTCGCCGAGGCCGCCCGCGAGGCGAGGGCCCGGGGCGCCGACCTGCTCGTGACCCCGGAGATGTTCGTCACCGGCTACAACATCGGTGACCGCGTGGCCGAGCTCGCCAGACGTCCGCTCGTCCCCGAGGTCGCGAAGGTGGCCGCCGAGGCGGGCGTCGCGATCGTGGCCGGGCTCCCGGAACGGCTCGAGGACGGCACGGTCGCTAACACCGCGCTGCTGGTCGACGAGACCGGCGCCGAGCTCGCCCGCTACCGCAAGACCCACCTGTTCTCCGCGCTCGACCAGACGCTCTTCGTCGCAGGCACCGGCCTCCCGGCCCCCGTGACCTACCGTGGCGTCCGGCTGGCCCTGCTGATCTGCTACGACGTCGAGTTCCCCGAGACCGTGCGCGCCGCGGCCCTGGCGGGCGCGCACGTGGTCGTGGTCCCCACGGCCCAGATGGAGCCGTTCGCCTTCGTGGCCGAGACGCTGATCCCGGTGCGTGCGTGGGAGAACCAGGTCTACGTCGCGTACGTGAACCGCAGCGGCGAGGAGGGCGACCTCCGCTACGTCGGGCGCAGCTCGATCGCCGCCCCCTCCGGCGTGGTGCTCGACGCCCTCGCCCCCAGCACGCCCACCGGCCTCGTCGTCGCCACGGTCGACACCGACGTCGTCGAGCGGGCGCAGCGCGACAACCCCTACCTGGCCGACCTGCGCCCCGAGCTCTACCAGGCCCGTCGCCCCTCCTGACCCTGCTTCTCCCCGCCCCACGAGCACCGCGAGGAACCCCATGACCCAGGCCACCACCGACGCCGACGCGAGCACCGGTCCCGTACGCCGCCTCACCGGCCAGCTCGGCGTCGGCGCGATCGTCTTCATGGTCATCGCGGCCGCGGCCCCGCTGACCGTCATCGGCGGGAACGTCCCCCTCGCCGTCGGCGGCGGCAACGGGATCGGCGCCCCGGTCGGCTTCCTCATCGCCGCCACCGTGCTGCTGGTGTTCGCGATCGGCTTCGTGACCATGACGCCGCACGTGCGCGAGGCCGGCGCCTTCTTCTCCTACGTCGCCACCGGCCTGGGCTCCCGGGCCGGCCTCGGCGCCGCCTTCGTGGCGCTCGTCGCGTACACCGCGATCCAGGTCGGCATCTACGGCTACATGGGCTGGGCCGCGAACGACCTCGTGACCTACTTCGGCGGGCCGGAGATCCCCTGGTGGATCTACTCGTTCGTGACCCTCGCGGTGGTCGCGGTGCTCGGCTACCGCCACATCGAGCTGAGCGCCCGCGTGCTCGGCGTCGCGCTGGTCGGCGAGATCACGATCATGGTCGTGCTGGACGTGGCGATCTTCGCCACCGGCGGCGCGGAGGGCCCGGTCTGGTCCTCCTTCTCGCCGTCGAACGTCCTCCAGCCGGGCCTCGGCGTCGCGGTGCTGTTCGCGCTGACGGGGTTCATCGGCTTCGAGGCCACCGCGGTGTTCCGGGACGAGGCGCGCACCCCCGAGCGGACCATCCCCCGCGCGACCTACCTCGCCGTGGTGATCATCGGCGTCTTCTACGCGCTGTCCTGCTGGGCGCTGGTCACCGCCGCGGGCGCGGGGGGCGCGGTCGACGTCGCGCAGCGGACGCTCGACGGCGAGGGCAACATGATGCTCGACACCGCGGACGCCTACCTCGGCGCCGGGCTGCGCGACGTCATGAACGTCCTGCTGATCACCAGCCTCTTCGCCTGCGTCCTGAGCTTCCACAACGTGCTGGCGCGCTACCTGTTCTCGCTGGCCAACAAGCACGTGCTGCCCGCCCGGCTCGGCAGCACGAACCCCCGCCACCACGCCCCGTCCTTCGCCTCGGTCGTGCAGACGGTGAGCGCGGTGGTCGTGCTGCTCGCCCTCGTCCTGGTCGGCCTGGACCCGCTCGTCGGCGTCTTCGGCTCCATGGCCGGCGTGAGCACGGTCGGCATGGTCCTGCTCATGATCGTCACCTCGGTCGCGGTCTTCGTCTACTTCTCCCGGCGCCCCGACGCCGCCCGCGGGCGGGTGCTGCCGACCCGGGTCGCGCCCGTCGTGGCCGTCCTCGGGCTCCTGGTCTGCACCTGGCTCGTGCTCTCGAACTTCACCCTCGTCACCGGCGGCGGCGCGGGCGTGAGCACGGTCCTGGCCCTGGTCCCCGCGGCGGCGTTCGTCCTCGGGTGCGTCCTCGGCGGGCGCTACACCCTGCAGGAGGACGAGCCGGCCTGAGCCGCCCCTCCGCCCGGTCGGCTCCCGGAATAGCCGACGCACCCGCACGGTTTGGACGAACAAGAAGTTGAGCGTTCAACTAGGAGCGGGGCATGCAGTTCGGGATCTTCACCGTCGGCGACGTCACCACGGACCCCACGACGGGGCGTACGCCGTCCGAGGCCGAGCGGATCAAGGCGATGGTCACCATCGCGAAGAAGGCGGAGGAGGTCGGGCTCGACGTCTTCGCGACCGGCGAGCACCACAACCGGCCGTTCGTGCCGTCCTCGCCGACGACGATGCTCGGCTACGTCGCCGCGCAGACGTCCCGGCTGCTGCTGTCGACCTCCACGACGCTGATCACGACCAACGACCCGGTCAAGATCGCCGAGGACTACGCGATGCTGCAGCACCTGGCCGACGGCCGGGTCGACCTGATGATGGGCCGCGGCAACACCGGCCCGGTCTACCCCTGGTTCGGCAAGGACGTCCGGGACGGCATCGCGCTGGCCGTCGAGAACTACGCCCTCCTGCGCCGCCTCTGGACCGAGGACGTCGTCGACTGGTCCGGCCAGTTCCGTACGCCGCTGCAGGGCTTCACCTCGACCCCGCGCCCGCTCGACGGCGTGCCCCCGTTCGTGTGGCACGGCTCGATCCGGAGCCCCGAGATCGCCGAGCAGGCCGCCTACTACGGCGACGGCTTCTTCGCGAACCACATCTTCTGGCCGACCGACCACTTCCAGCGCCTGATCGGCTTCTACCGCGACCGCTACGAGCACCACGGCCACGGCACCCGGGACCAGGCGATCGTCGGTCTCGGCGGCCAGGCGTTCATCCGGGCGAACAGCCAGGACGCGGTCCGGGAGTTCCGGCCCTACTTCGACAACGCCCCGGTCTACGGCCACGGGCCCGCGCTCGAGACCTACATGCGGGAGACGCCGCTGAGCGTCGGCAGCCCGCAGCAGGTCATCGAGAAGACGCTGACCTTCCGTGAGCACTTCGGCGACTACCAGCGCCAGCTCTTCCTCGCCGACCACTCCGGCCTGCCGCTCAAGACGGTTCTGGAGCAGCTCGACATCCTGGGCGAGCAGGTCGTCCCGGTCCTGCGCCGCGAGCTGGACGCGCTGCGCCCGGCCCACGTCCCGGACGCGCCCACGCACGCCTCGCTCGTGCTCGCCGCGCAGCAGGCCGATGACCAGGACGCCGCGGCTGAGCTGGTGTCCGGGCTGACCTCGACGGGGCGTGCGGCATGACCCGCCGGATCGTGGTCCTGAGCGCGGGCCTCGGCTCGCCCTCCTCGAGCCGGCTGCTGGCGGACCGCCTCGCCGCCGCCGCCTCCCGTGCGCTGCGGGCCGAGAGCGAGCAGGTGGAGGTCGAGGTCGTGGAGCTGCGCGAGCACGCCGTCGACCTGGCGAACCAGCTCGTGACCGGCTTCCCGAGCAAGCGGCTCGGCGAGACGCTCGACCGGGTGGCCGCGGCCGACGCCGTCGTCGCCGTGTCGCCCGTCTTCAACGCCTCGTACAGCGGGCTGTTCAAGATGTTCGTCGACGCCCTGCCGATGGGTTCGCTCGACGGGGTGCCGGTCCTGCTCGGCGCCACCGGCGGCAGCGCCCGCCACTCGCTGGTGCTGGAGCACGCCCTGCGCCCGCTGTTCGCCTACCTGCGGGCGACGACCACGTCGACCGGCGTGTTCGCGGCGACCGAGGACTGGGCCTCGCCCGGGGAGCTCGACGCCCGGATCGAGCGGGCCGGCCAGGAGCTCGCGCGCCTCGTCCTGGGGTCGGGCCGCGCCCGTCCCGCGGCGGTGGACCCGTACGACGTGAGCGCGTTCAGCTTCGCGCGGTTCGACCAGCAGCTCTCGGCCTAGCGCCGGGTCGGGTGCGGCGCAGCCAGAGCAGGCCGAGGACCGGCAGCACGAGCGGCACGAACCCGTAGCCGCTCCCGTAGAGCGACCACACGGTCGCCCGCGGGAACGCGGCCGGGTCGAGCACGCTCAGCGTGCCGACCGTGAGGACGCCGACGAGCTCCACGCTCACGGCGACCAGGGCGACCCGGCGCGAGGTCGCGGTGCCGCGGGCCAGGGTCACCGTCGCGACGATGTAGACGATCCCGGCGACGAGCGACAGGACGTAGGCCAGCGGGGCCTCGGCGTACTGCGTGACGAGCTGCGTCACCCCGCGCGCGGTCGCGGCGAGCGCGAAGAGCCCGTAGACGGCGACGAGCGCCCGGCCCGGCCCGGAGCTCGTCCTCGGCGGAGCGCCGTCGGGATCACGAGGGGGAATCGGGGTGCTCACGCAGGCACCCACAGCACGACCAGCCGGAACGTCATCGCCGCCACGGCCGCCGCGGCGACGGCCAGGACCACGCCGGAGAAGCGGGTGCGCTCGGCGTTCGCCCAGAACCAGGCCACGGGGAGCAGCACAAGGATGCCGACCAGGTAGCCGATCGTGGTGGCGAGCTCGACCGGCCGGAACCCGCCGGCGAGCCTCACGAACGCGATCACGGACTGCACCAGCACGACGAGCTCGAGGCCCGCGGCGTAGAGGAGCTGCGCCTTGCCCGGCGGCTTGTCCAGCACGGCGGTCAGCAGACCCCAGCACATCGAGACCAGCGCGAGCGCGGCCACGGCGTAGCCCAGCGGTGCGATCACGCTGGGGCTCCTCCCGGTCCGGCTCGGTCCGCGCCTGATGTCGGCGCGGGCACCCAGGTTACGACGCGGCCAGGAGGGCGTCAGTGGTGCGCCACTAGATTGGGCGCGTGGACCCCGAAGATCATCTCGCCGTGGCTCGGGCCGGCGCGTAGATGAGGGTGATCGGGGTCGCGGCCAAGGGCCGCGAAGTGTTCGACAAGCCGCTCGAGCACGGCACGGACCCGCGCGTGCTCGCGTACGAGGCGGGCTGGGTCGTGCTCCGCCCCGTCGAGGCCGACCTGGGCGAGGACGGCGACCTGCGCCTCGTCCTGCGGGTCCGGCACCGGCGCAAGGGCGACGGGCACCCCCGGACCCGCCGACCGGGCCGCGACCGCGGTCTGAAGACGGGCGGGGAAGCACCCGTCGTGCGGCAGCGCTTCGCCGCGTACGCGGTCGTCGAGTCCGAGCGGGGCGTGCTGGCCACGGAGTACTCCGACCTCACCGCCGTCTCGGGCCGCTGGGGCATGCCGGGCGGCGGGATCGACGAGGGCGAGGAGCCGGTGGCCGCCGTGGTCCGCGAGGTCCACGAGGAGACCGGCCAGGCCGTCGAGGTCGGGCCCCTGGTGCTCGTCCAGAGCTCGCACTGGGTCGGCCGGAGCCCCCACGGCGGCGTGGAGGACTTCCACGCCGTGCGCCTCGTCTACCGCGCGACCTGCGCCGCACCCACCGACCCCGTCGTCCACGACCAGGGCGGCACCACCGCCGCCGCCCGCTGGGTGGCGCGCGACAGCTGGCAGGACCTCACCTGGACCGCCAACTGGCGCCAGGCCCTCCGCCGCCTGCTGAGGTAACGGCTACGGCCTACGCCCCCTGAGCTCGTCGAAGGTGCCTGTTTACGCCCCCTGAGCTTGTCGAAGGGCCCCGCAGGGGTTGGCTCCTCAATCAGCTGGTGAACCGACCTCTTCGAGGCCCTTCGACAGGCTCAGGGGGCGTACAGGTCGAGCTTCCCGCTCACGCCCCCTGAGCTCGTCGAAGGGCCCCGCAGGGGTTGGCTCCTCCGTCTGATCACGGAAGCCAACCTCTTCGAGGCCCTTCGACAGGCTCAGGGGGCGTGTAGGTCAAGCTCCCGCCCACGCCCCCTGAGCTTGTCGAAGGGCCCCGCAGGGGTTGGCTCCTCCGTCAGCTGGTGAGCCGACCTCTTCGAGGCCCTTCGACAGGCTCGAGGCGTGCGCGCGTCAGCCGATGTCGCTGAGGAGGTCCTGCCTCGTCAGAACGCCGGCGGGGCGCCCGTCCTGGAGGACGAGGAGTGCGTCGCCGTCGACGAGGAGCTCGACGGCACGGGTGACGGGCTCGGTGGCGCCGAGGGTGGGGAGCGGGGGTTCCATGGCGCGCTCGACCGGGTCGGCCGGGCGGACGTGCTGGCCGAACAGGGCGCCGAGCAGACCGCGCTCGCTGACGGAACCGACGACCTCCGCGGCCATCACCGGCGGCTCGGCCCGGACGACCGGCATCTGCGAGACGCCGTACTCGCGCAGGATCTCCACGGCCTGGGCGACGGTCTCGCCCGGGTGGGTGTGGACCAGGTCGGGCAGGCCGCCGGCCTTCTCGCGCAGCACGTCGCCGACCACCCGCACCGGGCCCTCGGGCCGCGGCGCGAAGCCGTAGCGCGCGAGCCAGCGGTCGTCGAAGATCTTGCCCAGGTAGCCGCGGCCGCCGTCGGGCAGCAGCACGACGATGACGGCGTCCGGGTCGTCGAGCTCGGCCGCCAGCCGCGTCGCCGCGACCGCGGCCATGCCGCACGAACCGCCGACGAGCAGCGCCTCCGTGCGCGCCAGGCGCCGCGTCATGGCGAAGGAGTCGCCGTCGGACACCTCGATCACCCGGTCGGCGATCGTGGGGTCGTACGTGGCGGGCCAGAAGTCCTCCCCCACGCCCTCGACGAGGTAGGGCCGGCCGTCGCCGCCGGAGTAGACGGAACCCGTCGGGTCGGCCCCGACGACCTGAACCCGGCCGCCGGACACCTCCTTGAGGTAGCGCCCGACGCCGCTGATCGTGCCGCCGGTCCCCATGCCCGCGACGAAGTGCGTGATCCGCCCCTCGGTCTGCGCCCAGATCTCGGGCCCGGTGGTCTCGTAGTGGCTCAGCGGGTTCTGCGGGTTGCTGTACTGGTCCGGCTTCCAGGCGCCCGGGATCTCGCGGGCGAGCCGGGCGGAGACCGAGTAGTAGGACGTCGGGTCGTCCGGGTCGACGGCCGTCGGGCAGACGACGACCTCGGCGCCGTACGCGGCCAGCACGTTGCGCTTCTCCTCGCCGACCTTGTCGGGGCAGACGAAGACGCAGTGGTAGCCCTTGGCCTGGGCGACGATGGCGAGCCCGACGCCGGTGTTGCCGCTGGTCGGCTCGACGATCGTGCCGCCGGGCTTCAGGAGGCCGTCGCGCTCCGCCGCCTCGACCATCCGCACGGCGATCCGGTCCTTCACGGAACCGCCGGGGTTCAGGTACTCGACCTTGGCCAGCACGAGGCCCTTGGCCCCGTCGGTGACCTTGGACAGCTGGACCAGCGGGGTGTTGCCGACGAGGTCCATGACGTTGGTGACGTACTGCACCCCCCGACTCTACGGAGGCGGCGGCAGCGCCGGGCGCACCAACGCGAGCGCAGGGCTCCTCAGCGGGCGGCGAGGACGGCGTCCGCGGCCCGGCGGCCGGACACCAGGGCGCCCTGGATCGACGCCGTGTCGCGGTGGTCGCCGGCGACGAACAGGCCGTCGCCGAACGCCACGTCGTCCCGCACGTCGAGCGGCGGCGGCTGCGCCGGGAGGGCGGCGGCCACGACGTGGGTCGTGACTAGCTCCCAGCCGGAGGTGTCGGCGCCGTAGACCAGCCCGGCCTGGGCGCGGGCCGCGCGTTCCGTGGCGACGGAACCGTCGGCACCGAGCACCGTCACCTGGACCAGCGCGCGACCGGCCGGGGCGTACGTGGGCGCGGCGTTGGTCATGACGGCCGTGTTGACGAGCGGTCCGCGGTGGTCGGCGTCGAGGTGCAGCAGGTTCCGCGTGCTCGGGGGCTCGTCCGCGGCGTACCAGAAGGTCGTGAGGGCCTTCATCCGCGGGACGTCGAGGCCGGTCAGGGTGCCGGCGGTCGTGGGGTCGGTGGCGACGACGACGGCGCTCCCGGCCAGCTCGCCGTCGTCGGTCCGGACGCCCGTGCCCGTCACCCCGTGCACACGGACGCCGAGCCGGACCGTGCCCGCCGGGAGCGAGGCGGCGACCAGCTCGGGCAGCCGGCCCATCCCGACCGACGGCACCGCCGGCGAGCCGAGCACGAAGGAGCGGACCAGCAGGCGGGCCAGCCGTGCGGAGCTCGAGCCGTCGGACTCCGCGAGCACGCCGGTCAGGAACGGGTCGAGGACGCCCGCACGCAGGCGTCCGGTGACCCCGAAGGCGTCGAGCTCCTCGGCGCGGGTCCGGTCGGACGTCTCGACCTGGCGGCGGACGGGCAGCAGGGTCGAGGCGGCCCAGGCCGCGAACCGGACCTTCTCCGCGAACGTCCCCAGCGGCGCACGGAGCGAGGCCAGCATCAGGGAGGGTTCGCGACGAGGGTCGGCGAGGACCGAGCGGCTCCGCCCGTGGGCAACGACGACCCCGGCCTGGAAGGGGTGCAGGTCGAGCGCGTCCACGTCGACCACGTGCGGCAGGACCGGGTAGGCGGGGTTCAGGAGCTGGAAGCCGCGGTCGCAGCGGTAGCCGTCGACCACGTCGGTCCGGACCCGCCCGCCGACGCCGTCCGACGCCTCGAGCACGATTACCTCGACCCCGGCCCGGCTCAGGCGCTGCGCGCACCCGAGCCCCGCCAGCCCCGCGCCGACGACGATGACCGGGGCGTCGCTGCTCATGCCCCCATCCTGCCCAGGTCCTGGTAGCCCCCGGGCCTCACCCGGCAACCGGCACACCCTGCACGCATCGGCACACCCTGCAGGGTGTGCCGACGGCGGAACGGTGTGCCGACGTCAGGAGGGTGTGCCGCGTCGAGCGCCACCCCCTGGAGGCAGCGAGACGCGGCAACGACAGCGGGCCGCGCCTCCCGGAGGAGACGCGGCCCGCGTACGTTCGTGCGACCGAGGGTCAGCGGCGGATGTACGAGATCAGCCGGAGGAGCTCGATGTAGAGCCAGACCATCGTGACGGTCAGGCCGAAGGCCGCCCGCCAGGACTCGTTGGCCGGGGCGCCCATCTCGATGCCGCGCTCGACGTAGTCGAAGTCGAGCACCAGGTTGAGCACGGCGAGGACGATCGCGATCGCGGAGATCAGGATCGAGAAGCCGCTCACCGGGCCGGTGATCCCGCTGCGGAGACCCCCGCCGCCGGTCGCCAGCGCGAAGATGAAGTTGACCAGCATCAGGCCGGCGAAGGCGATGGTCGAGATGAGGACGATCTTGGTGAACTTCGCCGTCACGCGGATGTTGAAGAACTTGTACGCCGCCAGCGTGACGCCGGCCGCGACGAACGTCGCGACGACGGCCTGGGCCACGATCCCGGTGTAGTAGGACTCGAAGACCTTGCTGATCATGCCGATGAACACGCCCTCGATGGCCGCGTACAGCACGACCAGGGTGGGCGAGACGACCCGGCGGAACGAGACCAGCAGCACGACGCCGAAGCCGACGAGGGCCGACAGGATCATCGCCGGGAAGTAGAGGCTGTCCGGGACGAAGTTCCAGGCGAGAGCCGCGGTGACGACCAGGACCGCGATGGTGACGGCGGTCTTGGTGATGACGTCGTCCAGGGTCATCCGGCCCTGGACCGTCTGGGGAGCGTTCGAGTAGGGGTCCTGCGGTCCACCGAAGCCGCCGCCCGAGTAGGGCTGCTGACCGTACTGCTGCCCGTACTGAGGTGCTGCGGGGGTGAACGCGTCCTTCTTGGAGAGGATCGGGTTCGAGCTGCGCAACATGGGTGTGGGGTCCTCCTGGGTGAGGCGCTCTGGAGCTCTCCGGGGAGGTGAGCCCGCGCGCCGTGCTTCCAGTGTAGACAACGACCGGTGCCCGGTCACGTGTTCCCGCGGCGCTGCGGCCCTGGGAAACCCCTGGTCAGACGCATGTTCGGGCTATGTTCACGGGCTCCGCGCCGGGCCCGGTCGGCCGTACCCCCGGCGGGATTCGAACCCGCGCTGGAGCGGGTTTAAGCCGCCTGCCTCTGCCGCTGGGCTACGGGGGCCACGTGGCCGGGACCTGCGGCGAGCCTAGGGCATCCGGGTGGCGCCGCCGACGGCTCAGCGCACGCTCTCCTGCGGCGTCGGAGTGGGCGACGCGCTCGGGCCCGCGAGCCGCTGGCGGGTCGCCTCGGGCAGGGCCGAGAGGTCGCCGGTCTCGGTGCGCGGGTCGACGACGACGGTTCCGCTCGGCTCGAGGTGGACCGGCTGGACGCCCGTCACCAGGCCGGTGGCGTCGTCGCGGAAGTAGAAGTAGGAGTCGGCGCTGACCAGCGGCGGGCTGAACGGCGTGCTGAAGGACGCGAGCGTCGGCTGCTTCACCCCGCCCGCGGTCCCCTGCTGCATCCCGACGGTCCACGAGCCGTCGGCGTGGGTCACGACGGTGGGCCCGACCTGGGCGTGCATGTGGCCCCAGAGGACCAGCGCGGCCGGCGGGTCGGGGGCGGCCAGCACCGCGGCGGCCGCGGTCGGCTGGTGCACGAGGATCGCGTCGACCGGACGCGTTCGGGCCGTCTGCACCATCCGCTGCCCGAGCTGGGCCTCGTCCTCGGGCCGGTCGAGCGTGCGCTCGACGCTGAAGGGCACCTGCCGCTCCGGGTCGTCGTCGCCGAGGACGTCCCAGTCGCCGACGCCCACGGTCGCGCCGTCGAGGACGGTCGCGCCCGCCGCCCGCAGCTGCGCCTCGGTGACGTCGGAGTCGTGGTTGCCCGTCGCCACGGCGAACGGCCGCCCGCCGGGGATGCCGGCCTCGCGCCGGATGCAGCCGCGCTCGGCGGCGGTCCCGTTGACCGTGTCGTCGCCGGAGTCGAGGACGAGCGACGGGTTGGTGACCGCCACCAGCCGGGTCATCAGCTCGGTCGTCGCCTGGTTGCAGTGCAGGTCGCTGAAGCCGTAGACCATCGACTCCCCCGGTCGCGGCCGCGGGAGCACCGCGAGCTGGGACGACAGGCTCCGGGTGGCCGCCGCCTCCCAGGTCCGCACCGCGTCCTGCTGGCGGGCGCTGAGCAGCCGGATGCCTGAGATCCCGCGGCCGAGCAGGTCGGCGAGCAGCGGGCTGTCCACGCTGAGGGTGGCGGTCCGGTCGGGCAGCTGGAGGCGTACGGGGATGCGCGGCCCGTCCGGCCGCGAGGGCACCAGCACGCCGCCCACGAGCACGGCCGTGACCGTGACGTAGACCGCGAGCGTGCGCCGACGGGTGACCTTGCGGACCACCCACGGCGCGAGCAGCCGGGAGCGCAGGCTCCACACCGCGAACCCGACGAGGAGCACCGTCTCGGCCCCGGCGGTCTTGATCAGCGCGTCGCGCTCGAGACGTTCGACGACGCCGCGGACCGCCTCCTCGGGGTCGGTGTAGAGGGCGGTGTAGACCTCGAGCGTCTGCTCCGAGAACAGCGACCCGAGCGTCGAGCCGGTCTCCCCCACCCCGCCGACGGTGACCTGGACCCCGACCGGCGCGTACGGGCTGGCCACGTACGCCCGCCCGAGCGGCCCGAGGTCGATCTCGATCTCGCCGCTGTAGTCGGCGACAAGCCGGACCCGGTTGGGCCCGAGGTAGTCGTCGACGGCGGCCTGGCCGACGCCCCACGCCGCGGCCAGCGGCAGGGCGAGGACGGCGGTCACGAGGGTGACGCCGAGGGCGCGGAGGACGCTCAGCAGCAGGGTGCGACGCGACCGCACCCGCGCGGCGTTCCGCGCGAGCACGCTGCCGAGCCGCCGCGTACGCACGCCTCAAGTGTGGTCGAGGGCCCGGAGGCGCACCGCTGGTTCCGAGACGGGGTCCGTCGCAGCCGGCTGCCGGCGGTTCAGGGGGCGGGTGCGTCCAGGTAGACCTGGCGGGCGTGCAGGGCGTGCGCGCCGGCGACGCGGTCGAGGAACAGCAGCCCCGCGCAGTGGTCGATCTCGTGCTGCAGCGCCCGGGCCTCGAAGGCGTCGGTGACGACCTCGGTCTCCTCGCCCGTGCCGGGCAGGTGGCCGCGCACCGTCACCCGGGTGGCCCGCTTCACGTCGCCGGTGAGGTCGGGGACGGACATGCAGCCCTCGCGGGCCCGTTCGTTGCGGCTGGACTCGACGACGCGGGCGTTGACCAGCACGACGAGGCCGTGGCCGGCACGGGTCTTGGGGTGGCCGGTGACGTCGACGCAGAAGGCCTGGGCGGAGACGCCGACCTGCGGAGCGGCGAGCCCGACGCAGCCCGGCGAGACCCGCATCGTGGCCACGAGGTCCGCGCAGAGCTGGACGACCTCGGGGTCGGTGGGGTCGACCTCCGGACCGGCGGTGGCGAGCACGTGGGCGGGGGCACGCACGACCTCCCGCACCCGGCCCGGCGGCAGGGTGGACAGATCGAAGCTCACAGCTCGTCGTTCTCCACGGGGCGCAGGGTGACCTCGACGCCGAGGTCGCCCGCGACGGCGTCCAGACGGGCCCTCAGCGCGTCCGCGTCGGCGCCGGCGGGCAGCGCAACCTCGGCGAGGAGGACGTACAGGTCGCCCGAGAGCCGGGTCGTGAGGTCGGTGACGTTCGCGCCGGCCTCGGCGACCACGCCCACGAGGCGCGCGACGATGCCCAGGCGGTCCGCGCCGTAGACCGTCACCAGGTGCGTCGCCGTCGCGGCCGGCACCTCGGGGTCGGGCACGACCTCGCGCACGGCCACGTCCAGGCCGGCCAGCGCCAGCGGGGCCAGCGCGTCGCGCACGGTCTCGGCCGGCGCGTCACCCGCGCAGACGAGGGTCATGGCGAAGTGCCCACGCAGGAGGGTCATCGACGAGTCCTCGAGGTTCATCCCGCAGCCCGCCAGCGCCTCCGCCGCGGCCGCGATGATGCCGGGGCGGTCGTGTCCCACCACCGTGATCGCCAGGGAGGTCATGGGCGCCAGTCTGGCAGGTGGTGCGGGCTTGTCGGGTCACGTCTGGTGCCGGGCGGTCCTCGTACGGCGGCGCCTCACAACCATCCGCACGGGCGCCGTCACCCCGGGCGACCGGCTCACGGCTGCTCGCGCCCGTGCTCCCGCCAGACCCATCCACGCTCGGCGCCGCCGTACGAGGACCGCCCTTGACCGTTGCGTCCGCGCGTCCGTACGCCCCCTGAGCTTGTCGAAGGGCCTCGCAGAGGTCGGCGTCTCCTGGGTACGACCACCCTGGCGTCGTCGCGGCCGCGGCGGATGCGCTGGCGAGCTGCGGGTGGACCAGGCTCGTCGCCTGACCGAGGGGTTACGCGGCTCCGCCGCGCACGCCCCCTGAGCTTGTCGAAGGGCCTCGAAGAGGTCGGCTCCCCCGCGGCCGACACGAGGGGTTACGCGGCTCCGCTGTCGTTCAGGAGCTGGAGGGCGATGCCGTCGAGGATGTCGGACTCGCTCACGACCAGGTCGGTGACGCGGAGGCGAGCGGCGACGCGGGTGGCGATGAGGGCGCCGGCGGTGACGACGTCGGCGCGGCCGGGGTGCATCGAGGGCAGGGCCTTGATCTGGTCGACGTTCATCCGGCTCAGCAGGAACGCCAGCTCGTCGAGCTTGACGACCGGGATGGTCGAGCCGTGCACGCGCTCGCGGTCGTACGCCTCGAGCTGGAGGTGGACGCCGGCGAGGGTCGTCGCCGTGCCGGCCACGCCGACCCAGGTGCCGACGGAGGCGAAGTCGACGCCGGAAGTGTCGAGCAGGCCGTCGACGTGCTCGCGGGCGGCGTCGAGGGCCGCGGCGGTGGGCGGGCCGGCGCCGAGGAAGCGTTCGGTCAGGCGGACCGAACCGATGTCGAGCGAGATGGCCGAGGTGACGGCTCCGGAGGCGTCGCCGACGATCAGCTCGGTCGAGCCGCCACCGATGTCCATGACGAGCACGGGCTCGGCGGCCGGGCGGATCCGGCTGAGGGCGCCCGCGAACGACAGCCGGGCCTCCTCGTCGCCGCTGATGACGTCGGGGCGCACGCCGACCAGCTCCTCGATGCCGCTGAAGAACTCGTCGCGGTTGCGGGCGTCGCGGGAGGCGGAGGTGGCGACGAAGCGGGTGCGCTCGGGCTGGACGCCGGCCGCACGGACCAGCTCCGCGAACCGTCGCGTCACCGCGAACGTCCGCTCCAGCGCCTCCGGGGCGAACTCGCCCGTCGCGTCGACGCCCTGGCCGAGCCGGACGATCTCCGTACGGCGGTCGAGGTCGGTGAGGGCGGTGCCGTCGGGCCCGTCCGTCCCGGGGCCGGCGAGCAGCAGGCGCAGGGAGTTCGTGCCGCAGTCGAACGCGGCCACCGTGTCGCTCATCGATCCTCTTCCGCTCTGTCCTCGTCCGTGCCTGCTCTGTCCTCGTCGGCGGCGGGGGACCCGTCCACGAGGTCGGGCAGGCAGGGCCGTGCCCACCAGGCGCCGACGCGGGCCAGCGTCTCATCCCCCAGCGGGTTGACCCCGGGGCCGGCCGCGAGGGCGTGCGCGGCGAGCGCGTGCAGGCACTTGACCCGGTCGGGCATCCCGCCCGCGCTGACCCCGGCGATCTCGGGGACGTCTCCGTCCCCGCTCCGCTCCCCGATGGCCCGGCGGCCGTCGAGGTAGGCCTCGTGCGCCGACGCGTACGCCGCCGCGAGCGCCGGTTCCTCGTGCAGGCGGGTCGTCATCTCGGCCATCACGCCGTTGGACTCGAGCGTCGAGCAGCCGGAGGAGGCGCGGGGGCAGGTCAGGTAGAAGGTCGTCGGGAACGGCGAGCCGCCCGGCAGGCGCGGGCGGGTGGCGACCACGTCGGGCCGCCCGCAGGGGCAGCGGTGCGCGACCTCGACGGCACCTCGCGGCGGACGGTGCAGCTGGGCCTCGACGGTGGCGGTGTCCTCGGCGGACAGCCCGGGAGGGGCCAGGTCCGCCGGGTCCGGCGGCGCCACGTCAGGACCGCCGCAGCGTGCCCGGGAGGGCGAGCGTACGGATGGCGGGCGAGACCCAGGTGATGATCACGGCCACCATGATGAGGCCCCCGCCGAAGAGGAAGGTGCTGGACGCCCCGAGACCCTGGGCCGCGACGCCGGTGAGCGAGAAGCTCACGGGGTCCCCGAGGTAGCCGGACAGCGACACCGCGGCCATCACCCGGCCGAGCTGGCGGACGGGCGTCATGGCGATCAGGGAGGCGTTCACGAGGGTGCCGAACAGCCCGGTGCCGACGCCGGCGAACGCGCCGCACGCCCCGGCCAGCGCCATCTCCGCCATCGGGCTGCGCCCGAGCATCTGGACGAGCCCGAGCGCCAGCAGCCCGACGCTCATCAGCGTCAGCCCGACCGCGGCCACCACCCCGGCCCGGACGGTGGGGCGCCGCCAGGCGAGCACGGCGGCGGTCGCGACCGCGCCCACGCCGAAGCCGCCGAGCACCCAGCCGATGCCGCCCGGCCCCCAGCCCTGCTCGGAGGCCAGCAGCGGAACGCCGGCTGTCATCGGCCCGGCGAAGCCGAAGTCGAGGATGGCGAGGACGACCACGACGACGAGCAGGCGCCGGTCGGAGTAGATGACTCGCAGCCCGTCGCGGATCTCGCCGAACACGCTCGGAGCGGGACCCTGCTCGACCGACGAACCCAGCGGCGACTCGCCCGGTGGGCGCGTCATCCGGGTCAGCGACAGCGCCACGACCGAGGCGGCGAACAGGAAGGCTGCGACCGCGAACGCGGCCGCCGTGCCGTACGCGACGAGCAGCCCGCTGGCCAGCGGCGCGCCGACCATGGGTGCCCCGCGGTAGACGATCGTGCGGAGCGCCTGCAGCCGGGTCTGGCCCTCCGGGTCCGTCACGAACGCGGGCGCCGCCCCAACCGCCGGCAGGAAGAAGCCGTCGACGAAGCCGAAGACCGCCGCCAGGACCCCGATGAGGACGGTGCCCGTCAGGCCGACGCCGAGCAGCACGGCGGCCCCGACCATGACGAGCGTCCGCAGCACGTCGGACACGATGATCACGCGCTTGGGGCCCGCCCGGTCCACGAGGACGCCCCCGGCGAGCAGCACCACGGCGCGCGGCACGGAGCCCAGCACGAGCACGAGCCCGACGCGGGCCGGCGACATCATCGAGACGGCGGCCCAGGTGAGCGCGACGTAGAAGATCTGGTCGCCGACGAGCGAGTGGGCGTAGCCGAACAGCCACAGACCGCTGTCCCGGGGCCGCGGGCGGGCGCGTCGCGGTTCGGTCGCGCGACGCGAGTCACGTCGGGGCGTGGTCGAGCCGGGGACGCTCAGCGCTGCTCCGTTCCCCCCACGAGCGGGTCGTGAGGTCGTGACGTGCACCGAGGGTCTGGCGACCACCGCCGGCCCAGCTACCGGTCGCCGCCTGTCACGGCTGCGACCTGAGAGAAACATATGACCTGTGGGGACGGTACATGGACTGATCGCTACAGTCGCCCCATGGTCGTGACGGCAGCAGGGGCGGGTCGGGGCACGACGGGACCGGGGACGGTCGTGGTGGTCGGCAGCATCAGCGTCGACCTGACGGTCACCGCCTCCCCGCTCCCGCGACCGGGAGAGACCGTCGTCGGCGATCGGTTCACCACGGTCCTCGGCGGCAAGGGCGCCAACCAGGCGGTGGCGGCGGCCCGGGCCGGCGCCGCGACGACGATGGTCGGGGCGGTCGGGCGCGACCCCTTCGCCGGCCTCGCGCTGGACGCGCTGCGCCACGACGGCGTCGACGTCTCCTGGGTCTCGGAGGTCGAGGGCGCGACCGGCGTGGCGCACATCCGGGTGGACTCCCGCACCGGCGAGAACGACATCGTCTTCGTCCCCGAGGCGAACGGCGCCCTCGCGCCGGCGCGCGTCGAGGAGGCGCTGAGGGCCGCGGCCCCGACCTCCCCGGTCGTGCTGCTCCAGCTCGAGACACCCCTCGAGGTCGTGCTCGCCACCGCCCGGACGTGCGCCGACCTCGGGCTGCGGCTCGCGCTCGACCCCGCGCCCGCCTCCGCGCTGCCCGAGGAGGTCTGGGCCGGCGTCTGGCTCGCGTGCCCCAACGAGACCGAGGCCGAGGTCATCACCGGCACCCGGGTGAGCGACGTGCGTTCCGCGGAACGCGCGGCGCGCTGGTTCCTCGACCGCGGCGTGCACCAGGTGGTGCTCACCCGCGGCGGCCGCGGCACGGTCGTCGTCGGCCCGTCGGGAACCACCGACATCCCCGCCTTCGGCGTCACCCCGATCGACACCACCGCCGCCGGCGACGCGTTCGCGGGGGCCCTCGGCGCGGCCGTCGCCGCCGGCCTGGCCTGGCCCGTCGCCCTGCGCCGCGCCGCCGCCGCGGGAGCGCTCGCCACCACGAAGCACGGCGCCAGCCCGAGCATCCCCACAGCCGCCGAGGTCGACAGCTACCTCAAGGGCCGCTAGGGCCCACGCCCCCCGAGCCTGTCGAAGGGCCTCGAAGAGGTCGGTGTCCACGTACGAAGGACGAGCCAACCCGTCCCGGGCCCTTCGACAGGCTCAGGGGGCGTAGCTGCGGGCCCACGTCGACGCCCCCTGAGCTTGTCGAAGGGCCTCGAAGACGTCGGCGTTCGCGTACGAAGGACGAGCCGACCCGTTCCGGGCCCTTCGACAGGCTCAGGGGGCGTAGCTGCGGGCCCTCGTCGACGCCCCCTGAGCTTGTCGAAGGGCCTCGAAGACGTCGGTGTTCGCGTACGAAGAACGAGCCAACCCGTCCCGGGCCCTTCGACAGGCTCAGGGGGCGTAGCTGCGGGCCCACGTCGACGCTCCCTGAGCTCGCTCGTAGGGCCACACGACAACGCTCCCTGAGCTTGTCGAAGGCCTCGAAGAGGTCGGCGTCGTCGGACCTAGCGGGGCTTGGTCTCCGGGGTGACCGGGGCCCGGTTGGCCGGGTTGGCCTTCACGGGCGCGGGCTTGTCGGCGGCCTTGACGGAACCCCACATGCGGTCCCACCACATGCTCTGCGGCTGCTCGGGGCCGACCGTGGTCGAGGAGTCGAGCGTGAGCCCACCCCCGAGCGGCTTCCCGTCGGCGCCGACGACGGTGTAGCCGGTCTCGCCGGGCACCAGCCAGCCGAGGCGCTCGCGAGCCTGGGCGGCGACGTACGCCGGGTCGTTCCAGCGCGCGATCTGACCCTGGAGGTCGGTGATCGAGGCCTGGCTCTCGGCGATCTCGGCCTTGGTGGAGGCGATCTCGTGGGCCTGGGAGAAGTAGATCCGCAGCGAGGTGGCGTACGAGATCGTCAGCACGAGCACGACGACCACGAGCGCCAGCGCGCGGGCGGTGAGGTTGGCGCGGACCGCACGGTGCAGCACGCCACCGGACCGTCGGGTGCTCGCGGCCGCGGTGCTGCCGCCCCGCGCCGCGCTCGAGCCCGTGCGCCGACGCGTGGCGGCCGGCTTCGTCCCGACCGGCTTCGTCCCGGTGGGCTTGGCCGCGGGGGGCTTCGCCCCGCTCGTCCGTGCCGTCGGCGCCTTGACCCGGGGAGCGGGACCGGACCCGGCCGACCCCGCCCCGGGCTGCGGGGCGGGGGCGTCCGGGCGCTTCGGCTCGAAGGCCACCGTCGGCTCGTTCGCGCCGTCGTCGGCACCACCGCGATCCCGGGCCTGGGGCCGGGCGCGCGGCTTGCCGCGACCCGGCCCGGCGCCGGGCCGGGTGGTCGGACGACGTCCCGACGGCACCTGCGGAGCTCCCGTCCCTACTTGGCGGTGAAGCGCGGGAAGGCGGACGCCCCGGCGTACCGGGCGGCGTCGTCGAGGTCCTCCTCGATGCGCAGCAGCTGGTTGTACTTGGCGACGCGGTCCGTACGGGCCGGGGCGCCGGACTTGATCTGGCCGCAGTTCGTGGCGACGGCGAGGTCGGCGATCGTCGTGTCCTCGGTCTCGCCGGAACGGTGGCTCATCATGCAGGCGAAGCCGGCGCGGTGGGCGAGGTCGACGGCGTCGAGGGTCTCGGTCAGCGAACCGATCTGGTTGACCTTGACCAGCAGCGCGTTGGCGGCGCGCTCGGTGATGCCGCGACGCAGGCGGGTGACGTTGGTGACGAAGAGGTCGTCGCCGACCACCTGCACCTTGTCGCCCAGCTGGCTCACGAGCCCGCTCCAGCCGGCCCAGTCGTCCTCGGCCAGCGGGTCCTCGAGGGAGACGATCGGGAAGTCGTTCACCCACTGGGCGTAGATGGCGATCATCTCGTCCGCCGACTTGGTCCCGCCCTCCCAGTGGTAGGACCCGTCCTTGAAGAACTCGCTGCTCGCCGCGTCCAGGGCCAGCGCGATGTCGGTGCCGAGCTTCAGCCCGGTCGCCTCGACGGCCGTGGAGATCAGCTCGAGCGCCGCGACGTTGGCCGGCAGGTTGGGGGCGAAGCCGCCCTCGTCGCCGAGCCCCGTCGACAGGCCCTGCTTGTTCAGCACGGACTTGAGCGAGTGGTAGACCGAGGCGCCCATCTCGAGCGCCTCCTTGAACGTGGCCGCACCGATCGGCGCGATCATGAACTCCTGGATGTCCACGTCGGAGTCGGCGTGCGAGCCGCCGTTGACGATGTTCATCATCGGGACCGGCAGGACGTGGGCGTTGGGGCCGCCGATGTAGCGGTAGAGCGGGAGGTCGGCCGAGTTGGCCGCGGCGTGTGCGACGGCGAGCGAGACGCCCAGGATCGCGTTGGCGCCGAGCTTGGACTTGTTGTCCGTGCCGTCGAGGTCGAGCATCGCCTGGTCGATCAGGCGCTGCTCGCTCGCCTCGAAGCCGATGAGCTCGGGGCCGAGCTGGTCGACGACGCCGAGGACGGCCTTCGTGACGCCCTTGCCGCCGTAGCGCGAGCCGCCGTCCCGCAGCTCGACCGCCTCGAACGCGCCGGTGGAGGCGCCCGACGGCACTGCCGCACGACCCTCGGAGGCGTCGTCCAGGATGACCTCGACCTCGACCGTGGGGTTGCCACGGGAGTCGAGGATCTCGCGTGCTCCGATGAACTCGATACTCGCCACGAGCACCGCCTTTCGCTGCTGCCCGCGCGTCAGCGTCGGGTTCGACCGGGTGTCGGGCCCACCCTAACGGCGCGACGGCGCACGGCCGCCGCGCCGCCTCGGCGGTTCGCCCGGCAGGTCAGCAGTTCTGCGGGACGGTGGTCTCCGCGACGTCCTCGTCCCAGGGCGCCGGGGACGCGAGGCTGAGGAAGGACCACCGGGCGGGGTCCTCCACCTCGAGGTAGGCCGTCACGGACGCGCCCGTGCTGGTCCACGGCACCGTCACCGTCTTCCCGGCGCCCACCACGACCGCCTCGGCGTCCTCGTCGTCCGACCCCTCGGCGACCACGAGCACCGCCACGGCGTTCGGGTTGCGCAGGTCGAGCGCCCGGCAGCGCGGCGTCACCTCGACGCACGCCAGCACGACGAAGGAGATCTCCTCGAAGGGCTCGGTGAGCCGGTTCGCGAAGCTGCGGTAGGTGTACGTGCCCTCGGCCAGGGCCAGCTCCTTGTCCCGTCCGCCCTTGAGCGACCCCTGGGCGACGACCTGCTGGCGCGCGTCGAGCACCTCGTAGCGGGCCCTCTTGAGCGAGGGCTGCACCGACCAGCTCAGCTGCACGGAGGCGAGCGCCCCCGGCTGGGCGCACGCCGCGAAGCCCACGGTCTGCAGGGCGTGGTCCCCGGGCTGCGCCGGCCCGTGGCTGCACGACTGCCTGACCTTGGCCGTCCCGTGCCCGAGGTCGCCGTACTCGTCCGCCGTGAGGTCGTAGTCGATCTTCGAGTGGTCAGCACGCACGGTGAGCGACTGGCCGGGTGCGAGGTCGAGCTCGAAGTCCTGGCTCCTGCCGTGCCCGGAGTAGCGGCCGTACGCCGCCGGGTTGCCGACCGGGTTGGTGAAGGTCAGCGCCCGGCAGCTCGCCTTGACCTGCACGCACGGCAGGACCTCGAAGGCGGAGTCCGCGAGGACGTCGGTCCTGCCGTGGAGCGTGACCGCGAGCCGGTAGGCGCCCGTGCGGAGCGACGGGAGCGTGAACGTCACCGGCCGGTCGGCCTTCGTCCTGACGGTGCCGGTCCTGTGCAGCCCCGTGCCGGTCAGGACGTAGTCGAGCCTGACCTTCGTCGAGGTGAAGACGGCGGCCGCCACCTTGGCCTTGTGGGTGCCGGAGGCGCAGCGCGGGTCGACCTCGAGCCAGGCCTGGTCGTCGTCGTCGTCGGGCAGCCGCAGCGCGGTCCGGTGCGCGGCCACCCGCGCGTGCCCGACCGTCAGGTCGTGACCGGAGGCGGCCGCCAGCCGCTGCACCGGTGCGGGCACGTCGGAAGGCGCCGCCGACGCGGGTCCGACCCCGAGGACGCCGGCGAGCAGCGCCAGGACCACCACCCCGGCCAGCCGTGCACCTGTCGCGTACCGCTGCTGTCCCACGCCGACCTCCCGAGCTCCTGCGCCCACGCGGGCAGGAGGAGCGTACGAAGGTTCGGAGCAGGCTGTGCGGAAACTGAGAAGTCGGTCAGGAAGGCGGGCGGTGCTCCGGCGGACCGTCCAGGTCCCGAGGCGGCGGGCGCCGACCGGCCTCGAGCCGACGGGCCGTCCGACGGCGTCGCTCGACCCGCGAGGCGACCCACCAGCCGAGGACGGCGACGGCGAAGGTCAGGACGACCCCGCCGATCGCGAACGGCAGGGCGGGGATCTCCACGCGACCTCCTGGCTCGGGTGGCCCGAGTGTCGCACCCCGGACGCCGCCCGGCGAGCGGCTCCCCTCGGCGCCGCCTCAGGTGCGCGGCTGGGCCGGGTTCGTGGGGTCGCCCTGCGACGGCGGGTTGTTCGGCGGGGCGTCCGTGGCCATCGTCTCGTCGCGCGGCGCGGCCGGCTGCCCGGCCTTCTCCGGGGTGGCGCCGAGAGGCGACCCGCCGGACGGTCCCGCGCCGCCGTCGAGCTCGCCGAGACGCTGCTCGAGCGCCTCCGTGACCGGGAGCCGGTCGCCGTGCGCCCGCTCGTACGCGAGCACCTGCCGCACGCCCGCGCCGTCGAGGGTGCGGACGCGCTGCACCAGCGACGCGAGCGGCAGGTGGTCGTAGTCCGGCAGCGGCAGGTCGGCGTGGGTGGGGCTGGGGTCGGTCATGGGTGCTCCTTCGCTCGGTGCGGGCGGGCTCGCTGCGGCGGTCCGGCGGATGCGGCGGGTCGCGGTTCAGGCGCTGGCGCCCCGCGCGGGCTGGTCCCAGCGCAGCAGCGCGGCCACGGGTGCGCCGCCGAGGGTGCTCGCCCGGCTGACGACCACGTCGGCGTCGGTCACGGCGGCGGCCGCGACCAGCACGCGGTCGGCGGGCAGGGACGCCGGGAGGTCGGCGACCGCGCCGAGCGCCAGCCCCGGGTACCGCCCCGGCTCGACGGTGAAGCCCGCGGCGGCCGCCGGGTCGATCAGCAGCCGGTCGACCTGCCCGCGGACGAAGGCCTCGACGACGTCGCCGATCCCGGTGGCGACCGCGTAGTCACGACCCATGCGGTCCCGGAGCTCGTGGACCTGCGCGAGCTTCTCCTGGACCACCTCGTCGCGGAGCGCCTGCTCGACGGCGTGCTCGAGGGCGTCGTCGCCGCTGTCGGCGTTGCGCCCGCCGGCGTCCAGCTCGACCACCTCGGCGTCGATGTCCGGCAGCGTGGCCAGCACCTGCTGGCGCGACTGCGGGTCACCGGCGAGGACGACCAGGGCGACGTCGTGGTCGCGGACGAGGCGATCGATCTCGGCCACCACGTCGGTCGCGTTGCGGCGCCAGACGTTCTCCACGTGGTGCTGGTAGCGCAGGTGGGCCCAGCCGCCCCCGCGGATCTTGTGCTCGAACTCGGTCAGCCCGCCGCGCGTCGCCTCCTCCTCGGGGGCCACGGCGTTCGCGGCGTAGCGGCGGACGTCGCCGCCCTCGTGGTCCACGAGCGCGAGCACGAAGTCGACGGCGGTGTCGGCGTCGGTCAGCCACCCGGACACGTCGGGCAGGCTCCCCCACGTCGCCTCGGGCTGCGCGCGATGGCGCGGCGTCAGCTCGTCGAGCAGGACGCCACGCTCGGTGGCCACCACGAAGCGGCTGACCGGGGCCGGCAGGTGCGGCGGCTCGCTGAGCCGCTCGAGCACCTGCGCGACGACGGCCTCCGGGGCGCCCTGCTCGGCGAGCCGGTCGGCCGCCGCCCGGGCCTGCAGCTCGGCCAGGTGGTCCCCGTCCTCGGCCTCGCGGCTGACCTCGACGTACGCGCTCGCGAAGGGCCCGGGGTCGGCGTACAGCGGGGCGATCTGGTCGGTCTTCACGGCGGCGCTCCTCCAGCTTCGGCGGTTCGGTCCTGCCTCCGCCGCCTACCCGAGGACGAGGTCGCGAAACCCCGGCCCGGGGGTCGCGGGCGCTTGCGGCCCGGACCGCTGGGTAACCGGGACCCATGACCAGCTCCCCGTCCGACGCCCGCCCGCTCGCCCTCGTCACCGGGGCCTCCAGCGGCATCGGGCTCGAGCTCGCCCGCCAGCTCGCCGACCGCGGGCACGACCTGTTCGTGACCGCGGAGGCACCGGTGCCCGTGGCGGAGCTCGCCGACCTGCGGGCACGCGGGGCCGACGTGCGCGAGGTCGCCGCGGACCTGCGGACCGGCGCGGGCGTCGAGACCCTCTACGCCGCCGTCGTCGCGGGCGGCCGCCCGCTGGCCGTCGCCTGCCTGAACGCGGGCATCGGCCGGGGCGGCGCGTTCGTCGACAACGGGCTGGAGGACGAGCTGGACGTCATCCGGCTGAACGTCCTCGGCACCGTGCACCTGGCCAAGCTCGTCCTGGACGACATGGTGCTGGCCGACGCCGGCCGGGTGCTCGTCACCTCGTCCATCGCCTCCACGATGCCGGGCCCGTTCATGACGGTCTACAACGGGTCGAAGTCGTTCGTGCAGTCCTTCGCCGAGGGCCTGCAGTCGGAGCTGGCCGAGACCGACGTCGTGATCACCTCGCTGATGCCCGGTCCCACCGACACCGCCTTCTTCGAGCGCGCCGACCTCGACGACTCGCTCATGGGCCGGGCCCCCAAGGACGACCCGGCCAAGGTCGCGCACCAGGGGCTCGAGGCGCTGATGGCCGGGAAGAGCAAGGTGGCGGCCTCCTCCCTCAGCACCAAGGCCGCCGCGCTCGCGGCCGGCGTCCTGCCCGACAAGGTGAAGGCGCTGCTGAACAAGAAGGCGGCCGAGCCCCGGGGCGAGGGCTGAGCCGCGTCACGGCGGGGTAACACTGCGGTCATGGACTATCGCACCCTCGGCTCGAGCGGCACCGCCGTCTCCAGCCTCTGCCTCGGCACCATGACCTTCGGCAACGAGACCGACGAGGCCGGCTCGCACGAGCAGCTCGACACCTTCGTCGCCGCCGGCGGCAACTTCGTCGACACGGCGAACGTCTACACCCGCGGGGTCTCCGAGGAGATCATCGGCCGCTGGTACGCGAACCGCCCCGCCGACGTCACCGACCGCGTGGTGCTGGCCACCAAGGGCCGCTTCCCCGTCACCGAAGGGCCGAACGCCTCCGGCCTCTCCCGCCGCCAGCTGACCCGGGCGCTCGACGCTTCGCTCGGCCGTCTCGGCCTCGACCACGTCGACCTCTACCAGGTGCACGCGTTCGACGCGTTCACGCCGCTCGAGGAGACCCTGCGCACGCTCGACGGCTTCGTCCAGCAGGGCAAGATCGCCTACTACGGCCTGTCGAACTTCACCGGCTGGCAGCTCACCAAGGCCGCGCACACGGCCCGCGCGCTCGGCCTGAACGAGCCCGTCACCTTGCAGCCGCAGTACAGCCTGATCGTCCGCGAGATCGAGTGGGAGATCGTCCCGGCCGCGCTCGACGTCGGCATGGGGCTGCTGCCCTGGAGCCCGCTCGGCGGCGGCTGGCTGTCCGGCAAGTACAAGCGCGACGAGCGCCCCACCGGCGCGACCCGCCTCGGCGACAACCCGGAGCGCGGCATGGAGGCGTACGACCGGCGCGGCACCGAGCGCACCTGGAACACGATCGACGCCGTCCAGAAGGTCGCGGAGGACCGCGGCATCTCCATGGCCGAGGTCGCCCTGTCCTGGGTCACCGACCGCCCGAGCGTGACGTCGACGATCCTCGGCGCCCGCACGACCGCGCAGCTCGAGACGAACCTCAAGGCCGCCGGCCTGCACCTCACCGAGGCGGAGACCGCCGCCCTCGACGCGGCCAGCGACCTCGGTGCGGCGGACTACCCGTACGGCGAGCTCGGCATCGGCCAGCGGAGCCGTTCGCTCGCCGGCTGACTCTCGGCCAGCAACCCCAGCGCCAGGAGACGCTGACTCCCGACCCCCGGAACCGTGTTTCGGGCCGTCGGGAGTCAGCGTCTCCTGGTCGTACGGGGCGGGGCGCGGTCGGGAGCAGCGGTCAGCGGCGGCGGCGGTCGCCCCAGGCGGCGGCGACGTTGACGCCGACGATGCCGGCCCAGGCGACGGCGGCCATGACGACCGACTCGCTCGAGATCGCCGTGACCGGGATGCCGGCGCCGAGGGAGACGATCCCGAGCACGAAGCGCTGCCGCTGGCTCGTCCGCACGTCCTCACGGTCGAGCTGGCGTTCCGAGACGTCGCCGCGCTCGTGCGCCAGCCGGATCGCGACCAGCTCGTCCATGCGTTCGGCGAGCCCTGCGGCGACCGCGTCGTCGTACTCGGGTCCCAGGTCACGCCGCGCAGCCAGGGCCGCCTCGACGTCACGTCGCGTCTCCCGCTCAGCCATCCCCGGACACTAGTCCCGGCGCTCCGCGTCGCGCACCCGCTGCTCGAGGCGGCGTACGGCGCGGCGGGCCGACTGCTCCGCGTCGAGCCCGGACGCCTGCGCACGGACGACGAGGGCGACCAGGGCCTCCCCCAGCGCCTCGTCGGTGATCGGCTCGACCTCGTCGGGAACCGCCAGAGGGACCCGGCGCGAGCGGGCGCGGGACAGGATCTTGGCGGCCCGGGCCAGGGCCGAGAGCCGTTCGGGGATGCCCTCCAGCGCCGACGTGCGGCCCTTCTCGACCGCCTTGCGCTGCTCCCAGGAGGCGTGCGGGTCGGTCGGCGCCGCCTCGGTCGCGAAGACGTGCGGGTGGCGGGCGACGAGCTTGTCCGCGATGCCGGCGGCGACGTCCTGGACGTCGAACGCCCCGTCCTCCGCAGCCAGCTCGCTGTGGAACACGACCTGGAGCAGCAGGTCGCCCAGCTCCTCGCGCAGGTCGGCGGGCGTGCCGGTCTCGATCGCCTCGACCACCTCGCACGTCTCCTCGACGAGGTAGGGCACGAGCGAGAGGTGCGTCTGCTCCGCGTCCCAGGGGCAGTCCCGGCGGAGCCGGTGCATCACCGCGAGGAGGCGGTCGACCTCGCTCACGGGCGGCTCGACGTGGTCCTCGGGACCAGCGGCGGTCAGGGCGTGGGGGCGGCGCTGGGGCTCGCCGGCTTCGCGAGCGAGCCGGACGACTCGGGCACGATCAGCTTCTGCTTCTCGTCGAGGACGCCGTAGCGCGGGTTGACCGTCACCTGCTGCTGCGCCACCTGGTCGAGGTAGGGCTGGGCGCCGACCTTCTGCGCGACGATCTGCTGGTCGGCCACGTCGCGGGCGACCTCCGCCGCCGCAGGGATCGGCAGCAGCGGCTCGAGGTTGGACCCCTGCAGCGCCGCGTCCCGCTCCGCGTCGGTGACGACGATGTTGTTCTTGGCCGCGATGTGGTCGGCGATCACGCCGTGGACCATGGCGTCCAGGACGGCCTGCGACGAGACCTGCTGGCCCTCCTGGACCGTCTCCCCGACCCCCGCGACGGCGGCGTCGAGCTGCTTCGAGGTGATCGGGGTGCCGTCGACGTACGCGGCGACCGACGGGCTGGCGTTCGCGCAGCCGGCGGCGGAGCCGAGTGCGACGACCGCCGCGGCAGCGACGACGAGGCGGAGCCGGCGCTTCGGTGCAGCCGGGGACCAGGGACGCATGGGACCTTCCAAGACGTAGGCGGAGCAGCCGAGCGTGGCCGATCCTAGCCGTCGGCCCCGGCCCGCCCCACGACCCCGCCGGGGGCGGCGCCGCCCTCCCGGGTCAGCCCAGGAAGATGTCGCGGACCACCTGCGCGCACCAGCGCAGCAGCGCGAGGTCCTCGACCGCGGGCCCGCCGATCGTGCTGGCGAGCGGCCGCGGCACGAGGATGTGCCGCGCGGTCTCCTTGATCACGCTGCGCGGGTAGAGGCGCTTGAGCCGCAGCTGCTTGCTGTCCAGCAGCTCGGCCGGACCGAAGCGGATGTAGCTCCCCTGCGACACGACCTCGGTGATCCCCGCCTCGCGGGCGAGCAGCCGGAACCGCGCGACCTCGAGCAGGTTGAGCGTCGGCTGGGTCGGCGCGCCGTAGCGGTCGTGCAGCTCGGCCTCGATGGCCTTGACGTCGGCCTCGGTCCGGACCTCGGCGAGCCGCTTGTACATCTCCAGCCGCAGCCGCTCCGACTCGACGTAGTCGGTCGGCAGGTGCGCGTCGATCGGGAGCTCGATCCGCATCTCCGGCTCGGGCTCGGCGGCGTCGCCCCGGTACTCCGCGACCGCCTCCCCGACCAGGCGGATGTAGAGGTCGAAGCCCACGTCGGCGATGTGGCCGGACTGCTCGCCGCCGAGCATGTTGCCCGCCCCGCGGATCTCGAGGTCCTTCATGGCCACCGCCATGCCGGCGCCGAGGTCGGTGTGCGCGGCGATCGTCGCCAGCCGGTCGTACGCCGTCTGGGTCAGCGGCTTCTCGGGCGGGTAGAGGAAGTAGGCGTAGCCGCGCTCGCGGCCACGGCCGACCCGGCCCCGGATCTGGTGCAGCTGGCTCAGGCCGAGCTGGTCGGAACGGTCGACGATCAGGGTGTTCGCGGTGTTGATGTCCAGGCCGGCCTCGACGATCGTCGTGCAGACGAGGACGTCGGCGCGACGCTCCCAGAAGTCGACCATGACCTGCTCAAGGCGCTGCTCCCCCATCTGGCCGTGCGCGGTCGCGACGCGGGCCTCGGGGACGAGCTCCGTGATCCGCTTGGCCGTCTTGTCGATGCTGGAGACGCGGTTGTGCACGAAGAAGACCTGGCCCTCGCGGCTCAGCTCGCGCCGGATGGCCGCGGTCACCTGCGCCTCGTCGTACGGGCCGGCGAAGGTCAGCACCGGGTGCCGCTCCTCCGGCGGGGTCGCGATCGTGCTCATCTCGCGGATGCCGGTGATGGCCATCTCGAGCGTGCGCGGGATCGGGGTCGCGGACATCGCGAGCACGTCGACGCTGGTGCGCAGGCGCTTGAGCTGCTCCTTGTGCTCGACGCCGAAGCGCTGCTCCTCGTCGATGATCACGAGCCCGAGGTCCTTGAACTGGATCTCGCCGCCGAGGAGACGGTGCGTGCCGATGACCACGTCGACCTTGCCCTCGCGGACGCCCTCCATCGTCGCCTTGATCTCGGACGCGGACTGGAAGCGGCTGAGCGGGGCGACGTTCACGGGGAAGCCGGAGTAGCGCCCGGCGAACGTCTGCAGGTGCTGCTGCACGAGCAGCGTCGTCGGCACGAGCACGGCGACCTGCTTGCCGTCCTGCACCGCCTTGAACGCCGCGCGCACCGCGATCTCGGTCTTGCCGTAGCCGACGTCGCCGCAGATCAGGCGGTCCATCGGGACGACCTGCTCCATGTCCCGCTTGGTCTCCTCGACCGCGGCCAGCTGGTCGGGCGTCTCGACGAAGCCGAAGGCGTCCTCGAGCTCGCGCTGCCAGGTCGTGTCCGGGCTGAAGGCGTGGCCGCGGGTGGCCTGGCGGGCCGCGTACAGCTTGATCAGCTCGCCGGCGATCTCACGGACGGCCTTGCGGGCGCGGGTCTTGCGGGCGGCCCAGTCGCCGCCGCCCATCTTGTCCAGGGTCGGGTTCTCGCCGCCGACGTAGCGGGTGACCTGCTCCAGGGCGTCCATCGGGACGTAGAGGCGGTCGCCCGGCTGGCCGCGCTTGGACGGCGCGTACTCGATCACGAGGTACTCGCGGGTGCTGTCCTTGCCGACCGAGCGCTGCACCATCTCGACGTAGCGCCCGACGCCGTGCTGGGCGTGCACGACCGCGTCGCCCGGGCTCAGCTCGAGCGGGTCGATCGTCTGCTTGCGGCGGGCCGGCATCTTGCGGCTCGCCTTGTCGGGCGCGCGCTGGCCGGAGAGGTCGCGGGCGGTGAGCACGAGGAGCGAGAGGCCCTCGGCGACGAAGCCCTGCGTCAGCTCGCCGCACACCACGGTGGCGATGCCCGGCGCCGGGTGGTCGGTCAGCGACTCGAGCCGGCGTACGGGGAGGTCCTCGTTCGCGAGCACCTCGGCCAGGCGTTCGGCGATGCCCTTGCCCTCGGCCATGAGCAGCACGCGCCAGCCGTCGCGGACGCGGCCGCTGATCTCGTGCAGCGCGGCCTCGGTGTCGCCGCGGTAGCTCTCCACGGGGTGGCCGGCGATGGTGCGGCTGACCACGCCCGCCTCGCGCGCGACGGAGCTCAGGTCGACCAGCTCGCCGTCCTCGGTACGGACGTTCCCCGCGCCCCAGCCCTCCGAGGCCCGGGTCTCGCCGTGCCGCGGGCCGTCGTCCTTGGCGCCGGCCTCGGGGCCCGCGCTGAACGGCGACAGGGTCCACCAGGACAGCCCGCGGGCGAGCGCGGTCGAGCGGACCTCGGCCAGCGGCCGGTACGAGGACTCGCCCAGGTCGATCGGCGCCTTGCCGCCACCGGCCGCGGCGGCCCAGGACGCGTGCAGGAACTCCTCGCTCGTCCGGACGAGGTCGATGGCCCGCCCGCGGACCAGCTCGGGGTCGCAGACCAGCACCTGCGCGCCCTTCGGCAGCAGCTCGACCAGCAGCTCCATGCCGTCGACGAGCACGGGCGAGAGCGCCTCCATGCCGTCGACCGCGTGGCCCTGGGCGATCTTGTCGAGCATCTCGATCAGCTCGGGGTGCTCCTGCGACAGCGCGAACGCGCGGGTGCGGACCTCGTCGGTCAGCAGCAGCTCGCGGCACGGCGAGGCCACGACCTCCTTGACGACGATGTCTGTCGAACGCTGGTCGGCCACCGTGAAGTAGCGGATGTCCTCGACCGTGTCGCCGAAGAAGTCGATGCGGACCGGGTGCTCCTCGGTCGGCGGGAACACGTCGACGATCCCGCCGCGGACCGCGAACTCGCCGCGCCGCTCGACGAGGTCGACCCGGTTGTACGCCGCGCCGACGAGGGCCGTGGCCAGGTCGTTGGTGTCGAAGTCCTCGCCGGTGACGAGCCGGACGGGCTTGAGGTCCGCCAGCCCCTTGACCTGCGGCTGCAGGATGCTCCGCACCGGCGCGACCACCACGCGGGGCGGCGGGAGCTCGTCGTTCCCGGCGAGGCGGCGCAGGACGGCGAGGCGACGGCCGACGGTGTCGGAGCGCGGGCTGAGGCGCTCGTGCGGCAGCGTCTCCCACGCCGGGTAGTAGGCGACGGCGTCGGTCCCGAGCAGCGACTGGCAGGCCGCGGTCAGGTCCTCGGCCTCGCGGTAGGTCGACGTCACCAGCAGCACGGGTCGGTCGGCGCCGCCCTCGGCGAGCGCCGAGGTCAGGGCCGCGGCGATCATCGGCCGCATCGCGGGAGGGGCCGTCAGGTCGAGGGCCGGGAGCGCGCGCGAGCGTGCGTCACCGATCGTCTCGGCGACGACAGGATCGGTGCAGAAGAGGCTCACCAGGCCCGCAAGACTCACTGGTCAGACTGTACCGAGAGCCGCCAACCCCGGCGGTGCGGCGGTCACGTCGTCAGCCCGCCCCAGAAGCTTCGGAGCTGGGCGGCCAGGGCGTGCGGCTGCTCGAGAGGCACGAGCGTGCTGGCCCCCTCGACCACGACGGCCGTGGCCCCCGGCGCGAGCGACGCGGCGCGACGGGCGTCCGGGGCGCTCCAGTCCCCCCGCTCCCCACCGGCCGCGAACAGGCACGGCAGGGTCAGCCGCGGGAGCAGGCCCGTCACGTCCCGCCGACCGGCGATGAAGGACCGGACGGCGAGCGCCAGGCTGCGCCGGGTCGGCCGGGCGAGGCTGTCGAGCACGACCCGGCGGGTCGCCGGGTCTTTCGCGGAGGCGTCGCTCAGCAGGTTGCCCAGGATGGCCGAGCGGACCGGCCCGACGGGTCCGAGGGCCCGCAGCAGCGGGAGCAGCAGGGCGACCTGACGACCCAGCCCCGGCGGGAGGGACTCGGGCGGAGCACTGACGGACACCAGGCTGCGCAGCAGCCCGGGTCGCACGGCGAGCTCGTAGCCGACGTGGCCCCCGAAGGCGTTCCCGACCCAGTCCACCGGGCCGTCGATCCCGAGACCGGCGGCCGCCGGTCCGGTGAGCAGCTCTTCGGCGGCGTCGGCGGCCTCGGCGATCGAGCTGGGCCGGCGCAGCGGGTCGCTCCCGCCCAGCCCCGGGCCGTCCACGCTGACGAGACGCCGCCCGGGCAGGAGCGGCAGGAGCCGGTCGTACGTGTGGTGGTCGACGAACATCGACGGCCACAGCACGACCGCCGGCTGTTCCGACGGCTCGCCGCTGACGTGGACCTGCAGCTCGCCCAGCCGGGTCGGCACCCGTCGCACGTCGGTCGTCGTGGTCCCCGCACCCGTCATCGTCGGCCCCTTCGCCTCAATTGGTGTTAACGTAACACACATGAATAGGCCGTACGCGATGTCCGTACGCGCGCAGCGGGCCGAGGAGACGGCGGACCGCGTCCTCGACGCGACCCTCGTGGAGTACGCACGCACGCCCTACGACCTCGTCCGGCTGGACGAGGTCGCCCGGAGCGCGGGCGTGACGGTGCAGACCGTGCTGCGGCGGTTCGGGAGCAAGGCCGGGCTCGTGGTCGCCCTGGCCGCACGCGAGCTCGGGCGGATCGCCACGTCGCGCTCCGCCGGGCTCGGAGCCCCGGCGCCGGTGCTCCTGCACGCGCTGGTCGAGCACTACGAGACGTACGGGGACCTGATCGCCAAGATGTACGCCGACGCCGGCCGGGTCGAGGGGCTCGCCGAGGTCGCGCGGCAGGGCCGCGAGCACCACGTCGCGTGGTGCACGGCGGCGTTCGGGAGCCTGCTCAAGGGGGTGCCCGACGAGGACCGTCGTCGGAGGGCCGCCCAGGTGGTGACGGTCTGCGACGCGACGACCTGGCAGATCCTGCGGCGCGAGCAGGGCCTGCCGGAGGAGCAGGTCGAGCTGGCGCTGGCCGAGCTGCTCCACGCCGTCGGGGGTCCCCCGGTCCGGCGCTGAGCGTGGCTCAGGAGTTGAAGGTGCTCTGGGTGCGCTCGAGGCCTTGCTCGACCAGCGACTCGACGGCGTCGGCCGCGCGCTGCACCTCGATCTCGACGTCCGTGCGGGCGGAGGCCGGGAAGTTGCTCAGCAGGAAGTCGGCGGGGTCCTGGCGCCCGGGCGGGCGGCCCACGCCGATGCGGACCCGGTAGTAGTCGCCGGTGCCGAGCGAGCGGCGGATCGACTTGAGGCCGTTGTGGCCGTTGTCCCCGCCGCCGAGCTTGACCCGGAGCTGGCCCGGGTCGATGTCGAGCTCGTCGTGCACGACGACGAGGGCGGAGGGCTCGAGCTTGTAGTAGCTCATCAGCCCGGCGACGGGCCCGCCGGTCTCGTTCATGTAGGAACGCGACTTGGCGAGCACCAGCCGCTGCTGGTCGACGCCGGGAGCACCGACGCGGACGTCGGCGGTCTCGGCGCGGATCCCCTTCACCGGGGAGAAGCGCGCGCCGCCCCGGCGGGCCAGCTCGTCGACGACGAAGAAGCCGACGTTGTGCCGGTGACCGGCGTAGGTCGGGCCCGGGTTACCGAGCCCGACCACCAGCCAGAGCATGCTGCCTTACCTCCGGGTGGAGGCTCAGGCGTTCGCAGCGCCTTCGGGGTCCTCGTCGGAGGACTCCGGCTGCTCGGGCGCCTCGTTGCCCTCGGCGTCCTCGGCGAGCGTCGGCTCGATGCCGACCTCGGCCTCGGCCTCGGCCAGCTCGGCGTCGATCTGCGCGGCCGTCGGAGCGGCCGTCAGGTTGACGATGAGCGCCTCGGGGTCGAGACCCGACAGGGTCGAGCCCTCGGGGAGCTGCAGCTCGCCGGCGGTGATCTGGGTGCCGACGGGCAGGCCCTCGATCGAGACGAAGACCTCGGTCGGGATGTGCGTCGCCTCGGCCTCGATCGACACGGTCGACGCGACCAGGTCGACGAGGGCCTCGGGAGCGGCCTCGCCCTGGAGGACGACGGCGACGTCGACGGTGACCTTCTCGCCACGACGGACGAGCACCAGGTCGACGTGCTCGATGGTGCGCTTGATGGGGTCGCGCTGGACCTGCTTCGGCAGGGCGAGCTGCGAGCCCCCGTCGAGCTGGATAGAGAGCAGCGCGTTGGCGGTGCGCAGCGCGAGCAGGGTCTCGTGACCCGGCAGCGTGATGTGGACCGGATCCGTGCCGTGCCCGTAGAGGACGGCGGGGATCTTGTCGGCACGACGGATACGGCGGGCAGCACCCTTGCCGAACTCGGTGCGCGCCTCGGCGATGATCGTGACCTCGGGCACGGACGAACTCCTTGCGATATTGCGAACGACTGCTTCGAACGACGTGTGTGGACTCGGATGTCAGCACCGGGAGGTGCGCAGCGGGCGACAGGCCGGCCCGCGCGGAGCCGGTGCCCTGTCGATCACGGTCTGCGACCCTCGCCGAGGCAACCTCAGAAGACTAGCCGACCACAGCCGTACGCCCGAATCGGTCCCGCCCACGCTCCCTGAGCCTGTCGAAGGGCCTCGCAGAGGTCAGCGTCTGTGTTCCGTCGTCTGGTTCCCGAGCGCCGACCCGTTCCGGGCCCTTCGACAGGCTCAGGGAGCGCTCTGGACCAGCGACATCGACGGCCAGGCGGGCTAGCTCTGCCCGTCGAACAGGCTCGTCACGGAACCGTCCTCGAACACCTCGCGGATCGCGCGGGCGATCAGGGGGGCGATGGAGAGGACGGTCAGCGCCTCGAACCGGCGGTCGGGCGTCAGCGGGAGGGTGTTGGTCACGATGACCTCCTCGAACGCCGACGCCGTCAGCCGCTCGACGGCCGGGCCGGAGAGCACGGCGTGCGTGGCCGCGGCGATGACGGCCTTGGCCCCGCGGGCGACGAGCGCCTCGGCGGCCTGGCAGATCGTGCCGGCGGTATCGATCATGTCGTCGACGAGCAGGCAGACCCGGCCCTCGACCTCACCGACGACCTCGTGCACGACGACGGTGTTGGCGACGTCGTGGTCGCGCCGCTTGTGGATGATCGCCAGCGGCACACCGAGCCGGTCGCTCCACATGTCGGCGAGGCGGACGCGACCGGCGTCGGGCGAGACGACGGTCATCTCGGACTTGTCGTAGCGCTGCTCGACGTAGTCGGCGAGCACCGGCAGCGACCACAGGTGGTCGACCGGCCCGTCGAAGAAGCCCTGGATCTGCGCCGCGTGCAGGTCGACCGACATGATCCGGTTGGCCCCGGCCGTCTTGAACAGGTCGGCGACCAGGCGGGCCGAGATCGGCTCACGGCCGCGGTGCTTCTTGTCCTGGCGCGCGTACGGGTAGAAGGGCGCGACCACGGTGATGCGCTTGGCGGACGCGCGCTTGAGCGCGTCGACCATGATCAGCTGCTCCATCAGCCACTCGTTCACCGGAGCGGCGTGGCTCTGCAGGACGTAGGCGTCGCTGCCGCGCACCGACTCCTCGAAGCGGACGTAGATCTCGGAGTTGGCGTAGCTGATCGCTCGGGTCGGGACGATGTCCACGTCCAGGATCTCGGCGACCTCCTGGGCCAGCTCGGGGTACGCACGCCCCGAGAACAGCATCAGGTGCTTGACGTTCGGCCGCTTGAAGCCGGTCACGACTCCCTCTCGTTGGTGTCGGGTCGGTCGGAGCCGGGCGGCACGACCGCCTGGTCGCTCAGGGGGGCGGGGACGACGGTCTCGGTCTGCTCGGGCAGCCGGACGGGGTCGTCGCCGGACGGGTCGGGTGACGGGGTGCCGCCGTCGGGAGCCCCCGACGACGCGGAGGCGGCCTCGGCCGCGGCCGCCGTCTTGGTGCCGGCGCGCTTGCGGGCGACCCAGCCGGGGACGTTCCGCTGGCGGGCGCGGCTGACGGCCAGCTCGCCCGCGCCGACGTCGCCGGTGAGCGTGGAACCCGCGCCGACGTACGCGCCGTCGCCCACGGTGACCGGGGCCACGAGGGTCGAGTCGCTGCCGACGAAGCTCGCCCGGCCGACGCTCGTGCGCGACTTGGTGACGCCGTCGTAGTTGGCGAAGATCACGCCCGCGCCGATGTTGGCGTCCTCGCCGATCTCGACGTCGCCCGCGTACGTGAGGTGCGGGACCTTGGCGCGCGCGCCGATCTGGGCGTTCTTCGTCTCGACGAAGGTGCCGATCTTGCCGCGCTCGCCGAGCACGGTCCCCGGACGGAGGTAGGCGTACGGGCCCACGGTCGCGCCGGCGCCGACGACGGCGAGCGAGCCGTGGGTGCGGACGACGGTGGCGCCCTCCCCCACCTCGACGTCGACGAGCGTCGTGCTCGGCCCGACCGTCGCCCCGGCGGCCACGGAGGTGGCCCCCTCGAGCGAGGTCTGCGGCAGCAGCGTCACGTCCTCCGCCAGGTCGACCGAGGCGTGCACCCAGGTCGACGCGGGGTCGACGACGGTCACGCCGGCCCGCATCCAGCCGTCGAGGATGCGCCGGTTGACCTCGGCGTTCATCCGCGCGAGCTGCACCCGGTCGTTCACGCCCTCGGTCTGCCAGGCGTCCCGCGTCGCGAAGGCGGAGACGGTCCGGCCCGCCTCGCGCGCCAGGCCGACCACGTCGGTGAGGTAGAGCTCGCCCTGGTCGTTGGTGGGGCGGAGCTGGGCCAGACCCTCGCGCAGCGTCTGCGGGTCGAAGACGTAGATGCCGGAGTTGATCTCGTGGATGGCCCGCTGCGCCTCGCTGGCGTCGCGCTCCTCGACGATCGCGAGCACGTCGTCCCCGGCGCCACGGACGATCCGGCCGTAGCCCGTCGGGTCGGCGACGCGGGCGGTGAGGACCGAGACGGCCGTACGGGCGCCGCGGTGGTCGGCCACGAGCTCGACCAGGGTGTCCGAGGTCAGCATGGGGACGTCGCCGTACGTGACGAGCACGTCGCCGGCGAGGTCGGGCAGGGCCGCCAGCGCGACCTGGACGGCGTGGCCGGTGCCGCGCTGCTCGGTCTGGACGACCGTGGTGACGTGCGGGGCGATCTCGGCGAGGTGGGCCTCGACCTGCTCGCGCAGGTGGCCGACGACCACGACGACGTGCTCCGGCTGCAGCTCGGTCGCCGCGTCGACGGCGTAGCTCAGCATCGTGCGCCCGGCGATCTCGTGCAGCAGCTTGGAGCGTGACGACCGCATCCGCTTGCCCTCGCCGGCGGCAAGGATGACGACGGCCGACACGGGTCCGCCCTCGAGGGTGGAGGTCGGGGGCACAGCACCGCTCACGGGCACACGCACGTCCTGTCTGTCCTGAGCCTGCGCCCGCTGGCCGCCGGCGCCTTGCTCCCCGGGTAGGAGTCGAACCTACGTCGCTGGTCCTGATTCAAAGTCAGGCGGGCCCTGCCGGCAGACCAACCGGGGATCGCTTCGTGCGGCGAGGCCCTGGCCGTCCGAGAGACCGACCGGGGACCGGCCGGCACCAGCGTACGCAGCGGGTGCCCCCGTCGTCACCCGGCGCGTCCCGGCGGACGCTTGCACCGGCCCGGCCACCTCGTCTACCCTGCTTCTGTAACGTTTAAGAAGGAGTACCCGTGACCGCCTCCGTCGCGCCCGTCTCGCCGGCCGCCCCGGCGTCCCACCCGCTCGCCGCACCGCTGGCCCGGACGGCGGTGACGCTGATGTTCACCGTGAACGGCCTGCTGATCGGCGGCTGGGGCGGCAGCCTGCCGTCGCTACGCGACAAGCTCGCGGTCAGCGACGGGCAGATCGCGCTGATGCTCTTCCTCGCCGGGATCGCGGGCATCACGTCGATGCAGGTCGGCGGCCGGCTCTCCGACGTCGTCGGCGCCCGGCGCATCGCCCTCGTGGCGCTGCCGGTCCTCGTCGCCGCCGTCGTCACCCTCGGCCTCGCCGACAGCTACCCCGTGGCCGTCGTCGGTGCCGCGCTGCTCGGCCTCGGGAACGGCGCCATGGACGTCGCCATGAACGCGATCGGCGTCCAGGTGGAGCAGGCCCGCCGGCGTCCGGTGATGAGCTCCTTCCACGCCTTCTTCTCCATCGGCAACCTGCTGGGCGCCGCGGCCGTCCTCGGCCTCGCCGCCGCCTTCGGGCTCGCCGGCGGCGCGATCGTGACGCCCCTGCTCCTCACGCTCGCCGCCGTGGCGGTCGTCGTGCTCGTCGTCCTGGTCCGGGTCGCCCCCACCGCCGCGCCCGTCGAGCACCGCGACGCCGAGGGCGGCCGGATCCGCATCCCGCGGGCGGCGTACGTGCTCGGGGTCATGGCCCTCGCCTTCGGCCTGTCCGAGGGCACCGCGGTCGACTGGTCCTCGATCCACATCACCGACGTCGCCCGGGTCGACCCCACCACCGGCGCGGTCGGCCTGGTCGCGGTGAGCGGCTTCATGGTCGTCATCCGGCTGTTCGGCGACCGGCTCGTGACCCGCTTCGGGCGCCGGGCGATCGTCCGCTTCGGCGGGGTCAGCGCCGCCCTCGGCTACCTCGCCGTGACGCTGGTCAGCTCGCTGCCCCTGCTGGTCGCCGGCTGGGCGCTGGTCGGGCTCGGCGTCGGCATGATCGCCCCGCAGGTGTACGCCGTCGCCGGCCACCTCGGCGGCGGCCGGGTGCTCGCCGTCGTCGTGACCTTCGGCTACGCCGCCTTCCTCGCCGGCCCGGCCGTCATCGGCTTCCTCGTGCGCCACGTCGGCATCCACCACGCCATGGCCGTCCCGGCCGTCCTGTGCGCGGGGATCGTCGCGCTCGCCGCGACCATGCCGCGCGAGGACAGCGACATCTCTCGACGTCGAGAGACCGACCCCCTAGCCTGACCGCGTGAGCGACGCCCGTGACGAGGTCGACGACGTCGTCCTCGCCTGGCGCCGCGAACGTCCGGACCTCGACACCTCCCCCATGGAGGTGCTGTCGCGGGTCGACCGGCTGGCCCGCCACGTCGACCGCGTCCGGGCGGCCGCCTTCAGCCGGCACGGCCTCGAGGGCTGGGAGTTCGACGTGCTGGCCGCGCTGCGCCGGTCCGGGGAGCCCTACCGCGCCTCGCCGGGGGCGCTGGTCCGGGCGACCGGCGTCACTTCCGGGACCATGACCAACCGCGTGGACCGGCTCGTCTCGCGCGGCCTGGTCCGCCGCGACAGCGACCCCGACGACCGACGGTCGGTCCGCGTGGAGCTCACCGACCAGGGCCGGGCGACGGTCGACGGCGCGCTGGTCGACCTGCTCGGCGCGGAGCGCGAGCTGCTGGCCGGCCTCGCGGAACCCGAGCGCGCCGGCCTGGCCGACGGACTGCGCCGGCTGCTGGCCTCGTACGGCGAGCCCGCCTGAACCAGCCGCCCGGCTCAGTCGGCGACCAGCGCCTCGAGCGGCGGCTCTTCCCCGGCGAGACGGGTCTCCAGCACGACCAGGACGGCCAGCACGGCGCCGGCGAGCAGCTCGGAGAAGGGCAGCGGGGTCCCGAGCAGCACGACCACGGCCGCGCCGAAGAAGGGCAGGGCCGTCCGCCGCGACCCGTCGTGCAGGCGCAGGTGCACCGCCCACATGGCCAGCAGCAGGACCGCGACCGGGACCGTCACGGCCGCGGAGGTGACGAGGTCCAGGTGGCCGTCCCCCGGCTCGGCCACGTACTCGGCGCGCGCCGCGAGCCCGGCGCCCACGGCGGCCGCCGCGGCGAAGATCACGTAGTGGCCGAAGCCGAACAGGTACTCCACGCCGGTGCCGTCGCGCTGCGCCCGCTCGAGCACCCCGGCCGCCTCGCGCGAGAAGTAGAGCCACCACAGCCCGAAGACGACGAGCACCCCGCCGAGCGTCACCGAGGCGAGCTCCAGGCGGTGCTCGCCCGGCCCCGTGAACCCCTCCTGCACGGCCAGCGTCGACGCCAGGATCGTCTCGCCCAGCACGATCATGAAGAACAGGCCGTAGCGCTCGGCGATGTGGTGCGGGTGCCAGGTCGTCCGGCCGGCACGCTCGGCCCACGCGGGGACCAGGAGCTCGCACACGACGAGCGCGGCGAAGAGCGGGACGACCTGGGCGTCGACGCGGGTGGCGAAGAAGAACCCGACCCAGCCGACCTGGACGACGACGATGCCGAGGGCGTAGCGCAGGCAGGTCCGCCGGTGCACCGGGTCGCTGCCGGCCGCGCGCAGCCACTGCAGCACCAGCCCGACCCGCATGATCACGTAGCCGACGATCACCAGCCCGAAGTGCCCCGACCCCTCCTCGACCCCCTCGGCGAGCGTCGCGATCCCGCCCGCGAGCGTCAGCACGCCGACGATCTGCAGGATCGTCAGCAGCCGGAAGCCGACGTCGTCGTTGTCGTACGCGGAGGAGAACCAGCTGAAGTTCAGCCAGGCCCACCAGATGGAGAAGAAGGCCATCAGGTAGCCCAGCAGGGCCGCCCCGACGTGGCCGTGGGTCAGCCCGTGGTGCAGGGCCTCGGCCGCCTGGCCGACCGCGACGACGAAGCACAGGTCGGTGAGCAGCTCCAGCGGGGAGGCCACCCGCCCCAGCTCCGTCGGGTCGCGCGGGCGCAGGGGGCGGACGAGCCGGGCCGCGGCGGCGGGAGCAGTCACGCCGGGGAACCTAGCCACTACCCGACCCGACCCGACCGCGACCCCGCAGCACACGGGGGCACGGCTGCACAAGCACGAGGTGACCCACTTCACACCCGAACGCGGACGGTGCCAGCGTGGCCGTGCCCGGGTCCGTCCGGGCGGCACGGGCTCACGGGTGGGAGACGCACGGTGGACGGTCCTCGGAACGGCAGGCGGGCGGCGCTGGCCCTGGTGCTCGCGCTGGTGGTGCTGGTGGGCCTCGCCCCGTCGGCGGGCGCGGTGCCCCGGAACGACCGCGTCGCGGGCCGGCTCGTCGGCGAGCTGTGGCGCACGGTGCTCGAGCTGCCCGCCGACGAGAGCAACCCGTACGTCGTGGCGCGGTGCGTGCGCTTCGTGAACGTCGTCGCGCCCTTCGCGCCGTTGGGTCCCGACGTCCCCGACCTGTCCTGCCGGCTGCGGGCCAACGACCGGGTGTTCGTCGGGGCCCGCGTGTGGGAGCAGAGCGCGTACGAGCAGGTCCTGGCGGGCAACCCGGACACGAGCGAGGCGGGGCTGCGGGCCGAGGCGCTGCGGCTGCTCGACCAGCAGGGCGCGCCCGAGGTGAGGCTCGACGGGCGGGTCGTGCCGGTGGTGAAGGGGGTCTCGCGACTCGTCCGGGTGGACCTGCCGACGAACAACCTGTTCGGTGACCCGTCGGTCACCTCGACGACCCTGGTGGCGGCGGGCTGGGTCGCCCTGGTCAGGCCCGGGCCGGGGCGGCACACGATCGCGATCCGGCAGCCGGACGGCACCGGGACCACGACCCACCTCTACCTCGCCCGGCGCGGCCACCACCGCTAGCCGTACGCCGGCACGGCCGGGGAGAGCCCGTCCGACGGCTCAGCCGACGACGCGGGCCCCGACGACCGGACCGGTGGCGCGCAGGACCTTGCGCGCGATGCCCTCCGCGCTCAGGGCGACGACGAGGTCGACGGCGTCCTCCTCGTCCTCGACGAGGAAGGCGCAGGTCGGGCCAGAGCCGGACACCACCGCGCCGACGGCGCCGAGCTCGAGGCCGGTGTCGAGGACGCGACGCAGGGCGGGCCGCAGGGTGAGGGCGGCCGGCTGCAGGTCGTTGGTCAGGGCGGCCCCCAGCTCGTACGGGTCGCCGCCGCGGAGCGCGTTCATCAGGTCGGGCGGGACCTCGGGCGGCGTCGGGTCCGGCACGAGCTGGTCGAAGCGGCGGTAGACCTCCGGGGTCGAGAGGCCCTGGTGGCCGAAGGCCAGCACCCAGTGGTAGCTGCCCCGGGCCAGCGCCGGGGCGACGTCCTCCCCGCGGCCACCACCGACGGCCGTGCCGCCCAGGAGCGCGAAGGGCACGTCGCTGCCGAGCTCGGCCCCGAGGTGGCGCAGCACCTCCGGCGCGAGGTCGATGTCCCACAGCGTCGCGCAGGCCAGCAGCGCGGCGGCCCCGTCCGCGGAACCGCCGGCCAGGCCGGCGGCGACGGGGATGGCCTTGCGGATCGTCAGCCGGACGCCCAGCCGGTCCTGGCCGCCGTGCACGCGGGCGAGCAGGCGGGCTGCGCGGAGCGCCAGGTTGGTGTCGTCGACGGGCACGTCCTCGACGCCCTCGCCGGACACCGCGAGCTCGAACTCGTCCGGCTCGGCCCACTCGGCGTGCACGTCGTCGTAGAGCGACACGGCGTGGTAGACGGTCGCCAGCGGGTGGTAGCCGTCAGGCCGGGGCGCGCCGACCTTCAGCGCGAGGTTGATCTTGGCGGGCGCCCGGACGTGCACGCCGACCGGGGACGGCGGCAGGGGCGAAGCCATTCACGGAACGTTAGCGTGTCCGCCCGAGCTGCTCGGCGATCCTGGCGAATGCGGTCACGTCCAGCACCTCGCCGCGCGCCTGCGGGTCGACGCCGGCCGCCTCCAGGGCCTCCACGGCGGCCGCCGACGAGCCGACAAAGCCCGACAGCGCCGAGCGCAGCATCTTGCGGCGCTGGCCGAACGCGGCGTCGACGAGCGCGAACACGTCCTCCCGCGAGGCCGTCGTCGCCGGGGGCTCGCGCCGGCGCAGGGCCACCAGCCCGGAGTCCACGTTGGGCACCGGCCAGAAGACCGTCGGCGACACGGAGCCCGCGCGGGACGCCTCGGCGTACCAGGCCGTCTTCACCGACGGGATGCCGTAGATCTTCGAGCCGGGCGCCGCGCTGATCCGGTCGGCGACCTCGGCCTGCACCATCACCAGCCCGCGCTGCCACTCCGGGAAGGTCGCCAGCAGGTGCAGCAGGACCGGCACGGCCACGTTGTACGGGAGGTTGGCGACGACCGCCGTCGGCGTCGCGGGCAGCTCGGTCACGCGCATCGCGTCGGCGGTGACGACGTCCAGCCGGTCGGCGCGGTCGGGCAGCCGCTCGGCGACCGTGCGCGGCAGCTCGCCGGCCAGCAGCTCGTCGATCTCGACGGCGACCACCCGGTCGGCGACCTCGAGCAGGCCGAGCGTCAGCGACCCGAGCCCGGGGCCGACCTCGAGCACCACGTCGTCGGGCCCGACGCCGGAGACGGCGACGATGCGGCGCACGGTGTTCGCGTCGACGACGAAGTTCTGCCCGCGCTGCTTGGTCGGGCGCAGGTCGAGGCGGGCCGCGATCTCCCGGACGGACCGGGGGTCCAGGAGGCTCAGCGGACCCGCCCCCGACCGGGACGGGAGGTGCTCAGGCGCAGGACCAGGCGCTCAGCCCGGAGGCCTTGCGGACACGCTCGGCGACGGCGATCTGGGCCGCCTTGCTCTGCTGGTCCGGACGGCCGGTGCCGCCGTACGCGCGCCACGTCTGCAGGTTGAACTGCAGCCCGCCGTAGTACCCGTTGCCGGTGTTGATCGACCAGTTCCCACCCGACTCGCACCGGGCGATCTTGTCCCACAGGCCGACGTTCGCGACACCCGAGGTCGACGTCGAGACCTCCTTGGGCTTCGGGGCCTTGGTGCCGACGACCACGACGCGGGTCACGGGCTTGCGGGTGACGACCGACTTCGTGGCCTTGCGGCTCACCTCCTTGCCGTCGTGGGAGACCACGCGGTAGGTGGTGGTGCGGGAGCCGTCGCGCCCGGCGGTCGTGGTCTTCGTCTTGCCGCGCTCGAGCGAGGACGACTTCTTCTCGACGGTCTTGTGGTCCACGTCGCTGCGCTTGGTGGTCGAACGGACGTCGACGCGGGTGAAGCGGACCTTCGCGCCGTTCGTCAGCGTGGTCGTGACCGGCAGGCTGACCTCGTCGTCGGCGTCGGGGGTGATGCCCGCGGCCTTGAGCGCCATGCCCACGGTGGCACCGGTCGTGGTGAGCGTGCGCTTCTTGCCAGCGGCCTGGACGGTGACGCGCTTGGGCGTCGCCACGGAGACCGCAAGGCCCTCGCGGCCGATCGGCGCGCTGCGGCTGGTGGAGAGGTCGGCGCCGGTGGTGTCGAGGCCGAGCGCGGTGATCGCGCTGCCGACGTCGGTCGCGGTCGTCCACAGGGTCTGCGGCGCACCGTCGACGGTCACCGTCACCTGGCGCCCGTAGCGGACCGACACCAGGGTGCCGTCGTGCAGCTCGCTGGCCGCGGAGGGTGCGACCACGTCGTGCGGGCCGACGGTGATGTGCTGCGCGCCGAGCAGGTCGCCGACCGTCTGCGCGCTGGTGCTGACGACCTGGCCGGCCTGGCCGTCGACGGCCAGGGTGACGTCGGACCGCAGCCCGGCGTAGGCGAGGGAACCGCCGCCGACGGCGAGGACCGCCGCACCGGCGATCACGGGAACGATGGCGCGCACGCTGCTCCTGAGGGGCCCGAGGACGGGCCGGTCGAGTCAAGCGGCCGCTCCGGCCGCAAAGGTCACGGAACCATAACGAGACCCTGAGAGGACGTCAAACTTGACGTTTCTACGATCTCGGGCCGATCTCGACAGATCTCGGGCGCGGCGACGTGCACCACCTCGCAGAGGGAGCGCCGGGGAGACCGGACGCGGGGCTACCAGGCCCCGCGGTGGACGAGCTCGTCGGCGGGCCGACGGACACGGCGCGCGGGCGAGCCCCGGCTGCCGCGGTCCCCCTGCGTGACCGGGTGCCCGAGGCTCACGACGCCGACACCCAGCTGGTCCGGCGGGACCCCGAAGGCCGCGTGCACCGCCTCGACCCGGTCGACCGGCACGCCGAAGAAGCAGGCCCCGAGACCGAGGTCCACGGCGCGCAGCAGCATGGCCATCGCCGCCATGCCGGCGTCGACGAACCAGTACGGCGCCGACCAGCGGTCCTCGTCCCGGTCGGTCCAGCCCTTGTCGGGCTCGGCGTAGCGGTCGAGGTAGGCCTCCCGGCTGGTCAGCACGAGGACCAGGACCGGCGCCGTGCGCATGCCGTCGAGCCAGCGGTTCGGCCGCGCCACCGGCTCGGGCTCTTCGGGCCCGGACCCGGGCGCGGCGGGCACGGTCGCCGCCCAGAAGCGCTCCCGCTCCTCCGGCGCCTCGAGCACGAGGAGGGCGACGCCCTGGGTGAACCCGGCGGACGGGGCCCGGAGCGCTGCGGCGAGCACAACCTCGAGCGCCTCGGCGTCGACGGGGAGGTCCGGGTCGTAGCGCCGGACCATCCGCCGCCGGGCCAGGACGTCGGCGAGCTCCACCTCAGGCGCCCGGCCGGGCCGCGTCGTACACCGGCCACGAACCGCCCAGGGCGACGTCGGCGTTCGCGTCGAGCGCGCGGCACAGCTCGTCGAGCGGGATCGCGCGGACCTCCGCCATGGCGCGCGCGGTGACGGGCACGAGGTAGGAGGCGTTCGGCCGCCCGCGGAACGGCGTCGGCGTGAGGAACGGGGCGTCGGTCTCGACGAGGACCCGGTCGAGCGGGGTGATCGCGAGCGCCCGGCGCAGGTGCGCGTTCGCCTTGAAGGTCACCGTGCCCGCGAAGGAGAGGTGCGCGCCGCGGTCGAGGCAGGCCCGCGCGAACGCTTCGTCGCCGCTGAAGCAGTGCATGACCACGCGGTCCGGCACCCCCTCGGCGTCGAGCACGTCGAGGACGGCGGCGTGCGCGTCGCGGTCGTGGATGACCAGCGTCCGGTCGTACGCCTTCGCGAACGCGATGTGCGCGGCGAAGGACTCGCGCTGCACGGCCTGCCCGGCGGACTCGGGCGTCCGGAAGAAGTCGAGCCCGGTCTCCCCCACCACCCGCACCTCCGGGTCCCCGGCGAGCGACTCGACGACCGCGAGCCCTTCGTCCAGGGCGCTGCGGGAGAGGAGGCCGAGCCGCGCGGCGTCGTTCGGGTGCAGGGCGACGCCGGCTACGACGGACGGCTGCGTACGGGCGAGGTCCACGGCCCAGCGCGACTGCTCCACGTCGCAGCCGATCTGCACGATCCGGGTGACCCCGACCGCGGCCGCGCGAGCCAGCGCGTCCTCGGCGTCCAGTCCCGAGAACTCCTCGGTGATGTCGAGGTGGCAGTGGGTGTCGACCACCGGCCCCGGCAGGGGGTCGGGCGCGTCGGGGAGCTCGGTCCGGTCGGTCTTGCGTTCCACGTGCCGATCCTCTGCCACGACCCCTGAGCTTGTCGAAGCACGACGCCCCCTGAGCTCGTCGAAGGGCCCGGAACGGCTCGGCACTCCCGACGAGACGAGGACCCGACCTCTTCGAGGCCCTTCGACAGGCTCAGGGGGCGCGTCGCCCTTCAACGCCCCCTGAGCTCGTCGAAGGGCCCGGAACGGGTCGGCGCTCCCGACGAGACGAAGACCCCGACCTCTTCGAGGCCCTTCGACAGGCTCACGGGGCGTGTCGCCCTTCAACGCCCCCTGAGCTCGTCGAAGGGCCCGGAACGGGTCGGCGCTCCCGAGGAGACGAGGACCCCGACCTCTTCGAGGCCCTTCGACAGGCTCAGGGGGCGCGTCGCCCTTCAACGCCCCCTGAGCTCGTCGAAGGGCCCGGAACGGGTCGGCGCTCCCGAGGAGGCGAGGACCCCGACCTCTTCGAGGCCCTTCGACAGGCTCAGGGGGCGTTCATGCCTAGGTCTTGACCGGGCGCCGGGTCAGCTCCAGCGCGGCCGCGTACAGGGCGTTGCGCGCGATGCCCTCGCGCTCGGCGACCTCGGCGACGGCGGGCTTGAGGCGGGCGCCGGCGGCGACGAGGTCCGCCACCTCGGCCGCGGCGGCGTCCAGGTCGACGACCCGGGCCTCGGCGCCGGCCACGACCAGCGTGACCTCGCCGCGCACCTCGGCGGCCGCCCAGGCGGCGAGCTCGGCCAGCGGTCCGCGCACGACCTCCTCGTAGGTCTTGGTCAGCTCGCGGCAGACCGCGCCGGAGCGGCCGGGCCCGAAAGCCTCGACCATCGCGGCGAGCGTCTCCGCCGTCCGGTGCGGGGCCTCGAAGAAGACCATCGTGCGCGGCTCCTCGGCGAGCGCGGCGAGCTGGCGGGAGCGCTCACCGGCCTTGCGGGACAGGAAGCCCTCGAAGCAGAAGCGGTCGACGGGCAGGCCGGAGACGGCCAGCGCGGTGAGCACGGCGGACGGCCCGGGGACGGCCGTCACGCGGACCCCGGCCGCGACGGCGGCGGCGACCAACCGGAAGCCGGGGTCGGACACTGAGGGCATCCCGGCGTCGGTCGCGACGACGACGCGGGCGCCGCCGGTCAGGGCCTCGACGAGCTCGGGCGTACGGGTGGCCTCGTTGCCCTCGAAGTAGGACACGACCCGGGCGGAGGTGGTGACGCCCATCCGCTGCAGCAGCGCCCGGAAGCGCCGCGTGTCCTCCGCGGCGATGACGTCGGCGCCGGCCAGCTCGGCCCGGAGGCGGGGCGAGGCGTCGGCCACGTCGCCGATCGGCGTCCCGGCGAGGACGAGGACGCCCGGCTCGGCGGCGGTTCCGGTCTCCTGCACGCCGTCAAGGATCACAGAGATCACAGGGAGCGCTGACTACAGTGTCGACGTGACGCGGCCGGTGCTGGAGCTTGCGCCCCCCGCGGAGGACCAGCCGCCCGTCCCGGCCGCCGTGCCGACCCCGGCGAGCACCGTGGACCGGCTGCGCGACCCGATGCCGGCCGACCGGCTCCGCGGCTGGGTGGTGACGCTGCTCGTCACCGCCGTCGCCTTCGTGCTGCGCCTGCCCAACCTCGCCTACCCGAACAAGCTGGTCTTCGACGAGACCTACTACGCCAAGGACGCGTACTCGCTCCTGAAGTTCGGCTACGAACGCAACTGGGCCGAGGACGCGAACGCCCAGATCACGGCGGGCAACGTCGACGTGATGCAGCGCACCGCCGAGTTCGTGGTGCACCCGCCCGTCGGCAAGTGGCTGATCGCCTTCGGCGAGCACTTCTTCGGCATGACCTCGTTCGGCTGGCGCGTCGCGCCGCTCGTCTTCGGCACCCTGCTGGTGCTCGTGCTGATCCGGCTCGTCCGACGGGTTTCCCGCTCCACGCTGATCGGCGGCCTGGCGGGTCTGCTGCTGGCCGTCGACGGGCTGGCGTTCGTCATGTCGCGGACGGCGCTGCTGGACGTGTTCGTCGCCTTCTTCACCGTCGCCGCGGTCGCCTGCCTGGCCGCGGACCGGGACTGGTTCCGCGGCCGCCTCGCCGCCGACCTCGTACGCCGCGGGGTCCCCGACCTCGGTCGACGCTTCGGGCCCGCGCTGGTCGTCCGACCGTGGCGGCTCGCGGCCGGGGTCTGCTGGGGGCTGGCGCTCGGCACCAAGTGGAACGCGCTCTACGTCGTCGCCGCCTTCGCGCTGCTCAGCCTGGCCTGGGACGTGGGCGCCCGACGCCTCGCCGGCGCCGGCCCGCGCGCGAACCTGGCCGTGCTGCGCGACGGGATCCCGGCGTTCGTGTCGCTCGTGGTCGTGCCGCTCGGGGTCTACGTCGCGACCTGGGCCGGGTGGTTCGCCACGTCCGGCGGCTACGACCGGCAGTGGGGCTCGCAGCACCCGGAGGCGGGCACGACGAAGGCGTTCGGGGAGACGCTGGCGTCCTGGCTGCACTACCAGCGCGACATCTGGAACTTCCACACCGGCGACTTCATCAACCACGCCGAGCACGCCTACCGCGCCGACCCCTGGGGCTGGCTGCTCGTCGCCCGCCCGATCGGGATCGACGCCGTCAACAACATCGCGCCGGACACCGACGGCTGCGTCGGCCCGGACAACTGCATCCGGGTGATCAGCGGGATCGGCACCCCGATCCTCTGGTGGGTCGCCGTCCTCGCCCTGGTCGCCGCGCTCCTGCTCTGGGTCGGCGGGCGCGACTGGCGCTTCGGCATCCCCGTCGTCGGCGTCGCGGCGGGCTGGCTGCCGTGGTTCCAGTACGACTCGCGCCCGCTGTTCTTCTTCTACGCCATCATGATCATCCCGTTCTCGGTGATGGCCGTGGCGCTCGTCGCCGGCCGCCTGCTCGGCGACGCCCGTTCCGGGGACCGGCGCATGCTCGGCGGGATCCTCGTCGGCGTCTTCGTCGCGGTCGTGGTCGCGAACTTCGCCTACCTCTACCCGATCCTCACCGACGAGCTGCTCCCCTACCCCCGCTGGCTGACCCGGATGTGGTTCCGCAGCTGGATCTAGCCGCCGGCGAGGCCCTCCGGCGGAAGACCCGGGACGCAGCAGAGCGGGCCCGGCTCCCCCGAGGTGCCGGACCCGCTCTGTGTTCGTGGGGGCTCAGCGAGCCCCGTCGCGGGCCATCACCGTGCCGACGGTGCGGACCAGGATGGCCAGGTCCATCGTCAGGCGCCACTGCTGGACGTAGTGGCGGTCCAGGCCGACCCGGGTGTCGTACGAGGTGTCGCTGCGGCCGGAGACCTGCCAGAGGCCGGTGATGCCGGGGCGGACGGCGAGGTAGGAGACGGCGTCGGTGCCGTAGCGCTCGAGCTCGGCGGTGACGATCGGGCGGGGGCCGACGAGGCTCAGGTGGCCCAGCAGCGCGTTGACCAGCTGCGGGAGCTCGTCGAGGCTCGTGGCGCGGAGGAAGTGGCCGAGGCGGCTGACGCGGGGGTCGTCCGCGACCTTCTGCTCGAGGGCGAACTCGGCGACGAGGTCCGGGCGACCCATGGCCAGGAAGGCCTGCTCGGCCGTGGCGTACGGGCGGGTCGGACCGGTGGAGTACTGCCAGCGCATCGAGCGGAACTTCAGGACGCCGACCGCGCGGCCGCCGCGGCCCACGCGCTGCTGCCGGTAGAGCACCGGACCGGCCGGGTCGGTGACCTTGACGAGCAGCGCGACCGCCAGGAGCAGCGGGGCCAGCAGGAAGAGCCCGACGAGGGAGCCGACGATGTCGATGCCCCGCTTGATCACGGCGGAGACCCCGGCCGGACCCTGCTGCACGACGGCGGACCCGGCGCTCCAGGCCTCGACGGTGTGGGCCGCACGGTGCTGGAGGGCGAGGCTGCTGTTCTGCTCGGCGAGGAGAGTCATCGGGGGTGCTCCTGGTTCGGTGTGCGGCCTCGTTGACCGCACGAGAAGCATCGAGCGGCCGACTTCGTTCAGGCTTCAACCACTCTCAGAGCCAGCCCAGGTCTCCCTCAAGATGTGAGTCGTTCTCAGGAAGGCTCAAGGAACCCTCAGCCCGAGGGGCGGCAGGAGCCTCAGGGTCGCCTCAGGACGGCTCCTGAGGCGATGACAACGTTGCCGACAAGGTTGTCGGGGACCTCTGCCGCGGCTGGAGCGGAGGCAGGCCGCTGAGGCGCTCTCAGGTTCGGCCGGCCCGCTCCGGGGTCGAGGCGACCCCCTGGCGCGCGCAGGAGCCCCTGCCGGGGCCGAGAAGCAGCGGTCCCCTGGACGGCGCCCACGATCCTCCGCGGGCACGGCGCCGAGGTCACCGACGGGGCCGCGTGCCCCGTCGGTCGCCCGCCCGCGGCGTCAGGGCAGCTGGCGGTCGAGGTTGTGCGCGGCGCTGATCAGCGCCAGATGGGTGAAGGCCTGGGGGAAGTTGCCGAGCTGCTCGCCGTTGAGGCCGATCTGCTCCGCGAAGAGGCCGACGTGGTTGGCGTAGGTCATCATCTTCTCGAGCGCGAGGCGGGCGTCGGCGAGCCGGCCGACCCGGGTGAGCGCCTCCACGTACCAGAACGAGCAGAGCGAGAAGGTGCCCTCCGCGCCCTCGACGCCGTCGGGTGCCGCCTCCACGTCGTACCGGAACACGAGGGTGTCGGTGACCAGGCGTTCCTCGATGACCTTGAGCGTCGAGAGGAAGCGCGGGTCGAGCGGGGCCAGGAACTTGACCTGCGGCAGCAGCAGGAGCCCGGCGTCGACCTCGTCGGAACCCTCGTACTGCGTGAACGTCTGCCGCTCGGCGTCCCAGGACCGTTCCATGACGCTCGCGTAGATCTCGTCGCGGACCCGCGACCACGCCGTGATGTCGCCGGGCAGGCCCCGCTGCCGCGCCACCCGGATCGCGCGCTCGATGGCGACCCACTCCATGATCCGCGAGGTCGTGTGCTTGCGCGGCTCGTCGCGCGACTCCCACATGCCGGCGTCGGGGGCGTCCCAGTGCCGCATCAGCCAGTCGACGAGGCGGGTCAGGTCGCGCCAGGCGTCGTAGCTGATCCCCGGGCCGTACTTGTTGAACAGGTAGACCGAGTCGATCAGGTCGCCGTAGATGTCGAGCTGGAGCTGGCCGGAGGCCGCGTTCCCGACGCGGACGGGCTTGGAGCCGGCGTAGCCGTCGAGATGGTCGAGCTCGATCTCGGTGTCGGGGATCCGGCCGTCCAGGTCGTAGAGCACCCGCAGCGGACCGAGCTCCTCGGAGCTGGAGGCGTCCTGCTCCCCCAGCCGCTCGGACAGCCAACGGATGAAGGCGCCCGCCTCGTCGAGGAACCCGAGCCGCAGCAGCGCGTACAGGCTGAAGCCGGCGTCGCGCACCCACACGTAGCGGTAGTCCCAGTTCCGGGAGCCGCCGATCTGCTCGGGCAGGCTGGTCGTGACCGAGGCGACGATGCCCCCGCTCGGCTCGTGGCAGAGCATCTTCAGCGTGAGCGCCGACCGCTCCACCGCCTCGCGCCACCGCCCGCGGTAGGTGGACTGCGCGATCCAGCCCTGCCAGAACGCGTTCGTCGCGTCGAAGAGCGCGTCCGCGCCCGAGCCCGACGACGGCACGAACTCCTCGTCGGGGTCGAGGACCTCCAGCTCGAACAGCGCCCGGTCGCCGCCCGTCAGGTGCAGGTCGGCGACGACGTCGTCGCCCTCCACCCGCACCTCCGCCGTGGTGCTGAGCCCGAGCCGGATCGACGCGCTCTCGATGAGCACGCCCCCGTCGACCTGGTGCAGCGTCGGCCGCTCGCGCGCGTAGTCGGGACGCACCGCGAGGCGCATCCGCAGCCGGAGGTCGCCGCGCACGCACTGGACCCGGCGCACGATCCGCTGCCGGTGCTCGTCGTCGTGGGCCTTCACCACCGGCATGAAGTCGTGGACCTCGACCATGCCCTGGTCGGCCAGGAAGCGCGTGTTGAGGATGTTCGAGTCGGGGAGGTACGCCTGGTGCGTCCGGATGCCGCCGTCGACCGGGGCCAGGTCCCACGAACCGCCGCGCTCGGCGTCCAGGATCCGGGCGAACACGCTCGGCGAGTCGAAGCGCCCGGCGCAGAACCAGTCGATGCTGCCGTCGGTGGCGACCAGCGCGGCCGTACGGAGGTCGCCGATCATGCCGTGCTCGGCGATCGTCGGCGGCGGGGGCAGGGCGTCGTCGGTCACGGGAACAGCCTGCCAGGCCGCTCGTCCGGACCCGGAGAGCGAGACGGCCCGCCCAGGTGGGCGGGCCGGTCATCGGTGGTGGAGCCTAGGGGATTCGAACCCCTGACCTTCTCATTGCGAACGAGACGCGCTACCAACTGCGCCAAGGCCCCGAAGTCGACCGGCGAACCGATCGGTGACGAACTTTACCATCACCCGGAGCCGCTCCCGCCGTACGGACGACGGTCAGCAGCAGCCCCGAGGCGCCGGACTCAGGCCGAGGCCGCCTGCGGGCCGCCGGTCTGCTCCTGCGGGGCGCCGGCCTCGACGGTCGTCTCCTCCGGCGCGTCGGCCGTGACGGGGACGGTCTGGCGGCCGGACGACGTGACGTCGGGGGCCGAGAGGTCGATCGTGCGGACGGTGCGCGGCGCGAGCGGCTTGGAGACGTACGTGGGCATCGTGATGGGCAGCGGGTCCCACAGGCCGGGCTTGCCGTCGGCGTCCTTGGACTCCTTGGCGGCCTTCTTGGCCTTGGCCTTCTTCTCCTTGCCCTCGACCGCCGCGTCCTTGCGGCTGATCATCACGGTCTTCTCGTCGCTGCCGCGGGAGATGGAGACGTAGCGGGCGTCGAGGTCACGCCGCATCGCCCGGACGCTGACGCGGGACACGACGACGAAGAGCAGCACCAGGCCACCGGGGATCGCCACGGTCCACCAGGGCACCCAGCTCATCGAGGCGACGCTGATGACGGCGCAGAGGACGGCGAACAGGCCGGAGAGCACGCGACGGCGGCGCGAGGCGGCGACGCGCTCGAGGCGGCGCAGGTCGGCGATCGCGGCGCGGCGGGTGACCGGGGTCGAGACCTCGAACTCCCGCAGCTCGGCCAGGTCCTGGTCGAGCAGCGGCGCGGTGCCGTGCCGCAGGATGCGTACGGAGTCGGAGAAGGGGTCCACCGCCTCCCGCTCCACGTCCGGCTCGCCCTCACGGCGGCGCACGAAGTGCGGCACCAGATAAGCGAGCCAGGCGATCGCGATCCCGGCGAAGATCAGACCCGTCGTCCCCACGCAGCGAACGGTATTTGGTGCGCCCGACGGCGGAGCCCACCTGGGGCGGTGTGTCGCGTGATCATTGCGTGACCCACGCCCGGCCCGAGGTCACGTTCCGGTCGCGGGGCTCAGAGGACCTGGGGCGGCCGGGGTCCGCGCAGGGCCTCGTAGCGCCGCAGCAGGCCCTCGCCGACCTCCTCGGCGTTGAGCGCGAACACGAGGTGGTCGCGCCAGTCGCCGTCGATGTGCAGGTAGCGCGGCCGCAGGCCCTCGGGACGGAACCCGAGCTTGGTCACGACGCGCAGGCTCGCGGCGTTCTCGGGGCGGATGGCGATCTCGATGCGGTGCAGCCGCATCACCGAGAAGCAGTAGTCGACCGCCAGCGCGACGGCGGTCGGGATGATCCCGCGCCCCGCGAGCCGCTGGTCGACCCAGTAGCCGATCTGGCCCCAGGACGCCGAGCCGCCGACGATCCCGCTCACGGTCAGCTGGCCGGCGAGCTCGGGCGCCCGTCCGGGCTGCTCCTCGTAGAACACGAGCCAGGGCAGCATCCGGTCGTCGCGCGCCTGGCGCCCCAGCGAGCGGACGAGGGCGGCGTACGAGGTGGGTCCCAACGAGGAGCCGGGCGGGAGCGTGGCCTCCCAGGGCTTGAGCCACGCGGCGTTGCGGCGCCGGACGCGCTCCCAGGCGACCTGGTCGCGGCGGCGCATGGGCGACAGCACCACCCTGTCGTGCCGCAGGCTGACCGGCCAGTGGTGCGAGCCGTAGCTGTACCCGGAGCTCATGACCCGGCCACCCGCACTAGTGGTCGCCGCCGCGCAGCTGGCTGACCGCGTGCTGGAGCACCGGGGCCAGCACCGCCATGCCGTCGCGCGCGCCGCCGCTGGAACCGGGCAGGTTGACGATCAGCGTCCGTCCGGCCGTGCCCGCGAGCCCGCGGCTCAGCGTGGCCGTCGGCACCCCGTGGGCGACCCCGTACGCCGCCACCGCCGCGCTCAGCTGCGGGATCTCGCGCTCGAGCACGGCTCGGGTCTGCTCGGGGGTGTGGTCGTGCGGGTTCAGCCCGGTGCCGCCGGTGGTCAGCACGACCGCGTGGCCCGCGGCCACCGCGTCCCGCAGCGCCGCCCCGACCTCGTCGCCGTCGGGGACCACGACGGGTTCGCCGACCTCGAAGCCGCACTCCCGCAGCCCGGCGACGAGCACCGGACCGGAACGGTCCTCGTAGACGCCCGCGGAGGCGCGCGTGGAGACGGTCACGACCAGCGCCGTGTTCACGGAGCCACCGCTCCGGCCTCGCCGGCCCGGCGGTAGTCGCCGCTGCGCCCGCCCGACTTGGCCACCACCCGGATGTCGGTGATGGTCGCGTCGCGGTCGATCGCCTTGACCATGTCGACCACCGCGAGGCCGGCGACGCTGACCGCGGTGAGGGCCTCCATCTCGACGCCGGTGCGCTCGTTCGTCTTGACCGTGGCGCGCAGGTCGACGCCGTCGTCGGTCACCTCGGCCACCACGTCCACGCCGCTGATCATGAGGGGGTGGCAGAGCGGCACGAGCTCCGGGGTCTTCTTCGCCGCCATGATCCCGGCGATGCGGGCGACCGCGAGGGCGTCACCCTTGGGCACGTCCCCGGACCTCAGCGCCGCGACGCAGGCGGCGCTGAGCCGGACCCGCCCGGCCGCGGTGGCCGTACGGACGGTGACGGGCTTGTCCGACACGTCGACCATGCGGGCCTCGCCGGCGGCGTTGAGGTGCGTCAGGCCCCCGGCGCCCGCGGCGTCGGGGCCGGTGGGAGCGGTCATCGCGGCAGGTCCAGCGGCCAGACCTCGAGCTCCGTGCCCGCGGCGACGAAGTCGGTGTCGGCCGGGAGCACGACCAGGGCGTCGGCCTTGGAGAGGTCACCGAGCAGGTGCGACCCGTGGCCGCCGACGAGCGACACGGTCCGCGCGCCGGTCTCGTCGGCGGCGATCACGCCGCGGGCCAGCTGGGTGCGGCCGGGGATCGAGCTCATCGCGTGGGCGGCGGCGCAGCGCACGCCCGGGCGGACGTACGGGGTGAGGCCCATCAGCTTGCGGATCACCGGGCGGACGAAGGCCTCGAAGGACACGAACGCGCTGACCGGGTTGCCCGGCAGCATGATGATCGGCGTCCGGTCCTCCCCGATCAGCCCGAACCCCTGGGGCTTGCCCGGCTGCATCGCGACGCCCGCGAAGTCGGTGGCCCCGAGCTCGGGGAGCACCGCCTTGACGATGTCGTAGTCGCCCTGGCTCACGCCGCCGGTGGTGAGGATGAGGTCGGCGCGGACGAGCTGGTCGTAGACGAGCTGCTTGAGCGCGGCCGGGTCGTCGCCGACGTGACCGACGCGGAACACCTGTGCGCCGGCGTCCTTGGCCGCGGCCGCGAGCAGGTAGGAGTTCGAGTCGTAGATCTGCTCCGGGCTGAGCGCGAGGCCCGGGTCGACGAGCTCGGAGCCGGTCGAGATGACCACGACGCGGGGGCGCGGCCGCACCATCACCTTGTCGATCCCGACGGCGGCGAGCAGCCCGACGTCGCGGACGCCGATGCGCGAGCCGGCGGCCAGGATCAGGTCGCCGACGCCGACGTCCTCGCCGCGGCGGCGGATGTGCTGGCCGACGGAGCTGGGCACGGTCACGGTGACGTCGGTCGAGCCGCGGTCGGTGGCCTCGTACGGGACGATCGCGTCCGCGTCGCCGGGCACGGGAGCGCCGGTCATGATCTTCATGACCGTGCCGGGCGAGAGCCGGTGCGGGGCCGCCCCGCCCGCGGGCACCTCCCCCACGACCGGCAGCCGGACGGGCCGCACGTCGGTGGCGTACTGGACGTCGGCCGCGCGGACCGCGTACCCGTCCATGGCGGAGTTGTCGAAGCGCGGCAGGTCGATCCCCGAGACGACGTCCTCGCAGATGCTGAGGCCGAGCGCGTCCAGGACGTGCTGGCCGAAGGGCATCAGCTCCTCGACGCAGCCCAGGAGGTAGTCACGGTGCTGCTCGAGCGTGCGCAGGCCGTTCGGGCCGGGGACGGGCGGCTCCGGGAGCACCGCGACCTCGGGCACGTGCCGCAGCGCCTCGTCGTTCTTCTTGCGTCCGAAGAGGGGCATGACCGGCACCCTACGGCGGGCACCGAACCGTGCTCGGGACCCTCGCCGGGGTCTGCGGGACGCCGCCGCGCGTCCGCGGCGGCGAGGGCGTACGAAGCATGGGGGTGCGCCCGGACCGGGCGCGCCTAGGCTCGGCGCTCGTCAGGCCGACGAGCGAAGGAGCTGCCGGTGCCGGAGGGGCACACGATCCACCGACTGGCCCGTCGCCACAAGGCGATGTTCGCAGGGCACGAGGTGGTCGCCACGAGCCCCCAGGGCCGGTTCGCGGAGGGCGCGGAGCTGCTGAACGGGCGTGTGCTGGAGACCACGGACGCCTGGGGCAAGCACCTGTTCCACCGCTACTCCGGCAACCTCTATCTGCACGTGCACCTCGGGCTCTACGGCAAGTTCGCCGACGGGCCGCTGCCCGCGCCCGAGCCCCGCGGGGCCCTGCGCCTCCGGCTCGAGGGGGCCGGGCAGTACCTCGACCTGCGCGGGGCCACGCGCTGCGAGGTCGTCACCGCGGAGGAGAAGGCCGAGGTCACCGCCGCGCTCGGCCCGGACCCGCTGCGCCCGAAGACCGACCCGACGCCGGCCCGTGAGCGGATCGGCAAGAGCCGCGTGGCGATCGGCGCGCTGCTGATGGACCAGCACGTGCTGGCCGGGATCGGCAACGTCTACCGGGCGGAGATCCTCTACCGCCACGGCGTGAACCCCTACATCCCCGGCCGCGAGCTCGAGCCCGCGGTGTTCGACGACATGTGGGTCGACCTCATCAAGCTGATGCAGGCGGGCGTCCGCGCGGGCCGGATCGTCACGACGGACCCCGAGGACCGCAGCCGGCGCTCCGGCCGTGCGACCAAGGCCGACTCCTACTACGTCTACCGCCGCACCGACGAGCCCTGCCGCCGCTGCGACACCCCCATCGCCCACGCGGTGATGGTCGCGCGCAACCTCTTCTGGTGCCCGCACTGCCAGCCGGCGCTCTGACGGAGGCGACACCCGTTCGCTCATTCCGCCCCGTGGGACCTCGACCTGCACGCCGTCTGAACCCTGCGACGGCAACGGGGACGATCCGGCACCTGTGCGGTGCCGAACCGTCCCCGCTCCCGGAACCTCAGTCCTGCGGCCAGTCCGTCAGCCAGGCGCTGGCCTCGCCGGGCAGCTGCCCGTCCACGACCGGGGCGCTCGCGACGCGGACGACGCCGGCGGGGAGGGCGTACGGCTCGGTGCCGAAGGTCGTCACGCAGTGCCAGCCGCCGGGGCGGACGAAGTGCACGACGTCGGGCCGACCGGTCTCGACCCAATCCAGGGTCTCCTCGGTCTGCAGCGCGCGGCGCGTGCGCAGCGCGGAGCGGTAGAGCTCGAGCGTCGAGGCGTCGTCGCCGACCTGGCGGTCGACCGCCGCGTCCGACCAGCCGGCCGGCTGCGGGAGCCAGCTGGAACCCGAGCCGAAGCCGTACGACTCCCCCTCGGCCGTCCAGGGCAGCGGGACCCGCGAACCGTCGCGACCCTTCTTCGTGTGCAGCGTGCGGAGCCAGATCGGGTCCTGCAGCACCTCGGCCGCCAGGTCGGCGACCTCCGGCAGGCCCAGCTCCTCGCCCTGGTAGAGGTACGCCGAACCCGGCAGCGCGAGCATGAACATCACGGCGGCGCGCGCCCGTCGCAGGCCCTGTGCCTCGTCGAGCACGGTGCCCCGGCCGTCGGTCATGAGCCACGCGTCGAGGTCGGTGCCCGCGGGCAGGCCGTAGCGGGTAGCGTGCCGCACCACGTCGTGGTTGGACAGCACCCACGTCGACGACGAGCCCACCGTGGCGGCCTGCGCGAGGCAGAACTCGACGACCTCACGGAACTCGGTCGCGTCGAAGTCGGCCTTGAGCAGGTCGAAGTTGAACGCCTGGCCCAGGCCTGTCGGACGGGCGTAGAGCGCCCGCCGCTCCGGCGCGGAGAAGGCCTCGGCGACGGCGGTGCGCGGCGGGTCGTACTCCTCGAACACCGCGCGCCACTCGGCGTAGATCTCGTGCACCGCGTCGCGGTCGAAGAGCGGGTCGCTGCCGTCGGTCGGCAGCACGCCCGGCGTCTCCGGCTTGCTGCGCAGCGGCTCGGACAGGTCCTTGGCCAGCGCGTGCGCCACGTCGACCCGGTAGCCGTCGACGCCCCGGTCGGCCCAGAAGCGCAGCGTGGTCTTGAACTCCTCGTGCACCTCCGGGTTGTCCCAGTTGAGGTCGGGCTGCTCGGGGGCGAAGAGGTGGAGGTACCACTGCCCGGGGGTGCCGTCCGCGTCGACCAGGCGGGTCCAGGCCGGCCCGCCGAAGTGGCTCGTCCAGTCCGACGGCGGCAGCGAGCCGTCCGGGCCCTGCCCGTCGCGGAAGACGTAGCGGTTGCGCGCGGCCGAGCCCGGTGCGGAGGCCAGCGCCTCGCGGAACCACACGTGCCGGTCCGAGGTGTGGTTCGGCACGATGTCGACGACGATCTTGATGCCGACGGCGTGCGCCGCCCCGACCAGCGCGTCGAAGTCGGTGAGCGTGCCCAGCTCGGGCGCGACGTCGCGGTAGTCGTCGACGTCGTAGCCGCCGTCGGCCAGCGCGGACGGGTAGAACGGGCTCAGCCAGATGGCGTCGACGCCCAGCTCGGCGAGGTAGCCGATGCGCGAGGTGACGCCGGGGATGTCCCCCACGCCGTCGCCGTTCGTGTCGGCGAAGCTGCGCGGGTAGACCTGGTAGACGACCGCCTGGCGCCACCAGGTGGCGTCGGTCTTGGGGTCCGGGGCGAGCAGCACGGGCTCGGAAGAGGGCACGACGGTTCCTCGGCGGGGAGTGGGTGGACGCGAGCGGCGGTACGATGCAAGCGCTTGCACGTTCAGCCTACGGACGGGCGGACGGTTCGCGCAAAGGCCCCGGGCGAGGGCCGGCCGTTATCCTGCTCACAGTCGCCCGGGTCCGCGTACGCGGGGAGAAGGGGGCAGCGTGCCGACCTCGGACAGCCACGCGAGCATGGCCGACGTCGCCCGTCGCGCCGGTGTCTCCGTGGCCACGGTGTCCCGCGCGCTGCACGGCTCCCCCCTGGTGTCGGTCGAGACGGCCGCCCGCGTGACGGCCGCCGCCGAAGAGCTCTCCTTCGCCATCTCCCGGGTCGCCTCCGGGCTGGCCAGCGGGCGGCTCGGCCGCATCGGCCTGCTCCTCGGGGGGCCGCTGCACGGCTGGTTCAACGGGACGGTCATCGACGCCGTCCACGACCGGCTCACGCCGGCGGACGTCGAGCTGACGATCTTCCGGATCCGCGACCGGGCCGAGCGGGACGTGTTCTTCACCCGGCTCCCCGCCCGGCGCAACGTCGACGCGCTGATCGTCGCCTCCTTCGCCCTCACCGGCGCCGAGCACACCCGCCTGCAGACCCTCGGCGTGCCGCTCGTCTACCTCAACCAGCGCGTCCGGGGCGTCCCCAGCGTCGCGATCGACGACGTCGCGGGGGCCCGCGACGGCGTCCGCGGCCTGCTCGGGCTCGGGCACCGCCGGATCGCCTTCGTGCGCTCGGTCCAGCGGAACCCCGGGTTCCGCTACAGCGCCGACCGGCGGGTCGAGGGCTTCCGTAGCGCGATGGCCGAGGCGGGCGTGGCCGAGCGGGACCAGCTCGTGGTCGACGCCCACGACCTCGACGCCGGCGACGAGGTGCTCGCCACCGTGCTGACGCGGTCCGAGCCCCCGACCGCCGTGGCCGCCGACTCCGACGAGCTCGCGATCGGCATCCTCGCGGCCGTGGTCCGGGCGGGCCTGCGGGCACCGGACGACCTGTCGCTGCTCGGGTTCGACGACCACGCGCTCGCGGGGCGCCTCGGGCTGAGCACCGTGGCGCAGCCGGCCGCACTCACCGCCGGCGAGGCCGCGGACCTCGCGCTGACGCTCGCCGCCGGACGCGTCCCGGCCCGCCGCACGATCGTCGTGCCCACCCGCCTGATCCTGCGCCGGACCACCGGCCCCGTCGCGCCCCGGGCGGCCGCGTGACCAGCGCCGACGCCGACCTGGCGGCGCTCGCGGCGGCCAAGCGGCAGCTGCGGGCGGCGGTCCGGCTGCGGCGGGCCTCCCGGAACCCGGAGGAGCGCGCCGCCGGCGACGAGGCCCGGTTCGCGGTGCTGGTGGCCGCGCTGGCCGACCGGCTGCCGGACACGGTCGCGGCCTACCTCTCGGCGGAGGACGAGCCCGACACCCTGCGGCTGGTCGGCTGGCTCGCGGCCCGTCGGGTGCGGGTGCTGCTGCCGCTGCTCACCGACGGCTCGGGCGGACGCCTCCCGGAACCGGCCTGGGCCGCGTACGAGGGTCCCGACGCGCTGCGCGTCGGTCCGCTCGGGCTGCTCGAGCCGACGACCACCCCGCTCCCGGCCCGACAGCTGCCCGAGGCCGAGCTGGTCGTGTGCCCGGGGTTCGCCGCGAACGCCCACGGCGACCGGCTCGGCCGGGGCGGCGGCTGGTACGACCGCGCGCTGGTGCACGCCGGGCAGACCTCGCCGGTCGTCGTCCTGCTCAACCGCGACGAGGTCCTCGAGGCCATCCCGGCGCAGCCGTGGGACCGCCGGGTGGACCGCATCGCCACGCCGGACGGGCTCGTCGACTGCGAGCCCCCGTACGCCGGCTGACGCCTCAGCGGACCTCGAACGTCCCCTCGCCGGTGGGCGCGGAGGGGGTGACCGCCACGTCGTCGACCGACGCCAGCAGCGGCCCGCGACGCATCCACGCCTCGACCTCGTCGACCGCGGTGCGCGGCCCCTCGAGCTCGGCGACGACCGAGCCGTCGGGCAGGTTCCGCACCCACCCGACGACCCCGTGCGCCTCCGCCTGACGCCGCGTGCTCTCCCGGAACGTCACGTTCTGGACCCGGCCCGTCACGACCACGCGGTCACGAACGACGGCCCGGTCCGGGGCCGGGACGCTCACACGCCGACGGGGTTGGTTCGCAGCGTGCGCTCCTCGTCGGAGCGACGCACCAGGACCTGGCCGTCGCGCTCGGTGGTCTCGTAGACCAGCTGCGGCCGGGTGGCCGGGCCGCGCAGGACCCCGCCGTCCAGGTCGAACTCGCTCTGGTGCCACGGGCAGACGATGCAGCCGTCGACCAGCTCGCCCTCGTGCAGCGGGCCGCCGCGGTGCGCGCAGCGGTCGGCCAGCGCCACGACCTGCCCGTCCGCGCGGCGGGTGAGCACGACCGGCACGCCCGCGGCGTCACCGCCCGTGAGCTCGCCGACGCGCACCTCGGACGCGGCCGCCGCCGGCGTCCACTCCTCCGCGGTGTGCTGGAACGCGGTGGTGTCCACGCCGACGCCGAGCGCGTAGGACAGGTGCCCGCCGAGCCAGCCGCCGACGCCCATCGTGGTCGCGCCGACGACGGACCAGGCGACGCCCCGGCCGTGGTTGCCACGGTGCCGCTCCCACCAGCTGAGCGCGTACGCCCCGAGGGTGAGCGAGTTGCTCGTGGCGTGCACGAGCCCGACGCGCTGCTCGGCGCCGTTCGTGTAGGCCCAGTCCGAGCCGCCCGTGGCCATCGTCGGCAGCGCGCCGAGGATGCCCATGGCGATCAGCCGCTTGGCGCCCTTGCGGTCGCCGACCACGTCGAACGCGGCGGCGGCCGTCCACGAGCCGATGGGCACGGTCACCAGCAGCGGGTGCAGCGGGTGGCCGAGGAAGGTCCCGCTCGCCAGGTTCTTCCACCAGGGCAGCGCGTGCCCCAGCGCCTTCTCCGCGGCCGCGACCGGCGCGCTCACCTGGTCGAGGAACTCGGCGTGCTCGATGAGCCCGACGACCCGGTCGAGCAGCTTGGTCAGCGGCGTCGCCGCGGTGAGGTCGGCGCGGCTCACGGGTTGAGCACGACCTTCACGCAACCGTCTTCCTTGTTCTGGAAGATCTCGTACGCGTGCGGCGCCTCCTCGAGCGACAGGTGGTGCGTCGCGAAGGTGTCGACGCCGAGCGGGTCGTCGTCGGTCAGCAGCGGGAGGATGTCGGGCACCCACCTCAGGACGTTCGCCTGGCCCATCCGCAGCTGGATCTGCTTGTCGAACAGCGTCATCATCGGCATCGGGTCGGCCATGCCGCCGTAGACGCCACTCAGGGAGATGGTGCCGCCGCGGCGGACGAGCTCGATGGCCGAGTACAGCGCCGCCAGCTTGTCCACGCCGGCCGTCTTGAAGATCGGCTGCGCCACGGCGTCCGGCAGCAGGCCGGCCATCTTCTGGGCCAGGGCCGCGCTCGGCGAACCGTGCGCGTCGAGCCCCACCGCGTCGATGACGGCGTCGGCGCCGCGGCCGTCGGTCATGCTCTGCACGACCTCGAGCAGGTCGTCGCCGTGCTCGTTCAGGTCGATGACCTCGACGCCGCGGGCCTTCGCCCGGGCGAGGCGCTCCGGCACGAGGTCGACGCCGATGACCTTGCGGCCCGGGTCGTTGTGCATGGCGATGCGGCAGGCCATGTCGCCGATCGGGCCGAGCCCGAGGACGAGCAGGGTGCCGTCGGCCGGGCACTCCGCGTAGGTGACGGCCTGCCAGGCGGTCGGGAGCACGTCGGACAGGTAGACGAACCGGTCGTCCGCCGGGCCCTCGGGCACCTTGATGTGGGTGAACTGCGCCTGCGGCACGCGGAGGTACTCCGCCTGGCCGCCGGGCACCTGCCCGTAGAGCTTGGAGTAGCCGAACAGCGCGGCACCCGAGCCCTGGTCGCGGACCTGGGTCGTCTCGCACTGCGTGTAGAGACCCCGCCGGCACATCCAGCAGTGGCCGCAGGAGATCTGGAACGGGAGCACGACCCGGTCGCCGACCTTGAGGTCGCCGACCTCGCTGCCGACCTCCTGGACGATGCCCATGGGCTCGTGGCCGAGGACGTCGCCGCGGTCCATGAACGGACCGAGCGTCTCGTAGAGGTGCAGGTCGGACCCGCAGATGTTCGTGCTGGTGATCTTGACGATCGCGTCGGTCGGCTGCTCGATCCGCGGGTCGGGCACCTCCTCGACCGAGACCTTCCGCTTGCCCTGCCAGGTGACGGCGCGCATGGCCGCTCCTTCCGTTCGTGGGATGGGCCGTTCGTGGGGGAGCTCCGAGGGCGTCGCCGCGCCACCGGTGGCGGGCGACGACGCGGCAGCCTCAGCTGTCGGAGCTGATCTCCTTGGTCACGCCGTTCGGGCCGCCGAACTCGCGGTCCGGCAGGTCGTTGAGGAAGGTCATGACCTCGTCGTCGGCACCGTTGTCCTTGGCCGTGGCGATCAGGGAGTCCTTGCTGGCGGGATAGCTCGCGCCCTTCAGGGCCTTCTGCAGGTGGATCGGATTGATGTCAGCCATGTTCGATGGTTACCCGGGCCACCCCACCCGCAATCAGCGGGTGGTCAGCGGCCGACCACGCGCGCGAACGACCCAGCGGCCCGGCTGAGCCGGTCGTCGTCGGTCCACAGCTCGTCGCACCCGCCCTCGAGCGCCGCAGCCAGGTGGATGGCGTCGGAGGTCTTCAGGCGGTGCTCCGCGCGCAGGAGCGCAGCGCGTTCGAAGACCGGACGGGTCAGCGGCAGCAGCGCCATCGCCCCGAAGGCACGCTCGTAGTCGTCCCGGAGACCCTCGTCCGCGTCGCGCGCCGGGCCGACGAGACACTCCATCACCACCAGCCCGGAGACGGCCAGCGACGCCTGGCCGGCTCCGGCCACGGCCGCCCGCACCCCGGCGTGCGCGGAGGACTCCGGCTCGACCAGGTAGATGACGAGGCACGAGTCGAGGTAGATCACTCCCAGGAGTCCCGCTGCTCCTGGATCGCCACGTCGATCTGAGCAGCGCTGCGCCGTCGGCCTCGGCGGGGCGCGGCGTCGAGCGCCGCCAGCAGGTCGTGCCCGGTGGTGCCCCTGATGGGCACCAGCCGCGCCACCGGCCTGCCGTGGCTCGCGATCACGACCTCCTCGCCGTCCTGCACGTCGCGCAGGAGCTGCGAGAGGTTGTTCCGCGCCTCACGAACGCTGACCTGGCCCATGGCGTCCTCCGCCGCTCGTCGTAGCCACAAGTGTAGCCACGCAAGCTCAGGCCCGGCGGACCGTGAGCTGCACCTTCTGGTCGACCCCGACCGTCGCCGTGGTGGCCTCCGCGCCGAGCGGGGCGCCGACCTCCAGGCTGGCGGCGAGCACCTCGCGGGCGACGAGGTCGCGGTGCTGCTCGAGCGCGGCCCGGACGTCGTCGTCGCCGCCGAGGACGAGGGCGATCCGGTCGCTCACGTCCAGCCCGGCCTCGCGCCGCGCCTGCTGCACGGCCCGGACGACGTCGCGGGCGAGGCCCTCGGCGGCGAGCGCGGGCGTGACCTCGGTGTCGAGGACGACGAACCCGCCGCCGGGCAGCATCGAGACCGCCTGGTGACCGCCCGAGCGGGACTCGTCCACCTGGGTGACCAGGGCGTACTCCCCCTCCTCCAGCGCGATGCCGCCGGCGGTGACGACGCCCGCGTCGTCGACCGACCAGTCGCCGCTCTTGCTGCCCCTGATCGCCTGCTGCACCGCCTTGCCGAGCCGCGGCCCGGCGGCGCGGGCGTTCACCTGCAGCACCTGGCGCACCCCGAACGACGCGGCGCCCTCGTCGGTCGACGACGTCAGGTCGAGCGCCCGGACGTTCAGCTCGTCGCGGACCAGGTCCGCGAACGGCGCGAGCGCGGCCGCGTCCTCCGCGACCACCGTCAGCCGGGTGAGCGGCAGGCGTACGCGCAGCCCCTCGGCCTTGCGCAGCGCCGAGCCGGTCGAGCAGACCTCCCGTACGCGGTCCATCGCCGCCGTGAGCGCCTCGGCCCCGTCGACCGCGTCGGCCGGCGCCGGCCAGTCGGCCAGGTGCACGGAACGTCCGCCCGTCAGCCCGCGCCAGACCTCCTCGGTCACGAGCGGCAGCAGCGGTGCGGCGACCCGCGTGAGCGTCTCGAGCACCGTGAAGAGCGTGTCGAAAGCGGCGTGCGACTCCTCGGAGTCGCCGTCCCAGAAGCGGTCGCGCGACCGGCGGATGTACCAGTTGCTCAGCACCTCGACGAAGCCGCGGACCGCGTCGCAGGCGGCCGCGACGTCGAGCGCGTCCAGCCGTGCGGTGACGTCGGCGACGAGCGCGTCCAGCTTGCCGAGGACGTAGCGGTCGAGCACGTGCTCGGAGTCGCGGCTCTCCTTGGCCTCGTAGCCCGCGCCGCCGTTCGCCGCGTTGGCGTAGAGGGTGAAGAAGGAGTACGCGTTCCAGAGCGGGATCATCGCCTGGCGGACGCCCTCGCGGATGCCCTGCTCGGTGACGACCAGGTTGCCGCCGCGCAGGATCGGGCTCGACATGAGGAACCAGCGCATCGCGTCGGCCCCGTCGCGGTCGAAGACCTCGCTCACGTCGGGGTAGTTCCGCAGCGACTTGCTCATCTTGGCGCCGTCGCTGCCCAGCACGATGCCGTGGCTGATGCAGCTCGAGAAGGCGGGCCGGTCGAAGAGCGCGGTGGCCAGCACGTGCATCGTGTAGAACCAGCCGCGCGTCTGCCCGATGTACTCGACGATGAAGTCGCCCGGGTAGTGGTGCTCGAACCAGCCGGCGTTCTCGAACGGGTAGTGCACCTGCGCGTAGGGCATCGAGCCCGAGTCGAACCAGACGTCGAAGACGTCCCCGATCCGGCGCATGCGCGACCTCCCCGTCGGGTCGTCGGGGTTGAGCCGGGTGAGCTCGTCGATGAACGGCCGGTGCAGGTCGGTCACCTCGACCCCGAAGTCGGCCTCCAGCTGCGCGATCGAGCCGTAGACGTCGGTCCGGGGGTAGGCGGGGTCGTCCGAGACCCAGATCGGGATCGGCGTGCCCCAGTAGCGGTTCCGGCTGATCGACCAGTCGCGGGCGCCGGCCAGCCACTTGCCGAACTGCCCGTCCTTGACGTGCTCGGGCACCCAGGTGATCTGGGAGTTGAGCTCGCCCATCCGGTCCTTGATCTTGGTGACCTCGACGAACCAGCTCGAGACCGCCTTGTAGATCAGCGGGTTCCGGCAGCGCCAGCAGTGCGGGTAGGAGTGGGCGTACGACTCCTGGCGCAGCAGCACCGTGCCCGCGGTGACGCTGCCGACCGGGGTCGCGGGGTCGCGCGTGACGGCCTTGAGGTCGTCGATGATGTGCGGGTTCGCGTCGAAGACGAGCATCCCGGCGTACTCCTCGACGGGCCAGGTGAACTTCCCGTCCGGCCCGACGGGCATGACCGCCTCGATGCCCTCGCGGTCGGTGACCTCCTTGTCCTCCTCGCCGAAGGCGCCCGCGCTGTGCACCAGCCCGGTGCCCTCGTCGGTGGTGACGAAGTCGGCCACGACGATCCGGTGCGCGCGCGGCTGGCCGGCGTAGTAGGAGAACGGCGGCGCGTACGAGCGCCCGACGAGGTCCGCACCGGTGAGGCGCTCGACCACGCGGGAGCGCCAGTCGAAGTCCTTCTCCCTGGCGGCGTCGCCGAAGAGCTCGCGCGCGTACGCGGCGACCCGCGCCTCGCCGATCACGTAGCGCTCGGTGGTGCCGGTGAAGTCCGACTCGACGACGACGTAGTCGATCTCCGGGCTGACCATGATCGCCAGGTTGCTGGGCAGGGTCCACGGCGTCGTGGTCCAGATGAGCGCGAGCTCGCCGGTCTCGAGCCGGAAGCCGACGGTCACGGCCGGGTCGTTGCGGACCTGGTAGACGTCGTCGTCCATGCGCAGCTCGTGGGTGGAGAGCGGCGTCTCGTCGTTCCAGCAGTAGGGCAGGACGCGCCAGCCCTCGTAGACCAGGCCCTTGTCGTAGAGCGTCTTGAACGCCCACAGCACCGACTCCATGTAGTCGGGCTCGAGGGTCTTGTAGTCGTTCTCGAAGTCGACCCAGCGGGCCTGGCGGGTGACGTAGGCCTGCCACTCGTCGGTGTAGCGCAGCACGGACTCGCGGCACGCGGCGTTGAACTTCTCGACGCCGAGCTCCTCGATGTCGGCCTTGGTCTTCAGCCCGAGCTGGCGCATCGCCTCGAGCTCGGCCGGCAGGCCGTGGGTGTCCCAGCCGAAGCGGCGCTCGACGTGGCGTCCGCGCATCGTCTGGTAGCGCGGCACGACGTCCTTGACGTAGCCGGTCAGCAGGTGGCCGTAGTGCGGCAGGCCGTTGGCGAAGGGCGGGCCGTCGTAGAAGACGAACTCGTTCGCCCCGTTCGCGCCCGTCGGGTTGCGCGCGACCGAGGCCCGGAACGTGTCGTCGGCCTTCCAGAAGGCCAGCACGCCCTCCTCGACCTTGGGGAAGTCGGGGCTCGACGGCACCCGCGCGCCCGAGCCGGTCGCGGGGCTGGTGGTCTGCTTCGGGTACGTCATGCCGGGGTTCCTTCGTCGTGCTCGTGCCTGCTCGGACACGAGGACGACACGCCCTCCGGACCCGGAGAGACGCGCCGCGGTACCACCCCGCTTGACGGCCCACCTGCGCGGCCGCCCGCTCGTACGGGCTGTCACGGGCCCACCCGTCCGGTTCTACTGGGGCCCGCCTGCTCGGCCCGTTCTTCCGGAGGCTCGCCGGTGATGGCCGGGTCGACGCCTGCTGGCGCCCAGTCTAGCGAGCGGCGCGCCCGTCGGCACGCGGGTTCCGAGCTCCGCGAGCGCCAGCGAGTGGAGGTCATCGGGGGGTGTGGGGGGTCGTCCCCCCTCACGACTCAGCCGTCGGGCTTGAGCACCAGCGCGTGCTCGGCCCGGGCGGCGACGGCGTTGCGGGTCAGGACCATCGGCCAGGTGCGGTCGGCGACCCAGAGCTCGGCCTGGTCGGCGTAGTAGGGCCCGAAGGGGTGCCCGGAGGCGCCGCTCTGGTTGACCCAGCGGCCTCCGTCGACGTCGCCGAGGTCGACCACCATCCGCATGGCCGACCCGAAGGAGACCCCGTAGCCCTCGGAGTCGTCCGCGCCGAGCGCCTTGACCGTGGTGCCCGCGCCGCCGACGGCGTCGTCCTCGCGGTTGAAGAGCGCCTCGACGGGGCCGAAGCCGCTGCTGCCGAGCGTCGGGTTCTGCAGCCGGACCCGGTGGATCCGGCCCCACTGCCAAGCCGCCGGGTCGCGGGACATGAGCGAGGTCGCCTCCTTGCGGGCGAGCGTCAGCGCGGCGAGCAGGATGTCGTCGCGGTGCTCGACCTGCGGGGTGGAGGCGTCGTCCCACCAGGGGTTGTCGGGCTGGCGCAGCAGCTGGTCGAGGGCGGCGAACCACTGGTCGTCCCCCTGCGGCCACAGCTCGGGAGCGAGCTGGTCGGCGAGCACGAGCTTGCGCAGGTCGTGGGTGACGACGGCGAAGTAGGCGGCCGCGGCGGAGTCCGCCGTCATCCGGTAGTCCCAGCCCACCAGCGTCTGCTGGCCCTCGCGGACGAACGGGTCGTCCACCCGGATCCGGAGCAGGTCGGGCACGAGGTCGGCGGCGAAGACGGAGCGGTCGTCGTACATGACCTGCTCGCCCGTCGCGGGCGTGAGGTCGCGCGCGTCGTCGAGGCGGTCGTGGATCGCCTGGCTACGCCAGCCGTAGGAGTAGGCCGAGCCGAGGACGTACGGGTAGCGCTCGACGACCTGGTTGTTGGCGGCGACGATCACCCCGCTCGCCGGGTCCTTCGCGTACGGCAGCTGCGCGAAGGGGATCAGCCCGTCCCAGTCGTACGTCGTGTCCCAGCCGGGCACCGGCGCGCGGCCGTCGCCCGCACGACGGAGCGGGACCTGCCCCGGGAGCTGGTAGCCGATGGTCCCGTGGACGTCGGCGTAGACGAGGTTCTGCGACGGGACGCCGAGGAGCGCGGCGGCCGAGCGGAACTGCGTCCAGCTCGTCGAGACGTCGAGCCCGAGGACGGCGTCCATCGTCCGGCCCGGGATCGAGCCGGTCCACGCGAGGGCGACCGCGTACGGCTTCGGCGCGCCGGGGACCTGCCCGGCGGCCGCGCTGGGCGGGTTGGAGTCCGAGAGCAGCGGACCGTGCCGCGACGAGCGGACGGTGATCGTGCGCGGGGTGTCCTCGCCGGCGACGCGGAGCTCCTCGGTCCGCACGGCCAGCGGGCCGAAGGTCTCGCCGACCCGGACGGTATCGTCGACGACGTCCTCGAGGTAGAGGTCCGCCACGTCGGCGTAGCTGGTGGTCAGGCCCCACGCCGCGGACGGGTTGCGCCCGATGACGACGCCCGGGATGCCGGTGATGGAGAAGCCGCTGACGTCGAAGGGGCACGCCGGGCCGACCGTCGTGCAGTGCAGGCCGACCTGGGCCAGCGGGGACGGGATCGAGGTGTCGAGGTGCGGGTCGTTCGACAGCATCGGGGCGCCGCTCGCGGTGTGCGCGCCGCTCACGACCCAGGAGTTCGAGCCCAGCCCGTCGCCCGAGCCGAAGAGCCCCGTGAGCGTCGCCTGGGCCCGCCGGGCCGCGACGAGGGCGTCCTGCGCAGCGGGCACGGCCGCGCCGCTCGGGCCGCCCGGCGCCGACATCGACGGCGACGCGTCCGGGTCGAACGCCTTGCCCGCGACCGCGCCGCTCGTGACGATCGCCTCGTGCCCGCGGAGGGGGTAGGCGGGCGTGAGGTCGTCGGCGCGGTCGGTGCCCACCGCCGCCACCGTCAGGGCCCGCCCGAGCTCCTCGTTGACGTTCGACCCGAGCTGCCAGCCGAAGACCTTGAGCACGGCCAGGGAGTCGACGGCCGTCCACTCCTCCGGGGCGCCCCGGACCCCGCGCGCCTCGAGCAGGCTGTACTCCAGCGAGATCTCGCCGGGGTCCCGCCCGCGCAGGTAGGCGTTGACGCCGGAGGCGTACGCGTCGAGGTAGCGCCGGGTGGACGGGGACTGCAGCGCCAGCTCCTGCTCGGCGGTCCGGCGGAAGCCGACCGTGCGCACGAAGGTGTCGGCGTCGACCTGGGAGGCGCCGAAGAGCTCCGCCAGCCGGCCGGAGGCCGCGTGCCGACGGACGTCCATCTCGAAGAAGCGGTCGGAGGCCGCCAGGTAGCCCTGCGCCTCGAAGAGGTCCTCGGGCTGGTCGGCGTAGACCTGCGGCACCCCGTACGCCTCCCGCAGCACGGTGACCCGGCCGTTCAGCCCGGGCAGCGTGACCTCGCCCTCGAGCTGCGGCAGCGGGCTGCGCACGGTGGCGGTGCCGAAGCTGACGAGGCCGCCGGCGACCAGCACGACCACCACGAGGGCGTAGACGAGCCAACGGCGGAGGCGGTGCACGCGCCTATCTTCTGCCTCCGCTCCGCTCCGGCGCGTCCGACGCTCTGACCCTCCGCCTTCCTCCCTCGCTCGCACGAAGGAAAGCGTTGTCGTGCTCCCTCCGTCCAGGCGGAGGCCCGTCGGCCGGCGGTGGTCGACCCCACCACCACCGGATCGCGCGCCGGTGTCTGGACGACGAGAGAGCGAACACGCTTCTCCGTTCGCGAACGAGGAGGAAGACATCGGGTTCGAGCGCGATCCGCGCCGGAGCGGAGCGGAGGCCGAAGGCACGGGAATGGGTTAGCAGTCGATATCCTTGAGTGCTAGCAAGACCAGCTCGACGACGACGAAGAGAGCCCCATGCCCACGTACCAGTACCGCTGCACCGAGTGCGGGACCGACCTCGAGGCGGTGCAGAAGTTCACCGACCCGGCCCTGACGGAGTGCCCCACCTGCCACGGCTCCCTGCGCAAGGTCTTCAACGCCGTCGGCGTCGTCTTCAAGGGCTCCGGCTTCTACCGCACGGACTCCCGGCCCAAGGAGGGCTCCTCCGGCGGCTCGTCCAACGAGTCGGGCAGCGAGTCGAAGGGCAAGGAGTCGTCCGGCTCCTCGGAGAAGAAGTCGGCTGACGGCGGCTCCTCCTCGGGCTCCACCGGGTCCAAGCCCGACGCGAAGCCGGCCGCGGCGTCCTCCTCCGGCTCGTCGAGCTCGTCCACAGGCTCCTCCTCGAGCAGCTGACCTCTGGGGACGACCGGCACGAACGGGCCCCGCGTCCTTATGACTGAGGTGTGCGCGCTCGCCCTGCCTCCCGTCCCGGTGCACCCCACCGCCGCCGCAGCCTGCTGCGGGACCTCGCCCGTGCGACCTCCTGGCACCGCCGCAAGCTGGCGGTCCTGGCGGCGGTCGCGACGGTCCTGACCGGCCTGGCGGCGGTGGCGCCCCCGGCGCCACCCACCACCGCCGTGGTCCGGACCCGGACGCCCCTGTCGGGTGGCGTCCTGCTGACGGCCGACGACCTCGAGGTCGTGGACCTCCCGACCGACGGCCTGCCCGACGGGCCGGTCGGCGACCCGGCGGACCTGGTGGGGCGTCGCCTGGCGGCTCCCCTCCCCCGGCACCAGGTGCTGACGACCACCGCCCTGGCGACCGACACGACGGCTGCGGCCACGGGTCGGACCCTGGCCCCCGTCCGCCTCGCCGACGCCGACGTCGCCCTCCTCCTGCAGCCCGGCGACCTCGTCGACGTCATCGCCTCCGCCGCCGACGGCGGGGCGACGAGCACCGTGGCCCGCCGGGTCCGGGTGGTCACCGTGCCCGCGCGGGACCCGGACGAGCAGGGCACCGCGACCGGTGCGCTCGTCGTCCTCGACGTCGCCGACGCCGACGTGGAGGCGCTGGCGCGCGCGGCGGCGAGCGGTGGGCTGACCGTCGTCTGGTCGTGAGCCCGGCTGCTAGCGTGCCGCGCGGCAGCGCCCGCTACCCGAACCCTCCCGGAGGAAACATGAAGGGCTTTCGCGATTTCCTGATGCGGGGCAACCTCGTCGAGCTCGCCGTCGCCGTCATCATCGGCACCGCCTTCGCGGCCGTGGTCAAGGCCTTCACCGCCATGATCACGGACATCATCGGCAAGTTCGGTGGCGTGCCCGACTTCAGCGACACGTCCGTCGGCGGCATCAGCGTGGGCGCGTTCATCACCGCGCTGCTGACCTTCGTGCTGACCGCGGCGGTCGTCTACTGGCTCGTGGTGATCCCCTACAACCGCGTCAGCGCGCGGCTGAAGAAGGAGCAGGACCAGGCCGAGTCGGCCCCGGCCGTCACCTCCGAGGACCTGCTGACCGAGATCCGCGACCTGATGCGGTCGCAGGCCGCCGGCAGCCCGACCCCCGGCCAGGTCCCCGACCAGCGCTGAGCCCCGTCAGGACCCGTGGTGCGGCGGGACGTCGGTGAGGAGCCGGCGTTCCGCGGCGTCCGGGGGACGTTCGGCGAGCACGGGTCGTGCCTGCGAGGCGGCCAGCCGGGCCCGGAGCGCGGTGAGCACGGCGGCCAGCTGGGCCGGGCCGATGCCCTCCACGAGGTCAGCCGGGACCGGGTGCGCCCCGCGTTGCGCGTCGCCGAGCGCCGCCACCACCACGTCCAGGTCGGGTTGCGCCTGGCGCCCGAGCCCGGGCCGCCGCTCGCCGGTCACGGCGAACACGAGGGCCTGGTGCCACGTCAGCGTCTCGGCCACGCGGTCAGCCTAGGGCGGGCGTGACGCTGCCGGGCCCGACGGCCCGGGAGCACCGTCGGGGCGACGAGTGCGCCCTCAGCCCTCGAGCACCGTCCCGCTGGTGATGGTGCTGGGCTCGCCCCGGTCGACGAGCCGGGCGGCACCGGTGACGGTGACGTCGCGCTCGAAGGTCCAGTTCCCCTCCACCGAGAGGCTGGCGGCCCGACGGAGCGACGGCACGCCCTCGGGGAAGCGGCGGTCGAACTTCGCGATGGTCTTGTAGTAGCGCGAGTCGAGGTCGACCAGCGGCGCCGGGTCGGTGACGCGGTCGAGCCGTCCCTCGGGGGTGACGTCGTAGACGTCGGAGCGCAGCAGCATCAGGTCGTTCGTCGTCTTGACCGGCAGGAAGCGCTCACGGCCCACGCCGATCGCGGTGGCACCGGCGAAGACCTCGATCGCCGCGCCCATGGCGCTCTCGATCTGGACCACCTCGGGCGACGACGCGTCGGCCGGGTCGACGGTCTTCACGTTCTTGATCAGCGGCAGGCCGAGCACCGCCTTGCGCTCCTTGAGGACCTTCGACACCGCCACCAGGTCGAACCACAGGTTGTTGCAGTGGAAGAACGGGTGCCGGTGCTCGTCGGTGAAGAAGTGCATCTCGTCGGGCGCGGTCTGCGCGGTGTCGCGCAGGATGAGCCGCCCGTCGGACTTCCGGATCGCCAGGTGGCCGCCCTTGCGGTCGGCCGGGGTGCGCCGGCAGACCTCGGCGGCGTACGGGGCCCCGCTGGCCGCGAACCAGCCCGCGATGGTCGCGTCCGGCGCCGCACCGAGGTTGTCGGAGTTCGAGACCGAGGCGTACGCATAGCCCTGCTCGATCAGCCGGTCGAGCACCCCGGAGCCCTCCAGGGTGGTGTAGAGGTCGCCGTGGCCGGGCGGGCACCACTCGAGCGTCGGGTCGGCGGGCCACTCGACCGGCGTGAGGTCGGCGGTGAGGAGCTTGGGCTCGAGGTTCTGCTCGAAGTCGAGCTCGAGGCCCTCGACGGGCAGGTCGGTGTACCTCTCGAGCGCCGCGAGGGTGTCCTCGCGGGTCCGGAAGCTGTCCATGAACAGCAGCGGCAGGCGCGCGCCGTAGGTCACCCGCGCCGCCCGGACCTGCTCCACGATCAGGTCGAGGAAGGTCTGGTCGCCGCGCACGGGCAGCAGCGACTTCGCCTTCTCCATGCCCATCGACGTCCCGAGGCCGCCGTTGAGCTTGATGATCGCCGTCTTGCCGAGCGCCTCGGCGGCCTGCTCGGGGCTCACCTCGACGTCGCTCAGCATCGGCGGGTCGGTCAGCGGCTCGATGCTGTCCTCGGGGATCAGCCCGGTGACGCCCTCCTCCAGCTGGTGGTAGTAGTGCGTGAAGACCTCGATGGCCTGGGGCTGCACCCCGGCCTCGGACATCTTGCTGCGGGCGGCTTCCAGACCCTCTGCGCTCATGGCACCCGATCCTAAGGAAGGACGGGCCGGTCCGCTTACTTCGGCTCGGGGGTGATGGCCTTCAGCAGGTCGACCGTGGCGCCCGCGACCTGCTCCTGGACGGCGGCGGGGTCGGCCGTCGGCGTGCCGTCGCCGGGCTGACGACCGTAGGAGGCGAAGCTCGCGTGCGACGCGCCGGGCACGACCACGTACGTGGTGCTGGCCGGCAGGTTCGCCCGGGACCGGTCGACGTCCTCGGGCGTCACGAGACCGTCGCGGTCGCCGGACACCGAGGTGACGCGCAGGTCGGTCCGCTCGATCCTGGCGGCGGGGTAGGAGGCGAGCAGCAGCAGCCCCTCGACCCGGCGGTCGCCCTCGGCGAAGGAGGCCGCCACGGTGCCGCCGAGCGAGTGGCCGGCGACCGCCCAGTGCCCGACCTCGGGATGGTTCTCGATGATCTTCGCGGCGTGGTCGCGGTCGAAGATCGAGAAGCCGAAGGGCTCCTTGAGCACGACGACGAGGTAGCCGGCCTCGGCGACGCGGCGCAGCTCGGGCGCGTACGCCCGCGGGTCCACCCGGGCCCCGGGCAGGAAGATCAGCCCGGTCGTCGGACGGACGGCGGTCCCCCGCGCGTCCTCGAGGCTGGGCACGAGCTCGTACCAGGTGACCCGGTCGACGATCCGTACGCCGTTCTCGGTCCGCATGGCCGCCAGGGCGTCCGGCTGCGCCGCGAACGGCCGCGAGTAGCCGAGCAGCACGACCGCCAGCAGCGCGAGCACCAGCGCCGGCACGGCCAGCAGGATGCGCAGCCGCGCCCGTCGCTCGAGCTGGGCGCGCGTACGCCGAACCGGGCGTTCCGGGTCGTCGCCCTCGCGGTCCACCTCGCGGTCCAGCCGGTCGCCGATCGCGAGGGACGCGACGGCCCAGGCGACCGCCACGAACCCGAGCAGCGCGGTGAGGAGGACCAGGACGACCGCGGCCGGGTGCCCGTTCAGGACGACGCGGCCGCGCGTCCAGCCCACCCACACCGAGACGGCGACCATCGCGGCGCCGAGGACCAGCCAGAGGAGGGCGAGCACGGTGCGGCTGAGCGCCCCGGGTTGCCGCATGGCGACGAGGGTACGGGGCGGGGCAGCCGTGCTCTTCCCCGACGCGCGGACGCGGGTCTACCGTGGTCGGCACCGCCGGCGACCGAAGGAGACTGCCGTGGCCTCGCGCCTCAACCCCTACCTCAACTTCCGTGGTCGGGCCCGCGAGGCGCTCGAGTTCTACGCCTCGGTGTTCGGCGGGGACACCGCGGTCAGCACGTTCGGGGAGTTCGGCGAACCGCCGCCGGGGACCGAGGCGACCGACGTGATGCACGGCCAGCTCGAGACCTCGATGGGCTTCACGCTGATGTGCTCCGACGTCCCCGCCTCGATGGACCTGACGCCGGGCGACAACATCACCGTCAGCCTGAGCGGCGACGACGTGGACGCGCTGCGGGGCTACTGGGAACGGCTGTCGACGGACGGCACCGTCCTGTTCCCGCTGGCGAAGCAGATGTGGGGCGACGAGTTCGGGCAGTGCACCGACAAGTTCGGGGTGCCCTGGCTCGTCAACATCACCTCCCGCTGACCGCGCCCGCCGGGGTGCCGTTCGACACCCGCCCCGTCCGACGCGTCGAGGCCCGGGACGACGGCCCGTCCGACGCCTGGCCCGCCACGGTCCCGGCCGTCGCGCAGGTCCTGCGCGACGGGCTCGACCTGGCGGCGGGCGTCACGTTCCTCGTCGGGGAGAACGGCTCCGGCAAGTCCACGCTGATCGAGGGCGTCGCGGGCGCGTACGGTCTCGGTCTCGAGGGCGGCGAGCGCCAGTCCCTGCACCGGACGTACGCGTCGGAGTCCGGCCTGCACGAACGGCTGCGGCTGGTCCGCGGCGTGAGCAGCACGCGCAACGGGTTCTTCCTCCGCGCCGAGACCATGCACGGCTTCTTCACCTACCTGGCCACCGAGGCGGGCGCCTCCGGCTACCACGAGATGAGCCACGGGGAGTCGTTCCTCGAGGCCATGGAGTGGTACTTCCGCCACCCCGGCTTCTTCTGCCTCGACGAGCCCGAGGCGGCGCTGTCCTTCTCGTCCACCCTGGTGCTCGTCAGCCGGCTGCACGAGCTCGGCCGGACCGAGGGCGCCCAGGTGCTCTGCGCCACCCACTCCCCCGTGCTCGCCGCCCTGCCCGGGGCGACGATCCTCGAGGTCGGCGAGTGGGGCCTGCGCGAGACGACCTGGGACGACCTCGTGCTCGTCGCGAACTGGCGCTCCTACCTCCAGGACCCGCACCGCTACCTCCGGCACGTGCTCGAGCCCTGAGCGGTCCGGCGTCTCTCCCCAGAAGGCCGCCCCCAGCCGACGTCGCGGGAGCCGGCGCGTCACGCCCACCGCACACAGCTGCCTCCCACCCAGCCGGGCGGGAGGCAGCTGTGCCGGGGGACCAGAGGGACGGGTTACCGCAGGACGAGCAGGGCCACGACGGCCATCACGACCGCGACGCCGACCCACGCGGCGACGGCGGAGAGGCGGGAGGCCTGGCGGAACAGGTCGTCCATCACCGCACGCTCGGCGTCGGACATGGTGGGCAGCTCGGCCGGCTCGGCGTCGCCGTACGGGTCCTCGACCCGTTCGGGCCGCGCGACGAGGGGCGGGACGAGCCTCAGCGGCTCCTGCCGGACACGGGCGCGGGGCGGGGCGAACCAGAGGTCGTGGGCCGGCGCGGTGGCGCGGGCGGTGACGCCGGAGGACGTGGGTCGGGTGGTTCGCTGGAGCATCGGAGCTCCTTCCGGAAGGGCTGCACGCAGCACGTTCTGACACGTGGTCGATCCCCCCGAACGAGCGCCGTCACGCTCGATCGACAAGGGTTCGGACGCACCCGCCCGCTGGATTGCTCGGTGCCCGGATTTATTTTTCCGGAGCTGCTCGACGTGCTGCGCGGTCGTCGTACGACGCCCGGGCCGCGGCGCCCCCAGCAGGATTCGAACCTGCGACACGAGGTTTAGGAAACCTCTGCTCTATCCCCTGAGCTATGGGGGCCGGCGCCACAGGCTAGCCGCCCTGGGACGATGGCCGCATGCCTCGACCGATCGTGCTGGACGTCGACACCGGGACCGACGACGCGCTCGCGCTGCTCTACGCCGTGGGGTCGCCGGGCCTGGACCTCCGCGGCGTCAGCTGCGTGGCCGGCAACGCCGGGCTGGAGCAGGTGGTCGACAACACCCTCAAGGTGCTCGACGTCGCGGGGGCGCACGGCGTCCCGGTCGCCGCGGGGGCGACGAAGCCGCTGATCGAGCGGATGCGGCCCGAGGGCCTGTTCCACGGTGAGGACGGCCTGGCGGGCGTGCAGCTACCGCCCACGACCCGGACGCCGACCGCGGAGAGCGCGGTCGAGCTGCTCCGCGACCAGATCCTGGCGTCGGAGGAGCCCGTCACGCTCGTGAGCCTCGCCCCGATGACGAACGTGGCCATGCTGCTGACCCTGCACCCCGACGTGGCCGCACGGCTCGAGCGGCTGGTGTTCATGGGGGGCTCGGCCTCGCAGGGCAACGTCACCGCGGTGGCCGAGTTCAACGTCTGGCAGGACCCGGAGGCGGCCACCTGCGTGGTCGAGTCCGGGCTGCCGGTCACGATGTACGGGCTCGACGTGTTCAACCGCCTGCTGATCCCGCAGCCGGTGGCGGACCGCTGGACGCAGGACCCGCGTCCCGTCGTCCGCGCGGCCGGCGAGCTGCTGCACCGGCGCGGCACGCGGGCGGCGGGCTTCGAGCAGGACTACGTCGGCGTCCTCGGGGACGCCGGTGCGCTCGTGATCCTCACGCACCCGGAACTGTTCACGACCGTGCCGCTGCCCGTCCGGGTCAACCTTTCGGGCATCGGTCGCGGCCAGACGATCGTCGACCAGCGGCCGGACGCGCAGGACCAGGAGGCCCTGGACCGCGATCCCTGGCCCGTCATCGACGTCGCGCTGGACCTCGACGTCGACGCCGCGGCGGCCGCGTTCATCGAGGTGGTCGAGGGCTACGCCGGCTGATCCTGCCGCCGGCGCGACGCCCCCGGGGGTCGATCACTCCTAGGAGTGGTCGTGCCCCTCGTGCCCCTCGTGCCCCTCGTGCTGCTCCTTGAGCTCCGCGACCTGCTTGTGCACCTCGGCCATGTCGAGGCCCTTGACGGCGTCGACGACCTGCTTGAGGGCCGGGCCGGGCAGTGCGCCGGCCTGGTTGAAGACCAGGACGCCCTCGCGGAACGCCATCAGCGTCGGGATGCCCTCGATGCCGAGCGAGCCCGACAGGGCCTGGTTCGCGTCCGTGTCCAGCTTCGCGAAGACGATCTCGCCGTGCTCGGCGGACTCCTTCTCGAAGATCGGGCCGAAGCGCTTGCACGGGCCGCACCAGTCGGCCCAGAAGTCGACCAGCACGATGTCGTTGTCGCTGATCGTCTGCTCGAAGTTGTCGGCGTTGATCTCGACGGTCGCCATGTTCTTGCTCCTCCACGTCTTGGGCTCACGCGACGTCCGTCGCGGGCTTGGTGGTGAAAACCACGAGTCCGACCGGGCTATTCCGACCGAAGGCCGACCTACTTGATGGCGACGAGCCGGCGCACCGGGATCGCGATGTCGACCGGCCCGCGCCGCTCGGCGGTCTCGCTCAGATAGTCCAGCGCCGAGGCGACCCGGGCGGGCGGGGTGTGCGGGAGGTAGAGGGCGGAGAGCAGCAGCGCCGCGTCGTCGGACGTCGTGACCCGGTAGCGGTAGCGCTCGCGCTTGTCCTCGACGACGGTCAGGCCCTGCTCCTGCAGCGCTGGGCGGAACCCCCCGCGCTCGATCGGACCGGGGAAGCGGGGCCGGGCGCGGAGCCGGGCGTTCAGCCCGCCGAGCTGGCGCACGTCGGTCGGGGCCAGGGGGCGTACGGCGGGCGCGATGGCGGCCAGGACGCCACCCGGCCGCAGAACCCGGACGACCTCGGCGAGCACGGTCGCCAGCGGCTGGACGACGACGAGCCCGAGCGCGCTGGTGACGACGTCCACCGAACCGTCGCGGAACGGCAGCACCCGGGCGTCGGCCCGGACGAGCGGACCCGCCCCGCGCCGGCGGGCGAGCCGCAGCTCCTCCGTCGAGAGGTCGAGCCCGACGACCGTACGGCCCGGGCGGGCGAGCTCACGGCCCACCGGTCCCGAGCCCGACGCGAGGTCGAGCACCACGGTGGCGTCGGCGGACACGGCGCGGGCGAGCCAGCGGTAGGGCGAGTGGTCGGCGCGCAGGGCCCGGGACAGCACATCCTCGACCACGCCCGTACGGCGGGCGTGGAAGTCGGCGAGGTAGCCCGGCCAGTCGACCTCGCGGTCCGCCACGGCCCGGGTCAGATCCGGGTCACGAACAGGTGCGTCGACGCCTCGCGGTCGATCTCGCAGCCGGGGTGCCCGTCCGCGGAGAGCCGGACGCCCAGGCCGCCGACCTCGGCGTCGACCTCGGCCCCGGGACGGATGCCGGCCACCCGGAGGGTGCCCATCATCTCGATGTCCTTCTGGATCTCCTCGCTCATCCGCTCGATGACCACCCGGACGGGGGCCTCGCGGACGGCGTCGGCGAGCTGCACGTTGCCGTCGCGGAACAGCGACGGCGGCTCGACCACGCCGAGCTCGTCGAGCCCGGGAATCGGGTTGCCGTACGGGGACTCGGTCGGGCTGTTCAGGAGGTCGACCAGCTTGCGCTCGACGTCCTCCGAGATCACGTGCTCCCAGCGGCAGGCCTCGTCGTGGACGAGCTCCCAGTCCAGCCCGATGACGTCGATGAGCAGCCGCTCGGCGAGCCGGTGCTTGCGCATCACGCGGATGGCGCGGGACCGGCCCTCGTCGCTCAGCTCGAGGTGGCGGTCGCCCTGCACCCGAACGAGGTTGTCGCGCTCCATGCGGGCGACCGTCTGGGACACCGTCGGGCCGCTCTGGTGCAGCCGCTCCGCGATCCGGGCGCGCAGGGGGACGATGCCCTCTTCCTCGAGCTCGTAGATCGTCCGGAGGTACATCTCCGTGGTGTCGATGAGGTCACTCACGTTCAGCCCTCCTGGGATCGTCGCGCGGGCCCTTCGATGCATCCACCGCCCTCGCGTGTGCGACCCGACGCAAGACTAGACGACATGACCCCTCCGGACCGCCCGGTGATCTGGTGGGTGCGGCGCGACCTCCGCCTCGCCGACAACCCCGCCCTCGGCGCCGCCGTCTCCGAGGGCAGCCACGTCCTGCCGCTCTTCGTCACCGACCCTCTCCTGCGCCGGTCCGCCGGGCAGGGCCGCTCCGCCTGGCTGACCGCCGCGCTCGCGGACCTCGACCGCGTGCTGCGCGAGGCCGGCGGGCCCGGGCTGAGCGTGGTCGAGGGCGGCCCCGAGGAGGTCGTGCCCCGTGTGGCCGCCGCGGTGGGTGCCGCCACGGTGCACGTCAGCGCCGACTTCGGGCCGTACGGCCGCCGCCGCGACGCCCGGGTGGCGGAGGCGCTGGCGCTCGACGGGCGCGAGCTGCACGCGACCGGCTCGCCGTACGCGGTCGCCCCCGGGACTCTGCTCACCGGTTCGGGGACGCCGTTCTCGGTGTTCTCCCCCTTCCACCGCGCCTGGCTCGAGCGCGGGGTGCACGGCCCGGCGACCGCGGTCGACCCGGCGACGGTCCGCTGGACCGCGGCGCCCGACCGGGTCGCCGTGGAGCCGCCCGACCCCGACCTCGTCCCGCTCGCCGGCGAGGCCGCGGCCCTGCGCTCGTGGCGGGCCTGGGTGACGCGGAGCCGGGAGGGGCCCGCGGACTACAAGCGCCTCCACGACGTGCCCGGCGCCGACGCGACCGCGCACGTCTCCGTGGCGCTGCGCTGGGGCCACCTGCACCCGCGCACCGTGCTGGCCGACCTCGCCGACCTCGACGGCGAGGGGCCCGCGGCGATCGCCCGGCAGGTCGCGTGGCGCGACTTCTACGCCGACGTGCTCTGGCACCGCCCGGACGCGACCACCCGACCCGTGCAGCAGCGGTTCGTCGACTTCCGGCGCGACGACCCGCGGACGTCCGAGGTCGCCGCCGCCCGGCTCGAGGCCTGGCAGGAGGGGCGTACGGGCTACCCGCTCGTCGATGCCGGGATGCGGCAGCTGCGGGCCGAGGGCTGGATGCACAACCGGGTGCGCCTCGTGACCGGGTCGTTCCTGGTCAAGGACCTGCACCTGCCGTGGGAGGACGGCGCGGCGTGGTTCATGCGGCACCTGCGCGACGGCGACGCGGCCAGCAACCAGCTCAACTGGCAGTGGGTCGCCGGCTGCGGCAACGACCCGGCCCCGTTCTACCGCGTCTTCAACCCCACCCTCCAGGCGCAGAAGTTCGACCCCGACGGCGCGTACGTCCGCCGCTACGTCCCCGAGCTGGCCGACGTCCCGGACAAGCATGTCCACGAGCCCTGGCTCGCACCCGGCGGTCCCCCGGCCGGCTACCCGGCGCCGGTCGTCGACCACAAGGCCGAACGCCTCGAGGCCCTCGCCCGGTACGCCGAGGTGCGCGGCTGAGGTTCGTGGGAGGGGCCCCACTCCTCCCTCCCCAGGACACGCTGAGCAGCGACATCCCGGGCGGATCCGGCGTCCGTCGGACGAGTTCCGAGAAAGGCGTTGACCCTCTTGAAACGCCGACCTAACGTTGTGGGTACACGGGAAGGAGGTGGTCCGATTCATGAGTTCTCTTCGGACAAGTGAGGTGGCGGCGGCCTAGCCGTTCGACCTAGGACGCGGCGTGATCCGCTCGGCCGAACGGCCGGCTAATCCACAGCCATCACCCGAACCCGCGAGTGCCAGACCGTCCATCTGGCCGACGTCCGGGCTCCACCGGAGCCCCGTCGCCAAGCTCGCGGGTTTGTTATGCCTATCTTCTGTCTCCGCTCCGCTGCGGCGCGTCCCGGGCTCTGACCCGGTGTCTTCCTCCCTCCGTCGGAAGCCCGCCACTGCTCGACGTGGCCGAGCTCGGCCCCGCGGGGCTTCCTCCTCCGGTCGTCCAGACACGGGCGCCCGGTCCGACTTCAGTCGGGCCGCTGGCTCACGACTCCGAGCCGGTCGCGCCTTCTGCGTCGTCGGTCGGCAGCACCGGGCTCAGGGCACGCACCGTCTCGAGGGTGTCCGCCTCCTCCGCCGGCTTGTCCGGGCGGTAGCGCAGCACCCTGGCGAACCGCAGCGCGACGCCGCCCGGGTAGCGGGTCGAGACCTGCAGCCCGTCGATCGCGATCTCCACCACCGTGGTGGGCTGCACATGCACGACGCCGCGCGAACGGCTCGTCTCGAGCGCCAGGAAGTGCTCGGTCTGCCAGCGCAGGGTCTCGTCGGTCAGGCCCTTGAACGTCTTGCCCAGCATCACGAACCCGCGCTCGGGGTCCCGCGCGGCGAGGTGCAGGTTCGACAGCCAGCCCTGCCGGCGTCCGTGACCCCACTCCACCGCCGTGACGACCAGGTCGAACGTGTGCCGAGGCTTGAGCTTGACCCACCCCGAGCTGCGGCGACCGGCCGCGTACGGGGCGTCCAACTTCTTCACGACGACGCCCTCGAAGCCCTCCGCCACCCACCGCGCGAACACGGCCTCGACCTCCGCGACGTCGTCGGTGACGACCCGGGGCACCAGGAGCTTGGCGGGCAGGAGCTCGGCCATGGCGGCGGCCCGCTCGTGCAGCGGCACGTCGAGCAGGTCGCGTCCGTCGGCGTGCAGGACGTCGAAGAAGAAGGGCCGCAGCGGGAGACGACGTTCGGCCGCGGGCACGTCGAGACTGCTCATGGCCCGCGACGCGACGGCCTGGAAGACCTCCGGCCGCCCGTCGTCGCGCAGGGCCAGCACCTCGCCGTCGAGCACCAGGCGCTCGTGCGGCAGCGCGCGGACGGCGTTCACGACCTCCGGCAGGCGGCTCGTGATCTCGTCGAGGCTGCGCGTGTAGACGTGCACCTCGTCGCCGTCGCGGTGCACCTGGACCCGGATCCCGTCGAGCTTGGCGTCGACCATCGCCGGCAGCCCCGTCCGCGCGACCGCGGCGGTCGGGTCGGGCTCGCTGGCCGCGAGCATGGGCTGGACCGGCGTCCCGACGGCCAGCCCGACCTGCTCGAGCGCCTCGAGCCCGCCCGCGTGCAGCAGGGCGGCCGCCGCCACGGTCGACGAGCGCAGCATCGCGGCCCGCCGCACCGCGACCACCGGGACCCCGTACGCGGCCGCGAGCGCCTCCTGCACGGCCGCCTCCGAGGCGCCCTGGCGCAGCTCGCCGAAGACGAGCCCGCGCAGGAAGTCCTGCTCCGGTGCGGTGGCACGGGCGAAGAGCGCCTCCACCGCGGCCGCCCGGGCAGCGACCGAACCCGCGCCGGACAGCCCGGCGATCGCCTCGAACGCCTCGTGCACCTCGGCGACGGTGAGCGTCGCGGTGGTGGCCGGCGTCGGCAGGTCGTGCAGCGACCGTCCGCCGACCCCCGTCCGGCGCTGGCGGAGCGACCCGATCAGGTACGACACGACCGTCTCCAGGTCGGTCGCGTCCTCCGGGTCGCCCGCGCCGCCCAGGTCGGCGAGGACGCCGACGATCAGGTCGCGCTTGGCGAGGCGGCTGCGGGTGGCCCCGAGCGCCGCCCAGGTGTCCGCGAGTCGCTCGAGCAGCATGCGCCCATCGTGCCGTGCGGCACCGACAGTCCGGTCAGGCCCTGGCGAGGGCGACCTCCGCCGCCGGCTCCGCGCGCGGGACGCGACGCAACCGGAGGACGAGGACCGCGGTCGCGGCCACGGCGGCGGCGAGCGCGAGGACGGACGCGGTCTCGAGGTCGAGCACCGTCGCGTCCCGCAGGTACGACCAGTACGTGCTCAGCGTGGCGACCTGCATCAGTGCGGCCACGACGAGGAACCGCCGGTCGACGAGGACGGCGACGACCGCGAGCACCTCGCCCAGGTAGAAGTACCGCTCGTGCATCTCCGGCAGCAGCAGGGGCACCGCCAGCGACAGCGTGGCCGCGACCAGCAGCATCTCTCCGGGGGCCAGCCGCCGGCGCCGTGCGAGCAGCCACACCGCGAAGGCGAGGGCGACCGCGACGGCGACCCCCAGCCCGACCCACTTCCAGGTGGTCGAGGCGTCGGCCGGGAGCCAGGAGTACCAGGTCGGCGCGTTCGAGGTGAAGCTGTGCGTCGAGGCGGTGCCGCCGCCACCGCCCCCTCCCCCGCCGGGTCCGGCCCCCGGCGTGCCGCCACCGAACCCGCCCCCGCGCCCACCGCCGCCGAACCCACCGGCCGTACGGGCCGTCCCTCCCCCGGCGCCCGCGCCGGACGGGTTCGCCACCTGCTCGGGATAGACCAGGAGCTGGCTGACCATGCTGCGGCCGGCGAGCCAGGCGGGCACCAGGGCCGCGAGGAACGTCACCGGGACCAGCACGAGCCCGCGCAGGCGCTGGCGGTTCACCAGCACCAGCACGACCAGGGCTGGCAGGAAGAACAGCGCCTGCAGCTTGAACGCGAACGCGAGGCCGAAGAGGACGCAGGCCAGGGCGGTCTGCCGCCGCAGCAGGAGGTAGAGGCTGCCCAGGCAGAGGGAGGCGTAGATCGAGTCGCACTGGGCCCACCACGCGCTGTTCAGCACGACCGTGGGCAGGCAGAGGGTGGCGCCGAACGCGACGACCGGCAGCCAGCGCGTGGTCGGGCGGACCTCGCGGACGATCCCGTACGCGAAGCCGGCGAGCAGCACGTCGAACGCGATCGAGACCGCCTTGACGCCGACCAGGGGGTCCACGGGCAGGTGGGTGAGGACCGCGAGCAGCACGAGGTACGGGGTGTTGTAGTTCGAGAAGGTGTCCCCCAGCCCCGCGAACCCGCCGGCCTGCGCCAGGTGCTCGTACCAGGGCAGCAGGAACGCGCGGTAGTCGCCCGACTGCTGCGACAGCATCGGGACCCGCGCGGCCAGGCCGACCACCAGGAGGGTCGCGAGCACGGCCGGGACCGCCCAGCGACGCCCGGCCGGCCGTACGGGGGCCACAGGCTCGCCCGAGCCCGGACCCGGACGTGGCGACGGGGTGACGGCGCCACGAGGGTCGGACGGAACGGTCGGCGCGGAGGCGGAGGTCGTCGGCACGGGCTCACCCTCCACGGGCGCGCTGTGCGGCGCCTGGGTCCTCGTTGTGGACCCCCCGTCGGTCCGCCGACGCCCCTGCGACGATCGTGCGGTGAGCGCGAACACCAGGCCCGGGGTGCTGCTGGACGTCGACGGCACCCTCCTCGACACGAACTACCTGCACGCGCTGGCGTGGTGGCAGGCGTTCCGTGACGCGGGCGTCGCCGGCGTCTCCATGTCCGACACGCACCGGGCGGTGGGGATCGCCAGCGCCGGGCTGGTCGAGAGGCTCGCCTCGGAGGCGGACGACAGGACCAAGGCGAAGATCGTGAAGCGGCACTCGAAGCGTTACGCCAAGCTGCAGGACCAGGTCGTCGCCTTCTCCGGCGCCGACCACCTCGTGCGGCGCTGCCACGACGCCGGCTACCGCGTCGTGCTGGCCACGAGCGGCGAGAAGAGCGACCTGGACTGGATGCTCCCGGCCATCGGCGTCGGCGAGGGGATCCTGGCCGGCGCCACGACGTCGGGCGACGTGGGCGAGGGCAAGCCCGCCCCCGACCTGCTGACCACGGCGATGGAGCAGCACGACCTCGACCCGGCGCACACGGTCGCCATCGGCGACACGGTGTGGGACGTCCAGGCCGCGCAGCGCGCCGGCGTGCGGGTCATCAGCCTCACCTGCGGCGGCATCTCCGGCTGCGAGCTGTCGGGCGCGGGGGCGGACGAGGTGTTCGACGGCCCGGCCGACCTCGTCGACCGCTGGGACGACTCGCTGCTCGCCAAGCTCGTCTAGGACGCCGGCCCGCTACTCGCGCACGTCGGCGGGTTCGCGGGACATCGGCAGCCCTGCGGCCAGCCACCCCTCGACGCCGTCGACGACGTCGGTCGCGTCGAGACCGAGGTCGCGCAGCGACCGGGCCGCGAGCGACGAGCTGTAGCCCTGCCGGCACACGACCACGACCCGCGGCCGGGCGTCGGCCTCGGGAATGCGGTTCGGGCTGGTCGGGTCGAGGCGCCACTCGAGCACGGTCCGGTCGATGACCACCGCCCCCGGCAGGTTCCCCGTACGGTCGCGCTGCGCCTGCGTACGGGTGTCGACGAGCAGCGCCCCGTCCTGCACCGCCGCGTACGCCTCCGTGGCGCTCAGGCGCGTCCAGCCCTCCCGGGCGCGGGAGAGGACGTCGTCGATCGCGGCGGTCGGCACGCCCGCATCATGCCCGGACCGCAGACGCACGAACGGCGCCCACCCCGCAGGGTGGACGCCGTCCGGGGTCGTGAGGGGTACGACCCCCTCACGACCGCTGGGTGCTGCTCGCCGACGCTCGCAGGACCCGGTGCTGCTGGCGCTGCGTCAGGCCTTCTGCTCGCCCTCGACCGTCGCGGCCTCTTCGGCGTTGACGTCGTCGCTCGGCTGCTCCTGCTCGGAGGTCGCCTCGTCGCGCTCGTTCGTGTCCTCGACCAGCTCCTCGGCCGGAGCCTCCTGGCTCGGGGCGTCGGGGCTCACCTGGGACTCGCCACCGTCGGCAACGGCCGTCGCGCCGGCGGCCGGGGCCGCCTGCCGACCCGCACCGCGGGCCGCCGTCTTGCGCGCAGTCGGGGCCGGGCTGACCTTGGCGCGGTTGGCGCGGCCGGCCTCGACCGTCTCGGTCACGATCTCGATCTGCGCCATGGGGGCGTTGTCGCCCTTGCGGGGACCCACCTTCGTGATGCGCAGGTAGCCGCCCTCGCGGTCGGCCAGCGTCGGGGCGATCTCGGTGAAGAGCACGTGCACCACGCCCTTGTCGCGGACCGTGGTCAGCACCGAGCGGCGGGCGTGGATGTCACCGCGCTTCGCCTTGGTGATGAGCTTCTCCGCCAGCGGGCGCAGCCGCTTGGCCTTCGCCTCCGTCGTCACGATCTTGCCGTGCTCGAACAGCTGCGTGGCCAGGTTGGCCAGGATGATCCGCTCGTGCGACGGGCTGCCGCCGAGGCGGGCGCCCTTGGTCGGTGTGGGCATGGTGTCCGTTCTCCAGTGTCAGGTCCGGGTCGCCCTCCCCGCCGTACGACGGGGTGGGCGATCGGGTGCCCGCGGGACCGCGGGCAGGTGGCTCAGTACTGCTCGGTCTCGGTGAAGTCCGCGTCCTCGGCGTCGTCGTCGTAGCGGATCGCGCTCAACGGGTCGAAGCCGGGGGCGCTGTCCTTGAGGGACAGACCCATCTCGTGCAGCTTCAGCTTGACCTCGTCGATGGACTTGGAGCCGAAGTTGCGGATGTCGAGCAGGTCCTGCTCGCTGCGCGACACGAGCTCGGACACCGTGTGGATGCCCTCGCGCTTGAGGCAGTTGTACGACCGGACCGTCAGGTTCAGGTCCTCGACCGGCAGGGCCAGGTCGGCGGCGAGCTGCTCGTCGATCGGCGACGGGCCGATCTCGATGCCCTCGGCCTCGACGTTGAGCTCACGGGCCAGGCCGAACAGCTCGGTCAGCGTGCGACCGGCCGACGCGACGGCGTCGCGCGGGCGGATGGCCGGCTTGGTCTCGACGTCCAGGATCAGCCGGTCGAAGTCGGTGCGCTGCTCGACGCGGGTGGCCTCGACCTTGTAGGTGACCTTGAGGACCGGCGAGTAGATCGAGTCGACCGGGATGCGGCCGATCTCGGCGTCGATCGCCTTGTTCTGCACGGCGGAGACGTAGCCGCGGCCACGCTCGACGACGAGCTCCATGTCCAGCCGGCCGGAGTCGTTCAGCGTGGCGATGTGGAGCTCGGGGTTGTGGACCTCGACACCCGCGGGCGGCGCGATGTCCGCGGCGGTGACCTCACCGGCGCCGGACTTGCGCAGGTACATGGTGACGGGCTCGTCCTCCTCCGAGGAGACGACGAGCGCCTTGAGGTTGAGGATGATCTCGGTGACGTCCTCGACCACACCCTCGATGGTGGAGAACTCGTGGAGGTTGCCCTCGACCTTGATGCTCGTCACGGCCGCCCCCGGGATGGAGGACAGCAGCGTGCGGCGCAGGGAGTTGCCGAGGGTGTAGCCGAAGCCGGGCTCGAGCGGCTCGATGACGAACCGCGAGCGGTAGTCGGAGTCGACGTCCTCCGACAGCGTGGGGCGCTGGGCGATGAGCATGGTGGATCTCTTCCTTCCCTGCGGGAACCGATATTTGAACCCGCAGATCCCCCGGCACGTCCGGTGCCGGAGGGGCCTTGCGCGCACGGGCCCCGGACCCGACGAGTGACCTCGCCGGGCTCGGGGACCGTGCGGAGAGCGCTACTTGGAGTAGAGCTCGACGATCAGCTGCTCCTGGACGTCGATCGTGATCTGCGCCCGGGTGGGGAGCTGGTGCACGAAGACGCGGCCGCGCTCGGGGAGCACCTGCAGCCAGGCCGGCACCTCGCGCTCGCCGTGGGTCTCACGGTTGACGATGTGCGGCGTCTGCTCGTTGGCCTTGGGCGCGAGGTCGATGATGTCGTGCTCGCTGACGCGGTACGACGGGATGTTGACCTTCTGCCCGTTCACGAGGAAGTGCCCGTGGACGACGAACTGGCGGGCCTGCCGACGCGTGCGGGCGAGCCCGGCGCGGTAGACCACGTTGTCGAGGCGGGACTCCAGGATCTGCAGCAGGTTGTCACCCGTCTTGCCCTGGATCCGGTTCGCCTCTTCGTAGTAGCGACGGAACTGCTTCTCGAGCACGCCGTAGGAGAAGCGGGCCTTCTGCTTCTCGCGCATCTGGAGCAGGTACTCCGACTCCTTGATGCGACCCTTGCCGTGGGCGCCGGGCGGGTAGGGGCGCTTCTCGAACGAGCTGTCGCCGCCGACCAGGTCGACACCCAGCCGACGCGACTTCTTGGTCATGGGACCGGTGTAACGAGCCATGTCTGTTCAGCTTTCCTTTCTGGGTGTGGTGACTAGACCCGGCGCCGCTTGGGCGGGCGGCAGCCGTTGTGCGGGATGGGGGTCACGTCGGCGATCGCACCGACCTCGAGGCCGACGGCCCCGAGCGAGCGGATCGCGGTCTCGCGGCCGGAGCCGGGACCCTTGACGAAGACGTCGACGCGCTTCATGCCGTGCTCCATGGCGCGGCGGCCGGCGGCCTCCGCAGCCATCTGCGCGGCGTACGGGGTCGACTTGCGCGAGCCCTTGAAGCCGACGGTGCCGGCCGAGGCCCACGCGATGACCGCGCCGGTCGGGTCAGTGATGGAGATGACGGTGTTGTTGAACGTGCTCTTGATGTGGGCCTGGCCCGACACCACGTTCTTCTTTTCCTTCTTCCGCACCTTGGTGGCGCGGGTGTTACGGCCTGCAGTAGCCATCTGTGCTCTGTTCTCCTGGGTCTACGCGCGTCGCCCGGCGGGGCTCAGCGCGCCTTCTTCTTGCCGGCGACAGGCTTGCGCGCACCCTTGCGACCGCGCGCGTTCGTCCGGGTGCGCTGCCCGCGGACGGGCAGGCCTGCACGGTGACGACGGCCCTGGTAGGAGCCGATCTCGACCTTGCGACGGATGTCGGCGGCCACCTCGCGACGGAGGTCACCCTCGGTCTGGTAGTGCGCTTCGATCCAGTCACGCAGGGCGACGAGCTGGTCGTCGTTCAGCTGGTGGACACGCGTGTCCCCGCTGATCCCCGTGTTCTCCAGGGTCTCCAGAGCGCGGGTGTGCCCCACGCCGTAGATGTATGTGAGGGCGACCTCGAGGCGCTTGTCGCGCGGGAGGTCAACCCCGATCAGGCGAGCCATCAGGCTGTACGACCTTTCGTGTCCCGGCGCAGGCCCGTGTCGTGGGCCGTGCGCCGCGGAGGTGTCTGGCGTGACGCGTCCCCGGCTGCCTTGTGGTGAGACCACTCGTGGGGTGGTTCACCGCCTGGGCCCCGGCCTCCGACCGGGGGTGTCTCCCCGAGCCCGGAGGCTCGAGGAGCTGCGATCACACTTTCTGGGTCTTGCTGGTCGTGCGCCCGGGCTGCGCCCGGGTCGAGCTGAGGGAACTCAGCCCTGGCGCTGCTTGTGCCGCGGGTTCTCGCAGATGACCATCACGTTGCCGTGACGACGGATCACCTTGCACTTGTCGCAGATGCGCTTGACGCTCGGCTGGACCTTCATCGAGCTTCCTTCTTCGTGCTTCTTCGGGTGCCGGGCAGGTGCCTGCACGGCGCAGAGTGGTGTGCTCAGCTGTCGGCCCGTCCGGGGACGGGCCTCGAGATCACTTGTGCCGGTAGACGATGCGTCCACGGGTCAGGTCGTACGCGGAGAGCTCGACGACGACCCGGTCGGCCGGAAGGATGCGGATGTAGTGCTGCCGCATCTTGCCACTGATCGTGGCGAGGACCTTGTGACCGTTGGCCAGCTCGACGCGGAACATCGCGTTCGGCAGTGCCTCGACCACGGTGCCCTCCAGCTCGAGTGCGCCTTCTTTCTTCGCCATAACTCCCAATCAACCTGACTGCATGGTGCATCGCGTCACCGGCGGGTGACCGACAGACAATGTTACGTCAGCGCGTCGGTCACCCCAAATCCGCGGACGTGCCGTACGGGAGGGGATCTCGGACCTGGCTGGTGCCAGTGCTGTGATGCGTGCAACGCGCGCCCCCGGCGGTGCATTCCGGGCGTGTCGGCGGGGCCGACGGAGCCTCCGGACGGGGGTCCGGGGTGTCCACGGAACGGGTGCGGGACGCCCTCCCTCTGGCGCATTTCCTTCGAATGGCATGGGATGTGGTCCAGGACACGTCCGCACCCATCCTCGGAGGACATCGTGGGAGCACCACCGGTCGAGCTCAAGAAGGGCCTGAAGCAGCGCCACCTCACGATGATCGCGATGGGGGGCGTGATCGGGGCCGGGCTGTTCGTGGGCTCCGGGACCGTGATCTCCGAGGCGGGCCCGTCGGCCTTCCTCAGCTACGCCATCACCGGGGTGCTGATCATCCTGGTGATGCGGATGCTCGGCGAGATGGCCACCGCGAACCCGTCGACGGGCTCGTTCGCCGACTACGCGCGGCAGGCCATCGGCGGCTGGGCGGGGTTCAGCGTCGGCTGGCTCTACTGGTACTTCTGGGTCATCGTCATCGGCTTCGAGGCGGTGGCCGGCGCAAAGGTGATCCAGTACTGGCTGCCCTCGGTCCCCCTGTGGCTGATGTCGCTGGTCCTCATGACGCTGATGACCGCGACGAACCTCTTCTCCGTCAGCTCGTTCGGCGAGTTCGAGTTCTGGTTCGCCGGCATCAAGGTCGCGGCCATCATCGTGTTCCTGGTCCTCGGCGGCCTCTTCGTCTTCGGCGCCTGGCCGGGCAAGAGCCTCGACTTCAGCAACCTCACCGTCCACGACGGCTTCTTCCCGCTCGGGGTCGGGGCGATCTTCTCGGCCATCGTCGTCGTCATCTTCTCGATGGTCGGGGCGGAGGTCGCCACGATCGCCGCGGCCGAGTCGCCCGACCCGGGGAAGTCGATCGCCCGCGCGACGAACTCCGTCATCCTGCGGATCGCGATCTTCTTCGTCGGCTCGATCTTCCTGCTGGCCGTGATCCTGCCCTGGAACAGCGCCGACCTCGCCGCCTCGCCCTACGTCGCCGCGTTCAAGGTGATGGGCATCCCGTACGCGGACCACATCATGAACGCCGTCGTGCTGACCGCCGTGCTGTCCTGCCTCAACTCCGGGCTCTACACGTCCTCGCGGATGCTCTTCGTGCTCGCCGCGCGTCGCGAGGCCCCGACCGCGCTCATGGAGGTCACCGGGCGCGGGGTCCCGCGCAACGCGATCCTGGCCTCCACGGTCGTCGGCTTCCTCTGCGTGATCGCCGCGGCGGTGTCGCCCGACACCGTGTTCCTCTTCCTGCTGAACTCCTCCGGCGCGGTCATCCTCTTCGTCTACCTGCTGATCGCGATCTCCCAGATCATCCTGCGGCGGCGGACCGGCTCAGAGCACCTGACGGTGAAGATGTGGCTCTTCCCGGCCCTGTCCTTCGTGGTCGTCGCCGCGATCGTGGCGGTGCTGGTCCAGATGGGCGTGAACGCCGACGTCCGGCCCCAGCTCGTCCTGAGCCTGCTCGCCTGGGCCCTGGTCGTCGTCCTCTACTTCGTCTCCCGGCGCCTGCAGGGCCGGGCGCCCGGCGAGGGGGCACCACGCGCCGACGTCGGGGGCGCGACGCCGGAGGCCCCGGCGACCCGCGTGCTCGTGCTGGCCAACGAGACGGTCAACGGCGAGGAGCTGCTCGACGAGCTCCGCCGGATCGACCGGGAGCGGCAGGCGCGCTACTTCGTGTGCGTCCCCGCCAACCCGATCGACACCGGCCAGGCGCTGCACGAGGGCGCCGCGTTCGTGTGGGAGAAGACGACCCAGGCCGCCCAGGCCCGGCTCGACCTCACCCTCCGGATCCTGCGGGACGAGGGGCTGGACGCCGAGGGCGCCCTGGGCGACTACCGGCCGCTGCGCGCGCTCGCCGCGGCCGTGCAGGAGTTCGACCCGGACCGCCTGGTGATCTGCACGCTGCCCGAGGACCGGTCGGCGTGGCTGCGCTACGACGTGGTCGACCGGGCCCGGGAGGCCTACGACCTGCCCGTGACCCACGTCGTCGTCGAGCACGCCGGGCTGCCGGCCGGCGCGAGGTGACCACCGTCGTCGGCCTGGCCCCCGGCGAGCGCGGCACCGCGGCGCTGCACCTGGGGGCGATGGTCGCCCGCTCGAACGGCGACGACCTGGCCGTCGCCGTCGTCGTCCCCACGCCCTGGCCGCCGAACCCCTACCGCGCCGACGCGGAGTTCCTGGCCGTGCAGGAGCAGGAGGGCCGCAGCGCCCTGGCCGGGGTCGCCGAGGCGGTCGGGCCCGACCTCGTCGTCCGTGGTCGCCTGCACCGGGCCCGTTCGGTGTCGTCGGGGCTGCTCGAGGTCGTGGCCGAGGAGTCCGCGAGCTCGGTCGTGCTCGGGTCGGCGGGTTCCGGGCTGCTCGGCCAGGTCTCGCTCGGCGGCGTCGCCGAACGGCTCCTGCACAGCTCGGAGGTGCCGGTCACCCTCGCCCCGGCCGGCTACAGCACCGCGCCCGGCGCCCGCATCGCGCGGGTGACGGTCGCGTACGGGCGGGCCGACCGGGACAGCGACCTGCTGCTGAGCGCGCGGTCGGTCGCCGAGCGGATCGGCGCGACGCTGCGGGTGGCCTGCTTCGCGGTACGACCGCCGGACGCGCGCGGCGGTTCGATCGAGGCGTCCGCCGAGGACCTGGTCGTGGCCGAGTGGCGCCGCGCCGTGGTGGCCGAGATCGCCGAGGCCGCCGGCGCCGAGCTCGAGGTGGTCGTCGGCCAGGGCAGCACCTGGGGCGAAGCGGTCGCCGACGTCAGCTGGGCCGCCGGCGACGTCCTCGCCGTGGGCGCCAGCAGCTCCCCCGTGAGCCGCTTCTTCCTCGGCTCGCACGCCTCGAAGATCCTCCGCCGCGCCCCCGTCCCCGTGACCCTCGTTCCGCGTACGGTCCCGGCCCCGGCCCCGGCCTGAACCGGCCCTTGCCCGGGATCAGCGGTGCGCCCCTCCTGTCCCAGGACTTTCACGTTTACGTGAAACTCCCGTACTGACCACGGCAGATCTGCCGTGGTCAGTACCGGTCTTTCACGTTTACGTGAAAGACCTGGGGCGCGAGGGACGGGCCCGAGAGCAAGGGGGAGGAGACCTCAGCGGCCGATCAGGGAGCGGGCGAAGAAGAGCAGGTTCGCGGGGCGCTCGGCGAGGCGGCGCATGAAGTAGCCGTACCACTGGTCGCCGTACGGGGTGTAGACGCGGACCGTGTGGCCGGCCGCGGCCAGACGGCGCTGCTCGTCGTCACGGATGCCGTAGAGCATCTGGAACTCGTAGCGGTCGCTGCTCCGGCCGAGACGCTCCGCCAGCGCGAGGCCGGTCTCGATCATCTCGGGGTCGTGCGAGGCGACCATGGGGTAGCCCTCGCCCTCGAAGAGGATCTCGAGGCAGCGCTGGTACGAGGCGTCGACCTCGTCGCCCTTCTGGAAGGCGACGTCGGCGGGCTCGGCGTACGCGCCCTTGCACAGCCGGATCCGCGAACCCTCGGTGGCCAGCGAGCGGCAGTCCTCCTCCGTCCGGCGGAGGTAGGCCTGCAGGACCGTCGCGACGCTTGGGTGGTCGGCACGCAGCTCGCGCACGATGGCCAGGGTCGAGTCCGTCGTCGTGTGGTCCTCGGCGTCGACGTTGACCCAGGCGCCCACGGCCTCCGCGGCCCGGCAGATGCGCCGGGCGTTGGTCAGGGCGATGTCGTGGCCGCCGTCGGGCAGGAACTGCCCGAGCGCCGAGAGCTTGAGCGACACCTCGAGCGTGGGGACGCCGTCGCGGGCCGGGGCGTCGAGCGTGCCGAACGCCTCGAGCAGGTCGAGGTAGGCCTGCACCGTGGCCTCGGCCTGGGCCGGGTCGCTGGTGTCCTCCCCGAGGTGGTCGATGCTGATCGCCCGCCCGGAGGCGAGGATCTCGCGGGTCGCGTCGACCACGGCGTCCTGCCCGGCGCCCGGCACGTAGCGGCGGACGACCGCACGGCTGACGGGCAGGCCGGTGACCACGCGCTGGAGCCGGGCGGACCCGGCGGCGGCGAGCAGCAGCGGCCGCAGCGGGTTCGTCAGGACCGGCAGGCGCAGGGTCCGACGATGCGTGACCGTCGTCGCGGGAGAGCTCGTCACGTCAGGACTCCGGCTGCTGGTGCGGGTAGAGGGGGCTGCGCGGCGGGACGAACGTCTCCTTCATCGACCGGGTCGACGTCCAGCGGAGCAGGTTCTGCGCGGAGCCGGCCTTGTCGTTGGTGCCCGACGTGCGCCCGCCGCCGAACGGCTGCTGGCCCACGACCGCGCCGGTCGGCTTGTCGTTGACGTAGAAGTTGCCGGCCGAGAAGCGCAGGCCCTTCGCGGCCTCTGCGATCGCGGTCCGGTCGGTCGCGATCACGGCGCCGGTCAGCGCGTACGGGCTGCCGGTGTCGACGACCTTGATGATGTCGGAGAAGGCGGAGGGGCCGTCCTCGTAGACGTGCACCGCGAGCAGCGGTCCGAAGTACTCGGTGCTGAACATCTCGTCCGTGGGGTCGTCGCCGAGCAGGACCGTCGGCGCGACGAAGAAGCCCTCGGAGTCGTCGACGGTGCCGCCGGCCGCGACCGTGACGCCGGACGCGGAGCGGGCCCGCTCGATGGCGGCCGCGTTCTTGTCGAACGCGCGGCGGTCGATGACCGCGCCGCCGAAGTAGGACAGGTCGGTCACGTCGCCGTAGCGGAGCGCGTTCACCTGGTCGAGGAAGCCGTCGCCCATCCGCGACCAGACCGAGCGCGGCACGAAGGCGCGCGAGGCGGCAGAGCACTTCTGGCCCTGGTAGTCGAACGCGCCGCGGATCATCGCGGTCGCGAGGACGTCGGGGTCGGCGGACGCGTGGGCGAGGATGAAGTCCTTGCCACCGGTCTCCCCCACGATGCGCGGGTAGCCGTGGTAGCGGTCGATGTTGTTGCCGACCTCGCGCCACAGGCGCTGGAAGGTCGCGGTGCTGCCGGTGAAGTGGATGCCGGCGAGCCGCGGGTCGGCCAGGGCGACCTCGGAGACGACGGGGCCGTCGCCCAGGACGAGGTTGATGACGCCGGCGGGCAGCCCCGCGGCCTCGAGCAGCTGCATCGTCAGGTAGGCCGAGAGCGCCTGGGTGGGCGAGGGCTTCCAGACGACGACGTTGCCCATCAGCGCGGGGGCGGTCGGCAGGTTGCCGGCGATGGCCGTGAAGTTGAACGGGGTGATCGCGTAGACGAACCCCTCGAGGGCGCGGTGGTCGAGCCGATTCCACACGCCGGGGCCCGACACCGGCTGCTCGGCCAGGATGTCGCGGGCAAACTGGACGTTGAACCGCCAGAAGTCGATCAGCTCGCAGGGTGTGTCGATCTCGGCCTGGTAGGCGGTCTTGGACTGCCCGAGCATCGTCGCGGCGGCGAGCTTCTCGCGCCACGGGCCGGAGAGCAGGTCCGCGGCGCGCAGGAACACGGCCGCCCGGTCGTCGAAGCTCAGCTCGCGCCAGGCCGGGGCCGCCGCCTGCGAGGCCTCGATCGCCGCGGCGACGTCGCTGTGGGTGGAGCTGGCGTAGCGGCCGACGACGGACGCGTGCCGGTGCGGCTGCACGACCTCGTACGCGTCGCCGGACGCCGGCTTGTGCTCGCCGCCGATGACCTGGCTGATCTCGGTCACCCCGCTCGAGAGCTCGGCCAGGGCCACGGCGAGCCGGGCCCGCTCCGGGCTGTGCGGTGCGTAGTCGTGCACCGGCTCGTTGATGGGGGCCGGCACCACCGTGATCGCGTCCACGTCACTCCTCGAGAAAACCGCGTCAGACGCCGGTCGCGCGCTCGCGGCCGGCCTCCTCCATTCCACCGCGTACGGGCGCAGAAGTCACCCGACAGGGGTCGCAGGCTCTCGGGGCGCGTTCGACAGGTGTCGAACGCGCCGGACGCTCAGCGGCGGAGGGTCAGACGGGGCGCGGGATGAGGCCGCGCTCGCGGTAGAGGTCCACGCTCTCGCGCAGCGCCTTGAGGATGTACGGCGGGAACGTCATGCCCTGCTTGTCGGCCCACAGGAGGCGCTGCTCGACCCGGCCGATCTCGCGGGCGTAGCCCTCGAGGTCGGCGTCGATGCCCAGGTCATGGGCGACCCGGCCCATGTCGGCCTTGAAGTCGTCGCGCGAGTTCGTGCCCACGAGGCCGTAGCTCTTCTCGCGGAGCACCCGGGTCAGGAACAGCTGCCAGGGCTTCAGCACCTTGTCGGCGACCATCGCGGAGGCCGACATGTTGTAGAAGGCGAAGTGGCCCGGCTCCTGCTGCTTGATCGGGTTGATGATCGTCTCGGCGATGGCGGTCTCCCCCATCTCCTTCAGACCCGCGCTGATGTGGTTGTAGGCCAGCACGGCCTGGCGCTCGGTGCTCGCGCCGGTCAGGAAGTACATCAGCTTGGCGATGTCCTGGATCGGCTTGAGGTTCGCCAGGGCGCCGAGGATCTTGATCTTGAACGAGACGTCCATGTGCGGCATCGCCGGCTCGCGGCCGAGGTCGGTCTGCAGCCGGTCGAGAATCAGGCCGTGCTGGATCTCCTGCGGCTGCCACACGTCGGAGTAGAAGGTCTTGTTCGTGTCGTCGACGTCGGGGAGCAGCACCAGCAGCTCCAGCACGTTGCGGTCGACCTCGAGCTCCACGCGGGCGAGGTAGTCGATCGTGTGACCGAAGCGGGCCTTGACGGCGGCCGGGTCCTTGATGGTGCGGTCGACAGAGCTCAGCGCGATCGGCGGGTGGAGCTCACCGAGCCGCTGCACATGCTCCGCGATCTTCGCGTGAGTGTCCTGCCTGGGCACAACGGGATCCTAGGGCGTGAGAGAGGGCGCGGTGACGTTTCAAACAGTGTTCCGCACCACAGTTAGGTAAGGCTGACCAAGGTCGACGTTCTCCCTGGTCAGTGGCAGTTCGTCACGCCGCGGTCGACGGTTTGGTGGTCCCCACCGTCGCCGCGGCCGGCGTCAGGCGTTGCCGACGAGCACCAGGAAGAGGATGGCGATGACGACGACGAGACCGGTGACGCCGACAATGACGCCGAGCGAGACGCCGCTCGCGTCACGCGCCGGCGCGAGCTCCCCCGGCTGCCCGCCGCCGGAGGCGACGATCGAGGGGCTGTCGTACGTGGCGGCCGGCGGCAGGCCGTCGACCACGGGAACCAGCTGGCCCAGCGTCGTCGCGGCGAAGAGGGAGTCGAGGCGCCCCTGGTAGTCGTCGGCGTCCAGGGCCCCGTCCGCGTACGCGGTGTTGAGCCTTGCGCTCAGCTGCTCGCGCTCGGAGTCCGTGACGGGCGCGTCCGGCCTGCTGCGGTAGGGCGAGGAGATCGGCAGCTCGGACACGCCTCCAGGTTACTCGGCGGGCGCCACGCCGCCGTCCTGCTGCAGGGCGCGGGCCCGGGCCAGGTGCTCGGCCGGCAGCTCCTCGGGCAGGCCGAAGCGGGCGAACAGGCCGGGGTCGAAGAAGACGCGGACGTGGGTGACGCCGTCCGCCCCGAGGGTCGGCACCTGCAGGTGGAAGGCGCGGTGCACCCCGTCCACCGGGTCGCGCATGTAGAGCGCGAACGCCGGGCCGCCGTTCGCCGACACCTCGACGAGCATCTGGTCGCCGGGCCGCTCCGCCGGGCAGTTGGTCTCGATCAGGGCGCCGATCTCCTCCGCCCCGGTGTACCAACCGGTGAACGGGGGCATCTCCCAGACGACGTCGGCGCTGAGCAGCGCGACGATCCGCGGCACGTCGTAGCGCTCGAACGCGTCGACGTACTCGGCGAGGAGGGCACGCTTGCGGGCGTCGTCGAGCTCGGGGGCCCGCTCCTGCGACTCCCGGTCGAGCTTGGCCAGGTGCGCCCGCGCCCGCTGCAGGCTGCTGTTGACCGCGGCCACGGAGGTGTCGAGCAGCTCGGCGACCTCGCTCGCCTGCAGCGCGAGCACGTCGAAGAGGACCACCGCCGCGCGCTGCGGCGGGGTCAGGTGCTGCAGAGCGGCGACGAAGGCGAGCCGGACGCTCTCCCGGTGCAGCGCGGTCGCCTCGGGCTCGTCCGACGAACCGCCCCACACGACCCGGTCGGGCAGCGGCTCCAGCCAGGTGACCTCCGGGCGCGACTCGAGCGTCCCGCGCGGGTCGGAGGCCGGCTGACCGAGCCCGGTGGGCATCGGACGGCGGGCACGGCCGTCCAGCGCGGTGAGGCAGACGTTCGTGGCGATCTTGTACATCCAGGTGCGGACCGACGACCGGCCCTCGAACTTGCCGTACGAGCGCCACGCCCGCAGGTAGGTCTCCTGGACCAGGTCCTCGGCGTCGTGGACCGACCCGAGCATCCGGTAGCAGTGCGCGGTGAGCTCGCCCCGGAACGGTTCGACCAGGGCGCTGAAGACGTCGTCGTCCGTGGCCAGCGTCATGGCAGGCAAACTACCGGGACGCGCTGACAGGCTGAAGGGCTTTCGCTCAGTCCAGGGGTCCGTACGGGGCGCCGAGCGCGGTGAGCTCGGCCTCTCCCCCGTCGTGGGCGGTCAGCACCCACAGCCCGGTCGGCGTGATCGCCACCGTGTGCTCCCAGTGGCAGGCCCAGCGCCCGTCGTCGGTGACGGCCGTCCAGCCGTCGTCCAGCTCGTGCGTGTCCGGGTCGCCCAGCGTCAGCATCGGCTCGACGGCGAGCACGGTCCCCGCGACCAGGCGCGGACCACGCCCGCGCAGCCCCGCGAGCGGCCCGCGCGGCCGGCTGTGCGGGACGTCGGGCGCCTGGTGCATCTCGGTGCCGATCCCGTGGCCGACGTAGTCCTCGACGATCCCGTACGGGCCGTCGCCCACGACGCGCTCCACGGCGGCGGCGACATCACCGACGCGCCCGCCCTCGCGCAGCGCGGCCAGACCGTGCCACATCGCCGTCCGGGTGGCCTCCAGCAGGCCGGCCACCTCGGCCGACGGCGGGCCGTCGCCCACCACGACGCTGACGGCGGCGTCACCGTGCCAGCCGTCCACGATCGCGCCGCAGTCGACGGACAGCAGGTCGCCCTCGGCGAGCACCCGCGCGCCGGGGATGCCGTGCACCACCTCGTCGTCGACGGACAGGCACACGACCCCGGGGAACCCGGGCCGGTCCTCGTCGGCGCCGTAGCCGAGGAAGGAGGGCTGCGCGCCCGCCTCCGCGATCGCCGCGGCCGCGACGGCGTCGAGCTCACGGGTGGTGACGCCCGGCCGGACCGCGGCCACGACCGCGTCGAGCGCACGGGCGACCACCAGGCCGGCCCGGCGCATCGCCCGGACCTGGTCCGGGGTCTTGACCTCGACGCTCGGGCGTGGGGCCACGAGCGGGCTAGGAGGTGCCGCCGACCAGCGCGCTGCCGCTGCCGGCCCGCTCGTCGAGCGCCGTGAACAGCCGCTTCGTCACCACGTCGACCTCGCCCAGGCCGTCCACCTCGACGAGCACGCCGCGCTGGCGGTAGACGTCGAGCAGCGGCGCGGTCTCGTCGATGTAGACCTGCTGACGGGTCCGGATGGCCTCGGGCGTGTCGTCCTCGCGCCCCGAGCTGGCCCCGCGCTTGATCAGCCGCCCGACGAGCTCGTCGGGGTCGACCGCCAGCGAGATGACGGCGTCGATCGACCGGGCACCCTCGTCGAGGACCCCGTCCAGGTAGTCGACCTGGGGCAGCGTCCGCGGGTAGCCGTCGAGCAGGAACCCGCGCGCGCAGTCGTCGGCGAGCAGCCGGTCGGCCACGACCTGGTTGGTGACGTCGTTCGGCACGTACGCCCCGGAGGCCATGATCTCCTGCACCTGCCTGGCCAGCGGCGTGTCCAGCCCGCGCATCGCCCGGAACATGTCCCCCGTCGAGATCGCCGGGATCTGGTAGTGCTCGGCGATGCGCACGGCCTGCGTGCCCTTGCCGGCCCCGGGCGGACCCATGATCAACAGGTGCATCAGCGGAGGAACCCTTCGTAGTTGCGTTGCTGCAGCTGGGACTCGATCTGCTTCACGGTGTCGAGACCGACGCCGACGATGATGAGGATCGAGGTGCCACCGAAGGGGAAGTTCTGGTTGGCGTTCAGGAAGATGAACGCGACCGACGGCAGCAGTGCGATCAGTCCGAGGTAGAGGGCGCCCGGCAGGGTGAGCCGCGAGAGCACGAACGCGAGGTAGTTCTCGGTCGGCTTGCCCGCGCGGATGCCGGGGATGAAGCCGCCGTACTTCTTCATGTTGTCGGCGACCTCTTCGGGGTTGAAGGTGATCGCGACGTAGAAGTAGGCGAAGAACACGATCAGCAGGAAGAACGTGATCATGTAGACGGGGTGGTCGCCCTTGACGAAGTGCCCCGAGATCCAGCTCGAGAAGCGGTCCTCGGGACGGAACTGGGCGTACAGGGCGGGCAGGTAGAGCAGCGACGAGGCGAAGATGACCGGGATGACGCCGGCCTGGTTCACCTTGATCGGGATGTACGTCGTGGTGCCGCCGAACATCCGCCGGCCGACCATCCGCTTCGCGTACTGCACCGGGATCCGGCGCTGCGCCTGCTCGACGAAGATGACGCCGACCATGACCAGCAGCCCGAGGGCGATGACGAGCAGGAAGACGACCCAGCCCTGCTGGCCCGGGCGGGCGACCTTGAGGCCCCACAGCGCCGACGGGAACGTTGCGGCGATCTGGGTGAAGATCAGCACCGACATGCCGTTGCCGACGCCGCGCTCGGTGATGAGCTCGCCGAGCCACATGATGACGCTCGTGCCGGCGGTCATCGTGAGGATCATCGCGATCACCGGGAAGTAGCCCGTGTCGTAGACGATGCCCGTGCAGCCGGTGAAGAGGCGGTCGTTGACCGCCACCGTCACGAAGGCCGTCGAGTTCAGCAGCGCGAGGACCAAGGTCAGGTAGCGCGTGTACTGCGTGATCTTCGTCTGCCCCGACTGGCCCTCCTTCTTGAGGGCCTCGAGCCGCGGGATGACCACGGTGAGCAGCTGCAGGATGATGCTCGCCGTGATGTACGGCATGATCCCGAGCGCGAAGATCGCGAGCTGGAGCAGCGCCCCGCCCGAGAAGAGGTTGATCAGGGAGTAGAGGCCCTGCTGGTCGCCCGACGTCGCCTGGCGCAGGCAGATGTTGACCTGCGCGGCGTTGACGTTGGGCGTGGGGATGATGGAGCCGAGCCGGAAGATCGCCAGGATCCCGAGCGTGAAGAGAATCTTCTTGCGCAGGTCCGGCGTCCGGAAGGCGTTGGCGAACGCGGAAAGCATCCCGCCCTCCCTTTCAAGTCGCGAGCGTCCTGGCGAGGGTACGCGCCGCCTGAGGACCGCCCGACTCTATCGCGGAATTGGAGGATTCCTGGTCCGCGCCCCGTTCGGACGCGGACCCTCCCCCTCCGCTACGCCCGGACGCGGTTGATGCTGTACGCGATCGCCCCCGGGTCGGCGGCACCGAAGCGGGCGTTCGGCAGGTACAGGTACTTCCCCGAGCGCGCCACCGTGCTGGGCACGTCGAAGGCCGGGCTGGTGATGGTGCGGCGCACGACGCCGCTGGTGCCACGCTTGTCGAGCGACACCACGGCGACCTGGTTCAGGCGGTTCTGGACCGCGTAGAGGGTCCGTCCGCGCAGCAGCAGGCCGTCGCCGTTGACGAGCGAGGCGCCCCCGAGGTCGACCGCCGTGGCGCGGCCCGACAGCTCGACCCGGAAGAGCCTGCCGGTGGTGGAGTTCACGACGAGCAGCGCCTTGCCGTCGGGCGAGCGCGTGATGCCGTTGGCGTTGTTGCCCTCGACCTGCTCCCAGTCGCCGGAGAGCGCCACGGTCTTCGGTGCGCGCTCCGGGTGCCGGCGGTCGACCCGGTAGAGCTGGGGCTGCGCGGAGTCCGTGAACCAGGCGTAGCGGCCCGCGAGGACCACGTCGTTGACGAAGCTCGTCTTCGTCGTCAGCGTGACCGAGGCCCGGACCTCGCCCGTACGCGTGTCGACCACCCGGGCGTCGCCGCCGGTCCCACCCGCGACCCACAGGCGGCGCCCGTCGACCTTCAGGCCGAGCGACGGGGTCCCGGGACCCTTCGAGAGCACCCGGCCCTTCCCGGTCCGCAGGTCGGCGACGTAGATGTCCCCGGTCACGCGGGAGCCCGAGTAGACGCGCTTGCCCCCGATCGCGATGCCCTCGGGCTGGAAGCCGACGGGCAGGGCGATGCTCGCCGGGCCGTGCTGGCCGTGCTGGCCGGGGTCGTGCTTCGGGGCCGCGGAGGCGGCGTCGGCGCCGACGAGGGCGACCCCCGCGCCGAGGCCGAGGGTGGCGAGGGCCACGACGGCCCGTCGCAGGACGGAGGTGGGACGGGCGGACGACGGTGTCATGGTGAGTTCCTCGCTGGTGGACGGCACCAGCAGTCAACGTCACCGACCGGCCGGAAGGAAGGGCTGCGGCCCGCCCAATCGCGCGTGGGGGCTTCTTTCGGTGGGCATGCCAGAGGGCCGCCCGCACGTGTGCGGGCGGCCCTCCTGGCCGTGCGTCCGGTCGCCCTGGCGCCCGGCGGGGTCACCGCCGGGTCGGGCATCCGGTCAGAGCTCGGTCGTGCTCCCGCCGGCCGCGGCGATCTTGTCCCGGGCGCTGGTCGAGAACGCGTTCGCGGTGACCTGCACCGCGACCGTGATCTCGCCGTTGCCGAGGACCTTCACCGGCTGCCCCGAGCGGACCGCACCGGCGGCGACGAGGTCGTCGACGCCCACGGTGCCGCCCTCGGGGAAGAGGTTGCCGAGCTTGTCCAGGTTCACGACCTGGAACTCGACGCGGAACGGGTTCTTGAAGCCGCGCAGCTTGGGGATGCGCATCTGGAGCGGCATCTGCCCGCCCTCGAAGTTGCTCGGGGTGCCCTTGCGGGCGCCCGTCCCCTTGGTGCCGCGGCCGGCCGTCTTGCCGCCCTTGCCGCCCTCGCCGCGACCCACGCGGGTCTTGGCGGTCTTGGCGCCGGGGGCCGGCCTCAGGTGATGGACCTTCAGAGCCATCTCAGCTCACTTCCTCGACGGTCACCAGGTGGGCGACCGTGTTGATCATGCCGCGGACCTCGGGCCGGTCCTCGCGGATCGAGGTGTCACCGATCCGACGCAGACCGAGGGTGCGCAGCGTGTCCCGCTGGTTCTGACGACCGCCGACACCGCTGCGGATCTGCTTGACGAGAAGCTGCGTCACGACGCGCTCACCGCCTCGCGGGCCCGCAGGATCGCGGCCGGGGTGACCTGCTCGACGGACAGCCCGCGACGACGCGCGACCTGCTCCGGCTGCTCGAGGCTCTGCAGCGCCGCCACCGTGGCGTGCACCACGTTGATGGAGTTGGCCGACCCGAGCGACTTGGCGAGCACGTCGTGCACGCCGGCGCACTCGAGCACCGCACGGGCCGAGCCGCCCGCGATCACACCGGTACCGGGCGAGGCCGGACGCAGCATGACGACGCCGGCCGCCTTCTCCCCCTGGACGGGGTGCGGGATCGTGCCCTGGATGCGCGGGACGTTGAAGAACGCCTTCTTGGCCTCCTCGACACCCTTGGCGATCGCCGCGGGCACCTCCTTGGCCTTGCCGTAGCCGACGCCGACGTTGCCGTCACCGTCGCCCACCACGACCAGCGCGGTGAAGCTGAAGCGACGACCACCCTTCACGACCTTCGCCACCCGGTTGATGGCGACGACGCGCTCGATGTAGTTGCTCTTCTCGGCAGGCCCACCGCGGCCACCGTCACGGCCGCCGCCGCGACGGTCTCCGCCCGTGCCGCCTCCGCGGCGCTGGGTTCCACTCATCTGACTTACCTCTTCCTAATTCCTACGCAGCCGTGCCGGTCAGAAGCCGAGGCCGGCTTCGCGGGCGGCGTCGGCCAGGGCCGCGATCCGTCCGTGGTACTTGTTGCCGGCCCGGTCGAAGACGACCTGCTCGACACCAGCGGCCTTGGCACGCGTGGCGACGAGCTCGCCGACCTGACGCGCCTTGGCCGACTTGTCGCCCTCGACGACCCGGAGGTCGCCCTCCATCGTCGAGGCGTACGCCAGCGTGTGGCCGGCGACGTCGTCGATCACCTGGGCGGTGATGTGACGGGCGGACCGGGTGACGACGAGGCGCGGACGCTCGGGCGCGCCGAAGATCTTCTTGCGGCCCCGGACCTGACGACGCAGACGCGAACGCGTCTTGGCCGCGGTGCCCTTGTGCTGCGACAGCGAGACAGCCATCACTTACCAGCCTTTCCGGCCTTCATGCGGACGTGCTCGCCCACGTAGCGCACACCCTTGCCCTTGTAGGGCTCCGGCTTGCGCAGCTTGCGGATGTTCGCGGCCACCTCGCCCACCTGCTGCTTGTCGATGCCGATGACCGAGAAGCGGGTGGGAGCCTCCACGTTGAACGTGATGCCCTCAGGGGCGGTCACGTGCACGGGGTGGCTGTAGCCGAGGGCGAACTCGAGCTGGCTCGGGCCCTTGGCGACGACGCGGTAACCGACGCCGCGGATCTCGAGCTTCTTCTCGTAGCCCGCGGTGACGCCGGCGACCATGTTGGCGACCAGCGTGCGGGTGAGACCGTGCAGCGAGCGGCTGACGCGCTCGTCGTCGGGCCGGCTCACCTCGATCTCGCCGTTGTCGGCGCGCGCGACCGTGATCGGGCGTGCGACGACGTGGCTCAGGGTGCCCTTGGGGCCCTTGACCTGGACGTTCTGGCCGTCCAGGGTCACCTCGACGCCGGAGGGGACGGGTACGGGCAGTCTGCCGATGCGTGACATCTCTTCAGTTCCTCTTCTCGCGTCTCGTCACCACACGTACGCGACGACTTCGCCGCCCACGCGGTTGCGGTGCGCCTCCCGGTCGGTCAGAAGACCCTGGGAGGTGGAGATGATGGCGATCCCGAGACCGCCCAGCACCTTCGGCAGACCGGTCGACTTCGCGTAGACGCGCAGGCCGGGCTTGGAGACGCGCCGGACGCCCGCGATGGCGCGCTCCCGGTTCGTTCCGTACTTGAGCGTGATCGACAAGGTCTTGCCGACCTGGCCCTCGGCGGGCTCGTTGACCTCGTACCCGGCGATGTAGCCCTGGGTCGTGAGGATCTCGGCGATGTGGACCTTGATCGTGCTGTGCGGCATGGTCGCCGTGTCGTGGAAGGCCTGGCTGGCGTTCCGGACACGGGTCAGCATGTCCGCGATCGGGTCTGTCATGGTCATAGGTGCTGCTTCTCTCTCGCGCGGTTTCCCTCGGTGGAGGGACCTGCAACGTCAGTTCGGTGGGGTGACCTGAGCGCTCGGACCGGGTCCGGTGCTCAGGCCGCGCTCACCAGGAGGACTTGGTGATGCCGGGGAGCTCGCCCTTGTGGGACATGTCGCGGAAGCAGATCCGGCACAGACCGAACTTGCGGTAGACCGCGCGCGGCCGCCCGCACTTCTGGCATCGCGTGTACGCGCGGACCGCGAACTTGGGCTTGCGGGCCTGCTTGACCTTGAGTGCTGTCTTCGCCATCTCTACTTCTTCAGTTGGTCCGGAAGGGGAAGCCGAGGCCGCGGAGCAGGGCACGGCCCTGCTCGTCGGTCGAAGCGGTCGTCACGAAGGTGATGTCCATGCCCCGCGTGCGGTCGATCCGGTCCGGGTCGATCTCGTGGAACATGACCTGCTCGTTCAGACCGAACGTGTAGTTGCCGTTGCCGTCGAACTGCTTCGGCGACAGACCGCGGAAGTCGCGGATCCGGGGCAACGCGAGGCTGACCAGCCGGTCGGCGAACTCCCACATGCGGTCGCCGCGCAGCGTGACGTGCGCGCCGATCGGCATGCCCTCGCGGAGCTTGAACTGCGCGATGGACTTGCGGGCCCGGGTCACCTGCGGCTTCTGGCCCGTGATGGCGGCCAGGTCCTTGGTGGCACCGTCGATGAGCTTGGAGTCGCGAGCAGCCTCGCCGACACCCATGTTCACGACGACCTTGACCAGGCGCGGGATCTGCATGACGTTCGCGAAGCCGAACTCGGTGTTCAGCGCCGGCGCGATCTCGTCGCGGTAGCGCTGCTTCAGCCGGGGCACGCTGGTGGTGCGCTCCGTCTCGGTGGCGGTCATCAGATCTCCTCCCCGGTCACCCGGGCGATGCGCATGCTGCGCGTCGACTTGTACTCGCTGCCGTCGGGACGGCGCTTGGTCACCTCGACGCGCTCGTAGCCCACGCGGGTCACGACCTCGTCGCCGGCCTCGTTCTTGACGACCAGCTGCACGTTCGACGCGTGCACCGGGGCCTCCGAGGAGACGATGCCGCCCTTCGTGGTCTGGCGGGACTGCGGCTGCGCCGAGCTGTCCTTGAGGTGGCGCTTCACGATGTTCACGTTGGCGACGGTCACGGTGCCGCGGTCCGGCTGGGTCGCGAGGACCTCACCGACCGTGCCCTTGTCCTTGCCCGCGATCACCTTGACGCGGTCGCCCTTGCGGACGTGGAGCTTGACGCTCTGGTTGTGCTTGGTCTGGCTCATGTCAGATCACCTCCGGGGCGAGCGAGATGATGCGCATGAAGCGCTTCTCGCGGAGCTCACGGCCCACCGGGCCGAAGATGCGGGTACCACGCGGCTCGGCGCTGTCGGCTCGGAGGATCACCGCGGCGTTCTCGTCGAACTTGATGTACGACCCGTCGCCACGACGGTTCTCCTTGACGGTGCGCACGATGACCGCCTTGACGACCTCGCCCTTCTTGACGTTGCCGCCGGGGATGGCGTCCTTGACGGTGGCGACGATGACGTCGCCGATGCCGGCGTAGCGACGACCGGACCCGCCGAGCACGCGGATGCACAAGATCTCCTTGGCACCCGTGTTGTCGGCGACCTTGAGCCGCGACTCCTGCTGGATCATCTGCTGTCTCCTGGTTGTCTCACCGGTTCCCTCGCGGGCCTGGCGGAACTCGATCGGATCTCCCCCAGGGTCTGGAGGCGGTGCCTCCAGCGGGGGTTCACGGGGGCGGAGCTCCCGTGGGTGGTGCTGCTTACTTGGCCTTCTCGAGGATCTCCACGAGCCGCCAGCGCTTGGTCGCGCTGAGGGGTCGGGTCTCCATGATCCGGACGCGGTCGCCCACGCCGGCCGAGTTGGTCTCGTCGTGCGCCTTGAAGCGCGTGGTGTGGCGGAGCACCTTGCCGTACAGGCGGTGCTTCACCCGGTCCTCGACGTTGACCACGATGGTCTTGTCCATCTTGTCGCCCACCACGTAGCCCTCGCGGACCTTGCGGGCGCCACGCTCGTCGGCCGCGGTCTCCACCGTTGCCTCGTTCGTCGTCTCGCTCATGCGTTCACTTCCTCGACGTCAGGATCGGTGGTGATGCCCAGCTCGCGCTCGGTCAGCACCGTGTAGATCCGGGCGATGTCCTTGCGCACGGCGCGCAGCCGGCCGTGCGACTCCAGCTGCCCGGTGGCGTTGGAGAAGCGGAGCCCGAAGAGCTCCTCCTTGAGCTCGCCGACCCTGCGGTCCAGCTCGCTGCGGGAGAGGCCGCGCAGCTCGGCGGCGGTCGTTCCCTTCGCCATCAGATGTCCCCTGCTTCGCGCTTGATGAAGCGTGCCTTCATCGGCAGCTTGTGGATGGCCAGGCGCATCGCCTCGCGGGCGACGGTCTCGTCGACACCCGCGAGCTCGAAGAGCACGCGTCCCGGCTTGATGTTCGCGATCCACCACTCCGGCGAACCCTTGCCGGAACCCATGCGGGTCTCGGCGGGCTTCTTCGTCAGCGGGCGGTCGGGGTAGACGTTGATCCACACCTTGCCGCCACGCTTGATGTGACGCGTCATGGCGATACGGGCGGACTCGATCTGCCGGTTCGTCAGGTACGAGGCCTCGACGGCCTGGATGCCGAACTCACCGAACGCCAGCGAGGTGCCGCCCTTGGCCGCACCCGAGCGACCCGGGTGGTGCTGCTTGCGGAACTTGACCTTGCGAGGGATCAGCATGGCTCAGGCCTCCTGCGTGCTGGGAGCAGCGGTTTCGTTGCCTCCGGGCGCACCGGCGCCGACGGCCACGGCCTCGGCGGGGGCGTCCTCGCGACGACGGGCGCCGCCGCGCTCGGGGCGGTCGCCACGAGCCGGACGGTCACCGCGGGCCGGACGACCCGGACGGCTACGACCACCGGCGGCGTTGCGGGCCGCCTTCTGGGCAGCGCGCTCGGAGCGGGTGCCCGAGACGTCGCCCTTGTAGATCCAGACCTTCACGCCGATCCGGCCGAAGGTCGTCTTGGCCTCGAAGAAGCCGTAGTCGATGTCCGCACGGAGGGTGTGCAGCGGCACCTGGCCCTCGCGGTAGAACTCCGACCGGCTCATCTCCGCGCCACCCAGACGACCGGAGCACTGGATCCGGATGCCCTTGGCGGCACCGGAGCGCATGGCCGACTGCTGCGCCTTGCGCATCGCACGACGGAACTGCACGCGCGAGGCGAGCTGCTCCGCGACGCCCTGGGCGACGAGCTGAGCGTCGATCTCGGGGTTCTTGACCTCGAGGATGTTCAGCTGGACCTGCTTGCCGGTGAGCTTCTCCAGCTCGCCGCGCACGCGCTCCGCCTCGGCGCCGTTGCGGCCGATGACGATGCCCGGGCGGGCGGTGTAGATGTCCACGCGGACCCGGTCACGGGTGCGCTCGATCTCGACGGACGAGATGCCCGCGCGCTCGAGGGTCTTGGTGAGCATGGCGCGGATCTTGATGTCCTCGCCGATGTACTCCTTGTACGACTTCTCCGTGAACCAACGGCTCCGGTGGTCGGTGCTGATGCCGAGTCGGAAGCCGTACGGCTGGATCTTCTGCCCCATGCTCAGGCCTCCTTGGTCTTGGGCTCGACGACGACGGTGATGTGGCTCGAACGCTTGAGGATGCGGCTCGCGCTCCCCTTGGCCCGCGGGCGGATGCGGCGCATGGTGACGCCCTCGTCCACGAACGCCGCCGAGATGAACAGGTCGTCACGACGCAGGTTGTGCGTCTGCTCGGCGTTGGCCGCCGCGCTCGCCACGACCTTGTACACCGGGTCGCTCGCCGCCTGCGGCGCGAACTTCAGGGTGTCCAGCGCGTCGGTGACGTCCATCCCGCGCACCAGGTCGACCACACGGCGGCTCTTCGTCGCCGAGATGCGGACCTGACGGGCGATCGCGAACGACCCCGGACGGTCGCCGAGCAGCGTCTTGCGCCGGCTCGGACGGGAGTCCTTGTCCTTGCTCATGAGATTCCTCTTCTACGTTCTTCCGGTGCACCAGCCGCGATCAGCGGCGGCGCGCCTTCCGGTCGTCCTTGACGTGGCCGCGGAACGTGCGCGTGGGAGCGAACTCCCCCAGCTTGTGACCGACCATGGCCTCGGTCACGAAGACCGGGACGTGCTTGCGGCCGTCGTGCACCGCGATGGTGTGGCCGAGCATGTCCGGCACGATCATCGAGCGGCGCGACCAGGTGCGGATGACGTTCTTGGTCCCGCGCTCGTTCTGCACCTCGACCTTCTTGGCCAGGTGGTCGTCGACGAACGGGCCCTTCTTCAGGCTGCGTGGCATCTCTTCCTAGCTCCTGCTCAGCGCTTCTTGCCGGACTTGCGGCGGCGGATGATCGAGGCGTTGCTCGCCTTGTTCGGGTTGCGGGTGCGACCCTCGGCCTTGCCCCACGGGGACACCGGGTGACGACCACCGGAGGTCTTGCCCTCACCACCACCGTGCGGGTGGTCGATCGGGTTCATCGCCACACCGCGGACGGTCGGGCGCTTGCCCTTCCAGCGGTTGCGGCCGGCCTTGCCCCAGTTGATGTTCGACTGCTCGGCGTTGCCGACCGCGCCGACCGTGGCGCGGCAGCGGACGTCGACCAGGCGCATCTCGCCGGACGGCATGCGCAGCGTGGCGCTACGACCCTCGCGGGCCACCAGCTGGATGCTCGCACCGGCCGAGCGGCCGAGCTTGGCACCGCCGCCGGGACGGAGCTCCACGGCGTGGATCGTCGTACCCACGGGGATGCGGGACAGGGGCAGGTTGTTGCCCGCCTTGATGTCCGCGGCCTCGCCGGCCTCGACCTCGGCACCCTGCTTCAGGCCGTTCGGCGCGATGATGTAGCGCTTCTCGCCGTCCGCGAAGTGCAGGAGCGCGATGCGCGCCGTGCGGTTGGGGTCGTACTCGATGTGCGCGACCTTGGCCGGCACGCCGTCCTTGTCGTAGCGCTTGAAGTCCACGAGCCGGTAGGCCTGCTTGTGACCGCCACCGATGTGCCGGGTGGTGATCCGGCCCAGGTTGTTGCGGCCGCCGGTCTTCGGGCTCGGGACGAGCAGCGACTTCTCCGGCGTGGACCGGGTGAGCTCGACGAAGTCGGCCACGGACGACCCGCGGCGACCCGGGGTCGTCGGCTTGTACTTACGGATACCCATGTCAGATCAGTCCTTCAGCTCGCCGGCGCCGAGAAGATGTCGATGCGCTGGCCGTCGGCCACCGAGACGATGGCGCGCTTGGTGTCGGGCCGCTTGCCGGTGCCGGAGCGGGTACGACGCTTCTTGCCCTGGCGGTTCAGCGTGTTGACGCTGGTGACCTTGACGTCGAACACCGACTCGACCGCGATCTTGATCTCGGTCTTGTTGGCGTCCGGCGCGACGAGGAACGTGTACTTGTTCTCGTCGAGCAGGGCGTACGACTTCTCGCTGACGACCGGCGCCAGGAGGATGTCGCGGTGGTTGCGGATCTTGACGGTGCTCACTTGGTCTCCCCCTCGGTCACGTCGTCGGTCGGCTCCAGGACCTCGGCGACGCTCGCCGCGGAGGCGGCCAGGTCGGCGTTGCTGGGCTCGGCGGACCCCTCGACCGAGGCGGCCGCGAGCTCGTCGGTGCCGGGCTCGGTCGTGACGTCGGCGCCGGCCTCGCTGGCGCGCGCCGTCGCCTTCGCGGAACGACCCGAGACCGGGCCGGCGACGAAGGTGTCGAGCGAGCTCTGCGTGAAGACGACCTCGTCGGCGACGAGGATGTCGTAGGCGTTCAGCTGGTCGACGGCGATGACGTGGACCGTCACCGCGTTGCGCAGGCTGACCCAGGCGAGCTCGTCGTCGCGACGCAGGACGACCAGGACCTTGTCGGTCGTGGTGACCGCGGCCAGGGCGGCGAGCGCGCGCTTCGTGGAGGGGACGTCGCCGGAGACGAGGTCGCTGACCACGTGGACGCGACCGTCGCGGGCCCGGTCGGAGAGCGCGCCGCGGATGGCGGCGGCGATCATCTTCTTGGGCGTGCGCTGGGCGTAGCCGTGCGGCTGCGGGCCGTGGGCGATACCGCCGCCGGCCCACTGCGGGGAACGGGTCGAACCCTGACGGGCGCGGCCGGTGCCCTTCTGGCGGTAGGGCTTCTTGCCACCGCCGCGGACGTCGCCGCGGGTCTTGGTGGCGTGCGTGCCCTGGCGGGCCGCGGCCAGCTGGGCCACGACGACCTGGTGGATCAGCGGGATGTTCGCGGTCACGTCGAAGAGCTCGGCGGGGAGCTCGACGGTGCCGGCGGTGCTGCCCTCAGGGGTGCGGACGTCGATGGTGGTCACTTGACGTCTCCCTTCTTGCTCGCGCTGCGCAGGACGACGAGGCCGCCCTTGTTGCCGGGGATGGCGCCCTTGATCAGGACGAGGCCACGCTCGGCGTCGACGGCGTGGACGGTCAGGTTCTGCACCGTCACGCGCTCGACACCCATGCGGCCGGCCATCTTGAGGCCCTTGAACACGCGGCCGGGGGTGGCGCAGCCACCGATCGAGCCGGGCGAGCGGTGCTTGCGGTGCACACCGTGGCTGGCGCGCAGGCCGTGGAAGCCGTGGCGCTTCATGACGCCCGCGGTGCCCTTGCCCTTGCTGACGCCGGTCACGTCGATGACCTCGTCGGCCGCGAAGAGCTCCGCGGTCACCTCCTGGCCGAGCGTGTACTCGCTGGCGTCGGCGGTGCGGATCTCGACGAGGTGCTTGCGGGGGGTGACCCCGGCGCGCTCGAAGTGTCCGGCGTCCGGCTTCGTCACCTGCTTGGCCTTGACCTGGCCGAAGCCCAGCTGCACGGCGTTGTAGCCGTCCGAGCTGGGCGTACGGACCTGGGTCACGACGCAGGGTCCGGCCTGGACCACCGTCACCGGCACGACCCGGTTGTTGGCGTCCCACAGCTGGGTCATGCCGAGCTTGGTGCCCAGCAGACCCTTCTGGTTGCGTTCGGTCTTGGTGCTGCTCATGATCTCTTCGAGGTCCTCAGAGCTTGATCTCGATGTCGACCCCGGCCGGCAGGTCGAGGCGCATCAGAGAGTCGACGGTCTTCGGGGTCGGGTCGATGATGTCGATGAGGCGCTTGTGCGTGCGCATCTCGAACTGCTCCCGGCTGTCCTTGTACTTGTGCGGGGAGCGGATGACGACGTAGACGTTCTTCTCCGTCGGCAGCGGCACCGGTCCGGCCACACGCGCACCCGTCCGGGTCACCGTGTCGACGATCTTGCGCGCCGAGGAGTCGATGACCTCGTGGTCGTAGGCCTTGAGCCTGATGCGGATCTTCTGTCCCGCCACCGTTCCCTCTTCTCGTGCTGGTTTCGTGCTCTGTCGTCACGGGCCGGTCCTGCACCCGATCCTGGTTCTTGTCCGACCCACGCGGTCGGGCGTGTCGCCCGCCTTCCGGCACACCGCGTCGCAAGTTTCCCTGCCGTGGGGTGTGCCCTGGACGATCGAACGTGGTCCGTCCGTCCGGGCGAACGGGATCTCCTGGTACGGCGGCGCCGAGCCTGTCCGGCCCTCGGGAGGGCCTGTGGTCCAGTGCGCACCCCGGCGATCCCGTCGGAGCAACCTGGCAATCTTGTCAGACGCACGGTGACGGATCAAATCGCGCGCCACATTCTCAGGGTTCGCTCGGTCACGTCCGGCGTGTCGACGACCCCTAGGCTGTGCCGGTGCCCCAGCCTGCCTCGACCCGCTGCCTCCAGGCCTGCTCGTGAGCCTACCTCCGAAGGTGCCGGTCGGGGTCGCCGCCGGGCACGGGGCGACCGTCGCCGCGGGCCGCACCGTGCTTGAGGCCGGCGGCGGCGCGGTGGACGCCGGCGTCGCCATGATGCTGGTCAGCTGCGCGGCCGAGACGATCTTCACAGGCCTCGGCGGCGGCGGGTTCGCCACCGTGTACGAGGCGGCGACCGGGTCCGTGACGTGCGTCGACTTCTTCGTCGCCGTGCCCGGGCTCGGTGACCGCCGCGCGGGTCCGGGCACGGCCATCGAGATCACCTTCGTGGGCCAGCGGGTGCCGTACGAGATCGGGCCGGCCACCGTCGCCGTGCCCGGCGTCCCGGCCGGTGCGCTGCACCTGTGGGACCGTTGGGGCCGCCTGCCGTGGGCCGATGTCGTGGCCCCCGGCCTGGCCGCCTCCTACGGGACGCCCTTCCCCGCCACCCACGCCGAGCTGCTCCCCCGCATCGTCCCGGCCATGTGCGTCGGCGAGGGCGAGCGCGTCTACCGGCGCCCCGACGGCGCCCTGCTGCAGACCGGCGACCCGTTGCGCCACCCCGACCATCACCACAGCTACGAGCTCCTCGCGCACGACCCCCGCGGCTTCTACCGGGGCGACTACGCGGACGCCCTCCTCGACGCGCTGGCCGAGGGGTCGGCCCTCTCCCAGACCGACCTCGACGCGTACGAGGTCGTGGAACGCCGGCCCGCGAGCGTCCGCTTCGACGACCTCGAGGTCCTCGCCCGGGGCGACGACCTGGACGACGTGCTGGGCACCCTCGGCGCCGCCGGGCGCGCGGTGGCGTCCGACCCTCACCACGACGTCGCCTCGGCCCTCGGCCTGGTCGCCGCGCTCCGGGCGCCCGACCGGCGCGCCGAGACGACGAACCTCGTCGCCGTCGACGAGCGCGGCGACGCCTGCGTCATCACCACCAGCCTCGGTCTCGGCTCGGGGGTGTGGGTCCCCGGCTACGGCGTGCACCTCAACTCCATGCTCGGCGAGGGCGAGCTCGTCCGCGCGGCCCTCGACCCCGGGGTCCGCATGGGCTCGATGATGTCGCCGCTCGTCGCGCTCGACGCCGAGCGACGCCTCGTGGCCGCCGCCGGCGCCGCGGGTGGCAGCCGCATCCGCCCCGCCCTCGTCCAGACCCTGCTGCGGGTCCTCCGCGGGACGCCTCCCCAGCAGGCGGTCGACGCGCCCCGGCTCAACGCCCTGCCCGACCTGGTCCGCCTGGAGCCGGGCTTCGACGGCGCCGTGCTGCGCGGGCTGGAGGACGCCGGCGTCCCCACGGCCGTCGCCGCCGGGCTCGACCCCTACTTCGGCGGCGTCTCGGCGATGAGCGCGCAGGGGGCCGGCTCGGACCCGCGCCGGAGCGGGCACGTGTGGTTGGAGCAGGACCTCCGCGGGTGACGGTCTCGGGGCCCGCGTCCGTCGCAGCGGCGGGAGCTCGTGTCCCTCTAGGGTCAGGGCGTGCCTCGTACCGTGCCCACGTCGACCTACCGCCTCCAGATCACGGGCTCGTTCACCCTGGGTGACGCAGCCGCGCTGACCGACCACCTGCGCGACCTCGGGGTCGGCGCCGTCTACTGCTCCCCCCTGCTCCAGGCCGCCGGCGGATCCGACCACGGCTACGACACCGTCGACCCCACGAAGGTGGACGTCGACCGCGGCGGCATCGAGCAGCTGCAGACCCTGCTCGCTGCGGCCCGCGAGGAGGGGCTCGGGGTCGTGGTCGACATCGTGCCGAACCACCTCGGCATCGCCGAGCCCGCCGAGAACCCCGCCTTCTGGGACGTGCTGCGTCTCGGCCAGGAGTCGCCGTACGCGCCCTGGTTCGACATCGACTGGACGGCGAACCCGGAGGGCCGGCTGCTGCTGCCGGTCCTGGGCGACGACGCCGTGCTGACCGTAGAGGACGGCGAGCTCCGCTACTACGACCACCGCTTCCCGCTGGCCCCCGGCACCTGGAGCCCGGGCGACGACGCCGACGAGGTGCACGCCCGGCAGCACTACGAGCTCGCGCACTGGACGCGCGCCAACACCGAGCTGAACTACCGCCGCTTCTTCGCCGTCACGACCCTCGCCGGCGTGCGCCAGGAGGACGGGGCCGTCTTCGACGCCACGCACGAGCTCGTCGGCACGCTCCCCGACGCCGGCGTGACCGGCCTCCGGGTCGACCACCCCGACGGCCTGGTCGACCCGGCCGGCTACCTCGAGCGCCTCCGCGCGCTGGCGCCGACCGCCTGGATCACCGTCGAGAAGATCCTCGAGCCGGGCGAGCAGCTGCCGCCGTGGCCGGTCGAGGGCACCACCGGCTACGACGCCATGCGCGAGGTGAACGGCGTGTTCGTCGACCACGGCGCCGCGCCGTACTTCACCGACCTCTACCGCCGGCTCACCGGCGACGAGCGGACGATCACCGACCACATCGAGGCCGGCAAGCGCATGGTCGACGAGCTCCTGCTCCCCGCGGAGATCAGCCGGATGGCGCGGCTGGTGCCCGAGGTGGCCGATCCCGAGCCCGCGATCGCCGAGGTCGCGATCGCCTTCGACGTCTACCGCTCCTACCTCCCCGCCGGCGCCGAGCACCTCGACGCGGCCCTCGCCCTCGCCGCGCAGCGCCGGCCGGCGCTGGCCGGGACGCTCGACGCCCTCAGCCCCCGTCTCCACGACCCGGAGGACGAGCTCGCCAAGCGCATGCAGCAGCTGTCGGGCGCCACCATGGCCAAGGGCGTGGAGGACACCGCCTACTACCGCTACGCGCGCTTCGTCGCGCTGAACGAGGTCGGGGGCAACCCCGACGAGTTCGGGATCCCGCTCGCCACGTTCCACGAGCTGCAGGGGCAGCGGCAGGTCCGCCAGCCGCAGTCCATGACCGCGCTGAGCACCCACGACACCAAGCGTGGCGAGGACGTCCGGGCCCGGCTCGCGGTCCTGGCCGAGGTGCCGCAGGAGTGGACCCGCTTCGCGGAGCGGGTGCTCGAGGTCAGCACCGTGCCGAACCGGGCCTTCGCCTACCTGATCGCGCAGACGCTCGCCGGTGCCGGTCCGATCGAGGCCTCGCGCATGCACGCGTACGCGGAGAAGGCGATGCGCGAGGCGTCGGACGGCACCACCTGGACCGAGCCCGACGAGGCGTTTGAGGCGACGGTGCACGCGCTGGTGGACGCCGCGTACGAGGGCGCGCTGCGGCAGGACTGGGACGCGCTCACCGCGGTGCTCACCACGCCGGGCCGGACCAACTCGCTGGGCCAGAAGCTGGTGCAGCTGACCATGCCAGGGATCCCGGACGTCTACCAGGGCACCGAGGTCTGGGAGGACTCCCTGGTCGACCCCGACAACCGGCGCCCGGTCGACTTCGCCGAGCACCGCCGTCTGCTGGAGACCGTCCTCGCCGGTCCCCCGGCGGTCGACGAGACCGGTGCGGCCAAGCTCTGGGTCGTGCGGCAGGCGCTGCGGGCCCGCGCGGAGCACCCGGACCTGTTCACCACGTACGAGCCGGTGGCCGCGGACGGTCCGGTGGCGCACCACCTCGTCGGGTTCGACCGGGGCGGCGCGCTCACGCTCGCCACCCGCCTCCCCGTCACGCTGGAGGCCTCCGGCGGCTGGCACGACACGACGATCACCCTGCCGGGCGCGGTGGTCGACGTCCTGACCGGGCGCACGTTCGACGGGGCGGTCGAGGTCGGCGACGTCCTCGCCACCTACCCCGTGGCGCTGCTGCTGCCCGCCTGACGGCCGCGGGCCGCGGCGCCGCCCTCCGGGGTGGCGTCGCGGCACGGGTGGCTCAGATCGGGTTGAGGACCCGCTGCAGGAAGGTCCGCGTGCGGGCCTCGCGGGGGTCGGTGAGCACCGCCGCCGGCTCGCCGCGCTCGACGATCACCCCGCCGTCCATGAAGAGCACCTGGTCGGACACCGACTGGGCGAACCGCATCTCGTGCGTGACGACGACCATCGTGCGGCCCTGGACCGCCAGGTCCTTCATGACGCCCAGCACCTCCCCCACCAGCTCGGGGTCGAGGGCGGACGTCGGCTCGTCGAAGAGCAGGAGCTGCGGGTCGAGCGCCAGCGCCCGGGCGATGCCCACGCGCTGCTGCTGGCCGCCGGAGAGCTGGTAGGGGTGCTGGTCGGCCTTGCCGGCGAGGCCGACGCTCTCGAGCAGCCGGTGGGCCTCCGCCTCGACCTCCTCGGCCGGACGGCCCTGGACGACGATCGGGCCCTCCGTGATGTTCCGGAGGACGGTGAGGTGCGGGAACAGGTTGTGCGCCTGGAAGACCATCGCGCTCTGCGACCGCAGGCGGGCCAGCGACCGCTTGGCCGGCTTCGCGGAGTAGTCGACGCCCACGTCCCCGATCCGGACGGTGCCGGCGTCGCCGGTCTCGAGGGCGTTCAGGCAGCGCAGGACCGTCGTCTTGCCCGACCCGGAGGGACCGATCAGGACGGTGACGGAGCCGGACGGCACGGCGAAGCCGATGTCGCGCAGGACCTCGACCCCGCTGAACGCCTTGGCCAGGTTCGTCACCTCCACCAGCGGCTGCTCGGCCTCGGCCGTCTCCGCGGCCCGCGCTTCGTCCCGGTGCTCGCTCATCGCGCGACGTACCTCTCCAGCCGGTGCTCGAGCCGTCCCTGCACGAAGGACAGCACGAGGCAGATCACCCAGTAGTACGCCGCGGCGACGCCGTACAGCGCGAAGAACTTGAAGGTCGGGGCGGCCGCCACCTGCGCCACCCGCAGCAGCTCGGTCACGAGGATCACCGAGGCCAGCGACGTGTCCTTGACCAGCGAGATCAGGGTGTTCGACAGCGGCGGGACGGCCGTCCGCGCGGCCTGCGGCAGGACGATGCGGCGCAGCGTGGTCGCGTAGCCCATGCCGATCGTCTCCGCGGCCTCCCACTGACCGCGCGGGACGGACAGGATGGCGGCCCGGATGATCTCGGCCGCGTAGCCGCCCACGTTCAGGCTGAACGCGATGACCGCCGCGGTGAACGGGTTGAACGTCAGCCCGATCGCGGGCAGGCCGTAGAAGATCAGGAACAGCTGGACGAGCAGCGGCGTGCCGCGGATGACGGAGACGTAGAAGCGCGCGACCTGGGAGACGACGCCGACCTTCGACAGCCGCATCAGCGCCACCACGAGCGCGATGGCCAGGCCGACGATGAAGCTGATCGCCGTGAGCGGGATCGTGCGGTTCAGCGCGGCGACCGCCATCGGCCCGGCCGTGTCCTTGACCAGGTCCCAGGTCGACTGGGGCGCGGCCGCCGCCTCGGCGGGCTGCTCCGGGGAGGCCTCGCCCTGGCTGACGTCCTGGCCGAAGTACTTCTCCGAGATCTGCGTGAGCTGGCCGTCCGAGCGCACCTGCCCCAGGGCGACGTTCACCGCGTCGCGCAGGCTCGTGTCCGCCTGGCGCATCGCGAACACCTGCTCGCTGGTGTCGCCGGTCTTGGCCGCGATCTTGACCGTCGTGTCGCCCGTGGTCTTGCTGTACTCCGCGACCGCGAGGTTGTCGTTGACGGTCGCGTCGACGCGCTTCTGCTTGACCAGCGTGACCGCCTGCGTGAAGCCCTCGACGGCCTCGACCTTGGCACCCGCGTCCTTCGCGACCTGCGCCCAGTTGCTCGTCGAGCTCTGCGCCGTGGTCTTGCCCTTGAGGTCCGCGAGGCTCGTGATCGAGTCGTCGTCGGTCCGGGTGACGATGACGCCGTCGGAGACCGTGTAGGGCTCCGACAGCGCGTACGTGGCCTCGCGCTGGGCGTTCTTGGTGACCTGGTTGGCGACCAGGTCGAAGCGGTCCGACTGGAGGCTCGCGAAGATCGAGTCGAACGGCGCCTCGACGAACTCGGTGCGCACGCCCATCTTGGCGGCGACCGCGTTGATCACCTCGACGTCGTAGCCGGTCAGCTGGTTGTTCGTCGGGTCGTGGTACGTGAAGGGCGAGTACGTGCCCTCGGTCCCGATCCGCAGGACACCGGCGGCCTTGACCTTGTCGAGCGTCGTCTCCGGCGCGCTGCCCGAGCCTCCCGAGCTCGAGCACGCAGCCGGCAGGAAGCACAGCACGAGGGCGACCAGGACCCCGACGACCCGTCTGATGGTGACCTCCTGAGGGCACACGCGCATTCCCGGGTGCCACACCCGGGAACCCGACCCTACGCGACCCTCCCCCGCACCCCCGGTGCCGTCCGCGGTCGCGACCACCCCGTGCCGCTCGGCGGGTGCGCTCAGATCGCGGGGACACGTGGGCGTGCCGCGCGATGCGGGCGCACTCGAGCGGCGCGGACGTCTGAAGACGCAGAAAGGCCCCGGGCAGGAGCCCGGGGCCTTGCTGTGTGGTGCTGGGTCATGAAGGGGACAACCACCACACCCGCGCTGAGTTCCGCTCGCTGGCGCTCGCGAAACTCGTCAGATCACTTGAGGATCTTGGTGACGCGACCGGCGCCGACCGTACGGCCACCCTCACGGATGGCGAACTTCAGCTCCTCCTCCATGGCGATCGGCTGGATCAGCTGAACGCTCATGTCGGTGTTGTCGCCCGGCATGACCATGTCGGTGCCCTCGGGGAGGTTCACCACACCGGTCACGTCGGTGGTGCGGAAGTAGAACTGCGGGCGGTAGTTGTTGAAGAACGGCGTGTGACGGCCGCCCTCCTCCTTCGAGAGGATGTAGACGCGCGCCTCGAAGTCGGTGTGCGGGGTGGTCGTGCCCGGCTTGATCACGACCATGCCGCGCTCGACGTCCTCGCGCTTGGTGCCACGGAGGAGCAGACCGACGTTCTCGCCCGCCTGGCCCTCGTCGAGCAGCTTGCGGAACATCTCCACGCCGGTGACGGTCGTGGTCTGCTTCGTGGTGCGGATGCCGATGATGTCGACGGTCTCGTTGACCTTGACGACACCGCGCTCGATGCGGCCGGTGATGACCGTGCCACGACCGGTGATCGTGAAGACGTCCTCGACGGGCATGAGGAACGGCTTGTCGATCTCGCGGACCGGCTGCGGGATGTAGGTGTCGACGGCGCTCATGAGCTCCATGATCGACTCGCCCCACTTGGCGTCACCGTTCAGCGCCGGGAACGCGGCGACCTTGACGACGGGGATGTCGTCGCCGTCGTACTCGTACTCGCTGAGCAGCTCGCGGACCTCGAGCTCGACGAGCTCCAGGATCTCCTCGTCGTCGACCATGTCGCACTTGTTGAGCGCCACGACGATGGCCGGCACGCCGACCTGGCGGGCGAGCAGCACGTGCTCACGGGTCTGCGGCATCGGGCCGTCGGTGGCGGCGACCACGAGGATCGCGCCGTCCATCTGGGCCGCACCGGTGATCATGTTCTTGATGTAGTCGGCGTGACCGGGGCAGTCGACGTGGGCGTAGTGACGCGCCTCGGTCTGGTACTCGACGTGCGCGATCGAGATCGTGATGCCGCGCTGACGCTCTTCGGGCGCCTTGTCGATCTGGTCGAACGCCGACGCCTGGTTCAGGGTCGGGTACTTGTCGTGCAGCACCTTCGTGATCGCCGCGGTCAGCGTGGTCTTGCCGTGGTCGATGTGCCCGATGGTGCCGATGTTGACGTGCGGCTTGGTCCGCTCGAACTTGGCCTTGGCCACTGCTGGGGCTCCTTCTGGGATCCGCCACGCGTTCGCGCGGCGCTTTCTGGGTTACGGACTGGTTGCCGGTGACCCGGCTGTCAAGTTTTCCCGCCCGTACGGCTCAGGTCAAACCGAGCCGTACGGAGCGGGTGGCGTCAACTTAAGGACGCCGCGCGATCACTCGCCGCGGGCCTTCTGGATGATCTCGTCGGAGATCGACTTCGGCGTCTCGGCGTAGGAGTGGAACTCCATCGAGTACGACGCCTGCCCGGACGTCTTCGACCGCAGGTCGCCGACGTAGCCGAACATCTCCGACAGCGGCACCAGGGCCTCGACGACCTTGTTGCCGTGCATGTCGTTCATGGACTGGATCTGACCGCGACGGGCGTTCAGGTCGCCGATCACCGTGCCGAGGTAGTCCTCGGGCGTGGTGACCTCGACCGCCATGACCGGCTCGAGCAGAGCCGGGTCGGCGCGACGGGCGGCCTCCTTGAAGACCATCGAGCCGGCGATCTTGAACGCCAGCTCCGAGGAGTCGACGTCGTGGTACGCACCGTCGGTCAGGGTCACCTTGATGTCCTCGACCGAGTAGCCCGCCAGCACACCGAACTGCATGGCGTCCTGAATGCCCTCGTCCACCGCGGGGATGTACTCGCGGGGGATGCGACCGCCGGTGACCGCGTTGACGAACTCGTAGCCCGAGCCCGCCTCCTGCGGCTCCAGGCTGATGATCACGCGGGCGTACTGGCCCGAGCCACCCGACTGCTTCTTGTGGGTGTACTCGACCTTGTCGACCGGGCGACGCAGCGTCTCGCGGTAGGCCACCTGCGGCTTGCCGATGTTGGCCTCGACGCGGAACTCGCGCTTCATCCGGTCGATCAGCACCTCGAGGTGCAGCTCGCCCATGCCCGCGATGATCGTCTGACCGGTCTCCTCGTCCGTGTGGACGCGGAAGGTGGGGTCCTCCTCGGCGAGCCGCTGGATGGCGGTGCCGAGCTTCTCCTGGTCGGACTTCGTCTTGGGCTCGATGGCCTGCTCGATGACCGGCGCCGGGAAGTCCATGGACTCCAGCTGCACCGGGCTCGCCTGGTCGGACAGCGTCTCGCCGGTGGTGGTGTCCTTCAGACCCATCACGGCGACGATCTGCCCGGCGCCGACCGACGCGATCTCCTCACGCTTGTTCGCGTGCATCTGGTAGATCTTGCCGATCCGCTCCTTGCGGCCCTTGGTCGAGTTCAGCACCGTCGAACCGGCCTCGAGCTTGCCCGAGTAGAGCCGGATGTAGGTGAGGCGACCCAGGTGCGGGTCGGCCGCGATCTTGAACGCGAGCGCAGAGAACGGGTCGCTGCTGTCCGGGTGACGCTCGATGACGACCGACTCGTCGCCGGGCTTGAACCCGTTGATGGCCGGGACGTCGAGGGGCGACGGCAGGTAGGCGATGACCGCGTCGAGCAGGGGCTGGACGCCCTTGTTCTTGAACGCGCTGCCGCAGAGCACGGCGGTGAACTTGGCCGCCAGCACGCCACGACGGATCGCGGCCTGCAGGAGCTCGGGGGTGATCGCGTCCTCGAGGTAGGCCTCGGCCAGCGCGTCGTCGTGGTCGGAGATGAGCTCGACGAGCTCGCGACGCGCCTCGTCGGCGGCGTCGACCATGTCGGCCGGGATGTCCTCGACCGCGTAGTCCTCGCCGATCGTGGTCTCGCCACGCCAGGTGAGCGCCTTCATGGTGACGAGGTCGACCACACCGAGGAACCCGCCCTCGGAACCGATCGGCAGCTGCAGGACCGCGGGGACCGCGTTCAGGCGCTGCTTGATCGTGGAGACGCAGAAGTCGAAGCTCGCGCCGGTGCGGTCCAGCTTATTGACGAAGCAGATGCGCGGCACGCCGTAGCGGTCGGCCTGGCGCCACACGGTCTGGCTCTGCGGCTCGACGCCGGCGACACCGTCGAAGACGGCGACGGCACCGTCGAGGACGCGCAGCGAGCGCTCCACCTCGACCGTGAAGTCGACGTGGCCCGGGGTGTCGATGATGTTGATCTGGTGGTCGTGCCAGTGGCAGGTCGTCGCGGCGGATGTGATGGTGATGCCGCGCTCCTGCTCCTGCTCCATCCAGTCCATCGTGGCGGCGCCCTCGTGGACCTCACCGATCTTGTAGTTGATGCCGGTGTAGAAGAGGATGCGCTCGGTCGTCGTGGTCTTGCCCGCGTCGATGTGCGCCATGATCCCGATGTTGCGGACCTTGGACAGGTCGGTCTTGATGTCGACAGCCATGAAGGTGGCTACTCAACCTCTCGTGTGCTCGTGTGCGTGGATACAGGGAATCAGCAACGCAGAAGCGCTGCTGATTCCCTCCACCACGTAAAAAGGGGGGCGTACGGACGCGGGGCGGACTACCAGCGGTAGTGCGCGAACGCCTTGTTGGCCTCGGCCATCTTGTGGGTGTCCTCGCGGCGCTTGACCGCGGCACCCAGACCGTTCGAGGCGTCGAGGATCTCGTTCATGAGGCGCTCGGCCATCGTCTTCTCGCGACGTGCGCGGGAGAAGCTGACGAGCCAGCGCATGGCCAGCGTGGTGGCGCGGGCCGGCTTGACCTCGATCGGGACCTGGTAGGTCGCTCCACCGACGCGGCGGCTCTTGACCTCCAGCGCGGGGCGGACGTTGTCGAGCGCACGCTTCAGGGTCTGCACCGGGTCGATACCCGTCTTGGTGCGGGTGCCTTCCATGGCGGTGTAGACGATGCCCTGCGCGACGGTCTTCTTGCCGTCGAGCAGGATCTTGCTCACCAGCTGGCTGACCAGCGGGGAGCCGTAGACCGGGTCGGCCGGGAGCGGCCGCTTCGGGGCGGGACCCTTGCGGGGCATGTTACTTCTCCTTCTTGGCGCCGTAGCGGCTGCGGGCCTGCTTGCGGTTCTTGACACCCTGGGTGTCGAGCGTGCCGCGGATGATCTTGTAGCGAACGCCCGGCAGGTCCTTCACACGGCCGCCGCGCACGAGCACCATCGAGTGCTCCTGCAGGTTGTGGCCGACACCGGGGATGTAGGCGGTGACCTCGACCCCCGAGCTCAGCCGGACACGGGCGACCTTCCGAAGCGCCGAGTTCGGCTTCTTCGGGGTCGTCGTGTACACCCGGGTGCACACGCCCCGGCGCTGGGGCGAACCCTTGAGGGCCGGCGTCTTGGTCTTGGAGACCTTGTCCTGCCGGCCCTTGCGGACGAGCTGCTGAATGGTGGGCACCGCGTCAATTCTCTTTCTGTCCAGCGAAGTGGTCTGTGCTCCTCGCGCACCAGCGGGCTCTCGCCGTTGGTGCAGGTGTGCGACCACCTGCCCTGCTCGACCGCCCCGGACGGCCCCTGAGGGACGTCGGAGCGGGAGTCGCAGACACAGAGCTCGCGCAAGAGGTCGGGCACGCCCGAACACACAAGGAATCAGATTACGTCGCCTGGGCAAGGCGGTCAAAAGGACGACCTCGGCCGCCCCTCCGGACCGGGGTCCGGGGAGGGTCCGTGAGGGCGCTCAGGCGTCGTCGAGCGTGAACGTCTCGCGACGCTCGACGAGGCTCCGGGTCTCCGCGTCCAGGTAGTCGCGCGCGACCAGCAGCCGCGGCAGCAGCTCGCGCTGCGTGGTCGTGGCCCGGAACAGCAGGCCGATGGTGACGTCGTGGTCGGGCACGAACGTGCGGCGGACCTCGTCGCCGGCCCGCACCTGCCCGGGGCGCACGACCGAGAGGTAGGTGCCGGGGCGGGCGTCCGCGGTGAAGCGCTTCACCCAGCCGCGCTCGGCCAGGAAGCCCGAGAACGTCCGGCACGGGATCCGCGGGTCGGTGACCTCCAGCTCGAGCGCCTCCCCGTCCGCGGGGTCGCCCACCGTCCAGCGCTCCCCCACCAGGACCTGCTCGAGGTCGATGCCGACCGTGGTGAGGTTCTCCCCGAAGCAGCCGTTCGGCAGGTCGCGGCCCAGCTCGCCCTGCCAGCGGTCGAGGTCCTCGCGCTGGAACGCGTACACCGCCTGCCGGTCGCCGCCGTGGTGCCGCTCGTCGCCGATGAAGTCGCCCGCGACGCCGCTCACGCCCCGCTTGGGACCCGGCGCCCGGACGGCCACGGGGCCGTCGGCGGGGCGCTTGTCGATGCCCGTCAGGCGGACCTTGGCGTACGGCTTGTCCGCACCGGCACCGACGTTGACCGAGAGCACCTGGGACACGCGACCAGGGTAGTGCTCGACGACCCCGTCGCCGCGTCTCCGCGCGTGCGCCGGTGCGTCGGGGCCTGTGGGACGCTGGTGCCCCTTCGAGCCCCGGAGCGCCGATGCACCCCTCCCGAGCCGGCCGGCTCCCCGTCGAGGACTACCTGGACGGCGTGCACCGCCGCTTCCTCGGCCTGCGGGACGGGGCCGTCGCCGACTACATCCCCCCGCTCGGCGCGGTCGACCCCGAGCAGTTCGCGATCGCCGTCGCGACCACGGACGGCCAGGTCTACGGCGTGGGGGACGTGGGGAACGCCTTCACCCTCCAGTCCGTCTCCAAGCCGTTCACCTACGGGCTCGCCCTCGAGGACCGCGGCCTCGCGGAGGTGCGGGCCCGGATCGGGGTCGAGCCCAGCGGGGACGCGTTCAACTCGATCAGCCTCGACGCCGCCGGCCGCCCGAAGAACCCGATGATCAACGCGGGTGCCATCGCGGCCGCCGGCCTCGTCGAGGGCGACGACCCCTTCGCGCGGGTGCTGGCCTCGTACGGGCGCTGGGCGGGCCGGCCGCTGGAGGTCGACGAGGAGGTCTACGCCGCCGAGCGCGAGACCGGCCACCGCAACCGGGCCATCGGCCACATGCTCCGCGCCGTGGGCAGCCTGGACGGCGACCCCGAGCGGGCGCTCGACGTCTACTTCCGGCAGTGCTCGGTCGCCGTCACCTGCTCCGACCTGGCCGTCATGGCGGCGACCCTCGCCGCGCGCGGGCTGAACCCGCTGACCGGGGAGCAGGCGCTGGGCGACGCCTCGGTCAACCAGGTCCTCTCGGTGATGACGACCTGCGGGATGTACGACGCGGCGGGCGAGTGGCTGGTCGGCGTGGGCATCCCGGCCAAGAGCGGGGTGAGCGGCGCCGTCATCGGCGTGCTGCCGGGGCAGCTGGGGATCGCGGTCTTCTCGCCCCGGCTGGACCCCGTGGGCAACAGCACCCGCGGGGTGGCGGTGTTCCGGCAGCTGTCGAAGGACCTCCGGCTGCACTTCGTGCACACGCCCCGCACCGCCCGCGCCGCCGTGGTGGGACGCACCCTCGGCGAATCGCCCTCGACGCGTTCCCGGCCGCCCGCCGACCGTGACCGGCTGGACGCCCGGGCGGACCGCTGCCTGGTGCTCGAGACCACGGGGGACGTGCTCTTCGCCGGGGCGGAGGCGCTCAGCCGCCTGGCGCTGGCCGAGCCGCACCGCTACGTGCTGGTGGACCTGAGCCGCTCGACGACCGTCGACCCGGCGGCCGCCCGGATCCTGGCGGGCCTGGCCCGCAGCCTGGCGCGGACGGGCGACGAGCTGGTCCTGGCGGGGGCGAACGAGGTGACGGCCACGGCCGTGGGCGTACGTCACCTCGCCTCCCCCGACGCGGCCCGCGAGTGGTGCGAGGACCGGCTGCTGGGCGGCGCCCCGGCCGCGGAGGCCGGCGGCCTGGAGCTCGCCGACCACCCCGTGTGCGCCGGCCTCGACCCCGACGACCTGGCCGCGCTGGCCGCGCTGGCCCGGCCCCTGGAGCTCGGGCCGGGCGACGTGCTGGTCGAGGCGGGCGAGCCGGCGCTGCAGGTCTTCCTGCTCCTGGCCGGCGACGTCGAGGTGTCCACCGCGACGAGCGGCGGGGACCGCCGCCGGCTCGCCACCCTCTCCCCCGGCACCAGCCTGGGCGAGGCCGCCCTCACCGTGGGAGGGCTGCACACGGCCCGCGTGCAGGCCACGACCGCCGTGCGCTGCCTGGCCGTCCCCGCGGCCGCTCTCGCGCAGGCCCCCGTCACCCTGCGCCTGCACCTGACCCAGGCGTTCCTCGTGGGCGCGCACCGCGCCCTGGGCCGGGCCACCCGCGAGGTCGCCGCCCTGTCGCGCTGAGGGCGATGAGTTCGGGGGCCGGTCGCGGTCCAGAGGACTGCCGGTCCCGCCGGGGGCCCGGAACCGTCAGAGGGGATCCGTACCGTCGTGGCCATGGCACTGGCGATCGAGGCGCAGGGACTGACCAAGCGCTACAAGGACGTGGTGGCGCTGGCCGGTGTCGACCTCAGCGTTCCGCGGGGCACGGTCCTGGGGCTGCTCGGGCCGAACGGGGCGGGCAAGACCACCACCGTGCGGGTCCTGACCACGCTGCTGGTCCCGGACGGCGGGAGCGCCCGGGTCGCGGGCGTCGACGTGCTCGCCGACCCCGCGGGGGTGCGGAGCCGCATCGGGCTGTCCGGGCAGTACGCAGCCGTCGACGAGTACCTGACCGGCTACGAGAACCTCGAGATGGTCGGACGGCTCTACCACCTCGGCCGGCGGCGCAGCCGGGAGCGGGCGCTCGAGCTCCTGGAGCAGTTCGGGCTGGGCGACGCCGCCAACCGGCCGGCGAAGACCTACTCGGGCGGCATGCGCCGGCGCCTGGACCTGGCGGGCGCCCTCGTGGCCGACCCGGAGGTCATCTTCCTCGACGAGCCGACGACCGGGCTCGACCCCAAGGCCCGCCTGGACATGTGGGAGGTCATCGCGTCGCTGGTGGCCGGGGGGACGACCCTGCTGCTGACCACGCAGTACCTGGAGGAGGCCGACCGGCTGGCCGACGAGATCGTGGTGATCGACCACGGGAAGGTCATCGCCCGCGGCACCGCCGGCGAGCTGAAGTCCCAGGTCGGCGGCGAGCGGGTGGAGCTCACGGTCCTCGACCGCGACCAGCTCGAGCCGGCCCTGGCCGTGCTCGCCGACCTCGCCTCCGGCGAGCCGACCGTCGACCGGGCGTCGCGGTCGCTGATCGTGCCCGTCACGGGTGGCGCGGGCGCCCTGTCCGAGGCGCTGCGCCGGCTCGCGGACGCGGGTGTGGGGCTGGAGGACGTCGGGCTGCGCCGCCCGACGCTGGACGAGGTGTTCCTGACCCTCACCGGTCACGCGAGCGAGCAGACGGAGGAGACGCCGGCATGAGTGCTGCCACCACGCTGACCGACGGGCTGATCGTCGCGAAGCGCAACCTGATCAAGATCCGCCGGGTGCCCGAGCTGCTGGTGTTCACCACGCTCTCGCCCATCATGTTCGTGCTGCTGTTCGCGTACGTCTTCGGCGGCGCGATCGCGGGTGGCGACCCCCAGCAGTACCGGGAGTTCCTGATGGCCGGGATCTTCGCCCAGACGGGCATCTTCGGCGCCACGACCACCGGCGCGGGCCTGGCCGACGACGTGCAGAAGGGCATCATCGATCGGTTCCGGTCGCTGCCGATGGCGCCGTCGGCCGTGCTGACCGGGCGGACGGTCTCCGACGTGGTGAACAACGTGATCGTGCTCGTCGTGATGTCGCTGACGGGGCTGATCGTGGGCTGGCGGATCCGCACGTCGGTCGCCGAGGCGCTGGGCGGCTACCTGCTGCTGCTCCTCTTCGCGTACGCCATCTCCTGGGTGATGGCGTGGGTCGGCCTGCTGATCCCGAGCGTCGAGGTGCTCAACCAGGCGTCGTTCATCGTCATCTTCCCGCTGACCTTCCTCGCGAACACCTTCGTGCCGCTGGAGTCGCTGCCCGGCCCGCTGGAGACGTTCGCGGCGTGGAACCCGGTCTCCGCGATCACCCAGGCCGCGCGGGAGCTGTTCGGGAACACGGCCCTGGTCGCCCCCAGCGACGCCTGGCCGCTGCAGCACCCCGTCGTCTACACCCTGATCTGGGTCGTCATCATCCTGGCCGTCTTCGTGCCCCTGACGAACCTCCAGTACCGGCGCGCGGCCAGCCGGTAGGTCTGGCTTGCGCTGGGCCCTCGGGTCGGGCGCAAGGACGACTCAGTGACCGCTGACGCGCTCGTAACGGCCGCGGAGGAACGGGGCCGGGTCCTGATCGCCGAGGGCGACGTCGATCGCGTACGCGAGCCGGTCGTCCCCGAGGTCGAAGCGGTGCCAGGCGGTCCCCCGCAGGGTCCTGCGGACCAGCGAGAGGGTGCGGCCCGACCAGGCGCCGTGCGCCGGTTCCGGTGCGTGGTCGACCGAGTCGAACAGCCACCAGAGCTCCGTGCCGGGGTCGTCCTCGTCGGCCAGGAAGACGCCGTGCGCGAGGAGCTCGCCGCCGTCGTCGCGGACCTGACGGTAGTCCTGCAGCACGGCCGTCCCGGCGAGGTCGAGCTTGAAGGTCAGCGCGGCCCGCGCACCCGCTGCAGGCGCCCAGGGCGACGCGGCCTGCTCCTCGACGCCCGACCAGTTCCCCAGCAGGTCCCAGAACCGTTCCGCGAGGCTCACGCCCACGACGCTAGCGCCCTCCCCTGCCCCGGCCGCCCGCTCCCCCGGGCGCCGTGTCCGGGGCGAGTCCCGCGAACGCCCGAAGGGCGGGCCCGGCCGGAGCCGGACCCGCCCTTCGCGGTGGATCAGTCGTGCGGTGGCGCCTACCGGCTAGCGGTAGTCACCGAGGTCGAACTCCTCGAGCGGCACAGCCGCACCCGAGGCCTGGCCGAAGTCGTAGTCGAAGGTGTCGTACCCGACCATCGAGTACGCCTGCGCCTTCGCCTCCTCCGTGGCCTCGACCCGGATGTTGCGGTAGCGGTCCAGGCCGGTGCCGGCCGGGATCAGCTTGCCGAGGATCACGTTCTCCTTCAGCCCCAGGAGGCTGTCGGACTTGCCGTTGATGGCCGCGTCCGTCAGCACCTTGGTCGTCTCCTGGAAGGAGGCGGCCGAGAGCCACGAGTCCGTGGCCAGCGAGGCCTTCGTGATCCCCATCAGCACCGGACGACCCGAGGCCGGCGTGCCGCCCTCGGCCACGACCTGACGGTTCGCCGCCTCGTACGCGCGGCGGTCGACCAGGTCACCCGTGAGCAGGTTGGAGTCGCCCGACTCGATGACCGTCACCCGGCGCAGCATCTGCCGGATGATGATCTCGATGTGCTTGTCGTGGATCGGCGCGCCCTGGGTCCGGTAGACCTGCTGGACCTCGTCGACCAGGTGCTCCTGCACCCGACGGACACCGAGGATCCGCAGGACGTCCTGCGGGTCCGGGGTGCCGGCGGTGAGCTGCTGGCCCACCTCGACGTGGTCGCCGTCCTCGACGAGCAGCCGCGAACGACGGCTCACCACGAACTCGGCCGGCTCGGAACCGTCGTCGGGGGTGACGACGATCTTGCGCGAACGGTCCGCGTCCTCGACGGCCACGCGACCCGCGGCCTCCGAGATCGGCGCCTTGCCCTTGGGCTGGCGGGCCTCGAAGAGCTCGACCACACGCGGCAGACCCTGCGTGATGTCGTCACCCGCCACACCACCGGTGTGGAAGGTACGCATCGTGAGCTGGGTGCCGGGCTCGCCGATCGACTGCGCGGCCACGATGCCGACGGCCTCGCCCACGTCGACGATCTTGCCCGTCGCGAGCGAACGGCCGTAGCACATGGCGCACGTGCCGGTGACGGCCTCGCAGGTGAGGACGCTGCGCACGCGCACCTTGGTCACGCCGTGGCTGACCAGGATGCCGATGTTGACGTCGCCCAGGTCGACCCCGCCCGGGAGCAGCACGTTGCCGTCGGCGTCCAGGACGTCGGTGGCCAGGGTGCGGGCGTAGACCGCCGCCTCCACGTGCTCGTCGAGGACGACCCCGTCGTCGGACTGCTGCCCGATGACCTTGGTCAGACCCCGCTCGGTCCCGCAGTCCTCCTCGCGGACGATGACGTCCTGGCTCACGTCCACCAGACGACGCGTCAGGTAGCCGGAGTCGGCCGTACGGAGGGCGGTGTCCGCCTGACCCTTTCGACCACCGTGCGTGGAGATGAAGTACTCCAGGACCGAGAGGCCCTCACGGAAGTTCGACTTGATCGGGCGGGCGATGATCTCGCCCTTCGGGTTCACCACGAGGCCACGCATGGCGGCGATCTGGCGCATCTGCACCATGTTCCCGCGGGCACCCGAGTGGACCATCATGTAGATCGGGTTGGTCTTGGAGAAGTTCGCCTCCATGGCCGCACCGAGCCGCGACGTGGCGTCGGTCCAGATCTCGATGAGCTCCTGGCGACGCTCGTCCTCGGTGATCAGACCGCGCTCGTACTGACGGTCGATCTTGCTCGCGCGGTCCTCGTAGCCGGCCAGCAGCTCCGCCTTGTTCGGCGGGGTCTCGACGTCACCGATGGACACGGTCACACCGGAGCGCGTGGCCCAGTGGAAACCGAGGTCCTTCAGGGCGTCGAGGCAGTTGGCCACCTGGACCTTGGGGTACCGCTCGGCCAGGTCGTTGACGATCTGCCCGAGCTGCTTCTTGCCCACCTCGTAGTCGGTGAACGGGTAGTCGCTCGGCAGCGCCTCGTTGAAGAGGGCGCGACCCAGCGTCGTCTCCAGCGTGATCCCGCCGCGCTCGTTCAGCTCGAAGCCCGCGGGGGGCACGATGCCGGTCAGACGCAGCTTGATCTTCGCCTGCACGCTCAGCTCGCCGCGGTCGAAGGCCATGACGGCCTCGGACACCGAGCCGAACGCCCGACCCTCGCCCGCGACGCCGTCGTTCTGCATCGTCAGGTAGTACATCCCGATGATCATGTCCTGGGTGGGCATGGTCACCGGCCGGCCGTCGGCCGGCTTGAGGATGTTGTTGGTCGACAGCATCAGGATGCGGGCCTCGGCCTGCGCCTCGGCCGACAGCGGGAGGTGCACGGCCATCTGGTCACCGTCGAAGTCCGCGTTGAACGCGGTGCAGACGAGCGGGTGGATCTGGATGGCCTTGCCCTCGATCAGCTGGGGCTCGAAGGCCTGGATGCCGAGGCGGTGCAGGGTCGGTGCGCGGTTCAGCAGCACCGGGTGCTCGCTGATGACCTCTTCGAGCACGTCCCAGACGACGGGACGCTGACGCTCGACCATGCGCTTGGCCGACTTGATGTTCTGCGCGTGGTTGAGGTCGTCGAGCCGCTTCATGACGAAGGGCTTGAACAGCTCGAGCGCCATCGCCTTGGGCAGGCCGCACTGGTGCAGCTTGAGCTGCGGGCCGACGACGATGACCGAACGGCCGGAGTAGTCGACGCGCTTGCCGAGCAGGTTCTGACGGAACCGGCCCTGCTTGCCCTTCAGCATGTCCGAGATCGACTTCAGCGGCCGGTTGCCCGGGCCGGTGACCGGACGCCCACGACGGCCGTTGTCGAACAGCGAGTCGACGGCCTCCTGGAGCATCCGCTTCTCGTTGTTGACGATGATCTCGGGCGCGCCCAGGTCGAGCAGCCGCTTGAGGCGGTTGTTCCGGTTGATGACGCGGCGGTACAGGTCGTTCAGGTCGGACGTCGCGAAACGGCCACCGTCGAGCTGCACCATCGGGCGCAGGTCCGGCGGGATGACCGGGACGGCGTCCAGCACCATGCAGGTCGGGCTGTTCTTGGTCGACAGGAACGCCGAGACGACCTTGAGCCGCTTCAGGGCGCGGGTCTTGCGCTGGCCCTTGCCGGTCACGATCGTGTCGCGCAGCTCCACGGCCTCGGCCTCGAGGTCGAAGCTGTCGAGGCGCTTCTGGATCGCGTCGGCGCCCATCGAGCCCTCGAAGTACCGCCCGAAGCGGTTCTTCATCTCGCGGTAGAGGATCTCGTCGCCCTCGAGGTCCTGGACCTTGAGGTTCTTGAAGCGCGACCAGACGGCGTCGAGGCGGTCGAGCTCGCGCTGCGCACGGTCGCGCAGCTGCTTGACCTCACGCTCGGCGCCCTCGCGGACCTTGCGCTTGGCGTCGGACTTGGCGCCCTCGGCCTCGAGCGCGGCGGTGTCCTCCTCGAGCTTCTTCATCCGGTTCTCGATGTCGGAGTCCCGGCGACCCTCGAGCTGCTTGCGCTCCACGTCGATCTTGGCCTCGAGCGAGGACAGGTCGCGGTGGCGCGCGTCGGCGTCGACGGACGTGATCATGTACGCCGCGAAGTAGATGACCTTCTCCAGGTCCTTCGGGGCGATGTCGAGCAGGTAGCCCAGGCGCGACGGGACGCCCTTGAAGTACCAGATGTGGGTCACGGGGGCGGCGAGCTCGATGTGGCCCATCCGCTCGCGACGCACCTTGCTCCGGGTCACCTCGACGCCGCAGCGCTCGCAGATGATGCCCTTGAAGCGCACGCGCTTGTACTTGCCGCAGTAGCACTCCCAGTCCCGGGTGGGACCGAAGATCTTCTCGCAGAACAGACCGTCACGCTCAGGCTTGAGCGTGCGGTAGTTGATGGTCTCGGGCTTCTTCACCTCGCCGTGCGACCACTGACGGATCTCGTCGGCGGTGGCGAGGCCGATACGGATCTCGTCGAAGAAGTTCACATCGAGCACGTTGTTGTCTCTCTTCTTTCGTTACGCGCGTTGTTCACAAGCTGTGCGGACCGACCGTGCCGGGAGCCTGCCGGAGCGCCGTGGCGCTCCGACAGGCTCGGCGGGTCAGACTTCTTCGACGGCCCCGAAGCCCTCACCCGGACGGCGGGACAGGTCGATCCCGAAGTCCTCGCTGCTGCGGTAGTCGTCCTCGGAGTCGCGGAGCTCGACCTCGGTGCCGTCGGAGGAGAGCACCTCCACGTTCAGGCAGAGGGACTTCATCTCCTTCACGAGCACCTTAAACGACTCCGGGATCCCGGGCTCGGGGATGTTCTCGCCCTTGACGATGGCCTCGTACACCTTCACGCGGCCGGGCACGTCGTCGGACTTGATGGTCAGGAGCTCCTGCAGGGCCCAGGCCGCGCCGTACGCCTCGAGCGCCCACACCTCCATCTCACCGAACCGCTGACCACCGAACTGCGCCTTACCACCCAGCGGCTGCTGCGTGATCATCGAGTACGGACCGGTCGAACGCGCGTGGATCTTGTCGTCGACCAGGTGGTGCAGCTTGAGCATGTAGATGTAGCCCACGCCCACCGGCTCGGGGAACGGCTCGCCGGAGCGGCCGTCGAAGAGCCGGGACTTGCCGTTGCCGTCGACCAGGCGGTTGCCGTCGCGGCTGGGCAGCGTGTGGCTGAGCAGACCCGTGATCTCCTCCTCCGTCGCGCCGTCGAAGACCGGCGTGGCGAGGCGGGTGTCGTGGGCGACCTGGCCGATGCCGACGTCGCGCAGGCGCTCGGCCCACTCGGCGTCCACACCCGTGACGTCCCAGCCGGTCTTGCCGAGCCACCCGAGGTGGGTCTCCAGGACCTGGCCGATGTTCATCCGGCTCGGCACGCCGAGCGGGTTGAGGACGATGTCGACCGGGGTGCCGTCCTCCATGAACGGCATGTCCTCGACCGGCAGGATCTTGCTGATGACGCCCTTGTTGCCGTGGCGGCCGGCGAGCTTGTCGCCGTCCTGCACCTTGCGCTTCTGGGCGACGTAGACGCGGACCAGCTGGTTGACCCCGGGGGCCAGCTCGTCGTCGGAGTCGCGGTCGAAGACCCGGACGCCGATGACGGTGCCGGACTCGCCGTGGGGCACCTTGAGCGACGTGTCGCGGACCTCGCGCGCCTTCTCACCGAAGATCGCGCGGAGCAGCCGCTCCTCCGGCGTCAGCTCGGTCTCGCCCTTGGGCGTGACCTTGCCGACGAGGATGTCGCCCGGGGAGACCTCGGCGCCGATGCGGATGATGCCGCGCTCGTCCAGGTCGGCGAGCATCTCCTCGCTGACGTTCGGGATGTCGCGGGTGATCTCCTCCGCCCCGAGCTTGGTGTCACGCGCGTCGACCTCGTGCTCCTCGATGTGGATCGAGGTCAGGATGTCGTCCTGCACGATCCGCTGGCTGAGGATGATCGCGTCCTCGTAGTTGTGCCCCTCCCAGGGCATGAACGCGACCAGCATGTTGCGCCCGAGCGCCATCTCGGCGTTGTCGGTGCAGGGGCCGTCGGCGAGCGGCGAACCCTTCTCGACCCGCTGGCCCTCGCGCACCAGCGGACGCTGGTTGATGCAGGTGCCCTGGTTGGAGCGCTTGAACTTCGAGAGGCGGTACGTGGTGTACGTGCCCTCGTCCTCGGCGATCTCGACCAGGTCGCCCGACACCGACGTGACGACACCGGGCTTCTTGGCCACGGTCACGTCACCGGCGTCGACGGCCCCGCGGTACTCCATGCCGGTGCCCACGAAGGGGGCCTCGGAGCGGAGCAGCGGCACGGCCTGGCGCTGCATGTTCGCGCCCATGAGGGCACGCGACGCGTCGTCGTGCTCGAGGAACGGGATCATCGCGGTGGCGACGGAGACCATCTGGCGCGGCGAGACGTCCATGTACTGGATGTCGTTCGCCGGCACGGTGTCCGGGTCGGCCTTGCGACGGCGCGCGAGCACGCGCTCCTCCGCGAAGTGCCCGTCCTCGGTCAGCTTCGCGTTCGCCTGGGCGATCGTGTAGCGGTCCTCGACGTCGGCGGTCAGGTAGTCGATCTGGTCGGTCACCTGGCCGTCCACGACCTTGCGGTACGGCGTCTCGACGAAGCCGAACGCGTTCACCCGGGCGAAGCTCGCGAGCGAGCCGATCAGGCCGATGTTCGGGCCCTCCGGCGTCTCGATCGGGCACATGCGGCCGTAGTGCGACGGGTGGACGTCACGGACCTCCATGCCGGCGCGGTCACGGGACAGACCACCCGGGCCGAGGGCGTTCAGACGCCGCTTGTGCGTCAGGCCCGCGACGGGGTTCGTCTGGTCCATGAACTGGCTCAGCTGCGAGGTACCGAAGAACTCCTTCAGCGCCGCGACGACCGGCCGGATGTTGATCAGGGTCTGCGGCGTGATGGCCTCGACGTCCTGGGTCGTCATCCGGTCGCGGACCACGCGCTCCATGCGGCCGAGACCCGTGCGGAGCTGGTTCTGGATCAGCTCGCCCACGGTGCGCAGCCGGCGGTTGCCGAAGTGGTCGATGTCGTCCTCTTCGACCAGGAGGTCACCGCGCGGGGAGTCGAGCTCCTCCTTGCCGTCGTGCAGCGCGACGATGTAGCGGATCGCGGCGACGATGTCCTCGGTGCGCAGGACCTGCTGGTCGAACGGCGCGTCGAGGCCGAGCTTCTTGTTGATCTTGTACCGACCGACCTTCGCCAGGTCGTAGCGCTTCGGGTTGAAGTAGTAGTTCTCCAGCAGCGCCTGCGCGGCCTCGCGCGTCGGCGGCTCGCCGGGGCGCAGCTTGCGGTAGATGTCGAGGAGCGCCTCGTCCTGGGTGGTGACGTGGTCCTTCTCCAGGGTGAGCCGCATGGACTCGTACTGGCCGAACTCCTCGAGGATCTGCGCGTCGGTCCAGCCGAGCGCCTTCAGCAGGACGGTGACGTTCTGCTTGCGCTTGCGGTCCAGGCGGACGCCGACCATGTCGCGCTTGTCGATCTCGAACTCGAGCCACGCGCCACGGCTCGGGATCATCTTGCAGGTGAAGATGTCCTTGTCCGAGGTCTTGTCGGTCGTCTGCTCGAAGTAGACACCCGGCGAACGGACGAGCTGCGACACGACGACGCGCTCGGTGCCGTTGATGACGAAGGTGCCCTTGTCGGTCATGAGCGGGAAGTCGCCCATGAAGACGGTCTGGCTCTTGATCTCGCCGGTCTCGTTGTTCATGAACTCGGCGGTGACGAAGAGCGGGGCGGCGTACGTGACGTCGCGCTCCTTGCACTCGTCGACCGAGTTCTTCGGCGGCTCGAAGCGGTGGTCGCGGAAGGACAGCGACATCGTGCCGCTGAAGTCCTCGATCGGGGAGATCTCCTCGAAGATCTCCTCCAGCCCGGACTTGGTGTTGATGTCGGTCCGACCCTCGTCGAGGGCGGACTCGACGCGCGCGCGCCAGTCACCGTTCCCGACGAGCCAGTCGAACGAGTCGACCTGCAGGTCCAGCAGGTCGGGGACTTCCATGGGTTCGGCGATCTTCGCGAAGGAGATCCGGCCTGTGGTCGAGATGACCGGGTTGATCGAGTTCTGCGAGGCGTTGCGCGAGGCGGCCAACTGCTATGTCCTTCCGAGTGCTCTCGGTGTGAGCGGTACGCCCTCGCGCGCATGCCAACGGACCCGAGTCAAACCGAACCGGGTCGAAGGAGATGGCGAGGGCAAACACCGACGATAGCCGCTACGACCGACCAAGTCAAGGTACGGGAGCAGGCCAAGCCGAACCGCACAAATCCTGCGCGGCTCGGGCAAGAGCATACCTGTCGGGAGGGGTCTGACAAGGAGCCACGCGAAAGACGTCCGGGCGGCTGCCGGAGCGCCCGTACGAGGCGGAAAACGCTGTCTCCCGACACAAATTCCGGGCGTCCGCACGGCCCGGCGTCAGCGGTTCACCACGTGCGTGCGCGACGGGGAGGGAGGGACCACCGGCCCGGACGCGCCGAGGCCCGGCCCCTCCGGGTGGAGGGACCGGGCCTCGGTGCGCGTGTGCTGCGACCCCCGGCGGACCGGGGGCTCAGATCACTTGTAGGAGACGGTGGCGCCGGCAGCCTCGAGGGCAGCCTTGGCCTTGTCCGCGGTCTCCTTGGTGACCTTCTCCAGGACGGCCTTCGGCGCGGCCTCGACCAGGTCCTTGGCCTCCTTGAGACCGAGGCTGGTGAGGGTGCGCACCTCCTTGATGACCTGGATCTTCTTGTCGCCGGCCGCCTCGAGGATGACGTCGACCTCGTCAGAGGCCTCCTCCTCCTCGGCAGCAGCGCCGCCGCCGCCGGCGGCCGGGGCCGCAGCGGCGACCGGAGCGGCCGCGGTCACGTTGAACGTGGTCTCGAACTCCTTCACGAACTCGCTGAGCTCGATGAGGGTGAGCTCCTTGAACGCGTCCAGGAGCTCGGAGGTGCTGAGCTTCGCCATGGTGGCAGTCCTCTCTTAGTTTTCGTCCGCAGCGGGAGCTGCCGTGGTCTCGGCGGAGTCGTCCGCCTGGGGTGCAGCGGCTGCTGCGGTGTCGGCCGCGGGTGCGGCCTCCGTGGTGTCGGGCTCCGGATCGGTGCTCGGCGCAGGCGTGCCGGCCCCGGCGATGAGCGCCGGGTCCTCGGTGGCGGCCTGCTCCAGCGCGGCCAGCAGGCGGGCCGTCTGGGCGAGCGGTGCGGCGACCAGGCTGACGGCGTTCTGCAGGACTCCCTGCATCGCACCGACGGCCTTGGCCAGGAGCACCTCGCGGGACTCCAGGTCGGCCAGCTGGCGGAACTCGTCCGCCGACATGGCCTTGCCGTCCAGGACGCCGCCCTTGATGATCAGGAGCGGGTTGGCCCGTGCGAAGTCGCGCAGCCCCTTCGCGACGGCGACGGCGTCGCCCTCGATGAAGGCGATCGCGGTCGGCCCGCTGAGGTGCGGCTCGACGCCGGGGACCCCTGCCTGCCGAGCGGCGATCGTGGTGAGCGTGTTCTTCGACACGGCGTAGGTGGCGTCGTCACCGAGCGAACGGCGCAGGTCCTTCAGCGCCTTCACGGTGAGCCCGCGGTACTCGGTGAGCACGGCGCCCGAGGAGCTCGAGAACTTGTCCGTGAGCTCGGCGACCGCGGCTGCCTTGTCAGGCCTCGCCATGGGTCTCCTCTCCTTCGTCACGCGCTGCGGCTGCAGCGCTCCGAAGGCCGCGCCCGGCGCGGAGGAGGCACGCGCAGGAAGCACGGAAGCGGGAGGCGGGCGGTCGCACCAGGGTGCGTCACGCTCCGTGCCAGCTTGTCGAACTCACCTGCGCGGGTCCCCGGCTCAGCGGGACTTCGGACGCCTCCGGGTGAGGAGGCGTCGACCAGCGGTCTTCGGTACCGGCCACAGTACCCGGACCACCCGAGGCCGCCCAAATCTCCGCCGCCCGACTGTCACATCCGTGGCGATTTCTGCGATGTGCACGGCGTGTCGACTTGATCACGACGTCGTGATCTCTCTCGGGGCTCTTCACAGCTTGGTCTCACGTTGATAACGTCCCGGCCTGTCGGCTTGAAAAGAGTGAAGGATGAGAGTTCTGCTCACGCGTGTGGCGGTGGGAGCCGCTGCCGCGGCCGTGTCGCTCGGCTTCCTGGTCGGCACGACCGCGCCCGCCTCGGCGGCCGGGTGCACGACGAAGTTCGGGACGTACTCCACGGTCAAGGCCGGCAAGACGGGCAGCAAGGCCGGCGCGGTCGAGTGCCTGCTGCACCAGGCCGGCTACGCCACCAGCCAGAACCGCTCCTTCTCCACGTCGGACGCCAAGAAGCTCAAGGCCTTCCAGACGAAGCACGGGCTCGCGGGCACCGGGAAGACCACCGGGCCGACCTGGGCCGCACTGATCGCCCAGGGCTCCACGCCCACCCTCGAGCACGGCGACACCGGGACGAGCGTGCGCCGGTTGCAGCTGGCGCTGCGGGCCCTCGGCCACGACGAGCTGCCCGGCACCACGCTGTACGGCGACCTCACCCGCGCCGCCGTCGAGGACTTCCAGGCGAAGGCCGGGCTCGCCGTCACGGGGACGACGACCGCCGTCGAGTGGGCGGCGCTGCAGGCGGGTGGCGCAGCGCCGGCACCGGGCTCCGGCGGTTCCGGGGGCGGCGACGAGACCCCCGCCGCGACGAAGGGCGAGGTGGCGCTGGCGTTCGCCAAGGAGCAGCTCGGCGAGAAGTACAAGTACGGCGCCGCCGGCCCCAGCAAGTGGGACTGCTCGGGTCTCACCATGAAGGCCTGGGCGGAGGCGGGCGTGAAGCTGCCGCACAGCTCCTCCGCGCAGTACAAGATCGGCAAGAAGGTCAAGAAGGCGGACCTCCGCCCCGGAGACCTCGTCTTCTTCTACTCCGGCCCCTCGCACGTCGCGATCTACGTCGGCGACGGGAAGATCATCCACGCGCCCAAGCCGGGCAAGACCGTCGAGTACTCCAAGGTCTCGTACATGCCCTGGAAGGGCGCCCGCCGCCCCGGCTGATGCGTCCCTCGCGCCACTGGTCTTTCACGTTTACGTGAAACACCGGTACTGACCACGGCAGATCTGCCGTGGTCAGTACGGGACTTTCACGTTTACGTGAAAGTCCCGTAGACCGCACGCGCGCAGCGCGGACCGGCGTACGGGGGCGGGATCGGGCACAGTAGCGGCGTGAGCAGCGCACCGCCGGACCCGTCCCCCGCCCCCTCCGCCACCGTCCGCGAGGGACGGGAGGCCGACGTCGAGCTCGTCGTGGCCATGGTCAACGAGCTCGCGGAGTACGAGCGGGCGGCCGACCAGGTGCGCGTCACGCCCGACCAGCTGCACCGGGCCCTGTTCGGCGGCGCGGCCCCGGGCGGGCACCCGGCCGCCTACCTGCTGGTGGCCGAGGAGGGCGACGAGCCGGTGGGCTTCGCGCTGTGGTTCCTGAACTTCTCCACGTGGGAGGGCGTCCACGGGATCTACCTCGAGGACCTGTACGTCCGGCCCCAGCACCGCGGGAGCGGCGCGGGACGCGCCCTGCTGACCGCGCTCGCCCGGATCGCGCAGGAGCGCGGCTACGCCCGGATGGAGTGGTCGGTGCTCAACTGGAACGAGCCGGCGATCGGCTTCTACCGCCGGATCGGCGCCGTCCCGATGGACGAGTGGACGACCTACCGGCTGACCGGCTCGGCGCTGGCGTCGCTCGCGCGCTGAACCCGGGCCCCGCGCCCCAGCCCGAACCAGCTGACGGCCGCGCCCGCGAGCAGGGCCACCGCACCGATCACCATCGCGGTCGGGAAGCCGTCCTGGAGCGCGGAGGGGTCGGTGGTGCTCGCCCGCGACAGGCCGGCGAGCGACGGGATCACGGCGACGGACAGCAGGCCGGCGGTCCGGGCCACGGCGTTGTTCACCCCGGAGGCGGCGCCGGACAGCTGCTCCGGGGCGGCCGCGAGGACGGTCGCGGTCAGCGGCGCCACGGCCGCGGCCAGCCCGAGCCCGAGCAGGACGGCCGACGGGGCGAGGTCGGTGAGCCAGCGGGCGTCCGGGCCGATCCGCGTGGCCAGCGCGAAGGCGGCCGCCGACAGGAGGGCGCCGGTCGTCATCAGGACGCGCGGGCCCGTACGGACGGCGAGGGCGCCGACGCGGGACGACAGCAGCAGCATGAGGACGGTCGCCGGCAGCATCGCGGTCCCGGCGGCCAGCGGTGACCAGCGCGCGACCACCTGGAGCTGGAGCACGACCAGGAAGCCGTAGACGCCGAGCGCGCCGTAGATGAAGAACGTGGCGAGGTTCGTCGCGGAGAACACCCGGTCGGCGAAGATCTGCAGCGGCACGAGCGGGTGGCTGCTCCGCTGCTCCACCAGCACGAAGACGACGCCCGCCGCCAGCCCGCCGACCCCCGCGAGGACCACCGGGAGGCTCCAGCCGCGGGAACCGGCCTCGGTCAACGACCAGGTCAGCCCGGTCAGGGTCGCGACGATCGCCACGGTCCCCACCAGGTCCAGCCGCCGCTCGGCGTCCAGGGTGTCGCGCGTCTCCGGGACGTGGCGGAGCGTGCCCAGGAGCACGACGGCGGCGATCGGCAGGTTCACCAGGAACACGAGCCGCCAGTCGAGCGCCACCAGCCAGCCCCCGAGGAACGGGCCGACCGCGCCGGAGAGCCCGCTCAGTCCGGCCCACATGCCCACGGCCTTCGGCTGGTCCTCGGCGGCGAAGGCCGACGAGATGATGGCGAGGCTGCCCGGGGTCAGCAGCGCGCCGCCGACGCCCTGGAGCGCGCGGGCGGCGATCAGGAACCCGGCGGACGGGCTGAGCGCGCACAGCGCTGAGGCCACGGCGAACCAGACGACGCCGACGAGGAAGACGCGGCGCCGGCCGAGCCGGTCGCCGAGCACGCCGCCGAGCAGGATCAGCGCGGCGAGGCTCAGCGTGTAGGCGTTGACGATCCACTGCAGCGCGGTGAAGCCGGCGTCGAAGTCGTCGCCGATCTGCGCGAGGGCGACGTTGACGACCGTCGAGTCGAGGAAGGCCATGCCGGAGCCGGCGATCGTGGCGGCCAGGACCCAGCGGCCCTGCGTCGTGCCGAGCCGGACGGCTGCCGCCACTGCTCCACCCTCCCTGGGCCGGTCCTACTCCGCGAACCGGACGAGGGAGACCGTACCGCCCACCGCCAGCACGAAGCCGAGCACCGCGAGCGGGGCCTGGCCCGGCAGGACGCCGTCGCCGAAGAGCCAGAGCCCGAGCAGCGACGGCACGACAAGCTCGAGGACGAACGTGACCGCGGTGACCGTCGTGACTGCCCCGCGCTGGAGGGCGAGCGCGAAGAAGACGGTGCCGAGGACGCCCTGGACGACGACCGTCCAGACGAGGGGGTGGACCAGGGCCGACCAGGCCAGCGGCTCGGCCGAGAACGCGCGGGACGCGAGGGCGACGCCGGTCCAGGCCAGCCCGGCCGAGGCGGCCAGGACGACCGCCGACGTACGCCCGCGCAGCCGCAGGCCGGCGAGGCCGAGGGCGACCGGGACCACTGTGGCGACGAGGAGCCACCACTGGCCCGCCGGCAGCAGGGGCGCGGCCGGACGCGGGTCGGCGGTCACGCAGAGCAGCACCAGGCCGGCGCCGAGCGCCGCGAGCGAGAGCCAGTCACGCCGTCCGAGCCGCTGGCCGCGCAGGGCCGCGATCACGGCGGTCACGCCGACGCTGCCGACCAGCACCGACTGGACCAGGAACAACGGCAGCCGCTGCAGGGCGACGACGTTCCCGAGGAAGCCGACGCCGTCCAGGGACAGGCCGACGAGGTACGGGACCTGCCGCAGGATCCGCGTGACCCCGCCGAGGCCGGTGACCTCCGCGGTCTGCCGGGCGCCGACCGACTGGAGGACGGAGCCGACCCCGTACCCCAGACAAGCGACGAAGGCCGCGACCCAGCTCAGCGCGAGCAGGGTGCGGCCTTCGTCGTCGTGATGTGCGTGGGTCCGGAGGACCTACAGCTCGGCGTCCACCTTCACCTTGGCGGGGTCGACCGGGACGCCCGGGCCCATCGTCGTGGAGAAGGTGATCTTGCGGATGTAGCGGCCCTTGGACGCGCTCGGCTTGAGCCGGAGCACCTCGTCGAGCGCGGCGAAGTAGTTCTCCTGCAGCTGCTCCTGCGTGAAGGACGCCTTGCCGATGATGAAGTGGAGGTTGGAGTGCCGGTCGGCCCGGAACTCGATCTTGCCGCCCTTGATGTCGGTCACGGCCTTGGCCACGTCGACGGTCACGGTCCCGGTCTTCGGGTTCGGCATCAGGCCGCGCGGGCCGAGGACGCGGCCGAGCCGGCCGACCTTGCCCATGAGGTCCGGGGTGGCGACGACGGCGTCGAAGTCGAGGTAGCCGCCGGCGACCTTGGCGATGAGCTCGTCCGAGCCGACCTCGTCGGCACCCGCGTCGAGCGCCTGCTGCGCCCGGTCGCCCGTGGCGAACACGAGCACGCGGGCGGTCTTGCCGGTGCCGTTCGGCAGGTTGACGGTGCCGCGCACCATCTGGTCGGCCTTGCGGGTGTCGATCCCGAGCCGCATCGAGACGTCGACCGTCTCGTCGAACTTGGCCTTGGCGTTCGCCTTCGCGAACTCCAGCGCCTCGACCGGGCCGTACAGCTTGTCGGCGTCGACCTTCTGGGCGACCTCGTTGTAAGCCTTGCTGCGCTTCATGTCTGGTTCCTCTCACCAGTTGTGGTCAGAGCCGCGCCGGCTCCCCCACGTATATGTGTGTCGTGCTCAACCCCCGCGGGGGCTTCGTTCATCCGCGAGCCGCACCGAGGACCGCCCGCCGTGTCTGGAGGAGCGAGGGGTGAACACGTTCTTCGTTCACCGCGAGCTCCGAAGACAGGGCGGGACAGGCGGTCCGAGCGCGATCCGCGAGCCTGCGAGCGGGCGCAGACTAGCTGTCGACGGTGACGCCCATCGAACGGGCGGTGCCCTCGACGATCTTCATCGCGGCGTCGACGTCGTTCGCGTTGAGGTCCGGGAGCTTCGTCTCGGCGATCTCACGCACCTGGTTGCGCGTCAGGCGACCGACCTTGGTGGTCTGCGGGACGCCCGACCCCTTGGCGATGCCGGCGGCCTTCTTGATCAGCTCGGCGGCCGGCGGGGTCTTCGTGATGAACGTGAACGAGCGGTCCTCGTAGATCGTGATCTCGACCGGGATCACGGTGCCACGCTGGGCGTCCGTCGCGGCGTTGTACGCCTTGACGAACTCCATGATGTTCACGCCGTGCGGGCCGAGGGCCGTACCGACGGGCGGGGCGGGCGTCGCGGAGCCGGCGTTGAGCGCGACCTTGACGAGCGCGGCGACCTTCTTCTTGGGAGGCATTGCGGTTGGGTCCTTCGTAGTGGGTTGGTGCTTCGGTCCGACCACGCGGCCCCGGGAACCCGGGGTGCGTGGGCGGGACGGCTACGTCTTCTGGATCTGGGGGAAGGTCAGGTCGACCGGGGTCTCGCGACCGAGGATCTCGACCAGGGCCTTGAGGCGCTGGTTGTTGACGTTGATCTCCGTGATGGTCGCGTGCACGCCGGCGAACGGACCGTCCACGACCATGACCGAGTCCCCGACCTCGAAGTCGGCGACCTCGATCTTCTTCTTCCGCTTCGACGGCGTGTCCGAACCGGCGGTGGCCGCGGCCACGACGGCCGGGGCGAGCATCTTCTCGACCTCGTCGAGGCTGAGCGGCACCGGCGAGTTCGAGTGGCCGACGAAGCCCGTCACCGAAGGCGTGTGCCGCACGGTCGACCAGGACTCGTCGGTCAGGTCCATCCGGACCAGGACGTAGCCGGGGAGCACGGTGCGACGGATCTGCTTGCGCTGCCCGTTGCGGATCTCGGTGACCTCTTCGGTGGGGACCACGATCTCGAAGATGTAGTCCTCCATGTTGAGGGAGGTCACGCGGTTCTCGAGGTTCTGCAGCACCCTGTTCTCCATGCCGGAGTAGGTGTGGATGACGTACCAGTCGCCGAACTTCGAGCGCAGCTCGGTGCGGAAGGTCTCGAGCGCGGCCGCACCGGCGTCCGACTCGTCGTCGGCGACCTCGTCGTCCTCCTCCTCGTCCTCCTCCGCCGCACCGAAGTTCAGATCGATGTCGTCGGCGGGGGCGTCGGCCTCCGCAGCGGCCGTGCCGCCGAAGTCGAGGTCGATGTCGTCGGACTCGGCGGCCGTGGTGCTGGAGCCACCGAAGTCCAGGTCGATGTCGAAGTCGGCGTCGTTCGTCGAGGGGCTCGGGTCGGAGGTGGGGGCGGAGCCTTCCGTCGACCCCGCCTCAGGGCGCGAGTCGTCGTCGAAGGTGTCGGGCACGTCAGGGTTCTCCAGGTCTATCGAGGTCGGGGTGGGGCTCAGCTGAAGATCGCGAAGACCAGCTTGCCGATGCCCAGGTCGAGCAGGCTCACGAGCGCGATGATGAACAGCACGAAGACGAGCACGACCACGAAGTAGTTACCGAGCTGCTGGCCGGTCGGGTAGACGACCTTCCGCAGCTCGCCGACGGACTGCTGGACGAACGCGACGGGCGTGGTGCGCTTCTCGGCGTCCTCCACGTCCCGCTTGGCCGTCGGCGTCCCCTTGGGAACCGGGGCCTTGCGCGCGGCGGGGCGACCCGTCCCGCGGGTGCCGGCGGCGACACCGGCGGTCTCGAGCTCGGCCGGGGCCGGCTCGCCGTCGGTGCGCTCGGCGTCGGTCGGCTCGGCGTCAGCGAGCTCGGGAGGGAGGTCGGCGTCCGAGGGCGTCACCTCGTCCTTGTCTGCCACGTGTCCTCCCGGTCGTCGTCCGTCGTCGTGCAGGGCAAGAGGGACTTGAACCCCCAACCTTCGGTTTTGGAGACCGATGCTCTGCCAGTTGAGCTATTGCCCTCCGGTGACCGGCTCCGCGCCGCAGCACCCTTGATCTCGGGCACAGCGGAGCAGGGGTCCTGCCACCAAGAGGTCGAGTGTAGTCCAGGCCGGCAGCCCGAGCGAACTGCCGTCGGACGACGACCCGACCGGGTCAGCGGGTGCTGCTGCCGGGGCCGGTGCCCAGCTTCTGCTCGGCCGCGGCGAGGAGGACGCACGTGGCGAGCCCGTCGATGGCGTCCGCCACGTCGGAGGGGGCGGGCATCGAGGGGGCGATGCGGATGTTGCGGTCCCGCGGGTCGCGCCCGTACGGGAACGCGGCTCCCGCGCCCGTCATCGCGATCCCGGCGCCCTTGGCCAGCGCGACGACGCGGCTGGCGGTGCCGTCGGGGACGTCGAGGCTGATGAAGTAGCCGCCCTCGGGCTCGGTCCAGCTGGCCAGGTCGAGCTCGCCGAGCCGCTTGGTGAGGATCTCGGCGACCTGGTCGAACTTCGGCCGCAGGATCGCGCGGTGGGCGCGCATGAGCTCGCGCACGCCCTCGGCGTCGCGCAGGTACAGCGCGTGGCGCAGGTGGTTCAGCTTGTCCGGGCCGATGGTCCGCTTGCTCAGGTGCTCGAGGTACCAGGCGACGTTCGCCGGGCTGCTGCCGAAGAAGGACACGCCCGCGCCGGCCAGGGTGATCTTCGAGCTGGAGGCGAAGACGAACACCCGGTCGGGGTGGCCGGCCTCCGCCGCGAGTCCGAGCACGTCGACCGGGGGACGCTCGTCCTCGGTGAGGTGGTGGACCGCGTACGCGTTGTCCCAGAAGATCCGGAAGTCGGGCGCCGCGGTCTCCATCTCGACCAGCGCCTTCGTGACGGCCTCGGAGTAGACGGCGCCGTCGGGGTTGGCGTAGGTCGGCACGACCCACATGCCCTTGACGCTCGGGTCGTCGGCGACGAGGCGGCGGACCTCGTCGAGGTCCGGGCCGTCGACGCCGAGGGGCACGGGCACCATCTCGATGCCGAACTGCTCGCAGAGCGCGAAGTGCCGGTCGTACCCGGGCACCGGGCACAGGAACTTCACCGGGGAGTCGACCCACCGCGGCCCGTCGGTCGTGCCCTTGAGCAGGCTGAACACCAGGGTGTCGTGCATGATCGACAGGCTGGCGTTGTCGCCGGCGACGAGCTGGGCCACGGGCACGCCGAGCAGCGGGGCGAAGATCTCGCGGATCTCGACCAGGCCCTGGGTGCCGCCGTAGTTGCGGCAGTCGACACCGGCCGCGTCGGTGTAGCGCCCCTCCCCCGGCAGGGAGAGCAGCGCGTTCGACAGGTCGAGCTGGGCCGACGACGGCTTGCCGCGCGTCAGGTCGAGCTTGAGCCCGCGGGCCACCAGGGCCTCGTACGCGGTCGTCTGCTCCGCGTGCAGGGCGAGCAGCTCGTCGTGGGACAGGTCAGCAAGACGCATGCCGGTCAGCCTATCGAGCCGGAGCAGGCGTCCCCCTGCCATTCTTGGCCCGTGACGACGACCTCCGACCGAACGGCGACCGGCGAGCAGGTGAACCTGGCGCACTGGGTCCACGACCGGGCCACCGCCAGCCCCGACACGGTCGCGGTGCGGCAGGGCGACGTCGCCCTCACCTACGCCGACCTCGACGCGGCCTCGGCCGCCTTCGCCGCGCGGCTGCGGGGGCTCGGCGTCGGCCCGGGCGACCGGGTCGCCCTCGTCGCGCCCAACGTGGTGGCGTTCCCGGTCGCCTACTACGCGATCCTGCGGCTCGGGGCCGTCGTGGTCCCCATGAACCCGCTGCTCAAGGCGGGCGAGGTCGCGTACACGTGGGAGGACTGCGGGGCGCGCGTGGCCGTCGTGTTCGCGCTGTTCGCCGAGACCGCGCGGAGCGCCGCGGAGACCACCGGGACGCAGGTCGTGGTGGTCGGGCCCGACGACGCGGGTGCGCCCGACGACGCGGCCGACGCTGCCGACGTGGACCTCGGGATCTTCGAGCGGGACGCGTCCGACACCGCCGTCATCCTCTACACGTCGGGCACCACGGGTCGGCCGAAGGGCGCCGAGCTCAGCTTCGCCAACCTCCGCAGCAACACCCTCGCCTGCGTCGAGACCCTCTTCCTCAACGGGCCGGACGACGTGCTGTTCGGGGGGCTGCCGCTCTTCCACTCCTTCGGGCAGACCTGCGCGCTGAACGCCTCCGTCGCCGGCGGCTCCACCCTCACGCTGCTGCCGAAGTTCGACCCGCGCGAGGCGCTCGAGGTCGTCGCGCGGGACGGCGTGACCGTCTTCCTCGGTGTGCCGACCATGTACATGGCCCTGCTCGCGGTGGTCCAGAAGGACGCGGCGATGGCGGCGAAGGCCGGTTCCGTCCGCTTCGGCGTCTCCGGCGGCTCGTCCCTGCCGGTCGAGGTCCTCCGCGGTGTCGAGGAGGCGTTCGGGATGCGGCTGCTCGAGGGCTACGGGCTGTCGGAGACCTCGCCCGTGGCGTCGTTCAACCACCCGGACCGGCCGAGCAAGCCGGGTTCGGTGGGGATCGCCATCCGCGGCGTCGAGCTCGCCCTGGGCCGGCCGCCGCAGGAGGACGACGGCGACGGGACGGACCGCGGGAGCGTCGACCTGCTCGACGAGGACCCCGACGCGATCGGGGAGATCCTGGTCCGCGGCGACAACGTGATGCTCGGCTACTGGGGCGACCCGGGGGCCACCGCCGAGGCCGTGCGCGGCGGCTGGTTCCACACCGGCGACCTCGCCCGGCGCGACGCCGACGGCTTCTTCTTCATCGTCGACCGCGTCAAGGACCTGATCATCCGCAACGGGTTCAACGTCTACCCCCGCGAGGTCGAGGAGGTCCTGTACGCCCACCCGGCCGTCGCCGAGGCGGCGGTCGTCGGCGTGCCCGACCCCCTCCGCGGCGAGGAGGTCGGCGCCCTCGTCCAGCTGCGCGAGGGCGCGGAGGCGACCGAGGAGGAGCTCCGCGACTTCGTGGCGCAGCGCATCGCCGCGTTCAAGTACCCGCGGGTCATCCGCTTCGGCGCCGTGCCCAAGGGCCCGACCGGCAAGATCCTCAAGCGCGAGATCCACCTGACCGCCTGAGCGACCACGCCCCCTGAGCTTGTCGAAGGGCCTCGAAGAGGTCGGCACCGGAACGCCCCCCCCTGAGCCCGCCGAAGGGCCTCGAAGAGGTCGGCACCGGAACGCCCCCTGAGCCTGTCGAAGGGCCTCGAAGAGGTCGGCTCGCACCTAGGGCGCGCGCAGAGCCAACCCGTTCCGGGCCCTTCGACAAGCTCAGGGGGCGTAGCAGTGCGGCCCTCCGACGAGCGTCAGAGGGCGTACGGGCTCAGCTGCCCGGGGTGAACGAGGTGGGGAGGTTCGGGAGCTCGACGTGGGTCACGAGGGCGCTGGTCGGGCCGAGCCGGACGGTGGTGCCGTCGGCGGCGACCTCGACCTGACCGACCTGGAGCAGGCTGGTCGTCGCGCTCTGCTCGAGGTGCACCTCGGCGGGCTCGGAGCCGAAGTTCACCACGATGGCCGCGTCGTCGCGGGTCAGGACCAGCCAGTGCTCGTCGTCGTCGGAACGGGCGTGGCCCGTGTCGAAGCGCGGGTCGGTGAACGCGGGGACGGTCCGCCGGATCTCCAGCAGCTGCCGGTAGAGCGCGAGCAGCGCGGCGTGGGCCGGCTCCTCGGGCTCGGCCCAGTCGAGCTTGGAGGACGTGAAGGTGGCCGGGTCCTGCGGGTCCGGGACCTCGACGTCGCCCCAGGCCATCGCCTTGAACTCCTCCTTGCGGCCCTCGCGGACGGCATCGGCGAGCGCAGGCTCCGGGTGCGAGGTGAAGAAGCGCCAGGGCGTGCTCGCGCCCCACTCCTCGCCCATGAAGACCATCGGCGTGAACGGGCTGAGCAGCGTCACGAGCGCGGCGATGGCGAGCTGGTCCGCGTTGAGCCGCGCCGAGAGCCGCTCGCCGGTCGCCCGGTTGCCGATCTGGTCGTGGTTGTCGGAGCAGACGACCAGGCGCCAGGTCGGCGTACGGAGGGTGTCGATCGGGCTGCCGTGGCTGCGGCCGCGGAACGTGCTGCGCGTGCCCGTGTGGAAGAAGCCCGCCTCGGTCACCTTGCCCAGCGCCTCGAGGGAGTCGAAGTCGGCGTAGTAGCCGCTCGTGTCGCCGGTCAGGCTCACGTAGAGGGCGTGGTGGAAGTCGTCGCTCCACTGACCGGTGAGGCCGTAGCCGCCGCCCTCGCGCGAGGTGATGAGGCGCGGGTCGTTGAGGTCGGACTCGGCGATCAGCGTGAGCGGACGGCCGACGAAGGCGCTGAGCACCTCGGCCTCGATCGACAGCTCCTCGAGGATGTGCGTCGCCCGGGTGTCGTGCAGGGCGTGCACGGCGTCCAGCCGCAGGCCGTCGACGTGGTAGTCGCGCAGCCACTGGTGCACGTTGTCGACGATGTACGCGCGGACCTCGTCGGAGTCCTCGCCGTCGAGGTTCGGCGACTCGCCCCACGTGTTCACGCCGCCGGAGTTGAGGTACGGGCCGAACTCGGGCAGGTAGTTCCCGCTCGGGCCCATGTGGTTGTAGACGACGTCCTGGATGACGCCCAGGTCGTGGTGGTGGCAGGCGTCGACGAAGCGCTGGTAGCCCTCGGGGCCGCCGTACGCCTCGTGCACGGCGAACCACAGGACGCCGTCGTAGCCCCAGTTCCAGGTGCCGTTGAAGTCGTTCACCGGCATGATCTCGACGAAGTCGATGCCCAGCCCGACGAGGTGGTCGAGCTTGTCGATCGCCGCGTCGAAGGTGCCGGCCTCGGTGAACGTGCCGACGTGCATCTCGTAGATCACGCCGCCGGGCAGCTGCCGGCCGGTCCAGCGCTCGTCGGTCCACGCGAAGGCGAAGGGGTCGTACGTGCGCGACCAGCCGTGGACGCCCTCGGGCTGGCGCCGGGAGCGCGGGTCGGGCCGCACCTCGCCGGAGCCGTCGAGCTCGTAGCCGTAGTCGAACTCCCCCACGCCGGGCTCGCCCGACGGACCGGACGGCAGCGGGCCGTCGACGGTCCACCAGCCCTCCTCGTCGCGGGTCATCGGCACCGTGGTGGCGGTGCCGCCGACGGGGCGGACGTGCAGGGTCACCGCGCTGGGCACGGGTGCCCAGACGGCGAACTGAGGGATGCTCACGGCGTCGTAACTCCTGGTCAGGAACGGATCATGCTGGTCAGGGCGGCGGCGTTGACGGCGCTGACGGTACCGGTGATCTTCCCCGAAGGGGAGCAGGTCTTGCGGGGTCGGCAGGGGCTAGAGCGCGCAGCCGACGAGCACGGGCTCCGGCTCGAGGGTGATGCCGAACGTCTGCTGCACCGCGCTACGCACCGAGCGGGCCAGCGCGAGGACGTCGGCGGCGGTGGCCGAGCCGCGGTTGGTCAGCGCCAGGGTGTGCTTGGTCGACACCCGGGCCGGCCCGTCGCCCCAGCCGCGACCGATGCCGGCGTGCTCGATGAGCCAGGCGGCGCTCGTCTTGACCCGGCCGTCGGGCTGGGCGTAGCGGGGCGCGCCCTCCGGCAGCGTGGCGGCGGCCGTGGCGTCGAGCACGGGGTTGGTGAAGAAGGAGCCGGCGCTCCAGGTGTCCGGGTCGTCGTCGTCCAGCACCATGCCCTTCGAGCCGCGCAGGGCGAGGACCGCCTCGCGGACCTCGACGGCCGGGACGCGGGCGCCGACCTCGACGCCCAGGACGCGGGCGAGCTCGGCGTAGCGGACGGGTGCCGACAGCGACCCGAGCCGCAGCTGGAAGGTCACGTCCAGCACGACGAACCGGCCGGGCTGGGTCTTGAAGACCGAGGTGCGGTAGCCGAAGCCGCACTCGACCGCGAACAGCGTCCGGACCTTGCCGGTGCTGCGGTCGAGCGTGCGGACGGTGGTGACGTGCTGGCCGACCTCGGCGCCGTACGCCCCCACGTTCTGGATCGGGGTGGCGCCGACCGAGCCGGGGATGCCCGAGAGGGCCTCCATGCCGCTCCAGCCGTTCTGCACCGTCAGGGCGACGAACGGGTCCCAGGGCTCGCCGGCGGCGACGTTCACCACGGCACCCGAGCACGACGCGACGTCCTGGTCCACGCCGCGCGTGGCCACGACGACCACCGTGCCGTCGAAGCCCGCGTCGCCGACGAGCACGTTCGACCCGCCGCCGAGCACGAGCACCGGCTCGTGCGCCGCGTCGAGCGCGCGCACGACCTCCACCAGCTCGTTGGTGGACCTGACCTCGACGAGGTCCCGGGCCGGGCCGCCGACGCGCAGGGTCGTGAAGCCCGCGACCGGCACGTCGTGACGGGCGGGGAGGCCGCCGAGGACGGGGGCGCTCACGCCGCGCCCGCCGCGAGCACGACCCTGGCGGCGCCCAGCACCTTCTCGCCGTCGCGGGTGACGTCGAGGGTCACCGTGACCGTGCCCGCGTCGACGGCCGTGACGGCCCCGGCGACCAGCAGCTCCGCCCCGACGCCGTCGTCGGGCACCGGGACCGGGCGGGTGAAGCGGACGCCGTACGAGACGAGCCGCGCACCGGGACCGGCCCAGGCCGTCACCGCGCGGGCGGCCAGGCCCATGGTGAGCATCCCGTGCGCGATGACGCCGGGCAGCCCGAGCGCCCGGGCGGCGTGGTCGGACCAGTGGATCGGGTTGAAGTCGCCCGAGGCGCCGGCGTAGCGGACGAGCGTCTCGCGGGTGACCCGGACGGTGAGCGGCGGCAGGGTGGTCCCGACCTCCGCGGCGGAGACGCTCACGCCGCCTCCTCCCGGCTGTGCACGAAGGTGGCGTCGGCGACGAGCACGGGCTGCTCGACCGCGTCGCGGACCTCGACGGACGTCGTGATGATCTCGGTGGTCCCGCGGACCCGCACCTTGGTGATGCTGAGGGTCGCGGTGACGACGTCGCCCGGCTCGAGCGGGCGGTGGTAGCGGAACTGCTGGTCGGCGTGCACGACGCGGCTGAGCGTCAGCCCGAGCTCGGGGTCGGTGAACAGCACGTCCCAGGCGGGCCCGGTCACCACGGCACCGAAGGTGGGCGGCGCCACGACCGGCCCGCTCCCCTCGACCAGCGGGTCGCCCAGCGCGGCCGCGAACTCCGCGAGCTTGCCGTGGGTCACCTCGTACGCACGCGTGGGGGCGTACGACTTGCCGGCGTGGTCGGGGGTGATCGGCACGACGGTCAGCCTAGGGGCGCGAGGTCGGCGTCACGGGCGGCGGCGTAGCGGGAGAGCACCAGCGGCGCGGCCTGGGCGCCGAGCGGTTCGACGACGCTCCAGCCACGCTCGTCGGCGAGGCGGCGCACGGGGTCGAGCAGCAGCCCGTCGGCCAGGAACAGGGGCCAGACGGCCACGGGCCCGTCGAGGTCGGCGACGACCTCCTTGACGCGCGGGGCACAGGTGCCGAACGCGGCCCGCACCTCGCCCCGGCGCCCGTCGGCCAGGCGGGCGGCCAGGTCGGCGACGGCGTCGTTGGCCTCGGGTCGCGACGACCCGACGGCGAAGAGCACCGCGTCGGTGTCCCCGTGCACGCCGGCGCCGTCCAGCGCGCCACGCAGCACGGCGGCGACGTCGTCGCCCGTGCCGATGATGTCGGCGACGACGAGCTCGACGCAGCTCGCCTCCGCGGCCTCGGTCACGGCCTCGGGGACGTCGACCGTGGCGTGGAACGCGACGGTGAAGAGGAGCGGGACCACCACGGCGCGGCGGTGGCCCTCGGCCGCGAGGTCGGCGACGACCGCGGCCAGGTCGGGCTCCGCGAGGTCCAGGTAGGCCGCGCGAGCGGGCACCCCGGCGGCCGCGCCGACGGCGATCATCAGCGCCTCGATCGCGTCGGCCCCGCGCGGGTGACGGCTGCCGTGGGCGAGACCGATGACGGGCACGCCCGCCTGACCGGCCCCGGAGACGGACGAGCCGCCCGCGCTGGCGGACGGCTCGTTCGGGTTGCTCATGCTGCTGCTCGGATCAGACCGAGGTCAGCGGGTCTCGCGGTGGATCGTGTGGCGACGGTCGCGCGGGCAGAACTTCTTCAGCTCGAGCCGGTCGGGGTCGTTACGCCGGTTCTTCTTGGTGATGTAGTTCCGCTCCTTGCACTCCGTGCACGCGAGCGTGATCTTGGGACGGACGTCCGAGGACTTGGCCATGGTGGTGCTTCTTCCTGGAGGTTGCTCGGACCGACTGGGTGATGCCCGAGCCCTGGCCGCCTCTCGCGAGGCGGGTCTTGCGCGTAGCGGGAGCGGGACTTGAACCCGCGACACAGCGATTATGAGCCGCTTGCTCTACCACCTGAGCTATCCCGCCGTGGTCAGCCACCGGCTGCCCGGTCGGACAACGCCGACGTGGTGGCGGCTGTTCCGCCGGCGCGTGTGCACCGGAGCCTGTAGACCGAGCCCCCATGCGGATTCGAACCGCAGACCTTCTCCTTACCATGGAGACGCTCTACCTACTGAGCTATAGGGGCCTTCCGGCGCTCTGCCCCGAGGGGCCTGCACCGGCGCACAAAGATACACGGGACCCCCGGGTCAGGGCGAACCGAAAGGTTCCGCGGACGACGGACCACCCTCGGGGCCGTACGGCTCGTGCGGCAGGGACCGGCGCGTCCGCCCTATCGTGTGCGCGTGAAGACCACGGAGCAGCGGGTGACGATCCCGGGGGCGGGCGGCGAGATCCAGGCGGTGGTCATCGAACCGGTCGGGACCCCGGCCCGGTGCGGCGTCCTCTACTACACCGACATCTTCCAGATCACGGAGTCGACGCTGCGGACCGCGCGGCGGCTGGCGGCGGAGGGGTTCCTGGTCTGCCTGCCGGAGATCTACCCGCGCGAGCTCGCCGGGGTCGCGCTCGAGTTCGACGACGCCGGGAAGCAGGCGGGCCTCGCGGGGGCGGCGCACACCAGCACCGCGGAGTTCGACGCGGACCGTGCCGCCGTGCTGGCGTACCTCGCCGCCCGCGACGACCTCGACACGATCACCGCGGTCGGGTTCTGCCTGGGCGGGCACCTCGCCTTCCGCGCCGCGTTCGACCCCCGGGTGTCCGCCACCGTGTGCTTCTACCCCACCGGGCTGCACGACGGCGCGCTCGGGGCCGACGTGGCCGACTCCCTGGACCGGGCGGGCGAGATCGAGGGCCGGCTGATGGTGATCTTCGGCAGCGCCGACCCGCACGTGCCGGCGGCGGCGCGGCTCCGCACGCTCGAGGCCCTCTACGCGGCGGGGCACGAGGACCTCGAGCTGCACGTCTTCGAGGGCGGTGAGCACGCCTTCATGCGCGATGTCGGCCCCCGGCACGACCCCGAGCTCACCGACCGGGCCCTGGTCGAGGCGGTCTCGTTCCTCCGCGGCCGCTCCTGACGCTGGTCGGGTGGCCCTCGACCCGTCGGCGCGGGCGCTCCGCTCGATCCGCAGCGCTCGATGGCTGTTTCCGGGCGTCGACCCGCCCTTCTCCGCATCGAGCGCTTCGTTCTGAACGGCTCGAGGTCGACAGCGGAGCTGGGTGCTGGGGTGGTGCGCGGGAGTGAGGGCGGCGCAGGGTCGTCGGCCGGCAGCAGAACGGGCCCGGCCCGCGTCGGCCAGCGATCACGCCGTTCTCGGCCAGGAAGGGGCCAGGTCAGGCCCGCGGGGGGCCGTGGAGGAGACCGGGCCGGATCGATCTGTCCGGAGCGACGCGGTTCTTCCGACCGCTGCGGTCGGGCCTCGTGTCGCTCCGGGTCGTGCTGGTGGCAGGTGTTGGGTTCGAACCAACGTAGGCGATGCCGGCAGATTTACAGTCTGCTCCCTTTGGCCACTCGGGCAACCTGCCATGCCGGGCGAACCCGGCGGAGCGAAACCCTACCAAGCGCGCACGGGCAGGGCGAACCGCTGAGACACCCGGCCCGCCGCCTGCGAGCATGAAGCGGTGGTGACGGTGCAGGAGCGACCCCGCGAGGGGTGCCCGAAGCGCATGGTGCACGGCCCCTGCGGGGGCGTGCGCGACGACGGCGGCTGCGAGATGGTCGCCTCCTCCTGCGTCTTCCTGGACCCGCCGTCGTGGCCCGCCGCGCCGGAACCGGTCCCGCCCTCAGCCCCTGTACGCGTGCCGCTGGTGCTGACGGACCTCAGCACCCCGCCGGGCGACGCCGCCACCCTGCGCCGGGTCGTCGAGCTGCTCGCCCCCACCTGCGACGCCGTGCTCGTGGGCGACCACCAGGACCGGCCCGACTTCCCGCCGAGCACCCTCGCCCGGCTGATCGACGCCGCCGGCGGCGTCCCCTGGGTCACGCTGGCCTGCCGCGACCGCAACCGGGTCACGCTCGAGCAGGAGCTGCGGGCCCTCGCGCTCGACGGGCTCGCGACCGTGCTGTGCGTCACCGGCGACGGGCGTGCGTACGACGTCCGTCCCGACGTCACGCAGGTGTTCGACCTCGACGGCACCCGCCTCACCGCGCTCGCCGCCGGGCTCGGGCTGCCCGTGGCCGTCGCGGAGACCCCGACCGCGCGCCCGGTCGCGCTGCGGCCGCAGCGGCTCGTGCACAAGCAGCGGGCCGGCGCGGGCGCGGCGGTGCTGAACCACGTGCCCCGCGTCGAGGACGTCCGTACCTTCGTCACCGCCGCCCGCGCCCTCGGCCTCACCGTCCCGGTCGTCGCCTCGGTCCCGGTCTTCACGGACGCCCGGTCGGCGGCCGCGCTCTCGGCGCTGCCGGGCCTCGAGATCGACCCGGCCCGCGTCGAGGCGGTCGTGACGGCCGACGACCCCGTGGCGGCGGGCATCGCGTCCGCGGTGGACGAGGCGGAACGGCTGCTCGACGTCGAGGGCGTGGTCGGCGTGAACCTGTCCGGGATGGCCTCGGCCCGCGGCGTGCTCGACGCGGCCGAGGTCCAGGCCGCGACCGGCCGCGCCGTCCGCGAACGGGTCGGCCGGGTAAGACGCGGTCGTGACCGAGGCAGCCGGCAACGCCCCTGACGACGCCAGCGGCGCTGGCGACGACGTTCGCGGGGACGCCATGGCGGCCGAGTTCGACACCGTCGCCGCCTGGACGGCCGACGTCGCGCTCGCCCTCGGCCCCGACCACCACGTGCCCGCGGGGTGCCGCGGGAGCGGTGGTCCGGCGGCCCTGCACTGGTTCCTGGACCACCTGCGACCGGCCCCGGGCAGCACGTTCCTGGACGTGGGCGCCGGCGTCGGCGGCCCGGCGGCCTTCGCGGCGCGGGAGGCCGGCGTCCGTCCCGTCCTGACGGAACCCCAGGCCGGCGCGTGCCGGGCCGCGCGGCGCCTCTTCGACCTGCCGGTCGTACGGGCGGCGAGCGCGCTGCCCGTGCGCGACGCGGCCGTCACCTCGGGCTGGTGCCTCGGGGTGCTCTGCACGGTCGAGGACCAGCCCGCCCTCGTCCGCGAGCTGCGCCGGGTGCTCGCTCCGGACGGACGCCTCGGGCTGCTGGTCTACGTGGCCGGGCAGGACGACGTCCGCGACGCCCCGGAGGGGAACCACTTCCCCACCGCCGAGAGCCTCGGCCGCCTCCTGGCGGACGCGGGTCTCGTCGTCGAGCAGAGCGGGCAGCTGGCCGACTTCGCGGGGACCCCGCCGCTCTGGCAGGAGCAGGCGGCCGCGGTCGAGGCCGAGCTCGAGCGTCGGCACGGCTCCGACGAACGGTTCCGGACCGCGGAACGGCAGTCGGGACGCATCGGCCGGCTGATCGCCCGGGGCGACGTGCGGGGCACGATGCTCGTCGTCCGGCCCGCCCGGGCCTGACGGGCCCCGCGCCACCGACGCCGGACGGCGTTGCGGCAAGATGGGCGCGTGGCTTCGGAGAGCTCGTTCGACATCGTCAGCAAGGTCGACCGCCAGGAGGTCGACAACGCCCTCAACCAGGCGGCGAAGGAGATCCGGCAACGGTTCGACTTCAAGAACACCGAGGCGTCCATCGCGTGGTCCGGCGAGGCCATCGAGATGGAGGCGGTCTCGGAGGAGCGCGTGAAGGCGGTCCTCGACGTGTTCGAGTCCAAGCTCGTCCGCCGCGGCGTGAGCCTCAAGGCGCTGGACGCCGGCGAGCCGCGCTCCTCGGGCAAGCTCTACAAGATCACGGCGACGACCACCGAGGGCATCAGCACCGAGAACGCCAAGAAGGTCGCCAAGCTGATCCGCGACGAGGGCCCGAAGACCGTGAAGACCCAGATCCAGGGCGAGGAGCTGCGCGTCAGCAGCAAGAGCCGTGACGACCTGCAGGCGGCGCAGGCCCTGGTCAAGAACGCCGACTACGACTTCGCCGTGCAGTTCACCAACTACCGCTGAGCCAACGAGACACGGGAGCAACAGCCATGGGGATCCTCGACAACCTCAAGCACCAGGTCGAAAAGCTGGGCGATAAGGCGAAGGGGGGTCTGGACGAGGCCCGTGACAAGGCCGGCGACCTCCTCGACGACGCCCGCGACAAGGCCGGCGACCTCCTCGACGACGCCAAGGAGCGCTTCGGGCACGACGACGAGACGCCTCCGCTGACCGAGAGCTCCGACGTCGGCCCGGACTCCTCGACCACCGACGCCGTGCAGCCGGGCTACGTGACGGCCGAGGACGACGCCAGCGAGGACTCCGACGAGACCTCCCTGGACGAGGTGTCCGAGGACGACTCGGACGACTCCGACGTCGCCGAGGAGGAGGTGCTCGTCGCCGAGCCGGCGGGGGCGAGCGACGTCGTGCCCCCCGCGGCCGCCGAGCTGGACCCGGTCGACCTCGACGCCGAGGAGGTCGATGCGGAGGTGGTCGACGCCGAGGTGGTCGACGCCGACGACGTGGACCCGGCGGACGGACCGGCCGCGGACGACCCGACCGGCACCACCGACGGGCCGGCCGTCGAGACCGACGTGGACCCGTACGACGAGCCCCTGACCGAGACCATCGGCGACGAGCTGGCCGCAGCCGGCCTCGACCCCCAGGACGTGGCCGAGGCCGTCGGAACGACCTCGACCGAGCGGGACGCGTCAGCCTGACCGGCGTGCGGACCGACGAACCGGCGGGCGGCACGCGGCCCCTCGACCGGCCGCTGCCCGACGTCGCGGGGCTGGAGGCGGAGGCCGCCGAGGTCCTGCCCGCGCACGTCCTCGGCTACTTCCGCGGCCCGACCGGGGCGTACGGGATCCCGACCGAGGCCGAGCGGTGGTCGCAGGTGCGGTTCCGTCCGCACGTCCTGCGGAACACCCGTGACCTGAGCCTGGCGACCACCGTGCTGGGGACGCCGGTGGCGAGCCCCGTGCTGGTCGCGCCGATGGCGCAGCAGCGGGCGGCGCACCCGGACGGCGAGGTCGCGACCGCAAAGGCCGTCAGTCGTCGCGGCACCCTCCTGGGGGTGTCGACGAACACGGGCGTCCCGTTCGCGGACATCGCCGCCGTCGGTGCCCCGTGGTGGTTCCAGGTCTACGTCATGGACGACCGGACCATCACCACGGACGTCGTGCAGCGGGCCGCCGCCGCGGGCGCCTCCGCCCTGATCCTCACCGTCGACGCGCCCGGCACCGACCCGAGCCAGCCGCAGCACGAGCCGCGGACGTGGAGCGAGCGCTACGGCATGCAGGCGAACCTCCGCGACGACACCGGGCGCAACCTCGTCACCGCGACCCGGAGCCTGTCCCTCGACGACATCGGCTGGCTGAGCGGGCTGATCGGGCTCCCTGTCGTCGTCAAGGGCGTGCTGCGCGCCGACGACGCCGTCATGTGCGTCGACGCGGGAGCCGCGGGCGTGATCGTCTCCACGCACGGGGGTCGCTGCCTCACGCAGTCGACGACCTCGGCCGACGCGCTCCCCGAGGTCGCGTCGGCGGTCGGCGACCGCGCCGAGGTCTACGTCGACAGCGGCCTGCGCACGCCGGAGCACGTGGCCGCGGCGCTGTGCCTGGGCGCGCGGGCCGTGTTCCTGGGCCGGCCGGTCCTCTGGGCGCTGGCCACCGGCGGCGACGCCCGCGTCGAGCGGCTGCTCTCCGGCTTCGACACCCAGCTCGAGCGGGTCCTGCACTCCCTCGGCGCGGCATCCCTTGACGAGCTCGGGCCCGACCTGGTCGCCTGACGCCATGGCCCTCCGCATCAGCCACCTGACCGTCGACAGCCACGACGCCTACGCCCAGTCGCACTGGTGGTCCGCGGCCCTGGGCTGGTCGGAGGACCCCGAGGACCCCAACCTGCCCGGCCACGAGGAGTGCATGATCTTCGCGCCGGACGGACGCCAGCGGCTGCTGTTCATCGAGGTACCCGAGGACAAGACCGTGAAGAACCGGCTGCACCTCGACCTCGTCCCGACCGACACCTCGCGCGAGGCCGAGGTCGAGCGGCTCCTGGGCCTGGGCGCGACGCAGCTCGCCGACCACCGGCGGCCCGACGGCGGCGGCTGGGTGACGCTCGCCGACCCCGAGGGCAACGAGCTCTGCGTGCTGCGTAGTGAGCTTGACCGGCCCGACCCGTACGCCCACCTCGTGCGCTGACGCCTCAAACCGTCGAGGCTCGGGTATGACCTAGCCTTCCCCCGTGCCCATGACCGCGCAGGTGGACGGTGTCGAGCTGGCCGTGACGCGCCTCTGGGCCCGTCGACCCCACGTGAGCGTGCGCGGGCAGGAGCTGCCGAAGGACGCCCAGGGCCGTTACGAGCTCCGGGACCGCAGCGGCCGCGTCCGCCGGGTCGAGGCGTCCTTCGACTGGCGCCAGTTCGGCCCGCGGCTGCGGGTCGGTGACACGGACGTCCTGCTGGGCCGCCCGCTTCCGGCCTGGGTGCGGGTGGGCTACCTGGTGCTCCTCGTCGTCGGCGTCGGCCTCGGCGGCGCGTTCGGCGGCCTGCTCGCGGTCGCGAGCGCCATGGGCAGCGCGAGCCTGCTGCGGCGGACGGACCGGGCCGGGTCGCACGTGCTGCTGGCGGCGCTGGTGCCCTTCGCCGCCGTGGTCCTCTACGTCGGTCTCGTCACGGGCCTCTCGCCCCGCTGACCCGTCGACGGCCTCCCGACGACGGCGTCCCGGGCCGCTAGGCCAGGTCGGCGACGCCGTGCCGGAGGTCGTCGGAGCGCGTCCCCGCCGCGGGGTGGGCGGTGTCCCACTCGAGCGCGTCGAACGGGCACTCCTCGACGCAGATGCCGCAGTACATGCAGAGGTTCCAGTCGATGACGAACCGGTCGAGCACGTTGACCAGCCGGACGCGTGCGCCGGGCGCGACGTCCGGGTCGGGCTCGGTGTGGGAGTCGAGGCTGATGCACCAGACCGGGCACTCGCGGACGCAGAGCATGCACGAGGTGCAGGCCGGCTCGATCAGGCGGATCCGGCCGTGGCCGGACCCGTCCACGGCGCTCACCGCCCTCTCCTGCGGACGCGCCCGCCGGTGACGGCCGCGGCGACCTCGGCCGCGGTCGCGGGCGGCTCCGCCGGGTCGCGGTCGCCCCAGACCTCGGGCGCGGGCACCCCCGGCGGGACCATCCGTCGTCGGCTCGGCGAGGCCGCGCCCGTCGTACCGACGCCGGCGTCGCCCTCCCCCGGCTCCTTCGCCCCCGGCCACGGCTCCGCGGTGCGCGCGCCGAGGACCTGGTCCTTGCGCAGCGGCGTGGCCGCGGCCCCCACGTCGAGCAGCAGCCGGCGCTGGTCGCCGCCGAGGAACACGACCCCGAGCTCCTCGGCCGCCTCCCGCTCGTGCCAGGCCGCGCCGGCGTACAGGTCGCGCACGCTCGCCAGCTCCGGCCGGTCCCGCGGGACCCGGCAGGCCAGCAGCAGCTCGGTCGCCCCGGGGTCGTCGAGGCGGCGCAGCGAGAGCACGACCCGCAGCTCGTCGGCGACCCCGATCTCGTCCACGCAGCCCAGCCAGTCGAACCAGTCGTGCCCGTCCGCCTGCGCCGCGGCCACGGCGTCGTGCCACTGGGCCGGCGGGACCTCCCTCACGACGCGGCCCGCACGACGAGCCCGTCGAGCACCTCGCGCAGGGCGGCGGGCGTTGGCGGGCAGCCGGGCACGTAGACGTCGACGGGGACGAGGGCGTCGACCCCCTTCGTCACGGCGTACGAGTCCCAGTAGGGCCCGCCGGAGCAGGCGCAGACCCCGAACGCGACGACGACCGGGGGTACGGACTGCCGGTCGCGGACGGCGTCGACCACGGACGCGACGGCGGGCGCGAGCCGGTCGGTGACGGTCCCGGAGACCACGACCGCGGTCCGGCCGTCGACGGGCGGCTCGACCGGGGAGGCGGTCGCCGCGCCCGGCGCCGGCACCGCCGCGTCGAACTCCAGCGAGCAGCAGGCCAGGGCCACGTCCAGGACGTGCAGCGTCCCGTCGCCGTACCAGTCCACCCAGCGCACGGGGTCACCGTACGCGGGCGGGACCGCTCCGACGACCCTCGCCCGCCACGGACGGGGACGGTCAGCCGACCGTCACGGTGATGCTCGAGCGTGCGGTCGTGCCGTTGGCGTCGGCCACCTGGTAGCCGACAGTCGGCACCTTCCCGGTGGAGGCGCCCAGCGGCACGAAGGTGACGTCCCCGGTCCCGGCCACGAGGAACGTCCCCCGTCCGGCGACGACGAGGGTCTTCGCGTCGCCGGCGAGCGTCGACCCGGTCGGCAGCCCCGCGGTCAGCCGGAGCCGGACGCTCGAGCCGACGAGCGGCACCACCGGGGAGCCGGGGCTGTCGTTCGTCAGGACCGGCACCACGACCGGCCGGCCGGAGGCGGTCGAGGCGCTGTCCGTGCGGGCGACCGGCGTGCTGGCCAGCACCGTGACGGACAGCTTCGTCTCGAAGGCCAGGGTCTCCGTGCCGACGACGGGTCGCTGCACCTGGTACTGGACGCCGAGGGTGACCACCGACGTCCCGACGAACCGGGGCTCGGGGTCGAAGGTGACCACGCCGTTCCCGGGGCTGACCATGAAGACGCCCTGGCCCGGGACCACGAGCTTCTGCTGGTACGTCCCGGACAGGACCGCGCCCGGGTTGCCGCGGGCGGTCAGGCGCGGGGTCGAGACGGGCAGGGCGGTCCAGGTGGTCGGGCTGACCCCCTGGTCGTCGTTGGCCCTGACGTCGGTCAGGACGCGGTGGCCCTGCCGGGTCTTCGCGTAGTCCCACCGGGCCGTGATGCCCGGGAGGACCGTGACCGAGAGCGTGGCCCTCGCCGTGCGCCCGGCCGTGTCGGTGACGCGGTAGTCGACCGGTGCCGCGTCACCGATGAACCCCTTCGCGGGGGTGAAGAGGACGTCCTGGGTGCCGAACCGCGCCAGGTAGGTGCCCTGCCCGGGCACCGTCAGCCTGACGCCGTCGGAGTAGACGATCGTGCTGCCCGTGGGGAGCGAGGCCAGCTGGTCACCCGGGAACGTGAGCTTGGAGTTGACGAAGGGGTCCGGGCCCGGGACGTCGTTGCGCTGCGCGGGCAGGGCCGTGGCGAGCTGCGTCGTGGTGACGACGTGGTCGTCGGTCGCGACGGGCTGCGTGGGCCGGACGGGAGCGGGCCCCCCGGCGACGGCCTGCACGTCCACGACGACCTTGGCGTCGACGCGGATCCCGGAGGTGGTGCGGGCGCCGTAGAACGCCGTCGCCGTCCCCACGAACCCGGTCACCGGGGTGAAGACCACGGCACCGTCCACCACGGCGAAGCGACCGGCACCCGCGAGGTCCAGGCTCCTCCCCTCCGGGTCGAGGGTCGTCGGGTAGTCGGGGAGCCCCGAGCCGGACATCCGGAGCGAGGTCGGGTCGTACGCGCTGCGCGTCCCGTCGACGTTCTGGCCCGGGTCGTCGTTGCCCAGCACGGCGACGGTCACGGGCTTGCCCTGGGGGGTGGTCGCCCGGTTGTCGACCGGGGCGGGGCCCGGCCGCACGTGGACCCGCAGGTGCCCGACGCTGCTGTGCCCGGCGACGTCGTAGACGGTGTAGGCGATCGTGGAGTCCCGGCCGCCGCGCTTGTAGCCGGGGGTCATCCGGACGCGTCCGTCGGGCAGGGTCGACCAGGTGCCCCCGTCGTCGGCGGCCTGCCGGCCGTCGTCGCCGGCGTTGACCGGCACACCGGTGAAGACGGTGCGCGAGGGGTCGACCGCCGGACCGCCCGCCTCACCGGGCTGGTCGTTCGAGGCCCCGGCCAGGAGCACGTCCGGTCCGCCGTCAACGGCGCCCACCGTGTCGTCGGTCGCCTTCGGCGGGAGAGCACCGGTCGCCACGCTCACCGAGGTCGCCGCGTTGACGGCACCCCCGGCCGCCTTCGCGCTCGCCCTGACCGTGTCGGTCAGCGAGGCGCCGGCCAGGTCGGCCGCCGTCGTCGTCCGCGTCGCCCGGCAGGTCGTGGAGGCACCCCCCGCGAGGGTCCCGCCCTGCGCGACCGGCGAGCAGACGAGCGCCGACAGGCCCGACGTCGGGTCGGAGACCAGCAGGTTCGTGAGGCTGGACGTGCCGCGGTTCGTGACCACCACCGCGTACGCGACCGCCTGGCCGACCCGCGACACCGTCGTCGGGCCGGCCGAGGCCGACAGGGACAGACCGTCACCCGCGGCGGCCGGCGCGGCCGACGCCGTGGGCGCCTGACCGACCTGCAGACCCACGGCAGTGGCCAGCACGACCAGCGTCGCCAGGGTGAGGTCGGCCGGCCGGCCGAGCAGCCGGCGCATCGCCCGGCGCGACGTCGTGTCCTCCACGTCAGCCGACCGTCACGGAGAGGGTCGACCGTGCCGTGAGGCCGTTGACGTCGGCGACCTGGTAGCCGATGGTCGGCACCGGGCCCGTCGCCCTGCCGAGCGGCACGAAGGTGATCTGCCCGGTGCCGGAGACGAGGAACACGCCCCGGCCCGCGACCTTGAGCGTCTTGGCGTCGCCGTAGAGCACGGACCCCGACGGGAGGTCCGGCGTCGTCCGGAGCCGCACGCTCGACCCGTCGAGCGGACGGGTCGCGGCGCCGGGCCGGTCGTTGACCAGGACGTCCACGACCACCGGGTGGCCGACGGTGGCGCCGGCGGCGTCGGGCGCGGCGACGGGGCCGCTGCCGGTCGAGGACGGTGGGACGACGGGCGGGACGGCCTGGACCCTGACGCTGACCGTGGCCGCGGCGTTGGCGGCCACCGCGTGGTACGGGAAGCCCGTCACGGGCACGGCCGTCGCCTTCGCCGTCGCGCTCAGCGACGTGGCCCTCAGGTCCTGGGCGGTGACGGTCCGGGTCGCCGTGCACGTCGTCGTCCGGTTGTCACCGAGCGAGCCGCCCAGCGCGGACGGGGAGCAGACGAGGGCCGAGACGCCCGGGGAGCTGGCGCCGACGACCAGGTCGACGAGGCTCCGGTTGCCCTTGTTCCGCACGACGAAGGTGTAGTCGACCCGCTGGCCGACCGAGGTGACCGTCGTGGGGCTGGCCGTCCCCGTCACCGTCATCCCCTGCGTGATCCGCGTCCCGGCGGAGGTGCCGTTCTGGGCCCGGAGCGGGAGGGTCTGGCCGCCCTGCGTCGTGGTGGCGGTCGCGACCACGAGGTCGCCCACGCCGGCCTCGTCGGCGTCGAAGTCCTGCTGCCGGACCCTCGAGGTCGCCGTGCAGGTCGTCGACGTGCGGGCCGGGAGGCTTCCGCCCGGCGCCACCGGGGTGCAGGTCTCGGTCAGGATGCGGGCGCCGAGCGAGTGGGTGAGCCTGAGCCCGGCGAGCGGCGTCGCCCCGGCGTTCGTGATGGTCGTGGTCCAGGTGAGCGTGTCGCCGACGTGGAAGAAGAGGTCCGGGCTCACCGTCTCCTCGATCGAGAGCCGGTCGGCGGTGACGGTCCACCGCACGAAGCCCTGGACCGGCTGGTGGCGGACGCTGCCGTCCGCGGCCCGGGTCGTGTCCTGCACCGTGTAGTAGAGCGCGTAGCTGTCGTTGATCGTCACGTACGCGAGGTCGGGGGCGAAGGTCGCGAGCCGGGTCGTCGCGTCGATCGTGAACACGCCGAACTTGGGGAACGTGACGACGAGGCCGTCCGCCGACACCGTCACCGGGGCGCCCTGCGTTGGCCGCCACCGCAGCGACGAGCGGTCGAAGGTGCCGAGCGAGCCGTCGGCGTTGCGTCCCGGCCTGTCGTTCGCGAGCAGGTCCAGGGTGACGGGCGTGCCCTGCGTCGTCTCGAAGCTGTCGTTCCCGGCGCCGGCCGTGACCACCACGGTCTGCAGCCCCTCGGCCGTCAACCCGCTCGCGTCGGTGATGCGGTAGCGGACCGACCGGGTCCCCGTGACGCCGGCGGTGTCGAACGTCATCCGTCCGTCACCGCCGATCTTCCAGGTGCCGAAGCCCGCGTCGTAGACGACCTTGTCGGCGACCGAGCTGCCCGTCGGCAGAGGGGCCGGCTGGGTGGCGGTGAACGCCGTCAGCCCGTAGCTGATCGCGGACGAACCGGCCTTGTCGTCGCGCGCGCCGGGGAGCAGCACCTCGAAGGTGCTCACCGAGACGGTGCCGCCGCCGTCGACGACGGTCGGCCCCGTGGCCGCGGAGGCGGTCGACGGGTGGGCGAGCTGGACCCCCGCCCCCAGGGCGAGGGCGACCGCCACGACCAGGAGCTGACGGGCCTTCCGGCGGAGGGCCGTGGCACTGGCGAGCGGGACCATGTCGTGTCTCCTGGGGGTGGTGGTGCGGATCCTGCTGCGGACGGGTCAGGAGACGCGGACGGACAGGCCCGCGAACTCCTTGGTCCCGTTGGCGTCGAGCACGGTGTAGCTGGTGAAGGCCGGGCCCGTCACGCCGGCGAGCGGGTAGAAGGTGATGTTGCCGTCCCCCGCCACCGCGTACAGCCCACGACCGGGGAGGATCGCGATCTGGCCGTCGGCCGTCGTCGTGCTCGGCGGCGTCGTCAGCGGGCCGGGCGCCATCCGGACGCTGCCGGGCACCAGCGGTCGCTCCGGCACACCCGGCTGGTCGTTCTGCAGCACCCGGACCCGCTTGCTCGTCCCCGGCGTCGTCGTGGCGGAGTCGGCGTTCAACCTCGGGTCCACGTCGGCGAGGATCACCTGGAACCTCGACGCCCCGCCCGGGACCGTGAGGTAGAAGGCGGTCGCGCTGCCGCGGAAGGTCGGGTCGGGCACGAACCGGACGTCCCCGGTCCCCTGGTCGACCGTGTAGGTGCCCTGCCCGGGCACCACCAGCTGGGTGTTCCCGCTGCCGGCGGTGAGGGTGGAGCCGCTCGGTCGGCGGGCCGGGTCGAAGGCGACCGTGCCCGTGACGTCGTACGGCCGACCGGCCGGGTCGAGCTCCGGGGTGTCGTTGGCCAGGGTGCGCACGACGACCGGCACGCCCTGCGGCGTGTAGGCGGTGTCGGCCTTCGGCACCGCCGGCGGCAGCACGGTCACGGTCTCGGCGCCCTCGCCGAAGTGGAGGAACGCGAAGTCGAAGATCGTGTAGCGCACGGGCGACGTGGTCCCGACGAACCCGGCGTCGGGCTTGAACGACAGGTACCCGCCCCCGTTGATCCGCCAGACCCCCTCGTCGGGCACGACCAGCGAGTACTCGTGGTCGTGGCCGTGCTCCTCGTCGACGACCTGGCTCCCCGGCGGCTGCCCGGTCGCGGAGAAGCTCATCTCGTCGAAGGAGAAGGGGAAGAAGCCCGGCGCGGGGTTGTCGTTGGAGGCTCCGGGGACCGAAGCGGTCCGGCCCGAGCGCACGGTGACGTGGTCGTCGGTGGTGACGATGTCGCCGCCGACGATCGTGAGCTGCAGCGTCGACCGCGTGTAGAGCCGGCGGGAGACGCCGGTGGCGTCGACCACGTCGCTGAGGACCGAGTAGGCGATCGTCGGGAGGGTCCCGTGGAAGCTCTTGTCGAGCCTGACGACGACCAGGCCGCTGTTCGTGCCGCTGCCGACGTCGAAGCCCGGCCGTGACCCGGACGCCGGGACGTGCAGGTCGCGGCCACCGTCCCCGATCGTCGCCCCCGTCGGCTGCCCGGTCGTCGGGAACAGCACCGAGCCCGCGACGATCGTCCCGAGCCGGCCGTCCGCCGACCGCCCGGGGTTGTCGTTGAGCACCAGGTCCACCGAGATGGAGCCGTCGGCCGCGGGGTCACCCTCGAGCCGGGTCGCCACGTCCGGCACCGCGACGGGTCCGGCCGCGACGCCGACCTGCAGCGACGCCCTGGCGGTCGCCCCGCCCGCGCCGCTGATCTCGTAGGTCACGGGGGCCGTCGTCCCCGCGTACTTGACGGCCGGCGTGAAGGTGACGGCGGCCGCCGTGGACGTCGCCGTCCAGACGCCCTGGCCGGGCACCGTCAGGGTGAGCCCGTCGGTGGACCGCGTGCTGCCGTTCGGCTGGCCCTCGGCCGGGAAGGTCGGGCGCAGCGCGGTGGTCGTCGATCCCGGGTCGTCGTTCGTCGCGGCGGCCAGCACGACGGGCTGGTTGAGCACCGTCGTCGCGCTGTCGTCGGTCGCGGTCAGCGCGTCGGAGGTGACGAGCACGCTCAGCCGACCCACGACCGCGATGCCCCGCTGCGCCCCGGGACGCGACGTGTCCTCGACCTGGTACGCGACCGTTCCGGCGAACCCGCGGAAGCCGGCCTGCGGACGGAACACGACGGTCCCGTTCGTGAACCACAGCGTCCCCCGCCCGGGCAGGGTCAGCGTCTTGCCGTTGCCCGAGACGACGGCCCCGACCGGCTGGCCGTTCGCGGGGAACACCGCCCAGCGCGGGTCGAACGTGCCGGGTGTCCCGTCGACCCGCAGCCCCGGCGTGTCGTTGGCCGCCGGGTCGGTGCTGCCGTCGGCCCCGACCCGGGTGGCCAGGGTGTCCGGCCGCGCCACCGGGCCGGGCTGGACCTTGGCGGTCAGGGCCGACACGGTCTCGCCGCCCCCGCTGTCCCGCGCCAGGTAGTACTGCACGAACGCACCCGTGAAGCCCCAGGCCGGCGTGAAGAGGACGTGCCCGTCGGGCACGAGCGACCAGGTCCCCCGGGGGGTGGTGACGGTGTTCCCGAGGTTCGTCCCGTGGTCGGAGCCGATGAAGCCGCCGAAGGAGACGGTGCTGCCGGGCGCCGCCGGGCTGTCGTCGAGGACGCCGGGCAGCTGCACCGGGGTGGCGAAGGTCGTCGTGGCCACGTCGTGGGTGACGGTGGGTCCCGGCGCACCGCCGAACGCCGCGGCCACGACGCTGCCCGTGACGGTGACCCCGCTCGTGTCGGTCACGGCGTACTGCGCGCTGACGGGGTCGACGTTCTCGAAGGTCTGCGTGAAGGTCACCAGGCCGTCCGCCAGCGTGAAGACGCCGGCGTTCGGGACCGTCCGGGTGAGGCCGTCGGCCGAGGTCGTCCCCCGTCCGGACGGGTTCGCCGTGAAGCGGAGCGAGCTGGCGTCGAGGCTGGCGTCGGTGCCGTCCAGCCGCTGGCCGGCCCGGTCGTTGGCCAGGGGGTCGACCGTCCCGCGCTGGTCGCCGCCGATCGCGACCGGGTCCTGGGCGGCGACCGGCGGTCGGCGCACGACCACCGTGGCGACGGCGGTCGAGCTCTTCCCGGCGAGGTCGTACGTCCGGTAGGTCACGGTGTCGGTCCAGCCCGAGGTGTACGGGTCGTAGCCGGGAGGCGTGATCGCGTACCGGAGCGACCCGTCCCCGAGGACCAGGAAGGTCCCGTGCCCGGTGGCCCTGGACCGGGTCGCGGGCCCGGTCCCGGACGCCGGGGGCAGGTCGGTGCGCGAGCCGTCGACGGCCGGCCCGCCCGTCTCGCCGGGGCTGTCGTTCGTGCTGCCCGGCAGGACCACCGGACCGGTGTTCGAGAGCACCGTGACGGTGTCGTCCGAGGCCCTGGGCGCGAGGGTCGCGACCGCGGTCCGGGCCGAGGCGCTGGCGGTGACCGCCGTCCCGTCCGTGGCGAACCCGGCCGCGCTCGCGCTGACGTCCTGACCTGCGCTCCGCAGGTCGTCCGCCGTCGAGGTCCGCGTGGCGGTGCAGGTCGTGGTGGTCGACGTGTAGAGCGTGGCGCCCAGGGCGACGGGGGCGCAGACCAGCGTCGGGAGGCCCGGCGCGACGGCGCTGACGGCCAGGTCGCGCAGCGCCCCGTTCCCGGTGTTCCTGACGGTGACGGTGTACGTGAGCGTCCGACCCGTCCGTGTGATCGTCGCGGGGGCCACGCCCAGCTGGACGGACAGCACCGGTGCGGCGGCGGCAGCAGCGACCTCCGCGGCGGCCCGAGGGTCGGCCTCGGGCGTCGGCGAGCCCGACGTCGCCGCCGAGGGCGAGGCCGACGGCCGGGGCGTCGGGGCTGCGGACGGCGTCGGGGACGGCGTCGGAGACTCGGCCGGGGTCGGCGACGCGCTCGGCGCGGGCGTCGGCGAGGCCGACGGGACGGCCTGCGGCGCGGCTTCGGCGCCGGGAGCGAGCGCGACCAGACCCCCCAGACCGGTGGCGAGGGCGGCGACCGTCGCGATCAGCCGGGACGGTGTGGTCCGGGCGCGGAGGGGGCGAGGGTTCGGCATCGGTGCACCTTCGGGGGGAGCTCGCTCTCGTCGGTCCCGTCGGGGCGGAGGGGATCCTGAAGAGGCGGCAGCTCGACTCTAAGGACGTTCAGGCGGCCTTGCCTAGAGGTCGCGTCCCGTTGCTTTTTGACGCGAGGCCCCATAGGAGCGCTATGGCATCACCCGCCACAGGAACGCCCTCGGCTCCATCTCCTCCTGCGACGCCCGCGAGCGGTACCGCTTCCCGGTGCACGGGGGCCTGCGACCGGGAAGGCGTACCGCTTGCGGGGGGTTGGGTGGTCGTGGTTCGGCGCGAGCGGAGGGCCCGGCAGCGCGGCGCGCGTGTGACGTTGCCCTCCACCCGCTCTCAGCGCGTGAACGGGCCTGGTTCTCGGTAAGGGCGCCCTTATCATGGACGACGGTCCTTCGCCAGGAGCCCGCGCCCGACCGGCGGCCTGGACGACGCCGCGGCACACGCGGCGCCCACCTCGACATCCAAGGACCGCGCGGGCCCCGAAGCACGGGCGTCCCGAACGCTAGAAGGAAGAAGGCTGCACCGCATGACTGAGGTCCGCACGCTCGACCGCGTGGTCATCCGCTTCGCGGGTGACTCCGGCGACGGCATGCAGCTCACCGGCGACCGGTTCACCGCCGACTCCGCGGTCTTCGGCAACGACATCTCGACCCTGCCGAACTTCCCCGCCGAGATCCGGGCCCCTGCGGGCACGCTGCCCGGGGTGTCGAGCTTCCAGCTCCACTTCGCCAACTACGACATCATGACGCCGGGCGACCGGCCCGACGTGCTGGTCGCGATGAACCCGGCCGCGCTCAAGGCCAACATCGCCGACGTGCCCCGCGGCGGCCTGGTGATCGCCGACACCGCCGACTTCACCACCCGCAACCTGGCCAAGGTCGGCTACGCGGCCAACCCGCTCGAGGACGGCTCGCTGGCCGACTACCAGCTGCACGCCCTCGACCTGACCGGCATGACCGTCGCCGCCGTCAAGGAGTTCGGGCTGTCCCGCAAGGACGCCTCCCGGGCCAAGAACATGTTCGCGCTGGGCCTGCTGTCCTGGCTCTACCACCGCCCGACCGAGGGCACGCTGGCCTTCCTCACGACGAAGTTCGCGAGCAAGCCGGCGATCCGCGACGCGAACGTCACCGCTTTCAAGACCGGCTACGCGTTCGGCGAGACCACCGAGGTGTTCGCGGTCTCGTACGAGGTCGCCCCCGCCCCGATGCCGTCGGGCCGCTACCGGCAGATCTCGGGCAACCTGGCCCTGTCGCTCGGGCTCGTCGCGGCCGCCCGCAAGTCGGGGCTGCCGATGTTCCTCGGCAGCTACCCGATCACGCCGGCGTCGGACATCCTCCACGAGCTGAGCAAGCACAAGCGGTTCGGCATCACGACGTTCCAGGCCGAGGACGAGATCGCCGGTGTCGGCGCCGCGCTCGGCGCGAGCTTCGCCGGCCACATCGGCGTCACCACGACGTCCGGCCCGGGCATGGCGCTCAAGGCCGAGACGATCGGGCTCGGCGTGATGACCGAGCTGCCGCTCGTGATCATCGACGTCCAGCGCGCCGGTCCCAGCACGGGCATGCCGACCAAGACCGAGCAGGCCGACCTGCTGCAGGTGATGTTCGGGCGCAACGGCGAGTCGCCGGTGCCCGTCATCGCCGCCTCGACGCCGGCCGACTGCTTCGACACGGCGATCGAGGCCGTGCGGATCGCGATCAAGTACCGCACGCCGGTGATCGTGCTGTCCGACGGCTACATCGCCAACGGCGCCGAGCCGTGGCAGGTGCCCGACGTCGCTGCCATCCCGCCGATCGACCCGCAGTTCGCGACGGAGGCGAACGCGACCGACGCCGCCGGCAAACCGCTGTTCCTGCCCTACCTGCGCGACGAGGAGACCCTCGCGCGTCCGTGGGCGATCCCCGGCACCGAGGGCCTGCAGCACCGGATCGGCGGCATCGAGAAGGCGCGCGACACCGGCGCCGTCTCGTACGACCCGGCCAACCACGACGAGATGGTCCGGACCCGCCAGGCCAAGATCGACGGCATCGTCCGCGACATCCCCGACGTCGTGGTCGACGACCCGACCGGGCCGGACGGCAGCCGTGCGCGCACGCTCGTGCTCGGCTGGGGCTCGACGTACGGGCCCATCGCCGCGGCCGTCCGCCGCGTCCGGAACTCGGGCCGCCAGGTCGCGCAGGCCCACCTCCGCCACCTGAACCCGTTCCCCGCCAACCTCGGGGAGGTGCTGCGCAGCTACGACCGCGTGGTCGTCCCCGAGATGAACCTCGGCCAGCTCGCGCTCCTGCTGCGCGGGAAGTACCTGGTCGACGTGCACAGCTACTCCCGCGTGCGCGGCCTCCCGATCTCGCTCAGCGAGCTCGCTCGCGACCTCGAGCTCGAGATCGACGCCCTGCCCGAGCCCGCACCCTTCGAAGGAGCGTTCGCGTGACCACGATCGACCGACCGACCATCACCAGCGGGGGTCTCGCCGGCGTCCCGCTGTCGCTGGAGCCGCTGACCCGCAAGGACTTCACCTCCGACCAGGAGGTCCGCTGGTGCCCCGGCTGCGGCGACTACGCCGTGCTCGCCGCGTTCCAGGGCTTCATGCCGGACCTCGGCATCAAGAAGGAGAACACGGTCATCGTGTCGGGCATCGGCTGCTCGAGCCGGTTCCCGTACTACGTCGACTCCTTCGGCATGCACTCGATCCACGGGCGCGCCACGGCCATCGCCACCGGCGTCGCGACCGCGCGGCCGGACGCCGCCGTGTTCGTGATCACGGGTGACGGCGACGCGCTGTCGATCGGTGGCAACCACCTGATCCACATCCTGCGCCGCAACGTCAACGTGACGATCCTGCTGTTCAACAACCGGATCTACGGCCTCACCAAGGGGCAGTACTCCCCCACCTCCGAGCTCGGCAAGGTCACCAAGACCACGCCGTTCGGCTCGCTGGACAACCCCTTCAACCCGGTGTCGCTCGCCATCGGCGCGGAGGCCACGTTCGTCGCGCGCACGATCGACTCCGACCGCAAGCACCTCACCTCGGTGCTCACGGCCGCCGCCGCGCACCGCGGGACGTCGTTCGTGGAGATCTACCAGAACTGCCCGATCTTCAACGACAACGCCTTCGAGGCCGTCAAGGACCGCGAGACCTCGGCCGACGCGATCATCCCGCTGACCCACGGCGAGCCGATCCGCTTCGGCGAGGGCCAGCGTCTCGGCGTCGTGCGCGACCCGCGGACGGGCGAGTTCTCGGTCGTCGAGGTGGACGCGGTGGGCGTGGACGCGCTCGTCGTGCACGACGCGCACATCTCCGACCCGTCGTACGCCTTCGGCCTCTCGCGGCTGACCGACTCCGGCGTCCTGCACCGCGCGCCGATCGGGATCTTCCGCTCCGTCGAGGCCCCCGCGTACGACGACCTCGCCCGCGAGCAGGTCGCCCTGGCGACCGATGGCCGCGCGAACGACGACGCGGCCCTCCAGGACCTCGTCAACGGTGGCGACACCTGGCTGGTGGACGACCCCGAGGACTGAGCACTCCCGCACGACCGCGACGGGGACGATCCGGCACCGCTGC
>NZ_BAAAYR010000005.1:0-16048 GCF_039536445.1 Microlunatus spumicola | reverse complement strand
GGTTCAGCCGCCGGACCCGCGAGTTGAGGTAGCGCTGCTCGGGGATGCTCGCGGTCAGCCGCGCCGCGGTCGCGTACGCCGCCAGCGCGCCCTCACGGTCCCCGGCCATCTCCAGCAGGTGCGCCCGGACGGCGTGCGTCCGGTGGTGGCGGGCCATGGCCGGCTCGTCGAGGAGCGGCTCGACCAGGGCCAGCCCCTCGCGGGGACCGAGCGCCATGCCGACGGCCACGGCGCGGTTCAGGGTCACGGCCGGTCCGGGCGCCAGCCGCTCGAGCATCCCGTAGAGCAGGCTGATCTGACGCCAGTCGGTGTCCGCCCAGGTCGGCGCCTCCGCGTGCACGGCGGCGATCGCGGCCTGCAGCTGGAACCGGCCCAGGTGCCCCCGCGGCAGCACGTCCTCGAGCAGCGCGACCCCCTCCGCGACCAGGTCGGCGTCCCACCGGGAGCGGTCCTGCTCCGCCAGCGGCACGAGGTCGCCACGGTCGTCGACCCGCGTCGCCTCCCGCGCGGCGGTCAGCAACATCAGCGCGAGCGCGCCGGCCACCTCGTCGTGGTCGGGCAGCGCCCGGTGGAGGGTCCGGGTGAGCCGGACGGCCTCGGCCGTCAGCGAGGTGTCGAGCAGCGCCGTCCCCGCGCTGGCGGCGTACCCCTCGTTGAACACCAGGTGCAGGACCTCCAGGCAGGCGGCGACCCGGGCCGGGAGCTCCTCGGGCGACGGCCCCACGAACCGCGCCCCCGCGGCCCGCAGCGTCGCCCGGGCCCGGCTGAGCCGCTGCGCCATCGTCGTCTCGGGCACCAGGAACGCGGCCGCGATCTGCGCCGTGCTCAGCCCGGCCACCGCGCGCAGCGTCAGCGCCACCTGCGACGGCGGCCGGAGCGCGGGGTGGCAGCACAGGAGCAGCAGCCCCAGGCTGTCGTCGGTCGCGGCCGGCTCGTCGTCGGCGCCGGGGGCGACCAGGGCGTCGAGGGGTTCGCGGGCGACGACCGCCACCTCCCGCGCCGCCCGCGCGCGGTCGGCCCGGACCTGGTCGACGAGCCGGCGCGAGGCGACCCGGATCAGCCAGCCCCGCGGGCTGTCCGGCACCCCCTCGGTCCCCCACTGCACGGCGGCCGCGGCCAGCGCCTCCTGCGCCGCGTCCTCGCAGTCGCCGAGGTCGCCGTGGCGGCGGAGCAGGGCGCCGAGGACGTACGGCGACTCCCGCCGCCACACGTCCTCGACCACCCCGTCCGCGACCCGCACGTCAGGCGTCCTCGGCGTTCCCGCTCATGGTCGGGCGGAGCTCGACGGTCTCGCCCGGGCCGGAGAAGTGCCTGACGACCTCCTCGGCCCGCTCCTGGCTCTCGACGTCGATGAGGAAGAAGCCGGCGAGGTGCTCCTTGGCCTCCGCGTAGGGCCCGTCGGTCACGAGCGGCTGCCCGCCCTCCCAGCGGTAGAGCCGGGCGCTGCGCGGGTCGGCGAGCGCCTCGCCGCCGACGAGCTCGCCGCGTTCCGAGAGCTCGGTCAGCACGGCCTCGAAGCCGTCGTTCAGCGCGCGGCGCTGCTCGGCCGGCAGGGCCTGGTGCTCGGCGACGAACTCGCCGGTCGGGTGCCCCCACGGGCGGGGGTTGGAGTGGATCAGGATCACGTACTTCACGGCTGGCTCCTCTGCTCACGACGGGCCGGTCGGCCCCTCCACCTCGGACGTCGGAGCCGGACCACGGATCTCGACACCAGGATCGCGAAGCCGCCACGGGAGCGGCCACGGGGTGGGCGTGACCGAACCGATCCTGTGCAGACCCTGTGCAAGGTCCGAGAGAACCGCTAGCGTCACGAGACGAGGGGGGAGCTCGATGAGGAGTGACCGTCAGCATCGCGGTCGCCGGCACGACGCGCGGCACCGGTCCCGGCTGTGGTGCGTCCTCGTGGCGTGCGTGCTGGCGATCAACGCCCCGGTCGGGTCGGCGCAGGCGACACCGGGCGACCCGGTCGCCCCGATCGAGTCACCGGTGTCGCCCCCGGAGAAGGCTGCCGACGCGCTCGCTCCCGCGCCGTCGTCCGCGCCGCCCGGCACGACGTCGAAGATCACGAAGCCGTACGTCGTCACCCTGGATCCCGCGACCGACACGCTCTACGTCGCCGGACGCCGGGACCCCGCGCGCCTCTTCGTGCTCGACGCCCGCGGCTGCACCGTTCAGCAGGCGCAGTGCCGCGGTCCGCTGGCCTCGATCCCCCTGGGGGCGGCCGTGCTCGACATCGTCGTGGACCCGGGCTCCGGCACCGTCTACGTCGGCAGCTCCAACGGACAGGCCCAGGGCTTCGTGTCCGTCATCGACGGCCGGCGCTGCAACGCCCGGGACGTGTCGGGCTGCGGTCAGGCGTACGCCCGCTCGCTGAGCACCGGCGTCGACACGGTCAGCGGCCTCGAGGTCGACCCTCGCAGGCACACGCTGTACGTCGCCGGCGGCGGCTTCGTCACCGTCTTCGACACGCGTACCTGCAACGTCGACTCGTACGCCGGCTGCAGCGCGCCTGCTCGCGCCCGGGCGGGAGACCTCCGCGCCTACCCCCTCCTCGACGAGACCACCGACACGCTCTACCTCCCGCACGACAGCTCGGTGGACGTCGTCGACACCCGGACCTGCAACGCCACCGACGCCTTGGGCTGCGCGCGCGCCCCGGCGACCTTCCCGGTCCGTCAGCGCGGGACCTTCGGCGTCGTCGACCACAGCACCGGCACGCTGTACCTGGCCAACGACGACGGCGGCAGCCGGGACGGCCAGGTAGCGGTCGTGGACGCCCGGCGCTGCAACGCCCGGACCACGGCCGGCTGCCCGACGGGCGCGCCCCGGACGGCGCGGGTCGGGCCCCAGCCGCGCAGCCTGGTCGTCGATCCCCGCACCCACTCGCTCTACGCGGTCGCGTCCTCCGCCGGGGTCGTCTCGGTCATCGACACGCGGCGCTGCCGCGCCCGGCACACGTCGGGCTGCAGGCGCGTGCCCAAGACGGTGCAGACCGGCGACGAGCCCTCGTGGATGACGTACGACGCCCGGACCCGGTCCCTCTACGTCGCGAACCAGTCCGACGACACGGTGCAGGTGCTCGACGCCACGAGGTGCAGCGCGGTCCGGTCCACCGGGTGCCGGAAGAGGCCGCGGACCGCGCCGGCCACCGCCAACAGCCGTGTCCTGCCCACCGTCCGGACGATCTACCAGGGCCCGTCCCCCGCGAAGACCATCAGCGAGATCCCTCAGGCCGACGACACCCTCTCCTTCCTCGACACCCACCGGTGCAACCGGCGCCACCGGGACTGCTCCGCCCGCAGGTCGATCGAGCTCGGCTACTTCCCGCAGGTCTACGTCGACCCGGGCAGCTCGACCCTGTACCTCGTGGACGCCGCGGCGGACGTCGTCCACCTGGTCGACGCGCGCCGCTGCAACGTCAGCCGCCGGGACGGGTGCAGGCCGTTCGCCGACGTGTCGGTCCCGCGGGTCGGAGCGCTGACCGTCAACCCCCGCACGCACACCGTGTACGCCACCCAGGAGGGCGGAGCGACGACGATCGCCGTGCTGCCCGGACCGCACTGCAACGCCCTCGACCACACCCGATGCGCCGCCGCGGCCCACGAGGTGAAGCTGGGCAACGTGGTCAGCGGGATCGCCGTCGACGACGCCCGGGACACGGTCTACGTCGGGATCCCCCTCTTCCAGGCCGAGGCGCTGCTGCCGAGCACGGCGTGCGACGCGGGCCCGGCCGGCTGCGTCCCCGTCGCCACGACCTTCCTGGACGGGGTCCCGAGGGACGCGCTCGCGGTTCCGGAACGACACTCCCTCTACGTCGCCGGCGGCTTCGGCGCGGACACCCTCACCGTCGTCGACACCGCGACCTGCAACGTGCACCGCCTCGACGGCTGCGTCCAGCCCTGGCCGAAGACCGTCACCCCGAGCGTCCCGTCCGGCCTGGTCTACGACCGCCGCGCCGACCTCGTCGTCGTCGCGGGCTCGAGGGACAGCACCGTGGCCCTGATCGACCCAAAGGTCTGCGGCGCGGGGACGCCCTCCGGCTGCGCCCGGAGCTGGCCACGGGTCCCGGTCGGGTTCCAGCCGGTCGGCTTCGGCACGGACTGGCGGCAGAACACCCTCTACGTCTTCAACGACTACAGCGAGACCGTGACGCTGCTCGACCTCGCCGACCCGTGCCGTCGGAAGCTCTGCGTGCAGCCGCCGGGCTGAGCACGGGCCGGCTCCGGCCGACCGACGTTGGACGACGGTCGGCCGGGGGTCGGCGAGACCTACGCTGCCTGGGTGCCACTCGCCCCCGACCCTTCGCCGTCCTCGAGCCCGGCGGGACCGCCGCCGGCGGACCGCCGCACCCGGGAACGTCGGGGCATCGGCTACGGCCTGGCGGCGTACGGGATGTGGGGCGCGGTCCCGCTGTTCTGGCCGCTCGTGGCGCGGGCCGGGTCCCTCGAGATCCTCGCGCACCGGATCGTCTGGTCGTTCCTCATCTCCGTCGTGCTGGTGGTCGTGTCCGTGCGGCAGGGCTTCTGGACGCGGATGGCCCGGCGCCGCACGCTGCTGCTGCTCGGCTCGGCCGCCGCGATCGTCTCGGTGAACTGGGGCGTCTACATCTGGTCGGTCAACCACGGCCACGTCGTGGAGACCGCGCTCGGCTACTACATCAACCCGATCCTCTCGATCCTGCTCGGCGTGGTCGTCCTGCACGAACGGCTCAGCCCGATGCAGTGGGTCAGCGTCGGGCTGGCGGCCGTCGCGGTGGCCGTGCTCACCGTCGACTACGGGACGCTGCCCTGGATCGCGCTCGTGCTCGCGGTCAGCTTCACCGCCTACGGGTTCATCAAGAACCGGCTCGGCGCCGGCGCGGTCGACAGCCTGGCCGTCGAGTCGGCCCTGCTCACCCCGTTCGCGCTGGTCTACCTCGGCTGGCTGGAGCTGACCGGACGCGCGAGCTTCGGCCACGAGGGCTGGGGCCTCAGCCTGCTCCTGGTGTCGACCGGGCTCATCACGCTGGTGCCGCTGCTGTTCTTCGCGTCCGCCGCGACCCGGCTCCCGCTCAGCACGCTCGGGCTGCTGCAGTACCTCGCGCCGACGCTGCAGTTCGTCCTCGGCATCAGCTACTTCGGCGAGTCGATGTCACCGGGCCGCTGGGTGGGGTTCGGCCTGGTCTGGCTCGCGCTGGTGATCATGACGACCGACGGCCTCCTGCGCGCCCGCCGCAACCGCGCGGGCGTACGCGGGGCGGACGTCGAGCCGGCGGCGGTCTGACCGGCCCGCGCACCGCTGGCCCGACCCGTCCCCGTATAACGGGGACATGCAGTTTCGCTACCTCGGCCGTTCCGGCCTCAAGATCTCCGAGATCACCTACGGCAACTGGCTGACCCACGGGTCCCAGGTCGAGAACGACATCGCCACGCAGTGCGTGCGCGCGGCGCTCGACGCCGGGATCACCACCTTCGACACCGCGGACGCGTACGCCAACACCAAGGCCGAGACGGTCCTGGGCGACGCCCTGGCGGGCGAGCGGCGCGAGTCGCTCGAGATCTTCACCAAGGTCTACTTCCCGACCGGCCCCGCGGGCCCGAACGACTCCGGGCTGTCCCGCAAGCACATCCTCGAGTCGATCAACGGCTCGCTGACCCGCCTCAAGACCGACTACGTCGACCTCTACCAGGCGCACCGCTACGACTTCGAGACCCCGCTCGAGGAGACGATGCAGGCCTTCGCCGACGTCGTGCGCCAGGGCAAGGCGCTCTACATCGGCGTCAGCGAGTGGACCGCGGAGCAGCTGCGCGAGGCCCACGCGCTGGCCGTCGACCTGGGCGTCCAGCTCATCTCCAACCAGCCGCAGTACTCCATGCTCTGGCGCGTCATCGAGCCCGAGGTCGTGCCCACCAGCAAGGAGCTCGGCATCGGCCAGATCGTCTGGTCGCCGATCGCCCAGGGCGTGCTGACCGGCAAGTACGCGCCGGGCCAGCCGCTGCCCGAGGGTTCGCGGGCGACGGACGAGAAGGGCGGCGCCGACATGATCAGCCGCTTCATGAACGACCGCGTGCTCACGGCCGTTCAGGAGCTCAAGCCGGTCGCGTCGGACCTCGGCCTCTCGATGGCCCAGCTCGCCGTGGCCTGGGTGCTGCAGAACGACAACGTGTCGGCCGCGATCATCGGGGCGTCCAAGCCCGAGCAGGTGCACGACAACGCCGGCGCCAGCGGCGTGAAGCTCGACGCCGACGTGCTGAAGCGGATCGACGAGGCCCTCGGCGACCTGCCCGAGTCCGACGCGAGCCAGACGCGGTCCCCGCAGGGCCGCCCCAGCTAGCAGCTACGCCCCTGAGCCTGTCGAAAGGCCCGGAGGGGCTGGCACGCAGCTACGCCCCCTGAGCTTGTCGAAGAGCCCGAAGGGGTTGGCACGCGGCTACGCCCCTGAGCCTGTCGAAGGGCCCGAAGGGGTTGGCACGCGGCTACGCCCCTGAGCCTGTCGAAGGGCCCCGAAGGGGTTGGCGCCTCGAACGTTGACGGACGCCGACCTCTGCGAGGCCCTTCGACGGGCTCAGGGGGCGTTCGTCCTCGTGCTCGAATCCCTCAGCGGCGGGCGGACTTCCCCGCGTCCGGGCCCCAGGCGGCGAGGGCGGCGGCCTCGACGACGGCGGCGACCGCGTAGCCGAGGATGGAGGTCACCACCGAGACCACGACGATGGCCCAGACGCCGGAGAAGTTCCCCCGGCCCTTGTACGCGTTGAGGATGCCGCCCAGGCCGGTGAAGCCGGACAGCCACTCGGCCAGCATGGCGCCCACGATCGCACCGGGCACGGAGATCCGGACCGACGCGAACAGGGCGGGCAGCGCCGAGGGCACCCGGACCAGCAGCAACGTCTTGAGCTCGCCGCCGCCGTTCACCTTGACGAGGTCGAGCGCCAGCGGCGAGGCGGAACGGAGCCCGAGCACGATGTTCACCAACGCCGGGAAGAGCACGACGATCGCCCCGATGGTCGCGACGCCGAGCTTGCCCTGCCCGAAGATCAGCAGCAGCACCGGCGCCATGGCGACCAGCGGCACCGACCGGAGCAGCATCGCGATGGGCATGAACGCGAACTCGAACGGCTTGACGACCACGAACAGCGCGGCGATCACGCTCGCCACGACGAGCCCGGTGACGAAGCCGATCGCCGCGTCGCCGAGGGTGACGAGCCAGGCCCCCAGCAGCTGCGAGCGGGCCGCGTCCGCAGTCAGCGACGACGCCCGTACGGCCCGGGGCGGCGCGTCGGAGAACAGGTAGCCCCAGACGTCGAGCGGCGTCTTGCCGACGAAGCTGGACACGTCGAACGCCCGCAGGAGCAGGACCCAGAGCACCGCGAGGACGACCAGGGCGATCACGACGACGAGGAGCGAGGCGCCCAGCCGGCGCAGCACGGCCGCCGCGACGCCGGCGTTGGAGACGCGGTCGGCGACCGGCGCGGTGGACGTGGGGGCGACGGCGGCGCTCACAGCGAACCTCCGGCCGAGCCCGACGACCAGGGCGTGACGAACCGTCCGACCAGCCCGATCAGCGCGTACGCGAGACCCGCGACCGCGCCGGACACGAGTGCGAGGAACCACAGCTGCGGTGCGTCGGAGTTGCTCTGGGCGGCGATCAGGGCGCGGCCGAGGCTGCGGTCGCCACCGCTGCCCAGGTACTCGGCGAGCACGGCCCCGAGGAACGCGGCCGGCGCGGCGATCTTCAGCGCGGCGAAGAGGTTCGGCAGGGCGGCGATCAGCTGGACCTTCCGCAGCTGGGTGAAGCGGCTGCCCCCGTACGCGGCGATGACGTCCAGGCTCGTGCGGGGCGCGGCGCGCAGCCCGAGCAGGGAGCCGACCACGGTGGTGAAGAAGACGCTCAGCGCGGCCAGGGCGACCGACGCCCCCTGCGGCGCGTCCCGGCCCGCCACGATCACGAGGATCGGGCCGATGGCCACGAGCGGCAGGCAGTAGGTGACGATCGCCATCTGCGTCGCGACCTGCTCGAGGCGGGGCACGAGCAGGACGAGCGCGGCCAGGAGCAGCGCGACCACGTTGCCGATGAGGTAGCCCTCGGCGGCCGCGGTCAGCGTGCCGGTGAGGTTGCCGAGCGTGTCGGACCAGGTCGTCGCCGACCCCAGCTTGGCCAGCACCGCGCCGGGCTCCGGGATGGCGCCGCTGGCGGTGAAGAGCGTGCGCGACGCGACCCACCAGACCACGACGATGACCACCACGCCGACGAACCCGCCGACCCAGGTCGGCAAGCCGGCCACCCGCGTCCGCAGGCCGGTCGCGCCGGCCGGAGCGGTCGGGGGCGGCGGCGCCGCGGTGCTCGTGGCGCTCACTCCGCCGCCTCTCCCCCGCGGCCGAACAGCACCTCCGAGAGGCGGTCGTGGTAGGCGTGGAACTCCGGGGTCCGCATCATGTCCGGGGTCCGCGGGCGCGGCAGGTCGATGGTGACGACCTCGACGACGCGGCCCGGGCGGGGGCTCATCACGGCCACCACGTCGGAGAGGAAGACGGCCTCCGCGATGCCGTGCGTGACCATCAGCGTGGTCGCCGGCTTCTCGGTCCAGATCCGCAGCAGCTCGACGTTCAGCCGCTGGCGGGTCATGTCGTCGAGCGCGCCGAAGGGTTCGTCGAGCAGCATCACCGACGGCTTGACCACGAGGCACCGGGCGATGGCCACGCGCTGCCGCATGCCGCCGGACAGCTGCGCCGGCTTGGCCTTCTCGAAGCCCTGGAGCCCGACGAGGGCGATGAGGTCCTCGACCAGTCCCGGCTCGGGCCGGATGCCGGCCACCTCGAGCGGGACGCGGATGTTGCTCTCGACCGTGCGCCAGGGCAGCAGGGCCGCGTCCTGGAACGCGATGCCCAGGTGGTGCTCGCGCTGCGTCTCCCCCGTCGACATCCCGTTGATCAGGGCGGTGCCCGAAGTGGGTTCCTCGAGCCCGGCCAGGATCCGCAGGACCGTCGACTTGCCGCAGCCGGACGGACCGAGCAGCGACAGGAACGTGCCCTGCGCCGTCCCGAGGTCGGTCGGCGCCAGCGCCTGCACCTGCTTGCGTCCGAGCGTGAAGGTCTTGCTCAGGCCCTGCAGGTTCAGCCCGGTCGCCGCCTGCGGGACGGCGGCGGGCTCACGGGTGGCGAGCACGCGTGCGGGAGATGTCGGCGGGGGTGGGACCACCCCCGCATCCTGCGCCTCGGCCTCGACCGGCGTCGTCACGGCTCAGCCCTTGACGATGAGGCTCGGGTCGGCGGCGTAGATCTCCTGCAGCAGGCTCATGTCGAAGAGGTCCGCCGCGGTGATCTGGGTGCCGAGCGCGCCGATGGCCGCGACGATCTTGGCCTGGAAGTCGTCGGTCAGCGTGAACAGCCCGTTCGCCTTGGTGTCGTCGCTGACGATCAGCTTCAGCTGCTCCTCGAGCTGCTCGGTCTGGCCCTTGACGTCCAGGCCCAGCCCCTTGCCGTACGTGTCCGCGGCGAGCGCGGCCCCGGCGGCCGGGTCGGCGACCGCGTCGTTCCAGCCCTTGATCTCGGCGGTCAGGAACGCCTTGAGCTTGTCCCGGTCGCTCTCGAGCGTCTCCGTCGTCACGACGAAGGTCTCCGAGGCCAGCGGCAGCCCGTTGTCGGCGAAGGCCAGCGTGACCGGGGTGAACCCCTTGGACTTGACGATGAAGGGCTCGTTGGTCAGGTAGGCCATGAAGCCGTCGATCTTCTTCTCGGTCAGCGGCGTCGGCTCGTACTGCACGACGGTCGTCTTGATCGTGGCCGGGTCGATGTTGTTGGCCTTGAGCAGGCCCTCGAAGATCGACTGGTTGGTGCCGGCCTGGATGCCGATCGTCTTGCCCGCGAGGTCGGCGAGCGTCCGGATCGGCTTGCCCTCCTCCAGCGAGAGGATGCAGAACGGGTTCTTCTGGAACGTGGCGCCGATGATCTTGAGCGGGGCGCCCTGCTCGGCGACGAGCCGGGCGGTCGCGTCCGGGGCCGAGAGGCCGACGTCGATGGTGCCGGCGACGACGAGCGCGTCCGCGCTGTCCACGGGGCCCGTCACCAGGTCGACGCTCTCGAAGCCCGCATCCTTGTAGTAGCCCTTCGAGTCGGCGAAGAACTCCCCCGCGAACTCGATGTTCTTGATCCAGGACAGCTGCAGCGAGAGCTTCCCGTACGTGCCCGGCGCGACCGAGCTGGGTCCGGCCGCGGGGGCGCTGCTGCCGGCGGCACCCTCCGGGCTGGCGGTGCCGCCGCAGGCCGCGAGGGCGCCGAGGCTCAACGCACCGACACCGCTCGAGACCAGGAAGCTCCGGCGGGTGGACTTCGAGGCGAACCAGGGCACGGGATCCTCCAGGGCGGGACGTGGTCAGGCGGGTGCGCCCGCGACGGACGCGGCCACACCGTCTCAAGACGTCTTGGCGCTCCGGTTCCAGTGATGTGACGGGGAGGTTTCTGCGGACGCCGTTCCCGCTCGTGACGACCGCGTGGAACCGGCTCCGACGAGCCCCGCGAGCCTTAGAGTGACGCCGCGGACGTCGGCCCGGGCCGACCACCAGGCCGCGAGGACGGACGACGAGGCAGGGGTCATGAGCCAACCACCAGAGGGCGGGCAGGGACCGCAGGACGGTCAGCCGCCGCAGGGTCAGGGCGGCTCCGGCCCGCAGGGCCGGCCCCAGCAGGGCGGGCTCCCGCCCCAGCCGGGCCACCCCGGGCCGCAGGGCTACCCGCAGCAGCCCCCGTACGGACCCCGCCCGCAGGGCTACCCGCAGCAGGCGCCGTACGGTCCCGGGCCGCAGGGCTACCCGCAGCAGCCGCCGTACGCCGCCGGCCCGCGTCCGCAGCAGCCCTACCCCGGTCCGTACCCGCCCGGGCCCTACCAGCCCGGCCCCTACGCGCCGGGTCAGAACCCGGCCGGCCCGGGGCCGGCCAAGAAGCGCACCGGCCTGTTCGTGCTGATCGGCGCGGGTGCGCTGGCCCTGGTGCTCGCCGTGGTCGCCGTCGCCGTGAACCTGGGCGGTCGTGAGGACAGCGCGGGGGGCACGGGCGGCTCGGGTGGTTCCAGCACGTCGGGTGCGCCCGCGGCGGCCTCCGCCTCGGACGCGGTCACCGGCTACCTGAACGCGGTGGCGAAGGGCGACGCCGCCGCGGCCGTCGCGTACGCCGCCGACCCGTCGACGATCGACACCACGTACATGACGCCCGCGGTCCTGGCCGCCTCGGCGAAGCTCGCCCCGCTGACGGCCATCGAGGTCGGTCCGTCCGACCCGGACGCCACGTCGGTCCCGGTGTCCTACCGGCTCGGCGACACGCCCGTCTCCACCTCGCTCGAGGTCATGAAGGCGAGCGACGACACCTGGAAGCTGGTCTCGGTCGCCAGCGACGTCGACCTGACCTCGGCGCGCGACGACGGGGTCCCGATGCTGCTCAACGGGGCGAAGCTCAAGGCCGGGACGTTCAGCGTGCTGCCGGGGGTCTACCGCGTCACTTCCGGGCTGCGAAACTTCGACTACGGCAAGCGCCCCGAGCTCGTGGTGCGCTACCCGACGGACTACCCCGACACCACGCGCGTGGCGCCGCAGATCAGCAGCAAGGGTCAGCAGAGCGCCCTGGCGGCCATCAAGAAGAGCTGGTCGAGCTGCCTCGACAAGCACGCGCAGAAGCCGAAGGGCTGCCCGAACCAGTTCGTCTACAAGGACTTCAACTTCAAGGACAGCACCGTCCGCTGGTCGCGGCGCGGGTCTGACCCGTTCAAGAAGATCAAGCCGCAGTACAGCGACGCGACGACGGTGCAGTACGCCGTCAAGCGGGACCTGTTCCTCAAGGGCACCTGCACCGCCGGCGGGCGGACGGGGACCTGCACGGGGACCCTGAAGGGCGGCAACGTGCAGGTCGAGGCACGGCTGTCCGGCGACAAGATCAAGGTCGCGTGGCTGGTCTGACCACGAGTCCCCCGGCGACCGGTCGCCGGAGGCCGGGGCAGCCGGTGCTGTGGCTCTTCGTGGGCGTCGTCACGCTCGCGGTGGTCGGCTCGGTCGTCGGGTTCGTGGCCGCACGCGCAGGGGCGGGCACGCCCGACGACGCGGCGCGCGGCTACCTCCAGGCGCTGGCCGACGCCGACGCCGGGCGGGCGCTGTCCTTCACCTCCGCCCCGCCCGTCGACCGGACCCTGCTGACCGATGCCGTGCTCGCCGACTCCCGCGGGCGGGCGCCGCTCACCGACGTCCGGGTCACGGCCGCGCCCGGCGCGGACGACGCCGTGGACGTGCAGTACCGGCTCGGCGACCAGCCGGTGGCGGACCACTACACGCTCAGCCGCGTCGCCGGGGCGTGGAAGCTCGACCGGGTCAGCGTGCCGGTCGACTTCCTGCCCGACTTCGACAGCCGGCTGCCCGTCCTGGTGAACGGCACCGAGGTGCACGACCAGGGGTCCGAGGCCTTCCCGGTGAGCTACGCGGTCACGACCGGGCGCGAGGACGTCGACTGGGGCCCGACCAGCACGACGACGGTCGACCTGGCCGCCGGGCTCAGCAACCTCGACCTGGACGTACGGCTGACCCCCGCCGGGCGGAAGGCGTTCGTGGCGGGCGCCAAGAAGGCGGTCGCCGCCTGCACCTCGCAGCGGCAGCTGGCGCCCGACGGCTGCCCGTTCGGGTTCCGGCAGCCGACGCGCGGCCCGCGGATCCCGAGCTCGACCGTCCGCTGGAAGGTCAAGGGCGACCCGTGGTCGAGGCTGTCCGAGCCGGAGGTCGACGTCGTGACCGACCCGGGGACGGCCCGGGCGAGCGTGGCGATGACCTTCACCTGCCTCTGCCGCTTCAGCACCGGCCAGGCGTGCCGGCCGCAGGACGTGACCAACCCCGTCGCCTTCGTCGGCGACGTCACGCGGGAGCCCCTGGAGGTCCGGCTCGCCTCGTGACGCCCCGGCCGTCGAGGGCTCGGCCCCGTCCGCCCGTGGGTGCCCGTCAGTAGCATCGGCAGCGTGACGCAGACCGCCGACCCGACCGTGCCCGCCCTCGACCTCACCGACTTCGACGAGACGGTCCGGGTGCAGGACGACCTCTACCGGCACGTCAACGGCGGCTGGGCCGCGCGGACCGAGATCCCCGAGGACAAGCCCATGGTGGGCGCGTTCGTCGAGCTGCGCGACGCGGCCGAGGAGGCCGTCCGCGACATCATCACGACCCTCGAGCCCGGCGCCCCCGGCAGCGAGGCGCAGAAGATCGCCGACCTGTACGCGAGCTTCATGGACGCCGACGCGGTCGAGGCCGCCGGTGCGGACCCGCTAGCCGCGCCGCTGGCCGAGATCTCCGGCGCGGGCACGGTGGACGAGCTCGTCGCGCTGGTCGGTCGCCACACCCGCCGCGGCATCCGCGGCCTGTTCGACATCGAGGCCGAGTCCGACCCGGGCAACCCGGACCGCTACGTCATGTTCGTCGGGCAGGGGGGCCTCGGGCTCCCGGACGAGGAGTACTACCGCCTCCCCGCGTACGCCGACATCCGCGCCGCCTACCGCACGCACGTCGCCGGTTCGCTGGCGCTGGCCGGCTTCGCCGACGCGGAGTCCCAGGCCGACGCAGTGCTCGAGCTGGAGACCGCGGTCGCGGCCTGCCACTGGGACAAGGTGCGCACGCGCGACCTGCGCGAGATGTACAACCTGATGCCGCTGGCCGACTTCGAGGCCTCGGCCCCCGGACTGCCCTTCGCCACCTGGCTCGAGGCGCTCGGCGTTCCGGTGGAGGCCGTCGGCGAGCTCGTCGTCACGCAGCCGTCCTTCTTCACCGACGTCGCCGCGCTGCTCACCGAGGAGCGGCTGCCGGCCTGGCGCTCGTGGGCCGCCTGGAGCCTCGTCTCCTCCCTCTCGCCCTACCTGTCCTCCGCCTTCGTGCAGGAGCGGTTCGGCTTCTACGGCACCGTCCTCTCGGGCACGCCCCGGCTCAAGGAGCGCTGGAAGCGGGGCGTCGACCTCGTCGAGGGCGCGCTGGGCGAGGCGGTGGGCCGCGTCTACGTGGAGCGGCACTTCTCGTCCGTGGCCAAGGAGCGGATGGACACGCTCGTCGCCAACCTCATCGAGGCGTACCGCCGCTCGATCAACGAGCTGGCCTGGATGACCGACGAGACCAAGGAACGCGCGCTCGACAAGCTGGGCAAGTTCCGGACGAAGATCGGCTTCCCCACGCGCTGGCGCGACTACGGGACGCTCGAGATCGTCCCCGGCGACCTGCTCGGCAACGTCGTGCGGGCGAACGAGTTCGAGCTCCTCCGCAGCATCGCCAAGATCGGCGCGCCGATCGACCGCGAGGAGTGGCTGATGACGCCCCAGACCGTCAACGCCTACTACCACCCGCTGCGCAACGAGATCGTCTTCCCGGCCGCCATCCTCCAGCCCCCGTTCTTCAACGAGCACGCCGACGACGCCGTGAACTACGGGGGCATCGGCGCCGTCATCGGCCACGAGATCGGGCACGGCTTCGACGACCAGGGTTCGACCTGCGACGGCGACGGCCGGCTCCAGAACTGGTGGACCGACGCCGACCGGGCCGCGTTCGAGGAGCGCACGAAGGTCCTCGTCGCCCAGTACGACGCGCTCGCGCCGGCGCAGACGCCGGACATGCACGTCAACGGTTCGCTGACCATCGGGGAGAACATCGGCGACCTCGGCGGGCTGTCCATCGCCTTCCTGGCCCACCGCATCGCGCAGGAGGCCCAGGGTCCCGACGGCGAGATCGAGGGCTTCACCCCGCAGCAGCGTCTCTTCCTGTCCTGGGGGGCGGTCTGGCAGACCAAGGCCCGCGACGAACTCGTACGCCAGCGGCTCGCGACCGACCCGCACTCCCCCGCCGAGTTCCGCTGCAACCAGATCGTGCGGAACGTGGACGCGTTCTACGAGGCGTTCGGGGTGGGCGAGGACGACCTGCTGTGGCTCGGCGAGGACCAGCGCGTCAGCATCTGGTGACCGTCGGCCTCAGAGCGGGGCGCCCTCTCCAGCCGTGAGGGCGTCCCTCACCACGGGGAAGAGGTCTCCCCAGCACTGCACGACCCTGCCCTCGGCGAACCGGTAGACCACCAGCTCCTGGATCTCGATCGCCCGCCCCGTCGGGGGCAGCCCCACGAAGTCGCCCGTGTGCGTCCCCCGGCCGATGAGCCGAGCCGCGAGGGTGTCTCCCTCGACGACGACCGCCTGCAGGTCCCAGCGGTAGTCCGGGAACCCCACGCACACGTCACGGACCCGGTCCACGTAAGCCGCTCGCCCGTCCGCAGCCCCCGAACCGCTCACCTCGTCGGACACCAGCTCCCCCAGCTCCGACCACCGCCGTTCGTTGCACAGCAGCAGGTAGTGGTCGTACAGGGCAGTCAGAGCGGCACGTTCCGGTGGCACGCCCTCATGCTTCCACGCGACGCTCGAGCAATCCTGCGTCGGGCAGGCGGCTCCGCCGGCTCCACGCATGCGATGCCTCTCTCGGCACCCTGTTGGCACCCGCGCTGTGGAGGCAGCGACCTTCAGCCCCTGCGTGCGACGGCTATTGATGGCCGGTGAGCCCAATCCCTACAAGGGACGACAAGAACGCACTGACGACAAGGGCTGCAAAGTCCCTCACGAGCGGCAGCGCTGTCCTCGGCGCCGACCAACGGTGTCTGCTCGATGTTGTGTCGTCTGCGCGTGTTTGAACCCGCGCAGATGACACGGACGCGAGCAGATGTGCGGCTGGCCGACGAGCCAGTTCACAGTGGACGACAAGAACGCACCAACAAGCCGGCCGCCGGCAGTAAGCATCCTTGACCCAGCGCCAAAGCTCGCAGCGACCATTCCGGCTGTCTGCGCGACCTTGTGCCGTCTGCGCGAGTTTAAACACGCGCAAACGACACGAAAGCGAGCAGACGAGTCAGAAACCTCGCCACATCTCCCGCCTGGGGCCGGCCGTTGACCAATCCAGCGAGGCACCCACACCTTCGCCGGACTCTCACCAGCTCGCCATAAGAGGGTGGTCGGGAAAAAGGGTCTGGACGCACAAACACCTCAGGGTCGACCACGAATGGTCGACCCTGAGGTGTTGTGTGTTGTCCGGCG
>NZ_BAAAYR010000004.1:911325-1037772 GCF_039536445.1 Microlunatus spumicola | reverse complement strand
CCGCCGCCCCGGCGCGGCCCGGCGCGGCCGACCACGCCCAAGCCCGTCCGCCCCGAGCTCGCGGCCCTGCAGCCGCGGGACGAGGACGAGCCCCCGAGCGACGACGAGCCGCCGTCCTACGACCGCCAGCCCGACGAGCCCGCGGCCGGGCGCCCGGACGCGCGCGGACCCTCCGGCGGCGAGACCGACGACACGATGCTCGGCACCCAGCGCGAGGAGCCGTCGGCGCCGGTGTCCGGGACGCGGATGACGGCCACGGACGTGCGCCGGCTCTGGCCCGAGGTGCTGGAGGAGGTCAAGAGCAAGCGCCGCTTCACCTGGATCCTGCTCAGCCAGAACGCGCAGGTCGCGGAGGTCCGCGACGGCGTCCTGCTGCTCGCCATGGCCAACGCCGGTGCGCGGGACAGCTTCGGCCGGGGCGGCAGCGAGGACGTGCTCCGCGAGGCGCTCGTGGTGGTGCTGGGCACCGACTTCCGCATCGAGACGATGGTCGACGCGGGCGGCGCCGCGCCGCGCGAGACGCCGGGCCGCGCGCCGGCCCCGGCGCCCCGGCCGACCGTGGACCAGGTCCCGACGGACGCGCCGATGGGCCAGGCGCCGGTGGCGTCGACGCCCTCGGCCCGCGAGCGGGCCGTCGCGAGCGTACAGAGCGCAGGGCCCGCGGAGGTCGTGGACCCGGACGACGCCGCGGACCGCGACGACGCCGACGTCGACGACGGCACGGAGTCGCACACGGCGCTGCTCGCCCGGCAGCTCGGCGCCCAGATCATCGTCGAGGACGAGGCGTGAGCGCGCGCGTCGGCACCACCGGCGCTGCGCACCGCCGCACTAGGCTGGCGGCATGATCCCCGATGGTGGCGACATGTCCGGTCTGCTCGCGCAGGCCCAGGCGATGCAGGCGCAGCTGATGTCCGCTCAGCAGGAGCTGGCCGAGGCGACGGTCGAGGGCTCCGCGGGCGGCGACATGGTCACCGCGACCGTGACCGGCGCCGGCGAGCTCGTCGGCCTCGTGATCAAGCCCGAGGCCGTCGACGCCGAGGACACCGAGACGCTGGCCGACCTCGTGCTCGCGGCCGTGCGCGACGCCAACGGCCGGGCCCAGGCCCTGGCGGCGTCCAAGCTCGGTCCGCTCGCCGGTGGCCTCGGCGGGCTCGGCTTCTAGGACCCGCGGATGTACGAAGGTCCGGTCCAGGACCTCATCGACGAGCTCGGTCGGCTCCCCGGCATCGGGCCGAAGAGCGCGCAGCGCCTGGCGTTCCACATCCTGGCCGCCGACTCCGACGACGTGCTCCGCCTTGCGGCGACGCTCAAGCTCGTCAAGGAGACGGTGAAGTTCTGCGACGTCTGCTTCAACGTCTCGGAGGAGACGCGCTGCCGGATCTGCCGCGACCCTCGTCGGGACCAGACCGCGATCTGCGTGGTCGAGGAGTCCAAGGACGTCGTCGCCGTGGAGCGGACGCGCGAGTTCCGCGGGCGCTACCACGTGCTCGGTGGGGCGATCAGCCCGATCGACGGCATCGGCCCGGCCGACCTCAAGATCCGTGAGCTGTGCCTCCGGCTCGCCGACGGGACGGTCACCGAGGTCATCCTCGCCACCGACCCCAACCTCGAGGGCGAGGCCACGGCGACGTACCTCTCCCGGTTGCTGCTGCCGATGGGCGTCCGGGTCAGCCGGCTGGCCAGCGGGCTGCCCGTCGGCGGCGACCTCGAGTACGCCGACGAGGTGACCCTCGGCCGCGCGTTCGAGGGCCGGCGCTTCGTCGAGGCGAGCTAGACCACTTCTCCTGGCCCCAGGGCGCTGCCCCTGCCCGCACCCCTGCCCCTACCGCCCGATGACCACTGGTCAGCTGGGGTCCGGCTCGGCTGAGTCAGGCGCACCAAGTGACCAGTGGTCACCCGGCGCGGTCAGGGCCTGCCCCCCGCCCGCTGACCACTGGTCGGTTCGGGCTCGTCCTGGCCGAGTCAGGCGAACCGAGTGACCAGTGGTCACCCGGCGCGGTCAGGGGGATCAGCGGTCGCGCAGGTCGAAGGCGATCGGAGCGGCGGCCTGGCGGGCGCGGGTGAGGTAGAGCGAGGCGCCCACCCCCGCGAACACCAGCACGAAGAGCACCGACGGGTAGCCGACCAGGTGCGACCACCGCCGGTAGGACAGCGGGCTCTCGCGCTGCCGTTCGAGGACCGTCGCGTTCACGATGAACGCGACCACGAAGGTCAGCAGCGCGCCGGTCAGCGCCGCCCGCAGCGGACCCTGACGGTCCCAGGTCTGCGTGATCACGAGCCCCGTCGCCCCGCCGAGCACGGCGCCCGCGAGCAGGGTCGGGCCGAGGCTGATGAGCGAGGGGAGCAGCTCGCTGCCGAAGAACCGCTGGAACCCGGGCAGCCCGGGCGGGGCGGTCTGGCCGACGTGGACCGTGATTCCGCTCGCGGCCCATAAGCTCAGCCGCAGGATCTGGTAGACGACCATCGCGGACAGCGCGGCGCCGGCGCCGGTGACGACGCCGGGCAGCACGGCGGTGGGGACGGGCGTGGTCGCCGTCAGCTCTCCGGTGCTCACACCGCGACCCGCGCGTCCTCGTGGTGGAACACGCCGAGCTTCTCCGAGGCCTCGTTGAGGACGCGCTGGACGGCCAGGGTGTCGTCGAGCGGCATGACGCTGCTCTCGGTCTCGCCCGCCCGGAGGCAGTCGTTCACCTCGATGAGCTCGTGGCTGTAGCCGACGCCGAGCGGGGGCAGGTCGAAGGTCTCGGGCTCCTGCCCGAAGCGGTGCAGCGTGAACGCCTTCGGGTGGTGGAAGCGCGGCGGGATCTCGATCCAGCCCTTGGTCCCGTGCAGCCGCGCCCGCCCGGGCGTCGGGTTGCGCAACGACACCAGCAGCGCCGCCGCCCGCCCGTCGTCGTAGCCGAGCAGCAGCCCGGCCTCGACGTCCACGCCGGTCGGGGCGAGCGAGCCGCTGACGGCGACCGAGGTCGGGTTGCCGAGGAAGTGCTGGGCGATCGAGACGACGTAGACGCCGAGGTCGAGCATCGCGCCGCCGCCCTGCGCGGGGTCGAACAGCCGGTCCTTCGGGTCGTACGGGCGGTCGACGCCCAGGTCGGCCTGGACCTGGCGGACCTCGCCGATGGCGCCGTCCGCCACGAGCTCGCGGATCTTGACCACGGCCGGCTGGAACCGGGTCCACATGGCCTCCATCGCGAAGACCCGCTCCCGGCGGGCGGCCGCGATGACGCGCTCGGCCCCGGCGACGGTGGCGGTGAACGCCTTCTCGACCAGGACGGCCTTGCCGGCGGCGAGCGCGGCGAGCGCCACGGCCTCGTGCTGCGGGTGCGGGGTGGCGATGTAGAGGGCGTCGACCTCATCGTCGCCGAGGATCCCGCCGTAGCCGCCGTACGCGCGGGCGACCCCGTGCTTGTCGGCGAACGCCTGCGCCCGCTCCTGCACACGGCTCGCGACGGCGACGAGCTCGGCGCCCTCGACGTACGCGAAGTCCGGCGCGACGGAGTCGGCGATGCGACCCGGTCCGACGATGCCCCAGCGGATCACCCGGTCTGTGCTCACGACGCCACTGTAGGGCGGGGCCGCAGAGGCCCTCCCGGGTGAGCCGGGAGGGACGGGTTCAGTCGCCGAGGGCGCGCCGGCGCTTGTCCAGGCGCTCCTGCTCGTGGGCGATGCGCTTGCGCTCGCGGTCCCGCTCGGTCTCGCTCTTGCCGACCACCATCGAGATGATGATCGGGATGAAGATCAGCCACCAGAAGTTCTGCCAGCCGCCCGGGAGGACGAAGCTGACGGTCAGCGGGATGATGATCCACAGCGCGCCGGTGATGCCGCGCAGCGCCTCGGCGCCGCCGGTCCGCGGCGGCAGGACCGCCGGTGCGGGTGCCGGGTCCGACGCGGGAGCCTGCCGCTGCCACGGCGGGGTGGGGTAGGGCTGCGTCGTGGCCACGGTCTGACCCGGCCGCGGGCCGGGCAGGTCGGTGAACAACGGGTCCAGGTCGCTGGCGGTCCGGGCCGTGAGCGCCGCCTCGATGCGCTCGTCGAACTCCTCGGCCGTCAGCCGGCCCTGGGCCATGTGCTCGCGCAGCAGCTCGGCGGCGCGGTCACGCTCGGCGTCCCCGATCCGCTGCGGGCTCGGCTGCCCCTGCTCGGTCACGGCACCATCCTTCCACCCGACCGGGCCGCGGCGGGGTCCGGCCGACCGCACCCCCTCGTTGGACGGACGACCCCGGTGGCGCCGCGCGCACGTAAAGTTGGGCGCGGTCGGCGCCGACGGCGACGACCTGGAGTCACGGCGGCGAAAGGGTCCTCGATGCGGGTCGTGCAGAAGTACGGCGGCTCGTCGGTCGCCGACGCCGAGGCCATCAAGCGCGTCGCGAAGCGCGTGGTCGCGACCAAGCAGCAGGGCCACGACGTCGTCGTCGTCATCTCGGCGATGGGCGACACCACCGACGAGCTCATGGACCTCGCCCTGCGCGTGTCCCCGCAGCCACCGCCGCGCGAGCTGGACATGCTCCTCACCGCCGGCGAGCGGATGAGCGCGGCGCTGCTGGCCATGGCCATCGCCGACCAGGGCATGCACGCCCGGTCGCTGACGGGCTCGCAGGCCGGCATCATCACGACCGGGACGCACGGCAACGCCCGGATCATCGACATCACGCCCGGCCGCATCACCAAGGCGCTCGACGAGGACCACATCGTCATCGTCGCCGGCTTCCAGGGCGTCGCGCAGGACACCAAGGACGTCACCACGCTCGGGCGCGGCGCCTCCGACACGACGGCCGTCGCGCTCGCCGCCTCGCTCGGCGCCGACTACTGCGAGATCTACACCGACGTCGACGGGATCTACACCGCCGACCCGCGCATCGTCCCGAGCGCCCAGCGGATCCCCGAGATCTCGTACGAGGAGATGCTCGAGATGGCGGCGTGCGGCGCCAAGATCCTGCACCTGCGCTGCGTGGAGTACGCGCGGCGCGAGCGCGTCCCGGTGCACGTGCGCTCGTCGTTCTCGCACCTCCCCGGCACCTGGGTGCGCGACCGCGTGCCCGTCGACCCGTCCGACCCGCAAGAAGGAGGCATGGTGGAGCAGGCGATCATCTCCGGCGTCGCGCACGAGACCAAGGAGGCCAAGATCACCATCGTCGGGGTCCCCGACCAGATCGGTGAGGCCGCCCGGATCTTCGAGGCCGTGGCCGCGACGGACATCAACATCGACATGATCGTGCAGAACGTCTCGGCCGTGCAGACGTCGCGCACCGACATCTCGTTCACGCTGCCGAAGACCGACGGCGCCACGGCGATCGCCGTGCTCAACGCGCTGCAGGAGTCGATCGGCTTCACCGACCTCCTCTACGACGACCAGATCGGCAAGGTCTCGGTCGTCGGCGTCGGGATGCGCTCGCACCCGGGCGTGACCGCGAAGTTCTTCTCCGCGCTCGCCGCGGCCAACGTCAACATCGGGATGATCTCCACGTCGGAGATCCGGATCTCGGTCGTCGTCGGCCAGGACGACGTGGCCCGCGCCGTGGCCGCCGCGCACACCGCGTTCGGCCTGGACGCCACCGAGCAGGCGGTCGTCTACGCCGGGACCGGCCGCTGAGGCAGGCCCCGTGGCGGCGCGACGCAGGGCGGCGCGACGCCGGGCTGCGCTGCTCGCGCTCGTCCTGACCGCACTGCTGCCGGGCTGCGGTTCCGCGGAGCCGGTCGCCCGGCCGCAGCTCCCGACGCCGCCGCAGACGGTGTTCTCGCCCGAGCCGACGACGCCGGGCGCGAGCCCCACCCCGTCGCTGCCGACGCCGGTCCCGACCCCCGCGCTCACGCCCGTCGACACGGCGAGCCCCTCGGCGTCACCGAGCCCGACGGCCACCCCGACGTCGACGGCGCCCGCCCCGCTGATCGTCATCGACCCGGGCCACAGCGGCCGGTCGATCCGGAGCACCGACCGCGCGACGGGGCTGCGTGACGTCGACTACCCGAACTACCCCGAGATCTACGAGACGTTCGACGTCAGCGCCTGCGTGGGGGAGGGGCTGCGTACGGACGGCTACCGCGTCACGCTGACCAAGCGCCGGGCGCTCGACAGCGTCGGCCTGGCCGCGCGGGCGAAGGTCGCGAACGACGGCCGCGCGGCGCTGGCGGTCAGCGTCCACGACGACCACTCGCAGGGCCCCGGCTTCCAGGCGACGTACTCCCAGCGCGGGGTGACGCACGACGGGAAGTACCACGCGATGTACCGGGGGACCGGTGGCAGCCGGACGGTCTTCTCCGACGCGGCCGTCGCGAAGGCGAGCGAGCAGGCCGCCGCGACGATCGCCCGGGCCCGGAGCGACGCCCAGGGTCGGAAGGTCTCCGCGCGCGAGAACAGCTTCACCGGCCGGGCCCCGCTGGAGCCGGGCAACCTCGCGATCGTGCAGCTGCTGGCGAAGGTCCCGTGGGTCTACAACGAGGCCGGCGCCAAGGTGGGCGGCAGCACGACCCGGGCCATGAGCATCGCCACCGAGGAGGCGTACGCGAAGGGTCTGCTCGTCGGGATCGAGGCGGCCGTCCCGCTGCCGGCACGCCCCGTGACGCAGCCGGGCGCGGGCGCGAAGGGCCTGCGGCGGTGCCTGGTGACGGCGGCGACGCCGGGCGACGGGCGCGCGACGCGGCCCGCCCGCTACGCGCCGGCCGGCTCCTGACCGGGCGGCCCCTCGGGGTCGAGCGGGGCGTGCGCGGTCACCGCGGCCAGGAAGCTCCGCAGGCGCGGGGCGCGAGGGGCGTCGAAGACCTGCTCCGGCGGTCCCGACTCCAGCACGCGCCCGTCGGAGAGGAAGCAGACGGTGTCCGCGACCTGCCGGGCGAAGGACATCTCGTGGGTCGCGATGACCATCGTCATGCCGTCGGACCGCAGCTCGCGCAGCAGCGCCAGGACCTCGCCGACCAGCTCCGGGTCGAGCGCCGACGTCACCTCGTCGAGGAGCAGCAGCGCCGGCCGGTTGACCAGCGCCCGGGCGATCGCGACCCGCTGCTGCTGCCCGCCGGACAGCTGGTCGGGGTGCGTCCCGGCCTTGTCGGCCAGCCCGACGCGGTCGAGCATCTCGCGCGCCCGGGCCTCCGCCTCGGCGCGCGGCACGCGATGCACCCGGACGGGGGCGAGCGTGATGTTGTCGAGCACGGTGAGGTGCGGGAAGAGGTTGAAGGCCTGGAAGACGATCCCGATCCGGGACCGCACCGCGTCGACGTCGGCCCGCGGGTCGCTGACGTCGACACCCTCGAGCAGGATCTGGCCGTCGTCGACGGTCTCGAGGAGGTTCAGGCAGCGCAGCAGCGTGGACTTGCCGGACCCGGAACCGCCGATGAGGACGACGCAGCCGCCCGCGTCCACCTCGAGGTCGAGGCCGTCCAGCACGACCTGGGTCCCGAAGGACTTGCGCAGCCCCTGGGCCTGCAGCAGCGGGGTCACCGGGCCGCACCCGTCGCGCCGAGCCAGCCCTGCCGGCGCGCGACCCAGTCCGTGAACCGGGCCAGCGGGATGGTCAGCGCCACGAACAGCAGCCCGGCCACGACGTACGGGGTGAAGTTGAAGTCGGTCGCCGTCTCGATCTGCGCGGCCCGGATCGCGTCGATGACGCCGAGCACGGCGATGAGGCCGGAGTCCTTCTGCAGGCTGACGAGGTCGTTCAGCAGGGCCGGGACGACCCGCCGCACGGCCTGGGGCAGCACCACGAACCGCAGCGTCTGGGGGTAGGGCAGCCCGAGCGAGCGGCTGGCCGCCCACTGCGAGGGGTGCACCGACTCGATGCCGGCGCGGAAGACCTCGGCCACGTACGCGGTGTAGGTCAGCACGAGCGCCGCGCCGCCCCAGATCACCGCGTCGTTGGGGACGCCCTGCAGGCGGAGCGCCGGCACCCCGAACCCGAGCAGGAAGATCACCAGCAGCAGCGGCAGCCCGCGGAACAGGTCGGTGTACGCGGTGGCGATCAGCCGGAACGGCAGGAAGACGGGACCGCGCAGGGTCCGCAGCACCGCGACCAGGAGCCCGAGCACGGCGATGAGCACGCCGCACACGAGCATCACGCGGACGTTCAGCCAGAGCCCCTCCGCGACGGCGGGCAGGGCCGACCACGCCCGGGCCGGGTTGAAGAACGTCTCCTGCACCCGCGGCCACCCGGGCGTCGCCGTGATCCCGAGGACCAGGACGAGGGCGACGACGACCGTGCTCCCGAGCGCGACCAGGCTGGAGCGCCGGGCCCGGCGTCGGCGGTAGGCCTCACGCTCCTGCTGGAGCGGCGAGGGCGCCCAGCCCGTCGGGGTCACGGGTGCGTACCCGGCTCAGGAGAGCTGCGGCGCGCCGTCGGTGCCCGCCAGCCAGGTCTTCTCGAGCCCGGCCAGCGTCCCGTCCGCCCGCAGCGCCTCGACCGCCTGCGACACGCAGGGCGTCAGTGGGCTGCCCTTGGCCAGCACGAGACCGAACTGGTCGGCCTCGCCCGAGCCCGGCGGCAGCTGGCCGACGATCGCGCCGTCGTCGAGCTGCGCGGCGACCATGTAGAAGGCGGTCGGCAGGTCGACCACGAGGCCGTCGAGCTGCTTGTTCTTGAGGGCCTGCACCGCGAGGTCGTTCGTGTCGTACGGCGCGGGCTTCCTGCTCGGCCTGATCTGGTCCGTGATCGCCGTGTACGAGGTCGTGCCCACCTGGGCCCCGAGCTTGGCCCCCTGCAGCGCCGCCACGGTGGTCGCGCCGTCGATGGCGGAGCCCTTCGTCGTCACCACCGTCTGCGTGACCGTGTAGTAGGGCGCCGAGAAGTCGACCGCGTTGCGGCGGGCGTCCGTGATCGACACCTGGTTGACGTCGACGTCGAAGGCCTTGTCGCCGGGCGCGTACGCGCTGGTGAAGGGCACGACCGCCCAGGTCACCGCGGACCGGTCGTAGCCGAGCTTCGCCGCGACCGCGTACGCGACGGCCGACTCGAAGCCCTTGCCGTTGGACGGCTCGTCGTCGGCGAACCACGGCCCGTACGCCGGCTTGTCCGTCGCCACGGTGAAGGTGCCCGGTTTCGTGGTCGCGAGCTGGTCCTTCGTGCAGCTCGCGGGGCTGGCCGAGGCGGCGGCGGTCGGCGCTTCGTCCTGCGGTGCGCACGCGGTCGCCGCCAGCAGGAGCGCGGCGGTCGAGAGCAGGGCGGCAGGAGCGAGCGGGCGCATGACGGATCCTTCGGCGGGCCGGGAGGGGAGGGATTCATCGTGGCACCTCGGAGCCCGTGGCCCGACGAACGACCAGCGCGGGGCGAGGGCCGACAGCCTGGTCCGCGTACGCCGAGCGCTGCGTCGTAGGGTCCGGTGGGTCGCCCGCCGAGGGTGCCGACGCGAGAGGTGGGCCAGTGCCGCACGACCAGGGAACGACGTCCGGGCTCCTCGAGCGGCTGCGGCGGGTGGACAGCACGTGCCTCGCCGACGCCGGCCCGACGCTGCGGGTGCTGCCCCGCGCGATCCGGCCCGTCCGGCCCGGCGCGCGCCTCGTGGGCCGCGCCGTCACCGTCGACGCGCAGAGCGACCTCCTGCCCGTGCTGGCCGGGCTCGCCGCGGCGGGTCCGGGTGACGTGCTCGTCGTGGCCGGCGACCCCGACCGCGCCGTCGCGGGCGAGCTCTTCGCGACCGAGGCCCTGCGCCGCGGCCTCGCCGGCATCGTCATCCACGGCCTGTGCCGCGACAGCCGCACCCTGCGGGAGATGGACCTGCCCGTCTTCGCCACGGGCGTCAGCCCCCGGGCCTGCCCCGCGCGCACCGTTCCGACGACGGGCGTGACGCTCGACCTCGACGGCGTCCAGGTCCGTCCGGGCGACCTGGTCCTGGCCGACGACGACGGCGTCGTGGTCGGCAGCGAGGCCGAGGTGGCCGCGGCGCTCGACGGCGCCGAGGCGATCCAGGTCCGCGAGGAGGCGCTGCGCGCAGCCATCCAGCGCGGGGAGTCCCTCTTCGACCACCTCAACGTCGACGCGCACGTCGCGGCGCTGCGGGACGGCCGCGAGACCCGGCTGGCGTTCTCGTGACCATCCGGCTGGCCCGGCGCATGGCCGGCGTGCGGCCGTCGGCGATCCGCGAGCTGCTGCGCCTGGGGGCCGACCCGAGCGTCATCTCGTTCGGCGGCGGCTACCCCGACGCCTCCCTCTTCCCGGTCGACGAGCTGGCCGCGGTGTACGCCCACCTGCTGGTGCGCGAGCACGCCGACGCCCTGCAGTACACGACGTCCAACGGGCTGCCGGCGCTGCGCGCCCGGGTGGCCGAGCGGCTCACCGCCGACGGCATGCCGACCACGGCCGACGACGTGCTGATCATCCAGGGCGGGCAGCAGGGTCTCGACCTCGCCGCCAAGCTCGTGGTCGACCCCGGCAGCGTCGTCGTGACCGAGAACCCGACGTTCCTCGGCGCGCTGATCGCCTTCGCGCCGACCGAGCCGACGTACGCACCCGTGCGGACCGACGCGGACGGGATGGACACCGACGACCTGCAGCGCGTGCTCGAGGCCCACACCGACGTCCGGATGATCTACACGGTCCCCGACTTCCAGAACCCGACGGGCGCCACCCTCTCCCTCGAGCGCCGGCACCGGTTGCTCGCGCTCGCCGACGAGCACGACCTGCTGGTGGTCGAGGACACGCCCTACCGTGCCCACCGCTACGAGGGGACGTCGCTGCCGACCCTGCGCAGCCTCGACACCTCCGGCCGGGTGCTGCACCTCGGCAGCTTCTCCAAGATCCTGGCGCCCGGCCTCCGCCTCGGCTGGGCCGCCGGCAGCCCCGACCTCGTCGAGCGCCTCGGCCTGCTCAAGCTCGCCGCCGACACCCAGAACAGCACCCTGAACATGGCGGCGACCTCCCGCTACCTGGAGGCGTACGACATCGACGCCCACCTGGCCCGGGCCCGGCCGGTCTACCGCCGCAAGCGCGACCTCATGCTCGAGACCATGGCCGCGACGTTCCCCGACGAGGTGCTCCGCACCCGGCCCGAGGGCGGGCTCTTCGTGTGGCTGACGTTCCCGGAGGGCTTCGACGCCGCCGACTTCCTGGGCCGGGTGCTGCTGCCCGAGGCGGCCGTGGCGTACGTGCCGGGGGCGACCTTCTTCCCGGTCACCCAGGAGACGAACCACGCCCGGATGAGCTTCTCCGGCGTGCCCGACGACCGGCTGGTCGACGGGATCACCCGGATGGGACGGCTGCTGCACCGCGAGCTGTGACCCGCAGGCCCTGCGCCCGCCCGGGTGACGGTGCGGGGCGGGCAGCTCCCTCGACCTGCTGCCGCCCTGCCCGCCCTCCAGCTCCGGCTCTTCATCCCCGGCCGGTCACAGCTGGCAGGTCTTGTTGGTCATGCCCAGCGCCGCGGCCGGGGCGGCGTTGCTGCACCCGACGACGTTGCCGCCGTCGGCGTACGGCATCCGGACCGCGAAGCCCGGCAGGGCGTCGGCGATGCCGTTGCCGTAGACGATGTTGTTGAGCCCGTAGCCGGCGGTCGTGTTCCAGACCTGGATGGCGTCCGCCGGGGTGTGGGTGCCGGTGTTGCCCGCGACGACCCAGCCGTTGCCCATGACCTGGACGAGGCTGTCGGTGTCGGAGGAGGTGATCGCCGCGCCGTCGAGGGTGTTCTTCCACATCGTGCCGTCGCTCGTCCCGGCCTTGGCCTCCATCGGCTCCGCCGTGGTGGCCCGGATGTCGTTGAAGGCGACGAGGTTGCGGTCGCTGGTGTCCGGCGCGCAGCCGTTGTAGAGGCACCAGTTGCCCTCGGCCGTGCCGATGTAGACGCCCTCGCCGTAGTTCGGGGAGCTCAGGCCGGTCAGGGCGATCGAGTTGCCGATGACGGTGCTGTCGGTGGTCTGGTTCTTGAGGTGCACGGCCTCGTCGCCGATGTTCTCGACGCGGAGGTCGGCGACCGTGACGGCCTTGCCGCCGAGGACCGCGACGCCCTTCTGGACGTTGCGGACCGTCATACCGGCGATGACCACGTTCGTGGCGCCGGTGACGCGGAACCCGTAGCCCTTGGTGATGTCGGCGTTGTCGATGACCGCGGTGCGCGGGCCGCAGATCCAGAACGGCTTGTCCGGCGTGGCCTGCGTGGTCACGTCGATGTTCGCGCCGTAGCTGCCCGGGGCGAGCCGGACGACCGTGCCCGAGGTGGCCGCGGCCACCGCCGAGAGGAGCTGGGCCCGGGTGGAGACGGTGACCGTGGCCGTGGGGCAGGTGGCGTAGCGCTGGGGGAAGGCGGCGTACGGGTCGGAGCCGTTGGTGAAGGTGGCGGCCAGCGACGGGGCCGAGTCGTTGGCGCTGGTGTCGCGGGCCACGACGCTCCAGGTGTAGCTGCCGCCGTCGGCCAGGCCGACGTTGCTGAAGGAGGTGACGTCCGGGGTGGTCGTGCCGACGAGGACGTCGGACGTGGTGCCGGCGGCCCGGCGGAAGACGCGGTAGGCGGCGACGTCGGCGTCGGGGCTCTTGGTCCAGGTCAGCTTGGCACCGGTGCGGATGGCGGTCGCCTTCAGCGCGGTCGGCACGCCCGGGGCGTAGACGTCGGGGGCGACGAACCCGTCGAGCATGATCGCGGTGCTGGTGGAGGAGGCGTTCTTGGTGGCGGTGCGCACGATCCGCAGGGAGTGCGGCGTCTCGGGCAGGCCCTTCACCTCGTACGCGACCTGCTGGTACTTCGTGGTGGCCGAGTAGAGGTCGACGGTCGCCTTCTTGACGCCGTCGAGGTAGACGTCGGCGATGCCGGAGTAGGTGTTCGCCCGGGCGATCCAGCGGATGCCCGAGGTGGTGAAGGAGATCTCGGCGTAGCCCGTGCCGTTCAGCGTGGAGTAGGAGCCGCCGGAGTCCATGTTCGAGCTGACGGCGGACCAGGGGCCGACGAGCGTGAGGGCCGGGTTGTCGTTCTCGTAGGTGCCGGCGGGCAGCGGCGTGATCGGGATCGTGACCGGAGCGGCCGCCGAGAAGGGGGAGACCAGGTCGGAGGTGTCCACCGCGGTCAGGTCGTAGGTGTAGCCGAAGCCCGGGAAGCGGGCCGCGTCGGTCAGCGTCCGCACCGTGCCGCTGGTCGTGCCGACGAGCGTGCGGGTCGTGCCCGCCCCGTCGCGCCGGTAGACGCGGTAGGCCTTGACGTCCTTCTCGGGGTTGGCGGCCCAGGTCAGCGCGACGTCGTCGCCGGTGACCGTGGTCGTCAGCCCGACGGGGGCGACGGGGGCGTGGACGTCGGGGGCGACGAACGCGTCGAGCATGACGTTCGGGCTGCTCGAGCCCGGGTTCTTGGTGCCGGTCCGCACGATGCGGATCGTGTGCGGCGTCTCCGGGAGCCCGGTGACCTCGTAGCCGACCTGCTGCGTCTTCGTGGTCGAGGAGTAGAGGTCGACGCTCGCCTTCTTGACGCCGTCGAGGTAGACGTCGGCGATGCCGGAGTAGCTGTTCAGGCGGGTGATCCAGCGGATGCCGGAGGTCGAGAAGGACAGCTCGGCGTAGCCGGCCGTGCCCAGGCTGCCGGTCGAGCCGCCCGAGTCCTGGTTGGAGGCGACCTTGGTCCACGTGCCGTTCAGCGTGACCGCCGGGTCGTCGTTCTCGTACGTGCCCTGGCCGACCACCGTCGGGCCGGGAGCGGCCGTCGGCGTCGCGGTGGGGGTCGCGGTCGGCGTCGGGGTGGCGGTGGGGGTCGCCGTCGGCGTGGCGGTGGGGGTCGGGGCGGCCGTGGGGGTCGGCGTCGCGGTCGGGGTCGCCGTCGGCGTGGGGGTCACGGTCGGCGTGGGCGTCGCGGCGGGGGAGGCGGTCGGGCTCGGCGTCGGCGTGGCGGTCGGGGTCGGCGTGGCCGTGGGGGTCGGCGTGGCGGTCGGGGTCGGGGTCGGCGTGGCCGTGGGGGCCGGCGTGGCCGTGGTCCCGGTGACGTCGACGTAGTCCAGCGTGACGTTCCGGCCGGTGGAGCTGTCGTTCTTGGTGCCGGTGCGGGCGATCTTGAGGGTGTGGGTCCCGTCGGTGAGCCCGCTGACGGACCAGACGTTCTGCTTGGTCCGGCCGGTGGCGGAGTAGAGGTCGACGCCGGCCTTCTTCACCCCGTCGACGAAGACGTCGGCGATCCCGGAGTAGTTGTTCGTCCGGGTGTACCAGGCGGCGCCCGTGCCGGTGAAGGTGACGGTGGCCGAGCCGTCGGTGTTGAGGTTCCCGTAGGAGCCCTCGGAGTCCGAGGAGGAGGTCACGGTGCTCCAGGTGCCGGTGTAGGCGACGGAGCTCGACGTGTTCTCGTAGCGGCCCGGCGCGACCCCGGTGTCGGCGGCGTGGGCCTGGACCGGGACGAGCAGGCTGGCGGCCACGGCGAGCGCGGCGACCGCACTGGTGGACGCGATCCGTGCACCGGCAGGGATCTTGGGCATGCCAACAGAAGCTGAACGCATGGGAGGGGCCTCTCGAAGACCGAGCCGCCCCGCCGGCTCTCGACCTGATGGAACTCCCCCGAGGCTTCGTCGGACCCAGCGTGCTGGTCTCCGGCGGTGCCAGTGAGAGGAGATTAGGCAGGCCGGTACGGGGCCCGCGGCACCCTTTTCCGAGATTCAGGAATGAAGGTCGGGACTCAGGTTGAAAGAACGTCTCAAGCCTGAGCAATTCTTCTCGTGCGTTCGGCCTGAGACCGGTGACCACGTTGTCAGCCGCATTCTTCTCGGCCCGCTCTCAGAGTTCCGCTGAGCACCTCGGGAGGGCTTTCTTAGGGAACTTCCCTTGCCAGGAATCGCTCGATGTGTGTATAGCGTCGTGATGAGATCACTGCACCGGTGGACAGGCCACGCATGGACATGTCTGAGCGCGCGCCTGAGAAGGAGCGATCGAGGGAGATAGAGAGCCGGGGCAGCTGACGAGCCGACGGAGCCGGCGAGCCGAGGGAGCTGGCGAGCCGAAGGAGGGAGGTGCCGAGCCTTGCTCGAGGCACCGGCTGCCGACGCCACCTGCACGTCGGTCCAGCCCGGACAACACGGTCGGGGTGACAGGATTTGAACCTGCGACCTCTTCGTCCCGAACGAAGCGCGCTACCAAGCTGCGCCACACCCCGTAGACCCTCTCGGGCCTCGCAGAGTCTAGCCCATGACGAGGGCCGGCCCTGCCGCCCTGCTCAGCGCGTGGGCGCCGGCCCGGCCGTCAGCGTCAGGAGCGTCGCCTCGGGCGGGCAGGCGAACCGCACGGGCGCGTACGGGGACGTGCCCATCCCGGCGGAGACGTGGAGCCACGAGGTGTGCCCCGCGGCCGTGTTCTGCGACAGGCCCTTGACCCGGCGGGTGTCGAGGTCGCAGTTGGTCACCAGCGCGCCGTAGCCGGGGACCGCCACCTGCCCGCCGTGCGTGTGGCCCGCGAGCACCAGGTCCAGGCCGTCGGCCGTCATGGCGTCGACGACGCGGAGGTAGGGGGCGTGGGTCACGCCGATGGCGACGTCGACGTCCGCGCGGTCGACCGGCCCGGCGACCTCCGCGTAGTGGTCGCGACGCAGGTGCGCATCGTCCGTCCCCCGGAACCCGAGCCGCACGCCCTCGATCTCGATCGTCGTGGTCGTGTGGGTCAGGTCGGTCCACCCGCGGCGCGAGAAGGCCTCGCCCAGGTCCACCCAGGGCAGCTCGCGCTCCGGGTGCAGGTTGGGCGTCTTGCCGCGCTGCGTGAGGTAGCGCAGCGGGTTCTTGAACGAGGGCGCGTAGTAGTCGTTCGACCCCCACACGTAGACGCCCGGGCGGTCCAGGAGCCGGCCGAGGCTGCGGGTGACGAACCCGACGGCCTGCTCGTGCGCCAGGTTGTCGCCGGTGTCCACGACGAGGTCGGGCTCGAGCCCGGACAGCTCGGTGAGCCAGCGCTGCCGCTTCGTCCGCGACGGCGTCATGTGGATGTCGGACAGGTGCAGCACGCGGATGTCCCGGGCGCCCACGGGCAGCACGGGGATGGAGACCCGCCGCAGCCGGTAGGAATCCACCTCCCACAGGCCCGCGTACGCGAGGGTCCCGGCACCGAGGAGCCCGGCCACCCCGAGGCCCTGGAGCCCGCGGCGCGCCAGCACGGAAGCGGTCGGCACGCGCACAGGCTACAGGCGCGGCGCGTCCGGGGCGCCTCTTGCGTGCGCGGGCAATCCCGTACGCCCGTCCGTGCCGGCCTGCCAGACTGGAGGGCATGTCCGACACGTCGACCCCGCTCAAGGAGCGTCTCCGCACCGACCTCACCGCCGCCATGCGCAGCCGGGACAAGGTGCGTTCCGGCACCATCCGGATGGTGATCGCCGCCATCAGCGAGGCCGAGGTGGCCGGCACCGAGGCGCACGAGCTGACCGACCAGCAGGTCCTCGACGTCGTCGTCCGCGAGGCCAAGAAGCGCCGCGAGGCGCGCGAGGCGTTCACCGCCGCGGGGCGCCAGGAGCTGGCGGACAAGGAGCAGGCCGAGGCCGACGTGCTCGCCGACTACCTGCCGCAGGCGATGACGGCCGACGAGGTCACCGCGGTCGTCCGGGCGGCGATCGAGCAGACGGGCGCCGCGGAGCTCGGGATGAAGGGCATGGGCAAGGTCATGGGCGTCGTCACGCCCCAGACCAAGGGCCGGGCCGACGGCGGCGCGGTCGCCGCCGAGGTCCGCCGCCAGCTCGCCGGCTGAGGCTCCACCCGGAGCCCATGACGCACGCGAGGCCGGTCCCCCAGCGGGGGACCGGCCTCGTCGGCGTCTCGGGACGCGCGGTTACCCGCCGTCCTTCTTGTCGTCCTTCTTCTTCTTCTCCTCGGCCTTCTTCTTGGCCGCCTTCTTGGCCTTCTCGATCGCCGGGTCCTTGCCCTTGCTCACGAGCTTGTAGACCGTGCCGAACTCCGAGATGCGCGAGCCGGCGCCGGGGGACCAGCCGAGGAAGGTGTACTTCGGGCGGCTGCTGTAGACGTACTGCGTCTCGACGCTGAAGCCCTCCTTCTTGAGCTTCTTCGTCGCCGACGCGATGCTGAGGTTGCCGACGTAGGGGACGGTCACCTTCTTGCCGACCTTGATCTTGCTCGGCGGCTCGTCGAAGTCGGTGTGCTTCACGCCCTTGAGGTAGGACGTCATCACGGGCTTCCAGATCTTCGCGCCGGCGTCACCGCCGCCGGAACCCTGCAGGTAGACGTCCGTCGAGGGCACCGTGTAGAACTCGACACCCTTCGAGCGGTAGCCGCTCTTGCCCTTGATCCAGGGCTTGCGGGTGTTGTCGATGCTGATCATGGACACACCGGCGACCTCCGGGGTGTAGCCCGCGAACCACACCGCGTTGTTGCTGTTGATCGTCCCGGTCTTGCCGGCCTGGTCGAAGCTGCCCGGGACGCGGGCCGGCTTGCCGGTGCCCTTGTCGATGACCGACTTGAGGACCTTGCTGACGCCGTCGGCCACGTCCTTGTCGATCACGCGCTTGCAGTCCGCGCTCGGCACGTCGAGCTGCTTGCCCTTGGGGTTGACGATCTTGGACACGATGATCGGGCTGCAGTGGATGCCGCCGGACGCGAACGTCGCGTACGCCTCGGCCATGGAGAGCGGTGCCACCTCGGCCACGCCGAGGGTGAACGAGATGCTGTCCTGGTACTCCTTGACGATGTTCACCGACGGTGCGCCGAGCGGGTGCCCGACCTTGACCCCCAGCTTCTGCGCCATCTTCGTCACGCCGCACATGCCGGCCGCGAGCTCGAGCTGGATGAAGTAGGTGTTCACCGAGTACTCGGCCGCCTCGGTCATAGCGATCTTCTTGCTGTGCCCGACCGAGTTCTTCGGGGCGTACTTGTCGTAGACCTTGCCGGTGTTGTTGCCCCGGCAGGTGTCGAACCGGCGGCCGGTGAAGTCGTACGGCGACTTGGCGTTGAACTTCTTGGTGATCGGGATGCCCTTCTCGAAGGCCGCGGCCATCGTGAAGGGCTTGAAGGTCGAGCCGGCCTGGTAGCCCTGGATCCCGCCGAGCTCGCTCGGCGCGGACAGGTTGAAGTAGGTCTGGCCCTTCTTCTTGTCCGACCCCATCACCGGCCGGCTCTGCGCCGACGCCACGATCAGGCCGGTGCCCGGCTGGATCATGTTCATGGTCGAGATCAGCGGGTCCTTCGCGCCCACCACGGCGCTGACCTTCTTCTGCGCCATCGTCTGCGTCTTGGGGTCGATGGCCGTGTAGATCTTGAGCCCGCCACGGTTGAGCGTGTTGTCCCGCTCGGTCTTGTTGTCGCCCAGGCTCGGCTCGAGCTCCAGGCTGCGCTGCACGTAGTCGCACAGGAACGGGAACCGCGTGCCCTGGCAGCCCTTGATGATCGGCTTGACGGCCTTGGTGTCGAAGCCCTGCTTCTTGGCCGTCCTGACCTGGGCCGCGGTGATCAGCCCGAGCTCGGACATGCGGTTGATCACCACGTCGCGGCGCTCGAGCGCGGCGGCCCGGTTGTTCATCGGGTTGTTGGCGTCGGGGTTCTGCACGAGCCCGGCCAGCATCGCGGCCTGCGCCAGCGTCAGCTTGGCCGCGGAGGTGTTGTAGTAGTGCCGCGCGGCCGCCTCGACGCCGTACGTGCCGGAGCCGTAGTAGGCGATGTTGAGGTAGTTCGAGAGGATCTGGTCCTTGGTGAGCCGCTTCTCCAGCGCGATGGCGTAGCGCAGCTCGCGGACCTTGCGCTCCATCGTGGGCGCCCGGGCGTCGTCGACGCACTTCTTGATCGCGGCGGGCGAGGAGCCCTTGGTCTGGCAGGACTCGATCTGGACCATCTTCACGTACTGCTGGGTGATCGACGACCCGCCCTGCGTGCCCACGTCGCTGGTGGAGTTCCGCACCAGCGCCCGGAGCGTGCCCTTGACGTCGAGCGCGCCGTGCTCGTAGTAGCGGTGGTCCTCGATGGCCAGCTGCGCCTGCCGCATGACCGGCGCGATCTTGTCCAGCGCCACGGGGATGCGGTTCTCGTCGTAGAAGTAGGCGAGCACCTTGCCGTCGGCCATGTAGACCGTCGAGCGGGTGGGCGGCGTGGGCGTCGCCAGCTCGGTCGGCAGGCTGTTCAGCTCGTCCGCCGCCGCCTTGCTCCCCAGGCCGGCGAGGCCGGCGTACGGGACGAACAGGCCGGCGACGAGCACTCCGGCCAGGACGCTGACGATCGCGAACATCGTGAGCGAGTACGCGACGCTCCCCACGCGTTTCGGGCTTGGCACTGTCCGAGGGTACGTGAGCGCCACCGGCCCCGGGTCATCCCGCGCGGGCCGGTCGAGGATCGTCGCACACCCACGTCAGGCGGGTTCCGGCGGGTCCCGTAAGAGATTTCGTCTGGAGGCAATCCAGAGGGAGCGTGACAACGAAATCAAGATAGCGTCACGATCTCATCAGTTTCTTAGATTGGGTGGCGTAACAGAGACGGCGCTCGTACGATTCAGCAGTCGACCCACATGGGCCGGGGATAGCCCGGGTCGGCAGCCACAACCACAAGGGGAGAACCAGCATGACTGCAATCACGCACGCCGACTGGACCATGGACGCCAAGTGCCGGGGCATGGAAGACGCCCTGTTCCCTGAGGCGTCGGAGCAGAAGCGTGTCCGCCAGCTGTGCATGGGGTGCCCCGTGCGCATGCAGTGCCTCTCCGAGGCCCTCGACAACAAGATCGAGTGGGGCGTGTGGGGCGGCATGACCGAGCGCGAGCGCCGTCAGCTCCTCCGCCAGCGTCCCGACGTCACCTCGTGGGCCGAGCTGCTCATGGCCGAGCCGCCTCGTCAGGCGCAGCGCGCGGCCTGATCCCTTCTGCCCCGGGCCCGGCCGCACTGGTCGACCTGGGTGCCGGACGGCTCGACCAGCACGCCGCTTCGCAACCATCCGCCCGGGCGTCGTCCCGTACGACGCCCGGCCGGTGGTTCGTCGACGCCCGGGCTCCCGCCAGACCCATCCACGCTCAGCGGCGTGCTGCCCGAGCCGTCCTTCGAGGTGCGGCTCGGGCTGCTGTCGTCCCGCGCAGGAGGCTCGTGCGGCGTCGGCGCCTGCCGTGCTGCTCGCACGTGCGGCTCGGCGTCGGTGAGGTCTTGCTGGCGAGGCTGGGGTCGGCCGCGCTCGGCAGTCTGTCGGGTCAGTCCTTCTCGGCCATGAGGACGGCGACGCGGCGGAGGTCGTCGAGGGCGGTGACGTCGCTCGGGAGGACCGGGACGCGGGTCTGCGGGACGTCGGGCCTCGCCGTGGCGAAGCGGTCGAGCAGGGCGGCCTCGGCCTCGGACACGCGCATCAGGTCGGCGTGGCGGCGCAGGGCCTCGGCCTCCAGGTCCTTCGGGCCCTCCGCGCCGTCGGGCGCGTCGAGGTCCTCGGCCAGGGCGGCGGCCCGCTCGGCGGAGACGTCGAGGGCGCTGCCGTGCACGCGGTTGACCACGAGCCCGGCGAGGGGCATCTGCTCCTCGGTGAGGCGGTCGACGAAGTAGGAGGCCTCGCGCAGCGCGTCGCGCTGGGCGGTGGCGACCACGAGGAACACGGTGTGCCGCGACGACAGCCGGGCGAAGGTCTCCTCGGCCCGCTGCCGGAACCCGCCGAAGATCGCCTCGCAGGCCCGGACGAACGTCTGCACGTCGGTGATGAGGCTGCTGCCCAGGACCTTGTTCATCGCGTTGGAGACCAGGCTGAAGCCCACGCCCATCAGGCGGAACGGGCCCTTGGCCGGCGCGAGCAGCAGCCGGATGAAGCGGCCGTCGAGCAGCGAGCTCAGGTGCTCCGGGGCGTCGAGGAAGTCCAGCGCGGAGCGGGCCGGGGGTGTGTCGACGACGATCAGGTCCCAGGCGGGACGGCCGGCGGCGGCGTCCGCGCTGGCCTGCGCGTGCAGCTGGCCCAGCCGCTCCATCGCCATGTACTCCTGCGTCCCGGAGAACGAGGACGAGAGCGCCTTGTAGAAGGGGTTCGCGAGGATCGCCTGCGCCTTGTCGGGCGTCGAGTGCGTGAGCACGACCTCGTCGAAGGTCCGCTTCATGTCGAGCATCATCGCGTCGAGGCTGCCGCCGGCGGTGGTGTCGATGCCGACCACGGGCCGCGGGGTGTTGTCGAGCTCGCCGAGCCCGAGCGACTGCGCGAGGCGGCGGGCCGGGTCGATCGTGAGCACGACGACGCGGCGCCCGGCCTCGGCGGCCCGGACGGCGAGCGCGGCCGACGTCGTGGTCTTGCCCACGCCCCCGGAACCGCAGCAGATGACGATCTCGACCTGCCGGTCCCCGATGAGGGTGTCGACGTCGAGGAACGGCGCGGCGTGGACGTGCGGGGCACGTCCCGCGTACGGCGCGGCCGGGGGGGTCACGCGGCCTCCAGGGCGAGCTGGTCGGTGAGCTGCTCGGCGATCGCGAACAGCGAGCCGGTGTCGACGCCGAGCGGGTCGAAGTCGACCTGGACGAGCGGGAGCCCGAGGCGCAGCAGGCGGTCGTGGCGGACCTGCTGCTCGAGCGTGCGCGCGGCCTCGACCGCGAACTCCGCGGCGAGCGCGGCGTTCTGGTGGCCGTCCCAGCCCGGGACGTCGAGGGCGACGGCCCCCGCGGCCACGTCGGCGAGCACGGCCGGCTCGAAGGGGGAGGGGTTGACCATGTTCTCGATCACGGTGCCGACCCCGACGCCGCTGTCGCGCAGCGCGGCGACGGCCTCCTCGGTCTCGGTCACGGGCATATCCTCGAGCAGGGTGACGAGGTGCACGATCGTCGAGCGGGAGCGCAGCAGCGCGTCGACGGAGTCGGCCTGGGTCCGGATCGGGCCGACCTTGGCGATGCCGGACACGGCCTCGTGGATGTTGAGGAACTGGCCGATGCGGCCGGTGGGCGGCGCGTCCAGGACGACGGCGTCGTACGCGGTGGGGAGGTTCTTGGTGCTGCGGCGGACGGCCTCGTAGACCTTGCCGGTGAGCAGCACGTCGCGCAGGCCGGGCGCGATCGAGGTCACGAAGTCGATCACGCCGAAGCGGTCGAGCGCCCGGCCGGCGAGGCCCAGGTGGTAGAAGGTCTCGAGGTACTCGCGGAGCGCGTCCTCGGCGTCGATCGACAGGCCGAAGACGCTGCCGCCGGTGGGGGTGCGGGTGAGGCGGCGCTCCTCGTCGCCCTGCAGCGGCGGGACGCCGAAGAGCTCACTGAGGCCCTGGCGCTTCTCGACCTCGCAGAGCAGCACGCGCCGGCCGCGGGTCGCCAGCGCGCAGGCCAGCCCGGCGGCGATCGTCGTCTTGCCCGTGCCGCCCTTGCCGCTGACGATGTGCAGCGTGTGGCGGGGGCCGCTCACGCGGGGGTTCCGGCGGTGGCGTCGGGCAGGCCGGTCACGGCGATGCCCGCGTGCGCCTTGTAGCGCCGGTTGACCGCGATGAGGTTCGCGGTGAAGCTCTCGACGGTGTGGGCCAGGCGCAGCCGGCCCGCGTAGACGCCGCGGGCGCCCGGGATGGCCGGCACGAGGTCGATCACCCGGGCCACGACGTCGCGGTCCTCGCCGAGGACGAGGACGTCGCCCGGGATGTCGGTGACCTCCGGGTCGTCGAGCAGCACCGCGCTGACGTGGTGGAAGGCGGCCACGACGGTCGAGCCGGGGAGGATGCGCTGCGCCTCCTGGGCGGCGGACCCGTCGGGCACGTCGAGCGGGAAGGGACCCTGCTTGTCGAAGCCGAGCGGGTTCACGCAGTCGACGACGACCTTGCCCTCGAGCGCGTCGGCCAGCGAGGCGAGCAGGTCGGCGTGGCCCTCGTACGGGACGGCGACGACCACGACCTCGGCGCCCGCCGCGTCGGCGTTGGCGACACCCGTGACGTCCCCGGCGACGGCCAGCTCGGCGGCCGCCTGCTGCGCACGGGCCGCGTCCCGGCTGCCCAGGAGCACCTCGTGGCCGGCCATCGCGAACCGCCGCCCGAGGCCGCGGCCCTGGGGCCCGGTGCCGCCGAGGATCCCGATCCTCACGACAGGCTCGACGGACGCGCGTACGGGGCGGGGCTCATGCTCCCGATGGTAGTCAGCGGGGCGTCGGCGGGTCGGCCGGAACGACGGCCGGAGGGTCTGGAGGGTCTGGACGACCGTCGGACCCGTGGAGGACGCTGTCGTCATGAGCACACCGACGAGCAGCAGCCCCGTGCGGTTCGACCTCGTCGCCCTCGACACCGACGACCCGGCGGCCCTCGCCCGCTTCTACTGCGACCTGCTCGGGTGGCAGGTCGAGCGCGGCGACGAGAGCGACGACTGGGTGACGATCCGGGCCGACGACGGCACCGGACCCGGCGCCGGGGCGCGGCTGGCCTTCCAGCTGGCCACCGACTTCGTGGCACCCACCTGGCCCGACCCCGCCGTCCCGCAGCAGGCCCACCTCGACCTCGCCGTCGACGACCTCGAGACGGCCGGGGCGTACGCGGAGTCGATCGGGGCGCGGCGCGTCCACGGTCCCGGCACCGAGCAGGACTTCTGGGTCTACCTCGACCCGTCGGGACACCCCTTCTGCCTCTGCCGCACGGGCGCCGGCGCACCGGGCGACGGTTCCGGGGAGGCTGGATAGGCTCCGCCCATGACGAAGTGGGAGTACGTGACCGTTCCGCTGCTGGTGCACGCGACCAAGCAGATCCTCGACAACTGGGGGGCCGACGGCTGGGAGCTGGTCCAGGTCGTCCCGGGCCTCAACCCCGAGAACCTGGTCGCGTATCTCAAGCGCCCGCTGCCCACGGCCTGATCGTGGCCGAGCCGGAGCAGGAGCAGGACGAGGCCCAGAGCCCGACGGAGCGGCTCGCCGCGCTCGGGCTGGAGCTGCCGGGGGTGGCCGCGCCGGTCGCGGCGTACGTGCCGGCGGTGCGCCTCGGTGACACCGTCTGGACCAGCGGGCAGCTGCCGTTCGTCGAGGGGAAGCTCCTCGCGACCGGCAAGGTCGGCGACGGGATCCGCTCGGAGGTCGACGCCGACCACGCGGCCGGGCTCGCCCGGGTCGCCGCGCTGAACGCGCTCGCGGCCGTGGCCGAGCAGGCCGGCGGTCTCGACCAGGTGGTCCGGATCGTCAAGGTCGTCGTGTTCGTGGCGAGCGTCCCGGACTTCACGGGCCAGCCGCTCGTGGCCAACGGCGCGAGCGAGCTCTTCGGCCAGGTCTTCGGCACGGGCACCGGCCACGCACGCAGCGCGGTCGGCGTCACCGTCCTCCCGCTGGACAGCCCGGTCGAGGTCGAGGTCGTCGCCGAGGTGCGGTCGCGCCCGACGGTCGTCCCGCTCTAGCGGGACCGGGGGGCGACGCAGATGGGCGGGACGGACGACCGGGTGCAGCGGCTGACGCCGTCCGTGGCGTCCGTCCTGGCGCCCAACCCGGGTCCGATGACCCTCTCCGGCACGTGCACCTGGGTCCTCGGCGACCCCGCCGCCGGCCCGGTGGTGGTCGTCGACCCGGGCCCGGAGGACGACGGCCACGCCGACCGGGTCCTCCAGACCGCCGGGGCGCGGGTGGCCACGGTCGTGCTCACCCACCGCCACCTCGACCACAGCGCGGGTGCGGCCGCCTTCGCCCGGCGCGCGGGCTGCGACGTCCGGGCGGCCGACCCGGCCTGGCGCACGGGTCCTGCCGGTCTGGAGGACGGCGCGGTGCTGGAGGCCGCGGGCGTCCGGCTCGAGGTCTTCGCCACGCCCGGCCACACGAGCGACTCCGTGAGCCTGCTCGCGACGTACGCCGACGGTTCGCCCCCGGACCTGCTGACGGGGGACACGGTGCTCGGGTTCGGCAGCACGGTGATCACGCACCCGGACGGCGACCTCGGTGCCTACCTCGCCTCCCTGGACCGCCTCCTCGCCCTCGTCGAGGAGCAGGGGGTCGCCCGCGTCCTGCCCGGCCACGGCCCGGTCGTCGCCGACCCGTACGCGGTCCTGGCCGGCTACCGCCGGCACCGCCTCGAGCGGCTGGACCAGGTGCGGGACGCGCTGGCGGCCGGCGCGCGGACCCCCGAGGAGGTGCTGGCGGCGGTCTACCCCGACTCCGTCGGCACGCCGATCGAGGGGGCGGCCGCGCAGTCCGTGCGCGCGCAGCTGGACCACCTCGAGGCTCATCGGCAGCGCTGAGGGCACGCACAGCGAGCACACAGGGACGGGCCGCACCGTAGGGGCATGACGTCGGACGAGCAGCGCGAACCGGGCACCCCCTCGACCCCCTCCGCGGACCACCAGGAGCCGTCGCCCTACGGCCGCCCGGCCGGGGAGCGGCAGCAGCCGCAGCCCTGGGGGCAGGGCTACGACCGGCAGACCTACCCGCCCTCGTCCTACGACGGCCGGTCCTACGGCAGCCAGGCGTACGGCGGTCAGCCCTACGGGGCCCAGGCGTACGGCGCCCAGTCCTACGGGAGCCAGGCGTACGCCGGGCAGCCGTACGGCACCGCTACCCCCACCGGCACGCAGCCCGGGTCCAGCGCCCTGCTCGAGCGGCCGCGCCGCCGCCGGGGCGGGATCCTGGCCGCCGCCGCGCTGGCCGCCGTCGTGGGCGCCGGGGCCGGCATCGGCTCGTACGCCTACCTCGGCGACGCGAGCACGTCCGCGAGCTCGCCGATCAGCGTCACCACGGTCCCGGCGGCCAGCGCCCCGGTCCTCGACGGCACAGTCAGTGCCGCGGCGGCCAAGATCGACCCGTCCGTCGTCACCATCACGGTGCAGGCCGGCAGCAGCGGGGACATCGGTAGCGGGGTCGTGCTCGACACCGACGGCCACATCCTCACGAACGACCACGTCGTGTCGGCGGCCGAGTCGTCCGGCGGTGCCCAGGGGTCCGGCCGGGCGAGCGTCACGGTGACCTTCCCCGACGGGAAGACCGCCCCGGCGACGATCGTCGGCACCTCCGCCACCAACGACCTCGCCGTCATCAAGGTCGACGGGGTCGCCGACCTCAAGCCCGCGGTGTTCGCGAAGTCGGACGCCCTCCAGGTCGGCCAGGCCGTGGTCGCGGCCGGTGCCCCCCTCGGGCTCTCGGAGTCGATCACCAGCGGCATCGTGTCCAACGGCGCGCGCCCGGTCCGCTCGGGCAACGACAACGACGCGGTCTACCTCGCCGTGCAGACCGACGCGGCCATCAACCCCGGCAACTCGGGCGGCCCGCTGGTCGACCTCAACGGCGCCGTCGTCGGCATCAACTCCTCGATCGCGAGCACCGGCTCCGGCTCGGGCAGCGGCAGCCAGTCGGGCAACATCGGGATCGGGTTCGCGATCCCGTCCGACGTGGCCGTCCGCGTCGCCGGCGAGCTGATCGCCAACGGCAAGTCGGTCAACGCGGCCCTCGGGGTGACGGTGGGCGGCAGCGCCGACTCCGACCTCTCGACCGCCACCGGCGTCGCGCTGCAGACCGTGACCGCCGACGGTGCCGCGGCCGCCGCCGGGCTCAAGGCCGGCGACGTCGTCACCAAGGTCGACGACTTCCACACCACCACGGCCGACGGCCTCATCGCCGCCACCCGCTACTTCGCCCCCGGCACGACCGTGACCGTCACGTACGTCCGCGGCGGCGCCCCCGCCCAGAGCGTCGACGTGAAGCTCGGCAGCTCGTAGCCCACGCCCCGGCCCCACCGCAGGAAACGCTGACTCCCGACCGCTCCGGACTTCTTGGAGCGGTCGGGAGTCGGCGTTTCCTCGTCAGGGACCTCGAGGGGGTGGCGCATCAATAGAACGTGTGTTCCCATTGGTGGATGCGGTGGGCGGGGCAGACGGTCGGGAGCGTGGTGTCGGACCCGGACGCGCTGCCGGGGCTGGAGGAGATGCCCGGGCTCGTGCGGACGGTGCGGACGCCGGAGTTCGCGGGGGTGACGTTCCACGAGGTGATGGCGCGCTCGGCCCTCAACCACGTGCCGACCACTTCGGACGTGCCGTTCCGCTGGACGGTGAACCCCTACCGCGGCTGCACGCACGCCTGCGTCTACTGCTTCGCGCGGCAGACGCACTCCTACCTCGACCTGGACACCGGCGCGGACTTCGACGCCGAGATCGTCGTCAAGGTCAACGTCGCCGAGGTGCTGGCCCGCGAGGTGGGCCGGGCGTCGTGGGGCCACGAGGCCGTGGCGCTCGGGACGAACACCGACCCCTACCAGCGGGCCGAGGGCCGCTACCGGCTGATGCCCGGGATCATCGAGGCGCTGGCCGGTTCGGGCACGCCCTTCTCGATCCTGACCAAGGGCACGACGCTGCGCCGGGACCTGCCGCTGCTGGCCGGTGCGGCCGCGCGGACGCCCGTGATGATGGGCGTCTCGCTGGCCCTGCTCGACGAGACGGTGCACGAGACGCTCGAGCCCGGGACGCCGTCGCCGCGGGCGCGGCTCGAGCTGGTCCGCGCGATCCGCGAGGCGGGCCTGCCGTGCCAGGTCCTGATCGCCCCCGTGCTGCCGATGCTCACCGACGGCGACGACGACCTGGAGCGCGTCATCACCGCGGTGGCCGAGGCGGGCGCGACGTCGGCGTCGGTCATGGCGCTGCACCTGCGCCCGGGCGCCCGCGAGTGGTTCCTGCGCTGGCTGGGCGAGCAGCACCCCGAGCTGGTCGGGCCCTACGCCGAGCTCTACCGCGGAGGGTCGTACGCGCTGAAGTCGTACGCGAGCGACCTGCGCGAGCGCACGCTCCCGCTGCTGCGCCGCCACGGCCTGGACAAGCCGTCGGCGTGGCGGCAGCCCGGACGGGCGCGCCCGCTCGGCTAGCGGGCCCGACGCTCCACGCGCTCGACGTCGAGGAGCGTGACCGAACGCGGCTCGAGCCGGATCCAGCCGCGCGCGGCGAAGTCGGCGAGGGCCTTGTTCACGGTCTCGCGGGAGGCGCCCACCAGCTGGGCGAGCTCCTCCTGGGTGAGGTCGTGGTGGACATGCACGCCGTCGTCCTTGCGGTCGCCGAAGCGCCGGGCGAGCTCGAGCAGCTGCTTGGCCACGCGGCCCGGGACGTCGGAGAAGACGAGGTCGGCGACCACGTCGTTCGCGCGGCGCAGCCTTCCCGCGAGCTGGGCCAGCAGGCTGCGGGCGACCTCGGGGTGGCCCTCGATCCAGCGCATCAGCTCGTCGTGCTCGAGCGTCCGGACCTCCACCGCGGTCACCGCGGTGGCCGTGCTCGAGCGGGGGCCGGGGTCGAAGACCGACAGCTCGCCGAACATCTGGCCCGGGCCGAGGACGGCGAGCAGGTTCTCGCGCCCGGCCGAACCGCTGCGGCCGAGCTTGATCTTGCCCGCCACGACGACGTACAGCCGGTCCTCGGTCTCGCCCTCCCGGAAGAGGATCTCGCCCTTGGACAGCCGCAACGTGCCCATCGCCTGCTCGAGCGCCGCAGCGCTCCCGTCGTCGAGCTCTGCGAACAGAGGGGCCTTGGTCAACACCTCGGGGTCCACCGGCACCCTCCTGTAGTTCTCGTCACACCTTCGCACCAACCTACCGTCCGGCTCGACGGCGAGCGGACGGTAGCGGCGTGCACATCCGCGACCTCACCGTAACGGCGTTGGCGCCGGACGCAAGGAGAGGTCGGCGCGGGGACCCCCGGACGTAGGGTGGCCGGGTGAGCCCGAGCGACACCCGGACCGCGCTGGTCCGGCGCGCCCGCTCCATCGACCGGACCCTCGGGCACACCTACCCCGACGCCCACGTCGAGCTGGACTTCACCACGCCGCTCGAGCTGCTCGTCGCGACGGTCCTCTCCGCGCAGAGCACCGACAAGCGCGTCAACACGATCACCCCGGTCCTCTTCGCCCGCTACCCCGACGCCGCCGCGTACGCCGGGGCCGACCGGGTCGAGCTCGAGACCCTGATCACCCCGACCGGCTTCTTCCGGGCCAAGACCGACACGCTGCTCAAGCTGGGGGCGCAGCTCGTCGAACGCTTCGACGGCGAGGTGCCCGCCACGCTCGACGAGCTCGTGACGCTGCCCGGCGTCGGCCGCAAGACCGCCAACGTCGTGCTCGGCAACGCCTTCGGGATCCCCGGCATCACCGTCGACACCCACTTCGGCCGGCTCTCGCGCCGGTTCGGCTGGACGACGGAGGAGGACCCGGTCAAGGTCGAGGCCGAGGTCGGCGCCCTGTTCGCGAAGAAGGACTGGGTCATGCTGTGCCACCACGTGATCTGGCACGGCCGTCGGCGCTGCCACGCGCGGAACCCGGCCTGCGGCGCCTGCCCCGTCGCGAACCTGTGCCCCTCGTACGGCGAGGGCGAGACCGACCCGAAGAAGGCCGCCAAGCTCGTGCGCGAGCCGCGCGGATGAGGTCCGCCCTCCGGACGTGCGTCGCCGCGGCGGGCCTGGTGCTCGCGCTGGCCGGCTGCACGGAGACGCCGAGCGTGGTGCGCTCGACGGCGCCCGCCGCGGCTCCGTCGACGGCCGTGCCCGACGCGACCCCGGTGCCCAACGCCGACCTGGCCGCGCAGAAGAAGGCGGCCGGCATCCCCGACTGCCCGGCCACGGAGGCCCCGGCCGCGAAGGGCGGGCTGCCGGACGTCCGGGTGGAGTGCCTGGGCGGCGGGCGCGAGGTGCGCCTGGCGTCGCTGCGCGGGCCCACGCTGGTGAACGTCTGGGCGTCGTGGTGCGGGCCGTGCCGCACCGAGGCGCCGTTCCTCGCCGAGGCGGGCCGGTCGACCGCGGTCTCGGTGCTCGGGGTCAACCTCACCGACAACGGTCCCGACGCCGCGGTGGCCTTCGCCGGCGCGGCCGGCTGGACCTACCCCCAGCTCTACGACGCCGACCTCGTCTTCCGGAACCGTCTGCAGGTCGTCGGGCTGCCCGTCACGTTCTTCGTCCGCGCCGACGGGACCGTCGCCGGGCGGCACGCCGGCGGGCTCACCTCCGAGCAGCAGCTCGCCGACCTGAGCCGGCAGTACCTCGGGGTCGCGCCGTGAGCGCGGCACCCGTCGCCCGGCCCGGCTGGGTCGAGCCGCTCGCGGCCGCCCTGGCCGCGCACGACGAGCCGTGGGTCGACGTGCTCCGCCCGGCGCAGGGTGCCCGGAGGTCGGCGGTGCTCGCGCTCTTCGGCGAGGGCCCGGCCGGCCCGGAGGTCCTGCTCGTCGAGCGCGCCGCGACCCTGCGCTCGCACCCCGGCCAGATCGCCTTCCCCGGCGGCGCCGCCGACCCCGGCGACGTCGACCTCGTCGACACCGCGCTGCGGGAGGCGTACGAGGAGTGCGGCGTGCTGCGCGAGGGCGTCGAGGTCCTCGGCGCGCTGCCGGCGGCTCACGTCGTGGTCAGCGGCTTCGACGTGACGGCCGTCGTGGCCTGGTGGCGCGAACCGCTGGCCGACACCCCGGCGGACCCCGGCGAGGTCGCCGCGGTGCTGCGGGTGCCCGTCGCCGACCTGGTCGACCCGGCCAACCGCGTCACCGCGCGCCACCCGACGGGGTTCCGCGGACCGGCGTTCACCGTCGCCGGCCACCTCGTCTGGGGCCTCACCGCCCACCTGCTCGCCGCCGTGCTCGACCTGGCCGGCTGGACCACACCCTGGGACGACACGCGCGAGGTCGGCATCCCCGACCGCTACCTGCGCGACCGCCGGCCCAGCACGCTCGCCCGAGACACCGGAGGACCCGATGCCCACTGAGACCCGACCGCTGTCGGACGCCGACGCCGCCGAGCTGGCGGAGCGCTGGCACGCCGTGCTGCCGCACCAGGAGGCGATGGGCGCGGCCCTCGTCGAGCGCTACCGCGAGCCCTGGCGGCGCTACCACGACGTCCGCCACCTGCTGGCCGTGCTGCGCCAGGTCGACGCGCTGGCGGGCGACCAGGACCTCTTCATCGTGCGGCTGGCGGCGTGGTTCCACGACGCGATCTACGACATCCCGTTCCGCGAGCTGACCAACGAGGAGGCGTCCGCGCGCCTGGCGCTGCGGGAGCTGAGCCGGGCCGGGCTGGAGCAGGAGGACCTCACGCAGGTCGCGCGGCTGGTGCGGATGACCGCCGAGCACGCGCCGGGCAGCCGCGACCCCGAGGGCGAGCTGCTGTGCGACGCGGACCTGGCCGTCCTGGCCGGCTCGCCGGACGACTACGCCGCGTACGTCCACGACGTCCGCGAGGAGTACGCGTCGGTGCCGGACGAGGAATTCTGGGCGGCGCGCTTCGAGGTGCTCGAGCCGTGGATCGAGGGCGAGATCTTCCGCACCGGCAAGGGCAAGGCGCTCACGCCGGCCGCCCGGAGGAACGTCACCGAGGAGGTCACCCGGCTGGCCGAGCTGCTCGGGATCGACCCGCCCGGCCGGAGGTAGGCCGCTCGGGGTCGGCGGGCGCGTGGCAGGGTGGACGGGTGACGGTTCCGACGACCACCAGCCCCGCGACGACGCCCTCCACGACCCCCGTGCCCCGCTCCGAGGGCTGGTGGCGCAACGCCGTCGTCTACCAGATCTACCCGCGCTCCTTCGCCGACAGCAACGGCGACGGCACCGGTGACATCCCCGGGATCATCGCCCACCTGGACCACCTCGCCGAGCTCGGCGTCGACGTCATCTGGCTGTCGCCCGTCTACACCTCGCCGATGGACGACAACGGCTACGACATCGCGGACTACCAGGACATCGACCCGCTGTTCGGCACGCTCGCCGACATGGACGAGCTGCTCGCGCAGGCTCACGCCCGCGGCATCAAGATCCTGATGGACCTCGTGGTCAACCACACCTCCGACGAGCACCCGTGGTTCGTCGAGTCGCGCAAGCCCGGCTCGGCCAAGCGCGACTGGTACTGGTGGCGACCGGCCCGCGACGGCCACGAGCCCGGCACCCCCGGCGCCGAGCCGACGAACTGGGCCTCGGCCTTCTCCGGGCCGGCCTGGCACTGGGACGAGGAGGCGGGCGCCTACTACCTGCACCTCTTCACCCGCAAGCAGCCGGACCTCAACTGGGAGAACCCGGAGGTCCGTGAGGCCGTCTACGCGATGATGCGCTGGTGGGTCGACCGCGGTGTCGACGGCTTCCGCATGGACGTGATCAACCTGATCTCCAAGCCCTCCGAGCTCGAGGACGTGCCGCCGCGCGCGGGGCAGCCGTACGGGGAGGGTTTCGCGGCCGTCGCCAACGGGCCGCGCCTCGCCGAGTTCCTGGCCGAGATGAACGCCGCCGTCGGGCTCGACGAGCACCACCTGCTGACGGTGGGCGAGATGCCCGGCTCGACCGTCGAGCTGGCCCGCACGATCACCGACCGCGCGAGCCACGGCCTCAACATGGTCTTCACCTTCGAGCACGTGAACCTGGACCGCGACCCGGAGGGGTCGAAGTTCGCGCACGTGCCGCTCGACCTCGTCGCGCTCAAGCGCAACCTCGAGGAGTGGCAGGTCGGGCTGGCCGACGTCGGCTGGAACTCGCTCTACTGGGACAACCACGACCAGCCCCGGGCGGTGTCCCGCTTCGGCGACGACTCCCCGGAGTTCCGCGCGGCCTCGGCCAAGACGCTCGCGTCCGTGCTGCACATGCACCGCGGGACGCCCTACGTCTACCAGGGCGAGGAGCTCGGGATGACGAACACGACGTTCGCCGGCATCGCGGACTACCGCGACGTCGAGGCCCTGAACTACCACGCCGAGGCGGTCGGCCTCGGCGAGGACCCCGAGGCCGTGCTGGCCGGGCTCGCGTCCCACAGCCGCGACAACGCCCGGACGCCGATGCAGTGGGACGACACCCACCAGGCCGGCTTCACCGAGGGCATCCCGTGGCTGTCGGTCAACCCGAACTACGTCCTCGTGAACGCGAAGGCCGAGCTCGCCGACCCCGCCTCGGTGTTCCACCACACCCGCCGGCTGATCGCCTTGCGGCACGAGCTGCCGGTGGTCGCCGAGGGGCGCTTCGCGCTGCTGCTCGGCGACGACCCGCAGATCTGGGCGCTCACCCGGACGTGGGAGGGCAGGACGCTGCTGCTGGTGGCGAACTGCTCGTCGCGCCCGGCCACCGTCCCGGCGGGCTCCGTCCCCGACGTCGCCGCGGCCGAGCTCCTGCTGGCCACGCACGGCGACCGCCGCGGGGCCGACCTCGAGCCGTGGGAGTCGCGGATCTTCCTGCTGGGCTGACCCGGAGGCCCGGTCACCCCCAGGCGGGGTAGACCGGGAACTGCTGGCCGACGAGCGAGACCAGCAGCACCACGAGGAGCAGCAGCTCGGTCGGGCGCGGGTAGGCCCGCCCGCTCCGGCCGAGCACCCGCACGGACGTGGTGGGCCGCCTCTGCCCGACGACGAGGCTGCCCATCAGACCCACCAGGGCGAGCGAGAACCAGCGGCCGTAGTCGAAGCCGACGATCGACACCAGGCCGGCGGTCGCCGCGCAGCAGACGAGGCACGCCAGGGCCGTACGGGTGTCGAACGCGCCGGTCCGCCCGAGCCGGCGCAGCAGGACGACCGTCACGGCGAAGCACGCGGCGAACACCGCGAACCACAGCACCCGGGTGAGCAGCAGGTGGTCGCGGTTCAGGTCGAGCGCCTGGGGCACCGTGTTCGTGAGGACCGAGACCGAGTTCTCGCGCGGCGCGGTCACGCCGACCTGGCCGAAGCGCGCCGCGACCCGGTCGATGGTCGCCGGGCTCGGCCGCAGCAGCAGGCTCGCCAGGGCGATCGCGAGGCCCGGTGCCAGCTCCAACGCGAAGCGGACGACCCGGCCCGCCCCGGGCGGCTGGCGGAGGGCCCGGGCGATCAGCAGCGCGACGACGAACCCGACGGCGAACTCGAGGCTCCCGACCGCGGCCGCGGCCAGGCCGGCGGCCAGGACCGCGGACAGCCAGCGGGAGGACAGGACCCGCTCCGGGAGGAGCGCCAGGGCGACGACGAGCAGCACCACGACCGGGTCGAGCCGGCTGCGGTTGTGCAGGACCATCGAGAAGGTCAGCGGCGAGGCGACCAGCACGGTCAGGGCGACGCCCTCCGCGCCGGAGAAGGCCGGCAGCCGGGCGGCCACGACCACCAGGGCGAGCATCGCCGCCAGGCCGAGCACGGTGGCGACGGCGGTGACGACCGAGAGCTCGGCGAGCGTCGGGTCGCGCCCCATCAGCAGGTGCAGCACCGTGCCGGGGAAGCCGCGACGGAAGAAGCCGTCCTGCCAGGTCAGGTAGTACTGCGTGGCGTTGTAGACGTTGAGGAACGTGCCGCGCGACAGGTCGGCCGCCAGCGCGACCGCGTTGGCGAGCACCGTGACGACGACGACGGCCAGCAGCAGCGGCCTCGAGACGCCCGCGTAGCGGCGGGGGAAGAAGGCGGTCGCAGTCATCGGTCTCCGAGGGCCGGGGCGTACGGCGGTCGGAAGAATTGTCGGACGGCGGGACCGGACCCCGCCAGCGTGCGTGGCGAGACCCTCGCCACACACGCGGGCGGCGGGCTAGCGGTTGATGGCCTTCTTGACGTCGGAGCCCTTGATCGTGGCCAGCGTCTGCTGGGCCGAGGCCTTGACCGCGTCCACGGTCTCCTTGGCCTGCTTGATCGCGCGCTGCGGGGCCTTGACCTTCTTGATCATCGTGTAGCCGACGGCGCCGAGGACGGCCGCGAGCACCAGCAGCGCGGCGCCCACGATCAGGAACGAGGCCCACTCGGGCAGCCCGAGCCGGACGAGCACGTACACGACGCAGAAGTAGAGGATGAAGACGGCCGAGACGCCGAAGAACGCGGCCCCCGCGAGCAGCCCCGCACCGATCCCGCCGGCCTTCGCCGCGGGTACGAGCTCGGCCTTCGCCAGCTGGACCTCGTCGCGCACCAGCTCCTTCACGTCATCGCTGATGGCGCGGATGATCTCGCCGACAGGTTGCTCCGCCATGTCGCCTCCCTTCCTCGCCCCGGAGCCTAGTGGTTGATCAGCCGTGGGTGCGGATCAGCCCGCCGCCGCGCGCCGCCGGAGCCCGCGAGCAGGAGCCCGCCGACGACCACGGCGACGACGGCGGTCGCCCAGCCGAGCGCCCGCCAGCTGGCCTCGGTGGTGAAGCCGGCCGCCGCGAACGACCCGCCGACCTGGGCGGCGATGCCCAGCACCTCGGCGACGGGCTGCACGCGACCGCGCTCCGCGGGGCGGTAGGAGGAGGCGATCATGGCGCTGCCGCCGGAGTAGGCCAGGTTCCAGCCGACCCCGACCGCAAACATCGCGGTCAGGTAGAGCGGGAGGGCCGCGCCGCCGGCGGCGGCCAGCCCGGCCAGGAGGATGACGGCGCAGCCCAGCGCGGCCACGCGGCGCTCGCCCAGGCGACCGATGACCCGCGGCACGAGGAAGCCGGGCGCGAACATCCCGACGAGGTGCAGCTGGATGGCCAGCGCGGCCTCCGCGGGCGTGCGCCCGGCCGAGAGCCCGAGGATCGGGCCGGCGGTCATCAGGGCGAGCATGGTCAGCGCGGCGGCCACCGCGGACGCGGTGCCGAGCAGCAGGACGGGCTGGCGCCAGAGGACGCCGTACGGGCGCGCAGGCTCCCTCACGGCCGTCCCCGGGGCGTCGTCGTGCACCGGGGTGGGGATGCGGAGGCGGGTGTTCCAGAGCGCGGAGCCGAGGCCGAGCGCGGCGACGAGCAGGTAGGACGCGACGTACGGGGTCGGCGTCAGGTCCCGGACGCCGGTGGCCACGAACGGGCCCGCGAGCGCGGCGACCAGCCCGCCGGCCAGGACGGTGCTGACGGCCCTCGCCCGGGCGTCCGGGTTGGTGTCGGCGGCGAGGTAGCGGTAGTAGCCGACGCCCGCGTTCGAGGCGCCGACCAGCGCGGTCCCCACGCAGAACAGCGCGAACGACGCGTGAGCGATGGCCAGCGCCGAGACGGTCCCGCCGGCCGCCGCCAGCAGGCCCGCCGCCACGAACGTGACCCGGTGCCCGAAGCGGCCGATCGCGCGCGAGGCCAGGAAGGTCGTCAGGCCGGCCGCCACGAACAGCAGGCTGAAGGGCAGCGTGGCGAGGGCGGGCCGCGGCGCGATCGTCGTGCCGACGATGCCGGTGAGCGTCAGGTCCACGCTCGACCCGGCGACGGCGAAGGCCTGGGCGACCGCGAGGTGCCGGACGACGTGCGGTGCTCTGCTCACCCGTGCAGCCTGCCCTGCGCGACGGCCCGCGGCGAACGAGAATGACCGCGTGAGCCGGGCGAGCGAGGAGCGCAACCGCCTGATGCTCCGCGCCCGCGACGCGATGGACGCCGGCTACGACCGCGAGCTCGACATCGCCGCGCTGGCCCGGCTGAGCTGCTGCTCCCCGAGCCACTTCATCCGGACGTTCCGGGCGACGTTCGGCGAGACGCCGCACCGCTACCTGCAGCGCCGGCGGGTCGAGCGGGCGATGCACCTGCTGCGCTCGACGACCACGAGCGTGACCGACGTCTGCTGGGCGGTCGGGTTCTCGAGCCTGGGCACCTTCGTGCGGACGTTCGTCTCGGTGGTGGGGGAGACGCCGACGGCCTACCGCGCCCGCGGCCCGCTGCCCGCGGTGCCGGGCTGCTTCGCGATGAGGTGGCTGCGGCCGAGCGGCCTCGGCGAAGAGAGCAGTTTCGGAGAAGCGGCCGGCGGCTGAGCGGCGTTAGCGTCCACGCATGCTGACCTCGTTGACCATCACGTCCCTCTACGTCCTCGACCAGGACCAGGCCCTCGACTTCTACGTCGGGACGCTCGGGCTGGAGGTCGGCACGGACGCCGACCTCGGCTTCATGCGCTGGCTGACCGTGCGCGTCCCCGGCGAGGGGCGGGAGATCCTCCTCGAACGTCCCGGGCCGCCCGCCATGGACGGGGCCACCGCGGAGCAGGTGCGCGACCTCGTGACCAAGGGCGCGAGCGCCGGCACGCTGTTCTTCAACACCGACGACGTGCGGAAGACGTGGGACGACCTCAAGGCCAAGGGCGTCGACCTGCCGGAGGAGCCGGTCGACCGGGGCTACGGGACCGACTTCGGGTTCCGTGACCCGTTCGGCAACCACGTCCGCATCGCCCAGCTGCCGGGGTGACCGGTCACGTCCGCCGCGGCCTCCGCGCCCGTGCGGTCGCCACCGCGACGGCGGCGAGGGTGAGGCCCGCGACGACCGCGAGGACGACCAGGAGCCGGCCGGCGTAGTCGCCGGGGAGGACGGTCGGGTTGGCGGTGCCGAGGTGCTGGGCCCAGATCTCGGGGACGACGACCAGGACCAGCACGCCGCCGACGACGAAACCGCCCTTGAGCCACGCGAGCGCCGCGTCGGGCAGCCCACGGAGCGCGTGGTGGGTCAGCCCGCGCAGCGCGATGACGACGGGGGCGATCACGAGGTCGTTGAGCAGGATGGCGCCGAGCAGCCAGACCGCGAGCCAGACGTAGCTCGGCGGCTGCACGGCGTGCAGCACCTTCCAGCCGCCGAGCAGCAGCACGGCGAGCCCGGCGGCCCCGAGCGCGAGCCTCGCCCGGCGCACCCCGACGCTCGCCGAGGCCGGGATCGCTGGCTCGGGAGCGGGCAGGTCCTGCTGCGCGCGGACGACCGCGCGCCGCGCCACGGGGGTCAGCGCGGCACGGCCGGCGAGGACGCCGACGGCGACGGCGAGCCCGAGCACGGTGCCGAGCGTGCGCAGCGGCCTCACGCCAGCACCTCCAGGCGCGTGAGCCACTTGGTCTGCAGCACGCCGGGCCGGTTCGGCGCGATCAGCCGGGCGGGGTACCCGTGGTCGAGGTCCAGCGCCTCCCCGTCGAGCCCGAGCGCGACCAGGGTCGTCGGGTGCCGGACGAACTCGCCCGGCAGCTCGGTCACGCGGTAGACCCCCTGGGGCTCGAGGCTGGTGACGCGCACCCTGGCGTCCGTCGGCGCGCCCACGCGGTCCATCAGGTCGCGGATCCGTACCCCGTCCCACCGCGCGCTGGCGCTCCACCCCTCGACGCAGGTGATGGGGAGGACCGAGACGGTCTGGGCCATCGCGAGCAGCTGGTCGCGCCCGAGGGAGAGCGTGGCGGCCGGCCCGACGACGGTCAGCCGCCACGACGGGTCGTTGGCGAGGTCCTCGACCCCGGCCGCCGCGGCCGTCCGGTTCACGGCCAGCCCCTGCGGACCGTCGGCGGGGACGCGGGGGGCGAAGAGGTTGGTCCCCCGGAGCCAGCCGACGCTCTGGCCGACGGTGAGCACCCCGAGCGTCCCGGTCGCCGCGGCGACCGTGGCCAGGAAGGCGCGCCGGCTGCGGAGGGTCTCGCGCCCGCTCACCGGTCCACCTCCACGGCGTCCGCGCGGTCGCTGCCCCGTCCCGACCAGCGGATGATCTTGGGCAGCTGGACCGCGACGTGCAGGGCGATCGAGCCGATCACCACCCAGGCCAGCGCGTAGTGCACGTCACGGAAGGCGAAGTGGCGCCACGGGTACCACTGGTAGGTGTTCAGCAGGCCCATGACCAGCTGGAGCACCGAGCCGGCCACCAGCACGGCGATCGAGAGCCGTTCGGCCAGCTCCAGGACGGTCCGGAAGGGCGGGAACGCGAACAGCCGCGGGTAGACGGTCCAGAGCTTCGCGAGCAGCAGCGGGAGGCACGCGGTGCCGGTCGCGACGTGCAGCCCCTGGGTGATGCGGTAGAGGTTCGTGGGCCAGGTCGGGAACCTCATCCAGGGCAGCGGGTTCTGCAGGAAGTGGCTGTAGAGGCCGGTGAGGAAGCAGACGGAGAACCCGACCGCGAGGAGCCGACCGAGGACGACCGTGACCCGGACCGTACGGGCGGGTGTCGCGAGCCGGGCCTGCAGCGAGGACGCCTGACGGGCGCCGGCGGCACCGAGGAGGTCGGTCAGCAGGGACATGGCTCCATCACATCCTGCGGACGCGCGCCGCGGGTCCGGAAATGCTTACCGGCTGCTTACGGCGCGATCCCGGGGCCCGGCTCGGGGAGGGCGAGGACGAAGCGGGTGCCGCTCGTGGTGCCGTGCGCGGTGACGCTGCCTCCGTGCGCCTCGACGATGCTCCGCACGATGGCGAGGCCCAGACCGGCGCCCCCGGGATCCCCGCCCTGCTGGTCGGGGCCGGCCGCGCTACGCGCCGCGTCGGCGCGCCACCCGGCCTCGAACACCCGGGCCAGGTCGTCGGCGGCGATCCCCGGGCCCTGGTCGGTGACGGCGATCTCGGTCGTCGTCGGCCGGTCACGGACGCTCAGCCCGACCTCCGAGCCCCGGGGGGAGAAGCGGAGCGCGTTGGACAGCAGGTTCTCGAGGGCACGCGTGAGCTGGCGGTGGTCCACCACCAGGGTCCGGTCGAGGTCGCCCCGCACGACGACGGAGACGCCGCGTTCGTCGGCCCGCGGGGCCACGTCGGCGACGACGTCGCTGATCAGGTCGTACACGGACGTGGGTCCCAGCTGCAGCGGGAGCTGGCCGGCCTGGAGCCGGGACAGCTCGAAGAGGTCGTCCACGAGGCCGGAGAGACGGTCGACCTGCGTGCGGATGCCGCGGTGGTAGCGGTCGGGGTCGTCGACGAGGCCGTCCTCGAGCGCCTCGGCCATCGCCCGGACGCTGGCCAGCGGCGTCCGCAGGTCGTGCGACACCCAGGCGACCAGCTCGCGGCGCGACGTCTCGACGCGCTGGACCTCGGTGCGGGCCTGGGCGAGCCGCTCGCTGGTGGCGGCGAGCTCCCGGGCGAGCGCGTCCAGCTCGCTGGTCCGAGAGGCCTCGACGGTGACCGTCGCGCCGCTGCCGACGGCCCGGGCCGAGGCGAGGAGGCGGTGCGCCGCGCGCATGAAGCTGCGGCCGAGGAGGCCGGCCGCGAGGAGCGCGACCAGCCCGGAGACCCCGGCGACCCAGAGCGTCACCGCGAGGTCGTGGGCGGAGAGGAACATCGCTCGCGCCACCACGACGGTGCCCCCGACGACCGAGGCGACGAGGGCGAGCACGACCACGTGGAGCTGGCCGGCGAGGCTCCAGCCGCGACCGAGCCGGAGGACGAGCAGCCCGAGCCCGGTGGCGGCGAGCGCGACCGCGGCCGTCAGGGCGACGACCAGGGCGACGTCGGGGAGGGGCAGGAGCACGGTCAGGCGCTCAGCTGGTAGCCGACGCCCCAGACGGTCGTCAGGATCGCGGGCCGGGCGACGTCGTGCTCGATCTTCTCCCGCACCCGGCGGACGTGCACCGTGACGGTGGACAGGTCACCGAACTCCCAGCGCCACACCGACCGCAGCAGCTGCTCGCGGGTGAACACCTGGTCGGGGTGCTTGAGCAGGAAGGCGAGCAGCTCGTACTCGCGGCTGGACAGGCGCAGCGGCGTGCCGCGCTGCCACACGGTCCGCCGGTTGGGGTCGAGCCGGAACTCCCCGAGGTCGAACGCGACCTCCGGGGCGAACTCCGCGAGGCTCCGACGCAGGACGCTCTGCACCCGCAGAACGAGCTCGCGGGCCGAGAAGGGCTTGGCGACGTAGTCGTCGACGCCGGCCTCGAGCCCGGCGATCCGGTCCTCGGTCGAGCCGAGCGCGGTCAGCATGATGATCGGCACCTCGGCGAGGCGGTGCATCCGCCGGGCGACCTCGAGCCCGTCGATCCCCGGCAGCAACCGGTCGAGGACGACGAGGTCGGGAGCGGCGGCCTCCACCATGCGCAGGGCGAGCAGCCCGTCACCGGCCTCGTCCACGCAGAGCCCGGCCGCCCGGAGGTAGGTGGTCACGACCTCGCGGACGGTCGCGTCGTCCTCCACCACGAGGACCCGACGGTCCGCCAGGTCCGGGTGGGTCGCTCCCGGTCGCGCGCTCGCACCGGCCACGGCCTCAGCGTAGGGCCCGGTGCCGGACCGCGGCCCCCGTCGCGACCGGACGTACGCGGTCTGTAAGGGTTCCCGGCCTCCCGCGGGCGAGGACCGCCCTAGCGTCGGGTCGTGCTCGTCCCCACGTTCGGCGCCGGCGGGCAGGAGACGTACGCCCGGGCGCTCGTCGACGGGACCGCGGTCCTGACGCTCAGCGACGTCCGCCCGTCGGCGCGGCCGGTCCGGGTGCCCGTCGCACGGTTCACCGGTCCGGCCGACCCGGTCGACCTCCGGGTCCTGGCGCGGGCGCGCGGCCCGGTGCTCGACGTCGGCTGCGGCCCGGGGCGGATGGTCGCGGCGGCCCTCCGGACGGGGCTGCCCGCGCTCGGCGTCGACGTGTCCCGGACGGCCGTCCGGCTGGCGCACGCGGCCGGGCTCCCGGTGCTGCGCCGGTCGGTGTTCGAACCGCTGCCGGCCGGGCCCGGCTTCGGCACGGTGCTGCTGCTCGACGGCAACATCGGCATCGGCGGGTCGCCCGGCCGGCTGCTCGACCGCTGCCGGGCGCTGTCGGCCCCGGGCGGCACCGTCCTCGTCGAGGTGGACGCGGACCCTGACGTCGACCACGCCTTCACCGGGGTCCTGCGGTCCGACGACGGCGGGAGCAGCGAACCGTTCCCCTGGGCGCACGTCGGCCGGACGGCGCTGACGAGGCACGCGACGCGTGCGGGCCTCGCCCTCGTCCGTCCGTGGACGGACGAGGGCCGCTGCTTCGTGGAGCTCGTCCGCGGCGCCTGAGGCCGGCCGTCGACCGACCCCCGCAGACGCTCAGTCCTCCGACGAGGTCGTGGACAGGTTGCCCTTGATCAGGTCCATCACCGTCGAGTCGGTGAGGGTCGTGACGTCGCCGAGCTCGCGGTTCTCCGCGACGTCACGGAGCAGGCGGCGCATGATCTTGCCCGAACGGGTCTTGGGCAGCTCCTGCACGACCATGATCTGGCGCGGGCGGGCGATCGGGCCGATCTCCTTCGCCACGTGCGTGCGCAGCTCGGCCACCACGTCCGGACCGCCGTCGCCGGCCTCGCTGCGGAGGATGACGAACGCGACGATGGCCTGGCCGGTCGTGTCGTCGGTCGCGCCGACCACGGCCGCCTCGGCGACCTTGGGGTGCGACACGAGCGCCGACTCGATCTCCGCGGTCGACATCCGGTGCCCGGACACGTTCATGACGTCGTCGACCCGGCCGAGCAGCCAGATGTCGCCGTCGGCGTCGAGCTTGGCGCCGTCACCGGCGAAGTAGACGCCGGGGAAGCGCGACCAGTAGGTGTCGACGTAGCGCTGCTCGTCGCCCCAGATGCCCCGGAGCATCGCCGGCCACGGCTTGTCGACCACCAGGTAGCCCGCGGCGTCGTCGGAGACGGGCACGCCCTCGTCGTTGACGACCGCGACGCTCACGCCCGGCACGGCCCGCATGGCTGCGCCCGGCTTGCCGTCGGCGACGCCCGGCATGGGCGAGATCATGTGCATCCCGGTCTCGGTCTGCCACCACGTGTCGACCACCGGGGTCCGGTCGTGGCCGATGTGCTTCCGGTACCAGACGTACGCCTCGGGGTTGATCGGCTCACCGACCGAGCCGAGGATCCGCAGCGTCGACAGGTCGTAGCGCGCGGGGATGTCCGCGCCCCACTTCATGAACGTCCGGATGGCCGTCGGTGCGCAGTAGAGGATCGTCACGCCGTACTTGTCGATGATCTCCCACCACCGGCCCTGGTGCGGGCTGTCGGGGGTGCCCTCGTACATGACGCTCGTGGCGCCGTTCGCGAGCGGGCCGTAGACCAGGTAGGAGTGCCCGGTCACCCAGCCGATGTCGGCGGCGGTCCAGAAGACGTCGGTATCGGCCTTGAGGTCGAACGTCGCCCAGTGCGTGTACGCGACGCCCACGAGGTAGCCGCCGGTCGTGTGCAGGATGCCCTTCGGCTTACCCGTGCTGCCGGAGGTGTACATGATGTAGAGCGGGTGCTCGGCCGGGAAGGTCTCGTACGCGTGCTCCGTCGGCTGGCTCTCGACGAGGTCGTGCCACCACACGTCGCGGCCCTCGACCATGGCCGTCTCCTGGCCGGTCCGGCGCACGACGAGGACGTTCTTCACGTCGGGGCAGCGCTCCAGGGCCTCGTCGACCGCCGGCTTGAGCGCGGACGACTTCCCCTTGCGCCAGCCGCCGTCGGCGGTGATGACGTGCTCCACGCCGCAGTCGAGGATCCGGGTGGCGAGGGCGTCGGAGGAGAACCCCCCGAACACCACGGTGTGCGGTGCGCCGAGGCGGGCGCAGGCCAGCATCGCGACGGCCGCCTCGGGAACCATCGGCAGGTAGATCGCGACGCGGTCGCCGGCCTTGACGCCCAGCTCGGTCAGGGCGTTCGCGGCCTGGCAGACCGACGCGGTCAGCTCGGCGTACGTGATCGTGCGCGTGTCGCCGGGCTCGCCCTCGAAGTGGAACGCGACCCGGTCGCCGTGACCGGCCTCGACGTGCCGGTCCAGGCAGTTGTACGCGGCGTTCAGCGTGCCGTCGGCGAACCACGTCGCGAACGGCGCGCCGCTCCAGTCGAGCGTCTCGGTCGGGGGCGTCGCCCACGACAGCCGGCCCGCCTGCTCGGCCCAGAAGGCCAGGTCGTCGGCCGCCGCGGCCGTGAAGGTGGCCTCGGTGACGTTGGCGTGCTCGGCCAGCGCCGGGGGCGGCGGGAAGCGTCGCTCGTCGGCGGAGAGGGACTCGAGGGCCTCGCCGTCGTGGTTCGCGGACCGGGCGTCGTCGCTCACGGGTGCTCCTCAGCAGGCAGTGGGTCAGGGTGTCCCGACCCTATACAGACCGTCCGGCGCGCGTGGCCTCACTCCGAGCCGCGCGACACCACCTCGGTCGGCAGGATCGTCACGCGCTCGGCCGGAAGGCCCTGCACCAGGTCGATCAGGACGTCGGCCATCGTGCGGCCGAGCTCCAGCGTCGGCTGCCGCACGGTGGTCAGCGGCGGCACCGAGGTCTGGGCGAAGTAGTCGTCGTCCACCGCGACCAGGCCGAGGTCGCGCGGCACCTCGATCCCGCGCTCGCGCAGCACCGTCAGCGCGCCCGAGGCCATCTGCGAGCTGGCCACGAACAGGCCGTCGAAGGGTTCGCCGCGCTCGAGCAGCCGGCGGGCGGCCGCGGCGCCGCTGGCCGGGGTGAAGTCGCCCCGCTCCACGAGGTCGTCCGCCAGCCCGGCCTCGGCGAGGGCCTCGCGCCAGCCGCGGAGCCGGTCGACGCCGGCCCCCATGTCCGAGGGCCCGGCGATGTGGGCGATGCGGGTGCGGCCCGCCTCCAGCAGCCGGCGGGTGACGGCCGCGGCGGCGGCGGCGTTGTCGACGTCGACGAAGCACGGCAGGTCGCCCTCGGCGCTCATCGGGCGTCCCCCGAACACGAGCGGCAGGGTGCCCGCGAGGTGCGAGTACGAGCGGTCGTCGGTGTGGTGCGAGAGCACCAGCGCGCCGTCCACGCTCCCGGCCCGCAGGTAGCGGCGGACCTTGTCCTCCGAACCCGCCGCGATCAGCAGGGCGAGGGTGTAGTCGGTCTGCGACACCCGGGTGGCCGCACCCTGGATCACCGAGGCGAAGTAGGGGTCGGTGAAGAACGTGGCCGTGTTCTCGGGGACGACCAGGGCGAGGGTGTGCGTACGCCGGCTCACCAGCGTGCGCGCGGCGCGGTTCGGGGTGTAGCCGAGCTGCTCGATCGCCGCCGACACCGCGGCGACGGCCTCGGGGGTGACGCTGGGGGAGTCGTTGATCACCCGCGACACCGTGGACTTCGACACCCCGGCCGCCGCGGCCACCATCTTCAGCGTCGGGATGGCCGTGGTGGTCACGTCGGCGGCGTCGCTCTCACGGTTCTCATGCTAGAGCGGTGGGCCGGTCGCGCGCGACACGTCGTGGTCACCCCTTCACCGCGCCGGTCATGATCCCGGAGATCAGCTGCTTGCCCGCGGCGACGAAGAGGACGAGCAGCGGCAGCGTGGCCAGCACCGCCCCGGTCAGCACGACGGGGTAGTCGACGTAGCGGGCGGACTGCAGCTGGCTGAGCGCGACCTGCAGCGTCGGGTTCTGCGGGACGACGAGCAGCGGCCACAGGTAGTCGGTCCAGGCGGTCATGAAGGTGAACAGCCCGAGCACGGCCAGCGCCGGGCGGGCCGCCGGCAGCCCGACGTGCAGGAAGGTGCCGAACGTCGACGCCCCGTCCATCCGCGCGGCCTCGACCAGCTCGTCGGGGACGACGCTGACCAGGTACTGCCGCATGAAGAACACCCCGAACGCCGTCACCAGCGTCGGCACCACGACGGCGCCGAGGTGCCCGGTCCACCCGAACGTCCGCATCAGCAGGAACAGCGGGATGATCCCGAGCTGCGTCGGCACGGCGAGGGTCGCGACGACGAACACCATCAGCCCGCCCTGGCCGCGGAAGCGCAGCTTAGCGAAGGCGAAGCCGGCGAGCGCGGAGAAGGTCAGCACCGAGACGGTGATGATCCCGGAGACGAGCAGGCTGTTGAGCATCGCGCGCCAGAACTCGACGGTGTCGAAGACCTGGGCGGCGTTCGTCCAGAACTGCCCGCCGGGCAGCAGCGGCGGCCACGTCGAGCTCAGCGTCGCCGGGCCGTTCGAGCCCACGACGAAGGACCACCACAGCGGGTACGCGGTGCCCAGGAACCAGGCCAGCAGCAGGCCGTACGTGAGGAAGCCGGGGCGCCGGCCGCTGGCCCGGGCGCGGCGACGGGCGTTCGTCGCGGTGGCGGGTGCGGCCACGACGGGCGCGATCACGGCGGTCATCGGACGTCTCCTTCGACGAGGTTCTTGGCGGTCTTGGTCCGGCCCTTCGGCTTCTTCGGCGCGTCGCCCGAGGCGATCCTGCGGGAGATCGCGAAGTTGATCAGGCCGATGGCGACCACGACGATGAACAGCAGCCAGGCGACGGCCGCGGCCTTGCCGAAGTCGCCGCGGTTGAAGGCGAGGTCCCACAGGTAGAGCACGGTGGTCTGGTACTGCCGGAACGCGCCGCCCGGCGTCGCGCTGGTCGCGTCGAACAGCTTGGGCTCGGTGAAGACCTGCAGGCCGCCGATCGTGGCGGTGATCACCACGAAGATGATCGTCGGCCGGATGCTCGGGATGGTGATCGAGAAGAAGCGGCGGACCGCCGAGGCGCCGTCGAGCGCGGCCGACTCGTACAGGTCCCGGGGGACCGCCTGCATCGCCGCGAGCAGGATCAGCGCGTTGTAGCCCGTCCAGCGCCAGTTGATCATCGTGGCGATCGCCAGGTGGCTGGCGAGGCGGCTCTGCTTCCACTGCACGGGGTCGATCCCGACGGCGCCCAGCATGTTGTTGATCAGCCCGTACGTCTCGCCGAACAGGCTGGAGAAGATCAGCGCCACCGCGACGGGGGTGACGACGTACGGCAGCAGCACGCTCATCCGCCAGAAGGTCTTGCCGCGCAGGTTCGCGTCGAGCAGGGCGGCGAGGACCAGCGCGATGGTCACCTGCGGCACCGCGGACAGCACGAAGATGCTCAGGGTGTTGAGCATCGAGTTCCAGAAGAGCGGGTCGGCGAGCTCGTCGGTGAAGTTCTTGAGCCCGACCCACTCGCCCGGGCCGCTCAGCAGGTCCCAGTGGTTGAGCGACACGACGAAGGTGTAGCCCAGCGGGAAGAGCCCGACGAGGGCGAACAGGACGAAGAAGGGCGAGACGTAGAGGTAGGGCGACCAGCGGACGTCGGCGCGGCTGAGGCGCTGGCGCGGCGTCAGCCGGGGTCGCTCGGGTCGGACGGTCCTGCCGGCCTGGCCGGGCGGCAGCGTGGTGGCGGCGGTCATGCGGTGCTCCTGGACGGGCGGCGGGTGCGGGTCGACGGGTGCGGGGTGCCCGGGCCGCCGTCCCCCGAAGGCGACGGCCCGGGCCCCGCGGGCTGAGCGGGTTCCGCGTGCTCAGCTGGTGGCGGGCACGACCTGCTTGAGCAGGCCGATCGCGTCGTTCCAGGCCTGGTCGGCCGGCACGCCCTTGTCGATCGACTTGATCGCCGGGCCGAAGACCTGCGACTGGATCACCGAGTCCTGCGGACCCTTGTGCTGGGCGACGACGCCCTCGGCCCGACGGGCCAGGATGGTGCCGAGCGGGGCGTCGTTGAAGAACGTGCTCAGCTCGCTCGAGCCCGTGACGCCCGGGTCGCTCTGCGCGGCCACGCCGCTCGGGAACACGCCGGCCGCACCGAAGGCCGCGGCCTGCTGGGCGGGCTGCGTCATCCAGTCCGCCAGCGCGGCGGCCTCCTTCGGGTGCTTGCTCGTCTTGGGCACGGTCAGGAACGACCCGCCCCAGTTCGCCGCGCCGCCGGGGAACACGTCGGCGAAGTCCCAGCCGGTCTTGGCGTCGCCGCCGCCCGAGGCGACCTGGCCCTTGACCACGCCGAGCATCCAGCCCGGGCAGACGAAGGTGGCGAAGCTGCCGTCGACGAAGGCCTTGCCCTTGCCCCAGTCCCACTGGGTCTGGTTGGCCGAGAGGCCCTGCGCGGCCGCCGTGCCGAGCTGGGTCCAGAGGCCCTGCAGGGTGGCGTTGCCCTCGATGTTCAGCTTGTCGTCGGGCGTGTAGTAGCCCTGCGGCTGCTGGTTGACCATGGCGTTCCAGACGAAGCCGCTCTGGTCGTAGAAGGCCTTGCCGGTCTTCTCCTTGTACTGCTGGCCGACCGTGAAGTAGTCGGCCCAGGTGGACTGGTCGCCCCCGAAGAGCGTCGCGACGTCCTTGCGGTCGGTCGGCAGCCCGGCGGCCTTGAACAGGTCGCGGTTGTAGCAGAGGCCCTCGGGGCCGATGTCGGTCCCGTAGCCGATGATCCGGCCCGTCGGGTCCGTCCCCTGCGCCAGCTTCCACGGCACCCAGCGGTCCTTGATGGCGTCGGCGCCCTGCTCGCGGAGGTCGGTGAAGGAGGTCGAGACCTTCATGACCTGGCCGAGCCAGCCCTCCTCGACGGCCTGGACGTCGGGCAGCCCGCTGCCGGCGGCCTGCTTGGTCTTCCAGTCGACGAGCGCGTTGTCGCCCGTGTCGATGTTCGTGGCCTTGATCGTGACGCCGGGGTGCGCCGCCTCGTACTGGGCGTAGAGCTTGTCGAAGCCCATCGTCCCGAAGGTCGTGACCGTGAGCTCGACCTTCTCGGGCGAGCCGTCGGCCGGGGCGCTGCCCGAGCCGCCGCCGCAGCCGGCGAGGGCGAGCGCGAGCGTGGTAACCCCGGCGGCGAGTGCCGCGAGGCGGTGGTTCCTGGTCATGCCACTCCTTCGTGAGCTGTCGTGGGACCGTTCCCATGGGAACGTTCCCAGGACCGTAGAGGTAGCGCGGGGGAGGTGTCAAGGGTCGGGTGCGGGCGGAGGTGGCTAACGTGCGCCTGTGACTACGCCCTACTCAGCGGACGAGAACCGCTACGACGTCCAGCCCTACCGCCGGTGCGGGGTGAGCGGTCTGCACCTGCCGGCCGTCTCCCTCGGCTTCTGGCACAACTTCGGCGACGACAAGCCGATCGAGACCCAGCGCGCGATCATGCGCCGCGCGTTCGACCTCGGCGTGACGCACTTCGACCTGGCGAACAACTACGGCCCGCCGTACGGCTCGGCCGAGACCAACGCCGGCCGGATCCTCACCGAGGACTTCAAGCCCTACCGCGACGAGCTCGTCATCTCGTCCAAGGCCGGCTGGGACATGTGGCCCGGCCCGTACGGGAACCTCGGCTCCCGCAAGTACCTGACGGCGAGCCTCGACCAGTCGCTGCGCCGGCTGAACGTCGACTACGTCGACGTCTTCTACCACCACCGTCCGGACCCCGACACGCCCCTCGAGGAGACGATGGGCGCGCTCGACGCGGCCGTCCGCGCGGGCAAGGCGCTCTACGTCGGGGTGTCGTCCTACTCCCCGGAGCACACGCTCGCCGCCGTCGAGATCCTGAACGACCTCGGCACGCCGATGCTGATCCACCAGCCCTCGTACTCGATGTTCAACCGGTGGATCGAGGGCGGGCTGCTCGACGTCCTCGACGAGGCCGGCGTCGGCTGCATCGCCTTCACCGCGCTCGCCCAGGGCCTGCTGACCAACCGCTACCTGAACGGCATCCCCGCCGACTCGCGTGCGGCGCAGGGCAAGTCCCTGGAGCAGGAGACCATCACGCCCGAGGTCATCGAGCGCGTCCGCAAGCTCAACGACCTCGCCCAGGGCCGCGGCCAGACCCTCGCGCAGATGGCGCTGGCCTGGGTCCTGCGCGACGCCCGCGTCACGAGCACCCTGATCGGCGCGAGCAGCGTCGCCCAGCTCGAGGACAACGTCGCCGCGACGAAGAACCTGGGGTTCAGCGACGACGAGCTCGCCCAGATCGACGACCTCGCCGTCGAGTCCGGCGTCGACCTCTGGGCCGACGCCCGGGACGCCACCGGCGCCTGAGCTCGCGTACGCCCCCTGAGCTCACGTACGCCCCCTGAGCCTGTCGAAGGGCCCGGAACGGGTCGGCCTCACGTGCGACGAACGCGCTTGGTGCCGACCTCTCCGAGGCCCTTCGACAGGCTCGGGGGGCGTTGGGGTGGAGCCCTTCTGCGGGGCCTCGGTGCGTCCTCGGGATGATGTCCCGGTGAAACCCGTCGTCGTCCTCGTCCCGCAGCCGCAGCCCGTCGAGCGGATCTTCCGGCCGGAGGCGCTCGCGGCGCTCCGGGAGGAGTTCGAGGTCGTCGAGCCGGAGGGCGACGCGGGCCTCGACGAGGCGCTGGGCGGGGCGTGGGCGGTCGTCGGCCAGCCGGACCTGCCGAGCGAGCGGCTCGCGCTGGCGCCGCACCTGCGTGCCGTGCTCAACGTCGAGGGGAACTTCTACCCCAACGTCGACTACCCGACCTGCTTCACCCGGAGCATCCGCGTGCTCGGCTGCGGGCCCGCGTACGCGCAGGCCGTCGCGGAGCACGCGCTCGGGCTCGCGCTCGACCTGGCCCGCGGGATCAGCCGTGAGGACCGGGCGTTCCGGGAGGGGCGCGAGCGTTACCTGGGCGAGGGCAACGCCGACGCGGTGCTGCTGCGCCACGCGGACGTCGGCCTCGTCGGCTACGGGAACCTCGGCCGGGCCCTGCGCCCGCTGCTGGCCCCCTTCGCGCCGACGCTGCGGGCGTACGACCCCTGGCTCCCCGACGCGGTGCTGCGCGAGGCGGACGTCCTGCCCGCGAGCCTCGACGAGGTGCTGAGCCGCAGCACGTTCGTCTTCGTGCTCGCCACCGTGACCGCCGACAGCCAGCACCTGCTCGGCCCGCGCGAGCTCGACCTGCTGCCCGAGGGCGCCCGGCTCGTGCTGGTCAGCCGGGCCGCGGTCACCGACTACGACGCTCTGGCCGAGCGGGTCGGGGCCGGGCGCTTCCTGGCCGCGAGCGACGTGTGGCCCACCGAACCCGTGCCGGCCGACTCACCGTTCCGGTCGCTGGAGGGCGTCGTCCTGTCTGCCCACCGCGCGGGCGGCATCCCGGCGGCGTTCCGCGAGATCGGCGACATGGTGCTCGACGACCTGCGGCTGCTGGCGCGCGGCCTGGCTCCGGTGCGGATGCAGCAGGCCGCGCCCGAGCTGGTCGGCCGCTACCGGAACCGTCCCGCCGGCTGAGCGCCCGACCGCGGCCGGAGCCGGGTGATCAGCTCGTCCAGCACCCGGTCGGTCGCGTGGCCGTCGTCGAGCTCGCACCACCGGCGGCGGAAGGCGGCGTAGCGCTCCGCGTCGTCGGCCGTGGTGGACGGCAGGGCGAGCAGCCGCTGCGCGAGCGCCTCCGGGTCCGGGACCAGGGCACCCGGGCCCTCGGTGTCGAGGTCGAAGGTGAAGCCCCGCAGCCGGTCGCGGTAGTGCGAGAGGTCGTAGGGGTAGAGCAGCAGCGGCTTGCCCGTGACGGCGAAGTCGAACATCGCCGACGAGTAGTCGGTGACCATCGCGTCGGCGGCCAGGTAGAGGTCGGCGATGTCCGGGTTGTCGGAGACGTCGACCAGCCCCGCCACGCCCGTCCGCACCGGGCGGCGGTAGAGGTAGTAGTGCTGGCGGAGCAGGACCGTGCAACCGGGGCCCAGCCGGCTGACCAGCAGCTCCAGGTCCAGCCCGTCCGGGGCGTCGGGGTCGTCGACCGTGTCGTCCCGGTAGGTGGGCGCGTAGAGGACGGCCGTGACGTCCGGCGCGATCCCCAGCTCGTCGCGCAGCGCGTCGCGGCGCTCCTGCGCGTCCACCGCCGCGAGGACGTCGTTGCGCGGGTAGCCGGTCTCGAGGACCGGTCCGCCGTAGCCGAACGCGTCGCGCAGCAGCCGCGTGGCCGCCGGGCTCTGGCTCACCAGGGCGTCCCAGCGCGCGATGTCCTCGTCGAGCTCGCGCATCATCTCCTCGGCCGGGATGCTCGCCGCGGCGCGGTGGATCTGCTTGAGCGGCGTCCCGTGCCAGGTCTGCAGGTAGAAGGCGCCGTCGGGCTTGCTCCAGCGGTCGAGCTGGATGTGGGTGTTGCTGATCAGGACGTCGGCCGACTCGAGGGCCGCGACGGCCGCCGGGGTGCCGATCGGCACGGTCGCGACGTCGGCCGGGAAGCCGCCGACGAAGCGTTCGTCCTTCAGCCAGAGGTGCTCCGCCTCGACCCCGCGGGCGAGCAGCCCGCGGTGCAGGGCGCGGGGGCTGTCGGCGTAGCGCCCGTTGAACGCGTTGTAGAGGATCCGCACCGATGAAGTGTGCAGGACCGCCCAAGATCAGCGCGGGTCGTCGGTCTCCAGCGGCCGCACGCTGCCCGCGATGGCCACCGCCATGGCCAGCAGCACGGCCACGGCGGTCAGGGCCCGGAGCACCCCGACGTGCTCGCCGAGGAAGCCGATCAGCGGCGGTCCGCCCAGGAACGCGAGGTAGCCGACCGAGGCGATGACGCTGACCCGGGAGGCGGCGTGCGCCGGGTCGTCCGCACCGGCGCTCATCCCGACGGGGAAGCCGAGCGAGAGCCCCGCGCCCCACAGCACCGCCCCCGCGAAGGCGAGCGCGGGGTGGCCCCCGAAGACGAAGAGCAGGAGCCCGGCGACGCTCGCGGCGGCCATGACCCGGCACACGACGACGCGGCCGTAGCGGTCGAGCAGCTCGGGTCCGAACCAGCGCCCCGCCGTCATCGCCGCGAGGAACGTGGCGAAGCCGAGGATGCCGACGACGCGCGACGTGCCGTAGCCGTCGATCAGGGCCACGCTCGTCCAGTCGTTGCCGGTGCCCTCGGCGAAGGCGAAGGCGAGCACGAACAGCCCAACGAGCAGGGTCCGCGGCTCCCGCCAGGCGGCCAGGGCGCTGCGGCGCTCCGGCGCCGGGCCGTCCTCGGGTGCCCGCTCCTCCGCGTCGGGGACGAAGCCGCGCACCGCGAACGGGACGACCGCGGCGACCACCACGCCGACGACGACGAGGTGGACCGTGACGCCGACGCCCAGCCCGACCAGGGCGGCCCCGCTGAGCGCGCCGCCGACCGTGCCGACGCTGAAGCCCGCGTGGAAGCGCGGCATGATCGCCCGGCCGACGCGTCGTTCGACGACCGCGCCCTGGACGTTCATCGCGACGTCCCAGGCCCCCTGGCCGAAGCCGAAGAGGAACAGGCCGACGACGACCGGGACGACCCCGCCGAGGTAGCCCAGCCCGACGACCACGAGCGCGACGGCGTCGACCAGCGCCATCAGCTGCACGGTGCGCAGCGAGCCGATCCGGGCGACCACGGGACCCGCGAGGGGCAGCGAGATGACCGAGCCCGCGGCGATCGCCAGCAGCACCAGACCCAGCTCGGCCGACGAGAGCGACAGCCGGTCGCGCACCTGGGGGATCTCCGACGCCCAGCTCGCGAAGGCGAACCCGGTGGCGATGAAGGCCGCGTACGTGGCCCGCACCCCGCCCTGCGTCCGGAGGAGGGTGGCGGAGGGGGAGTGCTGCACGCGAGAACTTTGCCACCTGCGCAGGGGTGGGCGGCCCGACGAGCTGCGCTGTTGAACCCGCCGGGCCTGGGTCCTGGTCGAGGTACCTCGACGAACACCCGAGCAAGGTGTACCCGTCCGGCGGACCCTTGACGCACGCTCCCGCCGTGGGACCGGTCCCGGACACGGGCTGCCGCCCTCGACGGTCTCGTTACAGTCGTGGGGCAGGCGGAACGGGGACGAGGGGGAGCGGACGATGCCGGAGGGTGCGGAGCTGGACGAGCGGCTCGCCCGGCTCGCCGGGAGCCTCGAGGCGGAGCCGGACCCGGGCGCGGTGCTGGACGAGATCGTGGCCGCCGCCGTGGACCTCGTGCCCGGCGCCGAGGAGGCCTCGATCAGCCTCGTGGTGGCCCGGCGCCTGGTCACCTCGCCGCACCGGACGGGCGAGCTGCCGGGCCGCGTCGACGCGATCCAGACGCAGACCGGCGAGGGCCCGGTGCTCGACGCCGCCTACGACGAGCAGACCGTCCGCGTCCCCGACGTGCGCGACGAGCGGCGCTGGCCGGAGTTCGCGCGACGCGCGTACGACGCCGGTGCCGGCAGCATGCTCTCCTTCCAGCTCTACGTGCAGGGCGACTCCGTGGCGGCGCTGAACCTCTACAACCGGCGGGCCGGCGGCTTCGGCGAGGAGTCGGAGGAGGTCGGCCTCGCCTTCGCCCGCCACGCGGCGCAGGCCCTGGTCGGGGCGCACGAGCGCGGCGACCTCCCGCTCGCCGTCGCCAGCCGGGACCTGATCGGGCAGGCCGAGGGCGTGCTCATGGAACGCTTCCGGATCGACGGCGACGGCGCGTTCCGCGTGCTGGCGCAGGCCAGCCGGTCCACGGACCGCCGGCTCCGGGACGTGGCGCAGGAGCTCGTCTCCACCGGGCGGCTCGCGGTCCCACCGGAGGCGTGAGCCGCGGCGGGAGCTGGTCGCCCGATAATTGTTGGTGCCCGACCGATTTCGCGGGACGTGTCATAGTGGGGTCGTTGGGGTCAAGCAGCGGCCCGAGGCGACGACGCCGGTCCGCCCGGCCCTCGTGGGGAGCTGCTGCCGATGGTCCCACCGCTCGCACCGACCCGGGCGACGGCGCGGTTCGCCCGCCTGCTGCACGAGTCCTCCACCGAGACCGGTCGGCTGCGCCGGGGCGTCGAGCTCGCCGTCCGGATGGTCCCCGGGTGCGACCACGCCAGCGTCACGGTCCTCACGCCCCACTACGTCGAGACGGTGGCCGCGTCGGACGAGGTCGTGCGCCGCGGTGACGCCTGGCAGTACGACCTGAGCGAGGGTCCCTGCCTGGACAGCGTCCGGACCCGGGCCACCGTGGTCAGCCAGGACCTGCGGGTCGACCCTCGCTGGCGGTCCTGGGGCCCGCGTGCGGCCGACGGGCTGGGGGTCCGGGCCATGATGTCCGTGCTCTTCGACAGCACCCGGGACGCCGTCGGCTCCCTGAACCTCTACGCCGACCGGGTCGAGGCCTGGGACGACGAGCGGCAGGAGCTCGCCCGCGCGCTCGGCGACCAGCTCGCCGTCGCGGTGGCGGACGCGCGCGTCCTCGACGCCCGGACGCGGGCCGTGCACGCGCAGGCGGGGCTCGGGCGGGCCCAGGGCATCGTCATGGAGCGCTTCGCGATGAGCGCGGACCAGGCGCTGGACCACCTGCGACGGCTGTCGGAGGCCACCGGGATGACGCTCGTCCGGCTGGCCGAGCACGTCGGCGAGACCCGCGAGCTCCCGGTGCTGCCGGGCGGCGGACGAGCGTCGTCCGACGACGCCGAGAGCTGGTCCCGCTCAGGCGGCTGACGGGAAGTTCTTACCTTCCCGCAGGCGTCGCCCACCCCTAGGGGGGTGTCCTTCGTCCGCCGGCTCGTGCTTGACTCAAAGTCGTGGCCAACAGCGCGCCACGTTCGTTTCTCTCGACGAACGGAAGTGCGCGCCATGCCTCTTTCCCCCTCTCTGCTCCCACTCTCCGACGGCGGGGGCAACGTCCCCCGCGGCAGCGACCCGGCCCAGCGCCAGGAGCTCGCGGAGCTCACGCTGGCCCGGCTCCGCGCCGCGCGTGACGCCGACGACGCCACCCGGCAGCTGCTCTTCGACGAGGTCGTCGTCTCCCACCTCTGGCTGGCCGACTCCGTCGCCCGCCGCTTCCGGGACCGCGGCGAGGACCTCGACGACCTCCGCCAGATCGCCCGCTCCGGGCTGGTCGAGGCGTGCGCGCGGTTCGACCCCGACCAGGGCTCGTTCGCCGCGTTCGCCTTCCCGACCGTGACCGGCCTGGTCAAGCGGCACTTCCGCGACCACGGCTGGTCCGTCCGGCCCTCGCGGCCGACCCAGGAGCTGTCCGCCGAGATGTGGCGGCGCTGGCCCGAGGTGGCCCAGGCGGTCGGCGGCGAGCCCACCGAGCGCCAGCTCGCGGAGGTGCTCTGCGTGCCGCTCGACGACGTCCGGCGGGCCCGGCGCGCCACGCAGGCCTACACCTGCAGCTCGCTCGACGCGCTGACCCAGGACCACGAGAGCGACGACCCCGACTCGGAGCGCTGCGACGCGCACGTGCTGGTGTCGTCGGTCTGGAAGGACCTCACCGAGGCCGAGCAGCAGCTGCTGCGAATGCGGTTCTTCGAGGAGCGGTCCCAGGGCGACATCGCCGGCGTCCTCGGCACGAACCAGATGCAGGTCTCCCGGATGCTCGCCCGGCTGCTCAAGAAGCTGCGCGGGCTGATCGGGTCGCTGGACGAGCCCGGGCACCCCGCGCACGCCGCCTGAGCGCTCCGACCCGGGGCCGGACCCGGTCGACCTCGGTCGGCCGGGTTTGACCCGCGCCCGGGCGGGAACTCACCGAGCATGGACGAGCGGGCCCGCAGGGCGATCGTGACGGCGTCGGACTCCGGGATCGGCAGGGCGACCGCGGTCGCGCTCGCCGCGCAGGGGCTCGACGTCGGCATCACCTGGCACACCGACGAGGCCGGGGCGGAGGCGACGGCCGAGGAGGTCCGCGGCCTCGGCCGGCAGGCGTACGTGGAGCGGCTCGACACCTCCGACGTCCCCGGCTGCGCGGAGGTCGTGGACACCCTCGCCGACCGGCTCGGCGGGCTGGACGTCTTCGTCAACAACGCGGGGACCGGCGACGGCACCCTGCTGGTCGACATGGCCTGGGACGACTGGCGCCACGTCGTCGCGGTCGACCTGGACGGCGCCTTCGTGTGCCTCCAGCGCGCGGCGCGCCGGATGCTCGCCGGCGGCCGCGGTGGGCGGCTGATCGCCGTGACCAGCGTCCACGAGCACCAGCCGCGCGTGGGCTCGGGTGCGTACGACGCGGCGAAGCACGGTCTCGGCGGCCTGATGAAGACCTTCGCGCTCGAGCTCGGCCGGTTCGGCATCACCGCGAACTGCGTCGCGCCGGGGGAGATCGCCACGCCGATGACCGGCCAGGAGGACGAGGACCCGCACGGCACCGCCCGTCCCGGCGTCCCCCTGAACCGTCCGGGCCACGCCCGTGAGATCGCCGCCGTGGTGGCGTTCCTGGCCTCGCCCGCCTCGTCCTACGTCACCGGGGCCTCCTGGCCGGTCGACGGCGGGATGCTGCAGATGGGCCCGATGGCCGGCTCGCACCTGACCACGGACGACTGGCGCACGCCCTGAGGCCGTACGCTGCCCCGTCGTGAGGATCCTGCTGTCCGACGTCCACGGCGGCTACACCGACGCCCTGATCGCCGGGACGCACGACTACGCGTTCCTGCCCGCGGTCGACGGCCGCGGCGGGCTGTCGCGTCTCGGTGCGGCCGCCCCGGCCGGCGCGCGCGAGGTGGACCCGGCGGAGCTCCGTGACGACCCGCCGGACGTCGTCCTGCTGCAGCGCCCGGACGAGGCCGCGACCGTGGCCGAGCGCACCGGGCTGCGGGCCGGGACCGACGTGCCGGCCGTGTTCCTCGAGCACAACACGCCCAAGGAGTCGGTGCCGAGCACGCGGCACCCGCTGGCCGACGGGGACGTGCCCGTCGTCCACGTCACCCACCTGAACGCGCTGCTGTGGGACTGCGGGCGGACGCCGACGCGGGTGGTGGAGCACGGGCTGGCCGACCCCGGCCTGCGCTACGACGGTTCGGTGGACCACCTCGCGTTCGTGGTCAACGAGCCCGTACGGCGCTGGCGGGTGACCGGCACCGACCTGCTGCCGGGGTTCGCCCCGCTGGGGATCGACGCCTTCGGGATCGACGGCGACCTGCTGCCCGCGGCGCTCGACGGGCAGCCGGGCGTGGCCTTCGCCGGGAACCTCAAGCCGCCGCAGCTGCGTGACGCCCTCGTGCAGCGGCGGGCGTACCTGCACCTGAACCGCTGGACCTCGCTGGGGCTGTCGCTGATCGAGGCGATGCTGCTGGGGATGCCCGTCGTCGTCCTGGACACCACGGCGGCCGCGCGCACCGTCCCGCCGGAGGCCGGCGCGATCTCGCCCGACCCCGCCGACCTGGTCGTCGCCGCCCGACGCCTGCTCGCCGACCCGGACGCGGCCCGTGCCGCCGGCCTGGTCGCCCGGGAGGCCGCGCTGGCCCGGCACGGGCTCGACCGGTTCCTCGCGGACTGGGACGCCGTGTTCGCCGACGTCGCGGCTGGGTAGTCCACAGGGGTGCACCCCGCCAGCGTCGAGACCCGCCGGGACGTCGTGCCCGGGGTCCACCTGATCTCCCACGGCCACACCAACTGCTACGTCGTCGAGGGCGAGGGCGGGGTGACGCTGGTCGACGCGGCCTTCCCGGCGACCTGGGCCGCGGTGCGGCAGTGCCTGGCCGACCTCGGGCGCAGCGCGTGCGACGTGCGCGGGCTCGTGATCACCCACGGGCACTTCGACCACGTCGGCTTCGCCCGCAAGCTGCAGCGCTGCTACGGGGTGGAGGTCTGGGCTCCGGCGGCCGACGAGCACATCCTGGCCCACCCCTACCGCTACCGCCCGGCGCGCCCGCGGCTCGCCTACCCGGTCACCCACCCGCGCTCGTGGCCGGTGCTGGGCTCGATGGTCCGGGCGGGCGCGCTGCGCGTCCCGGGCCTGCAGCCCGACCACCTGGTCCGCGGGCGGACCGTGCTCGACCTGCCCGGACGTCCCGAGCTCGTGCCGGCACCGGGCCACACCGACGGCGAGTACGTCGTGCACCTGCCCGACCACGGGGCGGTGCTCACCGGCGACGCCCTCGTGACCCTCGACCCGTACACCGGCCGGCGGGGCCCGCGGGTCGTCGCGCGGGAGGCGACGAACGACCCGGGGGTGGCGATCGACTCGCTGGAGGCGATCGCCGTCCTGGACGTCCCGGCCGTCCTCACCGGACACGGCGAGCCGTGGCTGCAGGGCTCGCGCTCGGCGGTGGACGCCGCCCGGCTGGCCGGCGTCGCCTGACGCCGGCCCCCGGGGCGGTCCCTCAGACGGTCACGGCCAGGAGGTCTCGACCGAGCTGGCCACCACGAGCTCGCGGACCTCGCAGCCGGCCGGCTGCGACAGCGCGAAGACCACCGCCGCGGCGGTGTCCTCGGGCTTGTTCAGCACGGCGTCCGCACCCGGCTTGTACTGCGCGTCGCGCTCGTCGAAGAAGTGCGTGTGCATGCCGCCCGGGATGAGCAGCGTGACCCCGATCTGGCCGGCCGTCTCGGCGGCCAGCGAGCGGGTGAAGCCGACCACGCCGAACTTCGAGGCGCAGTAGGCGGTCGCGTCGCCGACGGCCTTGATGCCCAGCGTCGAGGCGACCGTGACGATCCGGCCGTGGCTGGCCTTGAGGTAGGGCAGCGCGGCGCGGGCGACGGCAGCGGTGCCGAAGAGGTTCACCATGACGATGCGCTCCCACGTGGGGCCGTCGATCCCGTCGAGCGGCGCGGGGAAGTCGATGCCGGCCGCGGTCAGGACGCCGTCCAGCCGGCCGCCGTTGGCCTCGACGATGTCGCGCACGGCCGCCTCGGCCGCACGCGGGTCGGACAGGTCGACCTGCGCGTACGCGACGTCCCCCGCGGGCGGGGTCAGGTCGAGCACCAGCGGGGTGCCGCCGGCGGCCAGGACGGCGGCGACGGTCGCGGCACCCAGGCCGGAGGACCCGCCCGTGACGAGCACGGTGCCCAGCGTCGTGCTGCCGTTCGACGGGCTGGCGGTGGCGGTGTCGGGGGGCGTCAGGGTCGACGTCATGAGATCTCCTCGGTTCGGTTCGTGCGTGGGTGGGCGGGGGAGGCCGAGGCGGTCGCGCGGGACCGGTCGACCAGGCGGGTGGTGGAGTAGCCGTCGACGACCGGGAGCAGCACGACCCGGCCGCCGGCCTCCTCGACCACCCGGGCCTCGGGGATGTCCTGCCCGGCGTAGTCGCTGCCCTTGACCCAGACGTCGGGCCGCAGCTCGGCCAGGATCTCGGTCGGCGTGGCCTCGTCGAAGACGACGACGCCGTCGACGCAGGCCAGCGCGGACAGCACGCGGGCCCGGTCCTCGGCGGTGACCAGCGGGCGGTCGGGACCCTTGGCCCGGCGGACCGACGCGTCGGAGTTGATGCAGACGACGAGCGCGTCGCCCAGGGAGCGGGCGGCGGTCAGCAGGCTGACGTGCCCGCGGTGCAGCAGGTCGAAGCACCCGCCCGTCGCGACGACGGTCCCGCCGGCCGCGCGGACCTGCGCGACGAGCGCGAAGGCGTCGGCGGGCTCGGGTCGGTCGGAGGAGGTGGCGTACGGGACCTCGGTCGAGACGGCGGTCGCCGCCCCCGCGCGGACGAAGGCGGTGGCGCTGGCCACCGCGCGGTGCACAGCGGCCGCCGGGGTGGCGCCCTCGAGCAGGGCCACGGACGCGGCGACGGCGAAGGCGTCGCCCGCGCCGCAGGTGTCGAGGCGGCCGGCGTGCGGGGCCCGCCCGGCGGCGTCGACGTCGCCCGGCTCGTCGAGCGGGACGTGGGTCTCGCCGGAGCCGGTGGCCGCGTCGCCCTCGACGAGGAGCGCGCCGCGTGCGCCGAGGGTGATCGCGACCGCGCCGGCCCGCCAGCGCTGCGCGAGGACCCGGCCCTGGTCGGCGGTCCCGTCGACGCTGCCCAGCGCCCGGGCCTCGCTGGCGTTCGGGGTGACGAGGGCGCAGCCGGGGACCGGCGCGGTGCCGCGGGGGTGCGGGTCCCAGACGACCGGAACCTCGCGGGCGCGGTCGGCGAGGCGTTCGCGGAGGTCCTCCAGCGCGGTGACCCCGCGGCCGTAGTCGGCGACGAGCACGGCGCCGGCGCGGTCGAGGGCGTCCAGCGCGGCCTGCGGGACGGGAGCGTCCAGCGCCCGGCCGCGACCGACGTCCAGGCGGGTGACGGGCACGCCGTTGGCGAGCACGCGCGTCTTGCGGCTCGTGCCGCCGACCAGGGGCAGGGCGACGACCTCGACCAGGCCGCCGAGCAGGCTGCGGAGGCGGTCGGCGGAGTCGTCGGCGCCGACGGCGGTCACCAGCACGACCTCGTGGCCGGAGCGGGCGGCGAGCAGCGCGGCGAGGCCTGCCCCGCCCGGGCGCTGCCACTCGCGGGCGACGTCGACCACCGGGACGGGCGCGTCCGGCGCGAGCCGGTCGGAGCTGCCCTCCAGGTCGACGTCGAGCAGCGAGTCCCCGACGACGACGAGCGGTCCGCGCACGGCGCTCACGCGACGGCTGCCGGCTGCACGCCGAGGGCGTGGTCCAGCGCGATGCACAGGGAGTGCACCAGGCTGAGGTGGATCTCCTGCACGGTCGCGGTCGTCGGTGCGTCGACGGCGATCGCGTCGTCGGCGAGCGAGGCGAGGGTGTTCGGCCCCGGGCCGGTGAGGGCCCAGACCGTCACCCCGGCCTCCAGCGCGGCCTTGGCCGCGGCGACGACGTTCGGGCTGGTGCCGCTGGTCGAGAAGGCGACGAGCACGTCCCCGGGCCGGCCCCACGCCGTGACCTGGCGGGCGTAGACCTCCCCGAAGCCGTAGTCGTTGGCGATCGCGGTGTGGGCCGCGGAGTCGGCGCAGAGCGCGACCGCCGGCAGCGGACGGCGGTCGTGGCGGAACCGCCCGACCAGCTCGCCGGTCAGGTGCTGCGCCTCGGCGGCGCTGCCGCCGTTGCCGCAGGCCAGGAGGTGCGCCCCGGCCTCGTAGCGGCGGGCCAGGTCGGCCCCCCAGGCGCTCACGGTGGCGGCGTACGCACCGGCGCGGCCGGCCGCCTCGGCCAGGGCGGCGAGGTGCTCGGCCACGAGGCCGACGCTGCCGGCGGCGTCGGGGCCGACGTCGAGGGTGCTGAGGGCGTGGTCAAGAGACATGGTCGACCTCTCGGGGACGGGCCGGCACCGGGTCGCGGTCGTCGGCGGGACGGGCCTGGAGCGTCGCCACGGCGGCGACGACGTCGGCGGCGGCGATGCCGTCCAGGCAGGGGTGGCCGGGCACGGGGCAGTGCCGGGCGCGGGTCAGGCGGCAGGGGGCGTCCTGGTCACCCAGGAGCACGACCGGGACACCGTACGGAGCCCAGCGCTCGGGAGGCACGACCGGGGCGAAGAGCGAGACGACCGGCGTGCCGACGGCCGCGGCGAGGTGCGCGGGGCCGGTGTTGGGGGCGACGACGACCTCCGCCCCCGCGAGGACGGCGGCGAGCCCGGCCAGGTCGACGGCGCCGGCCAGGTCGAGCGCCCGCCCGTCGGCGACGGCGGCGGTGAGCGGCGCCTCGCCCGGCGAGCCGGTCACGACGATGCGGTGCCCCGCGTCGACGAGCGCGGCCACGAAGGCCCGGCTCGTGCCGGCCGAGGGGCGCCGGGCGGGTGCGTCGGCGCCGGGGTGCAGGACGACGTACGGGCCCGCGCCCACGAGGTGGCGCACGTCCGGCAGCGGCTCCCGGACGGCGAGCCGGGCGGGGGCGGGCAGGTCGAAGCCCGCCGCCCGGGCGAGGGACAAGGCGCGCTCGCTCTCGGGTACGTCGACCGGCACCTCAGGGAGCCGGTGGCGCAGGTCGAGCAGCGAGCCGGGGTAGTCGTCGCTGATCGCCCCGATCCAGCCGACGCCGGCGAGGCGCAGCAGCAGGGCCAGGGGGAGGGGCGACTGGTGGAACGAGGTGACGATCAGGGCGGCGTCCACGCCGGCCCGGCGGACGTCGGCGAGCAGGGTGTCGACAGCTGCGGTGTCGAGCGGGCCGGGCTCGGCGACGATCCAGGGCGCGTCGTACTCGAGCACGTCGTCGACCCCGGGCAGCAGCCGCGCGACGGCGCCGCGGCCCCGGCCGACGAGCATCGTGACCTTCGCCGAGGACGCCGCGACCGCGCGCACGGCCGGGCCGGACAGCAGGATGTCGCCGACGCTGTCGAGCCGGGCGACGAGGACGTGCCCGCCCTGGGGGGCGGTCATGCGGTCACCGCTCCACCGAGAGCGATCTCGACGGCCTGGCCGAGGTCGCTCGCGACCGCGGCGTGCTCGCGCGCGAACGCGACCTCTTCCGCTCGCGTGACCGGGGTGGGGACGAGCACCGCCCGGGCGCCCGCGGCGAGGGCGGCGCCGACGTCCGCGCCGATGTCGCCGATGACGACGCAGGCCGACGGGTCGACCCCGAGGGCCGCGGCGGCGGCCAGGACCATGCCGGGCGCGGGCTTGCGGCAGGCGCAGCCGTCGCCGGACCCGTGCGGGCAGACCTGCCAGGTGTCGAAGGGGCCGAGCAGCTCGTCGACGCGGGCGTTCACGGCGGTGAGCTGCTCGGGGGTGATCAGCCCACGGGCGATGCCGGACTGGTTGCTGACGACGCCCACGGCGACACCGCGCCGGCGCAGGGAGTCGAGGACCTCGCGGGCCCCGTCGACCGGGGCGACCAGGTCGGGGTCCCGGTTGTAGGGCACGTCGTGCACGATCGTGCCGTCGCGGTCGAAGAGGACCGCGCGCACCCCGCCGAGCAGCTCGTCTCCGCCCGGCCTCACGCCGGACCCAGGGCCGGCAGCCGGCTGGCCCGGTGCTTGCGGGCGAGGCCGGCGACGAGCGCCTCCTCGTAGACCTCGGCCGTGGCCGTGGCCACCGCGTCCCACGAGTAGCGCGAGCGGGCCCGCCGGACCCCGGCCCGTCCGTACGCCTCGCGCCGCACCGGGTCCGCGAGCAGCCCGCGGAGGGCGTCGGCGAGCGCGGTCGGGTCCTGCGGCGGGACCAGCAGACCGGTCTCGCCGTCCGCGACGGAGTCGAGCATCCCGCCGACGGCCGCGGCCACGACCGGGACGCCGCAGGCCATCGCCTCGAGCGGGACGAGGCCGAACGGCTCGTACCAGGGGGTGCAGACGACGACGTCGGCCGTGCTGAGCAGGGCCGGCATGAGGAAGTGGCCCACCTGGCCGATGAAGTGCACGCGGTCGCGGACCCCGAGCTCCTCGGCGAGCGCCTCGAGCCGCAGCTGCTCGGCCTCGACCACGCCGCCCTCGGAACGTCCGCCGGCCACGACCAGCTCGACCCCGGGGAGGTCGACGAGCGCCTCGACGACGGTCGCGTAGCCCTTGCGGGGGACCAGCCGGCCGACGCTGACGATGCGGTAGGGCTCGCGCCGCGGCGGGTGGTCCAGCGGGGCCGCCGTGGTCGTGAAGTGGCGCACGTCCACGCCGCAGGGGACGACGTCGACGCGCGCGAGGTCCACGCCCATCGCCGCCAGCTCCTGGACCTCGTCGCGGCAGGTCGCGACGACGCCGGCGGCGCGGGTGGCGACGGCGAGCTCGACCTCGACGCGCTCGGGCGGGCTGGTGTCCGCGCTGCCCTGGTGGCGCCGCTTGACCGAGCCGAGGGCGTGGAACGTGACGAAGGTCGGGACGGACAGCCCGCGGGTCGCCCGGGTGGCGGCCCAGCCGGACATCCAGAAGTGGGCGTGCACGACGTCCGGCCTGCGTGCCTCGAGGTGGCGGCGCAACGCGTCGGCGAAGGTCGGCATCAGCGGCCAGAGGTCGTCCTTGGGGACGGTCCGCGCCGGCCCCGCGGTCAGGTGGACGACGTCGTAGCCGTCGTCGGTCCGCACGGTCTCGGGCAGGTCGGCGTCGTCACGGCGCGTGTAGACGACGACGTCGTGACCCAGCCGCGCCAGCCCGCTCGCGAGCTCGGCGACGTGCACGTTCTGCCCGCCCGCGTCGACCGCACCGATCGCTGCGAGGGGGCTCGCGTGCTCGGAAACCAGAGCGATCCGCACACCAACTCCTTCGCATAAGACCGTCCGACCTACCTGGTACCACGTGCGGCAGGACTCAAACAGGCGCCGACGTTACGAGGTCGTGACCGACCGGTTCCGGGGCTGCACGAGGAGGGTAGGTGAGCAGCCCTCGAGGCGTCATCTCAGCGGGTCGTGCCCCCAGTTCATCAGGCTCCAGCGCCACCGCGAGTCCGTCACGTCGCCCGCGGGACGCTGCGCGAGGTGGCGGTGCACGTAGCCGACCACCTTGTCCATGTGCTCCAGGTCGGCCTCGGTCAGGTCCGCGTCGTCCTTGCCCAGGAGGTGCACGATGCGGCGCCCCATCTCGTGGCCGGTCGACTCGCCCCCGTCGCCGCTCTTCTGCCCGACCTCGCGGGAGTGCCCCGTGCCGAGCCAGTCCTGCAGCTCGGCGGCGCTCATGTTCACGGCGTCCGCGAACGCCCTGCGGGTCTCGTCGTGCTCGTCGCTCATCGCAGGTTCCTACCCGACGGGGCGGGCCGGCGCCGGGAGCCTTGCACGGGAGGGCCGGGGTTTCAGCCGGCCCGGACCTGGGAAGGCACCCCTGCGAGGGCGGAGGGGCCGCTCTCCCGAGGAGGCTCGATGTTCTTCCACAAGCAGGAGCTGCAGTACAACGCGTCGCCGGCCGCGCCGGACGTGTTTTTCGCCCGCAAGATGCAGGAGATCCTGGGCGGCCAGTACGGCGAGATCACCGTCGCGATGCAGTACGGGTTCCAGGCCTGGAACACCAAGCTCCCCGGCAAGTACCGGGACCTCCTCTACGGCATCGGGGCGGAGGAGTTCGGGCACGTCGAGATGATCGCGATCATGATCGCCCAGCTGCTCGAGAAGGCCCCGGCGGGCACGGTCGAGGCGGCCGTGAAGTCCGACCCGGTCGTCGCGGCCGTGATCGGCGGCGAGGACACCCAGCACGCGATCGTGGCCGGCGCCGGTGCGCGCCCGGTCGACAGCAACGGCAACCCCTGGCAGGGCAGCTACATCACCGCCAGCGGCAACCTGCTGGCCGACTTCACGTCGAACGCGAACGCCGAGATGCAGGGCCGGCTGCAGGTCGCCCGGATCTACCACATGACCGAGGACAAGGGCGTGCGGGACATGCTCTCGTTCCTGCTCGCGCGCGACACGATGCACCAGAACCAGTGGATCGCCGCCGCCCAGGAGCTCCGCGAGGAGGGCTACGAGGACCTGCCGGTGCCGAGCAACTTCCCGCTCTCGGACGAGCACCGCGACGTCTCGTACACCTACATGAACTTCTCCGACGGCAAGGAGGCCGCGGCCGGGCGCTGGGCGAGCGGCCCGACGCCGGACGGCAAGGGCGAGTTCAGCTACTCCGACGGCCCGACCACGACGGCCCCGATGCCGCCCGTCGGCAACCACGGGGACCCGCGGCTCTACGGCACGACGCCCGAGCCGAACCTCCTCGACAAGACGATGGGCAAGATCAAGGACGTCGTCCAGCCCGGCTGAGCCAGCCTCGGCACGCGGGCCCCGTACGCGGGCGCCGTCGGACCGGGAGGGGTCCGGCGGCGCCTGTCCGCGTTCAGCGCCTGTCCGCGTTCGGGGTCCGTCCGTGATCAGGGCCCGTCCGCGTTCAGGGGCGGAGCAGGCCCTCGGCGGCGCGGAGGACGTCGTCGGTCGTGACGGCGAGCAGGGCGGGGTCGGGCTCGGCCGCGAAGACGTCCCCGACCCGGACCCGCTCGTCGGTCAGGACGACGTGCGGGCCGCCGGGCGGGGGACCCCACCGGGACACCGGCGCCGGTCCGAAGAGCACGACCGAGGGGGTTCCGTAGGCGCTCGCCAGGTGCGCCGCGCCCGTGTCGACGCTGACGAGCAGCCCCGCGTCGGCGACCAGGGCGGCGAGCTCGGCCAGCCCCGTGCGCCCGGCGAGGTTCGCGGGGCCCGGCAGACCCGCCTCCGCGGCGATCGCCGTGGCGCGGTCGCGTTCCGCGGCCGACCCGGTCAGCACGACCTCGCGGCCCTGGGTGGCGAGCTCGCGCACGACGGCCGCGAACCGGTCCGCCGGCCAGGAGCGGGACCCGTACGCCGCCCCGACGTGGACGACGACCGCCCCGGGTGCCGGGCTCGGGACGTCCGGGCGACGCAGGCCGACGTCGGTCGGGTCGCCCGGGACCCCGTGGTGCGCCAGCACGTCGGTCCACCGGGTGCGCTCGTCGACGTCGTCGACCCAGACCGGTCCGTCCCAGCCCGGCGCGGCGTGGCCGACCCGTTCGCGGGGCCCGAGCGCGTCGAGCAGCGCGTGGCTCTGCGGTCCGCGGCCGTGCAGGTTGACCGCGACGTCCGGCGTCCCACCCGGCGCGGGCAGGGGCGCGTCGAGGCCGGCGACCGGCAGCAGCGCGTCCACCGCGGCCACGAGCCCCACGGCCGGCCGGAGCCACTCCGGCGCGGCCAGCACGACCCGGTGGTCCGGCCAGCCGCGGCGCACGGCCCGCAGCGCCGGGACCGACACCAGCAGGTCGCCCAGCCCGAGGGCCCGCAGCACCAGGGCGACGGGACGGCCGTCGTCCGTCCGGGTGCCCGCGCCCGTGCTCCCGCTCGCGCTCATCCGGGGTGCCGCGGCGTCTGGAGCAGGTCGAGGACGTCGGCCAGCACGGTCTCCACGCCCACGTCGGCCACCCACGACTCCTCGTGGTCGCAGCGCAGCTCGTCGCCGGACGCCAGCGGGGCGTCGCAGCGGGGGCAGCGCAGGATCCAGCCGGGGTGGACGCGGTGCCGGCGGCGCGCGACCGGGGCCGCGTTGATCATGTTCGGCCCCCAGAAGACGCCGACCGTGGCCGTGCCGACGGCCATGGCGACGTGCCGGGGACCCGAGTCGTTCGCCAGCACGACGTCGCTGTCCTCGAGCAGGTCGACGAGGGCGGGCAGGCCGATCGCGTCCGCCTGCGACGTGACGAGCGGGTCGCGGGCGTGGCCCACGATCGTGGCCGCCGCGTCCCGGTCGCTCGCGTCGCCGACCACGACGACCTCGACCCCGCGCGCGGCGACGGCGGCGGCGACCGCGGCGAAGCGTTCCGCCGGCCAGCGGCGGCGCGGGTCGGTGGCGCCCGGGTGCACGACCAGGCGCGGCCGGACGCCGTCGCGCGGACGCCGGTTGTCCCGGCCACGCAGCTGCGCCTCGAGCTGGACGGCCGGGGCGCCGGCGAGGGCGGCGACCTCCAGCCAGCGCTGCGTCTCGTGCTGGAAGTAGCGGTAGGCCAGGTCCCGCTCCAGGCGCGGCGCGCCGGGCGCGGCCGTGCCGACGGTGTGCCGGGCGCCGAGCCGCAGCAGGAACGGGTTGGAGTTGCCGCCGCCCCCGTGGGCCTGGACCGCGAGGTCGAGGTCGAGGGCCCGGACGCGGGCGACGAACGCCTCCGTCGCCGCCGGGTCGACGGCGGTGCCCTCGCGGACGCCCGGGTGGACCGGCAGCACCTCGACCGCGCTGAAGGGCGCGGGCCGGTCGGCCAGCAGCGCGGCGTGCGACGGCATGCCCAGCAGGACGATCTCGGCCCCCGGGTAGGCGGCGGCGAGCGACTCGACCGCCGGCAGCACGAACATCAGGTCCCCGATGCCGCCGCCCCGCAGCACCGCGATCCGGCGTACGTCGGAGAACCGCGGCCCCAGCTCGCCGACCAGGGTGCCGACCGTGGGGTCGCCCGTGAGGTCGTCGGGGGTGCCGGTGGGGAACGACGGGGGCAGCACGGTCGTCAGGATAGGGAAGGGCGACGCCAGCCGCCCCGGACGGTGTGCCCGGGAGGTCGGTCGGTGACGCAGCTCGTGGGGTGGTTGATCGCCCTGCCGCCGGTGCTCGTGCTGGTCGCCGCCTTCCTGCTGCCGGCCGCCGAGGCGTCGGCCCTGGTCGGGCTGGTGGTCCCGGGGGAGACGGCCGTCTTCGTCGGCGGCGTCGTGGCCCACGGCGGGCGCCTCCCGGTCCTGGCGGTCGTCGTCGCGGCCGCGCTCGGGGCCGTCGTCGGCGACCAGGTCGGCTACCGGACGGGCCGACGCTTCGGCCCGGGCCTGGTCGGGCGGCTCCCCACGCGGCTGCGGGTGCGCGGCGAGCAGGTGACGGACCTCGTCGCTCGGCGCGGCCGGTGGGCCGTCGTCCTCGGTCGCTGGACCGCCCTGCTGCGCGCGCTCGTGCCCGGCGTGGCCGGCGCGAGCGGCATGGCCCCGCGCGACTTCGCCGTGGCCAACGTCCTCGGCGGCGTCACCTGGGCGACGGTGGTCGCGCTGCTCGGCTACGGGGCGGGGGCGGCGTACGCGTCGGTGCTCACCCGCATGGACCACGCCAGCGAGGTCGCCGTCGTGGCGGTGGTGGTGCTCGTCGCCGTCGGGGTGGTGCTGCGGCGCGTGCTGCGCCGACGCGGTACACCCTTGTGACCTGCGTCCTGCTGAGAACGAGGAATCGGTCCCGGGGGCCGATCACCCCTAGGCTTCCGGCCCATGAACTTCTGGCAGGCGATCCTTCTCGGCGTCGTCGAGGGCATCACCGAGTTCCTGCCGGTGTCGAGCACCGGGCACCTCACGATCGTGGAGAAGCTGCTCGGCCTGAGCGTCGACGACCGGGGCGTCACCGCGTTCACCGCGGTCATCCAGGTCGGCGCGATCCTCGGCTCGATCGTGTACTTCCGCGCCGACATCGTCCGGCTCGCCGCCGCCTGGTTCCGGGGGCTGGCGGACAAGGGCGCGCGGGCCGAGCGTGACTACAAGATGGCGTGGCTGGTCATCGCCGGCTCGATCCCGATCGGCATCGTCGGCCTGCTGGCCCGTGACCTCATCACCGGTCCGCTGCGCAGCCTGTGGTTCGTCGTGGGCGGCCTCGTCGTGTGGAGCTTCGTGATGATCCTCGCCGAGCGGGTCGGCCGGCAGGACCGCGGCGAGGAGAGCCTCACGCTGAAGGACAGCCTCGTCGTCGGCGTCGTCCAGTGCCTCGCCCTCGTGCCCGGCGTCTCCCGCTCCGGCGCCACGATCAGCGCCGGGCTGTTCCGGGGGCTGGACCGCGTGTCCGCCACCCGCCTCGCCTTCTTCCTCGCGATCCCCGCCCTCACCGCCGCCGGCGTCTTCGAGGCGGTCGGCAGCGCGGACGACATCGCCTCGTCCGTGGGCTGGGCCCCGACGATCGTGGCCACCGTGGTCAGCCTGGTCGTCGCGCTGGCCGCCATCGCGTGGCTGCTGCGGATCGTGGCGAAGTTCCCGATCACGGTCTTCGTCGCCTACCGCCTGGTCCTCGCCGTCGTCGTCGCGGTCCTGCTGCTGACCGGCGTCGTCGACGCGCGCTGACGCACCCGCCGGGCGCCCGCCCGGACCGCACGCCGGAACCACCCACCCGTACGCGCCCGCCGTCGCTCGGCGCCGCCGCGGGCTCCCCGGAGCAGAGCCGCTCCTTCGGTCACGATGAAGGTTCGTCTCGAGGGAAGGAGCACCCGGTGCGCTCAGCTGGTTGGGAAGACGGGGGCCGCGGGCGGCTCCTCGGGCCGGAGCTGCCGCTGCTGCTGCGCGACCGCGCACCCCGGGTGACGGTGGTCGGCGACCCGATCCTCGACGGCTGGTGGCGGGGCCGCACCGAGCGCATGTCCCGCGAGGCGCCCGCGCCCGTGGTCGAGGTGTTCGAGCGCCGGCACGTGCCGGGCGGCGCGGCCAACACCGCCGTGAACCTCGCCGCGCTCGGCGCGCAGGTGAGCCTGGTCGGCGTCGCCGGCGACGACGAGGCCGGCCACATGCTGCGGAGCCTCCTGGTCGCGGCCGGCGTCGACGTGACCGGCCTGCTGCTCGCGCCCGAGGTGCGGACGACGACCAAGGTCCGCATCGTCGGCGGCGAGCAGATCCTGCTCCGCGTGGACGAGGGCACCGACGTGGTCGCGCCCGAGGAGCTCCGCGACCGCGCCGCGCTGGCCTCCGCCGCCGTGCTCCGGCGCAGCGACGCCGTCGTCGTCTGCGACTACGGGTCCGGGCCGTCGCCCGCGCTCGTCGAGGCGCTGCTGCGCGACCGCCCCCCGCTCCTGGTCGTCGACGCGCACGACCCCGCCCCCTGGGCCGCCGTGACCCCCGACCTCGTGACCCCGAACGCGGGGGAGACGTTCCGGCTGCTGGGCCGGACGGCGCCGACCACCGCCCGGGTCGAGGCCGTACGTGCGGCCGCCGGCGAGATCCTCGACCGCACCGGGGCCCACCAGGTCGTCGTGACCCTCGACGCCGAGGGCGCCGTCCTGATCGACCGGACGGGGATCCTGCACCGCACCACGGCGCGGCCCGTGCTCGACAAGCAGGCCAGCGGCGCGGGCGACACCTTCGTCGCGGCGCTGACGCTCGCGCGGGCGGCCGGGACCGAGCTGTCGGTGGCGCTCGAGCTGGCCCAGGCCGCGGCCGACGTCGTCGTGCACCGGTCCGGGACCTCGGTCTGCACGGCCGACGACCTCGCCGACCACCTGGGACGCACCTCGGAGCGGGTCCTGCCCGGGGCCGAGCTGGCCCTGCGGCTCCAGGCGGAGCGGGCCGCCGGACGCCGGGTCGTGCTGACCAACGGCTGCTTCGACGTGCTGCACCGGGGTCACACGACGTCGCTGGCCCAGGCCGCCCGGCTCGGAGACCTGCTCGTCGTGGCCGTGAACAGCGACGACTCGGTCCGCCGGCTCAAGGGCCCGCAGCGCCCGATCAACACCGCCGCCGACCGGGCCAGCGTGCTGGCCGCGCTCAGCTGCGTGGACTACGTGACGGTCTTCGAGACCGACACCCCCATCCCGCTGCTCGAGCTGATCCAGCCCGACGTCTACGCCAAGGGCGGCGACTACACGCCCGAGATGATGGCGGAGACGCCGGTGGTGCGCGCGTACGGCGGCGAGGTCCGGATCCTCGACTTCGTGCCGGCGCACTCGACGACCGACGTGGTGACGCGCATCCGGAGCCTCGCGCCCGAGGCCTGATCCAGGTCACGTCCCGCGTGCGTCCGAACGCGCCCGGGCGGGATAACTCCCTCCCGGTCGACGAGAGGGAGCACGGGTGAGGGACAGGATCGACGAGGCCGCGCGTACGGTGTTCGGGCGGGAGCGCCTGCGCGCGGGGCAGCGGCCGGCGGTTCAGTCGCTGCTGGACGGGCACGACGTGCTGCTGGTGCAGCCGACGGGCGCAGGGAAGTCGCTGGCCTACCAGCTGGCGGCCGTGCTGCTCGACGGACCGACGCTGGTGGTGTCGCCGCTGCTCGCGCTGCAGCAGGACCAGACCGAGCACCTCGCGGCCTACGGGCGTCGTACGCGGGCCCGCCGGATCTCGTCCGCGGAGACGCCGAAGCAGCGCGAGGAGGCGCTGGAGGCGGCCCGGCGCGGGGAGGTGGAGTTCCTCTTCCTGGCGCCCGAGCAGCTCGCCAACGAGGCGGTCCACGAGGCCGTGGTCGCCCTCCGGCCGAGCCTGGTCGCCGTCGACGAGGCGCACTGCGTGTCGTCGTGGGGCCACGACTTCCGGCCGGACTACCTGCGGCTCGGCGAGCTGTTGGCCGACCTGGACGCCCGAACGATCGCCATGACGGCCACCGCGTCGCTGCCGGTCCGCACCGACATCGTCGAGCGGCTGCACCTGCGCGACGTCTCGATCGTGGTCGGCGGCGCGGCCCGGGACAACATCGACCTCTCCGTGGAGCGTTCGGTGACCGAGCGCGACCAGGAGGAGCGCGTGGTCGCGGCCGTCCGTGAGGCGGAGGGCAGCGGCATCGTCTACGTCTCCACGCGCAAGGCCGCCGAGCACTACGCCGAGCTCCTGACCCAGGCCGGGCGGACGACCACCTGCTACCACGCCGGGCTCCCCAAGAAGGTGCGCGAGCAGGCGCAGTCCGACTTCATGACCTCCGCGGTCGACGTCGTCGTGGCCACCTCGGCCTTCGGCATGGGGATCGACAAGCCCGACGTCCGCTGGGTCGTGCACGCGCACGTCCCCGAGTCGCCGGACGAGTACTACCAGCAGGTCGGCCGGGCGGGCCGCGACGGCGCCGGCTCGTTCGGGGTGCTGCACTTCCGCCCCGAGGACCTGGCGCTGCGGCGCTTCCAGACCGTCCCGGTGCCCAAGCGCGGGGAGGTGACGCGGGTGCTGGCCGCGCTCGCCACCCGGCCCGACGCGGGGGCGGAGGAGCAGGCGGAGACCGCGGGCGTCAGCGTGCGCAAGCTCCAGCGGATCGCCAACCTCGTCGTCGAGGCGGGCGCCGAGGGCGACACGGTCGGGGTCGACGAGATCCGGGGGCGGGCGGAGGGCTACCAGACCCTGCAGCGCTCCCGGACCGACATGGTCCGCGGCTACGCGGAGACGCGCCGCTGCCGCCGGCAGTTCCTGCTGGCCTACCTCGGCGAGTCCGACACGCCGCGCTGCGAGCGCTGCGACAACTGCCGGTCCGGCCTGGCCGCCGGGGAGGACGCCGAGGCCGCCGCCGCGCCGCCGTCGCCCTTCGAGCCGGAGCAGCGCGTCCGGCACGCGGCGTTCGGGGACGGCATGGTGATCAGCATCGACGGCGAGGAGCTCGTCGTGCTCTTCGACGACGGTGGCTACAAGACCCTGTCGCTGCCCACCGTGACCGGGAACGACCTCCTGGCGCCCCTCGCCGGCTGACGGGCCGGCGAGGGGGCGCGGAGGCTCGGGGAGGGGCGAGGAGCCTCAGGCCCGCGTGCGCAGGACGGGACGCCCGATGTGGACGACCTTGCGGGTGGTCATCTCGTCGAGCAGCTCGGGGCCGTAGCCGAAGCCCTGCCCGCTCGCCCCCCGCGGCTCGGCCGCACCGCCCGGGGCGCCGCCGAACACGGCGTTGATCTTGACGGTGCCGACCGGCAGCCGCCGGATCGCCTCGGTGGTGTGCTCCAGCGACCCGGTCAGCACGGAGGCGGCCAGGCCGTAGCGCGACGCCACCGCCCGGTTGAGGCCCTCCTCGAAGCTGGCCACGACCTGGACCGGGGCGACCGGCCCGAAGGTCTCCTCGCGCATCAGGTCGGAGTCGGAGGCGACGTCGACGACGACCGTGGCCGGGTAGTGCGCGCCCGGACCCGCCGGGATCTCGCCGCCGGTGAGCACCCGTGCGCCCTCGGCCTCGGCCGCGGCGACCTGCCGGTGCACCTCGGCGCGCATCCGGGTGTCCGCGAGCGGCGCCATGCCGTCGGCGTTGCGCTGCTCGGCCTCGGCCACCAGCGCCTCGACGAAGGCGTCGGCCACGTCGGCGTGGACGTAGATCCGCTCGACCGAGGTGCAGATCTGGCCGCTGTTCGCGTACGAGCCCAGCGCGGCCTGGCCGGCCGCCCACACCGGGTCGACGTCGGCGTCGACGACGAGCGCGTCGTTCCCGCCGTTCTCCAGCACGAGGTGCGCGCCGGTGTGCAGGGTCTCCTGCGCGATCGCCCGGCCCGTGGCCGTCGAGCCCACGTGGGCGATCACGTGCACGGCCGGTGACCGGACGAGCTCGGCCCCGGTGCGACCGTCCCCGGTCACCGTGGTCAGGACGCCGTCGGGCAGGGGCGCCGACCAGATCTCGCCGAGCAGCTCGCCGACGTGCGGGCAGCGCTCCGACGGCTTGTGGATGACGGTGTTGCCGGTGACGAGCGCTGCGCCGACCAGGCCCGCGGCGACCGCGACCGGGTCGTTCCAGGGGGTGACCGCCACGACCACGCCGCGCGGCTCCGGCCGGGTGAAGTCCACGGCGACGTCCGCGCCGCGCAGGCTGTGCGTCCGGTGCAGGGGGCCGAGCTCGGCGTACTGGCGCAGCGTCCCCACGGCGGCGTCCACGCCGCCACGGGCGTCGCCGGCCGGCTTGCCGGTCTCGCGGGTGTTCAGCTCCGCGACCTCGTCGGCGCGTGCCGCGAGGCCGTCGGCCATCGCGTGCAGCAGCGCCCCGCGGGCCGCCGGCGGTGTCGCAGCCCAGGACGCGGAGGCGCCGACCGCGGCCGTGACCGCCGCGGCGACGTCGGCCTCGTCGGCGCTGTGCACCGTGCCGACCGGGGTGCCGTCGCGGGGGTCGACGATCGTGATCGCGCGCGAGCCGTCGGGGTCGTCGCTGGCGCGGGCAGGGGTGCCGGGCTGGTCGAGCAGGGTCACGGGACTGGGCCTCCGTCGGGTCGTTCGTGTCGTGGTGCGGGTCTCGCCCACCGGGCCGGTCGGCCGTGCACCGGTCCGGAGCACTTCTTACCCGAGGGTGCCCCCGGGAACCGAACCGGGAGATCGGAGGGGGCCGCCGTGTGTCAGATGGTGCGGAACGGGTATGAATAGCGCATGCCGGGGTTCAGCCCCGGTGTGGAGGGCGACGACGAACAGCCCGGGGTGCTGACCCGGTCTCGTGCGCGTCGCCCTTCACTGCGCCCGGACCCGGTCAGACCGCGATCGTCAGCGCCGGGTCGTCGTCGATCGCGAGCTCGGTGTGGTCGACCCAGGCCCGCCAGCAGGTCGTGCGGAAGGGCAGCAGCAGCGGCTCCGGGGCGCGGGCCGAGGAGTCGTACAGCCCGCCCACCTCCGCGAGCACCGCCTCGCGCTCGGCGGCGCCCAGCGCCGCGACGGCCGGCCGGCGCTGCGCCATCGTCACCAGCGCGTCCCGGGTGGTCGGCACCCAGGTGCGGAAGTCGCGCCGCTCGAGGTCCGTGAAGTACGGGCTCTCACCCACCTCCGCGATCGACGTGTCCCCGTAGGCGCCCTGCATCGCCGACGCGTCCACGCGCTGCAGGATCGCCATCAGCCGCTTGACCCACGGGACGGTGTCGTCGCGCGTCTGGTAGATCACGGCCAGGTGCCCGCCCGGCCGCAGCACGCGCGCGATCTCGGTCAGGGCCAGGCCGGGCGCGAAGCGGTGCAGCGTCTGCGAGGCCGTCACCACGTCGAAGTGGCACGACAGGTAGGGCATCGACTCGACCTGGCCGGCCACGTGCAGCCGGGTGCCCAGGCGACCGGGCAGCGTGGCGACCCGCTCCGGGTCCTGGTCGAGGCAGAAGACCTCGTGGCCCGCGTCGACGAGCGTCGCGGCGAAGGCGCCCCGGCCCGAGCCGAGGTCGAGCACGCGGGCGGGCTCGTCGCCGACCAGCCAGTCGACGGCGTCGGGCGGCAGCGCGGCGGCACGCCGGGCACCCGGGCGGCCGCCGGCGACGGGTGCGGCAGGCATGCCGCAAACGGTAGCCGCGCGGCCGGGGCCCGCCGGTTCGGCGCGCGCAGAGGGCCGCGTCGCGGGGTCGGCGAGGGTGGTCCGGCGCCGGGTGACCAGAGCGTGCGTCTCGTACGTTGGCCCCGGTCGAGCCGGGGACGCAACTCCCTGTGTCAATGGGTGGTCGCCGCGTGGGTACCCGGCGCCGGACCTTCGATGCCACGGGTCTGGGACCCGCGATCTCTTGTGGTCGAGTGTGCCCTCTCGTCGGGCTCCTGTGAAGTGGCTCACACGCTTTTTCTTCCTGCTCGTCGGATCGTCCACCTGCACTCTGGTGATCCGACCCCGGAGTCTGCCGGTCGTCCACAGGTCCGTCCCGGACCGCCCGGATCCGTCCACAGGTGGTGCGTGGAGCGGCACGACCGGCCGTCCGGCGCCCATGGTTCGGGCGTGCCCCGACCCACGCCTCCGCCGACCCGCCCGTCGCCGCCCCCGACCGGGGAGGGACCCCCGGTCCTGGTGCTCACCGCCGACCCGGTCCTGGCGCGGCACCTGCTGTCCGTGGTCGCCGCGGTCGGGCTGGCGCCCCACGACCCCGTCGGGGACGACGACCTCCGGCGGTCCTGGCGATCGGCGTCGGCGGTCCTCGTCGGCCGGGACCGGGCCGACCAGGTGAACGGGCTCGTGCTGCCGCCCCGGCCCGAGGTCTACGTCGTCGGCCGCGACGACGACCGGGTCGAGACCTACGCGTGGTCCACGCGCTTGCGCGCGGCGGTCGCGACCCTGCCGAGCGGCGCGCCCGACCTGGCCGCGGCGCTGTCCGGGCTGGCCGACGACGCGGGCCGGGGCGTCGTCGTCGCCCTCACGGGTGGAGCCGGTGGTGTGGGCACCTCCACGCTGGCCGCCGCGCTGGCGCTCACCGGCGCCCGGGCCGGTCTGCGCACGCTGCTGGTCGACACGGACCCGGACGGCGGCGGCATCGACGTGCTGCTCGGCGCCGAGCACCTGCCCGGCTGGCGCTGGAGCCGGTTCGCGACGGCGCGCGGGCACCTCGGCGACGTCACCGCGCAGCTCCCGCACTGCGACGGCGTCGACGTGCTGGCGGTGGACCGGGGCGTCCGGCCCGAGCTCGTGCTCGGGCCCGAGCAGCTGGCGGCCGTCCTGGGCTCGGCGGCCCGCGAGAACGACCTCACCGTGGTCGACCTGCCCCGTCACCTCGACCGGGCGCACGACGAGGTCCTGCGCCGCGCGGGTCGCGTCCTGCTGCTCGTCCGGGCCGACGTCCGCGGGGTGGCCGCGGCCGACCGGGCCGCACGGTCGCTGGCGACGCGGTGCCGGGTGCTCGAGGTCGTGGCCCGCACGGGACCGGGACGCACCCTCGAGCCGGGCCTGGTGGCCGACGCGCTCGACCTGCCGCTGGCCGGGTCGCTGCCCGAGGACGCGACCGTCAGGCCGGCCGCGGAGCGCGGCGAGCCGCCGGGCCGGTCCGCCCGTTCCCCGCTGGCCCGGCTCTGCGGCCGGCTGCTCGACGACCCGGACGGGGTGGCGGCGTGAGCGCCCTCGAGGAGCTGGACCCGATCCGTACGCGGCTCGCCCGGCTCGGCCGCACCCACACGCCCGCCGACGTCGCCGAGGCCCTGCGCGCGGAGGGGCGGGTGGTCAGCGACTCCGCGCTCATCGACACCCTCGACCTCCTGCACACCCACAGCGTCGGCGCCGGCCCGCTCGAGGGCCTGCTGGCCGAGCCGGGCGTCACCGACGTCGTCGTCAACGGGCCCGAGCAGGTCTTCGTCGACCGCGGCCGGGGGCTCGAGCGCACCGCGGTGCGCTTCTCGTCCGAGGCCGAGGTGCGGCGCCTGGCCCAGCGGCTGGCGGCGTCGGTCGGGCGTCGCCTCGACGACGCCGTGCCCTTCGTCGACGCCCGGCTGGCCGACGGCAGCCGGGTCCACGCCGTCCTGGGGACGATCGCGGACCCAGGCACCTGCATCAGCCTCCGGGTGCCGGCGGCCCGGACGTTCTCGCTGGAGGACTGCGTCCGGTCGGGCTCGGTCACCCCCGGCGCGGCGGAGCTGCTCACCCGCGTCGTGCAGACCCGGCTGGCGTTCCTGGTCAGCGGCGGCACCGGCAGCGGCAAGACCACGCTGCTCGCCGCCCTGCTCGCCCTCGTGCCGCCCACGGAGCGCATCGTCGTGGTCGAGGACTCCCGCGAGCTGGCGCCCGCGCACCCGCACGTCGTCCGCCTGGAGGGCCGCCCGGCGAACTCGGAGCTGGCCGGCGCCGTCACGCTGACCGACCTGGTCCGTCAGTCCCTGCGGATGCGGCCCGACCGGCTCGTGGTGGGGGAGGTGCGCGGCCCGGAGATCGCCGACCTGCTCACGGCCATGAACACGGGCCACGAGGGCGGCTGCGGGACCGTCCACGCCAACTCGTCCGCCGACGTGCCCGCCCGCCTCGAGGCCCTCGCCGCCCTGGCCGGGCTGTCCCGGCTCGCCGTGCACGCGCAGATCGCGTCGGCCCTGCACGCCTCGGTCCACATCACGCGCGACCCGCAGGGCCGCCGGCGGGTCAGCGAGGTGTCGGTCTTCGTCCGCGACGCCGCCACGGGGCTGACCAGGACCGAGCAGGCGGTGGCCTTCTCCGGGGGCGGGGTGACCCGGCTCGGACCCGGCGGGCCGCGCCTCGAAGAGATGCTCGGCCGATGAGCGCCGGGCTCGCGGCAGCGCTCGCCGTCCTCCTCGCCGCGGTCACGGCGGCGCTCGCCGTCCCCCGGCCGCCGGCGGCGGTCTCGCGGGTCCGCCTGCGGGCCGGACCCGCGGGCGACCGGGTTCCGGTACGACGCCGCACCGGTGGGTTGCTCGCGCTCGCCGGCGCGGTCGGCACCGTCGGCCTCGGGACGGTGGTCGGCGGCGCGAAGGGTGCCGTCCTCGGGGCGGCGCTGGTCGTCGCCGGGGGCACCGTCCTGCGCATCCTCGTGCTGCACGCGCGCGACCGCGCCGCTCGCCGGGCCCAGTCCGACGTGGCCCGCGCGTGCGGGGTCCTGGCGTCGTACGTCCGGGTCGGCCAGGTGCCGTCCGACGCGCTGGTGCTCGTCGCGGACGACTGCCCGGTGCTCGCCGAGGCGGCCGCCGTCCAGCAGATCGGCGGTGACGTGCCCGACGCGCTGCGCGCCCGGGCCGTCGAGCCGGGCCACGGCGGCCTGCTCGACCTCGCCCGCGCCTGGCAGGTGTCGTCCTCCACCGGTGCGCCGATGGCGCCCGCCCTCGAGGAGGTCGCGTCGGGCCTGGCGTCCGACGAGTCGCTGCGTGCGGTCGTGTCGGCCGAGCTCGCCGCTCCCCGCTCGACGGGCAAGGTCATGGCGGTCCTGCCGCTGGTCGGCGTCGGGCTCGGCTACCTGCTCGGCGGCCGTCCCCTGCAGTGGCTCGTGGCCGGCCCGGTCGGGTGGGCCTGCCTGCTGCTGGGTCTGCTGCTCGCCGCCGCGGGCGTCCTGTGGATCGAGCGGCTGGCCGGCGACGCGGCGGCCGGGGGCTGACGTGGGGCCGGAGCTGGCCTGGCCCTCGTCGTGGGCGTGGGTCACCGCGCTGCTCGCGGGTGCCTGCGTCCTCGCGCTGCTGCCCCCGCCCCGCGACCTGGGCGCCCTCGTGGCCCGGGACCGTCCGCCGCGGTCGCGCGCCGGGTCCTGGGTGCGGGGTCGGTCCGACGCCGTCCCGCTGGCCCGACGGGTCGTGCCGGGGACGGCGCTCGGGCTGGTCGCCGCCCTGCTCGCGGGGCGCGCCGGCCTGGCGAGCGGCTGGGCCTGGTCGCTCGGACCTGTCGTGGCGCTGGCGGTCGTCGTGCTGCTCGGGCGGGTGGAACCGGCCGCCACCCGCCGACGGCGTCAGGTCCTGGTGCTGCAGACGCCGCAGGCCCTCGAGCTCATGGCCTCCTGCCTCGCGGCCGGTCTGCCGGTCCGCGGGGCGTGCCGCGTCGTGGTCGACGCCTTCGACGGGCCGGTGGCCGAGGACCTCGGCCGCGTGCGGGCGGCCACCGACCTCGGGGTGGCCGACGCCGACGCCTGGCTCCAGCTCGCCGACCACGCGCAGCTCGGGCCGGCCGCGGCCGACCTCGCGCGTTCCGTCGAGTCGGGCACGCTGCTCGTGACCACGCTGCGGCACCACGCGGTCCAGGCCCGCGGTCGTCGCGAGGCCGCGCTGCAGGTGGTGGCGCGCAGCGTGGGCGTCCGCAGCGTGCTGCCCCTCATGACCTGCTTCATCCCGGCGTTCCTGCTGCTGGGCGTCGTGCCGACCGTCGCGTCGGCGCTGGCCCGGGCGTTGTCGTGGTGACCCGGGGCGGCGTCCGCCCGTCCACAGCCCGAGCCGCACGGGGCCGCCGCCGTGCACAACCCCGCCGCCGACCGGCTCGTCCGGCCCGGCGTCATGACACTCCCGGTGCGTCCGAGCGGACGCAGCACCCCGGAGGGGTGGGAGACCTGAGGAGGTCCCAGATGGTGCAGGTGCAGGACACGGTGGTCGGGAAGGGACCGGCGGTCCCGGCTGCCGGGACGGCCGGGTGCGGCGAGGGGCGGGGGCCCGGTCGGCAGGACGGGCGGGCCGGGGTGGACGGCGGCGCGGGTGGCCGTTCGGAAGACGGCTCCGCGGTGGACGGCTCCGTCGTCGCGTGGGCGGCGTCGGTGCCGACCCGCGGCGGGCGGTCCCAGCGGGGCATGGTCAGCGCCGAGTGGGCGGTCGGCATCGTCGCGGCGGTGGCCATCGCCGGGGTGCTGCTGGCCGTGGTGACGTCCGGCGCCGTCAAGGCCGCGCTCCTCGGGATCGTGCTCAAGGTGCTGAGCACGTTCCTGAAGTTCGCCCACTGAGGGCGGGGCGTCGCACGGTGCCCGGAGGCGTGAGGTCGGGGTCCACGGTGCGGCGCCGGGGGGAGCGGGGGATGGTGACGGCCGAGCTGGCCGTCGCCACCCTCGCGGCCCTCGCGCTGCTCGGGATGATGCTGTGGGCGATCTTCCTGGTCGTCGTGGAGCTGCGGTGCGTCGACACGGCGGCGGCCGTCGCGCGGCAGGCGGCGCGGGGCGACACGAAGGGCGTCCGGATGGCCCGCGCGGCCGCGCCTGCCGGGGCCAGCGTCACGACGACGACACGGGCCGGGGTGGTGACCGTGACCGTCCGGGTGCGGGCGCGACCCCTGGTCGAGGGGCTGCCCGCGGTGCCGCTCGGGGCGCAGGCCCGGGTTGCCAAGGAGCCCGGGGGCGACTGGTGACCGGGACGACGGGAGGGGACCGCCAGGAGCAGACGGGAGAGGGGCGCGGCGAGCGGGGCGGCGGGACGGGAGAGGGACGCGGGGAGCGGGGCAGCGGGACGCTGCTGGTCGTCGGCCTGATGGCGGTGGTCGGGGTGGTGGCCACGATGGCGATGGTCGCGGCGGTCTACCTCGTGGTCGGGCACCGTGCCCACGGTGCGGCCGACCTGGCCGCGCTGAGCGGGGCGGCGGCGTACGCGGAGGGCCGCCCGCCCTGCCCGGCCGCCGCGCGGGTGGCCCGGGCCAACGACGCGCGCGTCACCCGCTGCGACCGGGTCGGGGACGAGGTCGACTACGTGGTGAGCGTGACCGTCGAGGTCCCCGCGGGGCTCCGGGTCCCGGGCCTGCCGAAGGTGCTGACGGGACGCGCGCACGCCGGGCCGGTGGCGTGAGCGCCGGCTGTGACGAATGGGTCGGGCGGTACGTGGTGCGGGTCGCGGAGGGCGTCGCGCGCGGCGGGCCTGGCGAGCGACCGAACCAGTACGTCATGTGGTTAGACTGCGCCGGTCTGAACACGAGGACGTGTGCGACTGGCTGGCCTGGAGTCGCCGCCGTGACCTTTGCTCACGCGTCCCCCGCAGCTTTTCCCAGGAGGACCCCCGATGCCCGTCACGACGTTGTCCGCCGGCAACCTCACCCTCGTCGCGATCGTGGGTGTGGTCGCGCTCGTGGCCCTGTTCATGGCCTACGTCTTCCGACGTGAGGTCCTCCTGGCCGGTGACGGCACCCCGGCGATGCAGGACATCGCCCGCGCGGTGCAGGAGGGCGCGAGCGCCTTCCTCAGCCGCCAGTTCCGCACGCTGGGCGTCTTCGCGGTGGTCGCCTTCCTCCTGCTCTTGGCGCTGCCGGCCCACACCGACGAGGAGGGCGCCCACTGGGGGCTGCGGATCGCGCGCTCGATCGCCTTCCTCGCGGGCGCGGTCTTCTCGGGCCTGATCGGCTACCTCGGCATGTGGCTCGCCACCCGGGCCAACCTGCGCGTGGCCGCCGCGGCCCGCGTCGGCACCGAGGGGCGCACGCCGGCGATCAGGATCGCCTTCCGCACCGGCGCGCACGTCGGCATGGCGACGGTCGGCCTGGGCCTCTTCGGCGCCGCGCTCGTCGTCTTCGTCTTCAAGGGCGACGCCCCGACGATCCTCGAGGGCTTCGGCTTCGGCGCCGCCATGCTCGCCATGTTCATGCGGGTCGGCGGCGGCATCTTCACCAAGGCGGCCGACGTCGGCGCCGACCTGGTGGGCAAGGTCGAGCAGAACATCCCCGAGGACGACCCCCGCAACGCGGCGACGATCGCCGACAACGTGGGCGACAACGTCGGTGACTGCGCCGGCATGGCGGCCGACCTCTTCGAGTCCTACGCCGTGACGCTGGTCGCCTCCCTGATCCTGGGCAAGGCGGCGTTCGGCGAGGCCGGCCTCGTCTTCCCGCTGATCGTCCCGGCGATCGGCGTGGTCACCGCACTGATCGGCATCTTCCTGACGCGCCCCCGGGCCGGGGAGAACGCGCTGCGGACGATCAACCGCTCCTTCTACCTCTCGGCCGTCATCTCGGCCGTCCTGTGCGCGATCGCGACCTTCGCCTACCTGCCGGGCAGCTTCGCCGAGCTCGGCGCGGGCACGACCGCCCCGATCGACGACCCGCGGGTCGTCGCCATCGGCGCGGTGGTCATCGGCATCGTCCTGGCCGCCGCCATCCTCAAGCTCACCGGCTACTACACGGGCACCGAGGACAAGCCGGTCAAGACCGTCGGCGAGACCTCGCTCACCGGCGCGGCGACCGTCGTCCTGTCCGGCATCTCCCTCGGCCTGGAGTCCGCGGTCTACACCGCGCTGGTCATCGCAGCCGCCGTCTACGGCGCCTTCCTGCTGGGCGGGTCCGGGATCGTCGGCCTGTTCGCCATCGCGCTCGCCGGCTGCGGCCTGCTGACCACCGTCGGCGTCATCGTCGCGATGGACACCTTCGGCCCGGTCTCGGACAACGCCCAGGGCATCGCGGAGATGTCCGGCGACGTGCACGGCGACGGCGTCCAGGTCCTCACCGAGCTCGACGCGGTCGGCAACACCACCAAGGCGATCACCAAGGGCATCGCGATCGCGACGGCCGTCCTCGCCGCCACCGCGCTCTTCGGCTCGTACACCGACTCGATCCGCAGCGTGCTCGTCGAGCGCTACCAGACCTTCGTCGACGAGTCGGTGGTCTTCTCGCCGCAGACCCTGGTCGGGCTGATCATCGGCGCGTCCGTCGTCTTCCTCTTCTCCGGCCTCGCCATCAACGCGGTGAGCCGCGCGGCCGGCGCCGTGGTCTACGAGGTCCGCCGTCAGTTCCGCGAGATCCCCGGGATCATGGACGGGACGGGCAAGCCGGAGTACGGCAAGGTCGTCGACATCGTCACCCGCGACTCGCAGCGCGAGCTGGCGACGCCGGGCCTGCTGGCCATCTGCGCCCCGATCGCGGTCGGCTTCGGCCTCGGTGCCCCGGCGCTCGCCGGCTACCTCGCCGGCGCGATCGCCTGCGGCACGCTGATGGCCGTGTTCCTGGCCAACTCCGGTGGCGCCTGGGACAACGCGAAGAAGCTGGTCGAGGACGGTCACCACGGTGGCAAGGGCTCGGCCGCCCACGAGGCGACGATCATCGGCGACACGGTCGGCGACCCGTTCAAGGACACCGCCGGCCCGGCCATCAACCCGCTGATCAAGGTCATGAACCTGGTCGCCCTGCTGATCGCTCCGGCCGTCGTGGCCATGTCGCCGCTCAGCAGCGACCCGAACGGCCTCCGCTTCGTCATCGCCCTCGCGGCCGTCGCGGTCATCGTCGTGATGCTCGTGATCAGCGCGCGCCGCGGCTCGGTCCTGCACGACGACGGCGGGTCCTCCTCGGGCACCCCGTCCGTCGGCAGCGGCACGCAGCACGGCACGCACGCCGCTCAGGCCCAGACCGAGGTCGGCACCCCGGTCGAGCGCAACATCGGCTGACGCCGTGGCGAGACCCACCCCCGAGGCCGGGGCGCTCGACTGGTTCATCCGCCCGTCGGCGACCTCGGCCGGCACGCTGAACCTCTCGTTCAACGCCCTCGACCGCCACGTCGTCCGCGGCCGTGCCGACGAACCCGCCCTGCTGAACCCGAGCGCCCCGGCCGGAGAACGCTCCTTCTTCTCCTTCGCCGGGCTGCTCGAGCAGGTCGGTCAGCTCGGCGGGGCGCTGCGCGAGCTCGGCGTGACGCCCGGGAGCACCGTGGTGCTCGCCCTGCCGGTCGGGCCCGAGCTCGTCTTAGGCCTGCTCGCCTGCGCCCGGGTCGGCGCGGTGGCCGTGCCCCTCGTCGACGACGCCCCCGGGGCCGTACGGCGACTCGGCCACGACGCGGCGGTCGACCGTCCCACGGTCGTCCTCGTGGACGGCTCGTGGCGGACCGCCGTCGGCGACGTCCTCGCGCAGGCCGGCCGGGCCCCCGACTACGAGGTGGTGCTGCGGCCGGAGCCCGGCACCGTGGACGCCACGGCCGGCTCGTTCGACCTGGCCGTCCTGATGCGGCCGGGCTCGTTCCAGCCGGCCGCCTGCGCCGAGCTCGCCCCGCAGAGCCCGTTCCTCGTCCGGCTCGGCGGGGGCGACGACGCGGCGGGCACGACCGTGCACGACCAGGGCTGGGCCGCCGAGCTCGCGGCGACGGCCGCGACCGCCGGCTGGCTCCCCGGCACGTACGTCCACCCGGCCGACGACCCCACCGACGCGGCCCCGTACGCCGCCCTGCTCGGACCGCTGCTGCTCGGCGCCGCGGTCGAGCTGCGCTGATGTCGGCCGTCGACGGCGCACCCGACCGCCTGCTGACCCCGGACGTCTGCGCCGCGCTCACCGCGGTGTTCGCCGGGCACCGCTACGAGGTCGACGCCGTCGTGGCGGCGATCGGCGAGCCGGCGCACGCGGCGCTCGGACGGAACGCCACCGTCCCCGCCCGGCTCGCCCTCGCCGGGCGCGACGACCCGCTCGCCACGCTCACCCGGCTGTGGCTGCTGCAGGACCGCGTCCCGCGCCGCGACCTCGACCGGGCCCTGCCGGGTCTCGTCCCGGACCTGATCACCGCCGGGATCCTCGAGGCGGACGACGACACGGCCGTCGCGCTCGTCGACCTCCGCCCGTACGCGTCCGACGACGGCGCCTCGGGCTGGATCGCCTCCGACCTGACCCCCGGGCTGGACACGCGGGTCACCCCGATGCGCGCCGACTTCGTGCTGGGCGTCTCCTCGGCCTCGTCGACGCTGGCCCAGCTGACGGTCCGCCGTCCCGTGAACCGTGCGATCGACCTCGGCACCGGCTGCGGCGTCCAGAGCCTGCACCTCGCGCGGCACGCCCGCGAGGTCGTCGCCACCGACCTGAACCCCCGCGCGCTGGTCCTCGCCCGGCTCACCGCCGACCTCAACGGGGTGGCCGTCGACCTGCGCGAGGGCGACCTCTACGAGCCCGTCGCGGGGGAGCGCTTCGACCTGGTCGTGACGAACCCGCCGTACGTCCTCTCGCCGCCGACCGGTGAACGGCTGACCTACCGCGAGGGCACCCGCCGCTCCGACGGTCTGGTCGAGGCCGTGGTGCGCCAGGGCGCGGACCACCTGGCCGAGGGCGGCGTGCTGCAGGTCCTCGCGAACTGGGCCCACGTGCGTGGCGAGGGCTGGGTCGACCGGGTCGGCGGCTGGCTCGACCCGACCTTCGACGTCCACGTGGTCGAGCGCGAGGTGCTCGACCCGTACGCCTACGTCGAGCTCTGGCTCGCCGACGCCGGCCTGACCGGGGCGCCGGACTACCGCGAGCGCTACGCCGCCTGGTGCGCCTACTTCGACGACCTCGGCATCGAGGGCGTCGGGATGGGCTGGCTCACCGCCCGTCGCCCCGCGGCGTCCGGACCGGCGCACCGGACGTTCGAGAGCTGGCCGTACGCGGTCGAGCAGCCGGTCGCGCCGGCCTTCGCGCACGAGCTCGACGTCGTCGACGCCTGGCGGGGCCGAAGCGCCGACGAGGTGCTCGACACCGCCTGGCGCCTCGCGCCCGACGTGGTCGAGGAGACGACCGGGGCCCCGGGCGCCGACGACCCGTCGACGATCGTGCTCCGCCAGCAGCGCGGGCTGCGCCGCGCGGTGGCCCTCGACACGGCGGCCGCCGGGGTGCTCGGCGCGTGCGACGGCGAGCTGTCGCTGCGGACCCTCGTGGACACGGTGGCCGGGCTGCTGGACGCCGACGGACCCGCCCTCGCGGTCGAGCTGGTGGGGCGTGTCCGCGACCTCGCGGTCGACGGCGTCGTGCTCGCTCCCTGAGCCCGGCCTGAACGACCCCTGAATCCGACCGTGCTCCAGGAATGGTCGAGCGCGCTGCATCGTTGCGCGCTGGAGGGGTAGACCGGGCCGTAGAGTGTGCCCGGCTCGCGCCCCGAGCGGGCGGGCACCAGATGGAGGATCACGTGGCGAAGGCGGCAGCAGGCCGGTCGAAGGCGGGCGGGAGCGGGCTCCGGCTCGTCATCGTCGAGTCCCCGACCAAGGTCGCGAGCATCGCGAGCTACCTCGGCGACGGCTACATCGTCGAGTCGAGCCGCGGTCACGTCCGCGACCTCCCGACCGGTGCCGCCGAGGTCCCCGCCAAGTACAAGGGTGAGAAGTGGGCCCGCACCGGCGTCGACGTCGAGCACGACTTCGAGCCCCTCTACGTGGTCGCGCAGGACAAGAAGGCCACGATGCGCTCCCTCAAGGACGCGCTCGCCCAGGCCGACGAGCTCCTGCTCGCCACCGACGACGACCGCGAGGGCGAGGCGATCGCCTGGCACCTGCTGCAGGAGCTGAAGCCCAAGGTCCCGGCGCGGCGCATGGTGTTCCGCGAGATCACGCCCAAGGCGATCGCCGACGCGGTGGCCAACCTCCGCGACCTCGACACCGACCTCGTCGACGCCCAGGAGACCCGCCGGATCCTCGACCGCCTCTACGGCTACGAGGTCTCCCCGGTGCTGTGGAAGAAGGTCATGCCCCGGCTGTCGGCCGGGCGCGTGCAGTCCGTCGCCACCCGCCTGGTGGTCGAGCGGGAGCGCGAGCGCATCGCGTTCCGCACCGCGTCGTACTGGGACCTGGACGCCGTGCTCGACGCCGGCGACGGGGCCGAGCCGCCGCACTTCCCGGCGCGGCTCACACGCGTCGGGGACCGCCGCGTCGCGCAGGGTCGTGACTTCGACAGCCGCGGCCAGCTCCTGACCCGGTCCAACGAGGTCCTCGTGCACCTCGACGAGGCGCAGACCCGCACGCTGTCGTCGTCGCTGGAGACCGCCCCGTTCTCGGTCGTCGGCGTCGACTCCAAGCCGTACACCCGCAAGCCGTACGCGCCCTTCCGCACCACCACGCTGCAGCAGGAGGCCGGCCGCAAGCTCGGCTTCACGGCGCAGCGGACGATGTCGGTGGCGCAGGACCTCTACGAGGGCGGCTACATCACCTACATGCGTACCGACTCCTCGGTGCTCTCCGACACCGCGATCAACGCGGCCCGCGCGCAGGTCACCCAGCTGTTCGGCGCGAGCTACCTGCCGGCGTCGCCGCGGGTCTACGCCAACAAGGGCAAGAACACGCAGGAGGCCCACGAGGCCGTCCGGCCCGCCGGCGACACGTTCCGGACCCCGGCCCAGACGGGTCTGCGGGGCGACCAGTTCCGGCTCTACGAGCTGATCTGGATGCGGACCATCGCGTCGCAGATGAAGGACGCGGAGGGGTTCTCCACCACCGTGCGCATCGAGGCGACCCCCGCCGGCGCCGAGCCCTGTACGTTCGTGGCGTCGGGGCGCACCCTCACCTTCCACGGCTTCCTCAAGGCCTACGTCGAGTCGAGCGACGAGCCCGACTCCAGCGGCGACGACGCGCAGACGCGGCTGCCGCAGCTGACCGAGGGCCAGTCCCTGCGGGCCGAGTCGCTCACCCCGGCCGGCCACGAGACGCGGCCCCCGGCCCGCTACACCGAGCCGTCGCTGGTGGCCAAGCTCGAGGAGCTCGACATCGGCCGGCCGTCGACCTACGCGTCGATCATCCGCACGATCACGAGCCGTGACTACGTGTTCAAGAAGGGGTCGGCCCTGGTGCCGACCTGGCTCGCCTTCGCCGTGACCCGGCTGCTCGAGGAGCACTTCCCGGCGCTGGTGGACTACAAGTTCACGGCGCAGATGGAGGACACGCTCGACGAGATCGCCAACGGCAACGCCGCGCGGGTCGCGGTGCTGACGGACTTCTACTTCGGTGCCGGCGGCAAGCGCAGCACCGACGCCAACGGCGAGCCCGGTCCCGACGCGCCGGTCATCTCCGAGGAGGACCTGGCCGGCCACGAGGGCCTGCAGCGCCTGGTCTCCGAGCTGGGCGACATCGACGCCCGCCGGCTCTCGACCTTCCCGGTCGGGGACCTGGGCTCGACGGTCGTCGTGCGCGTCGGCCGCTACGGCACCTACGTCGAGGACGCCGACGGGCGCCGCGCGAACGTCGACGACGAGCTGCCCCCGGACGAGCTCACGTACGAGCTGGCGCAGGAGCTGCTCAGCAAGCCGATGGGCGAGGAGCGCGAGCTCGGGACCGACCCGGAGACCCACCGGACGGTGGTGGCCAAGCAGGGCCGCTTCGGCCCGTACGTGACCGAGGTGCTCGAGGAGGACGCGCCCAAGAGCGCGAAGCCCCGCACGGGGTCGCTGTTCGCCTCGATGAGCGTCGACAGCGTCACCCTCGAGGACGCGCTCCGGCTGATGAGCCTGCCGCGCGTCGTGGGCACGCTGGACGGCGAGGAGGTCACCGCGCAGAACGGCCGCTACGGGCCCTACCTGAAGAAGGGGACGGACTCCCGCTCGCTCGAGTCGGAGGACCAGATCTTCGACATCACCCTCGAGCAGGCCGAGGCGGTCTACGCCCAGCCCAAGCAGCGGGGGCGGGCCGCGGCCAAGCCACCGCTGGCCGAGCTCGGTCCCGACCCGGTCTCCGGGCGCCCGATGGTGGTCAAGGAGGGCCGGTTCGGCGCGTACGTGACCGACGGTGAGCTGAACGCGACCCTGCGCCGCGACGACGACCCGACGACGATCACCGCGGAGCGCGGCGCCGAGCTGCTGGCGGACAAGCGGGCCAAGGGCCCGGCGCCGAAGAAGACGACGCGACGCGCGCCGGCCAAGGCGGCCAAGAAGGCACCCGTCAAGAAGGCCGCGGCCAGCAAGACCGCGGCCACGAAGGCACCGGCGAAGAAGGCGGCCGCCAAGCCGCGCGCCACGGCCTCCGCACCGACGAGCTGATGGCCAAGGGCCGCAAGAAGGCGGGCCGGGCCGAGGCGAAGAGGTCCCGCCAGCAGGACCGCGCGGAGGCCCGGCGTGCCCGGCTGCTCCAGGTCGAGGAGCCGCTGCCCCCGGAACCGCCGCCGGTCCCGGGGCGGCCACCGGGCCAGCGTCTGTACGACGTGCCGTTCAGCTCGGTCGAGCCGCGGCTCGTCAACCGGGACGTCGGCCTGCACAACGTCGTCGCCCGTGGCGGTCACAACGCCCCGTACACGATCGACGTCACCCTGCTCGACGCCCCGGACCACCGGCTGATCCGCTCCGGCGTGCTGCTGGCGCACCGCGTGCTGGACGGGCGGGGGGAGTGGTTCCTCACCGCGCCGGACTGGCAGCCGCTGCTGCCCAAGGACCGCATCGAGCTGATGGGCCACGCGGACCTGCCGGACGACCTCGCGTCGCTGATCCGTCCGCTGCGCCGGCGCGCGACCCTCGGCCCGGTCGCGGCCCTGAACTGCGACCGGCGGGAGTTCGCCCTGCGCGACGACGCCGGCACCACCCTCGCGCTGATCCGCGACGACAAGGTGACCGTGCGCCGTGGCGGTCTCACCACGGCCCGCTACCGCGAGGTCATGCTCACCCCGGTCGGCCCGGGCCTGAGCGACGACCAGCGCGCGTCCGTGGACCGGGCGTTCCGCAGCGTGGGGGCCAACCGCGTGCCCCGCTTCCCGCGGCTGGTGACCCGGCTGGGCGCACCGGCCACGGGGTCGTCCGACATCCCGGCCGAGCAGGCGCTCGACGGGAGCATGCCCTTCCGCCGCTTCGTCGGTGCCGTCGTCGGCAACCGGCTCCGCGAGATCGTCCGCTGCGACCTCGCCCTGCGCGGCGGCGACGGGGACGCGCTCGGCCGGCTCTCGGCCGAGGCGGCCGCGCTCCGCGCCGAGCTGGCGGGCCTCGCGCCCGGGCTCGAGCCCTCGTGGACCGAGGACCTCACCGACGACCTGGACTGGCTGGTCGCCGCGACCGGGGAGCAGGCGGTCCGTGACGGGCTCGGCCCGGCGGGGGCGCCGGGCACCCCGGCGGCACCGCTGCGCAGCGAGCGCTACCTCTCCGTCCTCGAGCGCCTCGTGGCCGCCGCGCGTACGCCGCGGCTCACCGTGGACGGCGCCGAGCCGGCCGTCGAGGTCCTGGCCCGCCTGCTCGAGGTGGAGACCCGACGGCTGCGCGAGGTCGCCGACCCGCTGCGGGCCGACGCCACCGACGCGGCCTGGGACCAGGTCCGCCGGGCCACGGACCGGCTGCGCGCGCTCGCGCGGGTGGCCGCGCCGGTCCTGCCCGAGGAGGCGGCCGCCGCCCTGGCCCTGCTGCGCAAGCCGGCGCCGCTGCTCGCGGCCGTCCGGCTCGGGCCGCCGCCCGCCGTCCCGGACCTCGACGCGCTGAGCCCGGCCGAGGCGTTCGCCGCCGGCCGGGAGCACGAGCGCGCCCGGCAGCGCCACCGGCGGGCCCGCCAGGACTTCGTGGAGCGCTGGGCGAAGTCGGTCCGGAAGCGTGGGGCATGACCGCCCCGACCGGGATCTTCGTGGTCTTCGAGGGCGGCGACGGCGTCGGCAAGTCCACCCAGGTGCGGCTCCTCGCCGAGCACCTGGCCGCCGGCGGGCACGAGGTCGTGACCACGTTCGAGCCCGGCGCCACCGCGCTCGGTGCCCTGCTGCGCGGGGTCCTGCTGCACGGCGACGCCGGCGACGTCGGGGCGCGGACCGAGGCCCTGCTCTACGCCGCCGACAAGGCCGAGCACCTGCACGAGCTCGTCCGTCCGGCCCTGGCCCGCGGCGCGGTCGTCGTCTGCGACCGCTACGTCGACTCGATGGTCGCCTACCAGGGCGCCGGCCGGGTCCTGAACCCGGACGAGGTGGAGGGCGTCGCCCGCTGGGCGACCGAGGACCTCCGGCCCGACCTGACCGTGCTGCTCGACCTGGAGGCGGCCGAGGGGCTGGGCACCCTGACCGAACCCGACCGGCTCGAGTCCGCCGGCCTGGACCTCCACGACCGCGCCCGGGCCTTCTTCCTGGACCTGGCCGCCCGCGACCCGGACCGCTACCTGGTGCTGCCCGCCCGGCGCTCGCGCGAGGAGCTGGCCGCCACGATCGCGACCCGCGTGGACCGCCTGCTGTCGGACCCGGCTGGCACACTGCCCGGATGAGCGCGTACGCGCCCGACGTCGCCTACGGCGTGTGGGGAGACCTGGTCGGCCAGGACGCGGCGGTGGAGACCCTGCGCCGCGCGGCCCGCGGCGTCGAGCACGCGATGACCCACGCCTGGCTGGTCGTGGGGCCCCCGGGCTCCGGTCGCTCGAACGCGGCGCGGGCCTTCGCCGCCGCCCTGCAGTGCGAGCGTCCCGGCGGGGTGGAGCCGGGCTGCGGGACCTGCAACGGCTGCCGCACGGCGCTGAGCGGGGCCCACCCGGACGTGACGCTCGTCCGCACGGAGCAGCTGTCCATCGGGGTCGAGGAGGTCCGTGACCTCGTCCGCCGGGCGGCGATGAGCCCCACGATGCGGCGCCGCCAGGTGATCGTCGTGGAGGACGCCGACCGGGTGACCGAGCGCGGCGCCGACGCGCTGCTCAAGAGCGTCGAGGAGCCGGCGCCCGCGACCGTGTGGATCCTCTGCGCCCCGACCTCCGACGACGTCGTGGTGACCATCCGCTCGCGCTGCCGGCTGCTGTCCCTGGCCACCCCGACGACGGACGCCGTCGCCCGGCTGCTGGTCAGCCGGGACGGCGTCGAGCCCGCGCTCGCGGCCGAGGCGGCCAAGGCGGCCCAGGGCCACGTCGGACGCGCACGGGTCCTGGCCCGCGACGAGACGGCCCGCGAGCGCCGTCGGGAGATCCTGCAGATCCCCTTCGGCCTGACCAGCCTCTCGGCCTGCCTGGGTGCGGCGGCCCGCCTCGTCGAGATGTGCTCGGCCGAGGCCACGGCGGCCACCGAGCTGGTCGACGCCCGCGAGCGGGCCGCGCTCGAGGAGGCCCTCGGCTTCGGGACGCGGGGCGCACGTCCGCGCCAGGCGGCGGCCGCGGTCAAGGAGCTCGAGGAGCAGCAGCGGGCCCGCGCCAAGCGCTTCCAGCGGGACGCGATCGACCGCGCGCTGACCGAGCTGACCGGCTTCTACCGCGACGTGCTGAGCCTGCAGACCGGGTCCGGCGCGGCGCTGGTCAACGACGCGCTGGGGCCCCGGCTGGCCACGCTCGCGCGGCGCTCGTCGCCCGAGTCCACCCTGCGCCGCATCGACGCCCTGCTGGGCTGCCGCACGGCGCTGGAGGGCAACGTCGCCCCGCTGCTGGCGCTGGAGTCGACCATGATCACCCTCGTCGAGGCGTGAGCGGCGCGGATCGTCCGTCGGGCCCCGCTCTGTCCTAGTGTTCCGCGCGTGACGTTCTCGCTCGTCTACGTGAGCCGGGTGGCGGCGTCGGTCACCGGTCAGGGCCTCCTCGAGCTGATGTGGGCGAGCAGGACCTACAACGAGGCCGTCGGCATCACCGGCCTGCTGCTCTACTCCGACGGCGGCTTCCTCCAGGTGCTCGAGGGCGACCAGGACGTCGTCGAGTCGCTGTACGCCTCCATCGAGCAGGACCCGCGCCACGACGACGTGACGCTGGTGCGGACCCGCGAGCAGGACGAGCGCGAGTTCCCGGACTGGAGCATGGGGTTCGGTGCCGCCGACGGCGGTTCCGGGGGGCTGCCGCCCGCCGGCGTCCTCCCGCGCGAGAGCGACGCCGAGGCCGTCTTCGTCCGCGACCTCCTCGGGATCTTCGACACCGGTCACTGACCGCCCCGACGAGGCCACATCGACAGCCGATCCCCCGCTCGTGGGCCGCATCCGGACGCCGACCCGCAGCCGTAGTTCAGGAAAACCTCAGTTCCTGCTGCGGCTTGCGCCCTCCGGTGGACGCGCGCCGCGTCGATCGACTAGACATGAGCAGACAGGTTGGGCGCACCTCGCGTGCGGCTCGAACCGTCCCCGACGTACCTGGCGCGGGTGGGCTCCCTGCCCCCCAGTTCGCCCACCCGAGGAAGCCCGGCAGACCCGCATCTGCCGGGCTTCCGTCTTTCCCGGACGGAGCGGCCTGGTGGGGCCTCGTACGCTGGCGCCCATGCCCCGCGTCATGGCGGTGTCGTTCGAGCGCTACGGACGGCTCTACTACCTCGACCCCGGCGAGGCCACGTTCCACGTCGGGGACCGCGTCCTCGTGCCCACGGACGCCGGCCCCGAGGTCGCCGAGTGCGTCTGGGCCCCGGAGTGGGTCGATCCCGAGCAGGGTGCCGGGCTGGTCGACCTGCCCGTGTGCGCCGGTCCGGCGGACGAGGCCGACGTCGCGCGCGACGCGGAGCACCGCCGGCGCCGCGCCGAGGCCAAGCTCGTCGCCCGCCGGTTGATCAAGCGGCACGGGCTGGCGATGAAGATCGTCGGCGTCGACTACCTCGACCCCACAACGGCTCCCGAGGAGCTGGTCGTCTTCTACTTCACGGCCCCGCAGCGGGTCGACTTCCGGTCCCTGGTCGGCGAGCTCGCCCGCGCCCTGGACTCCCGGATCGACCTGCGCCAGGTCGGGTCGCGCGACGCGGCCAGCCTGACCGGCGGCATCGGCAACTGCGGCCGCGACCTGTGCTGCGCCACCTTCCTCAAGGACTTCGAGCCGGTCAGCCTGCGGATGGCGAAGGTCCAGGACCTGCCGCCCAACCCCCTCAAGATCTCCGGGGCCTGCGGCCGGCTCATGTGCTGCCTCAAGTACGAGCACCCCCTCTACGCCGAGTTCGCCCGCGAGGTGCCCGGGGTCGGCGCGTCCGTGGAGGTCGACGGCGAGGCCGGGGTCGTGGTGGCCCACCAGGTGCCCGCCGACGCGGTCCTCGTGCGGATGAAGGACAGCGGGGCGGTCAGCTCGTGCAGCCGGGCCAGCGTCTGCGGCTCGCGGCAGACCTACGAGGAGCGCCCGGAGCCCACCCCCGGCCGCACGAAGGAACGTCGGCGCCGGAGCGACCCGTCCGCGTGACGTCGCGCCGCTCCCCGGTCGCCGTCCGGCTGGCCGGCGTCGCGGTCGTGCTCGTGTCCCTGCTCGCGGGGTGCAGCGCCGGCCCGCCGTCCGGCCCGGCCAGCAGCCCGCCCGGCAGCCCGGTCCCGGGCGTCTCGTCGGCCGCGCCGAGCGGGCCGGTCCTGCCGGACGTCGCACCGACGCCGCCCGACGGCCGGCCGCTGCTGCCCGTGCCCGCGGTCGTGGCCCCCGGCGTCGTCGACCCGCCGCCCGGGACGGGCCTGGCCCGCTACACCGGCCAGCGGCCCACGTGGTCGCGCTGCACGCGGCGGGTGGAGTGCGCGACCGTGGCGGCGCCGCTGGACTGGTCCGCGCCGGACGGCCGGGCGCTCACCCTGACGATGGGCCGCGTCCGGGCCACCGCGTCGCCGCGGCTCGGGTCGCTCTTCCTCAACCCCGGCGGCCCGGGCGGGTCCGGCCTCGGGCTGCTGTCCGGCTTCTCCACGCAGGGGCTGGAGCACTGGGACCTGGTGAGCTGGGACCCGCGCGGGGTCGGCCGCTCGACGCCCGTCCGCTGCTCGAGCGACGCGACGCTGGACCGGCTCTTCGCGCTGGACGGGACCCCGGACGACGCGGCCGAGGCGTCAGCCCTGAACTCCGCGGTCGAGGGCTTCGGCCGCGACTGCCTGGCCGGGTCGGGCGCGCTGCTCGAGCACATCTCGACTGCGGACACCGTCCGCGACCTCGACCTGCTGCGCGGGCTCGTGGGCGACGAACGCCTGCACTACCTCGGCTTCTCCTACGGGACGCAGATCGGGGCCCAGTACGCCGACACCTTTCCCGAGCACACGGGCCCGATGGTGCTGGACGGCGCCGTCGACCTCGGCGACGACTCCCCGGTCGACCAGATCCAGGGCTTCGAGCGGGCGCTCGGCCACTTCGCGAGCTGGTGCGAGTCCCAGGGCTGCGCCCTCGGCCGCGACCGCGCGGACGTGCTCGCCACGGTCCGCCGGATCCTCACCGACCTGGACGCCCACCCGCTCCCGGGCTCGGGTGACCGGCAGCTGACGCAGGCGCTCGGGGTGTCCGGGGTCGTCACGCCGCTCTACGACGGCGCGGCCGGCTGGCCGCGGCTGTCCGCCGTCCTGGAGCAGGCGCTGCGCGGGCAGGGGTCCGGGCTGCTCGGCCTCGCCGACGCCGGGAACGAGCGCGGCGCCGACGGGCACTACGGTTCGGTGGCCACCGCCTTCCCGGCCATCCGCTGCCTCGACAGCCAGGCCCGGAGCGTGGCGGCCGCCGACCGCCGCGCGGCCGGCCTGGAGCGCAAGGCCCCCGTGCTCGGCCCGTTCAACGGGGCCGACGTCTTCTGCCCGCTCTGGCCGGTGGCGCCCGCGCCGAAGACCGGCCGGCTGCACCGGGTGGGGGACCGTCCCGTCGTGGTCGTGGGCACGACCGGGGACCCGGCCACCCCGTACGAGTACGCGGGCGACATGGCCCGGGACCTCGACTCCGCCGTCCTGGTGACGCACGAGGGCGAGGGCCACACGGCGTACGGGTCGAGCGCGTGCGTGCGCGGTCTGGTGCAGGCCTACCTGAACGACGGTCGGGTGCCGCAGGACGGGGTGCGCTGCACCGACTGAGGCCCCGTGGGCCTTGTCGTCAGGCGCGCAGCGCGTGGAACGTGTCGTGCACGCACAGGAACGCGCCCTGCACGACGATGCCCGCACCCGCTCCCGCACGCCCGGGCCGGTCCGGGCTCGCCCGCCACAGCCAGACGCCGCCGGCGACGTAGAGCGCGTCGGCCACGGCGTTGGCCGCGAGGACCCGGCGCAGGGTGCGGCGCTCGCGCTGCAGCGTGGCGGGGGCGTACGGGTTGCCGCGGCGCATCCGTCGCCGGCGCAGGGCGTCGGCCACGACCACGACGCCCGCGTCGACCGCGGCCCAACCGACCTGCTGACGCCCGAACGCCCGCCAGAACGCGTCGCCGCGGGCGGCGAGGGGGAGGCCGACGACGGTGCTGAGGACGCACCAGCCGACCGTGACGCGGGAGAGGGCGCGCTGCCGCAGCCAGGGATCCATCACCCGATGGGACCACGGCGGAGAGGCCCGGGCCGGTGCCGGGGCGTTCGCTTCGACGCCGGGCTCCGCGTTGGGTACAGTAGGCCGTCGTTCGTGAGGCGCTCCGCCGCCCGCGACCGCACGCCGCCTTAGCTCAGTTGGTAGAGCGACGCTCTCGTAAAGCGTAGGTCGTCGGTTCGAATCCGACAGGTGGCTCCAGCCGCCCCGGAGCCGGGGCGCACCCGCTCTCCAGCACCCCTCACACGACGACCGTCATGCCCCCGTCGACGAAGATCGTCTGGCCGTTGACGAAGTCCGACGCGGCCGAGGCGAGCCAGACCACGGGCCCGACGAGGTCGGCCGGCGTACCCCAGCGGGCGGCCGGCGTCCGGCCCCGCACCCATGCGTCGAACTGCTCGTCGTCGACCAGCGCCTGCGTCATCTCGGTCGCGAGGTAGCCGGGGGCGAGAGCGTTCACCTGCACCCCGGAGGCGGCCCACTCGGCGGCCATGGCCCGGGTGAGGTTCCGCAGGCCGCCCTTCGCCGCCGTGTAGGGGGCGATGCCCGGCCGGGCGAGGTCCGACTGGACCGAGGCGACGTTGACGATCTTGCCCCGACCGCGGCTGATCATGCTCCGGGCGACGGCCCGGCCGACGAGGAACGCGCTCGTCAGGTCGGTCTCGATCACCCGGCGCCAGTCGGCCGCGTCGAGGTCGACCATCGGCACCCGGTGCTGGACCCCGGCGTTGTTGACCAGGACGCCGACCTCCCCGACCTCGCTCCGCACCCGAGCGACGGCCGCCTCGACCGCGGGCTCGTCCGTGACGTCGAAGGCGTACGCGTGCACCCGGTCCGCGCCCCACGTCGCGGCGAGCTCGGACCAGGTCCGTTCGAGCCGGTCCGGGTCGCGGCCGTTCAGCACGACCGTCGCGCCCGCCCCCGCCAGGCCCTCGGCCAGCGCGCGCCCGATGCCGCGGCTGGAGCCGGTCACCAGGGCGAGCGTCCCGGTGAGGTCGAAGAGGGCGGGGACGGACGGGACGGGTGCGCTCATCCGGCCATCCCACCACCCGGCCCCGGACGCTCCCGCCCGGCTACGCTCCGCGGGTGCCGACCGTGACCACCGACGTGCTGGAGCTGGCCTACACCGTCCTCGGTCCGGCGGAGGGCGCGCCCGTCGTGCTGCTGCACGGCTGGCCGGACGCGGCCCGCTCCTGGGGGCCGGTCGCCGCGCGGCTGGCCGACGCGGGCCACCGGGTCCTGCTGCCCGAGTGGCGGGGGACCGGGGGGACGACGTTCCGCTCGGCGGAGACGGTCCGGGACGCCACGGCGGCTGCGCTGGCCTCCGACGTCCTCGACCTCGTCGACGCGCTGGGGGTCGACCGGTTCGCCGTGGTCGGGCACGACTGGGGCGCCCGGGTGGCCTACCAGCTCGCCGCGCTGGTGCCCGAGCGGCTGAGCAGCATCGCCGCGCTCGCCCTGGCCTACCAGCCGCGCGGGACCTTCGCGTTCCCGTCCTTCGCCCAGGCGCAGAACTTCTGGTACCAGTGGCTGATGTACGTCGACGCCGGCGCGGAGGCCGTGCGGGCGGACCCGGTCGGCTTCGCCCGGCGCCAGTGGGAGACCTGGAGCCCGCCGGGCTGGTGGGACGAGGCCGAGCTGGAGGCCACCGCCGCGGTCGCGTTCCGGCACCCGGACTGGCCGGCCACGACCCTCAACGGCTACCGCACGCGGTTCCTGGCGGACGAGCCCGTCGACGCCCGCTACGACGACGTCCGCGCGCGGGTCGCGGCGGTCGAGCACCTCACCGTGCCGACGCTGATGGTCCAGGGGGGCGCCGACACCTGCGACCCGCCCTCGGAGTCCGAGGGGCAGGAGGGCCACTTCGACGCGTACGAGCGGGTCGTCGTCGAGGGCGTCGGGCACTTCCCGCAGCGCGAGGCCCCGGAGCGGGTCGCCGACCTGGTCCTCGCGCACCTCGCCGCGCACCGCTGACCCGGCGCGCGGCCCGCGCGCGACCGGCTCAGGACGCGTCGGGCACCGGCTGGGTCAGGGCGTCGAGGTAGCGCGTCGTGGTCGACCGCTGCAGCCGGCGCCCCACCGGGCCGGCCAGCCTCGTGAACCACCGCCCCGGACGGGAGAACGCCCGGATCCGCGCCTCCACGGCGCCGTCGGGGCGCAGCACGACCTCGAAGCGCTCCTCCCCGCGTTCCGGGTGGCCCTCGAGGGTCCCGTACGCGAAGCCGACCCGGTCGGGCTCGGCGGTGACGACCACGACCTCGACGGGCGCGCGGACGGGCACCGGGCCGACGCGCATCCGGAGGACGGCCCGGACGCCGAGCGCGACCTCGCGCGTCGCCGCCACCTCCAGCCCGGCCCGGCGCTGCACCTCCCACGTCAGCACCCGGGCGGCGGCCACGTCGAACCAGTCGCGGCCCTGACCGACCACCCGGGCGACGTCGAGGTGGTGGTAGCCCGGCGGCAGCGTGCCGCTCGTCGCGCCGACCTCGGCGTACGTGAGGGCGGGGTCGGCCGGTCCTGGCGTCGTCACGTCTCCCACTGTGCCCGGCCGGTCCCGGCGCTGAGAATCTTCTGATTCTCGGACTTATCTGCTGCGCCGGGTCCGCGGCGCTGGTTGAGTGCGGACATCGACACGTCAGACCTCGGGGGTCAGGGGTGGCGGCGCCGGGAAGGGTCCCGAGACGCCGCAGGCGCCGGCCTGCGCCGGTGGGTCCTCCGGGCCGGGCTGGTCCTGGCGGCCGGTGCCGCGAGCCTGGCCGTGACGTCGGGTGCCGCGCAGGCGGACAGCGGGTTGAGCGGGACGTTGGACCACGTGTCCAGCACGGTGAAGAAGACCACGAAGGCGGTCACCGGCTCCGGCTCCTCGCACTCCCACTCCTCGAAGGCGTCCCGCCCCTCGTCCGACTCGTCGTCCCGGTCGGGCACGAAGGCGTCGACCCGCCGCACGTCGGCGGCCTCCACCTCGTCGCGGGTCTCGGTCCGCAGGGACGTCGTGCGGCCGCTCGTGCGCACCGCGAAGCCGGTCGTGCGGACGGTGCAGCGGACGACGAAGCCCGTCGTCCGGGTGCAGCCCACGCACGAGCAGCGCGCGGCGGCCGAGAAGGCGCGGAAGCTCGCGCACAAGGCGGCCGAGAAGAAGCGGGTCGAGCAGGTCGACCGCGCGGTGGACCGCGTGACGGCGACCGTGCTCCACGTCCGGAGCCGCCCAGCCACGTCCACGAAGCCCTCCTCGCCGGCCCCGCGGCCGGCCGCCGTCACGCTCGACCTCCGCGGCGTGACCCGGACGGTCGAGAGCCTGCCCGCCGTGCTCCCCGACCTCGACCTGGCCGTGGACCTGCCGGCCGTCGACCTCGGCCTCGTCGCCCTGCCGTCGCTCGGCGTGAACGTGTCCCTGCCGTCGGTACGGGCGAGCGTCCAGCTCCCCGGTCTCGGCGTCGGCGTGGACCTGCCCGCCGTCGACCTCCCCGCGGCCCCGGCACCCGTGACCCTGCCCGGCGCGATCCTGCCCGCCACCACCCTGCTAGCCGCGACGTCGACGACGTCCGACGTGCTCGCGCCGACCACCGGGACGGACCGGACCGCCGGCCTGCTCGGTTCGGTCGGCCCGCAGGCACCTCTCGCTCCGACCGGCGCGTACGACGCCCGGTCGCTGCACTCCGGCCAGGCCGACGGCCTCGGCCGGGCCGTGCCGCGGCTCACCGCCGCGGTGTCGCTGCTGACCACCCCCGGCGCGTCCGGGACCGGAACTGGCGCGGGCCTCGTCCCCGACGGTTCCGCCCAGTCCGGGGCCTCCGCCCCGGTGGTGCCCGCCCTGGCCTCCGCGGCCGGGATCCCCGGGCTGACGGCCCTGCACGACCGGCCGGCCCACGGGCGTCCCGGTCGCACGCTGGAGCTGCTGCGTCAGCCCGGCTTCGCTCCCGACTGACCTTCTTCTTTCCACCCCAGGTGCCTCACCTGCCTCTCCGGCAGGTCGGCACGGCGTCCCTTGCGCGCCGGTTCCTGGGCCCCGCCACCCCACGGTGGTCGGTCGGCCCGCACCCCTGACACCCAGAGAGAAGCAACCCCCATGAACGCATGGTTCACCCGACTGCTCGCAGGAGCAGCGTGCACGGTCGGAGCGTTGGCGCTCAGCACCGGCGCGGCCCAGGCCGACGACCACGACGGCCTCGACCTCGGCATCGTGAAGGTCTCCACCCACCACGGCTCGTCCGAGCACAAGAGCTCGGGGTCGAGCAGCAGCAAGGCCCGCTCCGGAGGCCTGAAGGTCTCCCTCCGTACGCCGGTCAAGGTCCGCGCCGACGTCGACCTCGGCTCGCGCCAGCACCGGACGAGCGTCCGCGTCGGCACCGGCAGCAGCCACCGCCAGCAGGTCGCCGTCCGCGTCGGCTCGGGTTCGCGGAGCAGCGCTCCCAGCGCCACCCGCACGAACCGCAGCCTCGTGCAGGTCCAGGCCCAGGCCCGGGTCGCGAGGGCCGAGAAGGCCGAGAGGACGCAGCGGCTGCACCAGGCGCAGAAGGCGGCGAAGGCGAAGGCCGCCCGGGCCGAGGCGGCGCGGGAGAAGGCCGTCAAGGCGGCCCGCGCGAAGGCGGCGAAGGTCAAGGCGGCGAAGGCACGGGAGGCGGAGCGTCAGCACGCCCTCGACGTCCGGGCCGACGCCGCGCTGCTGAAGGGCCTGGTCCCGGCCGTCCGGGTCCTCGCCGACGGACGGGTCCTCGACCTCCCGGTCCGCGCCTGCGTCCTGGTCAACACCGACGGGTGCGACCACACGCCCGGCCACGCCTCGACCGGGCCCAGCACGGGAAGCGGTGCGGGCAACGGTCCGGGGACCGGCCCCGGCACGAGCCTCGCCCCGGCGCCGCTCCTGACCGCGGTCGTCAAGGCCACCGCGACCGACGTCCCGGTCGTCGGTGACGTCGACGTCTGCGCCCTCGTCAACGCGGGCGGCTGCACGACGGGCACCGGCACCGGCACCACCGGCACCGGTACCGGTACCGGCACGGGGAGCACGGGCACGGGGAGCACGGGCCCGACCGGCACCGACGCGATCGTCACCGCGATCGTCGAGGCCACCGCCGACCTGCCGGTCGTCGGTGACGTGAACGCCTGCGTCCTGGTCAACGCCACCGGCTGCACCACTGGCACCGGCACCGGCACCACCGGCCCGGGCACAGGGACCACGGGCCCGACCGGCACCGACCCGATCGTCACCGCGATCGTCGAGGCCACGGCCGACCTGCCGGTCGTGGGCGACGTGAACGCCTGCGCCCTGGTCAACGCCACCGGCTGCGCCGGTCCGGGCACCGGGTCCACCGGTACCTCTCCGACCCTCCCGGTCCTCCTGCCCCCGGTCGTCGGCCAGGTCGACGCCGACCTGCCGGTCGTCGGTGACGTGGACGCCTGCGTCCTGCTGAACGCCCTCGGCTGCACCTCCGGCGGCACCGGGCCGGTGGGTCCGGTCGTCCCGGTCGTGCCGGTCGTGATCGGTGAGGTCGGGACCGACATCCCCGGCGTCGGCACCGTCGACGCCTGCGTCCTGGTCAACGCCCTCGGCTGCACGGACGGCACGCCGACCACCCCCACCACCCCGACGACGCCGACCACCCCGACCACGCCCACCGTCCCGGGTGACGGGACAGGCGACGGCGACGGGAACGGCGACGGCAACGGGAACGGCGGCAACGGCAACGGCAACGGCGACGGCAACCAGGGTCGGCCCGCCTCGGACGCGCTGTCCCTGACGAGCCCGCAGGGCCTGGGCAGCGACGACGGCCGCGGCTACGACCGGCTCGCGCAGACCGGGGCCGCCTCCGGCCTCGCCGGTCTGCTCGGTGCCGGCCTGCTCCTCCTGCTCGCCGGCCTCGGCCTCACCCTGCGGGGTCGCCGGAGCTAGCCCGCGAAACCTGCCGGGAACCAGCCGCGGGGGCGGCTGGTACCCGGTCGAGAACGGTCCGTCGGTCGGTTCGACGCCCACCCCACGCGGGTGGCGCGCCGACCCGGCCGACGGGCCGTACGCGCGCGTCTGGGGCCCGTACGCCTGACGGAGGTGCCGGCTCAGCCGGCCCAGCGGGCGAGCGTCGTCTCGAGGAAGCGGTCGAACAGCTCGAGCAGGTCGACCCGGGGGTCGAGGAGCCACTGCAGCTCCATGCCGTCCATCGCGGCCACGAAGAGCCGCGCCTCCTGCTCGACCTCGGTCTGCGTCAGGGGCGCGACCTCGCCGTCCGCGACGGCCTGGCGCAGGTGCCGCTCGTGCTCCGCGACGACCGTCGCGTAGCGGTGCTGGACGAAGGCGCGGGCCGGGTGGCCGGGGTTCGTCGCCTCCGCGGTCAGCGTCAGGAACAGCTCCACCAGGCCGCGGCGGGTGGAGTTGTAGACCATCGCCCCGCGCATGCTGCGGAGCCACGCGAGCCCCCGCAGCCCGTCGGCGCCGGCGGGCCGGCTCTCGCGCGCCCACTCCTCGAGCACCGCGGCGAGGAGGCCCTCCTTGGTCCCGAAGTACTGCACGAGCGAGGCCGAGGAGACCCCCACCCGCTCGCCGATGCTGCGCAGCGAACCGCCGTTGTAGCCACGCTCGGCGAACACCTGGGCGGCCGCCCGGACGATCTCCTGGCGGCGCTGCACGCCCTTGCGGTAGGGACCGCGCTCCGCCCGGGGCGCGCGGACCGCCTCCGCCGACCCGTCCGCGGTCACCCCTGCCGTCACGTCCGCGCTCGCGTCCGGTGTCACGTCCACCGTCCTCACCTCCACCCCGGGTTGCACCAAAACTTAGCAGTTGGTTACGATTCGAACGAAGCGGCCGCCGGTACGCGGCGACCCGTCAGAGCAGACGAGAGAGAAGGCGATCGAGTGTCGGCAGGCAGCGGACCGGTCGGTGTCGGGTTCATCGGCACCGGGATGATCAGCAGCACGTACCTGGAGAACCTCACCAAGTTCCCGGACGTGCGCGTGGTCATCCTCGGTGACCTGAACGAGGCGGCGGCGAAGGCCCAGGCCGAGCGCTTCGGCGTACCGGAGTCGGGCACCCCCGAGGACGTGCTCGCCCACCCCGACGTCGAGCTGGTGGTGAACCTGACCATCCCGGCCGTGCACGCCCAGGTGTCCGGGCAGGCCATCGCCGCCGGCAAGCACGTGTGGTCGGAGAAGCCGATCAGCACCGACCGCGAGAGCGGCCGCGAGCTCCTGGCTGCCGCCGCGGCCGCCGGCCTGCTGGTGGGCATCGCCCCCGACACGGTGCTCGGCCCGGGCGTGCAGAGCGCCCGCCGCGCGATCGCCAACGGCGACATCGGCCAGCCGCTGTCGGCGCAGACCGTCATGCAGTACATCGGGCCGGACACCTTCCACCCGAACCCCGAGTTCCTGTTCGCCCGCGGCGCCGGGCCGGTGTTCGACATGGGCCCCTACTACGTGACCACCCTGGTCCACGTCTTCGGCTCCGTGCAGAGCGTGGCCGCGTTCGGCTCCCAGAGCCGGGCGCAGCGCGACGTCCTCGTGGGCGACCGCCGCGGCACGACCTTCGACGTCGAGGTCCCGACCCACGTGTCGGCGATCGCGCGCTACGTCGACGGCGGCCTCAGCCAGAGCGTCTTCAGCTTCGACTCCCCGCTCAAGCGGCAGGGCGTCGTCGAGGTCATCGGCAGCGAGGGCACCCTCGTCATCCCCGACCCCAACCGGTTCACCGGCGAGGTCAAGATCGCCCGCGGCGTCAAGATCACCGACGGCGGCGACGCCGAGGCCGTCCAGGCCGCCCTGCGCGCCCCGCAGACGTGGGAGGACGTGCCCGTCACCGGCGTGTACGCCGAGCGCGGCCTCGGCGTGCTCGACCTGGCCCGCGCCGCTCGTACGGGCGGCCGTCCGCTCGCCTCGGGCGACCTCGGCTACCACGTCCTCGACACCCTCGTCGCGATCGACGAGTCGGTGCACGAGGGCCGCGTGGTCGACGTCGAGAGCCGCGTCGAGCGCATCCCGGCCGTCGCCGAGGGCTTCGACCCCTTCGAGCGGACGCTCTGACCCCGCTCGACCCGCAGCACCGCCCACCCCACGCCACCAGCGAAGGAGCACCCGCATGACCACGCCCCAGATCTCGGTCCAGCTGTACTCGATCCACGACGAGCTCGACGCCGACCTCGACGGCTCGCTCGGCAAGCTCGCCGAGACCGGCCTCACCACCGTCGAGGCCTTCGACTTCGTCCGTCGCGCCGACGCGCTCAAGGCGTCGTTCGACCGCTACGGCCTCAGCTCGCCGACGGCCCACGCCGTCCTCATCGAGAAGGAGGCCAACACGCCCGACGGTCTCCTGACGCGTCCGCCGGCCGAAGAGGTCTTCGCCGCGGCCCAGACGCTCGGCGTCCAGGTCGTCATCGACCCGTACGTGCCGGCCGAGCACTGGCAGACGATGGAGGACGTCCAGCGCAACGCGGACCGCCTCAACGAGGCCGCCGCCAAGGGCGCCGAGCTCGGCCTCAAGGTCGGCTACCACAACCACGACCACGAGCTGTCCGGCACGATCGACGGCACGCCCGTCCTCGAGCTGTTCGCGGGCCTGCTCGACCCGTCCGTGCTGCTGGAGGTCGACCTCTACTGGGCGACCGCCGGCGGGGCCGACCCGGTGGAGCTGCTCCGTCGCCTCGGCGACCGCGTCATCGCCGTGCACGTGAAGGACGGCCCCATCAAGCCGGGCATCACCTCGCGGCAGATGCCGAAGGACCAGGCGCCCGCCGGCCAGGGCGACGTCCCGCTGGCCGCTGCGCTGAAGGCCGCGCCGAGCGCGCAGTACGCCGTGATCGAGTTCGACCACTACGAGGGCGACACCTTCAAGGGCATCGCGGAGAGCTACGCCTGGCTGCGCCAGAACCTCGGCAGCTGATCCTGAGCTCGTCGGTCAGCACGCGCTGACCGCACCGGACCGCTGCTCTGCACGGCAGACCTGCCGTGCAGGGCAGCGGTCTTTCACGTCGACGTGGAAGTCCTGGGCCCGCTGGGACGGGCCCGGAGCGGGGAGCGGGTTCAGCCCACGTGCACGTGGGGGCGACGGGTGCGGTCGCGCTCGGCGCGGCGGAGGACCTCGCGGGTGACCGGGGCGGCCTCGCCGACGCCGAAGAGGAAGAACCGCAGCAGGTTGAGGGCCGGGTTGCCCTCGGTCCACTCGAAGTAGACGTGCGGCAGGCGGCGCGTGCGGTCGCGGGTCTCGAGCAGCAGGGCGGCGATGGCGTTGGGGACGGTCGAGCCGCGCAGCGTCAGCACCCGGTAGCGCCCGTGGCGGACCTCGCCCACGACGTCGAGCCGGCTGGCGAAGTCGGACGGGTCGGTGATCGTGATCTCGACGAAGATCACGTCGCCGGCGTCGGGGATGTCGTTGTCCTTCGTCACCTGGCGCAGCTTGTCGCTGTACTCGGCCCGGTCGCCGCGGTCCGGTTCGTTGGCGACGAAGCGGATGGTCCGCGTCGCGCAGTCCCGGACGAAGGTGTCGGCCAGGTGGTCGAAGGTCACCTCGCTGACCCGCAGCTCGAACGCCCGGCCGAACCGGGAGACGAACGACACCAGCAGGATCGCCGCGATGAAGACGGCGGCGATCTTGACGCCGTCCGGCCGCTCCACGACGTTCGCGCCGGTCGTGTAGAGGAAGACGACGGCGATCGCGCCGAAGGCGATCGTGAGCCCGCGCTGGCGGGCCCGGCGTGCCGCGAGCGTCACCGCGACGGCGGCGGAGGAGATCAGCACGAGCACGCCCGTCGCGTACGCCCCGCCCTGCGCGTCCACGTCGGCCTTGAACAGGGCGGTGATCACGAACGCGCCGCCGATCAGGATCAGCACCAGCGGCCGGACGGCCCGGGCCCAGGCGGGCGCCATCCCGTAGCGCGGCAGGTAGCGCGGGATGAGGTTCAGGAGGCCGGCCATGGCCGACGCTCCCGCGAACCACAGGATCGCGACCGTCGAGACGTCGTAGACGCTGCCGAACGTGCTGCCGAGGTAGGAGTGCGCGAGGTAGGCGAGCGCGCGCCCGTTGGCCGGGCCGCCGGGCTGGAAGTCCGCGGCCGGGATCAGCAGCGTGGTGACGAGGCTGCTGCTGATCAGGAAGACGCTCATGATCACCGCGGCGGTGCCGAGGAGCCGGTGGGCCCCGCGGATGCGGCCGGTCGGACGCTCCGGGGTGTCACCGGGCGCGCTGTCGATCTGCGGCATGATCGCGACGCCGGTCTCGAAGCCGGACAGCCCGAGCGCCAGCTTGGGGAACACCAGCAGCGCGACCGCGACGACCATCAGCGGGTCGCCGTGCTGCGTGAACAGCGCGGTGCGCCAGTCCACCCAGACGTGCGGTGCGGCCAGGACGTGGAACGCGGCGACGCCGATCACGACGACGTTGAGCACGAGGTACGTGGCGACCAGGGCGACGGCGATGCCGATCGCCTCGGTGAACCCGCGCAGGAAGACCACGCCGAGCAGGCCGAGCAGGACCAGCGTGACCACGACCTGGTGGCCGCCCAGGTACGGCTCGAGGTGCGGGTTCTCGGTGAGGTGGGCCGTCGCGTCGGCGGCCGACAGCGTCATGGTGATCAGGAAGTCGGTGGCCGCGAAGCCCAGCAGCACCAGGACGAGGAGCTTGCCCTTCCAGAAGGTCAGCAGCCGCTCGAGCATGGCGATCGAGCCCTCGCCGTTCGGGCTCTCCTTCGCCACCCGCCGGTAGACGGGCAGCGCGCCCAGCAGGGTGAGGGCCACGAGGACGACGGTCGCGATCGGGCTGACCGCGCCCGCCGCGAGGGCGGCGATGCCCGGCTGGTAGCCCAGGGTCGAGAAGTAGTCGACGCCGGTGAGGCACATGACCTTCCACCAGGAGTGGGTCTTCTCCGCGGGCGGCGGCGCGGCGTGCGGGCCCGGGTGGCGTGCGGGGTGCTGCTCGGTGCCCTTCATGAGCCAGGTGCGCAGGCCGGACGGGCGCACGTCGGGCGCGAGGGTGGTGACCACGAGATCCAGTGAAGCCACGCCCGGGCCCGGGCGTGAGCGACTTCTACGGGATCTCTACGCGACCGTCGCGCACGTCACGCGGGCGAGCGCCCAGCGCCGTCAGGGCTGGAAGCGGTAGCCCATCCCGGCCTCGGTGATCAGGTGCCGCGGCCGGCTCGGGTCCGGCTCCAGCTTGCGGCGCAGGGTCTTCATGTACTGGCGCAGGTAGTGCGTCTGCTCCACGTACGTCGGTCCCCAGACCTCCTGCAGGAGCTGCCGCTGGCCGACCAGCCGGCCGGGGTGCCGGACGAGCGCCTGCAGCAGCTGCCACTCGGTCGGGGTCAGGTGCAGCCGGCCGTCCTCCCCGTCGGCCTCCCCGCTCGCGTCACCGGGCCCCGCGCCGTCGACCCGGCGGGCGGTGCGGTCCTCGGCGTCGACGAGCCAGTCGCCGATCCGGACCGGCTCGGGGTGCTCCGGCTCGCCCGTCCGGCGGGTCACGGCGCGGACGCGGGCGAAGAGCTCGTCGACGTTGAAGGGCTTGGTCACGTAGTCGTCGGCCCCCGCGTCGAGGGCCTCGACCTTGGCCTGGCTGTTCAGGCGGCCGGACAGGATGAGGATCGGCACCGAGGTCCAGGTGCGCAGCGACCGGACGACCTCGACGCCGTCCATGTCGGGCAGCCCGAGGTCGAGCACGACGAGGTCGGGCTGGGTGTCCGTCGCGGCCTGCAGGGCGCTGCGGCCGCTGCCGGCCGTGACCACCTCGTAGTCGCGCGCCTGCAGGTTGATGCGCAGCGTCCGCAGGATCTGCGGCTCGTCGTCGACCACCAGGACCCGGGTCATGCCGCCCCTCCCCGGACGCCGGCGGGGACGGGCGGCGGGCTGCCGGCGTCACCCGCGGGCCGGCGTACGGCCGGCAGCGAGATCGTCATCGTGAGCCCGCCGCCGGGGGTGTCCTCGGGCGTGAGCGTGCCGGCCATGGCCTCGACGAGGCCGCGCGAGAGGGCCAGCCCGAGGCCCACGCCGGTGCTGTTGTCGTGGTCCCCGAGCCGCTGGAAGGGCAGGAAGATCTGGTCGCGGTCGTCCTCGGGCACGCCGGGCCCGGTGTCGGTCACCCGGACCTCCACGCGGTCGCCGTGCGCGCTGGCCGTGATGCACGGGACGCTGCCCGGCGGGCTGAACCGCAGGGCGTTCTGCACGAGGTTGGCCACGGCCCGCTCGAGCAGCGCCGGGTCCGCCCGGACCTCGGGCAGGTCGTCGGCGGTGCGGATCGAGACGGGCGCGCCGGCCGGGCCGAGGCTGGCCACGGCGCCGGCGATCACGTCGGCCACGTCGATGTCGGCCACCACGAGCGCCAGCGCACCGGCCTGCAGCCGGCTCATGTCGAGCAGGTTCTCGACGAGCGCGGCGAGCCGGTCGAGCGAGCCCTCCGCGGTCTCGAGCAGCTCGTCGGAGTCCTCGGCGCCGAGGTGGAGGTCGGGGGAGCGGAGGGTGCCGACGGCCGCCTTGGCCGACGCGAGCGGCGTCCGCAGGTCGTGGCTGACCGCGCTCAGCAGGGCGGTGCGGACGCGGTCCACCTCGGCCAGCGAACCCGCGGTGGCGGCGGTCCGCTCCAGGCGCTCGTGCTGCACCGCGGCCGCGGCCTGGGCGGCGAAGGCCTCGAGGACCCGGCGGTCGTCGGCCTCGAGGGGGTGGCCGACGAGCACCAGGCTGTAGCGCTGGTCGACGTGGACCTCGGCGTCGCCCTGGCTCGGGGTGCGGACGGTCGGCTCGCCGACCGCGGCCACGACCTGCCACGCGTCGTCGCTGCGCTCCACGTCGGGGCCCTGCCCGGCCTCGTCGCGCCGTTCCAGCAGGGTGACGCCCGCGAGGGCGAAGGTCTCGCGGACCTGCTGGAGCAGGGCGTCGAGGGGGCGCGACCCGCGCAACACGCTGCCGGAGAGGGTGAAGAGCGTGGCCGCCTCGGCCCGGGCGCTGAGCGCCTCCCGCGTACGCCGCGCCGACGCGTCGACCACCGTGCTCAGCGAGAGCGCGACGACGAGGAAGGCGACGAGGGCGACGAGGTTCTCGCGCTCGGCGATGGTGAAGAGCCGCAGCGGTGGGGTGAAGAAGTAGTTGAGCAGCAGGAAGCCGCCGACCGCCGCGACCAGGGCCGGGAGCATGCCGCCGACGAGCGCCACCGCCACGACGAGCAGCAGGTAGAGCACGAGGTCGGTGGCGAGCGACGCGTCCCCCGCGAACTGCTGCAGCAGGGCGGTGAACACCGGCAGGCCGACGACGGCGAGGGCCAGCCCGGCCAGCCGGCGGCCCCGGCTCAGCGCGCTCGACCGGCTCCCGCGCAGCCAGTGGCGCAGGGCCCGGTTGCTCCGCGCGGTCCGCTCGTGGGTCACCAGGTGCACGTCGAGCGTGCCCGACTCGGCCGTCGTCGTCACGCCCACGCCCGGTGCGAGCAGCTGGGCCACCCGGCCGCGACGGCTCGCCCCGAGGACGAGCTGGGTGGCGTTGACGGCGCGGGCGAAGGTCAGCAGGGCGTCGGGGACGTCGCTGCCGACGACCTGGTGGTAGGTGCCGCCGAGGTCCTCGACCAGCTCGCGCTGCCGGGCCAGGTGGGCGGGGCTGCCCGCACTGAGCCCGTCGCTGCGGGCCACGTGCACCGCGAGGAGCTCGGCCGCGGTCGCCCGCGACGCGACCCGGGCCGCACGGCGGATGAGCGTGTCGCCCTCGGGGCCGCCGGTGAGGGCCACGACGACGCGCTCCCGGGTCTCCCAGGGCGAGCCGATGCCGTGCTCGGCCCGGTAGCGCTCGAGCTGCTCGTCGACCTTGCCCGCGACCCAGAGCAGGGCGAGCTCGCGCAGGGCCGAGAGGTTGCCGACCCGGAAGTAGTTGCCCAGGGCCGCGTCGACGCGGTCGGCCGGGTAGACGTTGCCGTGCGCGAGCCGGCGCCGCAGCGCCTCGGGCGCCATGTCGATCAGCTCGATGGTCGGCCTGGCGCACCACGGCGTCGGGGACCGTCTCGCGCTGGCGGACGCCGGTGATGTCGCCGACGACGTCGTTCAGCGACTCGAGGTGCTGGACGTTGAGCGTCGTGACGACGGTGATCCCGGCGTCGAGGAGCGTCTCGACGTCCTCCCAGCGCTTCTCGTGCGGCATCCCGGGCGCGTTGGTGTGGGCGAGCTCGTCGACGAGCACGACCTGCGGGTGCCGGGCCAGCACGCCCGCTACGTCGAGCTCCTCGAGCGTGGAGCCGCGGTAGGCGACGGTCGCGCGCGGCACGACCTCCAGGCCCTCGAGCAGGTCGGCGGTGTGCTGCCGGCCGTGCGTCTCGACGACCCCGACGACCACGTCGGTCCCGCGGGTCAGCCGGCGGTGGCCCTCCTCGAGCATCTTGTAGGTCTTGCCGACCCCCGGTGCGGCGCCGAGGTAGACCCGCAGCTCACCTCTGCCCACGCCCCGATCATCCCCCCTGCGTCGCACCGGTCGTGCCCTTCACCCGCGGACGGGGTGCAGGTCGTCGAGCTCGAGGTTCAGCGGGACGACGTCCACCCGCGGCTCGCCCAGGAAGCCGAGCGTCCGGCCCGACGTGTGCCGCGCGACCAGGGCGGTGACGTCGGCCGGCGCCAGGCCGCGGGCAGCGGCGACGCGGGCGACCTGGATCGCGGCGTACGCGGGGCTGATCTGCGGGTCGAGGCCGGAGCCGCTGGCCGTGACCGCGTCGGCCGGGACCGCCGGCACGGCCGGTGCGTCGCCCCGCACGGGCGTGGTCACGGCGCCGGTGAGGTCCTCGCCCGGGGTGGCGCAGTCGACGCGCACGCCCTCGTACGTCGCGAGGAAGGGCACCGCGGGGCACGCCTGGTTGACGCTGACGACGCGGGTGACCGGGCCGACGAACCCCTCGGCGTGGAAGACCGCGAGCACCGCACCGACCCCGTCGCTGGTGCAGAACGGGCGCCGGCCGTCGACGCCGTCGGCCTGCCCGACGGCCAGGCTGCGGGAGCAGACCTGGGTCAGCAGGCTCGGCCGGTCCGCCGTGTCGACGACGTCCTCCGGGCCGAGGTTCGACGCGCTGGTCGCGGTCGGGTCGTAGCCGTCCCCGGCCGCCGAGGGCCGGGTCTGGAAGTACGGCGCGAGCGCCTTGCCGTCGGCGTCGGTGAAGGACTGGCCGACGAGGCGGCTGCCGACCGGGGCGGTGCTGGTCGACGGGGCGGAGCCGGAGCGGGTGAGCAGCGACCCGTCGGCCCGGCTCTGCAGCCCGGGGAGCTGGGCGACCGCGAGGACGGCGAGGGGGTAGGCGAGACCGAGCAGGACGGTCAGGACCAGCAGCGCCCGGAGGGCGGCGAGGTGGGTGGACAACCAGGACGGACGACGCATCAGGACAACCCGGGGACGAGAGTGAGGAGCAGGTCGATGATCTTGATCCCGACGAACGGGGCGACGATGCCGCCGAGGCCGTAGACCAGGAGGTTGCGGCGGAGCAGGACGCTCGCGCCGCCGGGGACGTACCGCACGCCGCGCAGGGCGAGGGGCACGAGGGCGACGATGATCAACGCGTTGAAGATCACCGCGGAGAGGATCGCCGTGGTGGGGCTGTGCAGCCGCATCACGTTGAGGGTGTCGAGGCCGGGGTAGACGACCGCGAAGATCGCCGGGATGATCGCGAAGTACTTGGCGATGTCGTTGGCGATCGAGAAGGTCGTCAGCGCGCCGCGGGTGATCAACAGCTGCTTGCCGATCTCCACGATCTCGATCAGCTTGGTCGGGTCGGAGTCGAGGTCGACCATGTTGCCGGCCTCCTTCGCCGCCGACGTGCCGGTGTTCATGGCCACGCCGACGTCGGCCTGGGCCAGGGCGGGCGCGTCGTTGGTGCCGTCGCCGGTCATCGCGACGAGCCGGCCGCCGGACTGCTCGGCCTTGATCAGCGCCATCTTGTCCTCGGGCGTGGCCTCGGCGAGGAAGTCGTCGACCCCCGCCTCGTCGGCGATCGCCTCGGCGGTCATCGGGTTGTCGCCCGTGATCATCACCGTCCGGATGCCCATCCGGCGCATCTCGTCGAAGCGCTCGCGCATCCCGGGCTTGACGACGTCCTTGAGGTGGATGACGCCGAGGGCGCGGGCGGGTTCGTCGCCGCGGCGCTCGGCAACCACGAGCGGGGTGCCCCCGGCCGCGCTGATGCCGTCGACGACCTCGCCGACGCGCGCGTCGGGCCCGCCGCCGTTCTGGCGCACCCAGGCGAGCACGGCCGCCGTGGCGCCCTTGCGGACCTGCAGCGGTACGCCGGTGCCGTCGGGGTCCGCCAGGTCGACGCCCGACATCCGGGTCTGCGCGGTGAACGGGACCCACGTCGCGCCCTCCAGCTCGCCGGCGGGGCGGGCGCGGAGGCCGTAGCCGTTCTTGGCCAGGACGACCACGGAACGTCCCTCGGGCGTCTCGTCGGCCAGGCTCGACAGCTGGGCCGCCTCGGCGAGGACCTGCGCGTCGACCCCGGTCGCGGTGACCAGGTCGACGGCCTGCCGGTTGCCCAGGGTGATCGTCCCGGTCTTGTCGAGCAGCAGCGTGCTCACGTCACCCGCCGCCTCGACGGCCCGGCCGGACATGGCCAGGACGTTGCGCTGCACGAGCCGGTCCATGCCCGCGATCCCGATGGCCGACAGCAGCGCGCCGATGGTCGTGGGGATGAGGCAGACGAGCAGCGAGACCAGCACGATCCCGGTGACGCCGCTGGACCCCAGGACCAGCGAGCCCGTGCCCACGCCCTGCACGCCGGCCGAGTAGACGGCCAGCGGCTGCAGCGTGGCGACGGCGAGCAGGAAGACGATCGTCAGGGCCGAGAGAAGGATGTTCAGGGCGATCTCGTTGGGGGTCTTCTGCCGGTTCGCGCCCTCGACCAGCGCGATCATCCGGTCGAGGAAGCTCGCGCCCGGCTCCTGCGTGATCCGCACGACGATCCGGTCCGACAGCACCCGGGTGCCGCCGGTGACCGCGGAACGGTCCCCGCCCGACTCCCGGATCACGGGGGCGGACTCACCGGTGATGGCCGACTCGTCCACGGACGCGATGCCCTCGACGACGTCCCCGTCGCCCGGCACGACCTGCCCCGCCTCGACGAGCACCAGGTCGCCCCGGCGGAGCTCGGCGGCGGCCACGGACTGCTCGTCGACGGCCGTCGCCCCCGGCGTCCAGCCGGTGAGGCGACGCGCGGTGGTGTCCTCGCGGGTCCGCCGCAGCGCCTGGGCCTGCGCCTTGCCGCGGCCCTCGGCGACGGCCTCGGCCAGGTTGGCGAAGACCACGGTCAGCCAGAGCCAGACGACGATCGACCACGCGAAGACGCTGGGGTCGGCGACGGCGAGGACGGTGGTGAGGACGGAACCGACCTCGACCACGAACATCACGGGGTTGCGCCAGAGCGTGCGCGGGTCGAGCTTGCGCAGCGCGTCCGGCAGGGACGTGAGCAGCAGCTTCGGGTCGAGCAGGCCGCCGCCGATCCGGCGGGGCTCCTGCGGGTCGGGCGTACGGGTCGTGGGTCGGTCTTCTCGGGTCGCGGTGGTCACCGCGGTCACCTCGGTTCGGGAGTGGTGGCGGAGCGTGGGGCTGGTCATCGGAGGGCCTCCGCGAGCGGCCCGAGGGCGAGGGCGGGAAGGTACGTCAGGCCGACGAGCACGACGGTGACGACGGCGAGCATCCCGACGAAGAGGCCGCGGTGCGTCGGCAGCGTGCCGGCGCTCTCCGGGGCCCGGCCCTGGGCGGCCAGCGAGCCGGCGAGACCCAGGACGAGCACGAGCGGGACGAAGCGGCCGAGCAGCATCGCGAGCCCGAGCGTGGTGTTGAACCAGGTCGTGTTCGCGCTCAGCCCGGCGAAGGCGGAGCCGTTGTTGTTGGCCGCGGAGGTGTAGGCGTACAGGACCTCGGAGAGGCCGTGCGGCCCCGCGTTGAGCATCGAGTCCCGGGCGGAGGACGAGGCCATGGCCGCCGCGGTCCCGGCGAGCACGAGCGTCGGCGTCACCAGGAAGTACAGGGAGGCGAGCTTCATCTCGCGCCCGCCGATCTTCTTGCCGACGTACTCGGGCGTGCGGCCCACCATGAGCCCGGCCACGAAGACCGTGATGATCGCGAGGACCAGGAGCCCGTAGAGGCCCGAGCCGACGCCGCCGGGGGCGACCTCGCCGAGCATCATGTTGAGCATCACGACGCCACCGCCCGCGGCCGGGAAGGAGTCGTGGAAGGAGTTGACCGCGCCGGTCGAGGTGAGCGTGGTGACCGCCGCGAAGGTCGCCGACTGGGCGACCCCGAAGCGGGTCTCGGTGCCCTCGAGGGCGGCGCCGACGGCCGACGGGACCGTGCCCGACGGGTGCACCAGGAACGCGTTGGTCAGCCCGACGCTGATCACGGCGAGCAGGCCCATGGTCAGGGCGACGGCGCGACCCTGCCGGACGTCGCCGACCATCAGGCCGAAGACCCGCGGCAGGCTGAACGGGATGACCAGGATCAGCAGCACCTCGAACCAGTTGCTCAGCGAGGTGGGGTTCTCGTACGGGTGCGCGCTGTTGGCGTTGTAGAAGCCGCCGCCGTTCGTGCCGAGCTCCTTGATCGCCTCCTGGCTGGCCACCGGTCCGCCGGTCAGGTGCTGCGTGCCGCCCGCGAGGGTGGTGACGTCGACGCCGCCGGACAGGTTCTGCACGGCCCCGCAGGCGACCAGCACGAGCGCGGCCACGAAGGCCAGCGGCAGCAGGACCCGCAGCGTGATCCGGACGAGGTCGACCCAGAAGTTGCCGAGGGTGGCGCTGCTCGCCCGGGCGAGCCCGCGGACCAGCGCGAAGGCGGCGGCGATGCCGACCGCGGCGGAGACGAAGTTCTGCACCGCCAGCCCGGCCATCTGCACGAGGTGGCCCAGCGTCGACTCGCCGGAGTAGGACTGCCAGTTCGTGTTGGTGACGAAGCTGACCGCCGTGTTCCAGGCCTGCGACGGCTCGACGCCCGGGAGGCCGAGGTTCAGCAGGAGGTGGCCCTGCAGGCGTAGGAAGCCGTAGAGGAAGAGCACCGACACCGCCGAGAAGGCCAGCACGCTGCGGGCGTACGTCGCCCACGACTGCTCGGCGCGGGCGTCGACCCCCACGAGGCGGTAGACCACCCGCTCGGCGGCGAGGTCGCGCTCCGACGTCGCCGCCGCGTGCAGGAGGTTCCCGACCGGCCGGTGCACGAGCACCAGGACGAGGACCAGGGACGCGACGAAGAGGACGCCGGCCGCGGTCTCGCTCAGGAGAGGTGCGCCGCCCATCAGAACCGCTCCGGGAACAGCAGCGCGCACACCAGGAACACCGCGAGGGCCACGGCGACGACGAGGCCGGCCCCGTTCTCGAGGCTCACAGCCGCTGCCCCCCTCGGACCACCAGCGCCAGGGCGGCGAACACGACCACCGTCACCAGCACGAACACCACGTCAGACATCGGACCTCTGCTCTCTCACGTGCTTCAGCAGAGCACCGCGGGTCCGCGCGGCGGAGCGGTCTTCACGCGCTCTCTACGCGGTCCCCGCGATCTTCACGCGGTCTTCACGCGCGAGGCCCCGGAGCCGCGATCGGCCACGGGGACGGCGGGGCGCGCCTACGCTGGGCGGCCGGACGAAAGGTGGTGGGCCGTGCGGACCATGCGGCTGCTGGGCGCGGTGGGCGTCGTGCTGCTCGCGGCGGGGTGCTCCTCTCCACAGGCGGCGCCGACCCCCGATCCGGCACCCTCGACGACCGTGACGACCCCGGCCCCGAGCGCGTCGGCCGGACCCTGCCCGGACGGGTCCTACGTCCTGACGACGTTCGCGGGCCGCGGCGAGGCCTCGGCCGCGGGCAAGGGGTCGGGCGGGAACATCGCCGCCGACTTCACCGACGGACGGTTCACGATCAGCTCCGACGGGTCGGAGCCGGCCACGCTCGACCTCGGCCCGGTGAACGCGCAGCTGCGGTTCGACGGGGAGATCACCGGCACGTACGAGGGCGACCCGGCGGCCCTGACGCTGAAGACCACCGGCGCGCACGGCGACGTGGCGATCAAGGGCTTCGGCGTGAGCCGGAGCTACTCCGCCGGCGGCCTGGCCAACCAGCTGATCGGCCAGTCGGCCACCGCCCAGGTCACCTGCGACGACGCCGCCGGCACGGCCGTCGTCACCCTCCCGAACGCCAGCCTCACCCTCACCCGCTGAGGCACCGACGCCCGCTGCGACTGTCGAAGGGCAGAGGAACGCCCCCTGAGCCTCTCGAAGGGCCTCGAAGAGGTCGGCGTTTGTGCGCGAAGACGAGCCGACCCGTTCGAGGCCCTGACGAGCGCAGGGGGCGTTGCGGCCGACGCCCGCTGCGACTGTCGAAGGTCAGAGGAACGCCCCTTGAGCCTGTCGAAGGGCCTCGAAGAGGTCGGCGTCTCGGCGGGGAGATGAGCCGACCCGTTCCGGGCCCTTCGACGAGCTCAGGGGGCGTTGCGGCACCAACGCCCCCTGAGCCTGTCGAAGGGCCTCGAAGAGGTCGGCATCTCTAGGGGAGACGAGCCGACCCGTTCCGGGCCCTTCGACGGGCTCGGAGGGCGTTCGCGCCTACGGGATCAGCGTGACCTTGATGGATTCCTTGCCGCTGGCGACGAGGTCGAGGCCGCGTTGGAAGTCGGTGAGCGGGAGCTGGTGGCTGCAGATGTCGTCCATGGGCAGCGCGCCGGACTCGATGAGGCGGATGGCGGCGGGCCAGCAGTGGGGGCCGAGGTGGGCGCCGAGGACGTCGAGCTCTTTGTCGTCGCTGATGATCGACCAGTCGACGCTGACGTCGCTGCCGAAGACGCTGTACTCGACGTAGCGGCCGAGCTTGCGGAGCAGGTTGAGGCCTTGTCCGACGGCGGAGGGGTGGCCGGTGGACTCGATGTAGACGTCGGCGCCCCACCCGTCGGTGAGCTCCTTGACGCGGGCGACCGGGTCTTCGCGGGCGATGTTGATGGTGATGTCGGCGCCGGTGCGGGCGGCGAGGGCGAGCTTGGTGTCGTCGAGGTCGAGGGCGATGACGAGGCGCGGGCTCTTGGCCTTGGACCCGGCGATCATGCCGAGGCCGATGGGGCCGCAGCCGGCGACGACGACGACGTCGTCGAAGGTGAGGCGGGCGCGTTCGACGCCGTGCAGGGCGCAGGAGAGCGGTTCGGCGAAGGCGGCGTGGGCGGGGGGGATGTCGCCGCTGACCTTGTGGACGAGGCTGTCGGTGGTGAAGACCATGTAGGTGGCCATGGCGCCGGGGGTGGCGCGCTTGAAGCCGTACATGTCGTGGCGGGCGCACATGTGGTAGGCGCCGTCGAGGCAGTAGCGACACGTCCAGTCGGGGACGATCTGCTCGGCGACGACGCGGTCGCCGACCGCGATGTCCCAGTGCGCGGCGGCTTCGTCGTCGAGCTCGATGACGCGGCCGGTGAACTCGTGGCCGGGGATGACCTCGGTCTCGGCCCAGGCGGGGCGGTTCTCATCGCCCCAGAACTTGGCGGCGCCGTGGTAGCACTTCAGGTCGCTGGCGCAGATCCCGACGGCTTCGACCTTGACCAGGACCTCTCCGGGTCCGCGGGTGGGGACGGGGACCTGTTCGAGGCGGTAGTCCTCGGGGCCGTGGTTCACCACGGCCTGCATCGTCGCGGGGACTGCGGTGCCGGGGTCGACGGCCATGTCGTGCCTTCTCTCGGGTCGGGAGTGCGTACGCGGCCCTCACGGTAGCGAGCCGGGTGCGACCCGTCCTCCGGCACGTCCGGCCGCACAGGTCAGGACCTGCGCGGCCGGCACGTGCCCGGGCTCACTCGGCGAGGATGCCGTAGAGCTCGCGGCGGAGCTGGTCGACCTTCTCCTTGGCCCGCGCCTGCTGCTCGGCGCTCGCGCCGCGGAACTGCTGAAGGCTGCCCATCAGCTTGCGGGCGGCGTCGCGCAGCTCCGGGCCGGAGCCGCCCTCACGGGCGTTGTCGAGCGCGGCGTCGATCGACTTGCGGTTCTCGGTGACGTGGGCCGTGCCCTCCTCGGTCAGGGAGTACGCGCCGCGGGGGCCGTCCTCCTTGGCCACGAGGCCCTCGTCGACGAGCTGGGCGAGCGTGGGGTAGACCGAGCCGGGGCTCGGCTTCCACGCGCCGTCGGTCTTCTCGGCGATGGCCTTGATCAGGCCGTAGCCGTTGGACGGGCCCTCGGCCAGCAGGCCGAGGATGGCGCTGCGGACGTCGCCGCGGCGGGCGCGGCCGCCGCCGGGACCGAAGTCGCGGCCGGGACCGAAGCCCCGTCGGCCGCCGCCCTCGAAGCCGCGGCCGGGACCGAAGTCGCGCCCGCGGCCGGGGCCGCCCTCACGACCCGGGCCGAAGCCCGGACCGAAGCCGGGACCGCCGGGGCCGAAGCCCGGGCCGTCGAACCCGCCGGCCATGGCGGCCATGCGCCGGAAGGCCTTCGCGGGGATGAAGCCGTGCTCGTGTGCGTTGAAGTGGCTACGCAAGATGTCTCCTCGAGATCTGGCGCCGTCCCTCTGACGGCGTCACCGATATATCGCCGATAGTCTAGAAGATATTCCGGGCGACCTCAAGAGACCTGCGCCACCTCGCTCGCGCAGGTGCGGGGCGGCGTCAGACGGGCCAGCCCTCGGGCCCCTGGGTGCCCGCGGGGTAGGTCTGCAGCGGCGTCTCGTCCTTGGCCCACGCGTCCAGGACGGCGTCGACGATGCGCCAGCACTCGACCGCCGTGTCGCCCCGCACGGCCAGCAGCGGGTCGCCGTCGAGCACCCCGGCCAGGACCTCGCCGTACGCCGGGAGGCGGCCCGGGTGGAGCTGCGTGTCGAGGCTGACCCGGTCGATGCCCATCGGGTCGTCCTCGCCGTTGACGTTCAGGTCCAGCGCGATGGCGTCCGGCCCCATGACCAGGCGCAGCCGGTCGGGCTCGCACGCCCCGGTCAGCCCCGTGGGCAGGTGCGGGACGGGCTTGAAGGTCACCACGACCTCCTTGCGGGCGACGCCGACGGCCTTGCCGGAGCGCAGCCGGAACGGCACGCCGGCCCAGCGCCAGCTGTCGACCTCCAGCACGACCTCCGCGAGCGTCTCCGTGCCGCGGGACGCGTCCACCCCCGGCTCGGCGGCGTAGTCGGGGACCTGGCGCCCGTCCACGTCGCCCGCCGCGTAGCGCGCCCGGCGGGAGGCCGACGCCGGGTCACCGCCCCAGACCCGGGCGGCCCGGAGGATCTCGGCCTTGGCCTCGCGCAGGTCGAACGCAGACACCTCGCCCACCGGGTTCATGGCGACCAGCGCCATCACCTGCAGCAGGTGGCTCTGGATCATGTCGACGAGCGCGCCGGCCTTGTCGTAGTAGCGCGCGCGGCCCTCGAGCGTCAGCTGCTCGTCGAAGACGATGTCGACCGACTCGACGTGCTGGTTGTTCCACACGGGCTCGAAGATCCGGTTCGCGAAGCGCACGCCGAGCAGGTTCAGCACGGTCGCCCGGCCGAGGAAGTGGTCGACGCGGAAGGTGCGCTCCTCGGGCACCAGCGTGGCGAGCCGGGCGTTCAGCGCCTTGGCGCTGGCGACGTCGGTGCCGAACGGCTTCTCGAGCACGAGCACGGTGCCGTCGGGCAGCGCGACGTCGGCCAGCGCGTCGCAGGCCTTGGCCGTGACGGCCGGGGGGAGCGCGAAGTAGAGCGCGGGGGCGGGCTTCGCGGCCTTGACCAGCCGCTCCAGGTCGGCGGCCGAGGTGACGTCCGCCTGCTGGTAGGAGGTCGTCGCGAGCAGGGCGTCGATCGTCTCCGCCGACACCTCCGCGGCCGTCAGCGAGTCCTTCAGGTGGTCGGTCCAGGTCTGGGCGTCCCAGTCCTCCGCGCCCGCGCCGAGGAGCTCGATGCCCCGGCGCTGCGGCTCCGCGTCGAGGAGCTTGCCGAGGGCCGGCATCAGCAGCCGGTTGGCGAGGTCGCCGCTCGCGCCGAGGAGGACGAGGGTGGCGATGTGCGGGTCGGGCACCTCGGCCCCCTGCACCGTGAGGTCGGGGGCGGGTGTGGCCGAGGAGATGCTCATGGGCGTCACGCTACGACGGGTCCGTCTCAGCGTCGGCGGAGCGTGGCCTGCCCGATCGCGGTGACGCAGCCGCCCGCCAGGGCGGTCGCCGTCCCGCCGATGAGCGCGGCGACGAGCAGGGCGCCGTTGTACGTCCCCAGCACCATCAGCATCCCGCCGGCGAGCATCAGGCTGAGGACGAGGAGCGAGGCCAGGAACGGGACCGCCGCCCGTGCTCCGCCGCGCTCGACGACCACCTCACCGGCCTCCGTCGGCCGGGGTGCGGGCGGGACCGCGCGGCGCGGCTGCAGGTCCCGGAACAGCACCCGGAGGTCGGACTGCGTGCGCGCGGCCATCGCCCGCCCGAGCCGGTCCTCGAGCTCGGCCGGGTCGAGGCGCCCGGCCGCGAAGTGCTCGGCGAGGGCGTCGCACGCGGCCGCCCGCTCGACGTCGCCGACGCGGAAGGCCGGCTCGGGCCCGACCGCGACGAGCGGGCGGACGGGGCGGGAGGGGAGGTGCGCCGGGCCGCGGTCGGGGTCCGGGGCGGTCGTCAGGAAGGGGTCCACGTGCGGCAGCCTCGTCGTCCGGCGCCCCGTCGGGAAGGGCCGCGGCGGGCCCCGCGACGGTGGTAGGAGGAGGTCGAGACCGGGGTCGTACGGACGCGTCCGCGCGTGACTGCGTCGGTCCTCCCCGGGGTGGTTCAGGCGGGCCGGAGGGTGACGCTGACGGGGCCGCGGCGGTAGCGCACCGTCGTGAAGGGCCAGTCCGCGAGGAGCCAGTCGCCGACGATCTGGGTGAGCGGACCATCGAGCTCGGCGCGGGCGGCCGACACCCAGGAGAGGACCTGGACGCTGAGCGGGTCGCGGGCCGGCTTGAGGTAGACGCAGCCCACCACCTCGTCGGCGAGCTCGTCGACGACGGTGTACGCGAGGTCGACGCCGTGGGCCGAGCGTTCCGCGTGGCTCACGAGGTCGGCGAGGTTCTCCGCCAGCGTCATCCCGGTCGCGGGCGGCCACTGGCCGTTGAACCCCTCCGCGATGCCGGGCGTGGCCCGGATGTGCTCGATGCTCGAGGTCCAGGCCGCGTGGTCGGCCTCGTTGTGCCGCGGCCCGAGCAGCTCCAGCCGCAGGCCGCGGGCCCGGTGGACGGCGGGGACCGGGAAGCCCGACGGGACGATCGCCATGCGGGGAGCCTAGGTCGGCCCGTCGCTGCGGCGCGTCCCGCGACGGTGCCGCGGGCTCAGACCGGGTAGACCGTGACGGCGGTGGCCTTCACGGCCAGGAAGACCTCGCGACCGGGGTAGAGGTCGAGCTCGCCGACGGACGCGGGCGTGACGCTGGCGATGACCGTCGCCCCCGTCGTGGTCGTCGTCGTGACGCGCACCTCGTCGCCCGACGGCGAGAGCTCGTCGACGCGGGCGGGCAGGACGGTGCGCGGGCTGCCGTGCGGCGGTTCGGCGAACACCGACACCGCGTTGGGCGCGAACACGGCCGCGCCCGGGGCACCGACGGCGACGCCGCCGGTGCCGGCGCCCACGTGCAGCCCGGCGGGCGTACGGACGCCGTCGCGGTCCGCCGTGCCGAGCACGAGGTTCAGCCCGGCGAGGTGGGCGGTGAAGGACGTCCGCGGGTGCCGCAGGACGTCGGCGGTCGGGCCGGTCTCGACGAGGCGGCCGGCCTCGAGGACCGCCACGCGGTCGCTCAGCAGCAGGGTGTCCAGCAGGTCGTGGGTGACGAGGACGGTCGTCCGGCCCACGAGGACCGAGCGCAGCACCCGGCGGACGAGCGGCGCGACGGTCACGTCGAGGGCGGCCAGCGGCTCGTCGAGCAGCAGCAGCCGCGGGTCGGTGGCGAGCGCGCGGGCGACGGCGACGCGCTGCGCCTGCCCCCCGGAGAGCTGACCGGGCCGCCGGTCGGCGAGCTCCTCGGCCTCGACGGCGCGGAGGTGCTCCCGGGCCGTGGCCTCCGCCGTGCGCCGCGGCGTGCCGGACGCCCGGGGTCCGAAGGCGACGTTGGCCAGGACGTCGAGGTGGGGGAAGAGCAGCGGGTCCTGCGCGAGCAGGCCGACGCGGCGCCGGTGCGGCGCGGGCCAGCGCCCCGCCCGCAGGTCGAACAGGGGCTCGCCGTCGAGCTCGGCGTGGCCGGCGTCGGGGCGGACCGTCCCGGCGAGGACGCCGAGCAGCGTCGACTTGCCGGCCCCGTTCGGCCCGAGCACCGCCAGGCGCTCGTGGTCGCCCAGCTCGAGGGCGACGTCGAAGCCCCGCGCGTCCAGCCGCGCCGCGAACGTCAGGCCCACGTCACGCCCACGTCAGCGCCACCGCTGCCCGGACCGGCCGGCGGCGAGACCGACGACGGCGACCGCGACGGCGACCAGCAGCAGGGAGAGGGCGACGGCGGTGTTCGCGTCGGTCTCGCGCTGGAGGTAGATCTCCAGCGGCAGCGTCCGGGTGACCCCCTGCAGGCTGCCGGCGAAGGTGAGCGTCGCCCCGAACTCGCCGAGCGAGCGGGCGAAGGCCAGGACCGTGCCCGACAGGAGCCCGGGCAGCACGAGCGGCAGCGTCACCCGGAGCAGCACCAGGGTCGGCCCTCCGCCGAGCGTCGCCGCGACGACCTCGTAGCGCTGACCGACCGCGCGGAGGGTGCCCTCGAGGCTGACCACCAGGAACGGCAGCGCGACGAAGGCCTGGGCCAGCACGACGGCGAGGGTGGAGAAGGCGACCTGCAGGCCGAGCACCTCGAGCGGGCGCCCGAGCAGCCCGCGGCGACCGAACGTGTAGAGCAGCGCGATGCCGCCGACGACCGGCGGCAGCACGAGCGGGAGCAGCATGAGCGACCGCACTACCCGCTGCCCCGGGAACGACGTCCGGGCCAGGACCAGGGCCATCGGGACGCCGAGGACGAGGCAGAGCGCGGTCGAGGCCGCCGACGTCCGCACGCTGAGGGCGAGGGCGTCCAGCGACTCCTCGGTGGTGACCAGGGCGCCGAAGCGCGGCCAGTCGACCCTGGTCGCCAGGGCCACGAGGGGCAGCAGGACGAAGACGGCGCCCAGCCCGGCCGGGACGAAGACCCAGCCGGGCACGCCCGAGACGGACCGCGTCGTGACCCGCCGCGGCCCCCCACCCGCCCCGGTCACCCGGTCGGGCCGATCACGGCTTCGCGAACCCCGCGGCGCTCAGCACCTGCTCGCCCTCCGCCCCGGTCACGAGCCGGACGAACTGCCCGGCGAGGTCGGCGTCCCGGCTGCCCGCGAGCGCGGCGATCGGGTAGGTGTTGACCGCCTCCTCCGACTCGTCGAAGGGGATGCCCTTGACCTTGTCGCCCGCGGCCCGGACGTCGGTCACGTAGACCAGGCCGGCGTCGGCCTCGCCGGACTCCACCTTGCCGAGGACGTCGGTCACCGCGTTCTCCTCGCTCACCGGCGCGAGGGTGGTGGCGGTGGCCTTCTCGATCTTCGCCGCGGCGGCGCCGCACGGCACCTGCGGCGCGCAGACGACGAGCCTGACGCCGGGCTTCGAGAGGTCGGCGAACGACGTCACGCCGGCCGGGTTGTCGGGCGGGACCGCGATCTCGAGGGTGTTGGTCGCGAAGTCGACCGGCGACCCCGCGACCAGCTTGTCGCTGACGACCTTGGTCATGTTGGCGGCGTCCGCCGACGCGAACACGTCCGCGGGCGCCCCCTGCTGCAGCTGCGTCACCAGGTCGGACGACCCGGCGAAGCTGAAGGTCACGGTCGTGCCCGGGTGCTGGGCCTCGAAGGTCGTCCCGAGCGTCGTGAACGTGCCCTTCAGCGAGGCGGCCGCGAAGACGGTGAGGGTCTGGGGCGCGGCCGACGAGCCCGTGCCGGCGTCCGACGTCCCGGCCGAGGGGGCGCTCGACGCTCCGCCGCACCCGGCCAGCAGCGTCACGCAGGCGGCGGCCGCGACGAGGGTCGGGGCGGTGCGCTTCACGGGGTCTCCTGCTTGTGGTCGTGGGGGGTCTCGATGATCACGGTGGTGGCCTTCACCACGGCGACCGCGACCGAGCCGGGCTCGAGGCCCAGCTCGCGGACCGCCTCGCTGCTCATCAGCGACACCACGCGGAACGGGCCGCACTGCAGCTCGACCTGGGCCATGACCGTGTCGCTGATGATCTCCGTGACCAGCCCGACGAAGCGGTTGCGGGCCGACCGCTCCACCCGCGAGGGGTCGGCGACAGGGTTCGCGTGCTCGCGGGCGAAGAGCGCCAGCGCGCGTCCGTCGACGACCTTGCGGTTGCTCGCGTCGGTCTCCACCGGCAGCACGCCGGCCTCGATCCAGCGCCGTACGGTGTCGTCGCTCACGCTGAGGAACTGCGCGGCGTCGCGGATCCGGATCTTCGGCACGAGCAGGATCCTAACCCGGCACACGCGGCTGCACGCGTCCCAGGCTCCCGCACCTACGGAACCCCGTCGCGCCGGAAAGTGGTCGCTCTGGAGGTGTCCCGGGGTCAGGAACGGCCTCCGGGTGACCACTTACCGGGAAGGGGGGCTAGGCGGCCGCCTGCTCGAGGACCCCCTCGGCCCGTTCGGCGCTGCCCTCGGCCAGCCCGCGCTCGATCGCGGCACGCGAGACCAGCCAGAGGACGAGCCCGACGAGCAGCACCGCGCACTCGGTGACGGTGAGGGCCCAGATGATCCCCGCGAGGCCGAACCAGAGGTTGCCGAGCAGTACGACCGGCACGAACAGCACGCCCTGCGTCACCGACATCACGGTGGCCGCGAGCGCCCGCCCGGTGCCCTGGAACAGCGAGGTGATCAAGCCGGTGAAGCCGTTGGCGATCATGGCCACGAGCTGGGCGGTGATGATCGTGACGCCGATCCCGAGGACTGCACGGTCCGCCACGAAGGCCGAGAAGATCGCGTCACGGAGGAGGAACACCGTGACCGAGAAGACGGCGGCGATGCCGCCGACCGTGAGCGCGGAGGCCCGGAGGGTGGCGGCCAGGCGCTCGCGGTCGCCCTTGCCGTAGGAGTAGGCGAGCAACGGCAGCACGCCGAGCGTGACGCCCATGATCAGGAACTCGGGCACCTGGGCGATCCGGACCGCGACGCCCATGGCGGCGAGGGGGCCGTCGCCGTACGCGGCCGCGAGGTTGTTGAGCACGAGCGAGGTGACGATCAGGAAGCCGGACTGCAGCAGCTCGCCGACCCCGACGCCGAGGACGGGCCTCACGACGGCGGGGGAGAGCGTGAACCACCGGGGCGCGACGCTCAGGTGCTCGCTGCGGCGCTGCAGCCAGACCGCGAAGTAGACGACGACCCCGAGGTTGGCCAGGCCGACCGAGAGCGCCGCCCCGGCCACGCCCCAGCCCAGGACGAGGATGAACAGCACGTCCAGCACGAGGTTGGCCACGGTGGAGGCGACGAGCGCCACCATCACCTGACGGGCCGCGCCCTCCGCCCGGACGAGCTGCTCGAGGCAGAAGGCGGCGGCGAGGACGGGCACGAAGGCGAGCAGCACCCCGACGTACGCCCGGGTCGCCGGTGCGGCGGCCGCGTCCGCGCCGAGCAGCCCGACGAGCGGGTCCAGCAGGAGCAGCGCCGCTCCGCCGACCACGACGCCGGCGACGACGGAGCCCCAGACCGCGAACGAGGAGACGTGCCGGACCTGCTCCGCCGCGGCGGGGTCGCGTTCCGCGGCGCCCAGGAGCCGCGAGACGAGCGCGCCGCCGCCGACGCCGAAGACGCCGCCGACGGCCATGACCAGGCCGAGCACGGGGGAGCCCAGGGTCACGGCGGCCAGCAGCGCGGTGTCGTGCAGCGAGCCCACGAAGCCGGCGTTGACCACGTTGTAGAGGGCGCCGACGATCATGGCCGCGGCCAACGGCACGCACAGGTGCACGAGGGCACGGACGATCGGCGCCGTGGAGAGGAACCAGCGGTTGCTGCCGACGGTGACGGTGCTGGTCTCGGGGCTGGTGCTGGGAGTGGTGGGGACGTGCGTGGAGCTCATGGCTGCTCCTTCCGGGCAGGTCTGAGCGCACGCCGGACGGACGCCGGCGTGGCGGTGGGTGGTGTGGAGGCGTCAGGGCGTGCGAGGGCGCCGCGTGACGGTGACGTGGAGCGGTTCGGTGCGGTGTGGTGCGGTGCGGGTGGAGCGGGGTGGCGCTAGGAGCGCGAGGGCTGCGGGAGCTCCGCGGTGATCTTGGTGAGCAGCTGGTGCAGGGTGGCGCGCTCGGCCTCGTCGAGCGGGGCGAGGATCGTCTCGTCGGCGGCGGCCATCGCGGCCCCGAACCCGGCGATCAGCTCGGCGCCCGTCGGGGTGGCGAACACGCGTTTGCGGCGCTCGTCCCCGGGCTCGGTCCGGCGTTCGACCAGCCCCCGGCGCTCGAGCCCCTGCAGCAGGCTCGAGACGCTCGCGGCGCTGGTCCGGCTGACGGCCGCGAGGTCGCGCTGGATCGAGCCGGGGTTCTGGACCAGGTAGCCGAGCACGAACCCCTGCTCGTGGCTGAGCTCGCGGGCGCGGATCCAGTCCTCGCCCGCCTTGCGCTGGGCCCAGCCGATCCAGCGGACCAGCTCGAGGCTGGTGGTCAACGGGGGTGCCTGCTCGCTCATGGTGAGAACTCTAACTGTTAGAGATCTAACCGTCAAGGAACTGACGGTCAGGCCCTTGACCCGCGATCGGGGCCGGCGTTTTGCGCGACGGGCGCCGGGTAGGCACGGCTCAACCACCTCTACTTCCCCAGGAGGATCCCGTGTCCCAGAGCGACCGCACCTACGCGGCCCCCACCCGCACCACCGTCCAGAAGGCCGCCGCCGTCGTCGGGGTGGTGTTCCTGCTGGTCGGCGTGCTGGGGTTCATCCCCGGCATCACGACCAACTACGACACGTTGTCGTTCGCGTCGCACCACTCGGAGGCCAAGCTGCTCGGCCTGTTCCAGGTGTCCGTGCTGCACAACATCGTCCACCTGCTGTTCGGCATCGCCGGGCTCGCGCTGGCCCGGAGCGTCTCCGGGGCCCGCAACTACCTCGTCGTCGGCGGGATCATCTACCTGGTCCTCTTCGTCTACGGCCTGGTGGTGTCGCAGGAGTCGGCGGCCAACTTCGTGCCGGTCAACACCGCCGACGACGTCCTGCACCTGGTGCTCGGCCTCGGCATGATCGGCCTCGGCGTCGCCCTGACGCGTCGTCGTGCGGAGCGCGCCGCGACCGTCTGACGCTCGCAGGCGGGGTCGGCCGCCCGA
>NZ_BAAAYR010000004.1:764273-911289 GCF_039536445.1 Microlunatus spumicola | reverse complement strand
GTGGTGACGGTGCCGCGGGAGCCGCGGCGACCGCGCCACGCACCCAGGAGGACCCCATGCTCGGTGGCTCAGCGGCGTTCCACGGATTCTCGGTCGACGACGTCGACGCGGCCCGCGCCTTCTACGGCGACGTCCTCGGGCTGGAGGTGACCGAGGAGAACGGCATGCTCTTCCTCCACCTCGCCCAGGGCACGCGGACGCTCGTCTACCCCAAGCCCGACCACGTGCCCGCCACGTACACGGTCCTCAACTTCCCGGTCGCCGACGTCGAGGCGGCGGTCGACGCGCTCGTCGAGCGCGGTGTGACCTTCGAGCACTACCCCCACGTCGAGGACCCCAAGGGCATCCAACGCGGCTGGGGGCCGACCATCGCCTGGTTCAGCGACCCGGCCGGGAACGTGCTGTCCGTGATCGAGGAGTGACCCCGGGCGCCGCCGTGCGGCCGGCGGCCAGGGGCCGGTCCCAGGCCTGAGCCGCGGCGGCCGGTCCGGTGCGCGTGGCCTCGGGCGCGGGGCCCGGCTGGCAGTGCGGGCACCACCAGGTCCGGCGGCGCTCTGCGTCGCCGGGCACCTCGTCGACGACCCGGACGGGCGTGCCGCAGCGCAGGCACGCCTGGCCGGCCCGTCCGGACACCCAGTGCTGGCGGCCCTCGCGCCGGTCGCCCGTCGTCACCTGGTAGGCCCCGGCCACGAGGGCCGAGTGCCGCAGGCAGCGTCGGGCCAGGGCGACGAGGGCGGGGACGTCGAGCTCGCCGACCGGCGTCCAGGGGCTCGTCCCGCGCAGGAAGCAGAGCTCGTTCACCCACAGGTTGCCGAGGCCGGCCAGGTTCCGCTGGTCGAGCAGCGCCGCGGCGACGGGGCGGCCCGGCTGCGCCTCGAGGCGGCGGACCGCCTCGGCGGCGTCCCAGTCGGACCGGAGCGGGTCCGGCCCGAGGTGCCCGACCACGTCGTCCTCCTGGGCCGTCGGCACGACCTCGACGACCGGCAGGTCGATCCCGTACGCGGTCGCCCCGTCGTCGAGCTCGAGCAGCACGCGGACCTGGTCCATGAGCCGGGAGGGGAGCCGCTTGCCCGCGCCCACGACCGTCCAGCTGCCCGTCATCTTGAGGTGGGTGTGGAGCGTGAGCGCCTCGCCGGCTTCGGTGACGAGCCGGGTCAGCTGGTGCTTGCCGTGGGTGACGATGCCGCTGACCGTGGCGCCGGCGAGGTCGAGCGTCGCGTACGTCGGCACCCGCAGCTCCGCGCGGACCAGGCGCCGTCCGACCAGCGCCGGCTCGAGGCGCCGGGCCAGCTTGTAGACGCTGTCTCCCTCGGGCACGCGTCCAGTGTGCGCACTAGGGTTTCGCCATGGCGGTGGCGGCGGTTCTCCCGGGCGCGCCCGTCCGCCTCCGGGCGTGGACGGGGCGTCTGCCCGCGCCGTTCGTGATCGGCCTGTGCGTCGCCCTGCTGCTGACCGCGGGCGGGGCCGTGCTCGCGCGGGTGGCCCCGCAGGACGCCGACGTGCCGCTGTTCAGCGGGACCGTCGCGACGGGTCCCGACGGTTCTGTGTCCGAGGTACCGACGGGAACGGGCGCCGTCGTGCCCGGCACACGGGTGCTCGCCGGCCCGGGCAGCGCGGCCGCCGTCGCGGCCGAGCAGGCCTGGCTCGACGCGGGCACCGTCCCCGCGGTGCCCGAGCTGGGGGCCGGCAGCGACCTCGTGCGCGGCGCCCTGCTCGACCTGCACGTCCTCACGCAGACCTACGGCGTCCCCGTCGCCGGCTGGACCCCGCAGTGGCGCTACGTGTGGCCGCGCGACGCCGCCTTCGCCGCGGTGGCCTTCGCCCGGACCGGTCACGACGACGACGCGGAGCGGGTGCTCGCCTTCCTCGGCCGGGTGGAGCCCGCGGCGGGGGTGCTCCAGGCCCGCTACCTGCCCGACGGCAGCGGCGTGCCGGACGACCGCGGCACCCAGCTGGACGGGGTCGGCTGGGCGCTGTGGGCCACCGCCGGCGTCGCCGCGTCGCTGCCCCCGGCGGAGCGCGCCGCGTTCGTCGCGCGGCACCGGGCGCTCGTCGACCGCTCGACCGCCGCCGCGCTGGCCGCCGTCTCCACCCGGGACGGGCTGCCGCCCGCGTCGCCGGACTACTGGGAGGTGCGCGAGCGCCGCACCACGCTCGCGACGGCCGCGGTCCTGCGCGCCGGGCTCGAGGCGGCGGCGCGCCTGCAGGGCCTCGTCGGCGACGACACGGCCGCCGCGCGGGCCGCGACCGGGGCCGAGCGGCTGGGCGTCGCGATCGACCGGGAGTTCGCGCCCCACGGCTACCCGCGCCGGCTCGGCGGTCGGGCCGGCAGCGTCGACCTGGGCGTGGCGTTCCTGCTGCCCCCGTTCGCCGACGCCGTCGACCCGCAGGCGTACGCCCGCTTCGAGACGGCGCCGGCCGCGCTGGCCCGGCCCGCGGGCGGCCTGGCCCCCGGCGGTTCCTGGAAGCGCGACGGCGTGAGCTGGACGCCCACGACCGCGACGTGGGCGCTCGTCGCCGCGGGTTCGGGCGACCGCGCCCAGGCCGTCTCCCGGCTCGCGTGGCTGGAGGCCCACCGCACGGCGGAGGGCTCGCTCCCCGAGAAGGTCCTCGCCGACGGCCGCCCCGCGGCCGTGGCCCCGCTCGCCTGGACGGCGGCGTCCGTCGTGCTCACGGCCGACGTGCTCTCCCGCTCCTGAGCCGACCTTCTCCGCTCTCTGAGAGACGCACACCCTTCCCCCAGCAGGTGCTCAGGGTGTATCAAGGGTTCACCCCGCGCCTCTTCCCGGCCGTACAGGTGGCGCACCCGCCACCACCCGTCCGATCGGAGCCCGAAGTGTCGCGTCCCCTCAGTCTCGTCAGCCTGGTCCTCGCCGGCCTGCTGCCCGTCCTCCTCGTGGGGGCACCGGCCTCGGCCTCCCCGCGGTCGCCCGATCCGGAGGTGACCCAGGCGCCGGCCCGCAGCGCGGACCGGTCGGCCGCCAAGGTCGCGCCCGCCACCGTCGACTCCGACGTCTACGTCTACACGACGACGGCCTCGTCCCGCACGTCCTTCCTCGTCGCCGGCCACCTCACGCTCACGCTGAAGTCCGGCAGCATGACCTCGTACAAGGGCAGCCTCGTCGACTACAACGGCCAGAAGTCCTACAAGGCGAGCGCGGACACGACGGACGTCTCGGCGCCGGTGCTCAAGCTCGAGGGGAAGAACGGCAAGTTCACCATCACGACCAGCTCGAGCTTCGGCGGCACCTACTACTCGGGCACGGCGACCTCGAAGCCCTCCAAGGTCAAGCTGCCGCTCTCCTCGATCGCCCTCAGCGCCTCGGCGCACTCGACGCACACCGCCACCTACTCCTTCATCCTGTCGGAGCGGACCGGCGCCCTGAACAACCCGGTCGAGTACGTCGGGACGCTCACGATGGCGTACGACGCCAACGGCCGGATCTCCGGCGGGCAGGTCACCGTGACCAACGCCAAGGGCAAGGTCGTCACCAACGCCCTGAAGAGCAGCGGCTACTACGGCGGCGGCTCCTTCTACACCGTCGCCAAGGTCGACAAGAAGCACTTCGGACTCAGCGCGACCCTGTCGGGGAGCAGCTTCAGTGGCTACGGCTTCGGTGCGGACGGGTCGAAGACGACCATGTGGGTCCTGTCCGGCACGGTCTGACGGCGGCCGGGACTCAGCGCAGCAGGAGCACGCCCGCGTAGGCGGTCACGGCGACCAGCACCCAGGAGGCGAGCCCGAGCACCAGGGCCCGCCCCCCGGTGCGCCGGAGCACGGACAGCCGGATCCCGGTGCCGAGCCCGACCAGGGCGGCCACGAGCAGCACCGACTGGACCTGCTGCACCGCGTGCAGCAGGTGGGCGGGCAGCAGCCCGGTGCTGGTCAGGCCGACCGCGGCCAGGAAGCCGACGACGAAGAGCGGCACGACGGGCGCCGGTCGACGCGTGCCGCTGGTCGCCGTCGCGGTGCCCCGCGCGCGGCGTCGCCGGGCCAGCCCCACGCCGGCCACCAGGGGGGCCAGCAGCACCACCCGGCTGAGCTTGACGACGACGGCGGTCGTGAGGGCGCCGGGGACCCGGTCGGCGGTGGCGACCGTCTGGCCCACGTCGTGCACGCTCGCGCCCACCCAGCGCCCGAAGTCGGCGGGGTCGAGCCCGAGCGGCACGCGCAGCAGCGGCAGCAGCACGATCGCGAGGCTGCCGCAGAGGGTGACGAGGGCGATGGCCACCGCGGTGTCGTCCTCGTCGCCGTCGGCCACGTCGGACATCGCCGCCACCGCGGAGGCGCCGCAGATGGAGAAGCCGGTGGCGACGAGCAGCGCGCGGGCCCGCGGGACCCGGAGCGCCCGGCCGAGCAGGCGGGTGCCGACGAAGGTGACGGTCACCGTGACCAGGACGACGGCCAGACCGCCGACGCCCAGCCCGAGCAGCTGGGGCAGGCCCAGCTGCAGCCCGAGGAGCACGACCGCGATGCGCAGCAGCCGGTGCGAGGCCACGTGCGTCCCGGGCTGCAGGACGGGGCGGTGCAGCCCGAGGTTGGCCGCCAGGGCGCCGATCACGACCGCGACGGTCGACGGGTTGAGCCCGGGCGCGAGCCGGGCGACCCCGAAGGCCAGGGCGGTGGCGGCGGCGACCGCGGCCAGGCCCGGTAGCGCCCCCGGCGTCCGGCGCCCGTCCGGGGTGCGGTGCCCGAGGAGGTGACGCAGGTCCAGCGGGGCGAGGTCGCAGCCCGGCCGGCAGCGGCTGCGGCCCTCCGGCTGCGGTTCGGGGGCCGGTCGGTGCCGGGCGTCCGGGAGGACCCTCACGATGCTCACGGGTCGAGTCTCGGCTCGGGAGCGGTCCGGCAGTAGGGGTCAGGACCCGATGCACCCATCGAGCGGCTCGATGGCTGCCGATAGGGTCGCTGGATGGTCTCCGCGCACGTCCCCGACCTCGACAGCCTCAGCCTGCTGCTGGAGATCGCCCTGGCGGGCTCGCTGGGCGGGGCGGGCGCGGCGCACGGGATCAGCCAGCCCGCCGTGTCGGCCCGCGTCCGGACGATGGAGGCGCTGGTCGGCGTCCCGCTGGTGGAACGCACGGCCCGGGGCTCCACGCTGACGCCGGCCGGGGTCCTGGTGGCCGGGTGGGCGCGCGACGTCCTCGCGGCCGCGGAGGTCCTCGACGCCGGGATCGCGTCGCTGCGCGCCGTGAGCCGGCAGCAGCTGCGGGTGGGCGCGAGCATGACGGTGGCCGAGCACCTGCTGCCCCGCTGGCTGGTGCGGCTCGCGGCGGAGCGGCCCGAGACGGCTGTCAGCCTCGAGGCCATGAACTCCAGCCAGGTCGAACGCGCGGTCCTCGCCGGGCGGGTGGACCTCGGCTTCGTCGAGGGACCGACCGTGGGGGAAGGTCTGACCGACGAGGTCGTCGCCCGGGACCGGCTCGTCGTGGTCGTCGCCCCCGGTCACCCGTGGACCCGGCGGCGTCGGGTCGACGCGGCGGAGCTGGCCGCGACGCGGCTCGTGCAGCGCGAGCCCACCTCCGGCACCCGGGCGGCGCTCGAGTCCGCGCTGGCCGCGTACGCACCCCTGGCCGCTCCGGTGCTCGAGCTCTCGACGAGCAGCGCGGTGAGCGCGGCGGCGGCCGCCGGGGCCGGTCCGGCGGTGCTGAGCCGGCTCGCCGTCGCGGACGACGTGGCCCGCGGACGGCTCGTCGAGGTCGCGACCTCCGGGGTCGACCTCACCCGCCTGCTGCGGGCGGTCTGGGTGAGCGGGCGCCGGCCGGGCCCCCCGGCCCGGGACCTGCTGCGGATCGCGACGACCGCGCCGGTCCGGCCCCGCCCCTGAGGCGGGCGTCCCCGACGGTCAGCCGGCGGCCGAGGCCGCCCGGCTCTTGGCGATCAGCGGGGTCAGGGCGGCGTGCAGGGCCTGGACGTCCTCGAGGGTCAGGTCGAGGCGCTCCATCACCGTGACCGGGACGCTCAGCGCCTCCTCGCGCAGCGCCAGACCGGCGTCCGTGAGCGTCACGCGGAGCGTCCGCTCGTCCGCGGGGTCGCGGCGCCGGTCGACCAGGCCGAGGGCCTCCAGCCGCTTGATCAGCGGGGACGCCGTCGCGAGGTCGAGCTGCAGCAGCCGGCCGACGTCGGTGACGGAGAGCGGGGACTGCTCCCACAGCGCCAGCATCACCAGGTACTGCGGGTGGGTGAGGCCGAGGCGCTCGAGGACGGGCCGGTAGACCCCGATCACGCTGCGCGAGGCCACGGCGAGCGCGAAGCAGACCTGCCGCTCGAGCGCGAGCGGGTTCGTCGCGTCCCCCCAGGGGCCGGAGGGGGCGGACGGGTCGACCGTGGTGCTCGCCATGCCGGCGACTTTACGCGTGCGCAGATGCTTCGTACACTAAGTGTCATGGTGAAGACGCAGGAGACGGTGAGCACGGACGACGACTTCGGTCTCTGGTACCGCTTCAGGTCGCTCGTGGTCTTCAACCTCCTGTACGTCGCCGGGCCCGCCCAGCTGGACGCCCACAACGACCCGCGGGCGGCGGTCGAGCAGGACTACGAGCGGCGCCGCGACCTGCACCGCGCGCGGCACGGCAAGCCGCCCGTCGTGAAGAAGCCGCCGTCGAAGCACGGCGGCGTCGACCCGGTGCTGCTGTGCGCCGTCGGCGGGGTCCTCGCCCTCGTCGCGCTGCTCGTCTGGGCGATCGCGGCCCGCTGACGGCCCGCCGGCCACCCGGTGCGGGCCGCCTCGGCTCCCGCCCACGAGAGCCGCGGTCGCCGTAGGTTGGACGACCTCGACGGGCGGGAGGCGCTGATGATGGGCACGACGGGACGGGTGCCGACGGGACGGGTGCGCGGGCTGGCGCGCGCGTGGGCGCAGGGCGCCGCGGCCGGGCTGGTCGGGGTGGCCGCGATGACCGCGGGGGAGAAGCTCGAGCAGGCCCTGACCGGCCGCCCGGGCTCGCACGTCCCGGCGCGCGCCCTGCTCGGGCTGCTCGGTCGACCGACCGGCGACGCCGAGCGCCCCACCGGGTGGAACCACGCCATGCACTGGGGCACGGGCGCACTGGTCGGCGGGCTCCGCGGCGTGTCGGCCGTGACGGGGATCCGGGGCCCGGTCGCCACGACGTGGCACACCGTGGTCCGGCTGGCGTTCGACCAGACCGTCGAGAACGCCACGGGCGCCGGAGCCCCGCCGACGACCTGGCCGCGCTCGGAGCAGGTCGTCGACGTGCTGCACAAGGGGGTCTACGCGACGGTGACCGGGCTCGTGGCCGACGCCTGGATCGCCCCGGACCTGCGGACGCTGCGCGGGCGCACCAGCCACTAGCCGGACGCTGCTACGGAAGGCTGAGGTTCAGCGGGCGGGACCGGACAGGCGCTCGACGAGGGCCCGGACGACCGCGTCGGTGTCGGTGCGGGCGCCGATCGACGGCGTGAGCAGGTCGAGCAGCAGCCCGTCGACCGCGTGGTGGAGCAGCCTGACCGAGAGGTCGCCGCCGGGGAGCCCGGCGGCGCGGTGGTGCGCGAGGTCGTCGGCGAACCCGCGGCTCAGCGTCCGGTGCAGCCGCGGGCCGAGCTCCGGGCTCCGGGTCGCCTCGAGCCGGAGCTCCACCAGCGCGAGCCACAGCGCCGGCTGGGCCACGACCCGGGCCACGACGTCCGTGACGGCGGCGACGTACGCGTCGACGTCCGGCGGGGGCGGTGCCTGCCCGGGGGGCGTCGCGACCGGCTGCAGCCGCTCGAACACCCGGTCGGCCAGGGCGCCCAGCAGGGCGGCACGCGTCCGGAAGTAGTTCGACGTCGTCCCCGCGGGCTCGCCCGCGGCCCGGTCGACCGCGCGGTGCGTCAGCCCGCGGGTGCCGCTGGCCGCGAGCACCTCCAGGCCGGCGTCCGCGAGCCGGGCGGCGCGTTCCGGGTTGGCGACCACGGGCCCACCCTAGGCCAACCACTACAGACGTAGTACGGTCGGTGGACCAGGACGAGAGGGGAGCGCCCCGTGCGAGCACTGACGTACTTCATCGCGACCTCGCTGGACGGCCGGGTCGCCGCCCCCGACGGGTCGACGGACGACTTCCCGCTCGACGCGGCCTACCTCGGCGAGCTGGCCGAGGACTGGGGCGACGCGTTCCCGACGGCGTTCCACGCGGCGACCGGCACGGAACCGCCGGGGACCCGGTTCGACGCCGTGGTCATGGGCCGCGCGACGTTCGAGCCGGCGCTCGCGGCCGGGGTGGCGGACCCGTACGCCCACCTCGACACCCACGTGCTCTCCGCGACCCTCGACCCGGCCGCGCTGCCGGCGGTGCGGGTGGTTCCGGGCGACGCGGTCGCGCACGTGCGGGCGCTCAAGGCGGCGCCGGGCGGAGGGATCTGGCTGTGCGGGGGTGGACGCCTGGCCGCGGCCCTGGTCGACGAGATCGACCGGCTCGTGGTCAAGCTGAACCCGGTGACGCTCGGTGCGGGCCGCCCGCTGCTCGACGGCGCGCTCGCCCCACGACGGTGGCGGCTGATGTCGACCCGGACCTACGACGTCGGGGTCGTGCTGCTCGAGTACGAGCCCGAGGGCCGGTGACCGCGGTCGACCGGCCGACGGGTCAGCGCAGCGGCGTGGTGAGGGCGAGCGGGTCGTAGAGGCAGGCGTCGCGGGCGGCGAGGACGGCCCCGGCCGTGACCGGCGGGTCCTCGTCGGTGACGAGGATCTGCGTGTCGGCGTACGGGCCCTCGTGGACACGGGCCCGCAGCTGGCGGTCCAGCGCCGGCATGAGGAACGGCGCGAGGTGCCCGAGGTAGCCGCCGAGGATCACGGCGTGCGGGTTCACGGAACCGAGCACGTCGTCGACGGCACGACCGAGCGACGAACCGGCCTGGTCGAGCGCGTGGCAGACCTCGGGCTGGTTGGCCCGGGCCCCCTCGACCAGCAGGCCGACGGCCTGCTCGGGGTCGGTGAGGACGAGCTCGGCGGCCTCGTCGGCGTCCCGGAGCCCGGCGCGGACGAGGAGCTCCTGGATGCGGACGACGGAGTTCAGGCAGCCGTGCCGCCCGCACCAGCACTGCGGACCGTCCGCCTGCACGTGCAGGTGGGCCAGGTCGCCCGCGCCGCCACCGGCGCCGCGGAAGATCTCGCCGTTGACGACCAGGGCGCTGCCGACCTCGGACATGCCGCCGAAGTACGCGGCCACGGTCGAGGAGGGGTCGTTCAGGAGCACCCGCGCCGCGTAGAGGCCGGCGAGGTGGAAGTCGGAGGAGATGCCGACGCTGACGTCGGTCAGGCCGGCCTCGGCGAGCGCGGCGCGCACGGCCTTGCCGACGCCGGCGCCGTCCCAGCCGAGGGCGCGGGAGGTGACGGTCATGCCGTCGGGACCGACGTAGCCGGGCACCGCGATCTCGACCGCGACGAGCTGGTGGCCCTCGGGGATGCGGTCCAGCTGCGCGCCCAGGAGGTCGGCCAGCACCGTGGCGCCGTCGTGGTTGTCCGCGAAGACCGCGGGCAGCGTCTCCCGCCACAGGTCGGTGCCGCCCACGGTGGCGCCGTGCACGTGGACGCGGTCGACCTCGACGTGCACGCCCATGACGCACCACGGCTCGCCGTCCAGGGCGATCGGGCGGGTCGGGCGGCCGGCGCCGGGGCGCCGGATCGGGTCGAGCTCCACGACGAGGCGGCGCGAACGCAGGTCGCCGACGAGGTCGGTCATGGTCGAGACGCCGAGCCCGCAGCCGCGGGCCGTGTCGTGGCGGCTGCTCGGGCCGTGGTCGCGCAGGTAGCGCAGGATCGCCGTCAGGTTGCTCTGACGCAGCTCCCCGGAACCACCGCCGCGCGAGACGTTACCGTCCCTGAGACCGATCGGCTCGGCCATACGTATCCCCGCCATGGAAACCAACTTAACCGTTGAAACGAAAACTGACGGGAGTTGGGAAACCCTGCCGAAATCTTGACGGAAAGCCAACGTCAGAAAGGTTTTCTCACGGCGGCTCAGGGAAGCCCGGACCCCCTCCCACCAGGGGGTGAACCCCCTGGTCACGGGGAGATAACGGTGGTTCAGGGCCCCTGCGGAGGGGGTACGACCGATCAGGCGTGCACGACTGACAACGCTGTCTCACGTGGCGGTACGGGTCGTCGGTCCGCCCCGTCCCGACGCCACCGGATCGCGTGCCGCGGGCCCCGTGCCGACCCCTTCGCTAGGGTTCACGTGCGCCGGCGCCGGACCGGCCCGCAGCGCAGGAGTGCCCGCCCCCGTGACCGACTTCGCCCGCCTCGACGTCGACGACGTCCCCGCAGCGTTCACCGAGGCGGCGTCGCGCTACGACCGCATGGTGTCGCTGAACCCGGGTTACCACCGCCACCTGCGCTCGGCCGCCACGGCCCTGCTCGAGACGCTCGACCCGCACCGCCCCCTCCGCCTGGTCGACCTCGGCTGCGGCTCCGGGGCGTCGACCCGGGCCGTGCTCGCCGCGGCCCGGGACGCCGGGGCCGAGGTCGAGGTCACCGGCGTCGACGCCTCGGCCGGGATGCTGACGCAGGCCGAGGCCAAGACCTGGCCGCCCGGCGTCACGTTCCACCAGGGGCTGGCCCAGGACCTCGCCGGCCACCGGGCGGAGTGGGACCTCGACACCCCGGTCGACGGGGTGCTGGCCGCCTACCTCTTCCGCAACGTCGCCCAGCGCGACGCCGTCCTCGCCGACGTGCACGACCTGCTCTCCGACGGCGGGACGCTCGTCGTCCAGGAGTACTCCGTCGCCGGCTCGCCGGCGGCCTCGGCCGTGTGGACGCTGGTCTCGTGGGCCGTGGTCATCCCGCTGAGCTGGATCACCTCGCGCCAGACCCGCCTGTACCGCTACCTCTGGCGCAGCGTCATGGCCTTCGACCCCGTCCAGACCTTCGTCGACCGCCTGTACGCGGCCGGGTTCGTCGACGTCGAGGTGCGCACGGTCCCGGGCTGGCAGCAGGGCATCCTCCACACGTTCCGGGCCCGAAAGGCAGCGTGAGCTTTTCTCGAGGAGACGCGTGACCACCCCCTTCTTCCCCGGTTACGACCGCCACGCCGTCCGGCACCCGGCCGCCGCGGGCAGCCGGCGCGTGACGCAGGACCGCGGTCCGGTGGTCGTGGTCGGCGGCGGCGTCGCGGGCATCGCCGCGGCGACGGGCCTGGCCGAGCGCGGCGCCCGGGTCGTCCTGGTCGAGCCCGAGGTCGAGCTGGGCGGTCGCGTACGGGCGTGGCCGCTGGGCGACGGCCGCACCATGAGCCGGGGGTTCCACGCGTTCTTCCGGCAGTACTACAACCTCCGCTCGCTGCTGCGCCGGGCCGACCCGGGGCTCGAGCGACTGGTGCCGATCCGCGACTACCCGCTGGTCTCCGCCGACGGCCCCGAGGACTCCTTCACCGGCATCCCGCGGACCCCGCCGCTGAACCTCGCCGCCTTCGTCGCCAAGAGCCCGTCCTTCACGCTGCGCGACCTGACCCGGGTGGACGCCGGTGCGGCGATGGAGCTGCTCGACGTGTCCTTCCCGGGGACGTTCTCGGCCTACGACGGGGAGAGCGCGGCGCACTTCCTGGACCGGCTCCGGTTCCCGCCGCTGGCCCGGCACCTCGCCCTCGAGGTGTTCGCCCGCAGCTTCTTCGCCGACCCGGACGACTTCGCGGCCGGCGAGCTGGTCGCGATGTTCCACGCCTACTTCCTCGGCTCCTCCGAGGGGCTGCTCTTCGACGTGCCCGACGACGACTACGAGACGGCGCTGTGGGGACCGCTGCGGCGCCACCTCGAGGGCCTGGGCGTGGACGTGCGGACGCAGACCTCGGTCACCGGGCTCGACCTGTCGGCCGAGGGGCCCGCGGTCGTCGCGCTGTCCTCGGGCGAGGAGCTGCGGGCCGCGGCCGTCGTGCTCGCGGCCGACCCGACGACCTCGCGCGGGCTGCTCCTCGCCGCCGGCGTCACCGACCCCGCCTGGCTCGAGCGGGTGGCCGCCCAGCGGCTCGCCCCGCCGTTCGCGGTCTGGCGGCTCTGGCTGGACCGCCCCGCCGCTGCCGGACGGCCGCCGTTCCTGGGCACCAGCGGCTTCGGCCCGGTGGACAACGTGTCGCTGCTCGAGCAGTTCGAGGACGGGGCGCGGGACTGGTCGCGCGAGCACGGCGGTTCCGTCGTGGAGCTGCACGCGTACGCGCTCCCGCACGACGACGGCCGGGTCGACGAGCCCGCCCTGCAGGCGCGGATGCGGTCCGAGCTGGCCCGCCTCCACCCCGAGCTCGCCGACGCCCGTGCCGTGCACGAGGAGTGGCTCGTCCGGCGCGACTGCCCGCTGGCCGCCCCGACGCCGTGGCGCGAGCGCCTGACGGTCGAGACCCCCGACCCGCGGCTGGTGCTCGCCGGCGACGGGGTCCGCTGCGACTACCCCGTGGCGCTGATGGAGCGGGCCGCGACCACCGGCTTCCTCGCGGCCAACCGGCTGCTCGCCGACGTCGGCGTCCAGGGCCACGACCTGTGGAGCGTGCCGATGCGGGCCCGCAACCGGGTCAGCCCGCCCCTGCACCGGCTGCTGCTGAAGGTCTCGTAGGCGGCCGCCAGACCGCAGGAGACGCAAGAACGCCCCCTGAGCCCGTCGAAGGGCCCCGAAGGGGGTCGGCGTCCCCCTGCTGCGGGGTGCCGACCTCTCCGAGGCCCTTCGACAGGCTCAGGGGGCGTTGCTTCTCGACCCCTGAGCCTGCGCTGACTAGCCCTTGGCGGGCGTCTTGAGCTTGAGCGCCCGCGCGATCGTGAAGTGCAGGTCCGTCTGGTCGGTCAGGCCGACGACGTTCGCGGCCTGCGGGCCGTAGCCGGCGATCCGGACCTGGGTGCCGGTGTGCTCCTGGCTCTTGCCGGCCGCGGCGGTGCCGTAGCTCAGCGTCATCGGAGCCTTGTCCGCGGTCTCCAGCGTCACGGTGAGGCCCGGGGTGTTCGTGCCGGTCTCGACGATCTGGCTGGTGTGGCCGTGGTCGGCCGTGACGAAGACCGACGTGTTGCCGTCGTCCTTCGCGAACTGCAGGGCCACCTTGACGGCCGCGTCGAACGCGACGGTCTCACCGATCTGCCCGCAGGCGTTCGCGGCGTGGTCCTGCTTGTCGATGCTGGCGCCCTCGACCTGGAGGAAGAAGCCCTTGTCGTTGTTCTTCAGCAGCGAGATCGACTTCGCCGTCATGGCCGCCAGCTGGGGCTGCGTGGCGGGCAGCTCGGGGTTCGGGGTGCACCGCACGGCCGCCTGCTCGGCACCCGTCGGGGTGGCCTCGGGGCCCGCCCACTGCACGGGCAGGTTGCCCGGCGCGAAGAGGCCGAGGACCGGCTTCTTCTGGTCGGCCTTGGCGATGGCCGACATCTCGGCCGCCGTGCGGACGACCTGGTAGCCGCGCGCCTGCGCCTGCTGCGCGAGCGTCAGGCCCTTGTACGTGCCGGCGGTGGCGGTCTCGGCGAAGGTCGTCTCGCCGCCACCCATGGTGACGTCCGCGCGGGTCTTGAGCAGCTGCTCGGTGATCGAGCCGTCGCCGCCGTTCTCGAGCGCGTTCGTCGGGCAGGTCTTGGTCGTCGCGACCGGCCCGTAGCAGGAGCGCGCGGTGACGTGCGAGGCCTCGACGGCCGGGGTGGCGTCCTGGATCTCGGAGGTGGTGATGTTGCCGGTCTTCAGGCCGCGCTTCTTGGCCAGCTCCAGCAGGGTGACCTGCTTCTTGCCCTTGACGTCGACCGAGATGGCGCCGTTGTAGGTCTTGGTGCCCGTCGCCCAGCCGCTGCCGCTGGCGGCGGAGTCGGTGACGTAGTCCGGCTTGCCGGTCTCCTGGTCGAGCGAGAAGGTCGTGTACTGCCCGGTCAGGGGGAGCGCGTCGATGCCGGGGAACCGGCCGTCCGCGCCGAACTGGTAGTTGCGGGCCGAGGTGATCTCGGAGTCGCCCATGCCGTCGCCGATCAGCAGGATGACGTTCTTGGCCTTGCCGCCCTCGACCGCCTTGCGGATCTTCTTGGTCTGGTCGGAGCCGATCCGGGTCGCGCCACCGTGCTGCGCCAGGACCTCGGGGGTCTTGGCCGGGCCGGCGACGGCGACACCCGCGCTGAAGGCGAGGCCGGTGGCGGCGAGGGCGACCACGACGGCGCGAGCGCGGGGCCGGGGGAGGGAGAGCTGTGGCATGGGCCAACTTTCATGACGTCGCTCCTGCCCCGTGCAGGAGTCGCCATGATCTGACCCAGCGGGGCGGAACAGCGGGTGAACGGACGTTGAACGGCGGGGCACGCGGGCGGCAACTCTGAGACCCGGCTGTGCGCGGCTGTCAGGACGCTGTGATCACGATGATCATGACGTCCGGCCCTGATCAACAGGATTGTCCACAGCCTGAGGACGGCGGGCGGGGCAAGATCAGCAGCGCACCGGGCGAAGGGTCGCCGGCCCCGTACGGTCGGGCGGTGAGCACCCCGACGGAACCGGTCGACCACGCGCAGCGCGACGACACGATCACGGTGAGCTCGTACACCACCGTGCTGGGGCGGCGCAGCCTCGCCGAGGCCGACTTCCGGGCGTACTGGCGCGACGTCCACGGTCCGCTGTGCTCCCGGGTGCCGGGCCTCGGCTGGTACGTGCAGCACCACTTCGCGCGCCACCACGACGCCCACCTGTGGCCGTTGCCGGACGGCGTCGAGCGGCTGGCGGGCTACGAGCTGGACGGCATGGTCGAGATCGGCTGGCGCGACGCGGACGCGCAGGCGGTCTTCACCGAGGCCTCCGGCATCCTCTTCTCCGACGAGCAGAACGTCTTCGAGGAGACGGCGGCCTACCCGCTGCCGACCGGTTCGACCACGCTCGTGGACCGGACGCCCGACCCGACGCCCAACGGCGCCGACCCCGTCGACCGGCTGCACGTGCACCTCGGCGTACGGCCGGAGACCCGGGACGCAGTCGTGACCACGCTGGAGGAGGGGTTCCGCGAGCTCGCCGGGCGCACCCCCGACCTGCTCAAGGTGCGGCTGCACCCGCTGGAGCCGCACGACAACTCCACGCCGAACCCGCCCGCGCCCGGGGTGGCGCACACGGTCCCGACGGGGCGGGTGGACCTGGTGGCCGTCGAGGTCGCCTTCACCGACCCGCTGGCGCGCCGGCGCGCGCTTGAGGGGGAGCCGTTCCGCGCGGTGAACGCGGCGCTGGCCGGGCTCGTCACGCACGTCACGGCGTTCGCGGTCACGGGTGTGCACACCTTCGTGCGCGACGGCCGGCTCACCGACGCCGGTCTGCGCGGCAGCCGGGTCGCCGAGCTGATCACGTCCTTCGCCGCGCTCAACCAGGTCGACGACGACGTGCGGCACCTGATGCGGACCGGGACGCTGCCGTCGCACCCCGGGGCGTGACCGGGGCGGGCGTCAGCCCGGGAACTCCCCGCGCCGGCGCAGCGCGTAGCGCCGTTCGGCGTAGTCGCGGTCGTCCATCCAGAGCAGCCGCGTCGTCCGCTTGATCACGGGGACCAGCAGGGGCGAGAGGACGTTGGCGACCTTGAAGCCCTTGCGGTCGGAGTAGGCGATCGTCGCCTCGGTGATCATGGTCATCGGGCGGCCCTCGCCGTCCACGCCGAGCGGGGTCGCGTGCGTCTCGACGACGCTGCCGGTGCCCTCGCCGTCGGTGATCGTCATGACGATCGTGCGCGAGTCCGGGCAGGTGAACTCGGCGCGCACCGGGACGCCCCAGGTCTTGTTCAGCCGGAAGGTCACGTCGGTCACGAGCCGCTCCGGCGTGCTCGCCGCGTCGTCGACGACTAGGTGGCTGAAGGCGTACGGGTGGAACCACGCGCCGTGCCAGGGGTCGAGCCGGTTCGCGATCACGTCCTGCGGCTCGCAGACGGCGGTCTCCGCGATCACCGCGGCCACCGAACCCCCGGCGGGCGGCCGGACGGGCAGCGCGGGCCGCTCGGTCGCGGGCTCGCCCCTGGTGGGCAGGCCGACCCAGATGAGCACGCCGTCGTCGTGGGTCCGGTACGGGCTCCAGGTGCGGTCGCCCTCGCGGGTAAGCGCCAGCCCGTGCCAGCGGCAGTACATGGTGCCGTCGATCACGGGGCAGCGGTCCATCAGCGCCCCGAGGTGCGGGCACGACCCCGGCCCGGCGACCAGGCCGCCGTGCTCGTCGCGCCAGAAGACGACCTCGCGCCCGGCGATGGTGCGGGCGACGGACTCGGTGCGGCCGATGTCCCCGCTGAGCCCGGCGACGAACCAGCCGCCGGCGTTGCGCGTCTGCGCCCGCTCGAGGGAGGTGCCGATGCGCGACGGGCGGGCGAGCCGCCACGTCTCGCTCATCTTGTCCTCGCGCGGCTGCGGCACGCGCTCGATCGGGACGCGGGGACGTTCGCGCCCGGCCACGGGCACGGGCGCGGGCGTCGGCGCGGCCCGCCGGGCCCGGGCGGCGGGGGCCGCGGGGCGGTCGGCCTCGATCGTCACACCAGCTCCTTCTCGCTCCTGCGTCCGACGCGGCCCGGTCCGAGGACCAGCACGCGACCGGTGGTCAGCGCCTTGCGCCAGGTGGGCACCCGCACGCGCCCCGCGAACACGTCGTACCCGGCCCGCTCGATCCGGTCGAGGATCCGGGCGTAGAGGACGCGCGCCGCGCCCACGCAGCGGGCCGACCGCGGCGGCAGCAGCGCGATCCCGGTGTCGGCGTGGGCGTACAGCTCGCGGTTGCGGGCGATCTCGAAGGCGAGGCAGGCCCGCCACTGCGGGGTGACCGTCCGCCCGCCCGGGCCGGTGAGGTCGACGCCGAACCGACGCAGGTCCTCCTGCGGGATGTAGACCCGCCCGCGGTCGAGGTCCTCGTCGACGTCGCGGAGGAAGTTCGTGAGCTGGAAGGCGAAGCCGAGCGAGCGCGCCGGGTCCTTCGCGGCGGGCGAGGTCGGCCGCAGGACGGGCAGCATCATCTCGCCGATGACGGCGGCCGAACCCTCCATGTAGCCGAGCAGGTCCTCCCACGTCTCGTACGTGGTCGTCGTCAGGTCCATCGCCATGGCGGCAAAGAACCGGTCGAAGCACTCGGGGTCGATCGCGCACAGCCGGACGCTGTGCACGATGGCGGCCAGCACCGGGTCGTCGCTGCCGCCGCTCGCGAGGGCGTCACGGAACGCCTGGGCGAACGCCTCCAGGCGCGCCGCCGTCTCGGCCGGGTCCGCGGTGTCGATCGTGGTCTGGTCGTCGACGATGTCGTCGGCCAGCCGGCACAGCGCGTAGACGGCGTAGACGTGGCGGCGCCGCTCCTTCGGCAGCAGCGCGGCGCCCCAGAAGTAGGTGGTGCCGTGCCGCCAGGTGAGCCGGCCGCACTCCTTGTAGCCCTCGGCCAGCTTGGCCGCCTCGGCCGACCCGTCCACCGGCTCGGCCAGGGGGAACGGCTCGAGCGCCGCCCCTGCGGCCCGGCCGGCCGGCTCCGTGCCCTGGCTCATCGCCCGGACGTCGGCAGGTAGTCCGCCACCCGGCGGGCGGCGAGCTTGCCGGAGATCAGGACCATCGGGACCCCGACGCCGGGCACGGTGCCGGAGCCGGCGAAGAAGAGGCCCGGGAGGCGCTTCTCGACGTTCGGCGGGCGGAAGGGGCCGGTCTGGGCGAACGTGTGCGCGAGCGCGAACGGCGTGCCCGCGGCCATGCCCTGCTCCTGCCACTCGACCGGGGTGAGCAGCTCCTCGACGACCACGTCGTCGGGGTAGCCGTTCTGGCCGAGGAAGCCGTGCAGCCGGTCGCGCATGCGCGGCGCCTCCTGCTTCCAGTCGATCCGGCCGGTGTCGAGGTTCGGCACGGGCTCGAGGACGTAGAGCGACGAGCAGCCCTCCGGGGCCTGGTCGGGCGCGTCCAGCGAGTGCACCGACACCAGCCGCGACGGGTCGGGCATCAGCGTGCCGCGCTCGAGCAGCGCGTCGAAGGACTCGTCCCACTGCTCGCCGAAGTGGATGTTGTGGTGCGCGGCCTCGGCCGGCGGCAGCCCGCGGACGCCGACGTGCCAGACGACGGCGGAGGGCGAGTAGTCGCCCTTGCCGGGACGCGCGGCCCGCGGCGGGCGCAGGTCGGGCAGCAGCTGCTCGTACGCGACCGGGGTGTCGAGGGTGCACACCACGGCGTCGGCGCGCAGGGTCTCGCCGCCCGCGAGGCGGACGCCGGCGGCCCGGCCGGTGGGGGAGCGGAGGATCGCCTCGACCGACGCGCCGTAGCGCATCTCGGCGCCGTTCTTCTCCGCCGCGGACGCCAGGGCCTGCGGGACGGCGTGCATGCCGCCCTCGGGGAAGAAGACGCCCTCGATGCTGTCCATGTAGGTGATCACGGCGTAGATCGCGAGCGCCTTCTCGGGCGCCAGGCCGGCGTACATGGCCTGGAAGCTGAAGAGCTTGACCAGGCGCGGGTCGTGGAAGAACGAGCGGACCGCGTCACCGAGCTTGCGGAACGCGCCGAGGCGCACCAGCTGCGCGGCCGCCCGCGGAGAGCGGAGCAGGTCGAGCGGGGAGTCGAAGTTCGCGTCGATGTAGTGCGGCATCTCGGCGAGGTAGAGCTTGCGCAGCCACGTCACGAACTCCTCGAACGCGGCGGCGTCGACGCTGCCGCAGGTGTCCGCGATCTCCTGGCGCATCTCCTCGCGGCTGCCCTTGACCAGGATCGTGCTGCCGTCGGCGTAGCGGGCGCGGTACGCGGGGTCGAGCCGCTTGAGCGGGCCGAGCGCCGAGAGGTCGGACCCCGCGGCGCGCAGCGCGTCGGAGATGAGGTCGGGCATGGTCAGGACCTTGGGCCCGGTGTCGAAGGAGAAGCCCCCGAGCTGCAGCTGGCCGCTGCGCCCGCCGGGACCGGAGGCCCGCTCGACGACGGTCACCTCGTACCCGGCCCCGGTGAGGTGGCAGGCCGCAGCGAGGCCGGCGAGGCCCGCCCCGATGACGATGACGGGACTCAACGAGATCTCCAGATCCTTGCGGTGCTGCGTCGGACGACGGTGGTTGTTCGGTCGCGGGCACCCCCGCGGATGACCGGACCGGCGGACCGGCTCAACGGTCCCGCCAGGCGATCAGGTGGGCCATGCCGGTGAGGCCCGCGACGCCGGCCGGGTCGAGCGCGGTGCGGGCGAGCGCGGCGCCGGCGGCCTGGACGTGCTCGCTGATGCGGGCCTCGACCGCCTCGACGACGCCCTGCTCGGCGAGCGCGGACTGGAGCGCCGTGACGTCGGCGGGGCTGAGCTCGGGCGTGCCCACGCGGCGCAGCAGCCGCCGGGCGCCGCCCTGCAGCCGGTCGTCGGCGAGCGCCATGATCACCGTCGGCTTGCCGTTGATCAGGTCGTCGCCCGCGGGCTTGCCGGTGGAGCGCGGGTCGCCCCAGACGCCGAGCAGGTCGTCGCGCAGCGCGAACGCCTCGCCCACCTCCTCGCCGTAGTCCATCAGCGCGTCCCGCACCTCGTCCGGCGCACCGGCGGCGGCCGCGCCCAGCTCGAGGGGGCGCTGCACGGTGTAGCGACCGGACTTCATCCGGGCCACCCGCCGCGCGTGGTCGAGGTCGCGCCGGCCCGAGGCGCTGCCGGTCAGGTCGCGGCTCTGGCCGTGCACGAGCTCGACGACCAGCAGCCGCCAGATCTGGCGCATCGGCCGTGGCAGCTCGGTCACCAGGTGGTCGGCCTCGGCGTGCGCGAGGTCGCCGACCAGGACCGCGATCGACTCCCCGAAGTGCCGGGCGTCGCCGCGGGCGCCCGCGTGCAGGTGCAGCTGGGCGGCGAGGGTGTGGACCGAGGGCTGGCCCCGGCGCGAGTCCGACTCGTCCATGACGTCGTCGTGGATGAGGGCGAAGATGTGCAGCAGCTCGAGGGCGGCCCCGGCGCGCACGACGGCCGCCCGGCCCTGCTCGTCGTCGCCGCCCCCGGCGGCGACCCAGCCCCAGTAGGCCATGCTCGGCCGGATGCGCTTGCCGCCCGTGCCGTTCAGGGCCTGGAGCATCTCCGGCAGGTCGTGGTCGAGCAGGATGTCGGCCGGCCCGGCGGGCGGGCTGCCCGGGCCCAGGGGCGAGGCCAGCTCGACGTGCCACGTGCGGACGAGCGAGGCGATCGCCTCGGTGAGCTCACGGTCGACCGCGACGAGGTAGTCCTGCGTGAGCGCGGTGGTGGAGGCGGCGGGCAGCGCGTGGACGGTGCCCTCGCCGGTGCGGCGCGCGTCCCCGGCGCTGCGGGGTGCGGCGGGCGACGGGCTGGCGGCGGGGGTCACGGCCTTCTCATACCCACGCGTCGGCGCGCTGGTCGAGCAGCGGCACCTGGAGCGCGGACCACGGGCTGAACGCGAAGGGCGTCGCGCCCACCGCCTGCCCGAGCGAGGCCCACGGGACCCAGCGCCACTCCATCACCTCGGCGACGTTCGCGGTGATCTGCGAGCCCGCGTGCGTCGACGCGACGAAGACGGGGCAGACCTCGTTCTCCACGACGCCGCTCGCGTCGGTGGCGCGGTAGGCGAAGTCGGGCAGCGCGCAGGTCACCTCGCCGACCTCGAGGTCGAGCTCGTCGACCAGCCGGCGGCGGACCGCGTCGACCAGCCCCTCGCCGGGCCGCGGGTGGCCGCAGCAGCTGTTGGTCCACACGCCCGGCCACGTCCGCTTGCTGAGCGCGCGGCGGGTCAGCAGCACCTGGCCCTGCCCGTCGGTGACGTAGCAGGAGAAGGCGAGGTGCAGGGGGGTGTCGGCGTCGTGGACGCTCAGCCGGGGTGCCGTCCCCACCGGGCTCCCGGCCGCGTCGACGAGGACGACGTCGTCGGCGGTGTGGAGCGGGGGGCGGCTTGCGGTCGCGACCATGCGCCGACTTTAGTGGCCCGTGACGCACGCTCCTGCCCCGTCGGGGCCCCGCAGGCGCGCCGGGCGGGGGGTCAGGGTGCTGACCGTCACACCCCGGGGCTGGGGAGAACGGTCCCGCGTGCCTTCGCGACTACCGTATTATTCGGCTGAACCTGCTTGACGTGACGGGCGGGATCGTTGCGTCCGTGCCGCCTCAGGGCGGCGGGGCGGTGAACAGTCGGTGCTTGAATTCGGTGTGGTCGCGCGCCGTCCTCCTCGACGGGGGCCGGGTCGTGCGTCACGGTCGGGAAGGACTCCCACGAACCGGTCGATGCGGGTCGCCATGGTCGGCACACGCGGTGTCCCCGCGCGTTACGGCGGCTTCGAGACCTGCGTCGAAGAGGTGGGCCGCCGGCTGGTCGAGGCCGGGCACGAGGTCGTCGTCTACTGCCGTCCGCCCGAGGGCGAGAAGGCGTCGGACCAGCCCACCGAGTACCTGGGCATGGAGCTGGTGCACCTGCCGGCCGTGCGCCACCGCGTCCTCGAGACCCTGTCCCACACGGCCGTGTCGATGCTGCACCCGTCGATCTCCGACGTCGACTGCGCCATCGTCTTCAACGCCGGCAACGCACCCCTGATCCCCGTCCTGCGCGCCCACGGGATCCCCGTCGCGACCCACGTCGACGGCCTCGAGTGGCGCCGCAGCAAGTGGAGCAAGGTCGGTCGTCGCTACTACCGCACCGTCGAGTCGCTGGCCGTGCGCTGGTCCGACGCGCTGATCGCCGACGCGGTGGGCATCGCGGACTACTACCGCACCGAGTTCGCCGCGCCGACCGAGCTGATCGCGTACGGCGCCCCGATCCTCGCCGAGCCGGGCTCCGACCGGATCGCCGCGCTCGGGCTGGAGCCCAAGGGCTACCACCTGGTCGTGGCCCGCTTCGAGCCGGAGAACCACGTCCTCGAGGCCGTCCGCGGCTACGTGGCGAGCAACGCGGAGCTGCCCCTCGTCGTGGTCGGCTCCTCGCCCTACGGCATGGAGTACACCGCCGAGATCGAGGCGGCCGCGAACGGCGACGTCCGCCTGCTCGGCGCGGTCTGGGACCAGACCGAGCTCGACCAGCTCTACGCCAACGCCCTCAGCTACGTCCACGGCCACTCGGTCGGCGGGACGAACCCGTCCCTGCTGCGGGCGGCCGGTGCCGGCGCGTACGTCATCGCCTACGACTGCATCTTCAACCGCGAGGTCCTCAACGGCGACGGTGACTACTTCCGTACGCCGGAGGAGCTCGCCACCCTGCTCGAGGCCACCGAGCGCGAGCCCGAGCAGGCCCTGGCGCTGGGGTCCTTCGCCCGCGAGTCGATCCGTCGCTACGACTGGGACGACGTCGCGGCGCGCTACGAGGAGCTGTGCACGCGGCTCGTGACCGAGGGCCCGACGCGGCGTCGGCCGAGCGGGCGCCGGGTCGGCACGTGGAACGAGTCCGCGATCGGCACCGACGCGGCCGGGCCCGCGGCGACGGCCCTGCCGCCGCTGGGCGACCGCCCCGACGACGTCGACGTCCACGGACGGGCCGACGCGCGCGTCTGACGACGCCCCGGGCGGCCCTCAGGCCTGCTCCGCCAGCACGACCTCCCGCCACCGCTCCGCGAACTCGCGCTCGGTGAACCGCTCCTCGTAGGTCCTCCGGGCCCGCTCCCCGGCCGCCGTCACGGCGGGCCGGTCCAGCCGGCGCAGCACGGCGGCCAGCGCAACCGCGTCCCCCGGCGGGAAGAGCCACCCGTCGACCTCCGGCGTGACGATGTCGACCAGGCCGCCCCCGGCGCTCGCGACCACCGGTCGCGCGCGGGCCAGCGCCTCGATCGCGACCAGGCCGAAGGGCTCCGGACGGTCCGACGGCACGACCACGACGTCGGCCGCCTCCAGCCACGGCGACGGGTCGGCGACCTCGCCCACGACCTCGACGCTGCCGGGGTGCGCGAGCGCGGCGACCAGCGCCGGGACGTCGGTGCGCTCGCCGCTGGCCGGCGGGCCGCCGAGCACGACCAGCGTCCCGGCGGCGCCGGCCGTCGTGGCCTCGTCCCACGCGGCCAGCAGCGTGGCGTGGCCCTTCCAGCCGTTCCAGCGGCTCGCGACGACGTAGCGGAGCCCGCCCGTGCGCCCCGCGAGCGGGACGGGCGGGCCCGGGTCCGGTGAACCGTTCGGGACCACCGTCGTGCGCCGCAGCAGCGCGGGCGGCAGGGAGGCGGCGGAGGCGCCGGAGATCGCGACGAGCCGACGGCAGCTGCGGGCCGGGAGCGTGAGCGCCGCGCGGTCCGCCCGCGACCAGATCTCCTGGACGTGCCCGAGCACGCGCGGCACGCCGGCGAGCCGGGCGACCGGAGCGGCGAGCAGGGTGGCGCTGGAGGTGCAGTAGACCATCGACGCCCGGCTGCGGCGCAGCTCGGCGAGGAGCCGGGCGCCGCGGCCGAGCAGCCGGGCGAGGCCGCGGGGCGTCCGGTAGGCGCGGCGCAGCACCGGCACGTCGAGGTGGCGCACGGTCACCCCGCGCTCCTCGAGCACGCCGCAGAGCGACAGCCCCGCCGCCGGGTGCACGAGGTCGGTCGGGAGCCACACCTCGAGGTCGGGCAGGCGGGGGTCGGCGCGGGCGGCGTCCACCATCTCCAGCAGCATCCGGTCGGCGCCGTAGAGCTCGTCGCTCGGGTGCACGAGCACCAGCGGCCCGCGGGACGTGCCGGACGACGGGGTCGTTGCGCGCATGGGCGGACCCTACGGCCGTCGCCGGGATATCCTCACGTCGATCCAGCGGCGGCTCGGGCCGGCGCAGCGACGGGCGCGGGCCTCCGCACGAGGAGGACCGCATGCCCACCGAACCGACGACGCCCCGCCCGGGGTTCCGCGCCGCGATGGCCCAGCTGCGCGGCGCGCAGAAGAGCGCCCGCGGCGGACCGCCGTACTCGATCTTCGTGAACCGTCCCCTCGGACGCGTGCTCGCGGCCCTCGCCTTCCAGGCCGGGCTGACGCCCAACCAGGTCACCGCCCTCAGCGCGCTCGCCACCTTCGTGGGCGTCGGGTTCCTCGCGGCCGCGCCCGCCACCTGGCTGACCGGGGTCGTCGTCGCCGTCCTGCTCGTCCTGGGCTACGCGCTGGACTCGGCCGACGGGCAGCTGGCCCGGCTGCGCGGCGGCGGCAGCCTGCAGGGGGAGTGGCTCGACCACACCGTCGACTCGCTCAAGGTCGTCGTCGTGCACCTGGCCGTGCTGGTCACCTGGTACCTGCACCTCGACCTGGCCACCGGCTGGCTGCTGGTCCCGCTCGCCTTCGCCGTCGCGTCGAGCGTGCACTTCTTCGGGATGATCCTCGTCGACCTGCTCGCGCGGGCCACGCGGGCCGAGCTCGCGCTGCCGGCGCCCGTCAAGACCTCGCCGGGCGCCTCGACCGCGCTGCTCAAGCTGCCGACCGACTACGGCGTCTTCTGCCTCGCGACCGTGCTCCTGGGCGCGCACGCCCTGTTCGTCGGCGTCTACACGCTGCTGGCCGTGGCCACCGTCGGCTACACCCTTCTGGTGGTCGTGAAGTGGCGCCGGGACGTGCTCGCGCTCGACGCGCTCCGGGTCGGGCACCGCACGAATTCCGCGCGCTGAGTGCCCAGGGTCTCCGGCGCCGGTAGCGTTGCGGCTGTGGACGTCGGACGGTTGACCGGTGCGTTCGACCTGGTGACGGTCGCCCAGCTCGACGTGATCGAGCAGGCGCGTGGCCGCTGCGCCCGCCTGGTGGCGCGGGTGCGCACCGACGAGCAGGTCGAGCGGCTCGAGGGCCTCGCGCCCGTCATGCCCCTGGACGAGCGGGTGCGCCTGGTCGCGGCGCTGCGCGACGTGGACGACGTCGACGTGGCCACCGACGAGACCGCCGCGGACGCCGAGCCGGGGCTCGCGTACGAGTTCGTCGACGTCGCCGCGCCCGCCCACGCCGAGGTGCTCCGGCCCCGTCCCGAGGGCCGGGTGCTCCCCGTCGTGCCGGACTTCCTCGTCCGCACCGACCCCCGCGACCCGGGCGCCCGGACGGGCTACGTGCCCGGCGGGTGGGACATGTTCCACATCGGGCACCTGCGGATCCTCGAGCGCGCGCGGGCCCAGTGCGACCGGCTCGTCGTCGGCGTCGTCACCGACGAGGCGCTGGTGTCGGCCAAGGGCCGGGCCCCGATGGTGACCTTTGCCGAGCGGGCGGCCGTCGTCGCCGCGGTCGGGATCGTCGACGAGGTCGTCGCGGACTCGTCGTCGAACAAGCTGCTCGCCTGGGAGCGCGTCGGCTTCGACGTGCTCTTCAAGGGCGACGACTGGCGGGGCACGGCGAAGGGCGACCGGCTCGAGGCCGAGATGGCGCAGGTCGGCGTGGAGCTGCGCTACTTCCCCTACACCCCGCACACCTCGAGCACCGCGCTGCGCTCGGTCCTCGACGCGCGCTGACCTTGAGCCCCGCCCCCGTCGTCGTCGGCGTCCCGACCTACCGGCGCCCCGACGAGCTCACCGCGCTGCTGCCGCTGCTGCTGGCCCAGGCCGACGACCTCCCCGGCCGGTCCGTGGACGTGCTCGTCGTCGACAACGACCCGGCGGGCTCGGCCCGCGAGGTGGTCGCGGCGGTCGGCGACCCGCGGGTGCACTACGTCGCCCAGCCCGTGCCCGGCATCGCGGCGGTGCGCAACCGGATCCTCGACCACGCGGCCGACGCGCTCGGCGCCGCGCTGGTCGCCATGATCGACGACGACGAGGTCCCCGAGCCGCGCTGGCTCGCCGCGCTGGTGGAGACCCAGGAGGACACCGGCGCCGCCCTCGTCGCCGGGCGCGTCGTGCCGGAGTTCACCGGGCCGCTCGACCCCTGGGTCGCCGCCGGCCGCTTCCACACCCGCCGCAACCTCGCCACCGGCGCGCCGATCATGGTCGCCGCGGCGGGCAACCTGCTGCTCGACGTCCGCCAGCTCCGCGCCCTCGGGCAGCGCTTCGACGAGCGGGTCGGGCTGGCCGGCGGCGAGGACACCCTCTTCAGCCGCGAGCTGCACGCCAGGGGCGCGTCGATGGTCTGGTGCGCCGGCTCCGTCGCGGTCGACCGCGTCCTGCCCGAGCGGATGACGCGGCGCTGGGTGCTGGCGCGGGCGATGAGCCACGGCGACGCGTGGGTGCGGGTGGGCCTGCGCCTCGCCCCCGGCCCGGCCGCCCGGGTGGTGTTCCGGGTGCGCGCGGTGCTCGGCGGCGCGGCCCGCGTCGTCGTCGGCGGGGCCCGTGGCCTGGCCGGCACCCTGCTGCGCCGGCCGGTCGACTCCGCCCGCGGGCTGCGGGCGGCGATGCGCGGCGTGGGCATGGTCCGCGGCGCCTGGGGCCTGCACCACGTCGAGTACGCCCGGGAGGAACCCCGTGCCGCTGCGTGACCGGGTGCCCGCCGGGCTCAAGCGCACGCTGCGCCGGGCGGCGGCGCCGCTCGGCTCGGTCGAGGCCGTGCGCACGTCGGAGCCCGACGTCGTCCTGACCTTCGACGACGGCCCGGACCCGGTGGGGACGCCGGCCGTGCTCGACGCCCTCGCCGCGCACGGGGCCACCGCCACCTTCTTCGTGCTGCTGACCCGCGTGCGGCAGCATCCCGACCTGCTGCGCCGCGTCGTCCGCGAGGGCCACGAGGTCGGGCTGCACGGGGTCGACCACCAGCCGCTGCCGCGCTTCTCGCACGCCCAGGCGTACGCCCGCACGCTCGCGGCACGCACCGAGCTGGAGGCGCTGACGGGGGAGCGGCTGCGGTGGTTCCGGCCGCCGTACGGTGCCCAGACCCCGCCGACGTGGCTCGGGGTCCGGCGCGCCGGGCTGATGCCGGTGCTGTGGGGCCCGACCACGTGGGACTGGCGCGACCTGCCCCAGGCCGACCGCGTGGCCAAGGCCCAGCAGGGTGCCCGGGCGGGTGCGGTGGTGCTCGCGCACGACGCGTTCGCCGGCGTGGCGGACGGCGCCGTGGACGACGGCAGGGGCATGATCGAGCCCGACGTCGACCGCTTCGACCTGGTCGACCGGGTGCTCACCGCGTACGCCGCGCGAGGCCTCCGCGGGCGTTCGCTGGGGTCGGCCCTGGCGCACGGGAGCCCCGTCCGGGCCGCGCGGTTCCGCAGGTGACGTCGCTCACGGGCTGAGCGGGAGCCCGCTTTCTTACCCGCACCGGACGACGGCTGGTGTGGACAACGGTCCCGGTGCGCCTTGTACCCTCGGCCCATGCCGGGGGCGGTGCCGCCCTGCAGCCACACCATTTTCCTGCGGGGGACCTCACGTTGACTCACCTTTCTGCTCCTCGACGCGCGGTCACGCTGCCGCTGACGCTCGCGCTGGCGACGCTCGGCCTGCTCGGGGCCTTCGGCCTCCCGGCGGCGGAGGCCGCCGCCCCGCCCGCCGTGGTGCAGCCGGACTACTCCGCCGGCGTCACCGCCGACGTGCTGCCCACCACCCAGATCAACGCGGGCGGCTACGTCCAGGACCAGGCCATCGTCGGTGACACGGTCTACGCCGGCGGGTCCTTCTCCTCGGCCCGCCCGGCCGGCGCGGCCGCGGGCACCAGCCAGAGCAGCCGCACGAACCTGCTCGCCTTCTCGCTGAGCACCGGCACCCTCAAGGCGTTCGCGCCCAAGCTGAACGGCATCGTGCGGGTGCTCGCGCTGTCGCCGGACAAGACCAAGCTCTACGTCGGCGGCGAGTTCACCACCGTCAACGGCCTCGCGCGCAACCGCCTCGCGGTCTTCGACGCCTCGAGCGGCGCGCTGCTCAGCAACTTCAACGTGAACCTCGGCGGCCCGGTCTACGCCATCGCGCCCACGGCGAGCACCGTCTACGTCGGCGGCCAGTTCACGCAGGCCAACGGGGTCAACCGCGGCCGCTTCGCCGCGTTCCGCGCGTCCGACGGCGGCCTGCTGAGCGGCTGGACGCCCAAGTCCGGCGACTACCAGGCCGTGCGCGCGCTGCTCGTGGCGCCCGGCGGCAACGTCATCGCCGGCGGCCAGTTCGCGACGATCGGCAACCTGTCGACCTCGACCCTGACGTCCGCGCCCGGTTCGGTCTCCCTGAGCCCGACGACCGGCGCCGTGCAGACCTGGGCCGTGAACAAGACGATCAAGCAGTACGGCACCGACGGCGGCGTCCTGTCGCTGAAGACCGACGGCACCACCGTGTACGGCGCGGGCTTCTGGTTCGGTGGCACGCAGTCCAACTTCGAGGGCGCCTGGGCGGTCAACCCGTCGGGTGGCGCCATCAAGTGGCTGGCCGACTGCCACGGCGACACGTACGACACGACGGTCGCCAACGGCGTCGTCTACGCCGCGAGCCACCAGCACGACTGCTCGAACATGGGGTCCTTCCCGCAGCAGCGCCCGACGCAGGTCGAGTGGCGCGCGAACGCCTTCACCGCGGCCGCCAAGGGCGACCTCCTGCCGAACTCGCTGTCGCCGACCAAGTTCAAGGACTACTCGGCCTACGACTCCCCGGCCGTCATCAACTGGTTCCCGCAGTTCGCGCAGGGCCCGACGACCGGCTACTACTCGGGCCAGCCGACGCTGACCATCGAGAGCACGAGCGACTACGTCGTCGTGGGCGGGCAGTTCCCGACGGTGAACGGCAAGGCCCAGCAGGGCCTGGTCCGCTTCGCGCGCGGGTCCAAGGCGCCCAAGGACGTCGGCCCGCGGGTCTACTTCTCCGACCCGGGCAGCGCGAGCACGTCCGTCGGCACCCCGAGCGTCAAGGTCGTGGGCGGCAACACGGTCCGCGTGACGGCCGCGCCCTGGGACCGTGACGACGCGGTGCTGAGCAAGGTCGAGCTGATCCGCAACAACGTGTCCGTCTGGTCGGCCACGAACGTGACGGCCCCGTGGTGGAAGACCACGGTCGCCTACACCGACAAGAACATCAGCGCCGGCTCGACCTACCGCTACTACCTGCGGATGACCGACGCCGACGGCAACACCACGACCAGCGGCACCGCGAGCGTCACGCCCAGCGGCAGCGGCATCCCCGGCTCGACGTACTACAACCAGGTCCGCTCCGACGGCGCCGCGAACTACTGGCGCCTCGACGACCCGTCCTCGGGCACGGCGGTCACCGACTGGGCCGGCGCGACCGACCTCGTCCGGTCGTCCGGCCTCGGGCTCGGCACCTCCGGCGCGATCGGGGCCGACAAGGCCGCGACGGTCAACGGTTCCGGCAGCGCGTCCGCGGCCTCGAACACCGGCTTCGTCCGGGCGCCGCAGACCTTCAGCGTCGAGGCGTGGTTCAAGACCTCGTCGACCACCGGCGGCCAGATCGTCGGCTTCGGCGACGTGCCGACCGGCAGCAGCTACCGCCACGACCGGCAGGTCTACCTGAACGGTGCGGGCAAGCTCACCTACTACGTCGACCAGAACGGCACGTCCCGGTCGGTGACCAGCGCCGCGAGCTACAACAACAACGCCTGGCACCACGTCGTGGCGACGCTGTCGGGCTCGGGCATGGTGCTCTACGTGGACGGCAATAAAGTCGCCTCGTCGTCCACGGTCACGTACGGGCGCAGCTACGGCGGCTTCTGGCGCGTCGGGGCCGACGTCCTGCCGGGCAAGACGTCCAGCACGTCGGCCTACCTCAGCGGCGCGATCGACGACGTCGCGGTCTACCCGACCGCGCTGAGCGCCACCCAGGTGAAGGACCACTGGACGGACTCGGGTCGGTGACGTCGCTCACGACCTGAGCGCCGTCCGGGCGGGGAGCCTCCTCCCCGCCCCCGGAGATCCCGCGAAGAGGCCGCGGGGGTCCCGACAGCCCCCTTATACTCCTCGCGGGGCTCGGGGGAACGATCGCCCCTCTTTCATCACTCGGTTCGGGGGACCTTCGTCGTGACTTCATCATCTCTAGGGCGCAGGCGCGCGGTCACGCTGCCGCTGACGCTCGCCCTGGCTCTCGTCAGCCTGCTCGGTGCGTTCGGCCTGCCGGCGGCCGAGGCCGCCGCACCGCCCGCCACCGTGCAGCCGGACGCGTCGTCCGGCGTCACGTCCGACGTGCTGCCGACGGCGCAGATCAACACCGGCGGCTGGGTCGAGGACCAGGCCGTCGTGGGTGACACCGTCTACGCCGGCGGCAAGTTCACCTCCGCGCGGCCGGCGGGCGTCGCCGAGGGCACGAGCGAGTCGGCCCGGGGCAACCTGCTGGCCTACTCGATCAGCACCGGCGAGCTCTCGGGCTTCGCCCCCAAGACCAACGGCGTCGTGCACGTCCTCGCGCTGTCGCCCGACCAGTCCCGCCTCTACGTCGGCGGCGAGTTCACGACCGTCGACGGCGTCACCCGGAACCGGCTGTTCGCGCTCAACACCGCGACCGGCCAGGTGGACCCGAGCTTCGCGGTCAACCTCGGCGGCCCGGTCTACGCCGTGACGGCGACCGCCACCACCGTGTACGTCGGTGGCTCGTTCACCCAGGCCAACGGCGTCAACCGGGGCCGGTTCGCCGCGTTCCGCGCCTCCGACGGCGGCCTGCTGAGCAGCTGGACCCCCAAGTCGGGCGACTTCAAGGTCGTCCGCGCCCTGCTCGTCGCGCCCGGCGGCAACGTCGTCGCGGGCGGCCAGTTCGGCTCGATCGGCAACCTCGCGAACTCGACGCTGACCCCCGCCGCGGGCTCGGCCTCGCTCGACCCGACCACGGGTGCCGCGCAGACCTGGAACGTCAACAAGGTCGTCAAGCAGACCGGTGACAACGGCGGCGTGCTGTCGCTGAAGACCGACGGCACCACCGTGTTCGGCGCCGGCTTCTGGTTCGGCGGGACCGACTCCAACTTCGAGGGCGCCTGGGCGGTCACGCCGAACGACGGCACCATCAAGTGGCTGGCCGACTGCCACGGCGACACCTACGACACCACCGTCTCCAACGGCGTGGTCTACGCCGCGAGCCACCAGCACGACTGCTCGAACATCGGCTCGTTCCCGCAGCAGCGCCCGACGCAGGTCGAGTGGCGCGCCAACGCGTTCACCGCCGACGCGCAGGGCGACGTGCTGCCGAACTCGTTCTCGCCGACCAAGTTCAAGGACTACTCCACCTACCAGGCCCCGGCCGTCATCAACTGGTTCCCCCAGTTCGCGATGGGCCCGACCGCCGGCTACTACTCCGGCCAGCCGACGCTGACCATCGAGAGCAACAGCGACTACGTCGTCGTGGGCGGCCAGTTCCCGACGGTGAACGGCAAGGCCCAGCAGGGCCTCGTCCGCTTCGCCCGCGGCTCGATCGCCCCGAAGACCGACGGCCCGCGCCTCTACTACTCCGACCCCGGCAGCGCGAACACCTCGCTGGGCACCCCGAGCGTCAAGGTCGTCGGCGGCAACACCATCCGCGTCACCGCGGCGCCCTGGGACCGTGACGACGCCGTGCTGAGCAAGATCGAGCTGCTCCGCAACGGGACGGTCGTGCAGACGCAGAACGACGTGACGGCGCCCTGGTGGAAGACCACGGTCGCCTACACCGACACCGACATCACCGCCGGCACGACCTACAGCTACAAGCTGCGGATCACCGACGCCGACGGGAACGTCAACACCAGCAACGCCGGCAGCGTGACCCCGAGCGGCACCTCGCTCGCCGACTCCGACTACTCGCGCCAGGTGCTGGCCGACGGCGCCGCGAACTACTGGCGCCTGGACGACCCGGCCGCGGGCACGTCGATCACGGACTGGGCCGGCGCGACCGACCTCGCCCGCTCGTCGGGCCTGACGCTCGGTGCGGCCGGGGCCGTCGGCTCCGACACCGGCGCCGCGGTGAACGCCACTGGCAACGCGTCGGCTGCCGCGAGCAACGGCTTCGTCCGCGCGCCGCAGACGTTCAGCGCGGAGGCGTGGTTCAAGACCGCGTCGACCTCGGGCGGCCAGGTGCTCGGCTTCGGCGACGTGCCGACCGGCAGCAGCTACCGCCACGACCGCCAGGTCTACCTGAACGCGGCCGGCAACCTCGTCTACTACCTGGACCAGAACGGGACCTCGCGCTCGATCACCAGCGCGAAGTCCTACAACGACAACGCCTGGCACCAGGTCACGGCGACGCTGTCCTCGACCTCGGGCATGGTGCTCTACGTCGACGGCGCCAAGGTCGCGTCGTGGTCGTCGATCACCTCCGGACGGGCGTACGGCGGCTTCTGGCGGATCGGCGCGGACGTCCTCCCGGGCAAGACGGCGACCACGTCGACCTACCTGAGCGGGTCGCTCGACGACGTCGCGATCTACCCGACGGCCCTCACCGCCGCGCAGGTGAAGGACCACTTCGGCCGCTCCGGCCGGACCGCGGTGGCCACCCCGACGGCGGCCTTCACGACCGCCTGCTCGGCGCTGGTCTGCTCGTACGACGCCAGCCCGTCGACCGCCGACGCGCCCGCCGCGAGGACCACCGCGGCGGCCGCCGGCTCCGGCGAGGTCCCCGCCGACGACCCGAGCATCGCCGACTACGCCTGGAGCTTCGGCGACGGGTCGTCGGCCAAGGCCGCGAAGGTCAAGCACAGCTACAAGAAGTCCGGCACGTTCGACGTCGCGCTGACGGTGACCAACAGCGAGGGCATGGTCTCCTCGGCGATCCAGACGGTCGACGCGGCGGGCAACTCGATCCCGGTCCCGGTGATGACGAGCAAGGCCAAGGGCAAGAAGCTGTCCTTCGACGGCCGCAAGTCGGTCGACTACGACGGCAAGATCAAGAAGTACAAGTGGTACTTCGGCGACGGCTCCAGCAGCACGAAGTCGTCGGTGAGCCACACCTACAAGGGCACCGGCTCCTACTACGTCAAGCTCGCGGTGACCGACGACGACGGCGCGACCAGCTGGATCGCCGACAACGTCCTGACCGGCGGCACGACGCTCGCGTCGGACGCCTTCCAGCGCAGCGGGACCGGCTGGGGCAACGCCGACAAGGGCGGGGTCTGGACGACGGACCCCGACGCCGGCTTCAGCCTCGACGGCGAGCAGGGCGAGCTGTCGCTGAGCGCGGCGGGCGAGGGCTGGACCGCGACGCTGAAGGACCTGTCGACGAACAAGGCGAACGTCGTCGGCGACGTCACGATCGACAAGACCGGCGTCGCGTCGGGCACGACCGCCGCGTACGTGCTGCGCGAGCAGGCCGACGGCGACTACCGCGTCAAGCTCGTCTTCGTCGAGAAGGGCAAGCTCTTCCTGGTCGCCAGCCGCGTGGTCGGCGGCACGGAGAAGGTCATCAAGACCGTCAAGGTCAAGACCACCTACAAGCCGGGCGACATCCTGCGCCTGCGCGCCTCGATCAGCAGCGCCAAGAGCGCCGCGATCAAGGCCACGGTGTGGCACGCGGGGAGCAAGGAGCCGTCGGCCCAGCTCTCCACCAAGGACAGCACGAAGTCGCTGCGTCGGGCCGGCTCGGTCGGCGTCTGGGGCTACCAGTCCCAGTCGGCCACGAACGCCCCCGTCCAGCTGAGCTTCGACAACCTGCTCGTCACCCCGAGCTGAGCCCCGTCGTGCCGCGCGCCCCCCGGACCGTGCCCCTCGGACGCCTCGTCGGCGTCCTGGCGGGGATCACCCTCGTCGCCGCCGGGTGCTCCGACCCGGCTCCGTCGGGCGACGTCCCGCCGCCGGCCGCGACGAGCGCACCGGCGCCCGCGCCCAGCGCGACCCCCTCCGCCTCGTCGTCCGCCGCCCCGAGCGCGTCGGCCACCGCGGCGGCCCCCTCGAGCAGCGCCGCGCCGGAACCGCCGCAGCCGAGCAGCGACGGCACCGTCGAGAGCCGGCCCGTCGAGACCGCCGCCCCCAAGAAGCTGGACGAGCCCACGCGGACGGCCGGCGCCACCGTGTCCCTGGTGTCCGTGAAGGCCACGACGGTCAAGGCCGCCGGACCGGCCGACAGCTCCGGGCCGGGCGTCCTGGTCCGCCTCAAGATGGCCAACACGACGGGCAGGACCCTCGACACGAGCTTCGTCCAGGTCAACGTGAGCAACGAGGCCGGCGACCCCGGGACCCTGGTGATCGGCCGGCCCACCGACGCGATTAGCGGCTCGCTCCGTGCGGGCCGCAGCGCGGAGGGCGCGTACGCCTTCGTGCTCGACGACGCCGGCTCCGGCCCGCTCACCGTGGCCGTCTACGTGACGTCCGGCCAGCCCGTGGTGACGTTCCGTGGTCGGGCCTCCTAGGCACCCACCGGTCTGGACCTCCGACCGGGCCGGCGTCCTCTTCGTCCTCGTCGGGCTGTGGGCCGTCGTCCCGAAGATCCTGCAGACGCTCACCTCGGCCAAGTACCGGGTCCGGGTCGACCAGGCCGAGCCGCCGCCCACCGCGCTCACCGCGCTGGCCACCGACGTCCTGACCGCCGCGCTGCTGGGCTTCTGCCTGCTGGTCGTGCTCGACGCGCTCCGGCGGAACCCGCGGCGCGACCTGCTCGGTCTCGTCCTGCTGCTCGCCCCGTGGCTGTGGGTCGAGGTGCGCTCGTTCACGCTCGACCGCGGCTTCGCCGTGGCCGACCTCGTCTACCCCGCCGTCGTCGTGGCGGTCTGGCTGCTGCGCCCGGGCCTGCGGCACCTCCGCCTGCTCGGCTACCTGGCCGGCGCGGTCGCCCTGGTGTCCGTCGCCATCGGCGTCCTGCTGCCCGACGCCGGGGTGTTCCGGGCGTCCGACGGCAGCGTGATCGACGAGGAGAAGGCGATCCTCCCGCTCGGCGTCCTGGTCGGTGTCTTCACCCACGGCAACACGCTCGGGCAGTTCCTGATCATGGGCTTCCCGCTCGTCGCGCTCGTGCAGCGCCGCGGCGTGCGTGCCGTGCTGCTCGCCGTCTCCGCCTTCGCCCTGCTGTGGAGCGCCGCCCGGTCGACCATCGCGGGCGCCGTGGCGCTGGCCCTCGTCGTGGCCGTGCTGTCCCTGCTCCCGGTCGCGCGGCGGACCGTCCCGTACCGGCTCGTGCTCTGGGGCGCGTTCGGTCTGGTCGCCGTGCTGCCCTTCGTCACGACCGCGCCGCTGGCGTTCACGGGGCGGGGGGCGATCTGGACCAGGAGCCTCGCGCTGTGGCGCGACCACCCCTGGGTCGGGAACGGCTCGGACTTCTACAGCCGCATCGCCCAGACCTCCGCCGACCTCGGCGGCACGGTGTACCACGGCCACAACGAGATGGTGCAGCTGCTGGTGACCGGCGGGGTGGTGCTCGCCGTCCTGGTCGGGGCCCTGGTGCTCGCCGCCGTGCACCGCGCCGCGACGGTGCCCGGCGGCGGGACCGTCGGGGTCGCGATCCTGCTGGCCCTCGCTGCGGCGTCCCTGCTCGAGGTGTCGCTGCTCTTCGACGGCGGCAGCGTCTTCGACCCCGTCCTGCTGCTCCCGCTCGCGACGCTGCTCGTGGGCGAGCCCCTCGGTCCGGACCCCGCGCCGGACGCTGCCGTCGCCGGCTCCTCCCGGTCCACGCCGGCTGACGTCGCCCCGCTCGCGCGCGCCCGTGGTTGACCTCGGGCGGGCGGCGGCGCGCGGGACCGCCTTCACGCTCGGGGCCCAGGGCGGGCGGTTCGTCCTGCAGATCGGCTCGCTCGTCGTGCTGGCCCGGCTGCTCAGCCCGGAGGCCTTCGGCCTGGTGGCCATGGCGACCAGCGTCCTGGGCGTCGCCGAGCTGATCCGCGACTTCGGCCTGTCCTCGGCGGCCATCCAGGCCAAGCACCTGAGCGACGCCGAGCGGACCAACCTCTTCTGGCTGAACGTGGCGATCGGCACGACCTGCGCGATCGTGGCGCTGGCGCTGGCCCACCCCATCGCGTCCCTCTACGGCGACCCGCGGGTGGCGGGCGTGGTGCTGGCGCTGGCCGGCCTGCTGGTCGTCAGCGGCGTCACCACGCAGTTCCGGGCCGAGCTGAGCCGGGACCTGCGGTTCGGTCCCCTCGGCGTCGTCGAGCTCTCGGCGCAGGCGGGCGGCGTGGCGGTGGCCATCGCCAGCGCGGCGCTCGGGGCGGGCTACTGGTCGATCGTCGCGCAGCAGGGGACCGTGGTCCTCCTGACCTGCGTCCTGTGCGTCGCCTTCTGCGGGTGGCGGCCCGGGCTCCCGCGCCGAACCACCTCCGTCCGCCGCTTCGTCCGTTTCGGCAGCCACGTGCTCGGCACCCAGGTCCTCGGCTACGCCACCAACAACGTCGACAACGTGGGGATCGGGGCCGTCTGGGGCGCCGGGCCGCTCGGCGTCTACAGCCGGGCCTACCAGCTGCTGATGGTCCCGATCAACCAGATCAACGACCCGATGAGCCGCGTCGTGCTGCCGGTGCTGTCGCGCGTGCAGGACGACCAGCCGACCCTGCAGCGCTACGTCGAGAAGGCGCAGCGCGTGGGCACGTACGGGCTGGGGCCGGCCTTCGCGGTCGCGGCGGGCGTCGCCGCGCCGCTGGTGGCGCTGCTGTTCGGCCCGCAGTGGACCGCCGTGGTGCCGGTGTTCGTCGCGCTGGCGGTCGGGGGCGTGTTCCGGGGGGTCGGGCTCGTCACCTACTGGGGGTTCCTCGCCCGGGGCCGCGCCGACAAGCAGCTGCGCATGTACCTGGTGACCCGGCCGCTGATGATCGGCATGATCCTGGCGGGCCTGCCCTGGGGCCCGGTCGGGGTGGCCGCGGGGCACTCGGCGGCGTTCGCCGTCTACTGGGTCGTCGCCCTCCTCTACATGGGCCGGGTGACCGGCCTCGACAGCGGCCGGCTGCTCCGTCAGGCGCTCCTCGCGCTCGGCGGCCTCTCGCTCCCGCTCGGGCTGCTGGCCTACCTCGGGACCCGGCTCGTCGACGGCACGGTCTGGCAGCTCGTCGTCGCCGGCCTGCTGGCGCTCGCCTGGGTCGGGCTGCTGCTGCTCCTGCTGCCCTCGGCCCGCGCCGAGCTCCTCGCCGCCCGCGGCCTGCTGCGCCGCGAGCGGGTCACGCCTGCGGAGGGCGTCCGTACTCCACGCTGACGACCCCGAGGGCGCCACCGACCACCCCGAGCGCGGTGGACACCTGGCAGGCGCCCAGGGCCCGGCGGCCCACGTCGCCCCGCACCCGGCCGCGGACCTGGTTGGCCACGCCGGTCGCCCCGCGGACCGCGCCCCGGGCGAGCAGCTCGGCCCGCTCGGCCCAGCGGCCCGGGCCCGGGCGCAGCGCGAGCGCCACCCGGCTCCAGTCGTTGCCGGTGCGGTAGGAGCGTCGCCGCACCCAGGCGTGGGTCATCCGGTCGACCGAGTGGAAGTCCAGGACCTCCGCCTCGTCGCACCAGCGGATCTCGCCGCCCGCGGCCACGATCGCGTGGGTGAGCATGGTGTCGCTGCCGCCGGTGAGGCCGAACGCCTCGTCGAACTCCAGCCCGTACGCCCGCAGCTGCGCCAGGTCGAGCAGCAGGTTCGCGCTGCTGGCGCCGCCCAGGAGCGCGCCGGTCGGACGGACCGTGCGGTCGAAGACCCCGGAACCGGCCACCCAGGCGTCCGGCTCGCCCTCCTCGAAGCGGGGGACCGCCGGCCCGGAGACCGCCGTCGGGTGCCAGCGCGACCACGCGCCGACCATCCGGCCGAGCCAGCCCGGCAGCGGCAGGCCGTCGTCGTCGACGAAGAGCAGGAGCTCCGCGGAACCCGCGGAGGCCAGCGCGCGGTTGCGGGCGGCCGCGATGCCGGGCCGCGGCTCGTGCACGTAGCGCACGCCGTCGGCGGCCCAGGCCTCGACCTGCTCACGGGCGCCGCCGGCGGGGTCGTTGTCGACGACGACGACCGAGCCCGGCCCGGCGTAGCCCTGCAGCTGGGCCACGAGCTCCGGCAGCAGCCGGGCGAGGGCCGCGGGACGCCGGTAGGTCGCGACGCCGACGACGACCTCGGGGGTCGACGCGTCGGTCGGGGTGCTGCCGGGCGCCGGTCGGACGGCCCGGGACGTCTGGTCTCGTTCCGCCACGGTGCGGAAGATTACCGGTCCGGCCAGGGGCGGTGTGGGACCATCGACCTCGGCCCCGGACGAGACGACCGGGGCGGACGACCCGGGCGGCCCGCCCGGACGGGATCCCTGGACAGACAAGGAACGCGGCGTGGAGTTGCGCGGATACCTGCACGCGCTGCGGCTGCGGTGGTGGCTCGTCGCGGGGCTGGCCGTGCTCGGCTTCCTGCTCGGCCTCGTGGCGTTCCTGCTCACCCCGCCCGTCTACGCCAGCACCGTCACCTTCTACGTCAGCGTCCCGCCGGTCGCCGGGGGCAGCTCCGCCACCGCGACGCAGTACGCGCAGGCCAAGGTGAACTCGTACGTCTCCCTGGTCCGGAGCGAGGAGTCGGCCCGCCGCGTGGTCGCCGACCAGAAGCTGTCGGTCTCGCCCGCCTCGGTCGCGAGCTCGATCTCCGCCAGCGCGCAGCTGAACACCACCCTGCTGACCGCCACGGTCCGCTCGGGGTCGCCGGAGCGCTCGCTCGCCGTGGCCCGGGGGCTGGCGACCACGTTCGGCCCCCTCGTGGACGAGCTGGACAACGCCGGGCGCCCAGCCGCGGTCATCGCCGTCGACGTCGTGTCCGGACCGACGTCCGCGTCGTCGCCGGTGAGCCCCGACCTGAAGAAGTTCCTCGCGCTGGGCCTGCTCGCGGGCCTCGTCCTCGGCGCGCTGCTCGCCGTGCTGCGCGACCTGCTCGACGCGACCGTGCGCTCCTCGGCCGTCGCGTCCGAGCTCGTGGGCGCGCCCACCCTGGCCGTCGTGGACGAGGACCGCGACGAGCGGGGGAGGGCCGAGGCGGTCCGCCAGCTCCGCACCAACCTGATGTTCGTCCGGGCCACCGGCGGCGCGACCCGCGGCGCCGAGGTGGTCGTCGTGACCTCCGCCGTGGGGGGCGAGGGCAAGACCACGACCGCGCTCGACCTGGCCCGGTCCCTGGCCGAGGCCGGCGAGCGCGTGCTCCTGGTCGAGGCCGACCTGCGCCGCCCGACGCTCGCACCCACGCTGCACCTGGAGCCCGGGCCGGGCCTGTCGGAGGTGCTGGCCGGTCAGGTCGAGGTCGCCGCCGCGGTCCGCCCCGGCGGGGCCGAGGGCCTGAGCGTGCTGCCCGCCGGCGCCGTGCCCCCGAACCCGGCCGAGCTGCTCGGGTCGGAGCGGATGGCCGCCGCCGTCGCCACGCTGAGGACGGGCTACGACAAGGTCCTGCTCGACGCGCCGCCGCTGCTGCCGGTGACCGACGCGGCGGTCTGCTCGGCGGTCGCCGACGGCGTGCTCCTGGTCGTGCGGTGGGGCCGCACGAGCCGCGACGAGGTCGTCGAGGCCGTCGCCATGCTCGAGCAGGTGCACGCGCCGGTGCTCGGCAGCGTGCTCAACGGCCGCCGCCTGACGCGCTCGGAGCGTCGCCGCTACTCCTCGGACCCGTCCGACTTCTCGTGGTCCTCCGTCAGCCCCGTCGGCCACGGGTCGCACCCGGGCTGACGCCCGCCAGGGTCTCGACGAACGGCACCAGCGCCGCCTCGACCCGCCGCCGGCACAGCCGGAACTGCCGCACGCTGCGCCCCATCGGGTCGGGCAGGTCCCGCTCGTACGCCACCGGCCCCGACCGCTCGCGCCCGGCCGCGGCCCGCGCCAGGAGGGCGTCCACGCCCCGCTCCGGCCCTCCGCCCCCCGGAGCCGCCTCCAACCAGGCGGCGAGGTCCAGCAGGGTGAACGTCTTCGCTGCCGCCTCCGGGCCCGCGAGGGCGACCACGTCGCGCCGCTGCTCGGCGGCCGCGGTGACCACGAGGTCCGCCGCCCGGACCGTGGCGACGTCGAGGGCCGTGGAGCGCCAGAGCGAGGCGTCGACGCCGCGCTCGGCGAGGACCTGGACGACCGAGGGGTGCGCGGGGACGCCGGGGTGGGCGTACGTGCCGGCGGAGCCGACGAGCACCGGCGGCGCCGACGGACCGGCGGCCTCCAGCGCGGCCCGCAGGAGGAGCTCCATCATCGGCGAGCGGCAGTGGTTCGCGTGGCAGACGAAGACGAGCCGGCCCGTCCGGCTCCCGACCGCGCCGGCGTCGACCATCGGTGGACCGTCCTCCTGCTGACCCCTGCCCCAGAAACTGCTGGGAACTCTCAGTAACAACCGGGCCGTCGCGGCGATGTCTCAGGCGAGCATCGAGCGGTCGGACCTGCGCGGGGGAGCGTCGCGGTCCGCGGCCCGAACGAGGCACCCACGGCCTCGCTCCTGCCCTCACCCTCCAGCTCGGGGACCCCTCGAAAGGTAGTTGCTGTCATGCCGCACGCCCTCCTCCGGACCAGCCTGACCCTCGCCAGCGTCGTCCTGGCCACCGCCGCCATGCTCGGGGCGCCGAGGACGACCGAGGTCGCCACGGCGGCCCCTGCGCCCGCCACGGCCAAGGCGCAGACCACGATCATCAGCGCGACCTTCGACAGCACCAAGCGGGGCAAGGTCGACGCGAAGTCCTTCCGCAGCCTCGTCGGCCCGACGAACAAGAACGCCTCCGCCTACCTCGGCATGACCTACCGCAAGGACTACCGCGGCTCCGGCAACGTCGTCCGCACCAAGCTCGCGGGCGGCAAGTTCATCCAGTCCAAGGGCGAGGGCCGCGGCAACGTGCTGATGGTCAAGCTGCCCGGCGCGTACGACTCGGCCTGCATGTCCTACGACATCCGCTTCGCCGCCCCGTTCGACTTCTCCGCCGGCGGCAAGCTGCCGGGCTTCGTCGGGGTCGCGCCGGGCACCTCGCCCAGCACGCCCGAGGGCGGCGGCTCCACCGCGCACGGCTGGTCCGGCCGGCTGATGTGGCTCGGCTCGAAGATGTGGAAGTTCGTCCGCGACGCCCACCGGTCGAACATGGTCGTCACGTACCTCTACCACCCCGGCCAGGACCGCGAGTACGGCGACAACGTCTCCTGGGGGGCGTCCTTCGTCCCCGGCAAGTGGCACCACGTGCGCCAGTGCCACGTGATGAACACGATCGGCAAGGCCGACGGGGTGCTCCAGACCTGGTTCGACAACGACCTCGTCATGGACCAGCGCGACGTGGTCTACCGGACCGACCCGGCCGTGCACATCACGCACTTCGACTGGAGCGTGTTCCGCGGCGGCAACTCGACCACCTGGGCCGGCGAGAAGAACGCCTTCGTGGACATGGACAACCTGAAGATCACGGCCGCCGTCTAGCCGTCCGGGCTGACCGGGCCGTCACCCGCTCCCGGCACGAGCCACGGCGTACGACGAGACCCTCCGCCCTTCGGGGCGGAGGGTCTCGTGCATCGCGGACGCGGACGGGTGGGTCAGGCGGCGCCGACCCGGCGGAGCACCGCCGAGAAGGTCTTCCAGATGATCAGCAGGTCGAGCGCGAGGGTCCAGTTCTCGACGTAGCGCAGGTCGAGCTGGATCGCCTCGTCGCCCTCGAGCCCGGAGCGTCCGCTGACCTGCCACAGCCCGGTGAGGCCGGGGGTGACGAGGGCCCGACGGCTCGAGTGGGCCGGCATCTGGGCCAGCTCGTGCGCCAGGTGCGGCCGCGGCCCGACGAGGGACATGGTCCCGTTGAGCACGTTGAAGAGCTGCGGCAGCTCGTCGAGGGAGAAGCTGCGGAGGATGCGGCCGAGCCGCGTGATGCGCGGGTCGTCGCTCAGCTTGAACAGCCCGCCCTTGCCCTGGTTGCGCTCCATCAGCGCGGCGAGCTCGTTCTCGGCCCCGGTCCGCATGGACCGGAACTTGTACATCGTGAACTCCTCGCCGCCGCGGCCGATGCGCTTCTGGGCGAAGATCACCGGGCCGCCGTCCTGCAGCTTGACCGCGAGCGCGATCACCAGCAGCACCGGCGAGATCACCAGCAGGCCCAGGGCGGTCAGGACGATGTCGCTGGTCCGCTTCACGACCCTCCTCGGCCCGGTGAAGTGCGGCTCCTCGATGTGGAGCAGCGGGAAGCCGACGAGCGGGCGGATGTGCATCCGCGGGCCGGCGACCTCGACGAGGCCGGGGTCCACGAGCATCTCGACGCCGCTGCCCTCGAGGGACCAGGACAGCTCGCGCAGGTAGGTGAAGCGGGTGGCGTCGTCGCTGGTGACGGCGACGGCGTCGCAGGCGTGGTCCCGCATGGCCGTGCCGACGTGGCGCAGGTCCCCGAGGACCGGCACGTCCAGCCCGACCAGGTCGGCGAGCTCCGCGTCCGGCACGCAGACCCCGACCACGGTCATCCCGGCCTCGGACTCGTTCGCCAGGCGCCGGGTCAGCTGACCGGCGGCCGCGGCGCTGCCGGCGACGACCACCCGGCGCACGAACCGGCCGGCGCGCTGCTCGCGGTGGAGGTACTTCCGGGCGGCGAAGCGTCCGACGACGCTCAGCGCGACGGCGAACGGGGTGCCGGTGACGGCCAGCTTGAGCAGCGCGTCCCGCTCGGTCTCGGCCAGGGCCGGGACCAGCTCGGCGCAGACGGCGCCGGCCACCACGACCGCGACCCACGCACGCAGGACGGCGTGCACCTCGTCCGAGCCGACGCCGACGGCGCGGCGCTGGTAGCCCTTCATCGACGCGACGGCGAGCGGCCAGACCAGCGCGCCGAGCGCGCACAGGACGACGATGCGCAGCCACGAGGAGGACAGGGTCTCGCTCACCACCGAGGGCACGAGGGCGGCGGTCGCGCCGACCAGCACGTCCCAGGCGGTGAGGGCGGCCACGTAGCGGCGCGCCCAGACCGCGAACCGGGGCCCCGTCGGCGAGACGGGCGGGGTGGCGCGAGCGCGACGTCCGACGGTCCGGAGCGGCTGCTGCTCGACGGTCCGTGAGGGCGGCGGGACGAGCGAGCCGATGAGGTCGAGCCCGTCGACGGGCATCTCCTGGGTGCTCACCGGTGGTCCGGCCCGAGCGTGCTGACGCCGGACGGACCGGTGCCGCGGACGGCTCCGCCCGTCGAGAGCGTGCCGAAAAAGACAGTTCTGCCGTACATGGATCCCCCGCCGTGCTTCCCCGAGAGTGCCCGTACGGGCACCGCGCCATCCCAGGCCTCACGGCGGTGCACGTCCCCTGACGCCCACCTCGCGAGCACCGCGCGGCGCACTGGCGCCGTCCGGTTCTCCCACCTGGGAAGACTTCCCTCACGCTACCGGCGCCGGGAGGGGCTCGTCAGGGAAACGAAAAGTTCCCCCCGGCCGTCGATCCGCGGCACGACCTGACACGCCGCCCGAAAACAATGTCCGAACAAAGTCTTGACACCATCGTGGGGCTGGGTCACGCTAGGCCGCGTCGGCACCGCAGCCGGCCACGACCCGGAGGTTCACCGATGAACCCACCGTCCGACCGCACCCCGACCGTCACCACGGTCGTGACGCGGACCGGCGTGGCCGCGCGACGTCTCTCCGCCCGACGTCTTCCGGCCGCTCGTGCGCCGTTCCCGTACGGACCGACGTGCACGTCCGCTCTCCCTCACCGTCCGCTCCCGGACACCCCGGCGCCCGCTGGAACCTGTTTGACCGAAAGGACTCATCGATGACTCCGCTCCCAGACGGACGCGTCCTGCGTCGTCCCCTCCTCACCCGGACGCTCGCCGTGGTGACCGTGACCGCCGCGCTCGCCCTCTCCGCGTGCAGCGGCGGCGGCGCCCCGCAGTCGTCGGGCTCCGCGCCCGCCGGCGGGGGTGGCGGCGGCAACAGCGGCTACACCTTCGCGATGATCACGCACGAGACCCCGGGCGACACGTTCTGGGACCGGATCCGGGCCGGCGGCGAGCAGGCGGCCAAGGACACCGGCTCCACGCTCAGGTACTCGTCCGACCCGGACGCGACCAAGCAGGCCACGCTGATCGACGCCGCGGTCAACTCCAAGGTCGACGGCATCGCCAGCACGCTCGTGACCCCGGACGCGCTCATCCCGTCGCTGAAGAAGGCGGAGGCCGCCGGCATCCCCGTCGACACCTTCAACTCGGGTCTCGACTTCTACCAGCAGGCCGGGGCGATCGCCCACTTCTCCTCCGACGAGAAGCTCGCGGGCCAGCAGGCCGGGGCGAAGGCGAAGGCGGCCGGTGCCACGAAGATCCTCTGCACGATCCAGCAGACCGGTTCGGTCGCCCTCGAGGACCGCTGCGCCGGCGTCAAGGACAGCTTCCCGAACACGGAGAACCTGCAGGTGAACGGTGCCGACGACTCCGCCGTCACCTCGGCGATCCAGGCCAAGCTGAGCCAGGACAAGGACATCAACTGGGTGATCACGCTGGGAGCCGCGCAGTCCCTGGACACCATCAAGGCCAAGAGCGCCGCGGGCCGTGACGACGTGAAGGTCGGCACCTTCGACCTCAACGCCGAGGCCGCCAAGGCGGTCCAGTCCGGTGACCTGCAGTTCTGCATCGACCAGCAGCCCTACCTCCAGGGCTACCTGGCCGTCAGCCAGCTGTACCTCTACAAGAAGAACGGCAACGTCATGGGTGGCGGCAAGGCCACGCTGACCGGCCCGTCCTTCGTCGACACCACCAACGTCGCTGCGATCCTGCCCTTCATCGACCAGAACACCCGCTAGTCCCCGCGGTCGGTGGTCGGGCTCCGCGAGCCCGGCCGCCGACCACCCACACCTCGGAGCTGAGCATGAGTCAAACAGTCAAGACCGCCCCGGCGGGTGCGCCGGCTGAAGCGTCGAACCGGGTCCAGCTCGGTCTGTCCAACCGTCTGCTCGCTCGCCCCGAGATCGGGGCGCTCGTCGCAGCCATCGTCATCTTCATCTTCTTCCTCGTCGTGGCGCCCTCGTTCCGCTCCGCGCCCTCCTTCTTCACCGTCCTCTACCAGTCCTCCACCATCGGCATCGTCGCCGTGTCCGTCGGCCTGCTGATGATCGGCGGTGAGTTCGACCTCTCGGCCGGAGTCATCACGACGACCGCGGGCCTGTTCAACGCGATGTTCTGCTACGAGCTGGGCATCAACCTGTGGGTCGGCGCGTTCCTCAGCCTGATCTTCTGCCTGTGCATCGGCTTCTTCAACGGCTACATGGTGATGCGGACGGGCATCCCGAGCTTCCTGATCACGCTCGGAAGCTTCTTCGTCCTGCAGGGCGCCAACCTGGGCGTCACGAAGCTCGTCACCGGCTCCGTGTCGGGGCCCAACACCACCCAGATGGCCGGCTCGAGCTCGCTCAAGTTCATCTTCGCCCACGTCTTCCAGATCGGTCCGGTGCAGCTCAACATCACCGTCATCTGGTGGTTGATCTTCGCGGCGCTGGCCGCCTACATCCTGCAGCGCACCCGCATCGGCAACTGGATCTACGCGGTCGGCGGCAACGCCGCGAGCGCGCGGGCCGTCGGTGTCCCGGTGACCCGGGTCAAGATCGGCCTGTTCATGACGGTGTCGTTCCTCGGGTGGTTCACCGGGATGCACTACCTCTACAACTTCAACGTGCTGCAGGCCGGCAACGGCGTGGGCAACGAGTTCCTCTACATCATCGCCGCGGTCGTGGGCGGGACGCTGATGACCGGCGGCTACGGCAACACCATCGGCGTCGCGCTCGGCTCCTTCATCTTCGGCATGACCAGCCTCGGCATCGTCTACGCCGGGTGGGACCCGAACTGGTTCCGCGCCTTCCTCGGCGTGATGCTGCTCCTCGCGGTCATGGTCAACCTGTACGTCAAGAAGCTCTCGACCACCAGGAAGGTGGGTTAACGATGACCGACACCCTGCAGGAGCACGCCGACCCGACCCTCAGCCACGGCGAGACGCTCGTCGAGATGAAGAACGTCGGCAAGACGTACGGCGCCATCCGGGCACTCAAGGGCATCAACCTGACGGTGAACGCCGGCGAGGTCGCCTGCGTCCTCGGTGACAACGGCGCCGGCAAGTCGACGCTGATCAAGATCATCGCCGGGCTGCACCCGCACAACGAGGGCCAGCTGCTCGTCGACGGCCAGGAGATGCACTTCGGCTCGCCGCGCGAGGCGCTCTCCCACGGCATCGCCACCGTCTACCAGGACCTCGCCGTGGTGGGGCTCATGGAGGTGTGGCGCAACTTCTTCCTCGGCTCGGAGCTGACGGGCAGCCGGTTCCCGCTGTCCGGGCTGAAGACGAAGGAGATGAAGCGCATCGCCGACGAGGAGCTGCGCAAGATGGGCATCGTCGTCAAGGACATCGACCAGCCGATCGGCGAGCTCTCCGGCGGCCAGCGCCAGTGCGTCGCGATCGCGCGGGCCGTCTACTTCGGCGCCCGGGTGCTGATCCTCGACGAGCCCACCGCGGCGCTCGGGGTCAAGCAGTCGGGCGTGGTGCTGAAGTACACGGCCGCCGCCCGCGACGCGGGGCTCGGGGTCGTGTTCATCACGCACAACCCGCACCACGCCTACCTGGTCGGCAACCACTTCGTCATCCTCAAGCTCGGCCAGGCCGTGCTGGACAAGCACCGCGGCGAGGTGACGCTCGACGAGCTGACCCGCCAGATGGCCGGCGGTGACGAGCTCGCCGAGCTGTCGCACGAGCTGCAGCGCTGAGCGCGGGGGTCGGTAGCCTGCCGGACGTGTCCGAGGCCCGACCCCCGCACCTGCGGGCGCCCCTGCTCGGGCTCGTCTTCCTGGGCGGGGCGACCGGCACGCTCGCGCGCTGGGCCGTCGGCCTCGCCGTCCCGCACCTCGGCCGGGTCCCGGTCGCCACCGTGCTGGTCAACGTGGTCGGTGCGTTCGTGCTCGGCGCGCTGCTCGAGGGCCTGGCCCGACGCGGCCCCGACGAGGGCCGCCGGCGTGCGCTCCGGCTGACGCTCGGCACCGGGTTCTGCGGCGGGTTCACCACCTACAGCGCGCTGGCCAACGACACCGACGCGCTGCTGCGGGCCGGCCTCGAGGGCCGCGCGCTGGCGTACGTGCTCGGCACCCTGGCGCTCGGGCTGGCCGCCTCCGCCCTCGGGATCGCCCTCGCCCGCCGGTCGCGGCCCGCGTGACCGTCCTGCTGCTCGCGCTCGCCGGCGGCCTGGGTGCCGTCGCCCGGTTCGTCCTCGACGGCACCGTTACCGCGGCCCGCGCCCGACGCGGGGGAGCGGCCCACCCGGTGGGCACGACGCTCATCAACCTCTCCGGTTCCTTCCTGCTCGGGCTGCTCGCCGGCCTCGCCGCGGGGCAGGTGCTCGACGCCCCGGGGCTGCTCGTCCTCGGCACCGGGTTCCTCGGCGGGTACACGACCTTCAGCACGGCCGCGTACGAGACGGTGCGTCTGGCCGAGGGGCGGCGCTGGGCCGCGGCGCTCGTGCACGGGCTCGGCCAGGCCGTCGTCGCCACCGCGCTGGCCGCCCTGGGCTACCTGCTCGGCGCGGCCGCCTGAGCGCCCGACCGGTCCCCGTCGTGAGAGCGTGGCGCTCGTGACCCGCCTCCAGCACACCGTCGTCTTCCGCCTCGTGCACGCGCCGGGGTCGGCCGAGGAGGCCGCCTTCCTCGCGACCGCCCGGGGGACGCTGACCGCGATCCCCGGCGTCACGGACTTCACCGTCAACCGTCAGGTCAGCCCCAAGAGCGACCTGACGTGGCAGTTCTCGATGGTGTTCGCCGACGACGCCGCGTACGCCGCGTACGACGCCCACCCCGCGCACCGGGGGTTCGTCGAGACCCGCTGGGTGCCCGAGGTCGCGGCGTTCCAGGAGTACGACCTCGTCGTCGAGCAGCCCGCGGGCTAGGCGGTCGGCCGTGAGCGACGTCGAGCCGGGACGGGCCGCCCCGCGCCCGACCATGCGCGACGTCGCCGAGGCGGCGGGCGTCTCCCGCGCGCTGGTCTCCATCGTCTTCCGTGGGGCACCCGGGGCCAGCGAGCAGACCCGGGCGCGGGTGCTCGAGGTCGCCGCGCGGCTGGGGTTCAGCCCGAACCGGTCCGCGAGCCTGCTCAAGCTGCGGCGCAACCGGCACCTCGGCGTGACGATGGACGTGCGGAGCACCTTCCACGCGGAGCTCGTCGAGGGGATCCAGGCGGCCGCCGACGCCGCCGGGTACGAGGTCGTCCTGTCGGTCGTGAGCCCGGACCGGTCGGAGGGCCGGGCGGTGTCGACCCTCCTGGACTTCCGCTGCGAGGCGCTGATCCTGCTCGGCACCCGCCTCGACGACGGCGCCCTGGCCGACCTCGCGGTCCGGGTCCCGCTGGTGCTCGTCGGCGGTGCCCGGACGCGCCGGGCCGTCGACGTCGTGCGGTCGTCCGACGACCGCGGCTCGAGCCTGGTCGTGGACCACCTCGTGGCGCTCGGGCACCGACGGCTCGCGCACGTCGACGGCGGCGACGGCCTGCCGAGCACCGGGCGCCGGCGCGGGTTCCGCCGGGCGCTGGACCGGCACGGCCTGACCGCGGTGGCCGTCCTGGCCGGCGGGGACGACGAGGCGGCCGGGGTGCGCGCGGCCGAACGGCTGCTGGCCGACGGCGACCTCCCGACGGGGGTCTGCGCGTACAACGACCGGGTGGCGATCGGGGTGATGGAGCGGTTCGGCCGGGCCGGGCTGCGGGTGCCGGACGACGTCTCGGTGACGGGTCACGACGACACGGCCTTCGCCGCGCTGCTCGCCGTCGACCTGACGTCGGTCAACCAGGAGGCGCAGGCGCAGGCCGAGGGCGCCGTCGGCGCGGTCGTGGAGCGCCTGGACGGCGGCAGGACCACCGCCTCGGAGCGGGTGTTCGAGCCCCGCCTGGTCGTGCGGGGCAGCACCCGCCCGCCGCGGGTCTGAGGCCGCCCACTCCTTGACAGGACAAACCGCGCGGCACTAGCGTCGCGCCTACTAGACCGATCTAGTCCCGCCGCACCTTGGCGGAACCTGATGCTCGGAGGAGCGCCCATGACCCTCGGTGTCGCCGTCATCGGGGCCGGGATGGCCGGCCGCGCGCACGCGGCCGCCTACCGCGTCGCCCCCACGCTGTACGCCTCGACGCTCCCGCCCCTGCGGTACGTGTCCGTCGGCGACCTCGACCCGGGCATGGGGGCACTGGCCGCCCGGCGCTTCGGCTACGAACGCAGCGACACCGACTGGCGGGCGATCGCCGAGGACCCGTCGGTCGACGTCGTGAGCGTGGTCGTGGCGAACGCCCTGCACCGCGAGATGGTCGAGGGGCTGGTGGCCGCGGGCAAGCACGTGCTGTGCGAGAAGCCGCTGAGCGACAGCCTCGAGGACGCGCGCGCGATGGCCGACCTGGCGCGCGCCGCGGGCAGCGTGGCGCGGGTCGGCTTCACCTTCCGGCGGGCACCCGGGGTCGCGATGCTGCGCCGGCTCGTCACCGACGGCACGATCGGCGACGTCCTGCACGTCGACGTCCGGTACTACTGCGACTACGCGGCCGACCCGCGCGGACCCATCAGCTGGCGCTTCAAGGGCGCCCCGGGGACCGGCGCCCTCGCCGATCTCGGCAGCCACGCGGCGTACCTGGCCGAGTTCGTGGCCGGCGACATCGCCGAGGTCAGCGGCGGCCGGTTCACGACGGCGATCACCGAGCGGCCGGTGCCCCTGGGCGTCGTGCAGCGCGGCGCGGACGTCGCGGTGAGCGACGAGCGCGAGGCCGTCGAGAACGACGACTACGCCAGCTTCAGCGTGAGGCTCGCCTCCGGGGTCGGCGTGGTCGAGGTCTCCCGCGTCGCGGCCGGCCACCCGAACGGTCTCGTGGTCGAGGTGTACGGGGACCGGGGCGCCGCGACCTGGGAGCTGGAGCGTCCGGGCGAGCTCTCGCTGGTCCTGAACGACGACCCGCCCGCGATCCGCGGCTTCCGGCGCGTGGTCCTCGGGCCCGACGCCCCGTACGTCAGGGGCGGCCTGGCGATGGACGCCCAGGGCGTCGGCCTCGGGCAGAACCAGGGCTTCGAGTACCAGGCCCGCGCCTTCCTCGAGGAGGTGGCCGGGATCGACGAGGCCGCGTCGCTGCCGCGCTGCGCCTCCTTCGACGAGGGCGTCCACAACCTGGAGGTCCTCGCCTCCGTCGCGGACAGCGCCGCGCGGGGTGGCGCCGGCGTGGCGGTGCCGGCGCAGCGCACGTCCTGACGCACCTCTCTCTCGAGCCCGTCCCCCGGCTCGCCCATCCCCGTCCGACGAAGGAGTCCCCCATGAAGTTCGGTGTCTACGACGCGGTCCTGCACGACCGGTCCCTGCCCGAGGCCGTCGAGGTGGTCCGCGGCCTCGGTCTCACCGGGATCGAGCTCAACTCGGGCGGCTTCCTGCCCGCCGTCCACATCCCCACGTTCGACGACATCCTGGTCTCCGACACGGCCCGCGACGACTTCCTGGGCCAGCTCGAGGGCACGGGCGTCGAGATCGCGGGTCTGAACTGCAACGGCAACCCGCTCCACCCGGACCGGGAGATCGGCGACGCCCACGCCGAGGACGTCCGCCGCAGCATCCGCCTGGCCAACCGCCTCGGCCAGCACCGCGTGGTGACGATGTCGGGGCTGCCCGGCGGGGAGCCGGGAGCCACCCGGCCGAACTGGGTCGTCAACGCCTGGAACTCCGCCGCCCTCGACGTGCTCGAGCACCAGTGGGGCGTCGCCGAGGCGTTCTGGCGCGAGATCGACCGGGAGGCGGCGGACCTCGACGTCAAGGTCGCCCTCGAGCTGCACCCGCAGAACCTCGTCTTCAACCCGGCCGGCATCCGCGAGCTGGTCGAGCGGACGGGCGCGACGCACCTCGGCGTCGAGCTCGACGCGTCGCACCTCTTCTGGCAGTGGATGGACCCGGTCGCCGTCGTCCAGGACCTCGGGCCGCTGGTGTTCCACGCCGCGGCGAAGGACGTCCGGATCAACCCGGCCGCCGCGGTCCACGGGGTGCTCGACAACCGGTTCCGGCGGCTGTCGCCCGACGAGCCCCGCACCAACCTCGGCGGCGACGAGTGGGCGAACGAGTGGCCGAAGGAGGCCGCGTGGGACTTCGTCGCCCTGGGTCGCGGTCACGACGCCGTCTACTGGTCGACCTGGCTGGCCGCCCTGCACGCCGTGGACCCGGACATGCTGGTCAACATCGAGCACGAGGACACCAGCCTGGGCCGGATCGAGGGGCTCGAGGTGGCCGCCGGGGTGCTGCTCGACGCGGCCCGGCGCGCCGGGGTCGGCTGAGGCCGGGTGGGAGGCTGGTCGCGTGGGGGAGCGGCTGGAGGCGTACGCGCACGACGGGCTGACGTTCGACGTCCGTGACCACGGGCCGGAGGACTGCCGCGTCGTCGTCGCGCTGCACGGCTTCCCCCAGACCTCGCGTTCGTGGGACGGCGTCGCGGGCCACCTCGCCGCCGCCGGCTGCCGGGTGCTCGCGCCCGACCAGCGCGGCTACTCGCCCCGGGCGCGGCCCTGGGAGGTCTCGGCGTACGCGCTCCCCGCGCTGGTGGGTGACGTGCTCGCCCTGGCCAAAGCCGCGGGCGCGGAGCGCTTCGACGTCCTCGGCCACGACTGGGGTGGCGCCGTGGGCTGGGCGCTCGCGGCGCAGCATCCCGACCGCGTCCGTTCGCTGACCGTCGCGTCCACCCCGCACCCGCGGGCGCTGGTCGCCGCGATGCTGCACGGGCAGGCGCTCCGCTCCTGGTACATGGGGGCGTTCCAGCTGCCGGTCCTGCCCGAGCTGGTGCTGGGCTCGCCCGCGCTCGCGGGCCCGCTGCTGGCCCGGATGGGCACCCCGGACCCGGCGGAGGTGCAGGCGCTGCTGGCCGACCGGCGGACCGCGCGGGCCCTCCTCAACTGGTACCGCGCGGCCTGGCGACCGATGCTCGGCCGCACCGCCTGGCCGTTCCCGCGGGCGCGGGTGCCCACGACGTACGTCTGGGGCGCGCAGGACCCGGCGCTGGGCCGGTGGGCCGCCGAGCACACCGGGCTCTGCGTCGAGGCCGACTACCGCTTCGTCGCGCTCGAGGACGTCGGCCACTGGATCCCGGACGAGCGGCCGGCGGAGCTCGCGCGTCTCGCGCTCGAGCGGATGGCGAGCGTTCCCTAGTCCGACGGTCGGGAAATCCCCCGCCGCGCCGCCGGGCTGACTTATCGTGACGCGGTGAGCACCCTCGTCGGCGTCGACCTGCCCCGCTACGAGGGGGCCGAGGTCGTCGTCCCGGCGCCGGGACCGGGTGCGGGCAACTGGGCGGGCGCGGCCAGCGTCGTGCTCGCCGACGGCGTCTTCTGGATGGCCTACCGGGTCCGCCGGCCGCTGGACGCCGGCCGCGGCGTGAGCGTCGTGGTCTCCCGCTCCGAGGACGGCGTGCACTTCCTGCCCGTCGCCACCCTCGACCGCGACGCCTTCGCCGCCGCCTCGTTCGAGCGTCCCGTCGTGCTGCCGGTGCCCGGCGGCGGCTGGCGCCTCTACCTGAGCTGCGCGACCCCGGACTCCAAGCACTGGTGGATCGAGGCGGTCGACGCACCGCGCCCGGAGGACCTCCCGCACGGCCGCCGCCGGATCGTCCTGCCCGGCGACCGGCGCTGGGGCGTCAAGGACCCGGTGGTCACCGTCCGCGACGGGCGCTGGGAGATGTGGGTCTGCTGCCACCCGCTCGAGCCCGCCGGCGACGAGGACCGCATGGTCACCGCGTACGCCACCAGCGCCGACGGGCTGGACTGGGACGTCGCGGGCACCGCGCTCGAGGGAGTTCCGGGTCGCTGGGACGCCCGCGGCGCACGCGTGACCGCCGTCCTGTCGCACGAGCCGCTGCGGGTCCTCTACGACGGCCGTGCCGACGCCGCCTCGAACTGGTTCGAGCAGACCGGCGTCGCCGAGGAGCGGGACGGCAGCCTCGTCGGCTCGCCCGACCCCGTCGCCGTGTCGTCCGACGGTGACGGCGCCCTGCGCTACGTCAGCGTCGTCGCCCTCCCCGACGGCCGCCACCGCTTCTACTTCGAAGCCGCCCGCGCCGACGGCTCCCACGACCTGATGACCTCGCTCTCCGACTGAGCTCTCCTCTCCCGCCGGCCCTCGACCGGTACGCACTCCCGCCGAGCGGTACCTGTTCCCGGTCATCGCGGCCGTCCAACCGGGAAGGCGTACCGCTCGGGGGTCACGCGCCAGGTCCAGCGCGCCGGACCGCGCAGCAGGCCCTCGGCGCGGGCCGCACGCATGCGTGAGATCAGGCCAGGACGGTGTCGCGCCAGGTCCGGCCCGGTAGCGCAGAGCACGAGGAGGCCGTTCCGCTCGAACCACTCCTCGCGCTCGTTGTCCTCGCGGTGCTGCTCGGGGTCGAGGTGCCCGTCCGGCCGCTCGGGGTCCTGCCAGCTGGCCCCGTCGTACTCGAGGACGAGGCCGGCCTCTGGGTCGAGCAGGTCGGGCAGGCCGAGGAACCGGCCGAGGCGGTCGTGCACCCGGGGGTTCAGCAGCGGCGTCGGCGCACCGAGCCCGAGGACGCACGTCAGCCGGAGCCGGGTCTCGCCCGGGCTGCGCGCCCCGTACCGCGCGAGGTTGAACGCCGACCGCGCCTGGCGTGCGCCGCGGCGTGCACCGAGGTCGTGGGCCAGCAGAGCCAGGGCGCTCTCCTGTACGACGCCGGCCTGGAGCAGGGCGTCGAGGTCGACCACCGCCTGCTCCAGGTCCGGCGCCCAGCGGGCCAGGTCGGAAGCCGTCCGCGCCGGGCTGGTCACCGGGATCCCGCCGACGTGGACGACCTCGTCGGACCCGAGCTCCTGCCGCACGTACCGCAGCCCCGGTGCAGCCCGGCGGTGCAACGCGTCCGGCACGCACAGGACCACGGGTGCCGGCCGGAGCCGTCGGTCCAGCCCGTCGAACCTCACCGCCCCGAGCAGGTGGGCGGCCGACCAGCCGCCGAGCGCGCCGCCGGTCGGCAGGTGGGCCGCCGCCTCGACGAGCCGCTGGGTCGTCGTCGCCGGAACCCCCGCGGGTACGTAACGGCCGGGCGAGGTCCGGCTGTACCGGGGCCCGTCGAGGAGGTGCTTGCTCACGCCCTGCTCCCGCAGCGCGCGGGAGGTGCGCGGGCGTACGACGCCGGGCAGGTCCGTGGTGGTCACACCCGGACTCTTGTGCTGGATCCGCGATCGTGCCGCTCGTCCACAGGCGGCCGCCGCCCACCAACACGTTCTTGTGGACAGCCGCCCCGCACCGGCACCCCCGACCGGTACCCCATCCCGGTCGGACGCCCCTCTCGACCGGGAACAGGTACCGCTCGCGGGTCGGAGGTACCGGTCGAGGTGAGGGGGTCAGGAGGGGGGAGTCACGCGTTCGGTGAAGGAACCGCGGCCCTCGACCGAGCGCCAGTCGTCGAACGACTGGCCGAGGACGTCCTCGAGGACGGCGATGTCGTCGGTGCAGCCGGCGAGGAGCTCGCTGCGCTGCTCGGGGCTCAGCTTCGGGCGTCGGTCCGGACCACCGCGCTGGAGCGCGCGCGTCAGGGGCTGGCTGGCGCGGCGCCAGACCTGGGGCGGGGCGTACGCGCCCGCCGCCGCGCCCAACCGGATGACGCGGCTCAGCGCGTCGGTGCGGAGCCCCGGCCGGACGAAGCCGCGCGAGTTGTCCGGCGGCACCGTCCCGACGAGGCCCTCGTCGATCCCGAGGAACCGGGCGACGGTGTCGAGGGTCTCGACCGGTTTGCTGACCAGCTGGAAGTAGCGCAGCACCAGCACCCGGTCGCGGTCGACGTGGGTGAACAGGTCGGCGAGCTGCTCGCCGTAGCGGCCCATCCGGCGGTAGTGCCAGAACGGCGCCCAGCCGGCGCGGATCCGCTCCTCCTCGAGGTGGCACGCGGTGACGAAGTCCGCCTCGGGCTCGAGGCCGTCGACGTAGAGGTGCATCCAGTTCGAGTACGCGCGGTCGATCGGGTCGCGCACGACGACGACGAGCTTCGCGTCCGGGAGCTCCTCGGCGATCCGCCGCCGGGCCGAGCGCAGGTAGAGGTAGAAGGGCGTGCTCTCCAGCCGCACCGACCCCTCCGGCGCCGGCGCGAAGAGGTCGGCGTAGTCCTCCGCGCGCCAGACCCACTCCTGCTGGCTGTGCGCGTCACCCGGCCCGACGTACGCAGGCGGGGGCGCGTCGGTGCACATGTAGTACTTCGGTTCCTTGACCGCCGACGCGTACACCTGCGGGTGCCGCGCCAGGGCGGCGTGCAGCGCGCTCGTGCCCGCCTTGGGCGCGCCGATCACCAACGCGTCGGGCCTGGATTCCCTAGTGGGCATACCGGGATCGTAGCGAAAGCGGAGGGCGCCGCCCTCCGGCCGTTCAGTGCGCGGAGGCGATGCCCTCGTAGCTCGTGCCCTTGGCCCGCTCGAAGCTCGCGCGCACCTCTTCCTCGGCCTCGTCCACGCCGACCCAGGTGGCGCCCTCGACCGACTTGCCGGGCTCGAGGTCCTTGTAGACGGTGAAGAAGTGCTCGATCTCGAGCAGCAGGTAGGGGCGGACGTTCGACATGTCGCGCAGGTGGTCGCGGCGGACGTCGTTCGCCGGGACGCAGAGGACCTTGTCGTCGCCGCCGGCCTCGTCGGTCATCCGGAACATGGCGATGGCGCGGCACTTGATCAGGCAGCCCGGGAACGTCGGCTCCGACACCATCACGAGCGCGTCGAGCGGGTCGCCGTCCTGGCCGAGCGTGCCCTCGATGAAGCCGTAGTCGGCCGGGTAGGCCGTCGAGGTGAAGAGGGTCCGGTCGAGCCGGATGCGCCCGGTCTCGTGGTCGACCTCGTACTTGTTCTTGTTCCCCTTGGGGATCTCGACCGTGACGTCGAACTCCAGGCCGCTCAGCTCGCGTACCTTCTCAGCGTTGGGTGCAGTCATGACCGACCTTCCTTAAACTGGCCGGGGCGGTGCTTCGCACACCGGCACCGGGTGCCGCCCGGGGGTGCGGACGAGCCAGGCAGAACCTTATCGTCCAGGAGGGGAGCGCGGAGACCGTGGGCCTGAAGCGCTTCCTCGTGCCCGTCGTCGCCCTGGTCGTGGTGACCGGGCTGGTGCTCGGCCTGATCAGCGGCGTGTTCGGCTCGCTGGCCCGGCAGGGCCTGGAGGCCACCGGCCTCGAGACGCCGCGCGCCCCCAGCACGATCGCCTCCGGCGCGCTCGACCCCTCCGCGGAGGCCACCGGCAGTCCCGGTCCCTCGACCGGTCCCGCGTCGCCCGACCCGTCTGCGCCGGGGGCGTCCTCGTCCGTGGCGCTGCCCGCGCCCGTGCTCGCCGGGACGGAGGGCCAGGGGAAGGTGTCGGCCGCCGCGCTCGGCGACCGTGTCCGCGGGGTCAAGGTCAAGGACTCGGGCGGCTACTCCGGCGAGGTGCGCGACATGCGGACGGGCGCGGTCGTCTTCAGCCACCGCGCGGGCAAGGGGGCCATCCCCGCCTCCACGACCAAGCTCGTCACCGCGGCCGCCGCCCTCGACCTGCTCGGGCCCGAGCACCGCTTCACCACCTCCGTCGTCTCCCCGGGCCGCGGTCGGATCGTCCTCGTCGGGGGCGGCGACCCCTACCTGCAGGAGAAGGCGTCGCGCGCCGAGCCCACCCGCGCCTCGCTGAGCACCCTGGCCCGCCGGACGGCGGCCGCGCTCAAGAAGGACGGCGTCCGCAAGGTCTCGCTGGACTACGACAGCTCCCTGTTCTCCGGCCCGGCCTGGAACCCGACCTGGCCCGGCTCGTACGGCGACGTCGCCTCGCGCGTCTCGGCGCTCTGGGCCAACGAGGGCCGCTCGACGCCCGGGGGCGGCGTCCTCGGACCGCGGCAGACCGACCCGGCCGGGTCGGCGGCGAAGGTGTTCGCCCGCCAGCTCGAGGACCAGGGGATCGACGTCGGCACGGTCGCGAAGGGCCGCGCCACCAAGGGCGCCGCGAAGGTCGCCGCCGTCTCGTCGATGACGCTCGAGCGGATCGTCGAGCACGTCCTGATGACCAGCGACAACGACGGCGCCGAGGTGCTGCTGCGCCAGGCCGCCGTGGCCGGGGGTCGCAGGGGCACCTCCGCGGACGGCGCCGCCGTGGTGGCGGCCCGGCTCAAGGAGCTGGGCGCCTGGACCTCCGGCACGCGGCTCGTCGACGGCAGCGGGCTCTCCCGCAGCACCCGCATCCCGGCGGCCACCCTGACCAAGCTCCTCCGCGTGGCCGGCGAGGACGCCCACCCCGAGCTGCGCCCCCTGCTCACCGGGCTCCCGGTGGCCGGCGTCGAGGGCAGCCTGGCGACGAAGTTCGGTGACGACGAGAGCCTCGCCGGACGCGGCGTCGTCCGCGGCAAGACCGGCACGCTCAGCAAGGTCCACGGCCTGGCCGGCACGATCACCACCCGCGACGGCACGCTGCTGGCGTACGCCTTCCTGGTGAACGACCCGAAGAACGACTACAACGCGACCGTCTGGCTGCAGCGCGTGACCGCGGCGATCAGCACCTGCGGCTGCCGCTGAGGCAGGTCCGGCCCCTCCACGGGGGCCACGGAACTACCCTCGGTGCATGCCTGCCGAAGCGCCGCCCATGGTCGACTGGGCGCTCGCCCGCAGCACCGCCACGCGCCTGGTCAAGCCCGGGCCCACGATCTCGGCCGACGGCGCCCTCGCGGCGGTCGCCGAGCTACGGGAGGCGGCGGCGCGGGCCGAGCGCTACGTCACCGAGGTGACCGGCCTCGACGCCTCCTCGGGCAGCGCGCCCGTGCTCGTGATCGACCGGCCGGGCTGGATCCAGGCCAACCTGGACGCGTTCCGGCTGCTGCTGACCCCGCTCACCGACCTCGCCGCGAGCAAGCTGGCCGCGACCCCGCGCACGGCGGGCGTCGGTGCCCGCGTCACCGGGGCCGAGGTGGGCGTGCTGCTCAGCTACCTCGCGCCCAAGGTGCTCGGCCAGTTCGACCCCTTCTGGACCGGCGAGGACGGCGCCCGCGGCCGGCTGCTGCTGGTCGCGCCGAACGTCGTCGAGGTCGAGCGGCTGCTCCGGGTGCCGCCCAGCGACTTCCGGCTGTGGGTGTGCCTGCACGAGGAGACCCACCGGGTGCAGTTCACCGCGGTGCCGTGGCTCCGCGACCACCTCCTCGGCCTCATCGAGCGGCTCGTCGCCACCGCCGACCTCGACGACGGCGTGCTGGTCCAGGTCGTCCGCCAGGCGGTCCGGCGCGTCGTCGAGGGGATCCGGGAGGGCGAGGAGCTGTCGGTCGTCGACCTCGTCCAGACCCCGGCCCAGCGCGCGATCGTGGACGACATCACCGCCGTCATGTCGCTGCTCGAGGGCCACGCGGACGTCGTCATGGACAGCGTCGGGCCCGAGGTCGTGCCGAGCGTGGCGCAGATCCGGGCGAAGTTCGACGTCCGGCGCCAGGGTCAGGGCCCCGACAAGATCGTGCGGCGGCTGCTGGGCCTCGACGCCAAGATGCGGCAGTACCGCGACGGCGCGGCCTTCTGCCGCCACGTCCTCGACGAGGTCGGCATGGCCGGGCTGAACCGCGTCTGGACCTCGCCGGACACGCTGCCGAGCCGCGCCGAGATCGCGAACCCCCAGCTCTGGGTCATCCGCAACCACCCCGAGCCCGCCACGCCGCCCGCCGGCTGAGCCGCGACGTCGTGTCCCGGCGCGCGCTCGGCCCGGCCACCCTGGCCGTGGTCCAGGCCGTGGCGGCGTCGCTCCTGCCCGCCGACCGCACGCTCCTCGTCGCCTGCTCGGGCGGCCCGGACTCCCTGGCCCTCGCGGCCGGCGCCGCGCACGTCGCGCGCAGAGCCGGACTGGCGTACGCGGGGGTCGTGGTCGACCACGGGCTGCAGGAGGGTTCGGCGGGAGTGGCCGAGAGCGCCCGCTCCGCGCTGGCCGGGCTGGGCTACGCCGACGTCGCCGTCGTCCGCGTCGCGGTCGTCGCCGACGGCACGGGGCCGGAGGCTGCCGCGCGGGACGCCCGGCACGCTGCGCTGCAGACCGAGCGCGCGGCGCGCGACGCGACCCTGCTGCTGGGGCACACCCGCGACGACCAGGCCGAGACCGTGCTGCTGGGCCTCGCCCGCGGTTCGGGCGCCCGCTCGCTCGCGGGGATGCCGGTCCGCGGCGACGACCGCGTCCGCCCCCTGCTCGGCCTGCCGCGCGCGACGACCGTCGCCTGCTGCGCCGAGCTCGGGCTGACGCCCTGGACCGACCCGCACAACGCCGACCCCGCGTACGCCCGGGTGCGCGTCCGCGAGCGGGTGCTGCCCTTCCTCGAGACCGAGCTCGGGCCGGGCGTCGTGGCCGCGCTGGCCCGTTCCGCGGACCTGCTGCGCGCCGACGCCGACCTCCTCGACGCGCTCGCCACGGAGGCAGCCGCCGGTGCCGAGCAGGACGGCGGTCTCGCCTGCGACCGGCTGGTCGCCCTGCCCGCCGCGCTGCGCACCCGGGTGCTGCGCACCTGGCTCCGGACGGCGGGGGCCGGGAGCCTCGCCGCCGACCACGTCGCCGCGGTCGAGGCGCTCGTCACCGGCTGGCGGGGCCAGGGCCCCGTCCACCTGCCCGGCCTCCGCGTCGTGCGGACCGACGGCGTCCTCCGCACCCGCTGAACCCGCGTCAGACGGCCGAGTACCCGCCGTCGGCGACGAGGACCGAGCCGGTGATGAAGCTCGAGGCGTCGCTGGCGAGGAAGACGACGCTCGGCGCGATCTCCTCGGGCAGGGCGGCGCGCTGCTGCGGCGTGTCCTCGATCCAGTGCCGGTGGAACTTCGGGTCGTCGACCGGGGCCATCGCGGTCTTGACGTAGCCCGGCGCGACCGCGTTGACGCGGATCCCGTACGGCGCCCACTCCACGGCGAGCGACTTGGTCAGGTGGTGGACCGCCGCCTTGGAGGCGTTGTAGGCCGGCTGCCACTGCGGTCGGTTCACGATCAGCCCGGACATGCTGCCGATGTTCACGATCGAGCCGGAGCCCTGCTCGCGCATGAGGTGCCCGACCGCGAGCGAGGTCTTCCACAGCGCGCGGACGTTCAGGTCGAACACGTCGGCCCACTGCGCGTCGGTGACGTCGAAGGAGGGCGCGTGGTAGCAGGTGCCCGCGTTGTTCACGAGGATGTCGATGCGGCCGTCGAAGGCGTCGCGGGCCTGCTCGGTCATCGCGACGACCTGGTCGTCCTCGGTGATGTCGGCGGTGATCGTGACGAGCTCGATCCCGGCCTCGGCGGCCTCGCGGGCGGCGGCCTCGTTGGCCTCCGTCCGGCGCCCGGAGATCGCCACGCGGGCGCCGGCACGCGCCAGCCCCAGCGCGAATGCCTGGCCGAGGCCCTGGTTGCCGCCCGTGACGAGGGCGGTCCTGCCGGTGAGGTCGAAGGGGTTGTCCAGGTTCACGGGGTGCTCCTTGCTCGGGCGTCGCTGGTCGGGCGGCCCGCGTGGTGCCGCGGCGGGCCGAGGTCAGGATGGCCCGTCGGGCGCGGTCCGTCCTGCGAGGGTCGAGGACGGAGACCGGTGCCGGGCGACGCCTCGGCGGAACCTCCCCGCGACCTGTGGCAGGCTGAGGCCGTGGACGTCTCCGCCCTCGGCAACGACCTGTCCCGCGTGCTGTACACCCCCGAGGAGGTGCAGGACCGGATCGCCGAGCTGGCGGCCCAGGTGGACCGTGACTACGAGGGCAAGGACGTGCTCCTCGTCGGCGTCCTCAACGGCGCGGTCATGATCATGGCCGACCTGTCGCGCGCGCTGTCGATCCACTGCCGGATGGACTGGATGGCCATCTCGTCGTACGGGTCGGGCACCAAGTCCTCGGGCGTCGTCCGGATCCTCAAGGACCTCAGCACCGACATCGCCGGGATGGACGTCCTGGTCGTCGAGGACATCGTCGACACCGGCCTGACGCTGTCCTACCTGATCAGCAACCTCCGCTCGCGGAACCCGGCTAGCCTCGAGGTGCTCACCGCCTTCCGCAAGCCGGAGGCGCTCAAGATGCCCGTCGAGGTCCGCTACGTCGGCTTCGACATCCCCAGCGAGTTCGTCGTCGGCTACGGCCTCGACTACGACCAGCGCTACCGGAACCTCACCGGCGTGGCCACCCTCGCGCCGCACGTCTACAGCTGACCCGGGCCGCGGGGGCCCGACCGGGGCCTGTGCACGCCGGAGCCGCACCTTGGCGCGCACCGGTAGCCTGGGGGCTTGAGGGCACGCGTTCCGAGAGCCGTGCTGCTCCCGACTCTCTAGGCAGGTCATGAACCTCAAGCGCATCTTCCGCGGTCCCCTCATCTGGATCGTGCTCGCCGTCGTGGCGGTCGGGCTGCTGATCGACTTCAGCACCCGGCTCAGCGGCGGCTACAAGGAAGCGCCCACGTCGCAGGTCGTCGCGCTCATCAACGGCAACGAGCCCATGTCCCAGGTGGTGCTCAAGGACCGCGAGCAGACCATCCAGGTGACCATGAAGGACGCCGCCCAGACGCGCTACGAGGCCGTGTGGGTCGGCAACCAGAGCGACCAGCTGATCGACCGGCTCAACCAGCGCGTGGCGGACAAGACGCTCGACACCTGGGTGGGCGAGAACCCGCAGCCGAGCTTCTTCTCGAACCTGCTGGCGACGCTGATCCCCTTCATCCTCATCGCGGTCGTGTTCTTCTTCCTGCTCAACTCCGTGCAGGGCGGCGGCAGCCGGGTCATGCAGTTCGGCAAGTCCAAGGCCAAGGTGGCCAACAAGGACACGCCCAAGACGACGTTCGCGGACGTGGCGGGCGCCGACGAGGCGGTCGAGGAGCTGCAGGAGATCAAGGAGTTCCTGGCCGAGCCGGCGAAGTTCCAGGCCGTCGGAGCCAAGATCCCCAAGGGCGTGCTGCTCTACGGCCAGCCCGGCACCGGCAAGACGCTGCTGGCCCGCGCGGTCGCCGGCGAGGCCGGCGTCCCCTTCTTCTCCATCTCCGGCTCGGACTTCGTCGAGATGTTCGTGGGTGTCGGCGCCAGCCGCGTCCGCGACCTCTTCGAGCAGGCCAAGGAGAACGCCCCGGCCATCGTCTTCATCGACGAGATCGACGCCGTCGGCCGGCACCGCGGCGCGGGCATGGGCGGCGGGCACGACGAGCGCGAGCAGACGCTGAACCAGCTGCTCGTCGAGATGGACGGCTTCGACGTCCGCGGCGGGGTCATCCTCATCGCCGCGACGAACCGGCCCGACGTCCTCGACCCGGCGCTGTTGCGCCCGGGCCGTTTCGACCGTCAGATCCCCGTCGACAACCCCGACATGAAGGGGCGCCTGCAGATCCTCAAGGTGCACGCCCAGGGCAAGCCCGTGGCTCCGGACGTCGACCTCGAGTCGATCGCCCGCCGGACCCCCGGCTTCACCGGTGCGGACCTGGCCAACGTGCTCAACGAGGCGGCGCTGCTGACCGCCCGGATGAACGCCAAGGTCATCACGAACGCGTTCTTCGACGAGGCGATCGACCGCGTCATCGGTGGCCCGCAGAAGCGCAGCCGCCTGATGAACGAGAAGGAGAAGCTGGTCACCGCGTACCACGAGGGTGGCCACGCCCTCGTCGCCGCGGCGCTGCCGGGGACCGACCCGGTGCAGAAGATCACGATCCTCCCGCGCGGCCGGGCGCTCGGCTACACGATGGTGCTGCCGGAGAACGACAAGTACTCCAACACCCGCGCCGAGCTGCTGGACCAGCTCGCGTACATGATGGGCGGCCGCGCGGCCGAGGAGCTCGTGTTCCACGACCCCACGACCGGCGCGAGTAACGACATCGAGAAGGCCACGAGCGTGGCCAAGGCGATGGTGACCCAGTACGGCATGACCGAGCGGCTGGGTGCCATCAAGCTCGGCGCCGGCGACTCCGAGCCGTTCCTGGGCCGTGACTACGGCCAGGGCCGGGACTACTCCGAGGAGATCGCGGCGGTCGTCGACGAGGAGATCTCGCGGCTGATCAGCACCGCCCACCAGGAGGCGTTCGACATCCTCACGGCCAACCGTGACGTGCTCGACGACCTGGTCCGCGCGCTGTTCGAGCACGAGACCCTCGACCGGGCCGCCGTCGCCGGGATCTTCCAGAACCTGCGGCTCTGGCCGAAGCGCCCGGCCTGGACGGGTTCCGACAGCCGGGTCCCGTCGGACCTGCCGCCCGTCACGCCGCCCCCGCGCGTGAACGGCGACGCCCCGCTCAGCCTGAACGGCGCGAACGGGTCCAACGGCTCGCACAGCAACGGTCAGAACGGCTCGAACGGGCACGGTCCGGTTGACGGCGGTGGCGAGGGCGTCCCCGCCGGCGGGGCTCCGATCCCGCCCGGGCAGTCCCCGGTCCCGCCGCAGCTGCCCCAGGGCCCGGCCGGTGGCGGCACGCTGCCGCCGCGCGGTCCCGACTTCCGCTGAGGCCCGCGGCCACCGCCCTTCCTCGCTCGGCGAGGATGGGGCGGTGAGCCGCCGACCCGACACCCCGGACCTCGCGCAAGAGGTCGACGAGAACCCGCCCGACGAGCGCGGGCCGATCGACGAGCCGCGCATCGCGGCGGCCGTGCGCGAGATCCTCTTAGCCATCGGCGAGGACCCCGACCGCGACGGTCTCGTCCGGACCCCCGAGCGGGTCGCGCGGGCGTACACCGAGATGTTCGCGGGGCTGCGCCAGGACCCGGCCGACGTGCTCGCCACGACCTTCGACCTCGGCCACGACGAGCTCGTCCTGGTCAAGGACATCGAGGTCTGGAGCAGCTGCGAGCACCACCTCGTCCCCTTCACGGGCGTGGCGCACATCGGCTACATCCCCAGCAAGGACGGCCGCATCACCGGCCTGTCCAAGCTCGCCCGCCTCGTCGACGTCTACGCCAAGCGCCCGCAGGTCCAGGAGCGCATGACGACCCAGATCGCCGACGCCCTCGAGCGCTACCTCTCGCCGAGAGGCGTCATCGTCGTCATCGAGTGCGAGCACCTCTGCATGACCATGCGCGGCGTCCGCAAGCCCGGCTCCAGGACCATCACCAGCGCCGTCCGCGGCGCCCTGCGGACCAGCGCCACCACGAGAGCAGAAGCGATGAACCTCATCCGCTCCTGACTGCCCGCAACCCCTTCCGGGCTCGAGCGCGGCCCCTCACCCGAAGAAGCCGCTGGCGTACAACACCGAACAGGACCGCGGACTTGTCGAGAGTCAGCGTTCCCTGGACAGGGGAGGGGGCGGGGAACAAGCAGAAGGGCGAAGGCGAGGGGCAGCGAGCCGCACGTGAAGGGTCGTCCTCCAGGGGCGGCGCTGAGCGTGGATGGGTCTGGCGGGAGCCCGGGCGCGGCCAGCCCGAGCACGCGGTCGTACGCGACGGCGCCCGGGCGGATGGTTGCGAAGCGCCGCGCCTGGAGGACGACCCGGCGCAAAGCCCCGCTACTACAGCCGAGGGGCGGGCACGGCAACCGCAAGCAAAGGGGCTACGTGACCGACGAAGCCTTCGCCGTCCAGGTGTTGCAGTCGGAGGCGTCGCCGGAGTCGAGGCCGCGCTCGAGCCATGCCCACTGCGCCTTGGACGAACCATGGTCCGGCTTGCGGTCCTCGGGCGGGTCCTCGTCGCCGGTGTAGCTGTGCCACGACTTCAGCTCGCGGCGGTCCTTCCCGCTGACCCCGAGGTCCTTCGTCGTCGCGTGCAGGAACACGCCCTCGAAGCACTGCGCCTGCAGCTCGAGGCGCCGGCTGAGGGCGTAGCGCTCCTTCTTGGACGCCTTGTCGTACGCGTCGGCGTACGCGCGGAGAATCCCGGTGGTCGCCTGCACGTGGTGCCCGAACTCGTGGGCGACGAGGCCGACGTAGCCGAGCCGCGCGAACGTGTAGGCCTCGCGGCCGTCGTCGACGGTGTCGGGCCAGTAGATCGTGCGCGTGGTCGAGCAGTAGTAGGCCGGCGACCCGCTCTGCCCGAAGCTGCCGCAGGGGCTCTCGACCCGGCGGTGGTAGGTCTTCACCGTGGGCTCGGCGAGCGTGAAGCCCTGGGCGGCCAGCGGCCCCTTGAACACCTTGGTCAGGCAGCCGACGACGTCGGTGAGGTAGGGCTGGAGCTTCTTGTTCGCCAGCGGCGGCTTGGGCGAGCGGACCTTGAGCCCGCAGTCCACGGCCGCGCGGTCGAGGTCGATCCCGTAGACGCTGTTGGTGCGCAGGCTGCGGTCCGGGCCGGGCGGCGTGCTCGGCGGCGCGGACGCGGTGGGCAGTGGAGCCTGCGGGGCGGCGGTGGGCGAGGTCGAGGCCGGCGTCACGGTCGGACCGGCGGTCGGGCTCGCGGTCGGGCTGGGGGCGACGGGGGAGGCGCTCCCGGGCGCCGGGGCCGGCCGGCTGCTGGCCGAGGGCGTCGCGGGGGGCGCGGCGGTCGTCGTGGTGCCCGGCCCGCGCGTGGCGAGGACCACCACCGTCGCCACGATCCCGGTCAGCACGAGCGCCGACACGACGCCGATCGCGAAGAGCCACCCGCGGCCGCGACCCGGTGCGGGCCCCGGACCCGTGCCGCGTCCAGGGGTCGCCCAGTAGTCGTCGGGCGCCGGCATCGGACGAGCATAGACAGAGAAGCGCCTCCGACCAGGACCCTTAGGGTGTCCGGATGCACCTCCCGGTCGTGGCCGGCCTCCCGGCACCGGGTCGCACCCTCGTGATGGGCGTCGTGAACGTCACGCCCGACTCCTTCTCCGACGGCGGGACGTGGTTCGCGCCCGAGGCGGCCCTGGAGCACGGGCTCGCGCTGGTGGCCGAGGGCGCCGACGTCGTCGACGTGGGCGGGGAGTCGACGCGGCCCGGGGCCGAGCGGCCCAGCCTCGACGAGGAGCTCCGCCGGGTGCTGCCGACGGTCGAGGGCCTGGTGGCGGCCGGGGCCTCCGTGAGCGTCGACACGATGCGCGCCGAGGTGGCCGAGGCCGCCGTCGGAGCGGGCGCCTGCCTCGTGAACGACGTCTCCGGCGGCCGCGCCGACCCGCGCATGCTCGACGTGGTCGCGGGGCTCGGGGTCGCGTACGTCTGCATGCACTGGCGCGGCCACGCCCGCGCGATGCAGGGGCGGGCGACGTACGACGACGTGGTCACCGACGTCGTCCGCGAGCTGGGGGAGCAGGTGAACCTTGCCCGAACAGCCGGTGTCCGCGAGGACCGCCTGGTCGTGGACGCGGGCTTCGGCTTCGCCAAGACCGGGGCCCACAACTGGCAGCTGCTGGACCGCTTCGCCGAGCTGGACGCCCTGGGGCTCCCGCAGCTGGTCGGGGTGTCGCGGAAGTCCTTCCTGGGCAGCCTCCTGAGCGGTCCGGACGGCTCGCCGCGCCCGCCCGCCGGACGCGACGGCGCCACCGTCGCGCTCACCACCGTGCTCGCCCTGCAGGGGGTCTGGGGCGTCCGCGTGCACGCCGTCCGGGCCAACCGGGACGCGGTCGAGGTCGTCGCCCGGCTGTCGGGCGAGCGCGTGGCCCGCGTCGGGGCGTCGGATAAGGTCGCCCCACCTGGGGAGGTGGGATGACGAGCGCTGCACGCGAGGTGGGCCACGACCGCGTGGTCCTGACCGGCCTGCGCGCGTTCGGCCGGCACGGCGTCTTCGCCCACGAGCGCGAGGACGGCCAGCACTTCGTCGTCGACGTCGCGCTCTCGCTCGACCTCAGCCCCGCCTCGACGTCCGACGACCTCAGCCGGACCGTCGACTACGGGGTCCTCGCGGAGGCCGTCGTGGCCGACGTGCAGGGCGAGCCGCTCAACCTGATCGAGGCCCTCGCCGAGCGCGTCGCGCAGACCTGCCTGCGCGAGCCGGCGGTCGACCGGGTCGAGGTCACGGTGCACAAGCCCGAGGCACCCATCGGGGTCACGTTCGCCGACGTGGCCGTCACGCTCACGAGGAGCCGGTCATGACCAGCCCCAACCCGCACGCCATCGACACGGACACGCTGAGCGGGATGAAGCCGCTCCGCAAGGTCGTCTACTCGCTCGGGTCCAACCTGGGCGACCGGCTGGGCAACCTGCAGGGCGCCGTGGACGCGCTCCGCGACACCCCGGACGTGATCGTCGTGGACGTGTCCCCGGTCTACGAGACGAGCCCGGTCGGCGGTCCCGAGGAGAGCCCGGACTTCCTCAACCTCGTCGTCGTCGCCGAGACGACCCTCGAGCCCCGCACGCTGCTCGAGCGGGCGCAGGCGATCGAGGACGCGTACGGCCGCGAGCGCACGAGCCGCTGGGCCCCGCGCACCCTCGACGTCGACCTGATCATGGTCGGCAGCACCGTCGTCGACCACGACGACCTGCGGCTGCCGCACCCCCTCGCGCACGAGCGCGGCTTCGTGCTGATCCCGTGGCTCGCGATCGACCCGCGCGGCGAGGTCCCCGGCCAGGGCCCGCTGGACGTCCTCGCGGCCGCGGCGGACCGTTCCGGGATCACCCGCCGCGACGACCTGGTCATCGACTGACCCCCATCGACGACGACCACAGGATGAGCGAGGCCCCCAGCGGGAACCGGGTCACCAGCACGCCGCCGCGGGCGCTGGTCGTCGCGGCGCTGTTCGGCGGGCTGGCCGGCTGGCTGCTGGCCGTCACCACCTCGGCGCTGGACGTCGTCCCGCCCTCGATCCCGTGGTCGGCCCCCGTCGGCCTGTTCGTCGTGGGCGCCCTGGTGGGGGCGCTCGCCCGGTCCACCCACCAGCAGATCCAGGTCCGGCGCGAGCGGATGGAGCCGCAGCGCGCGGTCGCCTTCCTCGTGCTCGGCAAGGCCTCGGCCCTCGGCGGGGCGCTGGTCGCCGGCGGCTACCTCGGCTACGCGCTGTCCTTCGTGGGGGCGTTCGAGGCTGACGGACCGCGTGAGCGCGTCATCCGCTCCCTCGTGGCCATGGTCGGCGGGCTCGTGCTCGGCGCGGCCGGCCTGCTGCTCGAACGTGCCTGCCGCGTCCCCCACGACGAGGACGAGGAACGCGAGCGGCGCGGTCTCGACGACGACTGACGGCGGCTCGCGCGTGGCTCCCAGGAGCCCGGCCCGGTCCGTCCTAGGGTCTGCGCATGAGCTCTCGACCGGCCCCCTCCCCGCGTCCGGGCCAGGCCTCCCGGCGTGAGCCGGTCGCCCGGTCGCACCGCACCACCCAGACCGTCCTGGTCGTCGGCAGCGTGCTCGCGCTCGCCGCGGCGCTCGGTCCCGTCTGGCTCGTCCGCGCCGGCGTCGTCATCGCCGTGGCCACCTGCATCGTCACGTGCGGCCTCGCCTGGCGCGAGCTCGCCGACGCCCGCCGGCGCCACGCGCACCGGCTGCTGGTCGTCGACCGCAAGCACGGCGACGCGCTCCGCGGCGAGCGCACCCGCAACGCCGAGGTCGTCGACGCGCTCTCCGAGCGGCTCAGCAGCACCGGCATGGTCGTCGCCGGCCAGCGCAACGTCATCACCCAGCTGCGCGGCGAGGTCGGGGTCCTCATGACCGAGCGCGACGGCCTGCGCGAGCAGATCACCGAGCGTGACGGGCTCATCAGCCTCTTCCGCACCAGCCTGCGCGAGCAGGAGGTCGCCCTCCTCGCCGTCCGCGCCCAGCAGGCCGAGCTCGCCGCCCAGATCAGCGCGCAGGCCGACGCCGAGGTGCACGCCCTCCCGCGCCGCAGCACCCGCCGCGTCGAGGAGCACCACGTGACCGACGCCGCGCTCGATCCTCAGATGGCCGAGCTGGCCATGGTCCTGCCGAACTACGAGGCCACGCGCCGCTACGCGGTCTGATCTGCGCTGCCCGCTCACGCGCGGGCGGCCCCGATCTATTTGTCGATGTCACCGACGACGTAGCCGATCGAGGCCAGGGTCGTCTCCAGGGCGCTGACGTGGACGCCGCGGAGCAGGGGCTCGAGCGCGGAGACGTGGTTGAAGGACGGCGTCCGGAGCTTGAGGCGCCACGGCGTCTTGTCCCCACGGGACACCAGGAACACCCCGGACACCCCGAGCGGGGCCTCGGTGGCGACGTACGCCTCGCCCTCGGGCAGCCGCACGACCTTGCCGAGCCGGACGGCCACCTCGCCGGACAGCTCCCGCAGCCGGTCGGCGCAGGCCACGACCAGGTCCGCGGAGACCCGCAGCTCGTGGACGAGGGTCGTGAGGCGGGCGGCGGCGTCGCCCGCCGTGGCCGGGGTCGGGCGCAGGAGGTCCGCGAGCTCCCGGTACGCGAGGTAGGGCCGGTGCAGCCGGAGGTCGGCCTCGAGCCCGCCGGCCCGGGCGGCCGGTCCGGTGACCCCGTGCCCGGCGACCACCGCGGGCGTCAGGACCGCCGTGCCGACGGTCGCGTCCCGCAGGGCGGGTTCCGCGAGCCAGGCGTCGAGCCGGTCGGCCACCTTCCGGACGTCGGTGAGCAGGGCGCGCTCGGCGTCCAGCCACGCGTCGTCGGCGTCGGCCGCCAGCCCGCCGACGCGGTTGAGCATGGGGTGCACGCGGTTGCCGCTGAGCCGCTGCAGCTGGCCGCGGAGCGCCTCGCGGACGGCGGAGGTCGGGGAGGCGGCGCCGAGCCGGTGCGGCACCCACCCCAGGAACCCCAGGTGGCTGAGCAGGCGGGTGTGCTCCGCGAGCAGGGTGCGCAGCCAGACCGCCCGGGGCGGGACCTCCAGCCCGAGCAGCCGCTCGCAGGTCAGGGCCACCGTCAGCTCGGCGGCGAAGGGCGCCTGCCAGTCGTGCCGGTCGGCCAGCACGAGCACCTGGCGGTAGTCGCGCACCTCGAAGAGCTTTTCGACCCCGCGGTGCAGGGCGCCGACGACCACGGTCGCCTCGGTGACGACGTCGTCCTCCACCCACAGCCGCAGCTCGACCAGGCCGGTGCCGCTGGGGTGCTCGGGCCCGAGGTCGAGCAGCACGGTGCCGTCGGGCGGCGGTTCCGTCGCCGCGGTGGGCAGCACGCCGGGGCCGAGCGCGCCGACGAGGACGCGCAGCGGGGTGGGCACGGACCGAAGGCTAGTGCGGCCTACGGGGCGGTGAGCGGTGCAGACCGTCGCTCAGGAGGCCCGCGCACCCTGCAGGAGCCACCACAGGTCGCCCCACCGCCCGGGCGCGGTCAGGGCGGCCTGCTCGCTGCGCCGGACCAGCGCACCGAGCGGGTCGGCGGGGGCGGGTTCCGGGTGCCGTCCGAGCACCGCGGACTGCCGCTCCAGCAGCAGCGTCTCCGCCCCGGCGTCCTCGCCCGCGCGGACCAGGGCGTCCACGGCGACGGCGGCGGTGAGGTTCACGCTCCCGTCCGGCACGGGTGCGCGCTGCCGCCCCCGTCCGTACGCCAGCAGGCTCCCCTCCACCGGTCGCTGCGTCGCCAGGTGCCCGTAGTCCACGGCCAGCGCCCGGCCGCCGCGCGCCACGGCCCAGCGGACGAGGACGGCCCAGGCGGCGTCGCGGGCCCGCCCGACCTCGGCCCGCACGACCTCGGGCGACCCGCTCTCCCACCAGTCCGCGAGCCACGCCCGGTCCTCGGCGCCGACGGCGGCGCCGGGGCGTTCGTGACCCCGGCCGTCGACCTCCACCTCGTGCCACGTGCCCGCCCGGCGGCCGACGACCGGGACCGGCAGGTCGTCCAGCCACTCGTGCGCCACGAGGAACGGGGTCCCGGCGGAGGACCAGGCGTCCGGGCCGCCGTTCGTCCAGCGCTCCCGCTCGACGTCGAAGTGGTCGCGGAACCAGCCCACCCGCGGGTCGAGCCCCTCGGGGCGCACGCGGCGGTCGACGCCGACCAGGGCGACGCCGGGGAGGAGGTCGGCGAGGTGCGCCAGCAGCCGGGCGTCCCCGGCCCCCACGTCCACGACCACGCCGACCGAGGCGGGCACCAGGGCGGCCACGGCCTGCGCCACCAGCGGCCCGGCCCGGACCGCCGTGCTGAAGTGCCCGCCCGGCTGCTGCGTGGACCAGAAGCCGGTGGGGGAGTAGGCCGCGTCCAGCCATGCGGAGCGCCACGGGCGCCACGTCCGCGGCCCCGGTCGTGGCGGGTCGCCGGGTCGGCGATGGGAGACCATGGGTCCATGCTGCCGACGACGGCCGGGCTCGACGACGAGCGCGCCGAACGCACCGTCCCGCCACCCGCCGTCGAGGAGCACCCGCTCCCGCGCCTGGCCGGCACGCCGCTGCCCGGCCGGCTGGCCGCCGAGGCGCCGGGCTGGACCCGCGAGGTCGACGTCGTCGTCGTCGGGTCGGGCGTCGCCGGCCTCACCGCGGCGCTCGAGTGCCGGGAGCGGATGGGCCCGGACAGCCTCGTCATGGTCGTCACCAAGGACGTCGTCGCCGCGGGTTCGACGCGGTGGGCGCAGGGCGGCATCGCCTCGGTCCAGGCCGAGGGCGACACGGTCGCCGAGCACGTCACCGACACGCTGGTCGCGGGCGCCGGCCTGTGCGAGCCGGCGGCGGTCGAGGTGCTCGTCAGCGAGGGGCCGGCCGAGGTCGCGACGCTCGTGGAGCGCGGCACGCAGTTCGACCTGGACGCCTCCGGGCAGCTGGCCCTGACCCGCGAGGGCGGGCACCACCGCAACCGCATCGCGCACGCCGGCGGTGACGCCACCGGTGCCGAGATCGAGCGGGCGCTCGTCGCGTCGGTGAGGACGGACCCGGGCATCGAGATCGTCGAGCAGGCGCTCGTCCTCGACCTGCTGCCCGGCCGGACCGAGGACGGCGCGCCCGCCGTCGCCGGGATCACGCTGCACGTGCTCGGCGAGGGCACCCGGCAGGGCGTCGGGGCCGTCCGCGCCCGCGCGGTGGTGCTGGCCACCGGCGGCATCGGCCAGATCTACGCGGTCACGACCAACCCGCCCGTGTCCACCGGCGACGGGGTCGCGGCCGCGCTCCGGGCGGGCGCCCGGCTGCGCGACGTCGAGTTCATCCAGTTCCACCCGACGGTGCTGTTCCTCGGGACCGGCGCCCGCGGGCAGCTGCCGCTGGTCAGCGAGGCCGTCCGCGGCGAGGGCGGCCTGCTGGTGAACTCCGCCGGCGAGCGCTTCATGGTCGGGCAGCACGAGCTGGCCGAGCTGGCCCCCCGCGACGTCGTCGCGAAGGCGATCATGAAGGAGATGGCCCGGGAGGGCACGGACCACGTCTACGTCGACGGCCGCATGCTCGGCGAGGAGACCTGGCGGGTCCGGTTCCCGACGATCCTGCACAGCTGCCGCGTGGCCGGCATCGACCCGGTCACCGACCTCATCCCCGTCGCCCCGGCCGCGCACTACTTCTGCGGCGGCGTCGAGACCGACCTCGACGGGGCCACGAACCTGCCCGGCCTGTACGCCTGCGGCGAGGTGGCGTCCTCCGGCGTGCACGGCGCCAACCGGCTGGCCTCGAACTCCCTGCTCGAGGGCCTCGTCTTCGCCGTCCGCATCGCCGAGGCCCTCGCGCGCGACCTGCCGCCGCTGCGCGAGCCGCTCGAGGACGCCCGGGAGGCGTGGCTGCTCGACCCGGCGGTCGTGCCGGCCCTGCAGCGCACGATGAGCCGCGACTGCGGCGGCCTGCGCAACGCGACGGGCCTGGAACGCGCCGCCGGCGGGCTCGACCGCCTCGGCGGCCGGCGCACGACCGAGGCGGGGCTGGCGGCCTGGGAGGCGACGAACCTGTTCTGCGTGGCCGCCGCCGTCCTCTCGTCGGCCCGTCAGCGCGAGGAGTCGCGCGGCGCGCACTGGCGCGACGACTTCGGTGAGCGACGCGAGTCCTGGCAGCGCCACCTGGTGGTGCAGGCCGACGGCGACCAGCTCGTCCACCGGCTGACCCCGGTGGGCACGGAGACGGCAGCGGAGACGGCAGCGGAGGAGAGCGCACGATGAGCACGCGGGTCACCAGCCTGGCGGAGGCCGAGGCGTACGTGGCGTCGGTCGGCCTCGACGTCGCCGCGCTCGCGGTGGTCGTGGCCGAGGCGCTCGGCGAGGACCTGGGCGGGCGCGGCGTCCTCGCGCCCGGCACGGGCCAGGGGGTCGACGTCACGTCGGTCGCCACCATCCCCGCCGACGCCGTCGCGCACGGGGAGTTCGTCGCCCGTCGGCCCGGCGTCGTCGCGGGGCTGCCGGTGGCCGCGTACGTGGTCGCGGTCGTGCTGGGCAGCGTCGTCGAGCCGGTGGGGGAGTTCGCGGTCGAGGTGCTCGCCGAGGAGGGCGACCGCGTCGAGACGGGCGACGTCCTCCTCCGTGTGCAGGGCGGCACACGCGGCCTCCTGACCGCCGAGCGCGTCGCGCTGAACCTGCTGACGCTCACCTCGGGCGTCGCGACGGCGACCCGCGCGTGGGTCGACGCCCTGGCGGGCTCCGGCACCCGGGTCCGCGACACCCGCAAGACCACGCCCGGGCTGCGGATGCTCGAGAAGTACGCCGTGCGCGTGGGCGGCGGCGTGAACCACCGGATGTCGCTGGCCGACGCCGCGCTCGTGAAGGACAACCACGTCGTCGCCGCCGGCGGGGTCGTGCCGGCGTACGAGCGGGTGCGCGCGATGTTCCCCGACCTGTGGGTGCAGGTCGAGGTGACGAGCGCGGAGCAGGCCCGCGACGTCGTCGCCGCGGGCGCCACGGACCTCCTCCTCGACAACATGAGCCTGGCCCAGATGAGCGAGGTCGTGACCGAGCTGAAAGGCCGCGCGGAATTCGAGGCCAGCGGCGGGCTGACTTTGGCTTCGGCGGCTTCTGTCGCCGCCACGGGCGTCGACTTCATCGCTGTGGGAGCAATCACGCATTCAGCGCCCATTCTTGATATCGCCATGGACCTGGTCTGACAAAAATTACCCTTGTGCTGCGCTATCGTTCTCCGGTCAGGTAAATGAACGAAGAAAGGCTAAGAACAATGGCGCAGCGCGTGCAGGTCATCCTCGAAGACGATTTAGACGGCTCCCAGGCCGACGAGACCGTCCTTTTCGGTCTCGACGGTGCTGAGTACGAGGTGGACCTGTCCACGGAGAACGCCCAGGGCCTGCGCGACGCGCTCGCGCCGTGGGTCGGGGTGGCGCGCCGGACCGGTGGCCGCCGCAAGCGGGCGACCGCGGGCGCAGCGGCGCCGCGGCCCGCCGAGAACGGCAGCGGCTCGAACACCAGCGACATCCGCGCGTGGGCGCAGGAGAACGGCTACGAGGTCAGCAGCCGGGGCCGCGTGTCGGCCGAGGTGCGCGACGCGTACGAGAAGGCGCACGGCTGAGCCGAGCCCTCGAGGTTTGCGCCCTGGGCGAACGGCTGGTCCGCCCGGGGTGCTGCTCCCGCCAGGCTGCCCGACGCGGCGAGACGCCCGCTTTTCCGCCTGCCCCGCGGGAATCGGTCGCCCTCGTCACGACGTTGTGATGAGCACGGAACGTCCGAGAGCCCCCAGACGCTGGGTGCGCGTGGTTCGCTGGATCCACGACCCTCTGGGTGGTCTGCCCTCCCGACTAGCATGAGCAGCGCTGGAGTGCAGCCGCCGACGGGCGTCCGCACCGTAGAGCGAGGAGCACCGTAAGCATGTTCGAGAGGTTCACCGACCGGGCGCGTCGCGTCGTCGTGCTGGCGCAAGAAGAAGCCCGCATGCTCAACCACAACTACATCGGGACCGAGCACATCCTGCTCGGCCTCATCCACGAGGGCGAGGGTGTCGCCGCAAAGGCGCTGGAGTCCCTCGGCATTTCCCTCGAGGCCGTCCGCCAGAAGGTCGAAGAGATCATCGGGCACGGCCAGCAGAGCCCCAGCGGACACATTCCGTTCACCCCCCGGGCCAAGAAGGTCCTGGAGCTGAGCCTCCGCGAGGCGCTGCAGATCAACCACAGCTACATCGGCACCGAGCACATTCTTCTCGGCCTCATCCGCGAGGGCGAGGGCGTCGCCGCCCAGGTTCTCGTGAAGCTCGGCGCGGACCTCAACCGGGTGCGCAACCAGGTGCTGCAGCTGCTCTCGGGTTTCCAGGGCAAGGAGGCCGCGACCTCCGGTGCTCCCGAGCAGGGCTCGACGCCGTCGTCCTCGATGGTGCTCGACCAGTTCGGCCGCAACCTGACCCAGGCCGCGCGCGAGAACAAGCTGGACCCGGTCATCGGTCGCGAGACCGAGATCGAGCGCGTGATGACGGTGCTGAGCAGACGCACCAAGAACAACCCCGTGCTGATCGGCGAGCCCGGCGTCGGCAAGACCGCCGTCGTCGAGGGCCTGTCGCAGGCGATCGTGCGCGGCGACGTGCCCGAGACGCTCCGCGACAAGCAGATCTACACCCTCGACCTCGGCGCGCTCGTGGCCGGCAGCCGCTACCGCGGTGACTTCGAGGAGCGCCTCAAGAAGGTGCTCAAGGAGATCAAGACCCGCGGCGACGTGGTGCTGTTCATCGACGAGATCCACACCCTCGTGGGTGCGGGTGCCGCCGAGGGCGCCATCGACGCCGCCAGCATCCTCAAGCCGATGCTGGCCCGCGGCGAGCTGCAGACCATCGGCGCCACGACGCTCGACGAGTACCGCAAGTACGTCGAGAAGGACGCCGCGCTGGAGCGCCGCTTCCAGCCGATCCAGGTCGCGGAGCCGTCGATCGCCCACACGATCGACATCCTGCGCGGGCTGCGTGACCGCTACGAGGCGCACCACCGGATCACCATCACCGACCAGGCCCTCGTGGCCGCGGCGCAGATGGCCGACCGGTACATCTCCGACCGGTTCCTCCCGGACAAGGCGATCGACCTGATCGACGAGGCCGGCGCCCGGCTCCGGATCCGCCGCATGACCGCTCCGCCGGACCTGCGCGAGTTCGACGAGAAGGTCGCCAGCGTCCGCCTCGAGAAGGAGGCGGCGATCGACGCGCAGGACTTCGAGCGCGCCGCGGGTCTCCGCGACGACGAGAAGAAGCTGCTGTCGGCGCGCGCCGAGCGTGAGGCGCAGTGGAAGTCCGGCGACCTCGACGTGGTGGCGGAGGTGGACGAGGAGATCATCGCCGAGGTGCTCTCCACCGCCACCGGCATCCCGGTCTTCAAGCTGACCGAGGAGGAGTCGGCCCGCCTCATCCACATGGAGGACGAGCTCGGCAAGCGCTACATCGGCCAGCACGACGCCGTCCGGGCGCTCTCGCGCTCGATCCGGCGTACGCGGGCGGGTCTGAAGGACCCCAAGCGGCCGAGCGGCTCGTTCATCTTCGCCGGCCCCTCGGGCGTCGGGAAGACCGAGCTGACCAAGGCGCTGACCGAGTTCCTGTTCGGCGACGAGGACGCGCTCATCCAGCTCGACATGAGCGAGTACTCCGAGAAGCACACCGCCTCGCGGCTGTTCGGCTCGCCCCCCGGCTACGTCGGGTACGAGGAGGGCGGCCAGCTCACCGAGAAGGTGCGGCGCAAGCCGTTCAGCGTGGTCCTCTTCGACGAGGTCGAGAAGGCGCACCCGGACATCTTCAACTCGCTGCTGCAGATCCTGGACGAAGGTCGCCTGACCGACGCGCAGGGCCGGGTGGTCGACTTCAAGAACACGGTCATCGTCATGACGACCAACCTGGGCACCCGTGACATCGCCAAGAGCGTGTCGCTGGGGTTCAGCGCCTCGACGAACGCCGAGGGGTCGTACGAGAAGATGAAGGCGAAGGTCGCGGACGAGCTCAAGCAGCACTTCCGCCCGGAGTTCCTGAACCGCGTCGACGAGATCGTGGTGTTCCGCCAGCTCACGCAGGAGGACATCATCCGGATCGTCGACCTGATGGTCGCGCAGATCGAGATCCGTCTGAAGGACCGGGACATGGGCATCGAGCTCACGACCGCCGCCAAGCGGCTCGTCGGCGAGCGCGGCTACGACCCGGTGCTCGGTGCGCGTCCGCTGCGCCGTGCGCTGCAGCGCGACATCGAGGACCACCTCGCGGAGAAGATCCTGTTCGGCGAGCTCAACCCGGGCGAGATCGTCGTCGTCGACGTCGCCGAGCCCGGTGCGGAGAACCCGTTCACCTTCGTCGGGCACAAGCGGGACGTCGCTCCCGACGTGCCCCCGGTGGAGTTCGACGGGATCATCGAGGACGGGTTCGAGGGCTTCGAGGAGCCCGGCGAGGCCGCCAAGGGCTGATCACCGCCCGCTAGACCAGCCGAGGCCCGGCACCGTTCGTACGGTGCCGGGCCTCGCTGCGTCTGCTGCCGGAAGTGGTCACTCCGGAGGTCGTACGGGCCGCCCGCCGCAGCGGGACCGACCACTTTTGTCAGAGGACGCGACGCCCTCCTCGCTCAGTGCCCGAACTCGTCCGAGTCGGTGAGGTCGGCGTCGCCCCGGTCGAGGGCGCTGACGGCGTCCATCTCGTCGGGGGTCAGCTCGAAGTCGAAGACGCCGATGTTCTCGGCCAGGTGGGCGGGGCTGGTCGACTTGGGGATGGCGATCAGGCCCATCTGGACGTGCCAGCGCAGGATCACCTGCGTCGGCGTCTTGTTCAGGCGCTCGGCGATGCCGCTGAGGCTCGGGTCCTCCCGCAGCTCCGTGCTGCTCGCGCCGATCGGGCTCCACGACTCGGTGGCGATCCCGTACATGTCGTCGATCTCGCGGACGTCGGGACGGGTGGAGTAGGGGCTCAGCTGCACCTGGTTCACGTCGGGGATGATCCCGGTCTCGTCGACCACCCGCTGAAGGTGCGCAGGCTTGAAGTTCGAGACGCCGATGGCGTGCACCAGGCCCTCCTCGCGGAGCGCCTCCAGCCCGCGGACCGCGTCGACGTAGCGGTCCTGGTCCGGGTTGGGCCAGTGCACGAGGAACAGGTCGAGGTAGTCGGTCCCGAGCCGCTCGAGGCTGCCCTCCAGCGCCCGGCGGACGCCGTCGACGCCGTGCCACTGCCGGTTGAACTTGCTCGTCAGGAAGATCGCCGAGCGGTCCACGCCGGAGACGCGCAGGCCCTCGCCGACGCCCTCCTCGTTCTCGTACGCCTCCGCGGTGTCGATCAGCCGGTAGCCGGCGGCCACCGCGGTCGCCACCTGGCGCACGACCTCCTCGCCGAGGACGGGCGCCGTGCCGAGGCCGAGCATCGGGATCTCGGCGCCGTGCAGGAGCTTGCGGGTCGGCGGCGTCGGCGCCGGCACCGTCGGCAGCGAGTCGGGGTGGGCGGCTTCGTCGGGAGTCAGGGACACGGCCTCAAACTACCGAGAGGACCCGGTGGGTCTCCGGTGCGTCAGCCCGGCAGCGACCAGCGCGGCTCGGACCCGTCCACCGGCTCGACCCGGACGACGAGGCCGTCGTCCACGAGCGAGGCGAGGGCCCGCTCGCGCTGCACGGCCTCGGGCCACGCCGCCGCCAGCTCGTCGGCGCCGACCGGTTCGACGCTGCCGCGCAGCACCGCGAGCAGGGCGCCGCGGCACTGGCGGTCGGTGCCCTCGTACGACTGGCCCCGCCGCGGGGGTCCGACGTGCGCGGGGTAGCCGGCGGTGCGCCACGCGCACAGGTCGCTCACCGGGCAGACGTCGCAGTGCGGGGCGCGCGCGGTGCAGACCAGCGCGCCCAGCTCCATCGACGCCACGGCCCACTTGGCGGCACGGGCGGGCTCGACCGGGGCGTACGCGTCCGCGGCCTCCGTCTCCGCGCGCGTGACCGCGGTTCCGGGGTGGGCCTGGCCGACGGTGACGCGCCCGAGCACCCGGCGGACGTTCGTGTCGAGGACGACGGCCCGCTGCCCGAAGGCGAAGCTCGCGATCGCCGCGGCGGTGTAGCTGCCGACCCCGGGCAGGCTGAGCAGGTCCGCCGAGGTCTCGGGCACCTCGCCGCCGAACCGTTCCGTGATGGCCACCGCCGCCCCGTGCAGGCGGAGCGCCCGGCGCGGGTAGCCGAGCCGGCCCCAGGCCCGGACGGCCTCGCCGGACGGCGACGCCGCGAGGTCGGCCGGGGTCGGCCAGCGCTCCAGCCACCTTGCCCAGGGCTCGCGGACGCGCTCGACGGGCGTCTGCTGCAGCATGAACTCGCTGACCATGACCGCCCAGGCCGACGTCCCGGGTCGTCGCCACGGCAGGTCGCGGGCGTTGGTGTCGTACCAGGCGACGACGCGGGTGATCAGCTCGTCCGGCACCGGGCGACGGTACCCGTTCGTGATGTTCCGCCGGGCGCGGCGAGCCTGACGGCGGCGGGCGGCCCCGCTGCTTAACCTCCCCGTTATGAGCAGCGTCCTCCACCCGGTCGGGCCGGAACCGCGGGAACGCTACTGGGTGCGGCGGCTCGCCGTGCTGGTCGCCGCGGTCGTCGCCATCGGGATCGTCATCGCCCTCGTCGGCAACGCCATGAGCGCCGGGTCGGCGGTCCAGGCCGAGCCGGCCCCGCCGACCGTGGTGGCGCCCACCCTGCCGCCGCCCGCCTCCGCGAGCCCCGTCACGGACCCGACGGCCAGCCCGACCCCGGGCACGACGCCGGGCGCGTCGGGCACGGCGGCCCCCAGTGCGTCGGCGACGCCGGGCGCGGCCACGACGACCCCGAGCGCCTCGGCGTCGCCGACGGACGGCAGCGTCGTCACCCCGGCCCCGGGTCAGAAGACCAAGACCGAGAAGGCGACGCCGCCGACCGACGCGGCGAAGCGCAAGGCCGCCGCGCAGGCGGCCGAGAAGAAGGCGGCCGCGCAGAAGAAGGCGAAGGCGAAGGTGCTCGCCACCTGCCCGACCGACGACCTGCGGCCGACGCTGACCGGGCCCAAGAAGGTCGGGGCGACGAAGTCGACGTCCTTCGCGGTCTCGCTGATCAACGGCTCGAAGACGTCGTGCTACCTCAAGGCGACCAGCGCGAACTTCACCCTGACCGTCGTGTCGGGCAAGGACAAGATCTGGTCGACCGACGACTGCCCGGCCGCCGTCCCCACGCAGAGCCGCAAGCTGGCTCCGGAGAAGTCGCTCGACTGGAAGGTCAAGTGGAACGGGGAGCGTTCGGGGTCCGGCTGCAAGGACCAGAAGGAGCGTCCGGAGCCCGGCTACTACTGGGCCATCGCCAACTTCGACGACACCAAAGAGGTGCGCTGGCGGGTCATCCTGACCTAGGCACTGCGCCTGGTCGGGTCCCGCTCAGTCGAGGCGGTCGCTGTAGGCGGCGTCCGCCAGGCGGAGCAGCCCGTCGCGGATGACGCGGGCCCGGCTCTCGCCGACGCCCTCCACCGCCTGCAGCTCGGCGATGCTGGCTCCGAAGAGCGCCTGCAGGTTGCCGAAGTGCTCGATGAGCCGGACGCCGAGGGCGGCGGGGAGCCGGCTGATCTGCGCCACCTGACGGAACCCGCGGCTGACCACGCGGGCGTCGAGGTTGACCACCGGTCCGAACCCGAGGGTGCGGGCGACCACGGCCGGCTCGACGAGCTGCGGCGTGCTGAGCCGGCGCAGGTTGGCCAGCGAGAAGTCGGCCTCGTCGTGCGGGCGGTAGTCCCGCTCGAGCAGCTCGGGCAGCCGGGCGAAGTCGACCGCCAGCTCCGAGAGCTGGAGGGTCAGCAGCCGGCCGTCGGTGCCGAGCTCCAGCACGTAGCTCTCGATCTCGTCCTCGAGCCGCCCCACCATCTCGAGGCGCTGGGCGACGAGCGCGACGTCGCGGACGGTGACGGCGTCCTGCACCTCGAGCGACGACAGCCGCGCGATGACCTGGGTGAGCCGGCCGCGGTAGCGCTCGAGGGTCTGCAGCGCCTGCTCGGCACGGGAGAGGATCTGGCCGGACTGCTCCAGCAGGTGGCGCTGGTCGCCCATGAACAACGAGATGGTCGCCATCGACGCGGACACCGTCACCACGGGCAGCCCCGACTGACGGGCAACCCGCTCGGCCGTACGGTGCCGGGTGCCGGTCTCGGAGGTCTCGATGGCCCGGTCGGGCATCAGGTGCACGCCGGCCCGGACGATGCGTTCGCGGTCCTCGCTGATCACGATGGCGCCGTCCATCTTGGCCAGCTCCCGCAGCGCGGTCGGCGTGAACGGGACGTCCAGCGCGAACCCGCCCGTGGACACCTCTTCGATCACGTCGGTGTCGCCGAGCACGACCAGGGCACCCGTACGCCCGCGCAGGATGCGTTCCAGCCCGTCGCGCATCGGGGTGCCGGGCGCGAGCGCCCGGAGCTCGTCGAGCAGCGTGAACCGCTCGTCGCCCTCGTCGTCGTCCGCCTCCACGGCCTGTGCCCCCGGCTCGTCTCGTCGGCCCGCCCGCTCAGGCCGCCGTCATCTTAGGTCAGTCTCAGCCGCAGAGCGTCACCCAGCGGCTCGGCGCCCTCAGCGTCCGTCGATCCCCGCGGCCGCGAGCGCGTGGGCGAGCGTGGGCACGGTGTGGACGCGCAGGCCCCCGCGCTCGGAAGTGGCGATCTTGCGCGCGTCCACCAGCCGGCGGCCGTTGGGCGGCGGCTCGGCGGGGACGACGGCGTCCGTGAACCCGAGCCGCGCGGCCTCCGCCAGCCGTCGTTCCGTTCCCGGCACGCGGCGCAGCTCGCCGGCGAGCCCGACCTCGCCGAGGGCGATGGTGCGGGCGCCGAGCGTGGCGTTGGTCGCCGCCGACGCGATGGCGATGGCGATCGCGAGGTCGGCCGACGGGTCGGAGACCTTGGCCCCGCCGACGGTGGAGGCGTAGACGTCCCGGCTGCCCACGGCGACGCGGCAGCGCCGCTCGAGCACGGCCAGCACCATCGAGACCCGGCCGTTGTCGAGGCCGTGGACCGTACGCCGCGGCGACGGCAGCGTGCTCGGCACGACCAGGGCCTGCAGCTCGGCGAGCAGGGGGCGCCGGCCCTCCATGGTCACCGTGATGCAGGTCCCCGGGACGGGCTCGGCGTGCACCGAGGTGAACAGCCCGCTGGGGTCGGTCACCTCGACGATGCCGGTGTCGGCCATCTCGAAGCAGCCCACCTCGTCGGCAGGCCCGAAGCGGTTCTTGGTCGCGCGCACCATCCGGAAGCCGGAGTGCCGGTCGCCCTCGAAGGCCAGCACGACGTCGACCAGGTGCTCGAGCAGCCGCGGTCCGGCGATGGCCCCGTCCTTGGTCACGTGGCCGACGATGATGACGGCCATGCCGCGGCGCTTCGCCACCCGGACCAGGGCGCCGGTCACCTCGCGGACCTGGGTGGGCCCGCCGGGGGAGCCCTCGGCCTCGGCCGTGCCGACGGTCTGCACCGAGTCGAGCACCATCAGCGAGGGCGCCACCTCCTCGATGTGACCGAGGATCGTGCCGAGGTCGGTCTCCGCCGCCAGGTAGAGCTCGTCGGCCAGGGCGTGCGTGCGGCCCGCGCGCAGCCGGACCTGGGCGGCCGACTCCTCGCCGGTGACGTAGAGCGTGCGACGGCCCGACTTGGCCCAGCGGGCCGCGACCTCGAGCAGCAGGGTCGACTTGCCGACCCCCGGCTCCCCGGCGAGCAGCACCACCGCGCCGGGGACGATGCCGTCGCCCAGCACGCGGTCGAGCTCACCGACGCCGGTCAGGGTGCGGGCCGCGAGGTCCGGGTCGACCTTGCCGATCGGCACGGCCTTCGCGGTCGGCGCCTGCGACCGGACGGTCGCCAGCTTGGGCGCGCCGGTCTCGCTGACGCTGCCCCAGGTCTGGCACTCGCCGCACCTGCCCTGCCACCGGACGGTCGTCCAGCCGCACTCGGTGCAGGTGAACCCGGGTCGCGTCGCTGCCTTTGCCACACCCGAGACGTTAGGCGGGGCCTCCGACAGTTCCCGCCAACCGCGCCGCGACCTCGACCACGCGGGCGTTGGCCTCGGGCTCGCCGACGGTGATCCGCACCCCGTCGCCCGGGTGGTCCGACACGTACGGCCGGACGACGAGCCCGGCCTCGCCGAACGTCGCGGCGACCTCGGCCGTGCGCCGCCCGGCGGGGATCCAGACGAAGTTGCCCTGCGCGTCGGGGACGTCCAGCCCGGCCCCGCGCAGCCCGGCCACCAGCGCGTCGCGCCGGGTCACCAGCTCGGCGACCCGGGCCAGCAGCTCGTCCTCCTGCTCCAGCGAGGCGAGCACGGCGGCCTGCGCGGGCAGCGAGACGCCGAAGGGCAGCGCCACCGACCGGACCGCCTGGGCGAGCCGGGGCTCGGCCACGCAGTAGCCGACCCGGAAGCCGGCCAGCCCGTACGCCTTGGAGAACGTCCGCAGCACCACCACGTTGTCGCGGCCCTGCGCCACCTCGAGCCCGCGCACGGCGGTCGGGTCCGTCACGAACTCGACGTACGCCTCGTCGACGACCACGAGGACGTCGTCGGGCACCGCGTCGACGAAGGCGACGACCTCGTCGTGGCGCAGCGCGGGGCCGGTCGGGTTGTTGGGGCTGCAGAGCAGCACCGCCCGTGTGCCCGGGCCGACCGCCGCGAGCATGGCGTCCAGGTCGTGCTCGGCGCCGGTGCCCAGGGGCACGCCGACCCACCGGGCGCCGGTCAGCAGCACGGCGATGGGGTACGCCTCGAAGCTGCGCCAGGCGTGCACGACCTCGTCGCCGGGCCCGCACACCGCCTGCAGCAGGTGGTAGAGCACGCCGACCGAACCGGTGCCGAAGGCGAGGCGCTCGGGCTCGACCCCGAGCCGGGCGGCCAGGGCGTCGGCCATCACCGCGTTGGCGATGTCGGGGTAGCGGTTCATCGAGGCGGACGCCCGCGCGACCGCGTCGAGCACGCCCGGCAGCGGCGGGAACGGGTTCTCGTTGCTCGACAGCTTGTAGGTGACGAGGTCGTCGCGGGCCGGGGCCGGCCGGCCGGCGACGTACGCGGGCAGGCCGGAGACGGCCGGCCGGAGCGGGACGGGCATCGGGGCGCTAGATGCGGACGACGCCGGAGGGCGTCGTGAACACCGCGGCGACGACCCCGGGCTGGCCGTGCGGGGCGACCCACTCGACGTCGAGGTCGTCGAGGACCAGGTTCATCTTGCCGCCGAGCCACTCGTCCACGCGCTCGTGGTCGCCGGCGATCTCGAGCGTGGTCAGCGCGATGTCGCCGCCGCCGGCCGACGGGTGCCGCTCGGGGTCGCTCAGCCACTGCACGAAGAAGGGGAGCTGGGGGTCGCTCTGCAGCCCCTTGACGCCCACCTGGCGCCAGCGCAGCTGCGAGCCGTCCGGGGTGAACCGGCTGCCCTCGACCGCCGTCCGGCCGAGGCGCTCCTCCACGGGGGCGAGGTCGTCGACCGCCACCACCCAGCCGAGCCAGCCGCCGCCGTCCGCGGAACGCGCCCGCACGGCCTGGCCGAAGGGCGCCTTGTCCGCCGCCGGGTGGTCGAGCACCTCGACGACCTCGAGGTAGCGACCCCCGGCGAGGGGCAGGATCCGGTTGCGGGTGCCGAAGCGGGGGTGGAAGCCGCCGTCGACGAAGCGGCCGCCCAGCTGGCCGCCGAGCCGCCGGGTCGTCTCGTCCAGCCCCTCGGGTCCCGCGGCGAAGGCCAGATGGTCCAGCTGCATCGTCCCCATCACCCCAGTCTCGCTGCCGCACCCGCGGCGGGTGCCGGGGGGTCGGCGGGGTGGGACAGCCGCCGTCCCCGGCGGGTCTCGAACTCCTCGCACAGCCCGACCAGCACCTCGTACGCCGCGTCGCCCATCAGCGCGCGGAGCTCGTCGGCGTTGGTGGCGTAGACCGGCGCCGTGCCGACGTGGGCCTCGGTGTTCGAGGAGCAGTACCAGTCGAGGTCGTGGCCGCCCGGTCCCCAGCCCTCACGGCCGTACTCGCCGATGCTCACCTCGAGGTAGGTGGTGTCGTCGGTGCGCGTGACGGTCCGGTACTGGCGGCGCTGCGGGAGCTGCCAGCAGACGTCGGGCTTGGTCTCGGTGATCGGCAGCCCGGTGTCGAGGGCGAGCTTGTGCAGCGCGCAGCCGGTGCCGCCGGCAAAGCCCGGCCGGTTCAGGAAGATGCAGGCGCCGTCGTGCACGAGCGTCTTGCGGGAGGGCTCCTCGCTCTCAGAGACAGGGTCGTCGGGCTCCTCGGGGCCCGCCCAGCCGTCGCGCAGGCCGACGTCGCGCAGCTGCCACTGCTCGGCGGTCAGCCAGGAGACCGCCTCCGCGACCCGCGCCTCGTCCTCCTCGTCGGCGAAGTGCGCACCGAGGGTGCAGCAGCCGTCGTCGGGCCGGTCGGCGTAGATGCCGGGGCAGCCCTGGCCGAAGATGCACGTCCAGCGTGAGGTGAGCCAGGTGAGGTCGCAGCGGAACACCTGGTCGGGGTCGGCGGGGTCCGTGAGCTCCGCCCACGCCCGCGGGAACCCGATCTGCACCTCAGGCACGAGTGGTCCCTCGCGGCACTTCCGAACTACCGGGCACGACCACCGCTTGAGCGTAGTCTCGCGGGGTGACAGAGTCCGACGCCACCGGGCGCACGCCCAAGGTGGCCCTCTCGACCTCGTCGGTCTACCCCGAGGGGACGTCGAGCGGCTTCGAGCTCGCCCGCCGCCTGGGGTACGACGGGGTCGAGCTCATGGTCGGCATCGACGCCGTGGCCGCCGACATCGACGCGGTGGAGAAGCTGCGGGACTACCACGGGGTCCCCGTGCTCGCCGTGCACGCGCCCTGCCTGCTCATCAGCCAGCGGGTGTGGGGGACCGACCCGTGGGCCAAGCTGGAGCGTTCGGCCGAGGCGGCCATCCGGCTCGGCGCCGACGTCGTGGTCGTGCACCCGCCGTTCCGCTGGCAGGTCGAGTACGCCCGCGGGTTCGTCGCGGGCATCGAGCGGCTGAACCGTGAGTACGACGTCACCTTCTGCGTGGAGAACATGTACCCCTGGCGTACGCCCGGCCGCGAGGTCAAGGCCTACATGCCGGGCTGGGACCCGACCGAGCTCCCGTACGAGCACCTCACGCTGGACTTCTCGCACGCCTCCACGGCGCAGCAGCAGTCGATCGACCTGGCGAAGACCTGGGGCTCGCGGCTCCAGCACATCCACCTGACCGACGGCACGGGCTCCCGCAAGGACGAGCACCTGATGCCCGGCTACGGCGACCAGCGGGCGGGGGAGACCCTGACCTGGGTGGCCGAGAACGGGTTCGCGGGACACGTCGTGCTCGAGGTCAACTCGCGCAAGTCGGGTTCGCGGAGCCGCCGCGAGGCGGAGCTCGCCGAGGCCCTCGACTTCACCCGCGAGCACCTCGCCGCGGGCGACCGCTCCTTCGCCGTCGACGCGACGGGCAGCGCGCAGGAGCAGTAGGCGCCGCCTTCTCACGGACCGAGGGGCTGAAACATCGCCGTCGCCCGCGTCTGCTCGCCTTTGTGTCATCTGCGCGTGTGGCAACACGCGCAGCTGACACAAGAGCGAGCAGATCGAAGCAGGGGACAGGGTTGGGCGTCCGGGGGGTGCTGCGCCCGGACACCGCTCGGTCGCCGGGCTTGCGACGGAGCACCATTGCCGCCTCCAGGCCCCTCGACCTGGCCCGATCCTCGGGGACCTGGCCCTGGGCCGGCAACCTCTTTACCGCCGCAGCCGCTCAAGGCTGCTGAGCGCTGACGCGGCGCGCCCGCCTACAGCCTCAGACGCCGAGGCGCTCCAGGAACGGGGTCGCCGCGTCCACGAGGGCGGTGGGGTCGCGGGTGGCCCAGCCCTCCCTGGCGCCGGGCACGAGGACGAGCTCCGCGCCGACCAGCACCGTGGCCAGACGTCGGCTGGGTCCCCGGTTGATCGGGTCGCGGTCCCCGAGGACGACGACCGCCGGCGTCCGGACCTGCGCCGCGAACGGGCTCCAGTCGACCGTGCGGACCTGGTCGAGCAGCTCGAGCACCCGGACCTGCGGGCCGTGCAGCTGCTGCACGCGGGAGACGGGGAGCAGCCCGTACGCGGCGTCCGCGATCCCGCGGCGCTGCCGGTCGACGATGCGGCCCGCGGTGCTTAGCACCAGCGCGGCCACCCGCTCGGGGTGGTGGGCGGCGACGTGCAGCGCCACCATCGCGCCGTAGCCGCTCCCGTAGAGCACGGCGCGCTCGGCGCCGGAGGCCGTGAGGGCCGCCAGGACCTCGAGCCCCGGGGACTCCAGCACGACGAGCCCCGGCGAGGGCTCCAGGTCAGGGACGAGGGCGGTGCGGCCCTGGGCGGACCACGCGGTCGTCCAGTCCTGGGCGCTGCCGCCGGGCGAGGTGGCGGGCCGCAGCACGACGACCGGCGTCCTGCCCTGCGCTGAGCTGTTCACCGAAGCATCCTCACAGCCACGACACGTGCGGCGCGACCAGGGCGTAGCCCACGAACGCCCCGACGTCGAGCAGCGTGTGCGCGACGACCAGCGGCGTCACCCGTCGCCAGCGCAGGAACACGAGCAGGAAGATCACGCCCATGATCAGGTTGCCGACGAACCCGCCGTAGCCCTGGTAGAGGTGGTACGACCCGCGCACGACCGCGCTGAACGCGATCACCGCCGGCAGCCGCCAGCCGAGCTGCCGCAGCCGGACGACGAGGTAGCCGACCATGACGACCTCCTCGAGCGCGGCGTTCTGCGCGGCCGAGAGCACCAGCACGGGGATCGTCCACCAGCTGTCGCCGAGGCCCGATGCCTGCACCTGGGTGTTGAGGCCGAGCGCGCGGGCCGAGAGGTAGAGCCCGAGCCCGGGGATCCCGATGGCCAGCGCGATGACCAGGCCGCCGAGCAGGTCGAAGCGCGGGCGCGGTGGGACGAGCCCGACCAGCCGACCGGCGGGCGGGTTCGTCTGGTTGAGCAGGTAGAGGGCCAGCAGCACCGGCACCATCGCGAACCCGATCCCGACCAGCTGGTAGCCCAGGTCGAGCCACGGGCGGTCGGGCGTCGCCGACGCGTTGAGCGTGGAGGTCTGCGAGGACAGCGGCGTGCCCCGCGTCGAGCGCTCGATGATCGACAGGATCGAGTAGACCGCGGATCGCCCGAGCGACAGCCCGAGGACGACGAAGATCTCCAGCCCGATCCACCCGCCCGGCGCCCGCCCGTGCGGCGCCGGCCACGTCGCGTCGAGCCCGCTCAGACCTGCGCGCACGCGCCCCACGACCACGACCCCATCCTGCCCTGGCGGCGGAAGGACACGGGTGATCCTTCGCACACGCCCTACGCTGGCCCCCATGCGTGTTGGAGTCTTCGGGGCCACCGGCCAGGTCGGCGGCGTCATGCGGACGCTGCTCGCCGAGCGCGGCTTCCCCATCGAGCAGATCCGTTACTTCGCCTCGGCCCGGTCCGCCGGCAAGACGTTGCCCTGGGGCGACGGCGAGGTCGTCGTCGAGGACACCGAGACGGCGGACTTCGCCGGGCTCGACCTGGCGCTGTTCTCGAACGGCAAGGCCGCGTCCAAGGCGACCGCCCCGCGGGTGGCGGAGGCCGGCGCCGTGGTGGTCGACAACTCGTCCGCCTGGCGCATGGACCCCGACGTGCCGCTCGTCGTCGCGGAGGTCAACCCCGAGGACGCGCTGAGCCCGGCCAAGGGCATCATCGCCAACCCGAACTGCACGACGATGGCCGCGATGCCGGTGCTCGCACCGCTGCACCGCGCGGCCCGGCTCGTCCGGCTGCAGGTGGCGACGTTCCAGGCCGTCTCCGGCTCCGGCGGCGCCGGGGTCTCCGAGCTGGACCGCCAGGTCCGCGCGGTGGCCGACGAGGCGGCGGGGCTGGCCTTCGACGGTCGGGCCGTGACCCTGCCCGCGCCCGAGCTCTACGCCAAGCCGATTGCCTTCAACGTGCTCCCGCTCGCCGGGTCGATCGTCGACGACGGCTGGGGCGAGACCGACGAGGAGCAGAAGCTCCGCAACGAGTCCCGCAAGATCCTGCACATCCCCGACCTGCTGGTCGCCGGCACCTGCGTGCGCGTGCCCGTCTTCACCGGCCACTCGCTCGCGGTGCACGCGGAGTTCGCGGACGACCTGAGCGCCGACCAGGCGACGGCCCTCCTGGCCGAGGCGGCCGGGGTCGAGCTGATGGACGTCCCGACGCCGCTGGACGCCGCCGGGCGCGACCCGAGCTACGTCGGTCGGATCCGCGCCGACCGCTCCGCGCCGGAGGGCAAGGGCCTGGTGATGTTCATCAGCAACGACAACCTGCGCAAGGGCGCGGCGCTGAACGCCGTGCAGATCGCCGAGCTGATCGCCGGGCAGCAGCCGTCGCGGGCGCTGAGCGGCAGCCGGGCCTGACGTGACCACGGTCGAGGAGGACGTGCGGGTCCCGCACCGCAGCCGGCTCGCCCTGCTGGGCGCCGGCGTGATGGGGGAGACCGTGCTGTCCGGCCTGGTCCGGGCGGGCTGGGACCCGTCCGACCTCGTCGCCACCGACCGGCGCCCGGAACGCGCCGCCGAGCTGGAGGCCGCGTACGGGATCACCATGACGAGCAACCTCGACGCCGTCGCCGGGGCCGAGACGGTGGTGCTCGTGGTCAAGCCGCAGGACATGCGCGGCCTGCTCGCCGAGATCGCACCCGCGCTGGCCGCCGGGGCGCTCGTCGTCTCGCTCGCGGCCGGCGTCGACACCGGGACCCTGGAGGCGGGCCTGCCCGCCGGCCAGCCGGTCGTCCGCGTCATGGCGAACACCCCGGCGCAGGTCGACGAGGGCATGGCCGCGATCGCCGCAGGGTCGGCCGCGACCGGCGAGCACCTCGAGCGGGTTCGCGACATCCTCTCCGCCACCGGCCGGGTGGCCGTCGTGCCGGAGCACTACCTGGACGCCGTCACGGCGATCTCCGGGTCCGGTCCGGCCTACCTGTTCTTCGTCGTCGAGGCCATGATCGAGGCCGGCGTCCACCTCGGGCTGCCGCGCGACGTGAGCACCGAGCTGGTGGTGCAGACGATGCTCGGCTCGGCGAAGCTGCTCCGCGAGAGCGGCGAGCACCCGACCGTCCTGCGCGAGCGCGTCACCTCGCCCGGCGGCACCACCGCGGCCGCGTTGCGCGAGCTCGAGGACCACAAGGTGCGGGCCGCGTTCCTGAGCGCGATGGAGGCGGCGCGCGACCGCAGCCGAGCGCTGGCCGCGGCCGCACGGGAGCAGCAGGTCACGCCGTGACGAGCACCGTGGGAGCCACCAGCCCGAGCACCGAGCAGCCCGAGGGCCGGCCCGTCCTCGTCTACTCCGAGGCGCTCACCGGCTACGACTTCGGCGTCGACCACGCCATGTCGCCGGGCCGCGTACGGGACGCCGTCGCCCTCGCGGGTGACCTCGGCGTGCTCGACCACCTCGAGATCGTCCCGCCCCCGCCGGCGGACGACGCGCTGCTCGCGACGGTCCACACGCCCGACTACGTCGAGGCCGTGCGTCGTGGTGTCGCCGACGAGCGCTACGGCCTCGGCACGAGCGACAACCCGGTGTTCCACGGCATGCACGAGGTGTCCTCGCAGGTCGTGACCGCGACCGTCGAGGCGGCCCGCCAGGTCTGGGAGGGCCGGACGCGCCGCGCGGCCAACGTCGCCGGCGGCCTGCACCACGCGATGCCCGACCGCACCAGCGGCTTCTGCGTCTACAACGACCTCGCCGTCGCCATCCAGTGGCTGCTCGACCACGGGGTCGAGCGGGTCGCGTACGTGGACGTCGACGTGCACCACGGCGACGGCGTCCAGAAGGTCTTCTGGGACGACCCCCGCGTCATGACGGTGAGCCTGCACGAGACGCCCGTGTGCCTGTTCCCGGGGACCGGCTACGCGACCGAGACCGGCGGGCCGAACGCCCCGGGATCGGCCGTGAACGTCGCCCTCCCGCCCGGCACCGGCGACTCGGGCTGGCTGCGCGCGTTCGACGCGATCGTGCCCCAGGTCCTCGCTGCGCACCGCCCGCAGGTCCTCGTCACCCAGCACGGGTGCGACTCGCACAGCCACGACCCGCTCGCCGACCTCGACCTGTCGCTCGACGGGCAGCGCACGTCCTACATGGCGCTCGCGGCCCTGGCCGACGAGCTCTGCGAGGGCCGCTGGGTCTCGACCGGCGGTGGCGGCTACGCGGTCCTGCACGTGGTGCCGCGCGCGTGGACGCACCTGCTCGCCGTGGTGGGCGGGAGCCCGCTCGACCCGACCACGCCCACCCCGCAGGCCTGGCGCGACAGCATCGGCGAGTACGCCCCCGAGACGATGGGCGACGGGGTCGAGGTGTCGTTCCGGCGCTTCGACGACGGCTTCTCGCCCGACAGCCGGCTGGACCAGGCGATCATGGCCACCCGTCGCGCCGTCTTCCCCGAGCTGGGCCTCGACCCCGGTTTTTGAGCGGGTCCTCCTCCTCGCGCCCGCGCCTCGACGTCGGCGCCCGGAGGCTCTGCCGTAGGCGCCGGGCAATGCCCCGGCGACCTCTTCCGACGGCCGCTTCTACGACCTCGGTCTGACCGAGTGTCGACCTCTGGTTCAGGTCAAGGACCAGGGGCGGCGTGTCGAAGATTTTCCTGTGAGGAGCCTGTACCAGGAGCATCGATTACCACTACTCTCACACCAGTGTTCGCGTGACGCCGGAGGGGAAGCCCGGCGCCGACGGCACAGAAACGAGCACAAGAGCATGGTGGACAAGCCGACCCCGAGCGGTGTCAGGCCGATCGGCGGCAACCTGTCGAACGTCAACTTCCTCACCGTCGCCGAGGTGGCGGCGGTGATGCGGGTCTCCAAGATGAGCGTCTACCGCCTCATCCACGGCGGCGAGCTGGAGGCCGTGCGCTTCGGGCGCAGCTTCCGCGTCAAGGAGTCGGCCGTCGACGCGTACCTCAAGGAGTCCTTCTACGAGACGGGCTAGGCGACCCGGAGCGGGGTAGGGAAGAGGGGTCGTCCCCGGACCGGAGGTCCCCCTTGCCCAGCCCCGCGCCACCCGCCCGCAGCACCTGGTCCGGAGTCCTCGCGGGCCTCGGGCTGATCGCGTTCGTCGACGAGACGGTGTTCCACCAGCTGCTGCACTGGCACCACTTCTACGACCGCTCGACGACCGACGTCGGGCTCGTGTCCGACGGGCTGTTCCACGCCTTCGGCTTCGTCGCCGTGGTGAGCGGGCTGTTCCTGCTCGCCGACCTGCGGCGCCACCGTGCGCTGGTCGTGCGTCGGTGGGTGGGGGGCGTGCTGCTCGGCGCCGGAGGGTTCCAGCTCTACGACGGACTCGTCCAGCACAAGGTCTTCGGGCTGCACCAGATCCGCTACGGCGTCGACCTGCTGCCCTACGACCTCACCTGGAACGTCGTGGCCGCGCTCCTCGTCGTCGCGGGTGCCGTGCTGACGCTTCGTCCCGGCGCGCCCCGGACGGCCGCGCCGTGAACCACCACGACGGCACGGAGGTCGACGTCCTGGCGGTCGTCGGTGCGGTGGTCGCGGTCCTGGCCGTCCTCGGCTACGCCGCCCTCGTCGTTCGGGCCCGGGATCGGGGCCGTGCGTGGCCGGTCGCGCGGAGCGTGGTCTGGGTCGTCGGCTGCCTGCTGGCCGTGGCGGCGGTGACCGGTCCGCTGCGCCACGCGGCGATGACGAGCTGGACGGCGCACATGGCCGGTCACGTGCTGCTCGGGATGCTCGCGCCGCTCCTGCTGGTCCTCGGCGCTCCCGTGACGCTCCTGCTGCGGGCGCTGGCCGCCGCCTCGGGCCGGCGGCTCGTGCGGCTGCTGCGGAGCCGCCCGCTGCGCGTCCTCACCGAACCCGCCGTCGCGGCCCTGCTGGACGTCGGCGGCCTCTGGCTCGTCTACGGGACCCCGCTGCTCGGCCTTGCGCACGTCTACCCGGCACTCGAGGTCCTCGTGCACGCGCACGTCCTGCTGGCCGGCTACCTCTTCACCGCGGTGCTGGTGGGTCCCGACCCGCTGCCGCACCGGCGCGGCACGCGGCACCTGCTCGTCGTGCTGGTGCTCGCGCTCGCCGCGCACGACGTGCTGGCCAAGCGGCTCTACGCGCTCGCCGGCGGTCCCGACCTGCTCGACGAGCAGCGCGGTGCGCTGGTCATGTACTACGGCGGCGACGCCGTCGACCTGGCGCTGGCCGTGCTCGTGTGCGCCCGCTGGTACCGCCGCACCCGGCCCCGCGGGGTCGGGTCAGGGCAGCGACAGCTCGACCTCGAACGCCCGCGCACCCGGCCAGAGGGCGTGCTCGGGTAGCACGTCCATCCCGCACGCGCGGCTCCCGATCCCGTGCACGGCGTCGTCGAGGAACAGGAACGTCGCCTCCGGCGCCGGCAGCTCGTACGGGTGCCGGGCCGCGTCGAGCTGTTGCGGCGTCCAGGGCGTGAGCGTGAACCCCGCACGGTGCCCGTCAACGGCCGGCCGCGTCCGCACGACGAGGCGGGCCGCGTCGGCGTCGCGCACGACCAGCTCCCGCAGCTCCGCCCGGTGCCCGGTCTCCTGCGGGCGCGAGTAGCGGACGTCCAGGCCGGCGAGGTCCGCCGCGAACCGCCCCACGTACGCCGCGTCGTGCGTGTCCGGGTAGCTCTCGTCGGGCCCGGTGCCGAACCACTCCGCACGGTCGAGACCGGCCGGCAGGTCGAGCCGGACGCCGACCCTGGGCCAGGTGCAGTCCCAGGCCGGGTCGGGCTGCACCTCCACGCGCAGGCCGACGGCGTCCTCGTGGACGTCGTAGCGGTAGGTCACGTCGACCCCGAGCCGCTGCCGGGCCGCGCCGACCCGCATCCGCACGACCGCCGCGGGCTCGTCGGACCCGCCCACCTCGACCGACGTCACGCGGTGCACCAGGCGGTCGAGCCCGCGCTCGCGCCACCGCGCGTCGGAGGAGGGCCCGGGTGCGCCCTCGCCGAGGGTGTCCTCGGGGTTCGCGAGCTCGTACGAGCCCCGCTCGCCGCTGCGGTCGTTGTCGGTCGGCCCGCGCCACAGCTCGAGCCGCGGACCGGAGACGGCCAGGTCGCCGACCCGGGTGAGCAGGCCGGTGCGGAGGTCCAGCTCCGCGGGTCCGAGGCGGAGGGTGCCCGAGCGGTCGGCGGGGACCAACGGGGCCGCGCGCCGGGGCGTGGCCGTGGGCCGGGGTCGAGCGGGCGTCAGGTCGTGCTGCGCCCGGGCGACGACGTGCCCGGCGGGCGCCCAGGGTGTGTCGTGGGCCAGCTCGGCCCGGACCTGCAGCCACGTCTCGCCGGTCCCGGCCGGCTCGAGGAGCGCGGTCGGGAGCGCCAGCCGGCCGGTCTCGCCGGCCTCCACCGGCATGGCGTCGATCCGCACGGGTGCGCCGGGCACGCCGTCCACCTCGCGCACCGCGACGAACCGCAGCCCGTCGGTCGACGCCGAGTGCTGGCGGTTGCGCACGAGCAGCGTCGAGCCCACGCACTCCAGGCGTACGGGGGCGTTGACCGCGCTCCACTCCGCGAGCCCGGGCGTGGGCGTGCCGTCGGGCAGGACCATGCCGTCCATGACGAAGTTGCCGTCGTGCACGACCTCGCCGAAGTCGCCGCCGTACGCGTAGAACTCCGTGCCGTCGGCCGCCCGGGCGAGCAGGCCGTGGTCGCGCCACTCCCACACGAAGCCGCCGTGCAGGCGCGGGTGCGCCTCGAAGAGGTCGTCGTAGGTGCGGACGCCGCCCGGCCCGTTGCCCATGGCGTGGACGTACTCGCAGAGCACGGCCGGCCGCTGCCGGATGCGGACGGCGTCCCCTGGCAGGGTCACCTCGCCGACGAAGCCGGTGTCGGACCCGATGGCCTCCGTCTCGGCGTAGTTCGGGTACATGCGCGAGTAGAGGTCGGTGTAGCTGCAGCTGTGGTCGCCCTCGTAGTGGACCGGGCGGCTCGGGTCGCGGCGGTGCACCCAGTCGGCCATGGCGGCGAGGTTCCGGCCGGTGCCGGCCTCGTTGCCGAGCGACCAGACGACGACGCTGGCGTGGTTCTTGTCGCGCTCGACGGTGCGCTCGATGCGGTCGAGGTAGGCGTCCGCCCAGGCGGGGTCGTCGCTCGGGTTCCCGGCCCAGTCGGCGAACACGAAGCCGTGCGTTTCCAGATCGCACTCGAGCACGGTCCAGAAGCCGAGCTCGTCGAGCAGGTCGAGCACCCGCGGGTGCGGCGGGTAGTGGCTGGTCCGGACGGCGTTCACCCCGGCCCGCTTCATGGCCAGCAGGGCTTCGCGGGCGAACGCCTCGTCGAAGACCCGGCCGCGCTCCGGGTGCGTCTCGTGCCGGTTCATGCCGCGGAACACCAGCCGGTCGCCGTTCACCAGCAGCCGGTCGCCCTCGACGACGACGTCACGGAACCCGACGCGCAGGCTCACCGTCTCCCCGGCGGAGCTCACCGTCGCGGCGTAGAGGCGCGGCGACTCGGCTGTCCAGGGCTCGACCTCGCCGACGTCCAGCCCGCCCTCCAGCCGGTCGAGCGCGGCCGCGTCCGCGAACGTCTCCTCGACGCCCAGCTCGGGCACGCGCACGGTCACCGGGAAGGCCTCGGGCCCGGCCACCAGCCGCGGGTCGAGCGTCCCGCGTCCGCCGGTGCGGCCCACGGGCGCGTACGCCGTCGCCAGCCACACGTCGTCCAGGCTGCCGACCGGACGCGCGAGCAGGGTGACCGACCGGAAGATCCCGGGCAGCCACCACTGGTCCTGGTCCTCGACGTAGCTGGCCGCCGACCACTGGTGGACGCGGGCGGCGAGCACGTTGGTGCCGGGCCGCAGCGCGTCGGTCACGTCGAGCTCCTGCACCAGCCGGCTGCCGCGCCCGACGCCGATCTCGGTGCCGTTGAGCCAGACCCGGTAGAGCGACTCGACGCCGTCGAGGCGCAGCAGCGTGCGCGTGCCCGCCTGCTCCGGGTCGCCGACCCAGCCCGGCGCCTCGAACGTCCGGCGGTGGTCGCCCGTGGGGTTCTTGTCGGGCACGTGCGGCGGGTCGAGCGGGAAGGGGTACTGCACGTTCGTGTAGATCGGCGCCCCGTAGCGGCGCTCGCCGGAGGGGTCGCCGTGCAGGACCCAGTGGGACGGGACGGGCAGCGTGTCCCAGCCGGTGTCGTCGAAGCCCGGGTCGGCGAAGGCGGTGCCGAGCCCGACGGGGGAGGCGGACCAGCGGAACCGCCAGTCGCCGTCCAGGCTCAGGACCGGCGCGTCGGTCTCCACCCAGGCCCGCGCCGGGCTGCGTCGTCCGGTCCCCGGACCGGTGTCCTCGAGGTAGGTCAGGTCGTCGTCCGAGCCGCGGTCGTCCACGGGTCCGAACCTAGTGCTCGCCGCTCCTCGGTCTCGAGGTGACCGTTGCGCGCGATCCGGGTACTCTTCCGGGGCTGTCAGAACACGTAGTCCGGGGCCAGGCTGTCTCGGTAACGAGAAGAGGGTCACCCGTGGGTTCGGTCATCAAGAAGCGTCGTAAGCGCATGGCGAAGAAGAAGCACCGCAAGCTCCTGAAGAAGACGCGCATCCAGCGTCGCCGCGCCGGCAAGTAGCGCGTCAGGTTTCGTCCCCCTCATGACGGGTCCCGCCAGCGCGAGCGAGCGGGCCCGTCGTGGGGCGTGGGGCGCCGAGGTCACGTCCCCGTGATCGTCTGAGCACCGTGTACGGACCGCTCGCCCTGCTCCTCGTCGTGACGGCGATCTTCGCCGCCGGCGTCGTGTGGCTACGCGTCCGCGCGACCGGGCCGAGCCCTGCTCCGCCGGGTGCGTTCGACCTCGAGCAGGTCCAGGGCTTCGTCTTCGTCGGCTCCGGCGCGCTCGTGCTGCTCGGCGTCGCCGTCCTCGTGGTCGGACTCGTCGGCCGGCCCGGACCGGCCGAGGCCATGGGCGTGCTCGGGCTGCTCGCCTACCTCCTCTACCTCGCGATCGCCGTCCTGCTGATCGTGCGCACGGCCCGACGCGGCGCCCGGCGCGCGGCCTGACGCACGCCCCCTGAGCATCCCTGAGGCCCTCTCCCTCCCCCCCTGCGCGCGAGTGGCGCCAACCGACTCGCGCTCACGGCGTGTCGCGTACCCGCTGGCGCCACTCGCGCGCGGAGCCGGGGTGGAGGCCTCAAGGGCGTCAGGCAGAGGTCAGTCGCGGCGCAGGTAGCGCGTCACGGCGACGCCGGCCGCGACCGCGCCCGCCAGGGCCCCCGCACCTCCCGCGCCGAGCAGGCCCAGCCGGGCGGCGCGCCGGCCCGTACGGAAGTCGCGCACCTGCCAGTCCTGCTCCTCCGCGTGCGCCGAGAGGCGGCGGTCCGGGTTGATCGCGCAGGGGTGGCCGACGAGCGAGAGCATCGGCAGGTCGTTGTAGGAGTCCGAGTAGGCGAAGCTGCGGGCCAGGTCGAGCCCGTGCTCGAGCGCGAGGTCGCGCACCGCGAGCGCCTTCGCCGGCCCGTGCAGCATGTCGCCGACCAGGCGTCCGGTGTAGACCCCGTCCTCGTGCTCGGCGGTCGTGCCGAGCGCGCCGGTCAGGCCGAGGCGGGAGGCGATGATGCCGGCCATCTCGACCGGGGCGGCGGTGACCAGCCAGACCTGCTGCCCGGCGTCGAGGTGCAGCTGCGCGATCGCCCGGGTGCCGGGCCAGATCCGCTGGGCGACCGACTCCTCGTAGACCTCCTCGCCGACCTGAGTGATCTCGGCCACGGTGTGCCCGGCGATGAAGGAGAGCATGGTCTCGCGGGCGTCGGCGACGTGCGCGGCCTTCTCCTTGCCCGCGGCCCGGAAGTAGGTCTGGAACCACAGCGCCTTGACGATCGTCCGGGCGTCGAAGAAGCCCCGGCGGTACATGCCCTTGGCGAAGTGGAAGATCGACGCGCCCTGGACGATCGTGTTGTCGAGGTCGAAGAAGGCGGCGGCGAGCGGGTCGGGCTGGATCCGGTCGCCCGGTCGCGTGTCGGTGCCCTCGAGGCGTACGGCGCCGGCCCCGTGCGGGAGGGACTCGTGCGCGACCGGCGTGACGGGCTCCGACGTTGGCACGACGCTCAGCCTAGGGGCGGCAGGCGGGAGCGGTGGGAGACTCCACCCGTGGACCGCACCCCCGACGCCCCTCGTGTCCGGCTGCTCACGCGCCCCGGCTGCCACCTCTGCGACGAGGCCCGGACGGTCGTCGAGCAGGTGTGCGCGGAGCTGGGGGAGGCGTACGAGGAGGTCGACCTCGACGCCGCGGCGGCCGACGACCCGGAGCTCCGCCGGCGCTACACCGACGAGGTCCCGGTGACCTTCGTCGACGGGGCCCAGCACGACTACTGGCGGGTGGACCCCGCCCGTCTCCGCACAGCCCTGGCGCGTCCCCGCCGGTAGGGTGGGCCGGTGATCTCGGACCTGCTGCCGGGCGCCGGCGCGGGTACCCGACCCGCGCGGGGCGTCCCCGACGCGACGGTCGCGAGGCTCCCGATCTACCACCAGGCGCTCGGCCGGCTGTTCGACGGGCACGTCGAGGTGGTGAGCAGCACCGCGCTCGCGGAGGCGGCCGGGGTGAGCCCGTCGCAGCTGCGCAAGGACCTGTCCTGCCTCGGCACCTACGGCACGCGGGGCGTCGGCTACGACGTCGCCCGGCTCCAGAGGCAGATCGCCACCCACATCGGCGCGGCCTCCGAGTGGCCCGTCGTCATCGTCGGGGTCGGCCACCTCGGCACCGCCCTGGCCAACTACGCCGGCTTCGCGGCCCGCGGCTTCCGGGTGGTGGCGCTGGTGGACCCGGCGCCCACCCTGGTGGGGACCACGGTCACCGGCCTCGTCGTGTCCGACCTCGCCGAGCTCGAGGAGGTCGTCCGCAACACCGGTGCCGTGATCGGCGTCATCGCGACCCCGGCCGAGGCCGCCCAGGCCGTGGCGGACCGGCTCGTGTATCAGGGCGTCACCAGCATCCTCAACTTCGCGTCCACCGCGCTCGCGGTGCCCGAAGGAGTCAACGTGCGCAAGGTGGATCTCGGCCAGGAGCTCGCCATCCTGGCCTTCCACGAGCAGCGCAAGGTCGAGGAGATCTAGTGCTCCCGACCGGAAGAGCAGCGGGTCCCGGGCCGTTGGACCTGGTGCACCGCGAGGCCGACAGCGACGTCGCGCCGGGCCGTCCGACGACCGGGGAGAGCGCTCCAGAGCGTTCGCCCGTGCGGCGACCCACCCGACCAGCCGACGGAGAAGAACACCCATGAGCATCCTCGCGGTGAGCGTCTCGCACCGCTCGACGTCGATGGCGCGCCTCGCCGCCCTCGCGCTCGACCCGGCGACCGCGAGCAAGCTCGCGCAGACGCTGGTCGACAGCGAGCACATCGACGAGGCCGTGGTGCTCTCGACGTGCAACCGCACCGAGCTGTGGGTGTCGGTCTCCCGCTTCCACGGCGGCCTCGACGACGCCGTCCTCGCGCTGTCCGACCTCGCGGGCGAGCCGGTCGAGGACCTGAGGGCCATGGCCCGCGTGTTCTTCGACGAGGGGGCCGTGGCGCACGCCTTCTCGCTGGCCGCGGGCCTCGACTCGGTCGTGCTGGGCGAGAGCCAGATCCTCGGGCAGGTGCGCGGCGCGCTGGTCGTGTGCCAGGAGCAGGGGACCGTCGGCACCGTCCTGAACGCGCTGTTCCAGCAGGCCATCCGCGTCGGCAAGCGGGTGCAGACCGAGACCGGCGTCGCCGGGGCGGGCCGCTCGCTCGTGACGGCCGCGTACGACCTCCTCGTGGAGGCGCAGGGCGACCTCGTCGACCGGCGGGTGCTGGTCGTGGGCGCGGGCGCCATGGCCGGCCTGGCCGCGCGGACGGCCGCCGCGGCCGGGGCGCACGTCACCTGCGTCAACCGCACGCTCGAGCGGGCCCAGCGTCTCGCCGACTCCGTGGGGGGCCGGGCCGAGCCGCTCAGCCGGCTGTCCGCCGCCCTCGACGAGGCCGACGTGGTCGTCACCTGCACGGGTGCGCGGTCGCTGCACCTCGACGCCGCCGACTTCGTGGGCACCCCGGTCACGGCCGCGGTCGACCTCGCGCTGCCCGCCGACATCTCGGCCGACGTCACGGGCCTCGGCATCCTCCTGGTCAACCTCGACCTCCTGGTCGCGACGCGGTCCGAGACCGCGACGCCCGAGGTCGAGGCCGCCCGTGAGCTCGTCCGGTCCGAGGTCCGCGACTTCCTCGGCGTACGCCGGGCGGCCGCGGTCGCCCCGACCGTCGTCGCGCTGCGCAGCATGGCCTCGCAGGTCGTCGCCGCGGAGATGAAGCGCCTCGACGCGCGGGTCCCGGGGCTGGACGACCACGAGCGCGACGAGGTCGGCCGCACGATGCGCCGCATCGCCGACAAGCTGCTGCACGCGCCCACCGTCCGGGTGAAGGAGCTGTCGGCCGACCCGGACGCGCTGGACTACGCCGCGGCGCTGCGGGAGCTCTTCGCGCTCGACCCGCAGGCCGTCGCCGCCGTCATGTCTCCCGAGACGAACGTTTAGAGCGACGCCCGAACGGGCAGGATGAGGCCCGTCATGACCGACCCGTCGACGGCAGACCAGCCGGTGCTCCGGCTGGGGGCACGCACCTCGCCGCTCGCCCGGGCCCAGGTCGACCTGGTGGCGGGGCTGCTGGCCGCCCGGGGCGCCGGGTCCTCGTTCGTCGGCGTGACCACCTCCGGTGATCTTGACCTCCGGCTGCTGACCGAGATCGGCGGCACGGGGGTCTTCGCGCTCGGGGTCCGGGAGGCGCTGCGCGCCGACAAGATCGACTGCGCGGTCCACTCGCTCAAGGACCTGCCCACCGCGGCGGAACCTGATCTTGAGGTGATCGCCGTCCCCGTCCGCGAGGACGTCCGCGACGTCCTCGTCGGCGCGCGGCTCGACGACCTCCCCGACGGCGCCAGGGTCGGCACCGGCGCGCCCCGCCGGGCGCTCCAGCTGCAGGACTGGGCCCGGCTGCAGGGCCGGCACCTCGAGGTCGTGCCCGTGCGCGGGAACGTGGACACGCGGATCGAGCTGGCCCGTGGTGGCGGGCTCGACGCGGTGGTCCTGGCGGGGGCCGGGCTGCGGCGCCTGGGCTACCTCGGCGTGGGCGACGACTTGTCGGGATCTGACAAAGAGGACACCGTTGTCAAAGGGCTGCCGTCGCAGATCCTCGACGAGGCCCTGATGCTCCCGGCCCCCGGCCAGGGTGCTCTGGCCCTCGAGATCCGGCGCTCCCTCGACGGGCCCGCGCGCGAGGCCGTCGCCCTGCTCGACGACGCGGTCGCGCACGCCGAGGTCCGCGCGGAGCGCGCCTTCCTCGCGACGCTCGAGGCCGGGTGCACCGCACCGGTGGGGGTGCGTGCCCGCGTCACCGGTCGCCGTGGTAACGCCTTCGATTTGACTATGTCGGCCGTTGTTGAAAGAACGTTGCTGGACACGTTGTCAGGACTGACCAAACAGCCTCCGGTACGCACCGCCGTCTCCGGGTCGACCACCGACCCGGCGCAGCTCGGTGCGGACCTGGCCCGGTCGGTGCTCGACGAGCTGTCCGACGAGGTCCGGCGCACGAGCGCCGGGTCTGCGCCTGCCCGACACGAGAGAGCCACGTGAGCACAACCTCGGTCCCCACCTCTTCCGACTCCGCCTCGAGCCCTGCGAGCTCGTCGACCACCCGCGGCCGCGTGATCTTCGTGGGTGCGGGACCGGGCGATCCTGATCTTCTGACCCTGGGTGCGATCGCCGCGCTCGCCGACGCGAGCGCCGTGATCTTGGACGACGACCGTCAGCGCGAGATCCTCGGCCACCCGGCGATCACGCTCGGCAGCGAGGCGTCGGTCACGACCCTCGGCTTCGGCGACGGGCAGAAGCCGCTCACGCCGTCCGCCCGGGCGCGCATCGTCCTCAAGCAGGCGGCCGGCGGCGGGCGCGTCGTGCGCCTCGTCACCGGCGACCCCTTCTGGGACAACGCGGTGGCCGACGAGGCCGCGGCCTGCGTCCGCGGGGGCATCGACTTCGAGGTCGTCCCGGGCGTCTCCAGCCTGACCGCCGTCCCCGAGTACGCGGGCATCGACCTGGTGCACGCCGGCGGGGTGCAGTTCGCGTCGATGACCGACGGCCGCTTCACCAAGGTGAGCACCGCACCCTGGGGCAACGCCGCGACCGTGGTCGTGAGCACCCTGGTCGGGCACCTCTCCTCCCTCGTCGACGCCGCCCGCGCGGCGGGCCGTCCCGGTGACGACCACGTCGTCCTGACGCTGCACGGTGGTAGCACCAACCAGGTCACCGTGCCCTGCCTGCTCGACGAGGTCGTCGTCGCCGTGTCGGCCACAGAGGCCCCCGGCAACGACCCGGTCCACGTGATCATGGGCGTCGCCGCCGAGCAGCGCGGCGAGCTCAGCTGGTACGAGACCAAGCCGCTCTTCGGCTGGCGCGTGCTCGTCCCGCGGACCAAGGACCAGGCCTCGGCCATGGTCGCGCGGCTGCGGACGTACGGCGCGCACAGCGAGGAGGTGCCGACCATCTCGGTCGAGCCGCCGCGCAGCCCGCTGCAGATGGACAAGGCGATCCGCGGTCTCGTCGAGGGCCGCTACGAGTGGATCGCGTTCACCTCGGTGAACGCCGTCAAGGCCGTCCGCGAGAAGTTCGAGGAGTACGGCCTCGACGCCCGGGCGTTCTCGGGCCTCAAGGTCGCCGTCGTCGGCGACGTCACCGCCGCCGCCCTCCGCTCGTGGGGCATCGAGCCCGACCTGGTGCCGCGCGAGGAGCAGTCCGCCGCCGGCCTCGCCGCCGAGTTCCCCCCGTACGACGAGGTCCTCGACCCGATCAACCGGGTCTTCCTGCCGCGTGCGGACATCGCCACCGAGACGCTCGCCGCCGGGCTCATCGAGCTCGGCTGGGAGGTCGAGGACGTCACGGCCTACCGCACCGTCCGGGCCGCCCCGCCGCCCGCCGCCGTGCGCGAGGCGATCAAGACCGGCAAGTTCGACGCCGTCGTCTTCACGTCGTCCTCGACGGTGCGCAACCTCGTCGGCATCGCCGGCAAGCCGCACCCCGGCACGATCATCGCCGCGATCGGCCCTGCCACGCAGAAGACGTGCGAGGAGCACGGGCTGCGCGTCGACGTCGTCGCGTCGAAGCCGTCCGTCGTCGACCTCGCCGACGCGCTGGCGGCCTTCGCCGCGGACCGTCGCGACGCCATGGTCGCCGCCGGCGAGCCGGTGCTGCGCCCCTCGCAGCGCAAGGCGCCGACCCGCCGCGTCTGAGCTCAGGACGCAGCCACCCCACCGGGTGGCTGCGTCCCTCTCGGCAGCAGGGTCATGAGGCCGGCCGCCACGACGTAGAGCCCGACCTGCCAGGGCAGCACGGCCGCGAACGCCTCGGCGTAGGCCGGGCCCGGCCCGACCTCCGCGCCCGTACGGCCCGCCCGGGTGAAGAAGAGCGCGCCGAGCGCGGCGACCCCCAGTGCGCCCGCGACCTGGTTGACGGTGGACAGCACCCCAGCGGCGGCTCCGGCCGCGCGTCGCGGGACAGCCGCCAGGACGAGGTCGACCAGCGGCGGGGCCGCGAGCCCGAGCCCGAGCCCGCCGACGAGCAGCGGTGCGCCGACCTGCCACCACGTCGGCCGGTCGGTGTGCCCGACCACCCACCACAGGCCCAGGTGCGAGGCGGCGATCACCAGGCTGCCGGTGATCAGCAGGCGGCGGCCGTGCCGCGCCGCGAGCGCGACCCCCAGCCCGGACGTGACCAGCGAGCCCAGCGCGTACGGCAGGGTGACCAGGCCGGTCGTGAGCGCGCTGCGGCCGGTGCCCTCCTGCAGGTAGACCGACAGCAGGAGGAAGAACGACGCGATCCCCCCGAAGAACGTCGCCGACGCCGCGAGCCCGCCGCTGAACCCCCGGTCCGCCAGCAGGCGAGGGTCGAGGACAGGCTGCGCGCCGCGGGCGACGAGCCCGCGCTCGACGCCGAGGAAGACCGCCAGCCCGACCACGCCGGCGAGGAGCAGGACCCAGCCCCACACCGGCCAGCCCCAGGTTCCTCCCTGGACGAGCGGCAGCAGCACCAGCACCAGCGAACCCGCCAGCAGTCCCGCCCCGACCAGGTCGAGGCGACCGGGGCCGGGCTGGCGGGACTCGGGCAGCACCCGCCACCCGATCGCGAGGGCGACGAGGCCGATCGGCACGTTCACCCAGAACACGGTGCGCCACCCCAGCCCGAGGAGGTCCGTCGTCACCAGCAGTCCTCCGAGCAGCGGACCGGCGATCGACGCGAGGCCCTGCACCGCCCCGTACGCCCCCAGCGCGGCGCCCGTCTGCCGTGGGTCGAGGGAGGAACGGATGATCCCGAAGACCTGCGGCACCATGACCCCCGCTCCCAGCCCCTGGACCACACGGGTCGCGACGAGCACCCCGGCCGTCGGGGCGAGCGCGCAGGCCGCGGACGCCACGACGAAGACCGCCAGCCCGCCCAGGAACGCCCGCCGTCGCCCGTACGCGTCCCCGAGCCGGCCCCCGGTGACGAGCGCGGCGCCGAGCGACAGGGCGTACGCGGCGACCGTCCACTGCACCTGGGAGGGCGAGGCGCCGAGGGAGGCGCGGATGCTCGGGGCGGCGACGGCCACGATCGTCACGTCGACGAGGTCCATGAAGGCGGCCACCAGGACGACGGCGACCACGGCGCGGGGAGAGCTGGGCGAGGAGCCGGCGTGCGCCGGCGAGGAAGCGGTCATACGGTCACTCTCGGAGGCAACCCGGACACGGGGTGTCGTCCTTCACGAGGTTCCGTCCGAAGGGGGTCGACGCATGGCGCGGACGGCAGGACGCTCGCTCGAGCTCCTCTCGCTGCTGCAGGCCGCCGACCGCTGGAGCGGACCCGCGCTCGCGGCACGGCTCGGCGTGAGCGTCCGCACCCTCGGGCGCGACATCGACACGCTCCGCGAGCTCGGCTACCCGGTCCACGCCAGCGGTGGACGCGACTCGACCTACCGGCTCGGCGCCGGCAGCCGTCTGCCCCCGCTCGTGCTGGACGGGGAGCAGGCGGTTGCCGTCTCCCTGGCCCTGCAGACGTCGCCCACCTCGGTGCTGGGTCTCCGCGAGGCGGCCGAGCGGGCTCTCGCCACGCTCGCGCGCGTGATGCCCGCGCCGCTGCGGGCCCAGGTCGACGCCACCAGGGTCACGACGATCCGCAACGTGTGGGAGTTCTCGGCGCCGCCGATCGCGCCCGACGTGCTGAGCGCCGTCGGCGACGCCGTGCGTCGGAGCCACGTGCTGCGTCACGACGTCCTGCGGCCCGACGGCAGTCGTCCGGAGCCCCACGACCCCGACTTCCGACCGCCGCTGCGCGTGGAGCCCCACCACCTGGCGCTGTGGGCCGGCCGCTGGTACCTCGTCGCCTTCGACCTCGACCGCCGGGCCTGGGCGGTCTTCCGGGTCGACCGGATCCACCCGCTGTCGCCCACCGGCCAGCCGTTCGTACGCCGCTCCCTTCCCGGCGGCGACGTCGCCCGCTTCGTCCGAAGCAGTCCCGACCGCGGCGACACCCCCGCCGCCTGGCAGTGCCTCGGGCGTGCGGTGCTCGAGCTGCCAGCCGACGTCGTCGCCCGCTGGGCGCCGGGCGGTTCGGTAATCGAGCGGGTCGACGGGGGGCGTACCTGCATCACCGTCGGCGCGTGGTCCTGGGCCGGCATCGCCGGCATCCTGGCCACCTTCGACGTCGACCTCACCGACGTGCAGCCCGCCGAGCTCCGGGCTGCCTGCCACACCCTCGCGAGCCGGTTCCGCACGACCTGAACCGACGTCCCCAGGGTTGTCCACAGATGTGAACAAGCGTTCGAATAGTCGCGTCGGCGTCGACAGGCGCTGTGAGACGGCTGGAGGTGACGCGCTACTTCTGCTTAGGTGAGGCAACCCTAAGTAGGAGGACAGATGGACCGACGGCACTTCCTGGGCGGCATGGGAGCGGCGGCGACCGCCCTCGCGCTGTCGTCCTGCTCGGACAGCACCAGCGCCGGCAGTGGCGCGGCGGCCGGCCCGGCTGCGGCCCCGAGCAGCGCCTCGACCTGGTCGGTCGTGCACCGGTACGGGACGACGACGGTCTCCGGACCGCCGCAGCGCGTGGTGACGCTCGGCCAGACCGACCACGACGCCGCGATCGCGTTGGGCGTGGTGCCGGTGGCGGTGGGCGGGTTCCTGGGTGGGTCGTACACGCCGTTCCGCCCCTGGAACTCCGCGGGCCTCGACACCCGGCCGCCCGTCCTCGACATGCAGGAGATCGCGTTCGAGAAGGTGGCGGCGCTCGCGCCCGACCTGATCCTCGCGGTGATGAGCGGGGTGACGAAGGAGGACTACGCCAAGCTCACCCGGATCGCCCCGACGGTGGCGCAGCCGGTCGACGCCGAGGACTGGGCGGTGCCGTACCGCCCGCACACCGAGCACGTCGGGCAGGCGCTGGGCAGGCCCGACGCCGCGGCGGCGCTGGTCTCCGAGCTCGACGACGCCTTCGCGAAGGCCCGGACGGACCACCCGGAGCTGGCCGGGCGTACAGCGATCTGCGCGGAGGTCTTCGGCGGCCAGTACGCGGTCCTCGGGGCGTCCGCGCCGCGCAACCAGTTCCTCACCGACGTCGGGATGACTCTCGACGCGCCTCTGGCCGCCCTCGCGGGCAAGGGCTACAACGCACCGCTGAGCCCGGAGAAGCTCGACCTGCTGGACTCCGTCGACGTCGTCGTCTGGACCACGGAGGTGGCGTAGGAGAAGGACCTCCTCGCCGACCCGCTGGTGAAGGCGCTGCGGAGCACGCAGGAGGGGCGCTATGTCCTCGCCGCGAACGGCGGCAACGACGACCTCCTCTACTCGATGGACTGGGGCAGCGTGCTGAGCAACCGCTGGGCGCTCGAGCAGGCGCTGCCCCGGATCGTCCGGGCGGCTGACGGCGACCCGGCGACGGACGCGAACGCCTGAGAGCTGTCGGTCCGGCCGAGACGGCACGCACGGCGGGACCCGCGCTCACCCGGTCTCGAGCAGGTCGTCACCGGTGAGCGGCACAACCGCCTCGTCGGTGGCGAGGTGCAGGGGAGCCAGCGGAACACCCGTCTGCCGCGCGGCCTCGAGCAGGGCCCGGCCCCAGCGCCGGTCGCTCGCGCGGACGCCGGCGGGACCGGGTCGGCTGAGCAGCACGGCGACCCGGCCGAGGTCGTGCTCCCGGCGGACCTCCCGGCAGAGCCGCAGCAGGGAGTCGGCCTCGCCCTCGCGCGGGCTGTCGGGCACGTCGTCGATCTGCATCAGCAGCTCGGTGGGCCGGTCGTCGGGCTGCAGGAACAGCAGCCAGAGCCGGCGCCCGGCGAAGCCGAGCGGGCCCATCATCGCCCGCCACTGCCGGTGCAGGGCGGCCTGCGACCGGAGCGGGGCGATCTCGTGGAGGGGGAGCAGGGGAGGGATGTCGTCGTCCATGCGGGGCAGCCTCGCCGTTCGGACCGGCCGTACAGGCCCGCTCGCGAGGTTGTGCACAGACCCCGTCGGGACGGACGACACCTGGCCCCCCGGGGAGACACCTCAGCCTCCCGACGGTGGATGCGGGCCCGCTTCGTGAGGTTGTCCACAGGTGCTGAGAGGGGCCGGAAGGCGTTCGGCGACTAGATTGGGTGGGTGCCTCAGACGTCGCTCCGACAGCGTCCGCGTCGCCTGCGCACCTCGCCGGCGATGCGGGCGATGGTCGCGCAGACGAGCGTCGAACCCCGCCAGCTCGTGCTCCCCGTGTTCGTCGCGGAGGGCCTCACGGAACCGCGCCCGATCAGCTCGATGCCCGGCGTCGTGCAGCACACGCTGGACACGCTGCGCAAGACCGCCGTCGAGGCGGCGCAGGCCGGGCTGGCGGGCGTGATGCTCTTCGGCGTCCCGTCGGAGAAGGACGCCCGGGGGTCCGGCGCGGTCGACCCGCACGGCATCCTCACCGAGGCCGTCCGGGCCGTGCGCGAGGAGGTCGGCGACGACTGCCTCGTGATGACCGATGTGTGCCTCGACGAGTTCACCGACCACGGCCACTGCGGGGTCCTCACCCCGTCGGGCGCGGTCGACAACGACGCGACGGTCGAGATCTACGCCGAGATGGCCGTCCTGCACGCGGAGGCCGGCGCCCACGTCGTCGCCCCCAGCGGGATGATGGACGGCCAGGTCGGGGCGATCCGCGACGCGCTCGAGGCCGCGGGCCACGTCGACACCGCGATCCTCGCGTACGCGGCGAAGTACGCCTCCGCCTTCTACGGCCCGTTCCGCGAGGCCGTCGCCAGCTCGCTGCAGGGCGACCGCAAGACCTACCAGCAGGACGGGTCCAACCTGCGCGAGGCGCTGCACGAGGTCGCGCTCGACCTCGCCGAGGGCGCCGACCTCGTGATGGTCAAGCCCGCTCTGGCCTACCTCGACGTCATCCGCGCCGTCCGCGAGGTCGTCGACGTGCCCGTCGCGGCCTACAACATCTCCGGGGAGTACGCCATGGTCGAGGCCGCCGCCGCGAACGGCTGGATCAACCGCGAGGCCGCGATCGGGGAGACGCTCACGTCGATCCGCCGTGCCGGGGCGGACATCGTCCTCACCTACTGGGCCCTGGAGTGGGCCCGGCGCTGGGGGTCGGCGCGATGACCCAGGTGCAGCTCCCCGAGACCTCGGTCGACACCCGCTCCGCCGCCGCGTTCGCCCGCGCCCGCGAGGTCATCCCGGGCGGCGTGAACTCGCCCGTGCGCGCCTTCCTGTCCGTCGGCGGCACGCCGCGCTTCATCGCCCGCGCGCAGGGGCCCTACCTCTACGACGTCGACGGCAACGAGCTGGTCGACCTCATCTGCTCGTGGGGCCCGATGCTGCTGGGACACGCGCACCCCGAGGTCCTCGGGGCCGTCGCGGAGGCGGCGCAGCACGGGACCTCGTACGGCGCCCCCACCCAGGCCGAGGTCGACCTGGCCGCGGCGATCGTCGACCGCACGCCGGTGGAGATGGTGCGCCTGGTGAACTCCGGCACCGAGGCGACCATGTCGGTGCTGCGCCTCGCCCGCGGGATCACCGGCCGCGACAAGATCGTGAAGTTCGCCGGCTGTTACCACGGCCACGTCGACTCGCTGCTGGCCGCGGCCGGCTCCGGCGTCGCCACGCTGGCCATCCCGGGCACGCCCGGCGTCACCGAGTCGACGACGGCCGACACGATCGTGCTGCAGTACAACGACCGGGCGGCGGTGCGCGAGGCGTTCGCGACGTACGGCGACTCGATCGCCTGCCTGATCACCGAAGCGGCCTGCGGGAACATGGGCGTCGTCCCGCCGGGCGTCGAGGACGGGGTCGGCTTCAACACCTTCCTGTCCGACATCTGTCACGCCCACGGCGCGCTGTTCATCAGCGACGAGGTGATGACGGGCTTCAGGGTGACCGCCTCGGGCTGGCACGGCGTCGACGGCGTCGTGCCCGACCTGATGACCTTCGGCAAGGTCATGGGCGGCGGCTTCCCGGCTGCGGCCTTCGGCGGCCGCGCCGAGCTGATGCACAGCCTGGCGCCGGTCGGCGGCGTCTACCAGGCGGGCACCCTGTCGGGGAACCCCGTCGCCACGAGCGCCGGGCTGACCACGCTGCGGCTGGCGACGCCGGAGGTCTACGCGCACGTCGACCGGGCCTCGGCGCTGCTGCAGCGCGAGGTGCACGACGCGCTCGACGCGGCGAGCGTGCCGCACGTCATCCAGTCCGCCGGGAACATGTTCAGCGTCTTCTTCGTGGGTGAAGACGTGGACGCCGTTCCGGACTACGCGACCGCGTCGACGCAGGTGACGACGCGCTACTCGGCGTTCTTCCACTCGATGCTCGACCACGGCGTCTACCTGCCGCCCAGCGCGTACGAGTCCTGGTTCCTCTCGAGCGCCCACGACGACCGCGCCCTCGACCGGGTGGTCAGCGCGCTCCCGGCCGCCGCCGCCGCGGCCGCGGGGGTCTGACGTGAGCAGCGAGCCGAACCGCACGGTCGTCCACCTCGTCCGGCACGGGCAGGTCTACAACCCGGTCGGGCTCATCTACGGCCGGCTGCCCGACTACCACCTGTCCGACACCGGGCGCGCGATGGCCGGGCTCGTCGCCGAGCACCTGCGCGGGCGCGACGTCGTCCACCTGCGCTGCTCGCCGCTCGAGCGTGCGCAGGAGACGATGGAACCGGTCGTCGACGTGTTCGGCCTGCCCGTCACGACGGACGACCGCGTGATCGAGGCCGACAACTACCTCGAGGGCATCAAGGTCACCCTCGCGGGGACGATCCGCCGGCCGCAGAGCTGGTGGCTGTTCCGCAACGCGCTGCGTCCGACCTGGGGCGAGCCGTACACCGAGATCGTCGCCCGCATGCGGCTGGCGATCCGGGACGCGGAGGAGGCGGCCCGCGGGCACGAGGCGGTCATCGTCTCCCACCAGCTGCCGATCTGGATGGCCCGCTGCGACGCGGAGGGGCGCCGGCTGGCGCACGACCCCCGCAGGCGGGAGTGCAACCTCGCCAGCGTCACGTCCCTCACCTTCGTCGACGGCCGGGTCGCCGCCGTCGACTACGCCGAGCCCGCGGCAGAGCTCTACACCGCCCGCAAGACGCGGAAGTTCGTGGCCGGTGCCTAGCCGCCGCCGCACGCTCGCGCTGGGTGCCGTGGCGGCCGCCGCGGTGCTGCTGGCCGGCTGCTCGGCGACGGGGGCCGACGAGCCCACGCGCGGCGCGGACCAGCAGGGCTACATCGGCTCGAGCGGTGCGCTGACCCGGATCGATCCCGACCAGCGCACGACCGGTCCCGTCGTCACCGGTCAGCGCCTCGGCGCCGACGACAAGACGGTGTCCTCGACGGACTACCCGGGCAAGGTCGTCGTGCTGAACGTCTGGGGCTCGTGGTGCCCGCCGTGCCGCCAGGAGGCCGCCGGCCTGCAGGCCGCGAGCGAGGCGACGAAGGCGGACGCCCAGTTCCTCGGCATCAACACCCGGGACTTCTCCCCGGCCGCGCCCGAGGCGTTCCTGCGCACCAGCGGCGTGACCTACCCGAGCATCTTCGACCCCTCCGGCAAGAGCCTGCTGCAGCTCAACGGGCAGGTCCCGCCGAGCGCGATCCCGTCCACCCTGGTGCTCGACCGCCAGGGCCGCGTGGCCATCCGCGTGCTCGGCCCGATCTCCGAGGCGACCCTCACGGACATGGTCGACGAGGTCGCGGCCGGCCGGTGAAGCCGTACGCGCTGGTCCCGCTCGACCTGTCGACCTGGGCGCAGCAGGCCGTCGGGGGCTCGATGCTGCTCGCGCTGCCCGTCGCGCTCGCCGCAGGCCTGGTCTCCTTCTTCTCGCCGTGCGTCGTGCCGCTGCTGCCGGGCTACCTCTCGTACGCCACCGGCCTCGGTGCGGCGGAGGTGGTCGAGGGCACGCGGCGACGGGGGCGGATGCTCGCCGGCACGTCGCTCTTCGTGCTCGGGATCGCGGCCGTGTTCGTGGTGACCGGCGCGATCGTGGGGAGCGCGGGCGTGCTGCTGCTGACCCACGCGGACGCGATCAGCCGGGTGCTCGGCGTCCTGATCATCGGCCTCGGGCTGATGTTCGCCGGGGTGGTCCCGCTCGGTCGTCGCGACCTGCGCATCCACCGGCTGCCGAAGGTCGGCGTGGCCGCGGCCCCGCTGCTGGGCGTCGTCTTCGCGCTCGGCTGGACGCCGTGCATCGGCCCGACCCTCGGCGTCGTCTACAGCCTGGCGCTGAACGAGGGGACCGCGCTGCGCGGCGCCCTGCTGGCCTTCGTGTTCGCGCTCGGGCTGGGGGTGCCGTTCGTGGTCGCCGGCCTCCTCTACACCCGGGTGTCGCGGGCCGTCGGCTTCCTGCGCCGTCACCAGGTGGCCCTCATGCGCACCGGTGGCATCCTCATGGTGGTGGTCGGTCTGCTGCTCGTCAGCGGGCTGTGGACGCTCATCACCGCCGACCTCCGGCAGACCTTCGCGACCTTCACCCCACCGATCTGAGCCCCGCAGTGACGAAGAGACGATGACCGACACCCAGACCCGCCCCGCGGGCCACGCCGACTCCCGGCCCGAGCCGACGGGTCCCGACCTGCCCCGGCTGGGCTGGCGCGGCACCCTGCGGTTCGTGTGGGCGCAGCTCACCTCGATGCGCACCGCGCTGGTGCTGCTCTTCGCGCTGGCCGTCGCGGCGATCCCCGGCTCGCTCATCCCGCAGCGCCGCATCTCCCCGGTCCGCGTCGACGACTTCATCGCCGCGCACCCCACGCTCGGCCCGCTCTACGACAAGGTCGGGCTCTTCGGCGTCTACTCCTCGCCGTGGTTCTCGGCGGTCTACCTGCTGCTGTTCGTCTCGCTCGTCGGCTGCATCGTCCCGCGGCTCCGCGTCTACACCCGGGCGCTGCGTGCGCAGCCGCCGCGCACCCCCCGGAACCTCCGCCGCCTGCCCGCGTACGCCACGGCCGAGATCGCCCCCGAGGACACCGAAGGGGCCGCGACGGTCCTCGAGCGGGCCGCCCGCGAGCTGAAGCGCCAGCACTACCGGGTCCGCGTCGAGGAGGGTTCCGTCGCCGCCGAGCGCGGCTACCTCCGCGAGGCCGGCAACCTCGTCTTCCACATCAGCCTGCTGTTCCTGCTGCTCGGCGTCGCCGTCGGTGCCCTCTGGGGCTACCGCGGCAGCAGCGTCGTGATCGTGGGGCAGGGCTTCTCGAACAGCGTCACCCAGTACGACGACCTGACGGCGGGGGCGTGGTTCAAGGCGACCAGCCTCAAGCCGTTCAACGTCGTGGTGAAGGACTTCCAGGTCAAGTTCGAGACCGGGCCGGTCCAGACGGGCGCCGCGCGGCTGTTCCGCGCCGACCTCGACGTGACCGAGGCCCCGGGCGACCCCACGAAGCCGGTCGCGCTGGAGGTCAACCACCCGCTGCGCGTCGACGGCTCGACGGTCCACCTGATCGGCCACGGGTACGCGCCGATCGTCACGGTCAAGGACGGCCAGGGCAACGTGGCCTTCTCCGGACCGGTCGTCTTTCTGCCGCAGGACGGCAACTTCACCTCGGCCGGCGTGGTCAAGGTGCCGGACGCGCGTCCCGACCGGATCGCGCTGCAGGGCTTCTTCCTGCCGAGCGCGGTCCAGCAGGGCGACCAGGCGCCGACCTCGGCCTTCCCCGACGCGCTCAACCCCGCGCTGTTCGTCAACGTGTGGTCCGGGGCGCCGGTCCCTGAGACGGGCAAGGCCGAGAACGTCTACTCCCTCGACACCGCGGGCCTGACCCAGGTCAAGGGCGACGACGGGGCGCCGCTCCGGATCGCGCTGCAGCCGGGCCAGGGCGTCACCCTGCCGAACGGGCTGGGCTCCGTCCAGCTCGACGGCTGGAGCCGCTGGGTCAAGCTGCAGGTCGGGGACTCCCCGGGCGCGCCGCTGGCCCTGGGGTCGATCGCCTTCGCGGTGCTCGGCCTGTGCCTGTCGCTCTTCGTCCGGCCGCGTCGCGTCTGGGTGCGGCTGGCGAACCGAACTGAAGGTGAGCAGGGCTCTACAGTGGTCGAGATCGGTGGTCTCGACCGGGCGGACGCCCGCGGCGGTCTGACGGACGACGTGGACGAGCTGGCCACCCACCTGGCGACCGGAACCGCCGGTCCTCAGGCCCAGAAAGAGGCGAGCACGACGTGAACTACAGCTACTACTCGAGCGTCGCCCTGGTGAGCTCGGTCGTGGTCTACCTGCTGGCGTTCTTCGCGCACGCGGCCGAGTGGGCCGCGGCGCGCCGGGAGCCGGCGACCGAGGAGGTCGTCCAGCGCGAGCTGGTCACCGCGGGTTCCGCGGGTGGCGCACCGCTGGAGCACGACCGGATCGAGACCTACGCCCGGAACCTCGCGGACGCCCGGCTCGCCGACCTCCGGGTCGAGCAGTTCAACCGGATGGGCGTCTTCCTCACGGTGCTCGGCTTCCTGCTGAGCCTCATCGGGGTCGTCGGCCGCGGTCTGGCCGCCGGGCGCGCGCCGTGGGGCAACATGTACGAGTTCACGACGCTGGCCCTGGTCTTCGTCGTCGCCGCCTACCTGCTGATGGTGTGGAAGGCCGGCCTGAGCTGGCTCGGCCTGCCGGTGACGCTGCTCGTCACCGTGGGCAACGGCCTCGCCGTCACCGTCTTCTACGTCGCCGTCGCCCCGCTCGTGCCGGCGCTGCACTCGGTGTGGTTCCTCATCCACATCACCGCCGCCGCGATCGCCGGCGCCGCCTTCAACGTCGGCGGCCTGATGTCGATCCTCTACATCCTGAAGAAGCGTGCGGAGGACCGCGGCCAGGTCGGCGGCTACCTCGCCCGGCTCCCCACCTCGCGTCGCATCGACCTGATCACCTACCGCTTCCACGCCTTCGCGTTCCCGCTGTGGACGTTCACGGTCGCGGCCGGCGCGATCTGGGCCGAGTACGCCTGGGGCCGCTACTGGGGCTGGGACCCCAAGGAGACCTGGGCGCTCGTCACGTGGGTCATCTACGCCTGCTACCTGCACGCCCGCTCCACCGCGGGCTGGCGCGGCAACAAGGCCGCCGTCATCGCGATCGTCGGCCTGGCGTCCTTCTGGTTCAACTTCATCGGGATCAACCTGCTCGTCTCCGGCCTGCACTCCTACGCCGGCGTCTGAGCCCGACCGTCACGAGACGCTGACTCCCGACGTCCGTACCTCGCGGTACGGCGCCGGGAGTCAGCGTTTCTGCATCTGGTGAGGAGCTGGGGTCAGGCGCCCAGCTGCTCGCGCCAGGCCTTCCAGCCGCCGGCCACGTCCGTCGCGCGGTGCAGGCCCAGGTCCTGCAGGGCGGCGGCCGCCAGGCTCGACGTGAAGCCCTCCTGGCACAGCACGACGACCTGGAGGTCGTAGGCGGCGATCGGCAGGCGGGCGTCGCTCTGCGGGTCGAAGCGCCACTCGAGGACGTTCCGCTCGAGGAGCAGGACGCCGTCGGGGCCGCCCTGGACCTCGCGCTGGGCCGCCGGACGGATATCCACGACGACGGCGCCGGCCTCGCGGGCGGCGACCGCCTCGGCCGGCGTCAGCCGGTGCAGCCGGGAGCGGGCCTCGGCGAGGACCTCGTCGATGCTGCGCCGGCGTGCGACGTCCGCCGGGGCCGGGGGAGCGACGAGCGTGCTCACCAGGACACCCCCGCCAGGCGCGACTCGACCAGCCGGAGCCGGTCGCCCTCGCGGACGTAGCCGTTCATCCGGGTCAGCGCGGGCGCGTAGACGTGGATGCTCACCGCGGGCTCCAGGGTGGTGTTGGTGACGCGGTGGACGTGCCGGGTGCCGAAGGGCCGGATGCTGCCGGTCCCGAGCTCGCGGCTGGAGGCGACGACGGCGGACTCCTCGCCCTGCAGGACCGCGTGCTCCTCGGTCAGGGCGCCGCGGACGACGGTGAACGCGCCCGCGCTGCCGCCGTGGTCGTGCCAGTCGGTGCCCTGGCCGGGCACCCAGGTCAGGAGCCAGGCCTCGTGCTCGCGCGTGAGGGCGAGGCGGGCGTAGTAGCGGGAGACCGGGTCGTACTCGACCAGCGACTCCCACAGGTGGGTGTTGTCGGCCAGGCGGGTGGCGGTCGCGGCGAGGTCGACGAGATGACGCTTGGGCATGGTGATAAGAGCTCCAGGAAGACGGAGGAGGGATGACCGAGGGGCGGCAGGGGCCGGGCCCTCACGAGAGGCGCGCTAGGAGCGCGTGGTCATTCGACACACCGCGCTGGCCGTGAGGCCCAGGTCGATGTGCCGGCGCTGGTGCAGCGTCCTCATCCGGGTCGTTCCCTCTCTCTTCTCGTCGTGCGGTGCCCACGCTAGGACCGCGGCGGTGATGCTATTCCCTTGTCTCATCATAGGGAACATCGGGTTCGAGGACCGGGCGGCGTTCCGGGTCCGTGGTGAGGGGCCGGCTGGCACGATGGTCGCGTGCGACACTTCGACCTCTGCGTCATCGGCAGCGGCTCCGGCAACTCGATCGTCGACCCCGCGATGGACGACTGGTCGGTCGCCCTCGTCGAGGGCGGGACGTTCGGCGGCACCTGCCTCAACGTCGGCTGCATCCCCACCAAGATGTACGTCTACCCGGCCGACCTCGCGTCGTCGCCGGCTCAGGCCAAGGCGCTCGGCGTCGACCTCGACCTCGTCGACGTCCGCTGGCCCGACATCCGTGACCGGATCTTCGGCCGGATCGACCACATCAGCGAGGCCGGCCGCGAGTGGCGGGCCTCGGCGTCGAACGTGACCCTCTTCGAGCAGCAGGCGCACTTCGTCGGCGACCACGAGCTGCGGCTCGAGGCGCGCGACGGCCGTCCGGCGCAGACGATCACGGCCGACCGCTTCGTGCTGGCCGCCGGCAGCCGCCCGGTGATCCCGCCGATCGAGGGGCTGGACACGGTCGCGTACGAGACGTCGAGCACGATCATGCGGATCCCCGCCCCGCCGCGGTCCCTGGCCGTCATCGGCGGCGGCTACATCGGCGCGGAGCTGGCCCACGTGTTCGCGTCGTTCGGGACGAAGGTCACCATCGTCGCGCGGACGCCGACGATGCTCCCGCGCAGCGACCGCCAGGTCGCCGAACGCTTCACCGAGCTGTTGGGGCGCAAGGTCGAGATCCTCACGACGACGACGGTGGAGCGGGTGCGCACCGGTTCGTCGGGTTCGGGCGTCGTGCTGTCCACCCGCAGCGCGACCGGCGCCGAGCTCGAGATCGAGGCCGACATGCTCCTCGTCGCGACAGGCCGGGTCTCCAACGCGGACACCCTCGCCCTGGCGAGCACCGGCGTCGAGGTCGACGCGGACGGCCGCGTGGTCGTCGACGAGCACCAGCAGGCGGGCGCACCCGGCTTCTTCGCGCTCGGCGACATCTCCTCGGAGTACCAGCTCAAGCACGTGGCCAACCACGAGGCCCGCGTCGTCCGGCACAACCTCCTGCACCCCGACGCGATGGTGGCCGCCGACCACCGCTACGTCCCGCACGCCGTGTTCTCCGACCCGCAGGTCGCCGCCGTCGGGCTCACCGAGGAGGCGGCCCGGGAGCAGGGCCTGGACTACGCGGTCGGCATCCGTGACTACGGCGGGACCGCGTACGGCTGGGCCATGGGCGACGAGGACCACTTCGTCAAGGTCATCGCCGAGCGCACCACCGGCCGGCTGCTGGGCGCCCACCTCGTCGGCCCGCAGGCCTCCTCGCTGGTCCAGCCGCTCATCCAGGCGATGAGCTTCGGGATCCGCGCCCACGACGTCGCGCGCGGCCAGTACTGGATCCATCCCGCCATGAGCGAGGTGGTGGAGAACGCGCTGCTCGCTCTTCCGGCGCCCGAGGGTTCTCTCGACGTCTGACGCATTCGCGGTGGGCTGGGTGCCGTCGCGGCGCCGGACGACGGCGGCTCGCAACCATCCGCACGGGCGACGTCGCCTTCTCGCCGCGTGACGACTTCGGCGTACGCCCGTGCTCCCGCCAGACCCGTCCACGCTCCCCGCCGTCGTCCGGCGCCACTCCTTCAGCATCAGCCTCTGCGCGGGTGCGGCAGGCGTCTGGGTGCGGCGGCGCCGTGAGCAGCGCGTCCTGAGGGGTGCCCCGGCTCCGCTGCGGTCGCCCTCCTGCGCTCGCTCCGTCGCTGCCTGGACGCCCCCTGAGCCTGTCGAAGGGCCTCGAAGAGGTCGGCTCCACGCCGGCTAGGGCAGCAGGCGGTGCCTCAGACGCGCGACGCGGGTCTGACGGGCGTCGGGGTCGTCGCCGGCGCTGATCCAGCGGCCGTACTCGGCGCGGTGGTCCTCCGGCAGGGCGGACCAGGCGGCGCGCAGCTCGGCGTCGGTGTCGACCGCTGCGTCCAGCTCGGCGCAGGTGGTCGGGGCTGCGTCGACGAGCTCGGGCTCGTCGGCGGGTGCGGCGGGCTCGAGGACCACGTGCACCGTGTCGCCGGCGCTGACGCCGAGTGCAGTGAGGACCGCCTTGCGCAGGCCCAGGAACGTCCGGCCGCCGTACGCGCCGAGGGTCGCCTCGAACGACTCGGACCCGACGGTGACGAGCACACGTCGGGTACCGAGGTCGGCGACGACGGCCTTGGGCACGACGACCGCGTGGCTGCCGCGCCCGGACGCCCGGACCTCCGCGTCGAAGGCGGGCACGCCGGGCGCCGGTGGGGGAGGGGCGTCAGCCGCGACGGGTGCCGACGAGCTTCCAGGCGGCGGGCAGCAGGGCCGCGGCGACGACGATCTTGATGACGTCACCGATCAGGAAGGGCGCGACGCCCTTGGCCACCGCCGTGCCCAGGCCCATGCCCGTGCTGGCGGCGAGGCCGGCGACGCCGAAGGCGTAGATGACGACGTTGCCCAGGACCAGGAGGCCGGTGCTCTTGAGCACCTGGCGGTCGGCGCCCGCCTCGGCGAGGCGGCCGGCGAGCCACGCGGCGGCGACGAAGCCGACGACGTAGCCGAAGGACGGGAAGGCCCAGCCGCTCTGGTGCGCCGCGAACCACGGCACGCCGGCCGCGCCGGCCAGCAGGTAGAGCGCCATCGAGGCGGCACCGCGGCGGCTGCCGAGCGCGGCGCCGGCGAGCAGCACCGCGAAGGTCTGCAGCGACAGCGGCACGGGGGTGAAGGGGAGCGGGATCTGCACCAGCGCGCTCAGCGCGACGAAGAGGGTGCCGCCCACGACCAGGGCGACGTTGCGGACCAGGCCGCCCGGGACGACGTCCGCGAGCGTGCGGGGAGAGGCGCTGACCAGAGACATGGCTTTACCCTAGTGGGCGGGCCGGGCTCCCCGGAACGCGCTCAGCCGTCGACCTGCAGCTGCGACAGGGCGTCGCGCGCCGGCTGCACCAGCTCGGGCGTGGTGTCCGGGATCGAGGCGTAGTAGAGGCCGGAACGCTCCGTCCCCGCCTGCACGATCGCCAGGATCAGCAGCTCGCCCTTGGTGTCCAACCCGGCGATGTCGAAGGTCAGGTGGCTCTCGACGATCCAGGCCTCGTGGCCGTCGATCGTCGTCGCCTTGTTGACCTTGACGTCGCTGTTCACCGGGTTGTTGCCGTAGAACTTGCCGAGGACGCAGCGCACGACGATCTGGGAGCCCTGCTCGGGGGTGAAGAAGCCGTCCCCGGCCTGCAGCTCGCCGACCAGCACGGACGCGACCCAGCTGTTGCCCTGACCGTCGTAGTCGCTCTGGACGGGGACGTCCTGGCTCAGGACGTTGACGCCGAACGGCACCCGGGTCTCGCCCTGCGGCGCGCCCCACGGCGAGCCGAGCTGCGGGTAGGACAGCGGCCCGCCGTGCACGCGGCCGTCGGCCGGCGGGGCCACGGCGGAGGGGGAGTCGGAACGGTCGGCGGGGCAGACGTCGGTGGTGTCCTGGCCGCTCGCCCCACCACCGGCGGAGGTCCCGCCACCGCTGGTCGCGGCGCGGATGGCGAACACCGCGACGACGACGAGGACGAGGAGCAGCGCACCGGCCCCGACCCACCAGCCGATCCCGGAACGCTTCTTCTGGAGCTGCAGGTAGGGCGGCTGGCCGGGCTGACCCGGGGTGCCGGCCTGCCCGTACGGCTGCTGCCGTCCCGCGCCGGACGCGCCCGGGGCGTTCCCACCCGAGGCGCTCGCGCCCGGGGTCGAGCCGCCCTGGCCGTACGCGCCCTGGCCGTAGGAGCCCTGCCCGAACGAACCCTGGCCGTAGGAGCCCTGCCCGTAGGAGCCCTGCCCGTAGGAGCCCTGGCCGTAGGAGCCCTGCCCGTAGGAGCCCTGCCCGTAGGAGCCCTGGCCGTACGAGCCCTGCCCGTAGTTGGCGTGGGCGGTCGAGCCGGCGGTGCCGGCGGCGGAGCCGGGGTTCACGATGCCCTGCGGCGGCGGGGCCGATCCCGGGTCGGGGGTGGTCGCCGCGGACCACGCCTGCCCGTCCCAGTAGCGGTAGAGACCAGGGCCGCCGCCTGGATCGGGGTACCACCCGGCCGTCGCGCTCACGGGGCGAGTCTAGGAGGGGACGGGGGCCAGGCCAGCCCCGCGCGCCGCTTCACAGCCAGCCGTGACACAGACGAAACGCCCCCTGGGCCCGTGACGGGGCTCAGGGGGCGTCCGGACACGCTCGGTGACGTCGGCTCAGCCGAAGCGACCGGTGATGTAGTCCTCGGTGGCCTTCTCGGTGGGGTTGGAGAAGATCGTCTCCGTCGCCCCGACCTCGATCAGCCGACCCGGCTTGCCCTGCGCCGCGAGGTTGAAGAACGCGGTCCGGTCGCTCACCCGCGCGGCCTGCTGCATGTTGTGGGTGACGATCACGACCGTGTACTGCTCCTTGAGCTCGTTGATCAGGTCCTCGATCGCGAGCGTGGAGATCGGGTCGAGGGCCGAGCACGGCTCGTCCATCAGGAGCACCTGGGGCTCGACGGCGATGGCCCGGGCGATGCAGAGCCGCTGCTGCTGCCCGCCGGACAGGCCCATCCCGGCGCGGCCGAGACGGTCCTTGACCTCGTTCCACAGGTTGGCCGCGGTGAGCGACCGCTCGACGGCGTCGGAGAGCACGCCCTTGTTCTTGACGCCGTTCAGCCGCAGGCCGGAGGCGACGTTGTCGAAGATCGACATCGAGGGGAACGGGTTCGGCCGCTGGAAGACCATGCCGACCATCCGCCGCACCGCGACCGGGTCGACGCCGGGGGCGTAGAGGTCGGTGCCATCGAGGGTCACGCTGCCCTTGACGTGCGCCCCGGGGATCACCTCGTGCATGCGGTTGAGCGTCCGCAGGAAGGTCGACTTCCCGCAGCCGGACGGGCCGATGAAGGCCGTCACGGTGCGCGGCTCCACGGTCAGGGAGACGTCCTGCACGGCGTGGAACGCGCCGTAGTAGATGTCGACGTTCTTGGCGTCGATGCGCTTGGCCATGTTCTTACTTCTCCTTGAGCTTCGTGGCGCGCGAGATCCCGCGGGCGACGAGGTTGAGCAGCATGACGATGAGGATCAGGGTGAGCGCCGCCGCCCACGTCCGGTCGTAGCCGGGCAGGCTCGGCGCGACGTCGCGGCTCGAGTTGATCATGGTGGGCAGCGAGGCCATGGTCGCGCTGGTCGGCGAGAAGTTGATGCCCACCGCGTACGAGACCAGGATCAGCAGAGGCGCCGTCTCGCCCATGACGCGGGCGAGGCCGAGCATGACGCCGGTGGAGATGCCGCCGAAGGCGGTCGGGATGACGACCTGCAGGATCGTCTTCCACTTGGGGACGCCCAGCGCGTACGAGGCCTCGCGCAACGAGTCCGGCACGAGCTTGAGCATCTCCTCGGTGGACCGCAGCACCACGGGCAGCATCAGCAGCACCAGCGCGAGCGACACGGCGATCGCCGAGCGGCCGAGGCCGAGGATCGTGATCACCAGCGCGTAGACGAAGAGCGCCGCCACGATCGACGGGATCCCGCTGAGGATGTCGACGGTGAAGCTGACGACCCGGGCCGCCTTGGTGCCGCGGGCGTACTCGACGAGGAAGATCGCCCCGAGGACGCCGAGCGGCACCGCGATGACCGCGCAGATCACGCCGATCTCCAGCGTGCCGACGATGGCGTGGTAGGCGCCACCGCCTTCGCGCCGGGGGGTGATGCCGCGCTGGCTCTCGAGCCACCAGCTGGAGGTCAGCAGCAGCTTGTAGCCCTTGCTGATCACCGTCCACAGCACCCAGACCAGCGGGATGAGGGCGAGGACGGTGGCCAACCCGACGTAGACGGTCGCGAGACCGTTCTTCAGCGTCCGCGCCCCGCTCGGGCGGCCGAACGAGACCTTCGTGTCGTCGTTGCCGGCGGTCAGCCTGGTGGACGTGGCCATCACTTCACTCCCCGGTCGGCGATGGTCCGGGCCGCCGCGTTCACCAGGAAGGTGACCACGAACAGCACGAGGCCCGCAGCGATGTAGGCGCCGGTCTTGGACGGCGAGTCGAACTCGGACGCGTTGTTGGCGATCTTGCTGGCGAAGGTCTCGCCGCCGGCGAAGATCGACGGGGTGAACGCGCTCCCCGGAGCCGGCTGGCTCAGGATGATCAGGACCGCGATCGTCTCGCCGAGCGCGCGCCCCAGGCCGAGCATCGAGGCGCTGATCACGCCCGAGCGGCCGTAGGGGAGCACCGAGGTCCGGATGACCTCCCAGCGCGTGGCGCCGAGGGCGAGCGCGGCCTCGGTCTGGTCCCGCGGCGTCTGCTCGAAGACGTTCTTCGAGATGGAGGTGATGATCGGCAGGACCATGATCGCCAGGACGATGCCGGCGACGAAGACCGTGCTCTTGGGGTCGGAGACCGGGTCGAAGAGCGGGATGAACCCGAGCGTGCTCCCGATCCAGGCACCGATCGGGCCGAGGAACGGCCCGAAGACCGTGAGGCCCCAGAGGCCGAAGATGATCGAGGGGACCGCCGCCAGCAGCTCGACCAGGAAGCCCACCGGGCCCGCGACCCGCTTGGGCAGGTACTGGGTCAGGCAGAGGGCGACCCCGACCGCGACGGGCACGGCGATGACCAGGGCGACGACCGAGGACAGGACGGTCGTCCAGAGCAGGCCGAGGATGCCGAAGCGGAGGTCCCCGCCCGAGACCTGCCAGCTGCGCGAGAGGAAGAAGTTGTCCTGGTCGGCCAGGATGCTCGGCAGGGCCAGCACCAGCAGGAAGATGCCGACGAAGGCCACCAGCGCCACCAGCACGACGGCGGTGGCCTTGGTGAGCCCGCCGAAGACCAGGTCGCCGGTGCGGCTGATGGTCGCGAGCCTGACGCCGGAACCCGTCCGCTCGGGGCTGGTCGTCGTGGCGGTCCGGCCCGGCTTGGCGGCGAGGTGCTCGACGACCGGCACCGGGCTGTGCCGCGCCTGCTCGTCGTGCACCGGGGAGAGCGAGGGGTCGGCCGCGGCCGGGCTGCTCGCCAGCGGGTCGGGTTCGTCGGGCGGGCGGTAGCCCTCCGGTACGCCGTCGTCGAACCCCGCCCCGGCGTGGGCCAGCGGGTCGGCCACCGGCTCGACCGTGCCGGTCCTACCGTCGACGCCCGGCTGTCGGGTGGTGTCGGTCACTGTCAGCCCTTCTCGTTCACGCTGCGCGTCCTGCGGCTCTCGCGCCGGTGCCGCCCGGTCGGGCGTCACGACCCTGGGGGAGGTCGCGTGCCCGACCGGGCGGCACCGGTGGTGGGATCAGGAGATCGCGGAGACCGCGGCCTTGACCTTGGTCTGCAGGTCGGACGGCAGCGGGGCGTAGCCCTTGTCCGCCAGGCTGCCCTGCTCCTCGGTCGAGGAGAAGAAGGTCAGGAAGTCCTTGACCAGAGCGGTCTTCTGCGGGTCGAGACCCTTGCTGCAGACGATCTCGTAGGTGACGAGCAGCGCGGGGTACGCGCCGGCGGACTTGGGCTGGTAGTTCAGCTTGAGGGCCAGGTCGTTGCCGGTGCCGGCGACGGTCGCCTCGGAGACGGCCTTGCCGACCGAGTCACCGGTCAGCTCGGTCGCGCCGCTGCCGCTGTCGAGCTGCGCGATCTTGAGGTTGTTGTCGCTGGCGTAGCTCCACTCCATGTACGAGATGGAGTTCTTGGTGCTGCTGACGGCCTCGGCCACGCCGGAGGACTTGTTCTTGCCCTCGCCCGTGCCGGTCCAGGCCTTGGCCGGCTCCTTCGTCCACGCCTTGTTGCCGGCCGCGGCGAGGAACTTCGTCGCGTTCTCCGTGGTGCCCGACTCGTCGGAGCGGAAGAAGACGGTGATCGGGTCGCCCGGCAGGGTGACGCCGTCGTTCAGGGCGGCGATCGCCGGGTCGTTCCAGGTCTTGATGGTGCCGTTGAAGATGTTCGCCAGGACCTCGGCATTCATCGTCAGCTTGTCGACGCCGTCGACGTTGTACGCGAAGGCGATCGGGCCGACGACCATCGGGATGTTCCAGGCCTCGTTGCCGCCGCAGCGCTCCTTGGCCTTGTCGGCCTCGACCACGCCGTCGACGGCGGCGGTCTTCAGCGCGGAGTCGGAACCGGCGAAGTCGACCAGGCCGTTGTAGAACGACTTGATGCCGGCGCCGGAGCCGGTCGGGTTGTACTCGATGGTGGAGGCGTTGTTGCAGGCGGAGCCGTAGTCGGCGATCGCCTCGGTGATGGCGTTGCCCTGGGCGCTCGAGCCCTCGGCGTTCAGGCTGCCGGGAGGGCAGGTGAGGCCGGAGGCGTTGCTCGCGGACGAGCCGGAGCCCGAGGAGGAACCCGGGGCGGCGGTGCCAGCAGGGTCGGAGCCGCAGGCGACGAGGCTCAGGGAGGCCATCGCAGCGAGGGCGGCGAACGTGGTGTTCCGCGCGCGGCGGGAGGTGATCATGCAGATCCTTCAGACCGGTTGAGGGCTGCCGGGAGCGCACGTGCGCCCCCCGACGCCAGCCGACGGCTCGCCGGCTGATGCGGAACGTACGCAGGTCAGTTGTCCGGTTGGACCCTGCCAGGTGAACGCTAGGTGAACGGTCGTGCGCGACCCAGGAACCGGTCCGGAGTCGTCCCTGGACGTCCTCTTTCCTGCCCTAGGCTGCCCCGGCGTGACGACAGGGGAACAGCCCCGGACCAGGAGGAACGATGCGGCCGGACGTGTCCGTGATCATCCCGATGCACGACGCCGCCGCCACCATCGACCGCCTCGTGGCGTCGCTGCTGGCGATCGAGGCGCTCGACGTCGAGGTGGTCGTCGTCGACGACGCGTCGACCGACGGCTCGGCCGACCGGGTGGCCGCGCTGGGGCGTCCGGAGGTCGTCGTCGAGCGGCTGGCCACCAACCAGGGCGCGGGCATCGCCCGCAACCGGGGCTTCGCTTTGGCCCGCGGCCGCTACTCCCTCTTCTTCGACGCCGACGACGAGATCCACCCCGGCGCCCTCGCCACCGCGGTCCGCGGGCTCGACGAGACGAGCGCCGACGTCGCCTTCCTGCCCTACCGCTACCGCCGGGGCAACGTCCCGCACGACAGCATGAACGTCTTCGACCTCGCCGCCTGGGGCCGCTACGCCACCTCGCCGCGCCGGCTCACGCGCCTGTCCGACGTGCCCCAGCTGCTCGGGTTCTCGAGCTATCCGTGGAACAAGGTCCTGCGCACAGACCGCTACCGGACGACGGCTCTCCACTTCAGTGGGACGCCGGTCCACAACGACATCCTCGGGCACTGGCTGACGCTGCTGGACGCGGAGTCGGTGCTGCTCGTCGACGACCCGCTGTGCACGCACATCGTGGCGCAGGGCGGCCGGAACCTGACGAACCGCGAGAGCCGCGCCCGGCTGAGCCTGCTCGACGCGCTCGACGAGACGTACACCGCGCTCGAGCAGCGGCCGGACAAGCGCTACCGCTACGCCCACCACTACTGGGACTTCGTCCTGCGCGTCGGCGGCTGGGCGACGACCCGGCTGACGCCCGACGTGACCGACGAGTTCAACGTCGGCCTGCAGCGCCACCTGCTCCGCATGGACCTGGGCGACCTCGGCCGGATGCGGCTGCGCCGCGACCCGCTGCTCGCCGAGCTCCTGGTCCGTCGCTCGCTCGCCTGAGGAAGGAGACCTGACGTGCCCGACGTGAGCATCATCGTCACCACGTACAACATCGAGGCCTACGTGGAGGAGTGCCTCGAGAGCGTCGCCGCGCAGACCCTGGAGGACCTCGAGGTCCTGGTCGTCGACGACGGCTCGAGCGACTCCACGCCGGAGAAGGTCGCGGCGTTCTGCGCCCGCGACCCGCGCTTCGTCCCGGTGCTGCTCGGCACGAACAGCCCGGGCGGGGTCGCGACCGCGGCCAACGCCGGGCTCGACCGCGCCACCGGGCGGTGGGTGGGTTTCGTCGACGGCGACGACTTCGTCGAGCCGCGGATGTTCGAGCGCCTGGTCGAGGCGGCCGAGTCCTGCGACGCCGACCTGGCGATGTGCGAGTACCAGGAGGTCGTCGACGGCACGGGCGAGCGGCGCGACCCGGCCGACGCGAACCGCTGGGCCGGGCTGACCACGCGGTGCCAGGCGCTGGACGTCCCGACGCGCAAGCAGGTGCTGCGGTTCATCGCCGTGCCGTGGCGCAAGCTCTACCGCCGCAGCCTGCTCGAGGAGCACGCGATCCGCTTCCCGGTCAGCGACGGCTTCTACGAGGACAACCCGTTCCACTGGTTCACGGTGCTGTCGGCGCGCTCGCTCGCGGTCGTGCCGGAGGTGCTCTGCTACCACCGCGTCGGACGGGCCGGGCAGACCATGGCCACGGTCGACGTGCGGCTGTTCCAGCTCTTCTCCCACCACGACACGATCCACGCCTGGCTCACCGAACGGCGGCTGCTCGAGGTCTACGAGACCTCGCTCCTGGGCTGGGTGATCTCGCAGATGGAGTGGATCGCGCGCCGTACGCCCGGGCCGCTGCAGCGCACGCTCTTCGACACGCTCGTCCCGGTCTTCGCGCAGTACACGCCGGAGACGGTGGCGGCCGCGCTGCGCGAGGGCGGCAAGGGCTCGACGGCGCAGCGGCTGAGCGCGGCGGTCCGCAAGCGGGAGTTCGGGAGCTTCGTCCGGACGCTCACGACGCGGCCTGGCTCGAACAACCCGCTGGTCACCGCCGGGTTCCACCTGCGGCACTCCGGCGTCCAGCACACGGTGACGCTCACCGGCCGCTACCTGCGCAACGCGCTCCAGGGGGGCGCGGCCACCCGCGTCACGCGGCAGATCTCCCGCGTACGCCGGCGCGAACCGTCGCGCCAGGACCTGATGTTCGGGCTGATGGTGATCCAGCAGCGCCTCGACGGGCTGGCGGGGCAGCTGGCCCAGCTCGAGGGTCGGCTCGAGGACCGCGACGGCGACCGGGAGCAGCCGGGCGCCGAGGCCGTCCCGACCCCGCGCCGTTCGCACCCCGTCTAGGCGGGCGGGGGTCCGGCGGGCGGCAGCTTCCCCGCCCGGAGGTCGGCCTCGAGGCGGACCTGGGCCTTCTGCAGGTTGTTCACGGAACGGCGCAGCGCGGCCAGCTCGTCGAGGAGCTGGCGGTGCCGCGCACGGCCGAGCGCCTGGTCGGCCAGGTGCCGCCCGCGCTCGCGCCAGCGGGCGACCCCGCCGAGCGGGACGACCGGGGCCGCCGCCTCGTCCGGCTGGCGCAGGAGGTCACGCAGCCCGTTCCAGTCGGCCGCGGCGACCAGCCGGAGGTGGTCCGTGGTCAGGCCCTTCTTGAGGTCCGCCGCCGTCAGCCCCGCGACGAGCGGGTCGGCGAGCAGCGCGGACAGCTCGCGCAGGGCGGCCGGCCCGGCGCCCGGGCCGACGTTCACGATCGAGGCGAGGTAGCGCTGCTGGAGCAGCACCCGGGGCAGCGAGATCTCGCAGAGGATCGCCCGCCGCTCGTCCTCCGGCAGGCCGCTCGCGCGCAGAGCCTCGAGCATCGAGTGCAGGATCCGGTGGTTCTTGTCGATCGCGCGCTCGGCGGTGTTGGCGCGTCGCGAGAGGTGCGGAGGTTCGTTGGGGTCGCCCGCGTGCCGGGTCAGGAAGTAGTAGTCGTAGCCGCCGAGCATCAGGAAGCGGCTCGCCCCCAGGAGGTACGAGAAGGCGAACGCGATGTCCTGCCCGGACGGCAGCCCCTCGTCGAACCGCAGCCCCTGGCGCTCCACCTCGGCCCGCCGGAAGACCTTGTGCACGGTGAGCGTGGTCAGCGCCTTCATCCGCTTGACGTCCATCCGCGGCTGGCGCACGGACGCGGCGCCGACCCGGCCGTTCACGAGGACCTGGTGCAGCGCGACCCAGTCGGCGGGGGTCTCGGTGAGCGCGTCGGCGATGCGGGTGAGCGCTTCGCTCCCGATGGTGTCGTCCGAGTCGACGAAGAAGACGTACTCGCCGACGGCCTCGTCGAGGATCCGGTTGCGCGGTCGTGCCGCGCCCCCGGAGTTCGTCTCCGAGCGGAGGACGCGGAAGAAGCCGGGCCGGTCGGCGAAGCGGCTGGACAGCTCGTCGAGGATCGCCCGCGTCTCCGGCTCGGTGCTGCCGTCGTCGGAGACGACGATCTCGTAGCGCTCGTGGGGGAGGGTGCCGTCGATGACCGACGCCAGGCAGGCCCGCAGCAGCGACCGCCCGTTGAAGACCGGGATGCCGACGGTGAGGAAGCGTCCGCCCGCCGGCGCGCCGGTCGCCAGGTCGGCGGGGCCGCCGAGGCCGTCAGGCATCGACGAAGAGGGACGGGACGGGCGTGTCGTGCTCGACCGCGTGCAGGATGCCGTCGGCCGCGGTCAGGGCCTCGGCGATGGTGACGTCCATGTCGAGGTAACGGTAGGTCCCGAGCCGGCCCACGAAGGTCACCCTGGTCTCGGCCCGCGCGGCGTCGAGGTACTGCCGCAGCACGCCCTTGTCCTCCGCCAGCCGGATCGGGTAGTAGGGCGTGTCCCCCTCGCCCGCCAGCCGGCTGGTCTCCCGGAAGCAGACGGTCCCCTCGTGCTCCTCCCACGGCGCGAAGTGCTTGTGCTCCGCGATCCGCGTGTACGGCACCTCGAGGTCGCCGTAGTTCATGACCGCGCACCCGAGGTGGTCGCCGACCGCACGGATCTCCTCGAAGTCCAGCGTGCGGTAGCCGAGCCGGCCGTAGCGGTGGTCGAACCACGCGTCGAGCGGCCCGGACCAGACCGAGTGGTCGAAGCCGGCGCGGTCGGCGGCGGTGTAGGCGGTCGAGAGCTGCACGGTGATCCCCGGGTGGTCGAGGATCGCCTCGACGATCGCGGTGTAGCCGTCGCGGGGGATCGCCTGGTGCGGGTGGTGGAAGTAGGAGTCCTCGTAGCTGAACCGCAGCGGCAGCCGCTTGAGCACGGACGCGGGGATCTCGGTCGGGGCCAGCCCCCACTGCTTGCGCGTGTAGCCGAGGAAGAACGCCTCGTAGAGCCGCCGTCCCATGAACTTGAGCGCCTGCTCCTCGAAGTTCCGCGGCTCGCCGATCGACGAGTCGGCCTGGTCGGCGATGAAGGCCTTCGCCTCGTCCGGGCCGAGCGTCGTCTCGAAGAGCTGGTTGATCGTCAGCAGGTTGACCGGGAGCAGGTAGACCCGGCCCTCGACCGTGGTGCGGACCCGGTGGTTGAACGGCATCATCGTGCCGAAGCGGTTCACGTACGCCCACACCCGCTCGTCACCGGTGTGGAAGATGTGCGGGCCGTAGCGGTGGACCATCACCTGGGTCTCGGGGTCGCGCTCGGTGTGGCAGTTGCCCGCCACGTGGTCGCGGGTCTCGAAGACCACGACGTCGTGGCCGGCCTCGGCGAGCCGGCGGGCGATGACGGCGCCGGAGAACCCCGCCCCCGCGACCGCGACGCGCAGCGCTCTCGTTCTCGTCACGAGGCGTGACGCTAGAGGCGCCGGACGGCCCCGGACCGCCCTGGACGCCCTCGGTGCGAAGTGGTCTCCGAGTGCTCGCCGGGGCGTCGCCGGGTGGTCGCCTGCTCGTCACCCAGGCGTCGGGACCGGGTCCGGGGAGGGCGTCGCGGGAGCGGTCGGGACGCCGCCCCCGGGGACCAGCCGGAGGCAGCGCAGCGCCTCCCGGAGCTGCCGGGCGGCGGTCCGGACGTGGCCGGCGCGGGCCTGCTGGAGCGCGGTGCGCGAGGCGAAGACGGCCGCGTACAGGAGGGCGCGTCGGCCCAGGGGACGGCGGCGACGTTCCGGGACGTGAGAGAGGACGACACCGACGGCGGTGACGCGCTCGCGGACGTTCGCGCCGGTCCGGACGCGGGCCGAGGTGTCGGAACCGGCGTGGCGCCGGTAGCAGGCCAGGACCTCGTCGACGAAGACCACCGGCCCGTGCGCGGCGAGCCGCGTCCACATCTCCCAGTCGGCCGCGTGCGGCAGGTCGGTCCGGTAGCCGCCGACCTCCTCGTACGCCGAGCGGCGGACCACGATCCCCGGGGTCCTTACGCGGTTCGAGAGGACCAGCGACGCGAGGGCGTCGGTCCACACGCCGGTCCCGCGGCGGTAGGAGCGCGTGGTGTGGGTCGGGCGGTCGTCGGCGTCGACGTCGCGCGCCCGGCAGACCGCGGCCACCACCGTCTCGTCGGCGAGGGCCGCCTCGAACGCGGCGTAGAAGCCGGGCAGGACGAGGTCGTCCCCGTGCAGCAGGTGCACCAGCCGGCCGCGGGCCAGCGTCACGCCCCGGTTGAACGTGCCGATCGCGCCGAGATGGCCGGGGTTCGGCAGGTAGCGCACCCGCCCCCGCCCGAGCCGCTCGACGACGCCGCCGGGGTCGTCGGTCGACGCGTCGTCGAGGACGAGGACCTCGGCGTCGTCGCGCTCGCCGAGCTGGGCCAGCACCTCGGGCAGCGCCCGCGCGAGGTAGCCCGCGCAGTCGTGGACGGGGATGACGACCGACCACGTGGGCGCTGCGGTCGCCGCGTCGGCGACGGGCGGGATCTCGGGCACGCGGCCGGAGTGTAGGGCAGCCGGATGGCCGGCAGGCGGCGCTGCGCCAGGTCCTGCCGGCGCCCGTCCGAGGAGGTTCCCGGTGAGTTGCGGCGGTGCTCGTGTCCGGTTCACCTGCCGTTCAGCCGGGGCCCGGAGTCTTCGTCGTGCGGGCCCCCGCGTACGAGACCTTGGAGGATCGTGATGGCGCTTGCGCTCGCACCACGCCGGCACGACCTGCCGACGCCGCTCGCGCAGGTGGTGCCCTTCGTGCGCCGCCACCAGCTCGCCGTCGTCGTGCTGACCCAGGCCAACCGTCCCGCCGAGCTCGTCCGGGCGATCGCGTCCGTGCGCGCCCAGCGCGGGGTGGACGTGCAGCTCGTCCTGGTGCTGAACGGCGCCGCTCCCCGGAGCCTCGGCGGCCACGTCGACGTCCCGTGGATGGGCCCCGACGACCAGCTCGTGGTGCTCCCCGAGAACGTGGGCATCCCCGGCGGCCGCAACATCGGCGCGGCGACCGCCAGCGCCGACCTGCTGCTGTTCCTCGACGACGACGCCGAGCTGCTCGGCCCGACCGTCCTGGCCACGGCCGTCGCACGGTTCGGGGCCGACGCCGGCCTCGGCGCGATGGCGATCCGCCTGGTCGACGAGGAGGGCCTCACGCAGCGCCGGCACGTCCCGCGCGTCGGGGCCCGGTCCGCGCTGCGCTCCGGTCCCGTGACCCACTTCATCGGTGCCGCGTGCGCCGTCCGCGCCGACGCGTTCGCCGACCTCGGCGGCTTCGACCGGCAGTTCTTCTACGCGATGGAGGAGTCCGACCTGTCCTGGCGGCTCCTCGACGCCGGCTGGTCGATCTGGTACTCCGCCGACCTCACCGCCTTCCACCCGCGTACGGCGCCCTCCCGGCACCCGGGGCACGTGGTCCTCACCGCACGGAACCGGATGTGGGCGTCGCTCCGTTCGCTCCCGGTCCCGGTCTGCGTGGCCTACCTGCTGACCTGGACCCTCGTCGCCGTCCTCCGGGGAGGTTCCGCGCGCCAGGTCGTCGACGGCTACCGCCAGGCGTGGCAGGCCCGCCCGACGCGCCGGCCGATGCGCTGGAGCACGGTCGCGCGGATGACCCGGCTCGGTCGTCCGCCCGTCCTCTGAACCCTTTCCCGGTCCGTCCGGGACCGGGTCCGAGGACCCGGCGGTCAGTCGAGGGTCTGACGCACCTTGCGCTTGCCGCCGGGCAGCCGGAGCTCGCTCAGCCGACGCTTGCGGACGAAGCGGCGCCGCACCTCCGGGTGCACCTCGAGGAACCCGATGGCGGCCGCGCGGCGGTCGACGAGCAGGCCGGGCTGCATCGCGTACGCGACCGTGGCCATCAGCCCCGGCAGGTCGACCGGGCGGGGCGCCTCGCCGCCGGGGGTGGAGGTCCAGCTCCGCAGGTCGGGCACGGTCGCCGCGACCAGGGTGGCGGCGGTGCGGCGCGCGTCGTCGAACGGGTCGAGGTGCTTGAGCACGACCTCGGAGTCGAGCTGGGCGACGCGGTGGCCGAAGACCTCCCGGGCGACGAGCAGGTCCTCGGTGGCCGACCCCACGACCAGGCCGACGCCGGCGAGCCCGAGCCAGGCCTCGACCGGGCGGGCGTCGGTGACGACCGTCAGGTCGGCCCGCGCACCGCGGGCGGCCTTGTCCAGGTGGCGGCGGGTGCGGGCGGGTGCGTCGTCGTCGAGGAGCAGCACGAGGCGGGTGTGCCCGGCCTCGGCGCAGCGCTGGACCATCGCGACGAGCAGGTCGGCCTGCTCCTCGCGGTCCAGGGCGGAGGCCCAGGCCCCCGAGCGGCCCAGGACGAGCGTGGTCGGGTCCGGCACCGCGTCCGGGGCCGGCAGCGCGGCGGCCGCCTCCCGCAGCGCGTCCGCGGGGACCGCGGACACGGGGACGGCCCGCTCGGTGAGCAGGAGCGGGTCCAGCGCGGGGACGAGCCCGACCGTGACGATCTGGCGGACGCGCTTGGCCAACCGGCCCTGCAGCGGTCCGGACGTCGGCCCGTACGCGGCCGCCCCGCTTGCCAGCAGCGTCACGGGGGCGTCGCCGAAGCGGCGCGAGAGGTTCCGGCCCGCCGCGAGGGTGCGGGTCCCGACGACGAGCTCGACCTCGGACCCGAGGGCGGCGGCGACCGAGGCGGGGTCGTCGTCCGGGCCGACGTGGATGCGGTCCGTCGACGGTCCCAGCAGCCCGGCCGCGGTGGCGGCCTGCGCCAGCAGGTCCTCGGACGGGGTGGAGGTGACCAGGAGCTGCGTGGTCATGCGCGGTCGCCCCGACCCGGGAGCGTCGATACGGTCACGCCGCGAACCTAGGAGCCGGCGGCGGCACGAGGTGGCCGCCGCAGGTGTCCCGGGCCAACGGGAGGTGAACTCCTGGCACCCGGGCCGCCGGGCGCCAGGAGTTGCGGTGCCGTTCGTCCGTCGTTCGCCCGTCTCCGGGCGGGACGTCGCCTCGGCTCCTTAGATTCGTTCGATGTCGACGGAATGCTCCACCCTCGCGCTGGTCGAGGGTCCGGCCCAGCTGTTGGACGTGATCGAGCTCGCCCACGCCTGCGAGGGCGGCGACGACCTCGGTGAGCTGCGGGTCGCGGTGCTGGCGCCGGCGCTCGGCCGCGGGCGCGAGCAGCTCCGGGGGATGGTCGCCCTCGCGCGTCAGGAGGGGCTGGCGGTGAGCTGGCACGAGCCCCGTTCCGGCGGCGCCTCCGTCGCCCGGACCGTCCGCAACCTGCTCGACGAGCTGGGCCCGACGCGCCGGCTCGTCGTCGCGGACCCCTTCTCCGGCGTCGCCCAGGTCCTGATCAGCCTCGTCCGCCCCACCGACCTCACCGTGGTGGACGACGGCGGTGCGACCGCCGAGCTGGTCCAGCATCTCGCCGGGCTCCGGCTGCGGCGGGCCTCGGAGGAGCGGACGCGGCTGCGGGTGTTCACGTCGGTGCCGCGCGGGGCCGTGGGTCCCGAGCCGCTGGGTGTCGAGGTCCGCCGCAACGACTACGCCTGGCTGCGCGGCCGCTGGCCGGGCCCGGAGATCCACGACGGCGCGGACCTGGTCGGCGCCCCGCTCGTCGAGGCCGGCGAGGTCGCCGTGACGGCGTACCTGGCCGCCGTCGAGCGGCTCGTCGCCCAGCAGGGCGTGACCCGCTACCTCGCGCACCGGGGCGAGTCCGACGACAAGCTCGAGCAGGTCCGCGGGCTCGGCGTCGACGTGGACCGTCCGACCCTCCCGCTCGAGATCGCCGTCCGCCGCGGCCCGGTCGGGGCCACCGTCATCGCCTTCCCGTCGGTCGGCGTCCACACCCTGCCGGTGGTCCTCGCGGGCTCCGGCGTCCGTACGCTCCTCTGCGGCGTGGCCGACCGTCAGGCGCGCGCCGTCTGCTGAGATGGACCCATGCAGGTGATCGCCCACCGCGGCGCAAGCGGCTACCGGCCCGAGCACACCCTGGCCAGCTACGAGCTGGCCATCGCGCAGGGCGCCGACGTCATCGAGCCGGACGTCGTCGCGACGCGGGACGGCCACCTGGTGGTGCGCCACGAGAGCGCGATCACGGCCACCACGGACGTGGCCGACCACCCGGAGCTGGCCGACCGCCGCACCACCAAGACCATCGACGGCCGGCAGGTGACCGGCTGGTTCACCGAGGACCTCACGCTGGCCGAGCTCAAGACCCTGCGGGCGCGCGAGCCGCTGCCGCAGCTGCGGCCGCAGAACGTGGCGTACGACGACGAGGCGATCCTCACCCTCGACGAGGTGCTCGCGCTCGCCCGGCGCTCGACCACGGTCGACGGCCGCCCGGTCGGCGTCGCCCCGGAGACGAAGCACCCGTCCTACTTCCGCTCCATCGGGCTGCCGCTGGAGGAGCCGCTGGTCGAGGCGCTCGGTCGGCACGGCTGGAGCCGCGCGGACGACCCCGTCGTGATCCAGAGCTTCGAGACGGGCAACCTCCGGGCGCTCGCCGCGATCACCGACCTCCCGCTGATGCAGGTCATCCACGTGACCGGGGCCCCGTTCGACCTGATCAGCGCGGGGGACCCAAGGACGTCCGTCGACCTCGTCACCCCGCGCGGGCTCGCGGAGATCCGGGAGTACGCCGGCCAGCTCGGCCTGCACAAGGACCTGATGATCCCGCGCGACGCGGACGGCCGGCTGCTCGAGCCGGGACCGGTGCTGGCCGACGCCCACGAGGCCGGGCTGCGCGTGACCGGGTGGACGTTCCGGCGGGAGAACCGCTTCCTGCCCCTGCAGCTGCGCAGCAGCGAGGACCAGGACGGGGTCGGCGACCTCACCGCCGAGCTCGACGCGTTCGTCGCGGCCGGCATGGACGACTTCTTCACCGACAACCCCGACATCGGCAGCGCGGTGCGCCGCTCGGCGGTGCGCGTCTAGGACGCGCGCGCTCGGCGGTGCCCGTCGAGGACGCGACGGTCACGGGCGCGCCGCCCGGCGTTGGCCGGTCGTTCACCCGCCGCTGCCACCATCCGTCGCGTGAGCGAGCACCAGGTGCTGGGGCCGGCGACGGCCGGGTGGAGCGACTACGTGGGGACGGCGGCCGCGGAGGACGCGGTCGCCACGCTGGGCTCGCCCAGCCTCTACGAGCTGGCGGGGGTCGACCGCGAGCGCTGGACGATCCTCGGGATCGACATCGCGGTGGACCGCACGACCGAGGTCACGGTCTACGCGTTCGACCGGCAGCGCCACAACCTCGTCAGCGTCGAGGAGATCGAGCGCCTCGGCTGGGAGTCCGGCCAGATCCCCGTGACCGCGTTCCCCGTGGCCGACGCGCACGTCGAGGCCTTCGTCGAGGACGCGTTCAAGCGCCTGTCCGTGCGCCTCGTCGCGCGCCCGGTGCGCGACCAGGCCCTCGTCGTCGAGGACTGACGCCCGCGCCGCTGAGCCGGTCGGCTCGACGAGGTCAGGGGACACGCCCCTGAGCCTGTCGAAGGGCCCGGAACGGGTCGGCGCAGGTGCACGAGCAGGAAGCCGACCTCTTCGAGGCCCTTCGACGAGCTCAGGGGGCGTTCCCGCCGCTCACGTCTGCGGTCGGTGGCGCTCGACGGCGTGGACGCTGCCGTCCTCGGTCAGGTGCGCGACGAGGAACTCGCCCGTCACCAGCGTGGTCGGCGCCATCTCGAGGGCGTCGAGGACGTGGGGGAGCACCGGCCGGTGCACGCAGATCGCCGTCGGGCGACCCGTGCGGACCGTGCTCGACCGCACCCGGCGGATGATCTTGGCGACGCCGGCCGCGTCTCCGGAACCCTCCTCCTCGGTCAGCCCGGGGTAGGTGGTGATCTTGAGCTTCGACGCCGTCGCGTACGGCTGCAGGGTGCTGAGGCAGCGCACCGCGGTCGACGACACGAGCCGCTCCACCCCGTACGCCCCGAGCATCGGCACGAGCAGCTTGGCCTGCTTGCGACCCTGGGCGTTGATGGGGCGCGCCGAGTCCTTCTTGGACCAGTCCTTGCGGTCCATGGCCTTCGCGTGCCGGACGATCACCAGCGGCGTGGTCACCGGCTGCTCGAGGTACTGCTCGAGCAGGAAGTGGTCGGCGGCGTACGAGAGCCGCCCGAGCGCCGCGCGGACCGGCAGCCAGGACACGACGTCGACCTCGTGGTCGGGGGCGCGCCGAGCGGTGTGGAGCGCGGTCGCGCCCCAGTAGCTGACCTTCTTGATCCCCGTCAGCAGCTTGCCGTGCTTGGACAGGTCCGGCCGGGCCGGCTTGGTCAGGTCGTAGGAGACCGTGTCGAGCGGGATGCCGAGGCGGACGGTCACGCCCGTCTCCTCGAGGACCTCACGGACCGCGGCGGCGGGGACGGACTCGCCGTTCTCGACCTTGCCCTTCGGCAGCGACCAGTCGTCGTAGCGCTTGCGGTGCACGACGCACACCTCGGTGCCACGTACGGGGTGCTGTCGGGTCACGACCGCACCACCGGCCAGGACCGGTCGGGCGGGGATGACCTGCACCCCGCCGGCCCGCATGACCGAGACGGTCACCGCGACGGGTTCGCGCCGGACCGCCTCCGGCTCTTGGTGGCGATCAGCAGCTCCTGCATGTCCTGCAGCGGCCGACCGTCCTCGTCGAGCGTGAACTGCTCCCAGGTGCCGTCCGGCTGGAGCTTCCACGACGCCGTGCGCTTGTCGAAGGCGACGTCGAAGAGCTCGCCGATCTCCGTCACGTGCGCGGGGGAGTTGATCGACGCCAGGACCTCGACGCGGCGGTCGAGGTTGCGGTGCATCAGGTCGGCGGAGCCGATGCCGACGCTGGGCTGGCCGCCGTTGGCGAACCAGAACAGCCGGCTGTGCTCGAGGAACCGGCCCAGGATGCTGCGGACGCGGATGTTCTCGCTCAGCCCGGGCGCGCCCGGACGCATCGTGCAGATGCCGCGGACCCAGAGGTCGACCGAGACGCCGGCCTGCGAGGCGCGGTAGAGCGCGTCGCAGATGGCCTCGTCGACCAGCGAGTTGACCTTGATCCGGATGCCCGACGGGCGGCCGGCCTCGTGGTGGGCGATCTCGGTCTCGATGCGTTCCAGCAGCCCGGTCCGCACGCCGTGCGGCGCGACCAGGAGCCGCTTGTACGAGGTCTCCTGGCTCATCCCCGAGAGGTGGTTGAACAGCCGGCCGATGTCGTCGGTGATGATCGGGTTCGCGGTCAGCAGGCCCATGTCCTCGTACGTCCGCGCGGTCTTGGGGTTGTAGTTCCCCGTGCCCACGTGGGCGTAGCGGCGCAGCCCGTCGGGCTCGTCGCGGACGACGAGCGAGAGCTTGCAGTGCGTCTTGAGCCCCACGACGCCGTAGACGACGTGGCAGCCGTGCCGCTCGAGCCGACGGGCCCAGGCGATGTTCGCCTGCTCGTCGAAGCGCGCCTTGATCTCGACCAGCGCGAGCACCTGCTTGCCGGCCTCGGCCGCCTCGATCAGGGCGTCGATGATCGGGGAGTCGCCGGAGGTGCGGTAGAGCGTCTGCTTGATCGCCAGCACCTGCGGGTCGTCCGCCGCCTGCTCGATGAAGCGCTGCACGCTCGTGGCGAAGGAGTCGTACGGGTGGTGCAGCAGCACGTCGCGCTGCTTGATCGCCGCGAACATGTCGGCGGGCTGCGCGGTCTCCACCTCGGCGAGGTGCGGGTGGGTCGTCGGCAGGAACGCCGGGTACTTGAGGTCGGCGCGGTCGAGGTCGGTCAGCGAGAACAGCCCGCGCAGGTCCAGCGGGCTGGGCAGCTTGAACACCTCGCGCTCGGTGATGTCGAGCTCGGTGACGAGGATCTCCAGCATCCGCGGGTCCATGTCGTCCTCGACCTCGAGGCGCACGGGCGGGCGGCCGACCTTGCGGCGCAGCAGCTCCTTCTCGAGGGCGAGCAGGAGGTTCTCCGCGTCGTCCTCCTCCACCTCGACGTCCTCGTTCCGGGTGACCCGGAAGACGTGGTGGCTGACGACCTGCATGCCGCTGAAGAGCTGGTCGAGGTGGCGGGCGATGACGTCCTCGAGCGGGACGAACCGGCCCTCGTCGAGCTGCACGAAGCGCGGCAGCACGGTCGGGACCTTGACCCGGGCGAACTGGCGGGAGCCGGTCTCGGGGTTCTTGACCAGGACGGCGAGGTTGATCGACAGCCCCGAGATGTAGGGGAAGGGGTGCGACGGGTCGACCGCGAGCGGCGTCAGCACCGGGAAGATCCGGTCGGCGAACAGCACGTGCATGCGCTCGCGCTCGTCCGGCCGCAGCTCGTCCCAGCGCAGGAGCTCGATGCCCTCGGCGGCCAGCGCCGGGCGGATCTCGTCGGCGAAGAGCCTGTGCTGCTCCTCCACGAGCTCGCGGGTGCGGTTCAGGATCGCGATGTGGAGGTCGCGGGGCAGCAGCCCGCTGACGCCCGGCACGGCGACGCCCGCGGCGATGCGCCGCTTGAGGCCGGCGACGCGGACCATGAAGAACTCGTCCAGGTTCGAGGCGAAGATCGCCAGGAACTTGGCCCGCTCGAGCAGCGGCACGCGCACCTGGTCGCGGGCGAGGTCGAGCACGCGGTTGTTGAAGGCGAGCCACGACAGCTCGCGGTCCAGGAACCGGTCGGCCGGCAGCTCCGGTTCGGGGAGCCTGTCGACGAGGCTCAGGTCCGCCCCGTCGGTGTTGATGGTGCCGCCGTCGGTCTCCAGGCTGGGGACAGCCGTGTCGACCACGTCCATCACGCTCCTCTTGCTCGGGAAGGGCTGATGCTACTCAGAACAGGTGAACGCTCTTACGCGGTCGAGACGGTGGGACCGCTCCCGGGACCCGCGTATATGACGTCGCGGGCCGCCTCCGTGAAGCCGTACGCCCGGTAGAGCCCGACGGGTCCCGGCTGGTCGGCCTCGACGTAGAGCTCGACCACGTCGTCGCCAGCGTCGCGCAGGTGCGCGAGCCCGGTCAGCAGCAGGGCCTTGGCGAGACCGCGGCCCTGCGCGTCGGGGTCGACGCCGAGCACGTAGACCTCCCCGAGGCCCGCCTCGCCGAGCGCGTCGTGCTGCTTGGTCCAGTGGAAGCCGAGTACCGGCCCCTCCGGATTGCTCTGTCCTGAGGGGGGACGACCCCCCACACCCCCCGGAGGCTTCCCTTCGCTGGCGCTCCCGGAAGCCCGGGCCAGGAAGAAGCCTTCCGGGTCGAACCAGGCCTCGCCCGTCCGCTCGGCCAGGTCCTCGGCCGTGATCGAACCCTGCTCGGGGTGGTGGGCGAAGGCCCGCGCGTTGGTCCGCAGCCACGCCTGCTCGTCCTGACCCACGCGGAAGGTCGTGATCGTGACGCCCTCCGGCACGACCGGCTCCGGCAGGTCGGCAAGGGGTCGCTTCATGATCAGCAGGGTGCGGCTCGCGATCAGGCCCGTGCGCGCGGCCAGGGCCGAGGCGGCGGGGGAGTCGCCCAGCGCCCACACCCGCAGCTCCACGCCGGCCGTGCGGGCGACGTCGAGGAGGGCCTGCACGAGCAGGCTCCCGACGCCGTGCCGCCGGACCCGCGGGTCCACGACCAGCTGCCCGGTGCCGTCGTCGGCCAGCTGGGCGTAGCCGACCGGTTCGGTCCCCTCGACCACGACCAGGTGCCGGGTGTCGCCCCGGTCGGGGTGCTTGAGGGCCAGCACGCCGGCCTCGTTCAGCGGCGGGGACGGGTCGACCGCGGCGGCCCGGTCGAGCAGCGCGCCGACCGCCTCCAGCAGGTCCGGTCCCGGGTCGGCGACCACCCGTACGCGGGTCCCGGCCACCTCGTCGCGCGGGTCGCCGCCCTCGTCACCAGTCATGGCGGTCACGCTAGCGGGCCCGGCCGGCCTGGCCGCTGCGCCTATCCTGACCGCCGTGACGAACGCGGGTACGGCCGGCATCGAGCGGGACCTGGTCGGTCGGGCGCAGCACAACGCGATGCTGGTGGCGGTCGGCTCGATCCTCGCCACGGCCTCGGTGATCCTCGCGCTGCTCGCCCTGAACGCGACGACCCGTGGGGTCACGTCGACGACCGCCGTGCCCTGGATCATCACGCTGCTGGTCTGCGGCGCCGTGGTCGGCCTGATCTGCGTGTCCCAGCAGCGGCTGTGGCTGCGCGCGGCGAACGCCTGGGGCGCCGGCGTCCCGAACGGCGGCGAGCGCCTGTCCTGGGTGCTGCACCTGGTGTCGTACCCGGTGGTCGTCCTCGGCCTGTTCGCCGGCATCGCCGCGAGCCACGCGGTCGACTTCGCCGGGGCGGTGGCCAACTGGTCGGCCCTCGCGATCGTCCCGCTGATCGCCTCCCAGGTCGTCGGCGCGGTCCGGTACGTCCGCAAGGCCGGTCCTCCCGGCACCGTCCCGACCCACGTCCGCGCCCTCGCCGCCCGGATCGAGCGCTCGCGCCACGAGGACTGAGCGCACCGCCGGTGACCGAGCCCGCGACCGGCTGGCTCGCCCTGGGCCTGTCCTTCTCGCTCCTCGCGACCGGAGGGCGGAGGACGCCGCTCGACCTCTCGGGCTCCCCGTCCTACCGGGCTAGCTGGGGTCTTCCCTGGACGCAGGGGACGGAGCAGACCGACGCGTGGGTGCTGTGCGGCGCACCGATCTCGTTCGCCCCTGGTGCCGCCGGTCGCGTGGTGATCGCTCCCGTGATCGACCTCGCCCTGCAGCACTGGCGACGGCTGCGGGTCGGGGACGCGCTCCGAGCCTTCGAGGGTGCCAAGGTCGTGGGGTCCGGGCAGGTCCGATGGATCGTGGACGTCGAGAGCTCGACGCCCACGGGGAGCTTGCTCGAGCGGTTTCGGAGCTGGGTCGGCGGAGGCGGGGAGCCTCGGGCCTCGAGGGTCTAGAAGGGCTCAGCCCGCGGAGACGCGGTTGGTCTCCCGGCCCGGCTCGTCGGCCGGCGTGACGAAGCGGTAGCCGACGTTGCGCACGGTGCCGATGACCGACTCGTACTCGGGGCCGAGCTTGGCGCGCAGGCGACGGACGTGGACGTCGACCGTCCGCGTGCCCCCGTAGTAGTCGTAGCCCCAGACGTCGCTGAGCAGCTGCTGCCGGCTGAAGACCCGGCCCGGGTGCTGCGCCAGGTACTTCAGCAGCTCGAACTCGGTGTAGGTGAGGTCGAGCTGGACGCCGTTGAGCTTGGCGCTGTAGCCGGCCTCGTCGATGACGATGTTGCCGGTCTGGATGAGGGGGTCGACCCCGGCGTGCGAGACCGGCGTCATGGCCAGGCGGAGCCGCGCGTCGACCTCCGCCGGTCCGGCGGAGGCGAGCAGCATGTCGTCGAACCCCCAGTCGGAGCTCAGCGCGGCGAGGCCGCCCTCGCTCGCGATGACCAGCAGCGGGGACTCCTTGCCGGTGGTCTCGATGAGCCGGCAGAGCGAGCGGGCGCCGACCAGGTCGCGGCGGGCGTCGAGCAGGATCACGTCGGCGGCGGGCGCATCGAGCAGCGCCGTGGCCTCGGCCTGGGCGACCTTGACCTGGTGGGGGAGCAGCTCGAGCGCGGGAAGGATCTCCGCGGACGCGTGCATGTCGTTCGTCAGAAGCAGCAGAGTGGCCATCGCGGGTCTCCTCAGCAGGGGTGATCGGGACCGATCAGCAAGCGCCGGACCGCACCCGGGCCCCTTCGTCGCTGCCCTGGTGCATGGCTGGACACTAACGCAGTGACGCAGGTGACCTTCAATTTCTGGGCCGGGGCGCGAGCCGCTGCCCAGACCCCGTCCGAGACGGTCGAGGCGGGCACCGTGGCCGAGGCGCTGGACGCCGTCCTCACACGGCACGACGAGGACCGCTTCACGCGTGTGATCAGGGCATCCAGTCTTCTGGTCGACGGGATCTCGGCCTCCGAGGCCCTCCTGCGGCGCCCCCTCGAAGGCCCCACCGTGGTCGAGGTGCTGCCCCCGTTCGCGGGCGGTTGAGGCCCCCGACCGGCCTCTCAGGCTCCTCTTGGGTGAACACAATGTGAACAACTTCACGTTCGCGGGGCAGGCGTGAGCACTCGGGGGTTCTCACATGCTGGACGCGAGTCTCGCGATCCGGTCCTCCGGCTGCCGATCGGGAGGCGGCCGTCGTAACGTGGTCGCCATGACGACCGCGTGGGCACTCCCGCTGGTCCGCCGCCGTGCGGTGGACCACGGTCGAATGCGCTCGTCGCTCTGTCGGCCCTGACCTGGGTGCCTGACCGGCCCTGCTGACCGCGGCCCCGCCGCGCAGCACGGGCACGCGCCCCGCGGCGCACGTACGACCCGCACGCACCCGCTCGAGCCCACGTGGCCGACCGTCGCGTCCGGCCTCATCCAACGCACATCCGCACAGGAGCCACACATGAGCACGTCTGAAGTCCTCGTCGACGCCGACTGGGTCGCCGAGCACGCGTCCGACGACAACGTCGTCCTCGTCGAGGTAGACGAGGACACGACCGCGTACGAGGGCGGCCACATCGAGGGCGCCGTGAAGCTGGACTGGAAGAAGGACCTCCAGGACCCGGTGCGCCGCGACTTCGTGAACCGCGAGCAGTTCGGTGCGCTCCTGTCCGAGCGCGGCATCGCGAACGACGACACGGTCGTGCTCTACGGCGGCAACAACAACTGGTTCGCGGCGTACGCGTACTGGTACTTCAAGCTCTACGGCCACGGTGACGTCCGCCTGCTCGACGGCGGCCGCAAGAAGTGGGAGCTCGACGCCCGTCCGCTCTCCTCGGAGACCGTCACCCGCCCGGCGGCGCAGTACGAGGCGGCCGAGCCCGACCTGACGATCCGCGCGTTCCGCGACGAGGTCGTCGAGGCGATCGGCACCGACGCGCTGGTCGACGTCCGCAGCCCCGACGAGTTCGCCGGCCGGCTGCTGGCCCCGGCGCACCTCCCGCAGGAGCAGGCGCAGCGCGGCGGCCACATCCCCACGGCGATCAACGTCCCGTGGAGCAAGGCGGCCAACGACGACGGCACGTTCAAGTCGGCCGAGGACCTCAAGGCCCTCTACGGCAACGCCGGGCTCGACTTCGAGACCGACATCATCGCCTACTGCCGCATCGGTGAGCGCAGCGCGCACACCTGGTTCGTGCTGCACGAGATCCTCGGCCAGGCCAACGTCAAGAACTACGACGGCTCCTGGACCGAGTACGGCTCCCTCGTCGGTGTCCCGGTCGCCGTCGGCGACGAGCCCGGCACCGTCTAGTCCACCGCCTGACCACCCTCTCGCCCCAACCCCTTCGAAGAACGAGGTCCATCTCATGTGCGGAGCCACCAAGGGCGGCCTGAGCATCGCCGGCGTCGACACCTCCAAGGAGGCGGTCATCCAGGGCCGCGTCCTGCGCGGCGGCGAGGCCGTCGCCGGCGCGTACGTGCGCCTGCTCGACCCGTCGGGCGAGTTCACGGCCGAGGTCCCGACGTCGGCGACGGGCCACTTCCGGTTCTTCGCCCACGACGGCCGCTGGACCCTGCGCACCCTCGCGCCGGGCGCCAAGGCCGACCGTACGGTCGTCGCCTCGGTCGGCACCGTGGCCGAGGTCGACGTGGAGCTCACCGCCGCCTGAGCCTGAGCCTCACCTGCTTCACGCAAGTGGTCGCTCCCGACCTCCTGACTCACGTCAACGGGGTCCGGGGCGACCACTTTCTTGTTCAGCGGGGCGGGGGGGTCGTCCCCCTCATGAGTCCGTGTCGAGGACCAAGGTCATCGGGCCGTCGTTCACCAGGGCGACCTGCATCATCGCGCCGAAGACGCCCGTCTCCACGTGCGCGCCGCGCGCCCGCAGAGCGGCGACGAAGGCCTCGACCAGCGGCTCGCTGACCGGTCGGGGCGCGGCGGCGTTCCAGGACGGCCGCCGTCCCTTGCGGGTGTCCGCGTAGAGGGTGAACTGGCTGACCACCAGCAGGGGAGCGCCCTCCTGCTCCGCGGAACGTTCGTCGGCCAGGATGCGCAGCGTCCACACCTTGTCCGCGAGCCTGGCCGCGTCCGCCTCGGTGTCGTCGTGGGTGACCCCGACCAGGACGACCAGCCCGGGACCCGGGAGCGAGCCGACCACCTCGCCCTCGACGGTCACGCTCGCGCTCGTCGCCCGCTGCACCACCACCCGCACGCCGTGAGGCTAGCCACTCCCCGACAATGGCCGCATGCCGGAGTCTCCGCGTCCCCTGATGGTCAAGATCACCTGCGGGGCCGAGGCCGCCGAACGGGCGAACCAGGCCTGGACCGTGGCGGCCACCGCGCTCGCCGCCGGGGCCGAGGTCGGCGTGTTCCTCACCGGTGAGGCCGTCTGGTTCGCGGTTCGCGACGCCCAGCCCGACCTCGGTCTGGAGCACGCGACCCCGGTGGCCGACCTGGTGGCGCCGCTCGTCGACCTCGGCGCCGTCGTCGTCTGCACCCAGTGCGCGGCCCGGCGCGAGCTCACCCAGGCCGACCTGCTGGACGGCTGCACGATCGCGGGAGCGGCGACGTTCGTCGAGCGGGTGCTCCAGCCCGACGTCCAGGCGCTGGTCTACTGACCCCGCCGCCGTCCCCCTGAGCCCGCCGCCGCTCCCTGAGCCCGCCGCCGCTCCCTGAGCCCGCCGCCGCTCCCTGAGCCCGCCGCCGCTCCCTGAGCCCGCGCCCGTTCCCTGAGCCTGTCGAAGGGCGCTACAGCCCGAGCGCCTCGGCGACCTGCGCGGCCGTGACGGCGCCCGGCTGCTGACCGCGTACGGAGGCCTGGCGGACGAGCGAGGCCAGCCGGGCGTTGAGCGGGGCCTGCCGGCCGAGCCCGTGGGCGATGCGGGCGATCTCGCCGTTGAGGTAGTCGGTCTCGACGTTCCCCGTCCCGCGCGTGAGCGACTGCCAGGTTGAGCCGCCGACGTCGTCCGGCACCCCGGGGACGTGGTGCATCGTGAAGGCCGCCTTGCGCGCCGCCGCCTCCTCGGCGTCGGGGGTGACCTCGATGCCCGCGGCGTCGAGCACCTCCCGGGCCTCGCCCTCCACCGCCGCGGCGAGCTGCTCCGTGCCGCCCCCGGCCCCGACCAGGGCCTGCAGGCCGTTGGCCAGGTTGGAGATCAGCTTGCGGTACTTCCACGGCATCACGTCGGCGGGCCGCGGGGCGTCGAAACGGCCCGCCTCCAGGTCGGCGGCCACGGTGGCCACGAGCTCCTGCTCGCGGCCTGCCGGGATCGACCCGAGGTGCAGCATTCCCGACGTGGGCCCGCCGCGGATGATCACCTCGCCGGCGGTCAGGTGCACCGACGGCAGCCAGACGCACACGCCGACCACCCGGGCGAACCAGCGCAGCGCCATGGACTCGGCGGCCACGCCGTTGAGCGCGGTGAAGACCGGCAGCAGCGCGCCCGCGGAGCCCACGATTCGGCCGTCGGCGTGCACGTCGACGTCGGCCCACGTCCGCAGCGCCGCCTCGACCTGCTGGGTCTTCGTCGCGAACACCAGCACGTCGTCCGGGGTCAGCTCGAGCTCCTCCGGTCCGCCGACGGCCGGGACGTCGAGCCGGACGTCCTCGTCCGGCGTACGCAGCCGGAGGCCGTCGCGGCGCAGGACGTCCAGGTGCTCGCCGCGGGCGACGAGGACGACCGGGCGTCCGGCCTGGTGCAGCCGGCCACCGATCGCCCCTCCGATGGCTCCGGCCCCGATGACGACGTAGCGGTTCGGCACGTGGGCCACGCTATCCGGGGCGCTCGATAGGCTGGCGCGATGCCGTTCGAGATCCCTGATGGGCTGAACCCCGCCGTCAACCGCCTGGCCTGGCTCGTCGGCCGCTGGGAGGGCACCGGCAAGGGTGTGTACCCGGGCACCGAGGAGTTCGACTTCGGCCAGCAGATCGACTTCGCCCACAACGGCGGCGACTTCCTGCACTACCTGTCGCAGACCTTCGAGGTCGACGAGGAGGGCAAGGCCGTGCGCCCGCTCTCCATGGAGACCGGCTTCTGGCGTCCCCAGCCCGACGACGCGCTCGAGGTCGTCATGTGCCACCCGGCCGGCTACGCCGAGGTCTGGTACGGGAAGATCACCGGCGCCAAGATCGAGCTGACGACCGACGCCGTCGTCCGGACGTCGAGCGCCGACGAGTACACCGCCGGCCAGCGCCTGTACGGGCTCGTCGAGGGCGACCTGCTGTGGACCTTCGACAAGGCGGCCGGCGGGCACCCCCTGCAGAACCACCTCTGGGCGCGGCTCCGCCGCGTCTAGCGACGAGGGGCGAGGCGCCTGACCCGGGCCACGCCCTGCGCGCCCGGACGGGAAGAAACCTCCGCCCCGGCGCGCTGACCCCCGTATGAGCGAGGAGCGCCGACCGACCCCCGTCGTGGCCGAAGAGGGCCCGGACGCCGGGGTGCCCTGGCACTACGGGGACCCCGTACGCGAGCAGCGTGCGCTGGAGCGCGGCGTCGGGCGCGTCGACCTGTCGCACCGCGGCGTCCTGCGGGTCACCGGGCCGGACCGGCTCACCTGGCTGCACTCCCTGACCACCCAGCACCTGCTGGGCCTCCAGCCGGGGCAGGGGACCACGACGCTGGTGCTGTCCCCCCAGGGCCACCTCGAGCACGCGCTGTACGGCGTCGACGACGGCACCGCGTTCTGGGCGCACACCGAGCCCGGGGCGGCGGCCGCCGCGGCGGCCTGGCTGGACTCGATGCGCTTCATGATGCGGGTCGAGGTCGAGGACCTCAGCGACTCCGTCGCCGTCGTCTGGACCGCCGACCCGGACGCCGCCGAACCGCTCGCCCTCGTCACGCGCCGGGCCCCCGACTCGCTCGGCGGCGCCGAGCTGCTGGTGCCGCGCGACCGGCTCGCCGACGCCCTCGGCGACGGCCCGCGGGCGGGGACGTGGGCGTACGAGGCGCGACGCGTCGCCGCCGGCGTCCCGAGGCCCGGCCTCGACACGGACGCCCGCACGATCCCGAACGAGGCCGGTCTGATCGGCGTCGCGGTGCACCTCGACAAGGGCTGCTACCGCGGGCAGGAGACGGTCGCCCGCGTGCACACCCTCGGCCGTCCGCCGCGGCGGCTCGTGCTGCTGCTGCTCGACGGGACCGAGGAGCGGCTGCCCGCGCCCGGCTCCCCGCTGACGCTGGACGGGCGCGCGGTCGGTTTCGTGGGGAGCTCCGCCCGCCACCACGAGCTCGGCTCGATCGCCCTCGGGCTGGTCAAGCGGAACGTCGAGGTCGACGCCACCCTGCTGGCCGACGGCGTCCCGGCCGCCCAGGAGACCCTGGTCGACCCGGAGGTCGGGCTGCACGTCCGACCCCGCCTCGGGGTGCGCTGACGCCGGACCTGGCCGCCACAGGGTCGGGGCGTAACCTCGTCGCAACAGTGTCGACGAAGGGAGCCCCTATGGGTATCGGTGACAAGATCTCGAACAAGGTCGAAGAGCTGGGCGGCAAGGCCAAGGAAGCCGCCGGCGACGCGACGGACAACGAGCGTCTCCAGGCCGAGGGCCAGGGCGACCAGGCTTCGGCCCAGACGAAGCAGGCCGGCGAGCACGTCAAGGACGCTGCCGGTGACGTCAAGGACGCCTTCAAGTAGCACGACGTCCTCGACTCAGCCGTCACCCTCGCGGGTGGCGGCTGAGTCGTCTCCGGGGCCCTCGACGACGGCCCCCTCAGCACCCGCACGACCCACCACTCACGACGAGGACTGCCCATGACCGAGACCACCCCTGACGTCCCCGGCGACGCCCCGACGGAGGCTCCGGCCGAGCAGTCGGTGCCGAGCGCGACCTCCACGGCCGCCGACCCCTCGAGCGCCACCCCCGGCGACACCGCGTCCGACCCCGAGACGCCGCCCGCCGGCGCCCCGGCCGCGCGCAAGACCACCACCCCGCGCAAGGCCGCGACGCCCCGCAAGACGGCGACCCCGCGGAAGACCGCGACGCCGCGCAAGACCGCGAGCGCCCGGACGACCGGTGCAGCCGGCACCACGACGACCGCGCGCAAGACCCCGGCCCGTCCCGCGAGCCCGCGCACGACCGCCCGCAAGACCGCGGCGACCACCCCGGCCCCGACGCCCCAGTCCGGCGCCGAGACGCCCGACTCGCCGGCGACCGCGCCGAACAACAAGCAGGCCCTGCCCGCCGAGACCGCCGAGCGCCTGAGCCGTCGTCCCGACGGCGGGTCGGCGACGCCGCCCTCGCCGGCGGCCCGCCCGGTCATCGACACCCCGGTCAGCGACGTCATCACCGAGATCGACAACCAGGTCGACGCCCAGGCCGACCAGCTGCAGGCCCTGCGCCGTGCGGTCGCCGACGCCGAGCAGCGTCTCGCCAGCCTCGAGGCCGCGGTCAGCGCCGCCGCCGCCCCGGCTCCCACGGCCGCTGCGACGAACGGCACGGCGGACGCGAAGAAGGCGGACAAGAAGGCCGACGCGAAGAAGGCCGACGCCAAGAAGTCCGACAAGAAGTCGGACAAGAAGGCGGACAAGAAGGCCGACAAGAAGGCCGACGCCAAGAAGGCGGACAAGAAGTCCGACAAGAAGGCCGACGCGAAGAAGTCCGACAAGAAGTCGAAGAAGAGCAAGAAG